>NZ_JBWDNR010000013.1:0-108220 GCF_056269295.1 Paenibacillus sp. J31P13
CAAACCAACAAACCAACAAACCAACAAACCAACAAACCAACAAACCAACAAACCAACAAACCAACAAACCAACAAACCAACAAACCAACAAACCAACAAACCAACAAACCACCTTACCCAACCAGTAACTAATTGTTTTCTCGCATAAATCTATAAAACTATGACAGCACAACGGTGGGGACACTAAGTCAACTACTGGTTAGTTTCAGATCTTGCAGCTAAATGAAATTTGAATTTTTTATTTGATGTAATAGTTTCGTATATTGAAATTAATGGCACAAATTAGAGAGATTGAAGTGGAAATAGGAAGATTAGTTTCAAAAACTGCCACTAATGAGCGAACTCATGCGGGAAAATTCTAATTAGTTTCTAAAAGTGATACTAAAAAAGCTAGGTTAGTGGATGGAAGACTCTCTATTGAACTGTGTTGGAACATTACATTTGTTTTGTCGCGTAATTGAACTGGTTAAGTGATAAACAACCGTCGCATAAATTGAAAAATAAAACGTTGACAACAAAATGGTGGGGACACTAAGTCAACTACTGGTTAGTTTCAGATCTTGCAGCTAAATGAAATTTGAATTTTTTATTTGATGTAATAGTTTCGTATATTGAAATTAATGGCACAAATTAGAGAGATTGAAGTGGAAATAGGAAGGTTAGTTTCAAAAACTGCCACTAATGAGCGAACTCATGCGGGAAAATTCTAATTAGTTTCTAAAAGTGATACTAAAAAAGCTAGGTTAGTGGAAGGAACACACTCTAATAAACGGATTCTGAAACATTATTGAACCGGTAAGGAAACATTATTGAACTAATATAAAACCAATATAAAACCAATATAAAACCACTACTAAACCAAGATTGAACCAGTACTGAACTAGTACTGAACTAGTACTGAACTAGTACTGAACTAGTACTGAACTCATACTGAACCAATATTAATTCAGTACGGAAACATTATTGATCCTATGAGATGAGATAAAAGGAAAATAAATAGAATTTGTTAGTGTAAGACATTTACTAGAGAGACCACTCATATAATTTATCAGTTACCAGAATGGACGCTGGAATATTGGAAGTTAGAGAAGGGTGGCAGAAGTAATGCGGCAAAAAATGTTGCGAGCAGCGGTTTGTGCAATCGTTATATGGTTTGGTTTATTCCAATTTGGAGCAGGAGGACCTGCGGCGTATAAGGGAGATATGTTGCGAGAATTAGATAAGGTAGAGGCAAAATCTGCTCCTACTATTTTTTCTGTTTCTGAAAAAGAACCTCTGCTTGCGAGTGCTATTACCTATGCAGAAGGGCGGATAGTGGGGCAAAACAATCAACTATCCTATGAACTGGATGATCAATTGGAGTCTAATAAGCCTATTAACGCATCCTCTAAAGTACAAAATAATAGAGATGAAACGAAGCTTTCGAAAGAGAAAGAAAAGATTGTTTATTTAACCTTTGACGATGGGCCTAGCAAAAACACAGAGCAAGTGCTGGAAATATTGGAGAAGGAAAACATTAAGGCGACGTTTTTTGTTCTGGGAGAGCAGGTGCTGAAGCAACCGAAATTGTCGAAACGGATTATCGAGGCTGGTCATTTCATGGGCAATCATACGTTTAATCATAAATATGCTAGCGTATACGGCAGTTTTGCTGAGTTCTCCAATCAAGTGATGAAAACCGATGAGGCGATCTATGAGACAGTTGGCATCAAAACAAACCTTTTTCGAGCGCCGGGCGGTACGTATCGAAATTTTGATCAAGGCTATTTCAACGCGATGGCTGCAGCAGGCTATCAGGTGCATGACTGGAACGTGGACAGCGGCGACTCCAAAAGAAAAAATGTTCCTGCTTCGGAAATTTTGACCATGATCAAAGGTTCGAGCCTCGTTAATAAGCTTGTTGTGCTGATGCATGACGGCACCGGTCATGAGGAATCGGTTAAAGCTTTGCCTGCAATTATTAAATATTATAAGGAAAAAGGCTATACCTTTGCTCCGCTGACTGAAAAAATAGAACCTATTCAGTTCCGTGTTGCTGACAGCTTAAAGTGGGAAAGGGCAAAGGTTACGGACAAACAAGCCAAGCAGCTTGCAGTGTTTTCTGAGAAGCTTAGCGAAAAGGCCATGCTGAAGGAGCAGCCTTCTCTCATTTTACATCGCGGCGAGGGGAAATTGGAGCTTAAACCGGGTGAGTATAGATTGAACAAAGGCGCCATAGAGGTGTCCAAGTTGCGGCTAGTGGAATGGATTGGAGAGCTTGCAGATTTGAAAATAACCGAAACCGTTATTCCGATACGCGCCACGCTACAAAAAATCGGTATTAGCATTACTAGCTTCGTATATAACGATCAGCAGCGCGAAATTTGGTTAACGTAGCTATAGAAAGAGTTTCTAGCAGGTCTAAAGTGAGAGAAAGCTGGGGAAACTGAAAAATAGATAGATTTATTTTTCAGGAGGCGAATTATACGATGATTACTCCCCAATTCTCAGATGAAGCGAAAGAAGATCGTTATAGTCATTGGCCGGAAGCACCGCAGGTGCTGCTGCATCGATTGCTAGTGAAGGTAGAGAGTGTATTGCTAGGCAAGCAGGATGTGATTAAAAATACACTGACCGCATTGTTGGCTGGCGGCCATGTGCTGCTGGAGGATGTGCCGGGTGTAGGCAAAACTTTGCTTGCGCAAGCATTCGCTAGAGCTGTCGGAGGCGATTTTAAAAGAATTCAGTTTACATCTGATATGATGCCGGCTGATATTGTCGGAGGTGTTGTGCTGGATGCTCGTACGAGTGAGCTCGTTTATCGTCCCGGTCCTATTATGGGAAACGTCGTGCTCGCAGATGAGATTAATCGGACCTCTCCGCGCACGCAATCTGCTCTTTTGGAGGCTATGGAAGAGAGACGCGTAACGGTAGAAGGGAAGACCCGCAGACTGCCGGTTCCTTTTATGCTGATTGCGACGCAGAACCCGCTCAGCTTTGAGGGGACGAATACGCTGCCGGAGGCTCAACTGGATCGCTTTATGATGAGGCTGACCATTGGCTATCCCGGATCGGTGGAAGAGAAACGGATGCTAGAGCAATATGCGGGAGGCAATCGTATTGAGCCCGAGCGGCTAAGACCTGTTATTGCGACGGAGGAATGGCTCCAGATGCAGGCAGAGGCAAGACAAACGCATATGCACCCTGCATTGCTGGAATATATGGTTCAGGTCGCTGATGCTACGCGCCGCGCACCCGAAGTGCTGCTGGGGCTGAGTCCGCGAGCTTTGCGTGATTGGCTGAGAGCCTCGCAAGCAAATGCCTACATAGAAGGCCGCTGCTATGCGATTCCTGATGATTTGCTGGCAACGTCCCAAGCGGTTCTGCCTCACCGACTATCGCTTCGTTACAGCGCTGCTGCGAGCGGCGCAGACGCGGCTGCCGTTATTAGACAAACGATTCGTGAATGTCCTTTGCCAGCAGCAGCTGGAAGCGGCTTTGGAAGCAGGAAGCGCCAATGAATTTATTTTCGCAGGATGAGGGGCTTCAGCAGGAAGGGCTGACTGATAATCCGTATATTAGCGGGCAGGCTGATTCAAAGTCTTTGCAAGAAAAAGAAACTTTGAAGTCGGATGAGAGTCAGCTTAACAGCATTTACCGAACAAGATGGGTCGCATGGTCCTTTATTGCTATAGGTTGGGGCTGCAGTTTGGCAGCCGTAATGCTGCGTGGAGGCGCAGTAGAATGGTTTCTAGCAGTGGTGTTAAGCATCATTATCGCAATTAGCGGGATGGCACCGGTAATAGCTGCTGGAGGTATTAGCGCAGTACGCGTTTTATCACGTCAAGACACTCGGGAAGGCGGCTGCATTGAGGTGCAGCTGACGTTGATGCGCTCTTATCTGATTCCGCTCGTATGGCTGGCTGTACGTGATGAAACGGTAAATGACAGTTCTGCATCAAACCACAGGATTGGCTTTCGAAAGGTACTGCTCCCTGTGCTTCGGAAGGAAGCGACTGTTCACTACACGTTGTATAAGCTGCGTCGCGGACGTCATCCGTTTGGCCCGGTGTCTATTACGGTAGGAGATTGGCTTGGTCTAACAGCTGTTCATCGTAAAATTGAAACCCAATCAGAGTTTGTTGTTTTGCCAGGCCTGCCATCCGCTGAGCACTGGGAGCCTATGAGACAAAAGGGTGCTGTTTCGTCTCATTCATTAGGAATGCCGATAGCAGGAGCTGCACTGGATTATCGCGGAGAAGCTGGACGCGAGGAAATAACAGCAGCTGTGAGAGCCGCCGGCTTGGGTCCGGATAACCGTCCTTATAGAGAAGGAGATTCGCTTCGTCACTTAGACTGGCGAAGCGCAGCCAAGGGCAGAGGTCTGCATACAAAGGTACATTCCTTAGAGCAGCCTCTAAAAACTTTCATTGCAGTCGATACCATGGCTGCGGCCTATGACGGTGATGATCGTTTATTTGACGCCTGTGTCGGCTGGGCTTCGCTTGCTGTTCAGCAAGCAGCAGCTTTTGGCAGCGCAGTTACGCTGCTGTGGGGGCAAACAGAAACAGCACAATCGCAAAATCAAGGGAACAGTGAGAATGAATTCGGGGTAAATGAGCAGGGAGAAAATGTCTCTGAGCTGCTTCATAGAATGGCTTTGCTGCGAGCTGAGGGTGCTGGCTCCCTTGCAGGAGGTTTAGCCAAAGGCAATTACGTGCTGACTCAAGGCGGAACCATACTCGTCTTTACGGCGGACTGGAGAGGCGGCAGAAGCTGGGGCGAGCTGGCTGGCTTTGCTGCGGAGCAGGGCTGTCGAATGGAGCTGTTTATCGTCACACGCAGCAGCGTGCCTTCTTTTGCTATGCGTGAGCAGCAGAAGTGGCTGGAAAGAGGCGATGTTAAGGTAACATGGCTGCATGTTCCCACGAGCATGAATGCTCTTCCTTACACTGAGGAAGGAGGGAGCATGAATGAACAAGCATCGCAGTGAAGGTACGAAGGTTGGCTCTAGAGAGAAGAACCCCTTGGGAGTTACTGCAAAGGCTCAGATGGAGTCGCAAGAGGAGTCCTTCCTATACCGGTTTATAACGAGCATATTGCTGTACGGACTGCTTGCAGAGTGGCTGCTGCCTTGGGTAGGGAATGGTGAGTGGTCTGGCATCTATCATCCGGGCCCGCTGCTGCTTGTGATTGCTTGCATCATGCTGGGAGGCTTATTCCGGCTGCCGGTGGCTGTTACGCTCATCATGAATATCGTTTTGTGCGTGCTAAGTCTCATGTGGCTTTACAATGGCACCGAGCAGAGCCATTTGCAGTGGCTCTTTCAATTTCCGATGATGCTTAAGGATCATATTTTGTTGATGATGGAAAATGGTCTTTGGGCGATGTCAGGGGAGCTTCGAACACTGTTGCTATTTGCAGGTTGGGCAATGCTGGCCCCGGCACTTCAGGCACTTCTATGGATGCGACAAACTGCTCTTAGCATTGCTTGCATTACCATTCTCTATTTAATTGGGCTGCATATATGGCTGGGATTTGATGTGCTCGGCGGAGTGATGAGAGCGGTTGTGGAAGGGCTGCTGCTAGGCGCTATTGTTAGCGTTCCGAGAGTACAGCGTATTTTTGAGAACGGTCTAGGCAAGCTGAAGGGATTGGACATGCGCTGGTTGTCGGGGTCTGCGTTTGTTATCTTGACGATTCTCGGCTGCGGACTTTTGTTCGCGAACGGGAGAGACAGTGCGATGCCGCCGCCGAATTGGACATCCGCCATAACGGATCGTTTAGAAGGAGCTGTCATCTCTCTCGCTAATGACAAGAGTTCTGTTAGCGTGATGGGACAGAAGGTTAGCTTGGGGCTAGGCAGAGCTTTTTCGGGCTATGGATTTGATGATAGTGAGCTCGGCGCTTCAATGAGCCAAAATAATTCGGTTGTTTTCGTAGGGAGCTCTACGGTTAAAGCTTATTGGCGCGGCGAATCAAAGTCTATATATGATGGGCGGGGCTGGAGCGGGGATGAGAGCACTGGCGTACTCATGCCGATTCGCAGTTCCAATGGCACTGCTGTTGCACATGCTGCGACGGCGGCAGGAAATGTGCAGCTAGGACCAGTTATTCGTCAATCGGTTGTTTGGTCAAATCCAACAGCAGCTATGCCATTATTCTCATCAGGGTTGTTTGGCAAAGCAACGGAGCTGATTGCTGCTGATCCGCGTCGGAAGCTGAACAGCTATGTGTACAATAAGGAGACAGACTCCTTATACGCACAATCTGAGGATGCAAAGCTGGAGCGTTACACCGTTGAAAGTCTGCTGGCGGTGACGGATGAGGCGCAGTTACGCGCTTTAAACGACGATTCAGTAATGAATAATCATATTTCGACAGATCAAGGCACGACGGATGAGGAAGCAATGGTTGCCGAAGAGAAGCTTCAAGCGGAGCTTGAGCCTTATTTGCAGCTTCCTTCGACGGTGCCGAGCCGAGTAATTGCATTAGCGGCTGAGGTGGCAGGCGGCGGGGTAACGAGCCAATATGACCGTGTAAAAGCAATTGAAAACTTTTTGAAAGGCAGCTACACCTATACGCTGGAGAACAGCGCGGTACCGCCGGAGGGCAGTGACTTTGTTGACCATTTCTTATTCGAGCAGCGTCAGGGCTATTGCGTTCATTTCTCAAGCGCAATGGTGGTGCTGCTTCGGTCGCAGGGCATTCCCGCTAGATGGGTGAAGGGATTTACCCCCGGCACGGAGGTTGGGGACCGTACAGTTAGCTTGAGTGGCGGCAATGATCTTGGTTCCAGTGCTAAGCTGATTAATTATGAGGTGCGCAGTTCAGATGCGCATGCTTGGGTTGAGGTTTACTTCAAGGGCGCAGGCTGGGTGCCCTTTGATCCAACGCCGGGATTCAGCGGCGTAGAGGAAGTAGCGTCCGCCGGATTAGCAGACGGCGGGAACGGTACATCCGCGATAGGAGGAGCGGATGTGGGTAGCGGAGCGGGCAAAGCCAGCGGAGCATTAGGCTCTGGCGAGGGCGGCTTCGCGAGCCTCGCGGCTTGGGCAGAGGCGGCAGCCGATGCCGTGAAGCGCGGAGGCAACGCCCTCGCGCAAGCGGCGCAGAGCGCCGCCAAGAGCGCAGCGGCGGCATCGCCCGCCGCTGTAGCCCTTGCAGGCGCAGCTGCGCTAGCGCTCGCTGCCGCTGCAGTTGCTGCGGCGCAGCACCAGCGGCTCCGCCTCGCACTAGCACTGCGCCGCTATGGCGCGGCCTATGCCGACGTCGCAGAGCTCGTCGGCACAGCCGAGCTGTCGCCGCGCCAAGCCAAAGCACGCGGCCGCGGCGATACCGCCTCACCGCGCGCCAGCTTTATCGCTGTCGTTGCAGCGCATGCACCGCTTTTGCATCGGCGCATAGGAAAACGCGCGCCGCTGCAAACAGCGCGCGAATACGCAAGCGCCGCAGAACCGGCGCTTACGGCAGAGCAGCAGGATGCGCTGCGTCAGCTGACGAGCTGGACCTTGGAAGCGGAATTCGCGGCACCCGGCATTTGGGCGGGAGCGCCGAAGCCGGCAGCACTGCGCAGTGTCATTCGCGTGCTGGACAAAAAAACGGTGATCAAGGCAACCGCATCAGCAGCCGAGAAGAATAAGAAGTCGCAAAAACGTGATATTTCGCTTAAAACACCTAAATAATCGAGCGGGCACTAGGCGAGTTAGGGCGCAGAAATGCGCCTTAATTTAGCCTTTTACTGATTTATCCAAGCGATTCCCTTTGATTCGCCTTGACTCTCTCAAAGGGGCTTATATATAATTACTACATCTATTGAGGGAGGCTCGGTAATGACTAAACAGAATGAAATCATCGTTGTTCTTGATTTTGGAGGACAGTATAACCAACTAATTGCACGCCGTATTCGTGATTTGGGCGTATACAGCGAGCTTTTGCCTTATAACACGCCGGCAGAACGGATCCGTGAATTACAGCCTAAGGGTATCGTATTCTCGGGAGGACCGGCTAGCGTTTATGAAGAAAATTCACCGCTTGTAGATCCTGCGATTTATGAGCTGAATATTCCAATTTTCGGTATTTGCTACGGTATGCAGCTTATGTCGCATATGCTTGAAGGTAAAGTAGAGCGCGCTGGCAAACGTGAGTACGGCAAAGCTGAGGTTGAATTTGTTGAAGGCAGCCAAATTTCGTTCGGACTTGATAAAGTTCAAACGGTTTGGATGAGCCATGGCGATCACGTAGTGACACTGCCAGCGGGCTTCCAAGTAGACGCAAGCACGGATCATGCGCCAATCGCAGCAATGAGCGACAGAGATCGGAAGTTCTATGGCGTTCAATTCCACCCAGAGGTTCGTCACTCGGAGTTCGGTAATGAAATGATTCGCAACTTCCTTTACAATGTTTGTGATTGCGACGGCAATTGGACGATGGAGTCGTTCATTGAGGATGCCATCCAAGATATTCGTAATGAAGTTGGCGACAAAAAGGTACTATGCGCGCTTTCCGGCGGTGTAGATTCTTCTGTTGTAGCGATTCTGCTTCACAAAGCAATCGGCGATCAGCTTACTTGTATGTTCATCGACCACGGCTTGCTCCGCAAAGGAGAAGCAGAGGGCGTTATGGAAACTTTCGTTGGCAAATTCGATATGCAGGTTATCAAAATCGATGCGCAAGAACGTTTCCTAAGCAAACTTAAAGGTGTAGACGATCCCGAGCAAAAACGTAAAATTATCGGTAATGAATTTATATACTCCTTCCAAGAAGAGTCGGACAAATTGGCTGACTATGAATTCTTGGCACAAGGCACGCTTTACACGGATATCGTAGAGAGCGGCACAGCTACAGCTCAAACCATCAAATCACATCATAATGTCGGCGGCTTGCCAGAGGATATTAAGTTCAAGCTTATTGAGCCTCTTAAAGCGCTGTTCAAGGATGAGGTTCGTAAAGTGGGCGAGGAATGCGGCCTTCCAGAAGCGATCGTATGGCGTCAGCCGTTCCCAGGTCCGGGTCTTGCTATCCGTGTGCTTGGCGAAGTAACAGAGGACAAGCTGCATATTGTACGTGAATCCGATGCTATTCTTCGTGATGAGATTGCAAAAGCTGGTCTTGATCGTGAAATTTGGCAGTATTTCACTGCGCTTCCGAACATGAAGAGCGTAGGCGTAATGGGCGATGCTCGTACGTACTCGTACACAGTCGGTATCCGTGCGGTAACTTCAATCGACGGTATGACAGCAGACTGGGCTCGTATCCCTTGGGATGTGCTTGAAAAAATCTCTGTTCGTATCGTTAACGAAGTAGACAACGTAAACCGTATTGTCTACGACGTAACTTCGAAACCACCAGCAACAATTGAGTGGGAATAGGCGGGAAATAATTAATGTCGTCAATCGCCCGGAAGCCTTGATACATAAAGGCTTACAGCGTTGATGATATTGAGATTCCATGTACACCTGCAACAATAGAGTATCAAAATTCACTCTCTTTTATTTGCGTTTTATTGCAAATAGAAGGGAGTTTTTTTATGACTAAAATCAATGAAATAGAAGCTACGCAGTGTGAAATAGAGCGTCTAAGCGAACATGCAAAAACCAGATGAGGATTTTTTCCTACATCTGGTTTTGTATTTAATGACATCATTACTTGGATATAGCAAAGTATTAATTTGAATGCAAAATTGAAAGTACATGGTATAATCTTTCTGCAAAGTTAGGGAATGACTCCTGCCGAACAAACTTTAACCCGTAATTATTAGGAGATAGGCTATGTTACTTATAAGAGGTGCGAGTTTATGGGATTTAACTATGAATTAAGCAAGTTTCTACTTAATATTTTCTTTATATTGTTCCCATTAATTTTTTATCAATTTACAATTCATGAAAAGATGAATGAGAAAAAAGCTTTAAAAAACGTAGTCATCTTTTTTTTATTTGCCACCCCAATGATTTTATGTATGTACTTTCCTCCTGTAGAAGTAAAAGGTTTAATATTTGATCTTAGACTTATTCCTTTGATATTGGGTTGTTTTTATGGAAACTCCAAAATTTCCATCATGTTATTTTTCTCCCTTATTAGTGTTCGTTTTATGATTGGCGGCACAGGCGCTTATTTAAATTTAATTTCCTCTACTATATCATTCATGGTAATTATATCTTTATCAAAAAAATATCATTCATATAGTTTAATTAATAAAATTCTCACATCCTTTATACTTTCTTTTGTTTGTAAAATGATTGGCATATCAAGTATTCTAATTATTGATTCTGATTATAATCTCCTATCTGCTTTTATGTTTTATATTGTTCAAAGTTTATTCATGGGCTTAGCTGTATACATAATTGAATCTATTAGAAGAAACGCTGAACTAAAAAAAGAATTAATGTTTTCAGAAAAAATGAACATCGCAAGTGTTATTTCAGCTTCCGTTGCACATGAAATTAGAAATCCGCTGACCACAGTTAGAGGATTTATTCAACTACTTACTCAAACAGAACTAAATCCTGACAAAAAACAGATGTACGGAGGAATTTGTTTAGAAGAAATTGATCGTGCGGAGGAAATCATTAATGATTACCTATCATTAGCAAAACCTTATCCTGAGGTAGTAGAAAAATTGGATATAGGTGAGGAAATTCAATACATTTGTAATGTGTTAACATCCCTTGGAAATCTTATAGGTGCAGAAGTAAAGATGAAATATGACAATAATTTGTTAGTTTTAGGTGATCGGAAAAAGCTAAGGCAAAGCATCATTAACATTGCAAAAAATGGTTTAGAAGCGATGGAAGATAAGAAAGGGGTACTTAAAATTGAAGCTTATAGGAGAAACAATGAGGTGATCCTCTCCATTAGCGATACTGGAATAGGAATGACAAATGACCAAATTAGTCGTCTAGGAATGCCATATTATTCTAACAAAGATAAAGGTACTGGTCTTGGGATGATGGTATCATACAGCTTCATAAAAGGTATGTTGGGAAATATCAATGTGAAAAGTGAAGTAGGAAAAGGAACTGTATTTGATATTTCCTTTCCTTTATCGAAAATATAACCAAGTGAGGGGGGGCTCGTATCCCTTGGGATGTGCTTGAAAAAATCTCTGTTCGTATCGTTAACGAAGTAGACAACGTAAACCGTATTGTCTATGACGTAACTTCGAAACCACCAGCAACAATTGAGTGGGAATAGTCATTCTAAAAACAAAAGGACTGGACGCGTTGATTCTTCAACGCTCCAGTCCTTTTTTCTATGCATGCACACTGCTGCTGCTAAGGTTATGATTTTTATTTCCTGAAGCAAGAAGCCATATCAATTGAGCGGTAAGGATAGCGAGTACGATGTAGTCATAGAGGTGAGTGCTAGGCTCGTTTCCAGTGAAATTAAGGAAGTTATGCAAGCCGTGGAAGAGGATCGTCAGAAGAATGGCGCGGTTTCTCGAAACGAGCAGCGCCAGTACAAATCCAACAATAAAGGCGTACACAATTTGCAAAATCGTATTTTGCAAGGATTGACCGCTAAGCGCCTGCAGTGCATGTGTTACACCGAACAAAACGCTGGAACCTATGATTGCATAGGAAGTACCCTTTGATTGGAGAACACGAAGGATGATTCCACGGAACAAGACCTCTTCCACAAAACCAACTAGAAAAATTTGAGAAAACAGCATGTAGGCAAAAAAGGAGAAGGACGCTTCTTGAAACCCGTGATTCGCGATAAACAGAACAACTAGAACCAACAATAATGGCAGATACTCTAACCATTGTCTCTTTGTTAGCTTCGACAAACCGTCAAAATAAAACGTCTGCCATCTTTTCTTGGCTGATAAATAGATCAGAAGGAAAAGCGCGATCGGAATAAAGCCGTAGAAGGGAGCGAGCGGATGTGTAAGTTCAGCAATGGATACATAGGCACTGCCTCCAGCAACAAAAATCATGAGCATAAGCTCGATCAAGATCACAACTAGATAAGGTCTCTTTACGTTAAAGCTGTTCGTCGTTTTCATTTAAAATGCCCCTTTATCGCTAATTTGTTTGAACCACTCATATTCCATTTTGAAAAAATCCAGGCCGTAATGCATAACGGAAACGCGGTAATAATAATCGTCTTTATTCTCAAGCCCGGCTAGTTCCTTAGAGACGATGGATTGTACGGCTTCGAGCTGTGCGATATTTCGTTCAAGAGCCTGCTGGTACATGGTGAGATTTTGTTTTCTTGTCGGTTCGTCTAAATAATCGTAAAAGAATATTTTGATAAGATATTCTTTTTTATTCGCTTGCAGAGGCTCGCGCAGCCAGATTAGAAATTGCTTCCGACCTTCATCTGTAATGGCGTACAGCTTTTTGTTTTTACTGTTATTGGTTTCTTCTTCTGTTACCCAGTTGCTGTCAACAAGCCGCTTAAGAGCGGGGTAAAGGCTGCCATAGCTCATTTTGTAAAAAATCCCGATGGACTGCTCTGTTATTTTTTTTATATCATAGCCGCTCATTTGACCCTGCATGAGCATTCCTAATGTAACGTGTTCAATCATGCTTGCATCCCCTTTATATATCATTTAGATATATCTATTTGATACATTTAATCTAATCTATCCGGATTCATTTGTCAAACAAAAAATGTTAAAAATGTAATATGCAAAAAAAAGAAGCACGGTTTCAAAACCAGCACTTCATGTCGAAATAAATGAGCTTCTAATGAATACTCCAATTTAAGGGTTAAGCTAAAGCGATATAAGGGAGAGATCTTATATGTTTTTCCAATAATATCTTTGCTTACGCCCGTAGGGCTTAAAGCTTTATCTATAAAATTTATCCATAAAAAGTTAACTTATTTTCAAAGGCGAATATTAGCAGCGAAATTTGTCGATAACGTTCGTAAAAGTTATTGACAAAATAGGTCTGTCTTTATAGAATTAAAAACGGAAAACAACAACAGCATATTTTTTCGTATAATCTCAAGAATCGGCTTGAGAGTCTCTACTCGGTCACCGTAAATGACTAGGCTACGAAATTGGCGGAGAAGCTTGCTATGATATAGCGAGTATACTTTTCCCCTTTTTGCAGAGCCTAGGAGAAATGCGTTTATTGCATTTTTTTCTAGGCTATTTGTTTGTTCCACCACAATTTTGGGAGGTTAGTAATCAAAATGGAACGTTTCTTTCGCTTAAAGGAACACGGAACAAATGTCAGAACGGAGATTATGGCGGGGCTGACGACTTTCATGACGATGGCATACATATTGGCCGTCAATCCAATCATACTCACACCAGCTGGGTTAGACTGGACAGCAGTATTTCTTGCAACGGCGCTTGCAGCCGGTATCTTCACAATCGCAATGGGGCTTTTCATTAACTTCCCTGTAGCACTTGCACCAGGTATGGGACTTAATGCGTACTTCGCATCAGTCGTTATTGCTTCGGCGGCGACGGATAAACCGATCTCCCCTGCAATGGGTCTTACGGCAGTCTTTATCTCAGGTATTATCTTTCTTATTTTGACACTGACTCAAATTCGCCAAATGCTGATTACAGCTGTTCCAGACAGCCTAAAGCATGCGATAACAGTCGGTATTGGTTTGTTCATCACGATTATTGGCTTGAAAACAAGCGGCGTTATGACGATTGCAGTTTCGAGCTTTACAGATATTCAAGCTGGTAAGTTTACGCCAGTCAGCGGTTCCGAAACTGTTATACAGCTCGGAAGCTTCCATAATGAGACGGTAGTTCTTACAGTTATCGCGCTTCTTCTTATTGGAGTTCTAATGGTTCTGCGCGTACCTGGCGCAATCCTATTCGGAATTTTGGGTACGACGGTTATTTCCATTCTTATTGGCCATGTTGATGTAAAAAAGACATTCTCAGGTCAAACATGGGTACCTGATTTCTCTAAAATGAACTTCTGGCACTTTGATTTTGCGGGTGTCTTTGAAGTCGGGTTGGTAACGGTTATTCTAACATTCACATTCGTTGAAATGTTTGATACCTTTGGAACGCTTGTAGGTACAGCAACTCGTGCCGGCTACATGAAAAATCCGGAGGAAGGCAAGAAGCGTATCGGTAAAGCGATGTTCGTTGATGCAATCGGCGTCAGCGGCGGCGCGGTTCTTGGTACAAGTACAGTTACAGCATTCGTTGAAAGCTCCGCTGGTGTTGCACAAGGCGGACGTACAGGACTTACAGCTGTAACAACAGGTATTTGTTTCATTCTTGCGATCTTCTTGTCGCCAATCGTGGCGCTCGTTCCGACCGCGGCAACAGCTGCTGCGCTTATCATTGTAGGCGTGCTGATGATGCAATCCATCAAAGAGATTGATTTCTCTGATATGGTCTATGCCATTCCTTCATTCCTAACGCTTGCGTTCATGCCGCTTACTTACAACATTGCTAACGGTATCTCTTTCGGTATCGTATCGTATGTGTTGCTTGCAACGGTTGGTAACCTAACGGGCAAAGGCAAATATAAAATTCATTGGCTCATGTGGATTTTAGCGGTGCTGATCATTGGCCGTTATGTATTCATGGGCGGAGAATAATAGACGTTCAATTTAAAATGTAGCAAAGAAGCAGCGCTTAATAAGCGCTGCTTCTTTTTTGTGTTTAAATGCGTTGTTTCTTTAAATATGAATAAATAATATTTTGTTGACATTGTCATCGAGAACGATTATCATTCAGAATGTGATAGATAATGATAATCAATATCATTAGTTGTCATCCTATAAATAATCAGGGGGATATTGAAACGATGAAGAAGTCTATACATATGTTCACGCTATTTTTAGTAGTTATGCTAGCAGCCGCTGGATGCGGCAATTCAAACAATGGTAATTCGAAGGAGAGCAACAAGCCTTCATCAACCGACTCATCGGCAACTGAGGCTCCTGCAGAAGGTCCTATAACGATCAAGCATGCCAAGGGAGAGACTGTGCTTGATAAACCAGCGAAGCGCGTCATTACACTTGAATGGATGTTCACCGAAAGTGTCATTGCACTCGGCATTCAACCAGTAGGAAATGCAGATAACGTTGAATACACGAATTGGGTTACACCAGAAGCTGCACTTGGACCGGACGTTACGGATGTTGGCTTGCGCTGGGAACCCAATCTGGAGACTATCGCTGCTTTGAAGCCTGATCTTATCATTTCAAATAAAGACAATAATGCAGCCATTTACGACCAATTGAATGCCATTGCTCCAACCGTTGAATTTGACCCGTATCCGGACGCTGGTGATTCCTATTCAGAAATGGAGAATATCTTAAACACCATTGCCGCTGCTACAGGTAAGACAGACGAGGCAAAGAAGGTTTTGTCTGATTTGGATCAATTCTATGCGGATGCGAAAGCCAAGCTTGCAGCAGCAGGGAAATCGGATTCGAACTATGCCATTACACAAGCGTTCACTTATCAAAATGCGATAACCTTACGCATGTTTACGGACACGTCAACTGTCTCACAAACTTTGGATCGCATTGGCCTTAAGAACAATTGGAAATCGGAAAAGTTTGAAAAATACGGATTTACGACTTCGACAATCGAAGCGCTGCCCGCCATACAAGATGTGAATTTTATCTACATCACCCAACCAAATGATAATGTATTCGGCGAACCGCTCAAGGACAATTCCATTTGGAATGGCCTGAATTTTGTGAAAGAAAAGCGGACCTATGGGATTGATGGCAATACCTGGACCTTTGGTGGACCGCTCTCCTCTAAAACACTCGTTGAACGCGTAGTTGCTTCGTTAACGAAATGAGTACTTCACAGCTGACCTGGAGATTGTTGGGCGTATTTGGGGGCGGCATTGCTGCCCTCTTTGTTCTTTTATTTGTCAGTCTTTGTTTTGGCGAGGCAACGATTCAAATGGATACAGTCGTCGAAGCACTGTTTCACAGACAAAACTTGCCTGATCATAATATTATTTGGGACCTAAGGATGCCAAGAACGATCCTGGGCGTTCTAGCTGGAGCAGGTCTAGCCTCGGCGGGGGTGCTGCTGCAGACGATTACAAAAAATCCGCTCGCTTCAACGGATACGCTGGGCATTAACTCTGGCGCTTACTTTATGGTTGTACTTGGAACAGCCTTCTTTCCTGCCATTTTATCGACTTCACCGCTCTTTTTTGCAGCACTGGGCGGTACAATAGCCTCGATCCTTGCTTATTTCCTCGGTGGGGGAAGGAAGTCTAGTCCTATTCGGCTGGCACTAGCAGGCATGATTGTATCTTTGGTCATTGAATCCTTCACAAGAGCCATACATATATTCAAAGCTACAGAGACTCAAAACTTGTTTCTATGGGGCGCTGGCAGCTTAGTGCAGGTAGATTGGGACGGTGTATTCTATGCATGGCCGTGGGTAGTTGGCATTTTGATAGCCGCTATTTTGTTCAGCAAGTCGTTCGATGTGCTTGATCTGGATGAAGCTACTGCGCGCTCATTAGGGCAGAAAGTCGATTTGACTCGATTCATAGGGCTTGCCTTGAGCGTTTTGATTGCGTCCGTAGTTGTAAGCGTTGTGGGTCCGATTGGCTTCGTTGGGCTGGTTGCTCCGCATCTCATACGGCTAATTGGATTACGTAACCATGTTTGGCTCATTCCGGGTGCCGCTCTTTGGGGTGCGATATTAATTACAACAGCGGATGTGTTGTCTCGGGTTGTGAGGAGCAGTCTTGGAGAAATGCCGATTGGTGCCGTTATGGCGATTATTGGGGCTCCATGCTTAGTATGGCTTGTTTTAAAGAAAATGAAGGGACTATCGGGCACGACAGGACAGATGAATATTGGCAGAAGACCGATAATCATAAATTTCACCCGTTTTGCATTGGTTATCACTCTAGTCGTCTTTTCTCTTATACTGGTCAGCATGACGCAGGGCGGCACTAAAATTCCGTTGAAAGAATTGTTTGCCAGTCTCTTTGGAACAGATGATGCGTCATCCTACTCTGTGCTCCTTAATTTGAGGCTGCCGCGAACGCTGGTTGCTGCTGGGGCAGGTATCGCATTAGCGGTTAGCGGTGTCCTTATACAAGCGGCTGTACGTAATCCGCTTGCAGATGCATCCATTATTGGTGTGACTTCAGGTGCAGGCTTTGGTGCTATGCTTGTTTTGATCGCTTGGCCGCAGATACCTGTGGGCTTTATGCCGCTTGCCGCTATGTTAGGCGGATTAGCTGCAGCCTCTTGTGTATTTCTGCTTGCATGGCGTAAAGGCCTTAATCCATCTGTATTAATCTTGCTTGGCATTGCAGTGTCTGCTTTTGGATCGGCAGGCATTCAAGCATTGATTGTAAGAGGTTCCCTTTGGGGCAGCACTGGTTATGTCTGGTTGACCGGCTCCACGTATGGACGAACATGGGAGCAGTTCAAAATGATTTCAATCTTTCTTATTGTGCTTTTGCCTGTTGCGCTTTATCTCGGTCGCAGATTCGATCTGCTGGCATTTGATGATCAGAGCTCTACAGGGATGGGCTTGGCAGTTCGAAAGGTTAGGTTGGCATCGATGTTAGTTGGCGTGCTGCTTGCTGCTGGAGCTGTGGCGGCTGTCGGAACTGTTGGGTTTATTGGCTTGATTGTGCCTCATGCGGTACGTATTCTGGTTGGTCATCATACGCGTCGATCTATTGTTCTATCGAGTTTGTTTGGTGCTCTGCTGCTCGTACTGACGGACACCATCGGCCGAACGGTGCTGGCGCCGACGGAAATTCCTTCAGGCATGCTAGTCACCTTACTAGGGGCTCCTTATTTCTTATTTTTAATGCTTCGTTATTTCAAAAGAAATTAAAAATTATTTTATATAGCAGAAACCACCAGCCTAACTATAGATCTAATCATATTAGAAGCCGTCCTTCATTAGGATGAGCTTCTTTTTTTTGCGTAAAGAAAACGAACGGTTTACTATGTATATTTTTAAATATGAAGACAGTTATACGGTCAAAAGTACAAGCAACGAGAAAATGATCAGAATAAGTTGTAAAACAATACTAGAAAGGAGACCGCCATGCTTAAAAAACAAAAAAAGTTAAGTGAGCAGGCTAGAATGATGATAGGTCATCCCGTTTGTGTTGAGCTTAATAACGGGAGCTTTTATGTCGGAAGAATTATGGGCGTCGAAAAGGGACAATTGATTCTCTCTGGAAAAAAGGGGAAAGGAAAACTAAGATCTTCTTCCTCCCGAAAACAGAAAAGAGCAAGAATATCTGCGATTTTACCGGAATTCGGATCTCCCGTTGAAAATTTTGGAGGGGTTGGCCCCTTTGCTCCCGGCTCTTTCAATCCCGGCCCTTTTGGCCAAGGACCCTTTGGAAACGTAAATCCGCAAGCAATCGGCAATCAAGGATTTGGTGGGGGTTTTGGAAGCTTTGGAGGCGGAGGCTTCGGCGGTGTTATGCAATTTATGAAAAAAGCATGGCCTATGGTTAATATGGGCATGGGCGTCATTAAATCTATTATCCCATTCGTGGGACTTTTCAAATAAGAGCATTCGATGAAGCAGTAGGCTATGATGAGTGAAGAAAAAACGCTAAGGCTGCTATACAGCTGCCTTAGCGCTTAAAAATAGACATATTTTTGACCACCAGCATGAGATTGGCTGGCTTCTCGGCAAGGCGTCGAGTGAAGTAGGGATACCACATGATCCCATAGGGAACATAGCATCGAATGCGATAGCCTTCCTTTGCGAGCCGCGCTTGCTCATTCATGCGAAGCCCGTAAAGCATTTGGAATTCAAATGCATCTTTTGAAAGTCCTTTTGAAGCCGCGTATCCCTTCACCCATTTGATAATATGATCATCATGTGAGGCGATTGCGGTATAGACTCCACTATCCAAATGAAGCTGAATCATTCTTTTGAAGCTTGCGATAACTTCTGATGGATTCTGATAAGCGACATGGTCGGCCTCCTTATAAGCGCCTTTGACTAGTCTAAGATTCACACGCTCTCGAAGCAAATCCTTTGCGTCCTGCTCCGTTCGAAATAAATAGGCCTGCAGGACAGTTCCGACATTCGTTAATCCCTCATCATGGAGCCGCCTCACGATATCTAGGGTAGCTTGGGTATATGGCGTATTCTCCATGTCAATGCGGACGAAATTCCGTGAGCGTCTAGCACCTTTCACGACTTCTCTAATATTGGAGAGGCAAGCGCTTTGATCGAGTGCGAGACCCATTTGAGTCGGCTTAAGCGAAACATTAGCGTTTATTTTGCGAGCAGCGATGCCGTCGAGCAGCTTTACATACTGGTCTTTGTAATCGGAGGCTTCGCTCAGTTTTTGAATGCCTTCTCCTAGATGATCCAGCGTGCTCATGATGCCAAGCTTTTGAAGCTTCTCTACTTCATCCAACGCCTCTTCAAGCGTGTCCCCAGCAATAAATCTGCTGGCAAGTCCTTTGCCATATGTTGTGGAAAGCTTCTCCACAAGCGGAATTCCCGTGACGGTTAATAACGTCTTTCGATACCATTTTGATCCGAGACCCATTCATGCCTCTCCTTTCGTGAAAAAGAGCAGAAGTCACCTATAGGGAGTTCGGTATAGTATATTCGGGAATCTCGATCATACAGCCACTGCATTTTATTATTATTTAAAAAATAAAAAATGTGTCGGAAGCTTGCGAAGCCCTCCGTCTGACGGTTTATTAATGACTCTGCCGTTGAAAATGAGCGAGGAAGAGCCGCCTCCGTCTAAATTATAGCCGTCCACTGCGCCGTAACGCTGAAGCAGAAGCTGCATTTCTTCAAGCGTTGCTCCAGAGCTTCCGGTTTCGTTATAGCCGTCTGCTACGAGAAACAGCAGTTGGTCATCCTTAAAGTTGGCAATAACGGTTCGAGGAGCACGCTTCGGACTCGTTTGCCATTTGGATGGAATCGTCTGAGGTGCGCCGCTTCGAAGCAAGACCGGTACGAAGGAAGCGCCAAACTTCGGATTCTTGTCATCAAGCTGCTGCTTGTTTGCAAATTTTCCGCCAATGAGCTCATTCTTGTCATTCAGTCCCACAAAAAACAAATCTGCTCGAGGAGGCTCGAAGCCTGTTACATATTCGCCGTCTACTATGGTCGTGCTTAATGGATAACGCTTGCCTCGTCCGTCAGCAAAGCCGCCCCCATTAATTCCCGCGATTGCATGATGGCGATTCACGGCAGCGAGTGTCGTTTCTGCTTGACCAATTTCAGTCCCGCCTAGCGTCATAGTCATGGCATCCTTGCTCTTCAGCTTTACCTTTAAAGCATAGGCATTGAAATTTTGCGCCTTTATGTAGAAGAGCTGAGCTTTCAGCTTGTCCGACTCAATGGTAGCAGCAGGACTGCCTAGTCGCTTCGTTATGTTGCGATCATAAATCACGAGCGGTCTCATCGCTTGCGAGGATGCCATGGATGATATTTTGGCCATATCCGCATTGGTTTGATTATAGAGCTTGATCTGCTTTTGAAGGGAGTCTCGCGTTTGTGCCGCCGTTTGACTCGCTTGATCAAGACCGACTAGGGCAGGTCCAATATCAGCAGCAGGTTTAATGACTTGCTCGTTAACTGTACTTGGAAAGGCGTTATCTGATAATTGAATGACAATATCGGATAAGAGCAGCCAAATCATAATGCCCAAAAAAGGTGTGCATGCCAGCAATGCCGTTCGATTCAACGTTTTGACTGTTATATTCATTTCAGCATGTCCAGATTTTTTTGAAGTTCGTTCAGCTGCTTTTTCACTTCGTTCAGCTGCGTATATAGCTTATTGCTATTGTCTGTTTTGGAGTCGGCATTATCCTTAGTGAATGTAAGCAGTTCGTTCAGTGCATCAACCTTGCCCTTTAGTTCGGTCAGATCCGCCGTATACTTCGTTTCCAGCTTCGAAATACGGGCTTCATAGTCTTGCTGCATGGTTGAAATTTGCGCAGCGGTTTGTTTCTCTAGATTGGCAGTGATCGTTTGCTGAATACGATCTGTATACCATTTTGCGCCGAAAATACCTAAGCCTATAAGTACAATCCATATACAGATAAAGACGAGGAAGGTGCTCTTTCCTTTCTTTCTTCGCGTCTTCTTCTCATAGGAGCTGGCAGGACGTTGTTCCAAAATTAAATCACTCATTTTATTCATTCACCTCTATTGTTAGTCACTTGCATGGAAGATCGGATGAACGAACTGCAAGCCTTGTTTCTCATTATAGTAGACGTACTAAGGGGCCGAAATTGTTGCGGATGTGTTCCTATTGTATCAAAGTGACTGATAGATGTCCCCTCTTGAGACTGGGAATTACTTGTAAATTTGAATTTCTTGCGGAACATTTTGTATGTTTACTGCGTCTAACTATTCGGGATGCGGCAGTCGATGCGGCAAAACGGAAGGAGAACCAGATGAACAAACAGAAAAAAGGTATACGGATAGCGAAGAGGATCATAATAGCAGGATTATTAGTTTCACTAGCGGGGACAGGGTTTGGAGTACCGACAAAAACAAATGCGGCAGAGCGTCAGCCGATACAAATTGTATTTGTACATGGTCAGAAACAAATGTCGATCAATGGCAAAACACAGCAATTGGCAGTGCCATTGCCGGTAGTAAAGGGAGTCACGATGATTCCAATTCGTACGATTGCAGGAGCGATTGGCGCGAAGGTATATAATGATGCTAAAGGCACTCATATTGATACATATTTTAACAAGGTAACATTGAACAACAACATGCGCGGCACGAACCGCAATGGCAGCTATATCGTTCTTCCCTCAGCAGCTATGCAAATTAACGGCACGATGCATGTTCCGTTATCAGCTATAAAGCAGCTATGGACAGGAAGCTACACATTCAATGCCAGCCTTAAGCAAATCAGCATTACCATTCAACCGGAGCCAAATGTAGAGCCGGTTGCAGATTTTACAGCTCCGCTTCAGGTAAAGCAAGGTGAACCGATTGCATTCGAGGATCGCAGCTATGATCCTGATGGTAAGATTATGAAGACGGAATGGACGGGACGCAAAAGCACGTATTTCGAACCGGGCGTTTATACGGTAACACTGCAAGTAACGGATAATGATGGCGCAAAGAGCTCCACGAAAACACAAGACATTATTGTCACTGATGAAGTAATGTACACGCCGTACCAGTATTACCTGCGTTACGGTAATCCCGGTGATAAATTCGCTCTAGATGCGAAGCTGATGAATACTTTCCCAGAAGTGGGAACAGTGGAATCCAAGGGCGGACGTACTCTGTATATGTCGAACGCTCCTGAACGCTTCTTGGATGAAGGCTTGCTGTATGAGGATGACCTGAGTGAATCAAGCCGTATTTTCCTTCATCACCGCAATGGCTCTGAGGAGCGCCTGAAGCTTGCGGTTGTCGTGACCAATAAAGGAAGCGAGAGCGTGAAGCTTACTATTGGGAATAAAGGTCTAGCAGGACCGAGCGTTAATGCGATGCAATTCGGCTCTGCTGCGATTACACGTTATTTAACAGGCAGTGCTCCGCGTGAGATGATTATTGAACCAGGCACATCTGCTGCACTATTGCCGGAAATGGAGAAAATGGTCATGAATCCGACAGAAGGCTTCTCTGGCTTGCTTGATGTGGATATGGATGGACCATTGACCTTCACAACGATGGCGCTTAGAGAAACGACGGATGCGGTTAGCGCTGTGTTCACACTGCCGGAGCTCGAGAAAGTCGGAAATCGCGGTCTGTTTTTTGATACCGATCAATTAATTGAAGTGAATCAAAAGGTTGGCGTAACCGAAAGCAAGCTTCGTATTGGCAGCCGCGGCGATGTTATGGCCGGTGTAGATGCGCTTACTGGAGGTATGACGTATAACGGCGGGGAGTATGGCGCTGTTACAACGATTAAACTGAATAGCATTGCAAACGGCACAAGAATTCTGCTCAATCCGAGAGCAGGCATTTTCCAAGGTGCCGTAAAAGTGAATGGAAAAGTTATCGCTGTGCCGACAGGCGGACATGTCAATCTGTCAGAAGGGGTGCTGCTGTACACGCAGCCGGATAATGCAGATGGAAAGGCGCCTAAACAAGTAACGATTGAATATTCTTCACCAGGAGCAAGCTCGCTCCCGATCTTATTTGTTTTCTTGCCTGCTAAAGATTTTAAATAATAATAGATGGAAGGGCTGACCGCTATATGCGGCAGCCTTTCTTTTTTGATGTTAGCCATACTCGTCATGTATAATAAAGAAGTACGATATGAATTGAAACAATTAGGAGGGTGATCAGTATGGATCAACCAATCATAAATAACGGCAATGGCCGTAATGAGGCGAAAGCCATGTTTGCAGGAGGCTGCTTCTGGTGCATGGTTTCACCATTTGAAGAAATGCCGGGTATCATTTCCATCGTATCTGGCTATACAGGCGGACATACGGAAAACCCAACCTACCAAGAGGTTTGCTCCGAAACAACTGGGCATACCGAAGCGGTACAAATTACGTATGATCCGGATGTATTCCCTTACGAGAAGCTACTGGATATTTTCTGGCGTCAGATCGATCCGACGGATGCGGGCGGACAGTTCCATGACCGCGGGGAATCGTATCGGACGGGCATTTATTATTATACGGAGGAGCAGCATGCGCAGGCTGAGAAATCCAAAGCGGATCTCCAGGCCAGCGGTCGCTTTGATCGTCCGATTGTGACAGAAATCGAGCCTGCTAAAGCTTTTTATCCTGCAGAAGATTATCATCAGGGTTATCACAAAACGAATCCATTCCGTTACAAGAACTATCGCAAAGGTTCTGGCCGTGATGCTTTTATATCTGAACATTGGACAGTGAAGAAGGACACAGCGGAGCTTAAGAAGAAGCTGACGCCAATTCAATATGAGGTCACACAAAATAGCGGAACAGAACGTCCCTTCACAGGTGAGTATTGGGATCATGTCGAGGATGGTATCTACGTGGATATCGTATCGGGCGAGCCGCTGTTCAGCTCACGGGATAAATATGATGCGGGCTGCGGCTGGCCAAGCTTTACGAAGCCGCTTCAGGCTGCTGCGGTAACGGAACACACGGATTCAAGCCACTTTATGGTTCGTGTCGAGGTACGGAGCAAAGAAGGCGATTCTCACTTAGGTCATGTCTTTGATGATGGACCACAACCGACGGGTTTGCGTTACTGCATTAATTCCGCGTCGCTTCGATTTATTGCAAAGGCTGATTTGGAGCAAGAGGGCTATGGAGAATACTTGCATCTATTCAAATAGGATAACATGGAGGAGAAGCCGGATATGAACGTTGAAGAGGCAATAAAAACGCGTAGAACGATTGGTAGAGTAAAGAAGGAACCTGTTGATCGTGCAACGATTGAACGAGTGCTTGAAGCTGCGATATGGGCACCAAGCCATCATAATACACAACCGTGGTCATTTATTGTGATGACAGGGGAAGGCAGAGGCAGACTGGGCGAGGGTTATGCTCGTGTATTTGCCGACTCCGAAGCTGCTGCAGGACTTAGCGGCCAAGCACTTGAAGATGCGTTATCGAAAGAACGCATGAAAGCATTCCGCTCACCGGTCGTTATTGCCGCTGTGTGCACGCAATCGGATAATCCCCGTGCAGTGTTTAAGGAGGAGCTTGCAGCTGTACAAGCAGCTGTTCAAAACTTGCTACTTGCTGCCCATGCAAACGGACTTGGCGCGATTTGGCGTTCTGGCGATCCGATGTATCACCCTCTTATGAGAGAAACACTAGGGCTGGCAGAGGATGCGCAAATTGTTGGTCTCATTTATCTAGGATACCCAGATATGACCGCTCCTGAGCCTAAGCGGATTCCCGCTACAGCTAAAACGGTTTGGCTGGAATAACGTTAACATAGAAATGGTGAAGCAGAGAAAGATACTGCTTCACCATTTTTTTACTATTACATGATGTATATCTCAGCATAGGGAATGCTAGCAATAAAGAAGCATGAAGCAAATGCCATTCATCGGCTATACAAGCTTTTTGATTGTGAAATTAGCGCCAAGCACATACCAGTTTTGCGGGAACGGTACACCAAGCACCCAGTAGCTAACACCGCGCAATTGATATGTTTTTACAATATTGAACTTAGCCTGCACACTGCGAGCATCCTCGAACCAGACGACATGCTCACGGCCCTCATCATCGTAGTAGTTGTAGTATGGTGATTGGCTCTCATCATCGTATTTGATTTCAGCCCCATACTTCGATGCGCGATTGGGCGCTTCCTTGGGACTAATAGTTGGAGCCCACTTGCCGTCTTTGACATAAGGCAGCGTCCAGTCATATCCGTATAGCGGCATGCCCATTATTATTTTTTCTGGAGGCATGACGGATAGGGCGTAATTCAGCACCTTAACGACTTCATTCAGAGGAGCGACTGCACGCGGAGGACCGCCAGACCAGCCCCATTCATAAGTCATAAGAATGACGAAATCGACGATACGTCCATGTGCGGGATAATCATGCGCCTCGTAGAGTGTTCCTTGCTGATCGGCAGTTAGCTTTGGAGCAAGACAGGAGGACACAAGATAATTATGCGGATGCAGAGTATCAACGAGCTTTTGTAAAAAAGCATTATAAAGCTCTCTGTCATCGCGAGGCACATATTCAAAATCTACGTTGAGCGCAACATAGCCTTTTTCATTCATCACGGCGAGAATGCCGGTAATTAATCGATCCTGTATGGCAGTATCAGCTAAAATAGAATGAGCAATTTCGGGGCTGAAAGTACCGCTCTCAAAGTTGGTTATGACCATCATGGGGACTGCTCTCTTTTCATAGGCAGCACGAATAATGGCATTTTCATCTAATGCAATGAAAGAGCCGTCTGGTTGAACCCGATAGCTGAATGGACTTAAGTATGTTAAGTAAGCTCCGATCTCTTCAATAATTTCGACGCCTGCTGCACCAAACTTCTCGGTATAGGCATTCACCTCTATTGCTCTTTTAACAGGCTGCGGAATGACGATCGTTTGGCCGGGATAAATAAGAGCGGGATTGGTAATTTGATTGATCCGGGCAAGCTCCTGCAGTGTCACGCCGTACCGCTGGGAGATAGCCCATAGCGACTCACCATGCAGCACCTTATGGCTGCCAGCCTCAGATGGGATAATGATCGCTTGACCGATGACGAGTACATTCTGATCGCTAAGTCCGTTAACGGCGGCAATATCATTAACGGGAACGTCATATTTTTGAGATAGCTGCCATAGGGAATCACCTTTTTGTACGACATGAATTTGCAATTGCAGAGCCTCCTTTGTTCTTTCTTTGCTTTTTCCGCTTTGGCGGGTTATTGGTTTACTGTCTGCATCAAAAAGGGTACTATTATAACTGTATTCATGGGATGCGAATCCTAGTCTGTTCATATGAGAAGAGCTTGTTCGGTCATCTCAGTCCATAAATGGCAGAAATTAGTATAAATAGACGAAACACCATATTTTTAGCATGTGCATCTCTTTTTTTGTTTCATTTATTAATAAAAGCGAACCTTTTCAAAAGAACCTTATTTTAATGTTCGTATTTTATTGACAGCAGATTAACGATTAGATAAACTAGAATAGGCTTGAGGCGGAGCATTCCGCATGAACTAGAAAAGCGTTTTTCCATCCATTTCAAACTTTAGATTTATTGACGAAAAGTTAGAAGCAAAGGATAGGCGTTTGCATCCATCCTTTTTTATATTTCAAAAAAATCATCTCGTATATATTTGGGGATTTGGCCTGAATGTTTCTACCCGGAAACCATAATTTTCGGACTACGAGCAAAATGAAAGTGACAAGCGAATTCAAGCCCTCGCCTCCGAAGCAGTGAGACGGGGTGGAGAGTCGCCATATTTGATGTACAGCATATCGATGCCCTATGAATTGGACATGGGTTGCCTCTGAAAAGGGGCAGCCTTCTGTTGTCTCTAAGGCTCATGCTGAAATGTGATGTCAGCTTCATTGAAGTTTTTTAGAGTGACCTATCATTCGGTAGAATGCGGGCCTTTAAAGCTTCCGCTCAGGTCCTGCGGCATTCCTATTCATATGGTTGCTGTTGGGCTTTTTCTGGTTTATCGAAATGAAGGCGCAGAATTTGTTTATAAGCTTTTTATTCTAATAGATGAAAGTGGGTTTGATCGCATGTCTGCGAAGGTAGGCGTTATTATGGGCAGCAAGTCAGATTGGGACACAATGAAGTTAGCATGTGACGTACTGGAGGAATTGCAAATTCCTTATGAGAAAAAAGTCGTCTCGGCGCACCGAACACCTGATTTAATGTTTGAATACGCAGAAACCGCAGTTGAGCGGGGTCTTAAGGTGATTATTGCCGGGGCTGGCGGAGCTGCACATTTGCCAGGCATGGTCGCTGCTAAGACGATTTTGCCGGTTATTGGCGTTCCGGTGAAGTCTTCAAGTTTAAGCGGACTTGATTCCTTGCTATCTATTGTACAGATGCCAGGCGGCATACCTGTCGCAACGGTAGCGATCGGCAATGCGGGAGGCACGAATGCGGGCCTGCTGGCTGCGCAAATGCTGGGAGCTTACGACCCTGAGCTGCAAGCGCGTGTAATTGCACGTCGTGAGCGTGTGAAGCAGGAAGTGCTTGAAAGCAGTGAAACGCTATGAGTAATGGAGCCGAGGATCGGCAAGCACAAACATCATTAACGCCTAATGGGGATCATGGTGCATCAGGTACAATGAAAACGTTGTTGCCTGGCAGTACTATCGGTATTCTAGGCGGCGGACAGCTTGGCCGAATGATGGCGAATGCGGGCAGCGCGATGGGCTACCGGTTCATCACGCTTGATCCGACTGAGGATTCACCGACAGGTCAGGTTGCGGATCAGATTATAGCCGCTTATGACAACCGTGAAGCAGCCCTTGAGCTCGCCAAACGTTCTGATGTCATCACCTACGAGTTCGAAAATGTAGATGCTGAAGTAGCCGCGATGCTTATGGCTCAGTCTTATGTACCGCAGGGCAGCCAGCTGCTCTATACAACACAGCATCGCCTTCGTGAGAAGCGTGCTATTGAAGCGGCAGGCGTGCAAGTTGCTCCTTATTGTGAAATTACCAGTGAAGATGAGCTCCATGCTGCTGTAGAAAAATTTGGAACGCCATGCGTTCTGAAGACGGCTATGGGCGGTTATGATGGCAAAGGACAATGGGTCATCCGCAGCAAGGAGGAAATCCCGGAAGCCTATGAGACGCTGGCACGATCGGGCGTACAACTCGTACTGGAGCAGTTCATTCGTTTTGAGAAGGAATTATCAGTAATAGCGGCGAGAAGTCCGCAGGGTGAAATAAAAGCTTTCCCAGTTGCGGAAAATATACATGTCGATAATATATTGCACTTATCAATCGTGCCTGCGCGAATTAGTGAGGATGTACAGCGTGAGGCAGAGCGTTTGGCAATGAAAATTGCCGAAGGGCTTGGCGTTGTTGGCTTGATTGCTGTGGAGCTGTTCTATACGGCTGACGGTGAGCTTTTCGTAAATGAGCTTGCCCCTCGTCCGCATAATAGCGGTCACTACACGATGGAGGCATGCCGAACATCACAATTTGAGCAGCATGTGCGGGCGGTTTGCAATTTGCCGCTTGGCGATACGACGCTGATGAGTCCTGTTGTCATGGTCAATGTGCTGGGACAGCATGTCGAGCCTTTGCTTGAGCTGATGGCACGCCGAGATGAATCGGCAGAACGCCTTAAGGCTGCTCCAAAGGTACATTTATACGGAAAGAAAGATGCTGTCATCAAGCGTAAAATGGGACATGTCAATGTTTTAGCGCCAGATACAGATGCTGCACTTAGCTGGATTAAAGAGACAACTATTTGGAAGGTGTGAATGATTGATGTTAGAGCGTTACAGCAGACCGGAAATGAGAGCAATATGGACAGAGGAAAATAAATTCAGAGCATGGCTTGAGGTTGAGCTTTGCGCATGCGAGGCTTGGTCCGAGCTAGGCGCTATTCCGAAGGAAGACGTAGTTGCGCTTCGTGCTTCCGCTGACTTCGATATTGATCGTATTTACGAAATCGAGCAAGAAACGCGTCATGATGTTATCGCATTTACGCGTGCTGTTTCTGAAAAAGCAGGTCCAGAAGGCAAATGGGTGCATTACGGCCTTACTTCTACGGACGTTGTTGACACAGCAATCGGATATTTGCTCCTTCAAGCCAATGATATTCTTATCAAAGACATCGAACGTTTTATTGAGATTCTACGCAATAAAGCGATCCAATATAAAATGACGCCAATGATGGGACGTACGCATGGCGTTCATGCACAACCAACAACTTTTGGCTTGAAAATGGCACTATGGTACGAGGAAATGAAACGGAACCTGGAGCGTTTCCACCATGCGGCTAACGGCGTGCAATTCGGTAAAATGTCAGGCGCTGTAGGCACATTCGCTGATATCGATCCTTTCGTTGAAGAATTCGTCTGCAACAAGCTAGGCATCACAGCGGCTCCAATCTCCACACAAACGCTGCAACGTGACCGTCATGCAGAATATATGGCGACACTTGCTTTGGTTGCTTCTTCGCTAGACAAATTTGCAACTGAAATTCGTGCTTTGCAGAAGAGCGAATTCCGTGAAGTGGAAGAGCCGTTTGCAAAAGGTCAAAAAGGTTCATCTGCTATGCCGCATAAACGCAATCCAATAGGCTGCGAGAACATCTCCGGCTTGTCCCGCGTTATTCGCGGACATATGGTTACGGCTTATGAAAATATCGCGCTTTGGCATGAACGCGACATCAGTCATTCTTCGGTTGAACGTATCATTCTACCGGATGCGACTATGCTGCTTAACTATATGCTGAACCGTCTAGGCAATATCATTAACAATCTTCAAGTGTTCCCAGAGAACATGAAGCGCAATATGCAAGCAACTTACGGTGTGCCATTCTCCGGACGCGTATTGACGAAGCTGATCGACAAAGGCTTCAGCCGTGAGAAAGCTTATGATACGGTTCAACCGCGCGCGATGCAGGCTTGGGAAACACAACGTCAATTCCGCGATATTATCGGTGAGACGGAAGAGATTACAAGTGTATTGACTGCGGAAGAAATCGATGATTGCTTCAATCCAGCTTGGCATTTGAAGCATGTTGATACGATTTTCACACGCTTGGGATTGAATGAATAGGAGGCTAGTCGCATGACTGCACAACCGCAAGCTCTATCGACTGCGGTCGATTATATCAAGGCTCCGCTTATCTACAAAGGTAAGGTTCGTGAGCTCTATGATCTTGGCGAGCATTTCCTAATTGTCGTAACGGACCGAATCTCAGCGTTCGACTACGTGCTCGATCCCGCTGTACCAGATAAGGGCAATGTGCTTAATCGCTTGTCAGCGTATTGGTTCCAGCAAACGGAAGGTATTCAAGTCAATCATGTCGTGCATACCGATGTAGAGAAGCTTGGTGATATCGTAACGGAGCCGGAATTGCTCAAAAATCGTATCATGGTTACTCGCAAAGCAGAACGTATTGATATCGAGTGCGTCGTTCGGGGTTATATCACGGGCGGTGGATGGCGGCAATACCAGCAAACATCAGCGATTAACGGCATTGCGCTGCCGGAAGGCATGCACAAAAACGAACGTTTTCCCGCTCCAATCTTCACACCGGCTGCCAAAAATGATGTTGGTCACGACGAGGACATCCCTTTTGAGAAAATGGCTGAAATGGTCGGCGCAGAGCTTGCTGAAGAGCTTCGCGACCGTAGTATCAAGCTATATGAGTTCGCGCATGAGTATTGCGCGAAGCATGGCATCATTCTTGCCGATTGCAAATTCGAATTTGGACTTATCGACGGCAAAGTCATTCTTATTGATGAAATCTTCACACCCGATTCATCACGTTTCTGGGCAGAAGGCAACTATGCGCTAGACATTGAAATCGACAGCATGGACAAAGAACCAGTTCGCACCTATCTGCTAGGCTCTGACTGGGACCGCGATAGCAAACCAGCACCATTGCCAGAATCAGTAGTAGCCGAAACAACGGCCCGCTACCGCGACATCTACCGCCGTTTAACAGGCGTTGAACTATAGGATTGTTTGTTAATGACTTTTCCTTTTTGCTAGTGTATGAGCAAAAAAAACAGTCGCGTTAGCGGCTGGCAGCATAGGTGGCCAGCGAAAGCGCGGCCACCAAAAAGAGGCTTCACCGACCATACTTGCAAGTGGGTTTTATGGGAATGTGAGAGCGCGGAAAGCGGGGAGTTGTTGCCGTAGAGCGACAGCGATCGCTTCTTGAGGACCGGGAAATTACCGCATAGCGTGTAATCAGAATTTCCCGGCTTCGAAAGCGACGTAGGCAATAACCCCCGCGCCCGCGCGACCATCACATTCCGCATACTCCCACAGCAAAAAAAACAACATTTTCAGGAGGCTATTATGAAGGCAACCGTCTACGTCACTATCAAGCAAAATGTTTTGGATCCACAAGGTACAGCTGTGCAAGGAGCGCTTCACACGCTTGGCTTCTCCGAAGTCGGCAAAGTGCGCATCGGCAAATATTTGGAGCTTGAGCTTGATACGACTGACCGCGCAGAAGCGGAAATTCGCGTTAAAGCTATGTGTGAGAAGTTATTTGCGAACACGGTTGTAGAAGATTACCGTTTTGAGCTGGAGGGATAAGACGATGAAGTTTGCGGTACTCGTATTTCCTGGCTCCAACTGCGATATCGATTGCTACAAAGCAGTGGAAGACACCATCGGCCAATCGGTTGACTATGTATGGCATACAGCTACGGATCTATCCGCGTATGACGCGATTCTAGTTCCAGGCGGTTTTTCTTACGGTGATTACTTGCGCTGCGGCGCTATTGCTCAATTTGCTTCTGTTATGAACGAAGTGAAGAAAGCTGCTGAAGCTGGTAAGTATATCCTAGGCATTTGCAACGGGTTTCAAATTTTGACGGAAGCTGGCCTCCTGCCAGGTGCGCTAATTCGCAACAACGGTTTGAAGTTCCGCTGCCACCAAGCGCCGCTTGAGGTAGTGAACAGCAAGACTGCTTTTACAAACCAATATTCGCAAGGCGAAATTATTAATATACCGATCGCGCATGGCGAAGGCAATTACTTCTGCGATGATGCGACACTGGCTGAGCTCAAAGCGAATGACCAGATCATTTTCCGCTATGCGGGCGACACAAATCCGAATGGTTCTGTAGAGAACATTGCGGGAGTTAGCAACAAAGCAGGTAACGTAGTAGGAATGATGCCTCATCCAGAGCGTGCGATTGATCAATTGCTTGGCTCGGAAGACGGCAAACGGATGTTTACATCGATTTTGAATGCATGGAGGGAACAACATGGCGCAGCAGTTAACAGCTAAGGAACCGACGGCGGAGCAAATTGCCGAGCAAAAGATTTATACCCAATTTGGCGTTTCTGATTACGAGTTTGATCTCATTTGCGGCTTTCTCGGACGTAAGCCTAACTACACGGAGATCGGCGTATTCAGCGTTATGTGGTCGGAGCACTGCTCTTACAAAAACTCCAAGCCTATTTTGAAAAAGTTCCCGATCACTGGACCTCGCGTTCTTATGGGACCAGGCGAAGGTGCTGGTATTGTTGACATCGGAGACAACCAAGCGGTTGTATTCAAAATCGAATCACATAACCATCCATCTGCAGTTGAGCCATACCAAGGCGCTGCAACTGGCGTGGGCGGCATTATCCGCGATATTTTCTCCATGGGCGCTCGTCCAATCGCTTTGCTAAACAGCTTGCGTTTTGGCCGTCTTGAGAATGAACGCGTTAAATACTTGTTTGAGAACGTAGTTAGCGGAATCGCGGGCTATGGTAACTGTATCGGTATTCCTACGGTTGCGGGCGAAGTGATGTTCGATGAGAGCTATGAGGGCAACCCGCTCGTTAACGCCATGTGCGTAGGTCTAATTGATCATGATAAAATTCAGCGCGGTGTGGCAAAAGGGGTAGGCAACCCGGTATTCTATGTGGGTCCTGCTACTGGACGTGATGGTATTCACGGTGCTACTTTTGCTTCCGTTGAGCTGTCTGAAGAATCCGAAGAGAAACGTACTGCGGTACAAGTCGGCGATCCGTTCATGGAGAAGCTTGTTATGGAAGCAACTCTTGAGCTTATCGATTCCGGCATCGTGCTCGGTATTCAAGATATGGGAGCAGCTGGCCTCACTTGCTCCAGCGCGGAAATGGCATCCAAAGCAGGCAACGGCCTTGAGCTGTACCTCGATGAAGTGCCGCAGCGCGAAACAGGCATGACGCCTTATGAAATGATGCTTTCCGAGTCGCAAGAGCGTATGCTCTTTGTCGTTGAGCCTCAGCATGAAGCGCAAGCGAAGGAAATTTTTGATCGTTGGGGCATCATTTGCGCCAAAGTTGGTAAAGTAACAGACGACGGACGTCTGCGCTTGTTCCACCAAGGCCAAGAGGTTGCTGATATGCCGGTTAAAGCACTTGTTGATGAGTGCCCAGTATACGACAAGCCATCGAAAGAGCCTGCTTACTATAGCGAAAATGCAGCAATCGACACAAATGCTTTTGCAGAAATTACGGATTTGACTGGTGCTTTGGAGAAAGTGTTGGCTTCCCCAACTGTTGCCAGCAAAGAATGGGTTTATAACCAATATGATTACATGGTTCGGACATCGACAGCCGTTCAACCGGGCTCAGATGCAGCAGTTGTAACGATTCGCGGCACACGCAAGGCGCTTGCGATGACTACGGACTGTAACGGACGTTATGTTTATCTAGATCCTGAAGTAGGCGGACGTATTTCGGTTGCAGAAGCAGCGCGCAACATTGTTTGTTCTGGAGCAGAGCCGCTTGCAGTAACAGATAACTTGAACTTCGGTAATCCGGAGAAACCAGAAGTATTCTGGCAGCTTGAGCGTTCGGCTGACGGTATGTCCGAGGCTTGTGTTGTTCTAGATACACCAGTTATCGGCGGTAACGTAAGCTTGTACAATGAGAATGCGAAGGGTGCGATTTACCCTACGCCAGTTATCGGTATGGTTGGACTTGTCCACGATATTGATCACATCACGACTCAAGGCTTTAAAGCAGAAGGCGACGTTATTATTCTCGTAGGCGAGACGAAAGCGGAGCTAGGCGGAAGTGAATTGCAATACGTGTTGCAAGGAGCGCCATCAGGCCGTCCTCCAGAGATTGATCTGGCTACAGAGAAGAAAGTCATCAACACCGTATTGGGCGCTATTCAAAAGGGTCTTGTAGCATCAGCTCATGACTTATCCGAAGGCGGAATCGCAGTAGCTGTTGCAGAATCATGTATCAGCGGAAATCTCGGAGCGGAAGTAGCACTAACTACTGAGCTTCGTCCCGATCACTTGTTGTTCAGCGAATCACAATCCCGTATCTTGCTCTCAGCTAAGCTTGAGCAAGCGGCAGCTTTGCAAGCGTGGCTTACAGAGCAAGGAGTCGTTCATGCTGCAATCGGTACTGTTCAAGGCAGCAGCCTGACCATTAGCGTCAATGGAAAAGCCGGCATTCAAGCGCCGGTAAAACAACTGGAGAAGGTCTGGAAGGATGCGATTCCATGTCTAATGAAAAAATAAGACAGGAGCCATTGTTATGGACGGGAGACCACTATAACGAAGGCATTGGCCGTGACGATATATTTGATAAATTACGTGAAGAGTGTGGCGTATTCGGGGTTTTTAATCTCCCCGAAGCGTCCAATCTCTCCTATTATGGGCTTCATGCGCTTCAGCATCGCGGTGAAGAAAGCGCAGGTATTTGTACGGTAGATACAAAAAACGGTAACAAATTTGCGTACCATCGTGGAATGGGTCTTGTTAAAGAGGTTTTTGACAAGGATAAGCTTGATTTGCTTAAGGGTGATCGTTCCATCGGGCATGTTCGTTATTCAACTGCTGGTGAGAGCAAGCTCGCTAACGCTCAACCGCTTATCTTCCGCTATCGTGATGGCGACCTTGCAGTTGCGACTAACGGCAACATTGTCAATGCGCCGGAAATTCGTCGTGAACTGGAAATGCAGGGCTCGATTTTTCAAACGTCAAGCGATACAGAAGTTATCGCGCATCTTATCGCACGTTCGCCTAAAGATTTCGAGACAGCTGCGAAGGAAGCATTACAGCGTCTTATCGGTGGATTCGCTTTCCTTATTATGACCAATGATAAGCTGCTTGTTGCAGCTGATCCGCATGCCTTGCGCCCGCTCGTAATGGGCCGAATTGGCGATGGCTATGTGTTCTCATCCGAATCCTGTGCTTTTGAAACGATCGGTGCTGTTTATGAGCGTGATGTTCAGCCGGGAGAATTGCTTATTTTGGATGCTGACGGCATGCGTGAGGATCGTTATGCAGAGGTTGTAAGGCGTGCGACTTGCGCGATGGAATATATTTATTTTGCAAGACCGGATAGTGATATCAATGGTATTAACATTCATATGGCGCGCAAACGGATGGGTCGCCAGCTGGCACAGGAATCTTTCGTAGATGCGGATATCGTAACAGGTGTTCCGGATTCCAGTATTTCAGCGGCTATCGGTTATGCGGAGCAAACGGGCATTCCTTATGAGCTTGGCTTAATAAAAAACAAGTATACAGGCCGTACCTTCATTCAGCCTTCTCAAGAGCTTCGCGAGAAAGGTGTGAAAATGAAGCTGTCCGCTGTTCGGAAAGTTGTGGAAGGCAAGCGGGTAGTCATGATCGATGATTCCATCGTACGCGGCACCACATCACTTCGGATTGTTAACCTCCTTCGTGAGGCTGGAGCAACCGAGGTTCATGTGAGAATTACATCGCCTCCTTTTAAAAACCCTTGCTACTATGGAATTGATACGCCTGACCGCAAGGAGCTTATCGCTTCTTCTCGGACAGTTGAAGAAATTCGGAAGCAAATCAACGCAGATTCATTATCTTTTATAAGCAATGAAGGTTTTGTTGAGTCAGTTGGCGGTAATGATGGAGCGTATAATCGCGGCATGTGTCTAGCTTGCTTCGATAACGATTATCCTACTCCGGTCAATGAAGAATCGGATAAAAGCTGCAGCTGTTAATAGTCATTTAAATAGAGCATCAGAAGCGAAATAAGTGAAGGAGTTGACCGATAGTGTCAGAAGCGTACAAAAAAGCAGGCGTCGATATAGCGGCGGGCAACGAAGCGGTTGAACGGATGAAGAAGCACGTAAAGCGGACTTACCGCCCAGAGGTGCTGGCAGAGCTTGGCGGCTTCGGCGGTCTGTTCAGCTTGAACAAGGACAAGTATGATGAGCCTGTGCTCGTGTCTGGAACGGATGGCGTTGGTACAAAGTTGAAGCTTGCTTTTGCAATGGATAAGCATGACACCATCGGCATTGATGCCGTTGCTATGTGCGTGAACGATATTATCGTACAAGGCGCGGAGCCGCTATTTTTCCTTGATTACTTGGCATGTGATAAAGTCGTTCCCGAGAAGATTGAAGCAATCGTCAAAGGGATTTCGGAAGGCTGCTTGCAAGCTGGCTGTTCCTTGATTGGCGGCGAAACAGCTGAGATGCCAGGTATGTACCAGGGCGGAGAATATGATATCGCAGGCTTTACTGTAGGTATCGTGGACAAAAAGAAAATGATCGACGGCTCCACTATTGCACCAGGCGATGCAGTAATCGGCTTCGCTTCCAGCGGTATTCACAGCAACGGCTTCTCACTTGTTCGCCGTTTGTTGCTTGAGGATGCTGGCTACAAGCTTGATCAAGAGTTAGAAGAGCTTGGCGGCGCTAAACTTGGCGATGTGCTTATTGAGCCTACACGCATCTACGTGAAATCGGCACTTAAGCTGATTGAGCAAGTAGAAGTGAAAGGCATGGCACATATTACAGGCGGCGGCTTTATCGAGAATATCCCGCGGGTGCTTCCTGACGGCGTTAATGTGGATGTGGAATATGGCTCATGGCCGATTCTTCCTATCTTCGATTTGATGCAAAACAAAGGTGAAATTACGAATCGTGATATGTTCACGACATTTAATATGGGTATTGGTTTGGTCGTTGTTGTTCCTGCCGATCAAGCTGGCGATGCGCTTCGCATTGCAAATGAGCTTGGCGAACAGGCTTACCGTATCGGAACGGTTACGGAAGGAAGCCGCATCGTTACGTTTACTGGAGCGACTGTATAATGGGTGCACTTCGCATCGCTGTATTCGCTTCGGGACAGGGTACTAATTTCCAAGCGATTATAGATGCGGTGCAGGAGGGGAAGCTCGATGTAACTATCGAGCTTCTTGTTTGTGACAAGCCTGCTGCTCCAGTTGTAGAGCGCGCAAGGAAGGCTGGTGTGGACACGTTCCTGTTCACACCGAAGAATTACCCGTCCAGAGAAGCGTATGAGACGGAAATTATTGCTGAGCTTGAACGACGCGGTGTTGAGCTCATTGTGCTTGCTGGCTATATGCGTATTATTACTTCCGTAGTCGTCGAACCATTTTATGGCAGAATGATTAATATTCATCCTGCGTTGCTGCCGTCTTTCCCTGGCGTAAACGGAATCGGTCAAGCGCTGGAGTATGGTGTTAAGCTGACTGGTGTCACTGTTCATTATGTGGATGGCGGCATGGACAGCGGACCCATTATCGCTCAGACGGCAGTAGCAGTATTGGACGAGGATACCGAAGACTCACTCGCTGAGCGTATTCACGCGGCCGAGCAAGCTCTGCTCCCAGCAGTCATTCAGCAAATCGCGGAAGGCCGCGTTTCACTGGAAGGCCGCCGTGTCACAGTGACGAGTATCTAATTCGAGAAAATGAGCTAAAACGGTGGTTGGTTGAAGGAATAGAGCTAGAAATTAGCTCTAATCATCAAACTTGGGTTACTTTTGGCCAAATAGAGCTAGAAACTAGCTTTATTTGCCAGCGTTGCGGCGAAAATGAGCTCAAACGGCGGTTATCTGAAGGAATAGAGCTAAAATTTAGCTCTAATCATCAAACTCGGGTTACTTTTGGCCAAATAGAGCTAGAAACTAGCTCTATTGTCCCCGCGTGCGGCGAAAATAAGCTCAAACGGCGGTTAGTTGAATACATGGCACATGATGAAGTGAATAAGGGAAGCATGCTTCTCTTTATATAGTAAGGGTTTGGTCAATTAGATGAGGAGGGTATTAACATGGCTATTCGCAGAGCATTAATTAGTGTTTCCGACAAGTCGGGAATCGTGGAGTTTTCCAGAGAACTAGCAAACCAAGGTGTGCAAATCATTTCGACTGGCGGTACGTTTAACCTGCTGCAAAAGGAAGGCGTTCCGGTTATCGGTATTTCTGATGTGACAGGCTTCCCAGAAATTTTGGACGGTCGTGTTAAGACACTTCACCCAGCCGTTCATAGCGGTCTGCTTGCTGTTCGTGACGATGAAGAGCACCAAAAAGCGATGAAAGAGCTTGGCCTTGATTACATCGACCTCGTTATCGTTAACCTATACCCATTTAAAGAAACAATTGCAAAGCCAGATGTGTCCTATGAGGACGCAATCGAAAACATCGATATCGGTGGACCTACAATGCTTCGTTCTGCTGCTAAAAACCATGCATTCGTTACTGTGGTGGTTGACGCTGGCGACTACGGCACAATTCTTGAAGAAGTGAAAGCGCAAGGCGATACAACACTGGAAACACGTAAACGTCTCGCAGCTAAAGTATTCCGTCATACTGCGGCATATGATTCCTTGATCTCTGATTACCTCTCTAAGCAAATGGGCGAGCCTCTTCCTGAGACTTACACCGTTACTTATGAGAAGGTTCAAGATCTTCGTTACGGAGAAAATCCGCATCAGAAGGCAGCTTTCTACAGCAAACCGCTTGCGGCATCCGGCAATGTAACAACGGCTGAACAGCTGCATGGCAAAGAGCTTTCCTATAACAATATCAGTGACGCGAATGCTGCACTTGCGATTCTTAAAGAATTCGATGAGCCAGCAGTTGTAGCAGTTAAGCATATGAACCCTTGCGGCGTAGGTATCGGCGCAACGATTCATGAAGCCTACCAAAAAGCATACGCTGCAGATCCAACTTCCATTTTCGGCGGTATCGTTGCAGCAAACCGTACAATCGGTGCAGATACAGCTGAACTGCTTGGCGGTATCTTCCTTGAAATCATCATTGCTCCTGACTTTACACCGGAAGCGCTTGAGATTCTAACGAAGAAGAAAAACATCCGTTTGATGAAGCTAGGTGAGCTTTCGGCTGCTGGCGAGCGTAAACCAGAATGGCTAGTGACTTCTGTTGACGGCGGCATGCTTGTACAAGAGAGCGATGTACACAGTGTAACAGAAGCGGACCTTCAATTTGTAACAGACCGCAAACCGACTGCTGAAGAGCTGAAACAGCTTCTATTCGGTTGGAAGGTTGTTAAACATGTGAAGTCCAATGCGATTCTACTAGCAAAAGATGATATGACCATTGGCGTTGGCGCTGGTCAAATGAACCGTGTAGGCGCGGCTCGTATTGCAATTGAGCAAGCTGGTGAAGCTGCACAGGGTTCTGCACTTGCATCGGATGCATTTTTCCCAATGGGCGATACAGTAGAGCTTGCTGCGAAAGCGGGTATTACCGCTATTATTCAACCAGGCGGTTCGATCAAAGACGAAGAATCAATCGCTGCTGCGAATGCGAACAACATCGCAATGGTATTCACAAGCGTTCGTCATTTCAAACATTAAGGAGGTACATCTATGCGGATTTTGGTCGTAGGTGGCGGCGGACGAGAGCATGCGATCGTCTGGGCGCTAAAGAAGAGCGAGAAGGTTAAGGAGATTTATTGTGCACCGGGTAATGCGGGAATCGCGCAGCTTGCACAGTGCGTACCGATTGCAGTAGGACAATTCGATGAGCTGATTGCTTTTGCCAAGGAAGCATTGATTGATCTCGTATTTGTAGGACCTGATGATCCGCTTGCTGATGGTATTGTCGATGCGTTCGAAGCGCATGGCATCAAGGCATACGGACCACGGAAAAACGCAGCGGAAATCGAGGGCAGCAAAATCTTTATGAAAAATTTGCTGAAGAAATATGAAATTCCGACTGCGAAATACGAGACATTTACAGATTACGAAGCAGCTTCTGCTTATTTGCACCAGCAAACCGCTCCAATTGTTATCAAAGCGGACGGACTGGCAGCTGGCAAGGGAGTAACCGTTGCAGCTACTCTAGAAGAAGCAGAGCAAGCTTTGCAGGATATGATGGTCAATAAAGTATTCGGCAATGCGGGCAGCCAAATCGTTATTGAAGAATGTCTTGTCGGTCAAGAAATGTCGATACTTGCATTCGTTGATGGCGAAACGGTTAGGGCGATGGTTCCGGCACAGGATCATAAGCCGATCTTCGATGGCGACAAAGGACCGAATACAGGAGGAATGGGCACATATACACCGCTTCCTCACATCGATCCAGCTATTGTAGAGGATTCTATTGCGAATATTATCATACCTACTGCTAAAGCAATGGTTAGCGAGGGACGTCCGTTCCGCGGTGTTCTGTTCGCAGGCTTGATGATTACGAAGGATGGTCCGAAGACGATCGAATTCAATGCGCGCATGGGTGATCCTGAAACACAGGTTGTTCTGCCGCGCTTGCAAACTGATTTACTCGACATCGTGTTGGCATCAATGAATGGCACGTTGGATCAGCTCGATATTCAGTGGAGCGATGAAGCAGCCGTTTGCGTTGTAGTAGCATCAGAAGGCTATCCAGCCTCTTATCCGAAGGGCCGCGTCATTACAGGTCTAGCAGAAGCAGAAGCGCAAGGCGCGCTTGTCTTCCACGCGGGCACGGCACAGAAGGATGGACAGTTTGTTACGAATGGCGGTCGTGTGCTAGGAGTCGTCGGTCGAGGCCGTGATATTGCTGAAGCACGTGCTCGTGCTTATGAAGCAGTTGGCCTTATCGATTTTGAAGGCAAACAAAGCCGGACAGATATCGCTGCTAAAGCTCTCGTATAAAAATAATAAACGTTTATAGGTACAAAACGGTCAGTCTACTTTCTATGCTCTAGTAAAGAGCGAAGTGGACTGGCCGTTTTTTTTTACGCTAATGGTGTCAAAATCTCTCGAAAGGTGTTACTATTTTGTAACTCTCTTAAACTGTTATTCTATTAAGATTGAAGTATCAGCAGGGAATAGAAGGTGAGCAGAATGGAAAAAGGTAAAAAGCGTCGTCGTAGATTATTGGTCGTATTCATTTTGGCAGTGGTAATGATATGGATTGGCGGTTGTGCAATTGATAAGCCAATCAACCTATCAACGCTCATTTCGATAGGGGATAAGCCAATCGTGAATGGAAGCACAAGTGAAAAGGGTCCACAAACAGAAGCAGGAACAGATGATTCCGGCGAAGTCATTGTCGTTGGAAATACGGGATCGAAGCCCGGAACGGATGCCAGTAATGGAAATCCTGACAAAAAGCCTAATGATTCAACAAATGAGAACCCATCACCTAAGCCAAGTATTCCTCCAACAGAGACGCCAGATTCATCCACTGCGGAAAAACCGGTTAAGCCGGATAAATCAGAATTAGATAAATGTGAAAAATGCATTGCACTAACATTTGATGATGGACCAGATAAACGTTATACAACAGCAATTTTGGATATCCTGAAAGAAAAGGATGTTAAGGCGACCTTTTTTGTAGTAGGACTGCAAGCAAGCAAATATCCTGACGTACTTAAACGCATAGACGATGAAGGTCATGCCATAGGCAATCATACTTATAATCATAAAGATCTATCTAAGCAAACCAAAGAGACAATAATGGATGAAATGATTACAACGGATAAAGCAATCAAGGAGGCAATCGGTTATACTCCAACATTGTTCCGAGCTCCTTATGGTGCGGTAAATGATACTGTAAAAGAAGTCATGAAGGACAATAATCGCGAAATGATTTCATGGAATGTAGATACACGGGACTGGGCGGGCACTTCTTCCGCTGATATGCTAAGCATGATTAAGAAAAAAGCGAAGCCAGGCGCAGTTATACTCATGCATTCTTTTGGCAATAAGCATATTCAGAATACAGTTAAAGCACTGCCAGGTATCATTAATGAGCTAGAGGATATGGGTTATAAATTAGTTACAATTGATGAATTAGGATATGATTGGTAGAGGCACGAGGAGGCTGTAAAGTTGGATAACGCAGGAAATACGAATGCCAATGGCGGGCGTGGTGGGAGGGTCCGCTGGGGAATTATGCTCAGTGCTGCCCTAACCTTTCTGCTATTGGCAACGGGCTGTCGCTATACAGCCGCTCCTGCAGATTTACTGCAGAAGCCAGCTATTGCACCTGAAAAGCAGGCTATTGTGCAAGCAATAGAAAAATCGCTGCCCGCCTACAGCAAACTTACTTTGCCGCTGCGAGAAGAGCATATGGAAGCGATCCGACTGATAGATTTAGATGGAGACGGCATGAATGAAGCCATCGTTTCTTATTATAATGAATACAGCACACCTGAGATAATGGTATTCAAATATACGGGAACAGCCTGGAAGCAGTGGGTACTCATCCAGCAACCGCTTGCTCGTCAAATTGAATGGCTGAAATTAGAGGATCTCGATAAGGATGGTCAAGTAGAGCTGGTAATCGGTTGGATTGGCGGTTATGATAGTCCAAACTTGCTGGAAATCTATTCGTTTCAGTCAAAGCCTATCCGCAATGACTCCGGCAAGCTTATGATTCAGCCGATCGAATCATTGCCCTACACTTATGCTGAAACAGGTGACTTGGACGATGACGGCAGATCAGAGCTAGTTGTTGTATCAGAATCAATATCGAATCAGGAGATCGCATTGTCTGATGTACAGATGACGGTATATAAATGGAAAAACAGTTCACTAAAAGAGATTTATGGAGAACCTATTAATAATGAAGTGAACGGCTATGATCGCGTGCTGATTGGCCGCATTTCAGAACAGTATAAGGGCATTATTTTGGAAGCATCTGTCGGCGCTCACTCCTCTTATACAGCTATGTATGTATGGGAGAGAGGCAAGCCACGGCTTGTTTTTCCTAATGAGCCTCAGGGCATTGAGGGTATTATCGGCAAGTCAACCTATAGCGAAGACATTAATAGCGATGGCATTTATGAGCTGCAATGGACCAAGGAAGCTCCCGGTAATGAAAATGTAGACTATGCCTCGTCGAAGTGGCTGACTGAATGGGTGCAATGGGATGGTCGAAATGGATTCAACAAGATAACGGAATCATTTGCCGATTACCGCTATGGCATACAGTTAAGTTTCCCTGATCAATGGTTGGGTCGATTTACACTGCATAATACGGACAAAGAACCTTATGCTGTTGTCGCCATTGATTATTGGAACGAGGAAACAAAGGTTACATCCGAACTGGCCACCTTATACGGCGTTCCACAAAAGCAGTGGGGAAGCGTGGAGGAGAAATGGAAGCAAGAATCTCGCCCCTATAGGGAGATTTTTACGGATAGCGGAAACGTATATGTAACCTCTTTCGTGCAGGACGCGCCTGCAAATTTGTCTGAATCGGATCGGAAAGCGTTCAGAGAAATGCTCGCAGCTGAAGCGGAATTTTCTTCATCGATAGCAATAAGTAATGATTAAGAGAAGAGCGGGTGGTGACCGATGAGGATTTTATTATTAGAGGATGAGGAGTCCATCCGCGGATTCGTCCGCATTAATCTGAAACGAAATGATATGGAGGTCATTGAAGCGGAGAACGGTGAGGCTGCACTTGAATTTGCCGAAACGCAGGGACCTTTCGATATAGCATTGCTTGATGTTATGCTTCCGACTATTAGCGGGTTCGAGGTATGTGAGCAGCTGCGTGAGCGATATCCTCGTATGGGAATCATCATGCTGACCGCTAAATCTCAAGAAGAGGATAAAATTCATGGTCTTGAGCTTGGGGCGGATGATTACGTACAAAAGCCTTTCAGTCCAGGTGAGCTTATTGCACGAATCAAATCACTTCATCGGCGAATGAAGCCTATTCTTGGCTTGGCAGAACAAGAGTCCGGCACGAGCTTGGAAGCAGTGCCGCGCAAGACGGAAGAAACAGAAGCTGAGGATGTTATATCTCAGCTTTACGTGCAAGCTGTCCAGGTTGCGGCGACGAGAGCCGCAGCTCAACAGGAGCTAATCGTAGCACCGTTTCGGCTTTCTATTGCTGAACGCAAGCTCTGGAAAGATGACAGAGAGATTATTTTGACCCCAACGGAATGGACGCTCGTTAGACTAATGATGGAGCGGGTCGGAGAGAGTGTCAGTCGGGATCATATTTTGACTGAGGTCTGGGGCCGTTATTATGTAGGTGATTTGAAGGTCGTTGATGTGAATATTAGAAGAATTCGTCAAAAGATCGAGAAAAATCCCTCTGAGCCTTCTTTTATTGAAACGGTTTGGGGTTACGGCTATCGCTGGAAGCGGGGCGCAGAAGAATGAAGAGCGTGCAAACGAGAATGGTGTTAAGCTATTTGCTGCTCATCGTACTTGTTGTAAGCGTGCTGGGCGTCGTATTCACGACTCTAATGTGGAACTACTATTATGGCAGTGCGCATAGCTCAGTTAAGCAAAGGGCTGAATCAGCCATTACGCTGCATAGTCGTTCATTGTCGTCGCTTACCGTACAGGATCAGGCAGATTATATCTTGCAATACATGGTCGAAGGAGATGCCCGTCTACAGCTTCTAGACAGCAAAGGTCAAATTCGTATTGATTCAGATGGTTTTGCTCCTGATATTTTATATCATACCGGCGACGTAAAAGCGGCAATTGCCGGCAATACGGGCAGCTGGCGCGGGGTTGATCCCTATTACGGTGAACGGGTTATATCCGTTACTATTCCGCTGTGGAATGAAACGAAAGTGGTATCAATGCTGCGTTATTCTGCTTCCTTGAAGCAAGTGGACGCGATGATTAGCCAGCTCATCCGTATGACTGTGGCTGTTGGGATCGGTGTTGTCCTATTGTTTCTAGGGTTAAGTCTGTTTTTGGCTCAGCGTATCGTGAAGCCTATTCGAGAGCTTACCCGCGCGGCTCGTTATATGGCTGAAGGGGATTGGACAAGGCGTGCAATGCGCCGCAACGATGATGAGATCGGTCAGCTGGCAGAAACCTTTAACACAATGGTTATCGAGCTGAGCAAGCGAGAGAAGCTGAAGGATGATTTCATTTCATCGATCTCACATGAGCTGCGTACGCCGCTCACATCGATCAAGGGCTGGAGTGAAACGTTAAAGGAAAGCGAGCCCTCGGAGGATGATGAAGAGGTTAAGCTTGGCTTATCGATAATTAGCAAGGAGACAGAGCGGTTATCGGGGCTTGTTGAGGATCTGTTGGACTTTTCGAAGTTATCAGCGCGAACGATGGAGCTTCACACCGAGGTGCTCGACTTTAATGGTCCTGTTAAGGAAACAGTGAATCAGCTGGCTGTTCGTGAGTCGCAGACTCGTGTCAGGCTGCTAGCCAGCTATGGCAAAAGCCCTATTGTCGTACAAGGGGATGCGAATCGCCTGAAGCAGGTTATTATTAATCTCATCGACAACGCATTTAAGTTTACACCGGCGGGCGGTACGATACGCGTTGCAACGGCTACAGAGCAAGATTGCGCTATGCTTACCGTCTCCGATACAGGCTGTGGTATCGATGCAGAGGATTTGCTGCATGTAACGGAAAAATTTTATAAGGCAAATAAGGCTCAGGGCGGTTCAGGACTTGGACTAGCTATTTGCAAGGAAATAATAGAGCTCCACGGGGGTCAGCTATTGGTTGACAGTGAACGCGGAGCCGGAACAGTCGTGACGATTCGAGTGCCGCTTATGCATGAAGCATAAGCTTAAGCGGCATTTGGTCGTCATTCTTTATAAAACAGCAGCTTACGATCGGCAATAACAAAAATAACCGCTATGACAACCCCCATGATAATCAGGGAAGGAAGCCAGTGATTTTGCAGCCATTGAATCCATAACGGCATGTTCAAGTACCCCCTCAAATTTTCTATGGACATAGTATTTCCCAAAAACAATTTTAAATATTGATCATAATCTTTTGCGGCATAGGAAAGAATCTTTGATTGCGATTAGGATTGACAGGTAGAGTTCTGGAATGATATTATAAATCCAACATCAATTCATAGTATACAGGTAGGATTTATTATATATAAGTTTCAGGAGGTTTTATAGATGGAGAAGCACTTGACTCTGCGACATGACGGACTTGAGCTTGCGGCAACGCTGCACTATCCTTCGGATGATAATAAGAATGACTTAGAAAAAAAACAAGCTATTATCATATGCCATGGTTTTATAGGGTCTCGTGTAGGCGTGGATCGTTTATTTGTGAAAACAGCACGTGCATTGGCGGCACAAGGCTCATATGTGCTTCGCTTTGATTATGGCGGCTGCGGAGAAAGCGGGGGCGACTACGGCGCACTTGGCTTCGATTCTATGGTTGACCAGACGAGAAGTGCGATAAATTATTTAGCGAGCATGGAATGTGTAGATCCGCGCAGAATCGTGCTGCTTGGACATAGTCTTGGTGGAGCAGTCTCGATCATGACTGCAGTTAAGGACAAGAGAGTGAAACGGCTTGTACTCTGGTCTCCGGTAGCTTATCCATTTAACGATATCGTTCGAATAGTAGGTCGCAACAGCTATGATGAAGCTGTTACTACGGGGAATTCAGATTATCAGGGATACACGCTTCAACCGGTATTCTTTGATTCACTTCTGCAGCATCAGCCTTTTCAATCGGCTACAAGATTTGGCGGTGAGGTACTGCTTGTACATGGAACGAGTGATGAGCTTATCCCAGTCGATTACAGCTTCCTTTACCAGAAGGTGTTCTGGACCCGTCAAGAGGGCTTATGTGATAAGGAAATTATTTTTCAAGCGAATCATACCTATTCCAGCCGGGTTCATCAGGAAGAAGCCATTCGTGTTACAACGAATTGGCTGAATGGACTGGATAAGCGGCAAGAGGAATGGCATAACTGGAGTATTTAATAAGCATTCAAAAAAAAGAGGGCGAGCAAGCTTTTTATTATAAAAAGCTGCACTCGTCCTTTTGTGTTCTTTTACATATGCCGTTTAAACTTTCCGTTGTAAGCAATGATTACTTTTACTGAGATACTATCAATTGATTTGGGATCTATAACAAGCTCCTTGCCATTGTTAGTGAGCTTCTTCCACAGCTTCGGATCCTTCAATCGAAGACGATGTCCAAACTCGTACACGTCAGCTCCAATCTTCAAGCCTTCTTTATACGTGTAGATGATCTGCTCCTTAATGAGCTTCTCTGCTAAATTTTCCATTTCCTTATTCGAAATCGGAACGTGATATTCGTACATGTCGGCTGTGTATCTGGCATTAATGTGAAACCGAACCTCTGAACCGTGAATAATAGGTTTTATATTAATAGATGGAAGTCGGATGTTTAGTTGGCCGTAAATAGTATCATCTTTTTCAATGACTAAAGGAGCCCGTTTTAAGCTATTGTTCATCCAGTGGTAGCCAATCATTTTTTTTCTGGAAAGGAAGCCTTTTAATTTTTTATCGTATTCAAAAAAAGCGCCTTCGACAGTAAGCGTCGGCTTATTGACTTCATTCTCCTTCCATTGCTTATCATTAATAGCGAGGCTGGGCAGGTATGAGCTTGCGGATGGTTCATTAACGTGTGATATAAATTGAAACAAGAGAACAGGTGGGAAAATGGAGTACTGCTGATAATTTGATTCAGGTTCATGCAAAATGGATGCAAGAGGTGATAATTTGAAAAAAGGCGTTGTTGAGAGAATAATGTCCATAGGTTCGCGAGTCGTATATAGCCATGCATTATAACGGATTTCTGGATATCGAATGATCATATCCATAAATGTGAAATCAGTAGCTTGAAGCGTTCTCTCCGAAACAATGATAGCCGAAGTATGGCCCCAAGAAATATACTGCTGTGCTGTGCGATAAAGATCAGTTACAGCTAAGTTGAGTGTTTTCCCCTTTCCTTTTCCTACCCATACAGATGCTTTCGAGCTGGCATTTCCGGCTGCCTCTGATTTGGCAATGTTAGCGAAATCGAGCATTTGCACATAAACGTTGTAATTTCCATCTATATAATCGATACCTAATGCCGTCGAATAGCTTTGACCCTGGATTTCTTGGGCACTCCAACAGCCAGTGAGCAGTAAACATAAGCTTAAGGACATCATTATTGACGACATTCGTGCCAGATGGTTCAAGTTATATTTCCTTTCTTCTTAGGTTTTTTTGTATGTAAATAGTCTGGCCGCCGCTTATTCCACTTGAAAGGAACCTTGAATAAGGCAACAAATACTTCTTTTAAATTGAGAGGTGATACAGGCGCCAGGTAAGGAACTCCAAAAGATTCAATGCTAGTTAAATAGATGATAAATAAAATGATCGACATGATGAAGCCGTACATGCCGAGAATCGCAGCCATAAAAAAGGAAGCAAATCGAAGGAGTATAGTCGTGCTAGTGAGTACTTGGTTAACTAAAGTAGAGCCTGATACGATCGTTATTGCAGTTACGACGATCATAAGCGGTGATATCATTCCTGCTCTAATGGCAGCATCACCTATAATGAGTCCACCCACAACCGTCAAAGTCTGTCCAATGGAGCTGGGCAAACGAACACCTGCTTCTCGGAACAGCTCCATCAGACAAATGATGAAGAACATTTCTACTCCCGACTCCATAGGCAACCCTTGTCTGCCCCTTGAAATCGTTGCAAGCAGAGAAAAGGGGATCTGATCGGTATGATAAGCGGTAAGTGCAATGTAGAATCCCGGCAAAAATATGGTTGTCAGCAATCCAACAAAACGTAGAAGCCGTCCCAAATTTGCTGATAGCGGTGGAAAAAAAGTATCCTCGGGTGATTTCATAAGTAAAAAAATATTTACAGGCGCGATAATGGCTGTAGGATTACCGTCTACAAGTATGACGAAGCGCCCATTTAGTAAGCATTCTGCGGCAAAATCGGGACGGCCGGTATAGTGGGTTGATGGAAATAACATAAAGGGATAGCGTTCTAGCATCTCCTCCAGTTGACCAGTGGAAATAAGCTTCTCAATATGAATGGAAGATAACTGATGCTTAATATTCTTAATCGTCTCGGGATCTGCAATATCCTCCATATAGAGCAGCGCAGTTTTTGTTGAGGTATAGGTGCCGATCACAAAATACTCGCAGGCTAGTGCTGGAGTGCGCAGACGCTTTCTTATGAGTGTGATATTCATAGAAATTTGTTCAATAAAACCATCCTTGGGTCCAAGGATAGATACCTCAGTCGATGATTCACTTGGAGTGCGGTGTGGGAAGCTTGCGATGTCAATGGTCCAAATCGTCTGTAGAGATGGCAGACAGAATATGAAATGCCCTTCAAACACATAGGTTGCGACCATCTCACGCGTAATTGTAGTTCCTGCTCGGTCTAGAGAAAGCCACTGCAAATTAACAGCACGGTCTATTTCCTCTCTTCTAATGAATTTGGTGAGCTCATACACTTTGCGCAGTTCCGGAAGCAATACATCGTTAATGGTCAGCGAATCTGTCATACCACTGCAATAGACGAATATTGCTTGTACAGAAGCTGGCGGATGCCCGAATGACTGCGTGCTCACGATGACATCATTGCTGGAGACAAACCAATTCCCTATTGTCCTCTCGTCCAGGTAAGGGGGCTTATCATTTGATTCATCATTTTGTTGATTCATTTGCAGCTATCTCCTTTCCTTTTCTTCGGATCAACACGGCGATCACAAGCAAAATGGTAATGGATACGACATATATCAAAAGCGCTGGGAAATGAACGTTTAGATAATAATGAAACATGAGATCATCCGGTATGGGCAACATGGAAACGGTAATCATCAAAGTCATGATTATAAAAATAGTAATTACGCGCTTGAACGGCTTCCTAACATCCAATAAATCCGTTATCAGGTAGAGAGAGATGGCGATGCGAGCAAAAGATCCGCATAACCATTGGTAGATGGATAAAAAGTCCACATGCTGCAGCATTTTGCCGATGTTGACAATCTTCCATTGCTCAAAGGCGGTTTGACGCTGCTTGGCTGCTTCAACAGGGCCAAATTCAGTAATAGCGCCGATCGTTGGTCCTATCAGCATAGCGACAAGAAATACGCCGAACACCAAAAGATGCCACCAGCGCAGCTTGCTTCGAAGCTGGTGCTGGAACAGCAACAGTATCCACAAATCCACAAGACCTGCGAGAGCGTATACCATACCGCCAACGACGGGATGCCAGCCATTTTCGAGAACTGGGAGCAGCAAGCTATAGTTTTTATATTTGGTATTTGCAAGCATAACGAAGTACCCAAGCAGGAGAACGAATGGAAGCAATACACCTGACGTCATTGCGATCGAGCGGAGCCCGCCTATCGCACTAAGCATCGATACGACTCCCGCAACAAGGAGGATGACGAAAACAGGCGTTTGCTGCATATAGGTGACGACCGCCCAATCCGATGTATCCTGTATGGTTGACGTCCCTGTAGCAAATAGAACAATGACAGCGGATATACGAAATATCCAAGCAGGGATGATGCCAAATTCACGTTCTATCCAATCCGGCAATCGCTGTCCATGGATGTGCTTTAATATTGTGAACAAAAGCATGACCCACAATATGAATAATGGAGCCATGAAAATAACAGACAACCAAGAATCACGTCCTGCAACACCTAGGATAAGCGGAATGGACATGACATGAGAAACTAAGCCTTCACTTAATAATAGAATAGAAAAGGCCAGCCATATGCTAATCAAACCGCTCTTTCTGCTCATGAGGAACCTCATTCCAATGGAAGATAGAGATAATATGTGCAAATATTGTATTTTTAAACGGAAGGAGTAACTTTTTTGTCGAGACAACCGTTATAAATTGTGTTTAAATGGAAGTTAGTTGGAAACGAATACAAGCTATTCATAGCGGGAAAAGGCAGGGTTGCTTATGGATAAAAGATTACGAAATTCGACCGTTTCATTGTTATTAGCACTTATCCTTTTATTAACGGCATGCGGTGGAAAGGGTGGAAGCGGGAATGAAGGGCCTCAGGAAACAGGTGACGCAACGGAGCCTACTAGTATAGTAGAACCTATAGGACCAACACCGCTTCCTTACGATGCCCCGCTGACGGGCTTAAAATTGGAATCGGCAGCAGATGCCAGACCGATTGCAGTTATGATCAATAACTTTGCAGCAGCACGTCCTCAGTCTGGGCTCACGAATGCAGACGTTATCTGGGAAGTGCTTGCCGAAGGCGGCATTACGCGACTAATTGCTATATTTCAAAGTACGAGTGCTCTGACGGATACAATCGGCCCAGTTCGCAGTATTCGTCCCTATTTAATTGATATTGGCGATAGCTTTGGCGCCGTATTAGCTCATGCGGGCGCAAGCAATGACGGCTATGCTATTTTGCAAAGACAAGGCAAGCCTTATTTGGATGAAATATCGAATGCGGGAAGCTACTTTTGGAGAAGCAAGGAGCGGAAAGCACCGCATAATTTATACTCCAATTTAGAGAAGCTTCGTGCGGGCGCGGAGAAGAAAAAGTATAGCTCGGATAAGAGCGTAGCTCCTTATACTTTTGAAGAGAACGGCTCGACGGAAGCAGGGGTTCCGGCATCCTCCATATCGGTATCTTTTTTACTCAAAAATTATAAAGTTGGATATATATACGATGCTGCAAGCGACTTGTACAAGCGATCAATTAACGATAAACCGCATATTGATATGAATAATGATGAGCAGCTCTCAGGAAAGAACCTAGTTGTACTTGGGGCGAATCATAAGACGCTGGACAATGAGGGACGCCTTGCGGTTGATTTAACAGAGGGCGGCTCCGCCATTCTGTTCCAGAAGGGTAAAGCAATCGAGGCTGAGTGGGTTCGCGCGCCAGACGGCATGATTCGAATCGTGAAGAACGGAGTTGAGCTTCCTTTTGTTCCTGGGAAAACTTTCATTCATATCGTACCGAATAAACCTACCTTTGCAGAGCATGTGACATGGGAGTAAGAATAACTTTTTAACGTCAAAAGCAGCTGGATGTGAAGATTTACTGGAAATCGAGTGACGCGAATGTGAATATTTAGAAAAAGACAGCGCAATACTGTTACAGTATTGCGTCTTTTTTAATTTTTTTTTGAAAATATAAAAATTTTTTTCTTATTCCTTTACATTCTCTTAACACTTCGGAGTTATACTATGTTAAGATATTGTGGGCTCATAGCAGTGCGCCTAAACATCCAGTCAGGTAAAGGGGATTACGATGTTCAAGAAAAAGGATATTTTCTTTAAGACGTTTGAGGATATGGCTGATGCCATTGTCGAAGCAGTCGAGTATTTTGCTAAAGGTCTATCAGATTTATCAGATGTTACAGCTTTCGCAAAGACCATGAAGGAATACGAAAGTAAATGCGACAAGTACACGCATACGATCTTGAAGGAACTGAACAAAACGTTCATTACTCCAATTGAGCGTGAAGATATTATGGCGCTTACGACTTCGCTTGATGACGTTCTTGACGGCATCGAGGCTTGCGCATCGCGTTTTGAGATGTACAACATTCGTGAAATTGACGCGCACATCGTACAGTTTGGTGATATTCTTATTCGTTCAGCTGGCGAAATTAAGAAAGCCATTTACTTATTGACGCAAAAAAAACTGCTAGCTATTCGCGAGCATAATATCGAGCTTAACAAGTTAGAAAACGAAGCAGATGATCTGCTCCGTGTATGTATAAAAGATCTGTTCGCTAATGTGAAGGATCCGATTGAACTAATGAAACGCAAAGAAATTTATGAAATGCTAGAAGAAACGACCGACTTCTGCGAAGATGTTGCCAATACGCTGGAATCGATCATTATGCGTAACAGCTAATCTAAAGGGTAGGAGTCTTAAAAAATGGATCTAATGGTTCTCTGGGTTGTTGTAATTCTAGCGCTGTCTTTTGACTTTATAAATGGATTCCACGATACGGCAAATGCCATTGCAACTGCTGTATCAACGCGGGCTTTAAAGCCTCGAGTTGCTATTATCATGGCAGCTACAATGAACTTTCTCGGAGCGGTTATGTTTACCGGTGTCGCCGCTACAATTGGTAAGGGTGTCGCTAATCCGGCAGCTCTTTCAAATGGTGTAGAAATTGTTATTGCGGCATTGATATCCGCTATCGTATGGAATTTAATAACATGGTGGTTCGGAATTCCTTCCTCGTCCTCGCATGCTTTGATCGGATCACTTGCTGGTGCGGTTATCGGCGGTGCAGGTGTGGATAATATTAATTCCGAGGGATTGTTAAAAATGGTATATGCGTTGCTGCTTTCGCCAGTGATTGCATTTACTGCCGGCTTCATTATTATGTGGATTTTAAAACGGATTTTTGCAAGATCAAGTCCGCATCAAGTCAATAAAGGCTTCCGTTTTGCACAAATTATTACGGCTGCTTTCCAATCCTTCTCGCATGGTACGAATGATGCACAGAAGGCGATGGGTATTATCGTATTCGCTCTTGTTGCTTCTGGTGTTCAAACGACGATGGATGTTCCATTATGGGTTAAACTATCGGCTGCAACTGCGATGGCTCTGGGTACATCGGTCGGCGGTTGGAAAATCATCAAAACAATGGGTACAAAAATTTTCAAAATCGAGCCGATCAACGGTTTTGCGGCAGACATGGGCTCAGCACTCGTTATTTTGACGGCAACGATGTTCCACTTACCGGTTAGTACAACTCATGTTATTACCTCATCAATTCTCGGTGTGGGCAGCGCAAAACGCTTCTCGGCCGTTAAATGGGGCGTAGCAGGACGAATTGGTATCGCGTGGGTAATCACGATTCCAATTACGGTAGTTATGGCAATGGGGACATACTGGCTCGTTCATTTATTCTTCTAGAAGAATGTGACTGAAGGATGGAAGTTCAGCACATTGGATCGCGAGAAGAGTAATTAGATTGTAAGTTGAGAATTTAGTTGGTGTGAAGAGTATTTAGAATGTAATTAGAGTATTAGAGAGTAATAAAGGTATTAGAGTGTGATTTGAATATTAGAATCTAATTAATGTAATTAGGTTCGTAAGAAGAATATCAACCATTTTAGTGGATAATCGAGCAGATGGATGATATAATTCAAAAGGTTTGGATAGTTAGCAGTGATGTAGTGATGCATACGAGGTAAACTCACTAAATAGTGAGTGGAAGCTCATTCATGCGAGAGTTGCAATTGCTTATCCATAAGATAGTGAGGAAAACCTCACTCGCCATGAGCCTAGGTTCATGGGGATTGAGATTTAACTCACTATTTTTTGTTGTCCCTACAGAGGTACGAACAGAGAGTGAGTATTGCCTCACTGTTAGTGAGTTTTGCTGCTGTGATATTGCATGAAGCAAGGTACATTGCTATTGCTGCTGTGATATTGCATGAAGCAAGGTACATTGCTATTGCTGCTGTGATATTGCATGAAGCAAGGTACATTGCTATTGCTGCTACGATATTATATGAATCAAAGTACAGCGCATAATTGCTGCAACGATATTGCAATAATCAATGCACAATCAATGCAGATCGCATCAGATCAAGCTGCTGCGATATTACATTAAACCATGCACATTATACCGCTGTGATTTTAATGAATTATGTACAATAGCCTGCTTATGCACATTTCATTCAGGTATGTGTATGAGTGGGTATGTTGATGATGACGAATCATGTCGAAGGTTGCACTTGTGCACAAATAATAGTGTTAACAATAAGCTAGGCGATAAAAAACCTGTGTATATCTCCTGTTTTTACTTATCCACAGGGGTATAAGTTCTAATTTTGAAGTGTGAAAATGTGCATAATTATAATTAGCATTTTATATAGAGTAGTTGTACACATTCAGACCACAGTTGTGGATGAAAGTGCTGTTTTTAATCCCTTTAATCATCATTGTAGCTTGTGAGCAAATAGGCCGTTGTTCGCTGTTTAGCTGGTTGGCTTCTTAACACGCCTTCCTGTTCATAACGTTGCAGCCAGTCGATAGCTGTGCGGTTGCTAATCTGGAATTCTTTTGCGACTTCACTAGGCTTAAGCTTGCCATCACGGCGCATTGCCATTTGAATAAGAAGCTGCTTGCGGATATCCCATAACTTCGCTTGCTTTGAGCTATCGCCGCTATAAGTGATTGACCACCAATGACCGATTGCTTGCTTCAATTGGAACATACAACGCTGAGAATGATTGTTTACTTGCCATGCTGAGAAACGAAGAATAATCCAGCCTGAGAGCACAAGATCATTTTGACGAATAAGGTGGTCATTGAATTCTGCTGGTGAAATATCTCGAGCATGAGTTGTGAAGCCATCGATTTCAATGACTAGTCGCATCCCATTTTTAATGAATACAAAATCAGCAAATCGTTGTCCGCCTTTATGGTCAACAAAAGGATGCTCCGCGCGCAAACCATCATAGTTGTAATCGAATGCGAGCCCCCATACATACTCGAGAAAAGCGAGCGATGACTTATCCAGCTTATTGCGATAAGAGCCGCTTAGAGCAGCTTCGCGATCAAAGCTTTCAATGAATCGCAGCAGATTTGGATGCATGACTATTCCTCCTTCATAATAGTGGACATGAAAACACCCCGACCGCAGCGTTAGTCGCTGCAATCGGGGTGTGCTTCACTCCAATGAATTGATAACTTCATCATAGCCAATAGAATGTGATTTCACAAGGGACTAGGAGAAAGCTGGCATGCTCATACTCTTATACGTATGGATGAACGGGATATCCCTTCGTACTGGCGGGGAAATCCTTTGATGATCAACTACTTTTTGCTTTTTTTTGTTGGTCGGCTGCCTTTGCCCTTTTTGGAGCCTGCACCGGTTTTACGACGCTTGCGGCGTTTTGGTTTCCATTCTGTGTCATCATCGTCATCTGAGGCAGATGACTTTTTGAAGGAGCCCATGAGTACTTTGACGAGAGGTGCCATTTGTGAAACGCTGGACATAACCTTTTGAACCTTTGAAACTGTACTTAGAATACCGTCAATTCCGCCAATACGGTCAACAAAACCTTTGATTTCACCTAGGCTGGCAAGGGAGAAGCCGCCTGCTTTGGAAGTGGTGGTCGATTCTACTAGATCTGCTGCTTTCTCAGGTAAGACGACAGGCAAAATATCTTGACCGGGAGGCGGCGCTACAGCTGGTGGCATAGTCGGCAGCATGCCGTTTAAGGTGAAGCCGCTTGATTTCGCGCCCATCGATTTAGAACCCATTGATTTATTTGGAGGACCTTCACCTAGACGGTAGTCGCCGTGTCTATTGTGATATTGGTTGCCGCTGCCGGGGGTATTGCGATAATTCACAAGGATCACAACCCTTTTTTATAATAGTTTATGGAATAGGCGAACATAAGGATTGGACGAATGTCCCGAGTTCCGATATTTTTTCGAAAATAAGCCCATTTTTAATGAGGTTTCTTGCATTGCAAAAGAGTTCTGTTGAACTCATTCATTCTGCACTGCTTCAATACGGTAATGTTTGAATAAATTTGCTAAAAAAGCTACAATGTAAGCATTAGTTTAAATATGAGAACGTATAGGCTTCGCTCTTATATGAAGCTTATTTTTTACCGCGAAACGGGAAGAGCGCCATCTACGGATTGCGTCCGCCGTTTACGCTTGTAATAGGAGTGAATGCGCATGCAGCTCAAAAAGCTGAACGATAAAGCAATAGATCAATTATTCGAAGCGGTTCTAACATTGAAATCGGTCGAAGAATGTTATGTTTTCTTTGACGATTTGTGCACGGTTAATGAAATTCAGTCTCTGTCACAGCGATTAGAGGTTGCACGGATGCTTGGCAAAGGCAGTACATACAATGCCATTGAAGCAGAAACAGGCGCAAGCACGGCAACGATTTCAAGGGTGAAGCGTTGCTTGAATTACGGAAATGATGGGTACAAAATGGCCTTGGAGCGTCTTGGAAGGTAGGTATTCCTCATGAAGCCGGGTATTCTTGTTATAAGTCATGGATCCAGAGAGGCTGAATGGGTTCAGCTTGTGGATAATGCTGTAGCAAGTGCTGCGGCTTCTCCTCAGCTGACGGGTATTCCAGTCTTTTCGTCCTTTTTAGAAATTGTAGAGGGACGACTTATTCAGGATGGTATTGATGAACTGGAACGGCAAGGTGTAACCGATATGCTGGTTATACCGCTTTTCGTATCGTCTGGAAGCACGCATGTTGATGAAATCGGTCAAGCGTTCGGCCTGCCTTGGGTATCCGATTTGGAAGGTGATCTTGGAGAGTTCCAAGTGGAAGCCAAGGTGCAGTATGGTCCTCCAATTGATGATGATTCTGAGATCGCAGAGCTGTTAATGGATAACCTTGCAGAGCTTTCTACGGAGCCGGCGAAGGAAGCATTATTGCTTATCGGGCACGGAAGCAAGGAAAAGGTATTCCATGAGCGCTGGGAGCAAGGGCTGAAGCAGCTTGGTGAACGGCTTCGTATACTTGGCGGTTTCATACGTGCTGAATATGCAATGCTCCTGCCAGACCAAGCTGCGTTGAAGCTTGCTGCAATGAGAGCTGCTCACCCGGAAGAAACGGTTATTGTCGTACCGCTATTTCTAAGCCAAGGTTATTTTACAAAGGTGGTTATTCCGACTCGTCTGGCTGGACTTGCTTATAAGTACAATGGACGAGCTATGCTGCCTCATCCGGCGATTGAACGTTGGCTGGAGAGAGGGATGACGGATTGGCTAGAAAATATTGTTTTGAGCAAAGATAAAGTGTTGTAGCATATTATGATATAAGTTGAGTGGATTGTTAGGGGTGAACAACAGATGGCAATCAAAAGGGCAAGACTTATCTATAACCCAACTTCGGGTAGAGAAGAAATGAAGAAGCGACTGCCGGATATTCTTCAGCGGCTTGAGCAGGGTGGCATAGAAACGAGCTGCCATGCGACGATCGGTGAAGGTGATGCTACACTTGCGGCATCGGAAGCAGCGGATCGTGACTATGACATGATTATTGCTGCTGGAGGCGACGGTACGCTCTACGAGGTCATTAATGGCTTAACAGGCAAAGCGAATCGGCCTCCGCTCGGTATTTTACCGCTTGGAACGACGAATGATTTTGCAAGGGCAATGGGAATCCCAAAAGCTTGGGAGTATGCGGTCGATTTAATCATTCAACAGTATACGCGGCCAATTGATGTTGGGAAGGCGAATGATCGTTATTTTATAAATATCGCCGGTGGCGGCTCTTTGACGGAGCTGTCTTATGACGTTCCGAGCAAATTGAAGACAATGATTGGGCAGCTTGCTTATTATATGAAGGGTTTGGAGAAAATGACCCGCCTTCGCCCAACTGAACTGACTTTTCAAGCAGCTGGCGTAGGTGAATTTCATGATGAGTTTATGATGTTCCTCATTTGCAACAGCAATTCGGTAGGCGGCTTTGAGCGCTTAGCACCGGACTCCAAGCTGGATGACGGCTTGTTGGATGTGTTGCTTATACGCAAATGTAACTTGCCTGAGTTTATTAAGCTGGTTTCATTAGCGCTGCGCGGCGAGCATTTCCAAGATCCCCATGTTATTCACTTCCGGACGAATGAGCTGAAGGTAACGACACCGGATTATGTACAAATTAACTTGGACGGCGAATATGGCGGGGTGCTGCCATGCACGTTCTCCGTGCTGCCGTTGCATTTGAACATTTTTGCAGATAAAACAGGTGTCTCAACTTACCGATAGGCGTAAAGGCGTTATTGCTTGTACGATTGATTAATAGCTTATAGGATTAGCATTGAAGATAGAGCGGAGAGAGTTTATGAATAAAGGCAAAAGCAGAGGCGGCAGCAACAGAGGGAGATCACGCGGTTCCGTAAATTCAGGTGCGGCGGCTCCGATCGATGCGCCTTTTCAAAAAAATGAAGAAGTCACCGTCGATATTATCGGCCTGACGCATGATGGAGAAGGGGTAGGCCGCGCTGACGGCTATACCCTTTTTATACAGGGAGCACTTCCTGGTGAACGCGTGCGCGCGAAGGTAATGAAATTAAAAAAACAATATGGGTATGCTCGGTTGGAGGAAATTGTTCTTAAAAGTCCTTCTCGTGTAGAGCCCCCTTGCGATATATATAAGGAATGTGGCGGCTGTCAGCTGCAGCACTTTGATTATCCTGCGCAACTGGAATGGAAACGACAGCATGTTGTGGACAACTTGGTGCGAATTGGAAAGCTTAATGTCATTGGCGGAACGAGTCGTGAGGGCGAAGCGGTTTCAGAAGGAATCATTGTTCATGAGACGGTTGGAATGGACGAGCCATGGCGCTATCGGAATAAGGCTGCTGTGCCGGTTGGGGTAAGCCATACCGATGGCGGGCTTCTGGCTGGATTTTATGCTCGCGGCAGTCATCGGATTATCGATATGGACGATTGTCTCATTCAGCATCGTGATAATGATGAAGTTATTCGCATGGTGAAAAGAATCGGTCGTGAGCTAGGTGCCTCGCCTTATGATGAGGAAACAGGCCGAGGCGTGCTTCGTCATGTAATGGCGCGGACTGGGGTAGTGACAGGCGAGATCATGGTCGTCCTTGTAACGAATGGCAAAAAGCTGCCGTCAGAGGAGCTTTGGGTTAAACGTATTCGCGAGGAGCTTCCGGATGTGAAGAGCATCGTTCAGAATGTGAATGAACGGAACACGAACGTCATCTTTGGTGATGAGACGAAAGTTCTGTGGGGCAGCGAGGTCATCTATGATGAGCTCGACGGCATTCGCTTCGCGATCTCTGCGAGATCCTTTTATCAAGTTAATCCACTGCAAACCGTTGAATTATACCGTAAAGCAGTAGAGTATGCGGGATTGACGGGGTCTGAGACGGTCATTGATGCTTATTGCGGAATCGGGACGATTTCGTTATTCCTTGCTCGGAAAGCTGGCCGTGTTTATGGGGTGGAAATCGTACCAGAAGCAATTGAAGATGCCGCGCGAAATGCAGCATTGAACGGTATTACAAATGCTTCGTTTGAAGCGGGACCTGCAGAGGTGGTTATTCCACGCTGGCGTGAGGAAGGAATTACGGCGGATGTTATCGTTGTCGATCCTCCGCGCAAAGGTTGTGATCCTGCTTTGCTCGAAACGATTCTCGCAATGAAACCGGAGAAGGTCGTATATGTGAGCTGCAATCCATCTACACTTGCTAGGGATTTAAGAGTTCTTGAGGATGGCGGGTATCGGACTGCTGAGGTAGTGCCTGTGGATATGTTCCCTTGGACAGTTCATGTGGAGAGTGTGGTAGTACTATATCGGGAAGATACAAACAACTAATCACCTGCAAAACATAATACACTCATGCTAAAATAGGGAAAGAGAAACGGAAGCAAGGAGAAGTTCTTGCACCTGTGCTCTTTCCCTTTTATTTTATGTGATAAGAAATAATAGAGACGATGGTGGGTATGAAGATTGATTTTGAGAACGATACAATAGACGTTCATGTGCAATATGGGAATAGCGCTAAGCTATCTATTCATATAGACGCTTCTGGTTTCATTACCGTTAAAGCTCCAAATGGCACAAGTAATGAGGTTATTATTGCCGCTGTGAAAAAGCATGAGAAGAACATTCTGGAGAAGTTAAAGAGAATAGAGGCGGCTCGTAATGCTCCCAAAACAAGAGAATATCAAGAACAAGGAAAATTTCTTCACCTTGGGAAAGAGTATTATCTTCATGAGTTAATAGAGACGGGCGAGCTGGATGAAGAGGAATTAAAAAAGAATCTCAAGAAATTCTATTTCTCAAGCTGTAAGAAGGTTATTGGAGAACGGATAAAAATATATCAAGATCAGCTAAAGGTAAAACCAAAAAGCATTGAAATCGAAGAATCGAGAACGAAGTGGGGAAGCTGCAGCTCAAGTAAAAAGCTAACCTTCAACTATCGTCTAGCTATGGCTCCCATTGAAGTGATCGATTATGTCATTATCCATGAGCTATGCCATCTAACACATATGAATCATGATCGTTCGTTTTGGAGGCGGGTAGGGAGCATTATGCCGGATTATAAAGATAAGGAAGAGTACTTAGCCAGGTACGGGCAGGCTATGACACTTTAGCAACGATATCTAATAATTGAAAATATATATCACCTAACAACTGAAACTTTGTCAGCTGACAAGAGCGAATAAAGAAAACCACGTCCTTGGACATGGTTTTCTTGTACGTTATTACTTATTGAGCAAATTGTAAATCGCTTGCGCTGTCTCAGCACGAACAGTAGCAGCCTGTGGTGCAAAGTGATCATCATCGCGGCCAGTCATGAGCCCGGCAGCAATTGCTTTATTTACTTCTGAGTATGCCCATGAAGCGACTTGATCGCCATCTTCATAGAGGGATAGCTTATCGCTCTTGAACAGTAGGACACCCGATTTGTATTCATAGGCTCTAATGAGAAGCACAGCCATTTGTTCACGGGTAATACTCGCATTAGGAGCGAAATGAGTATCATCGATTCCTTTTACAATACCAGCCTGAACAGCTGTTGCAATAGCCTCAGAATACCATGCGCCTTGCGCAACATCGGCAAATGCTGTGCTTGTTCCAGTCGTTTCTATACCAAGGGAACGTACCAGCATCGTAACAAATTGTGCTCTTGTTGTTGTTTGTGCCGGGCCAAACTTATCTTCTGTGATGCCTTCCACCACTTGCTTGGCGCTTAATGCTTGAATGGTATTAAAAGCCCAGTGCGTGGACGGTACATCTGTGTAGGTCTTCGTATAGTCAAGCACACCGTATTTGGAATTATGCGATAAGACAGCTTCAATTGTAGTATTGTCGGCATTCTTTTTACCCCCTACATACTCCCACTTCTTCGTGGTTTCGTTAAGGTAGTAGATGCCGAGCAGCTCTGAATTTACTGTATTCGCAGCTAGTTTGAATTTTAGAATGACGGGCTCGTTAAAATGATCCAATCTAGTTGATTTTCCGTCCTTGGATTCAATCGTTAGATCGAATTCATATAAAGAACCATTTTGCTTGATTACAGCACCGCTTGAAGCATTGGCAGCATTCACTAATGAGCTCGCAGCGGATGCATCAATTGCTTCCAAAGAAATTTTGATCTGAGCTTCCTTTAATGAAGTTTCGTTCAACAGTTTGGAGAGAGCGACCAGCACAGAGGAAGGAATGACAGCGGATCCTCCGCTTGATGTCAATTCTATTCCTTTTTTGCTTAACTGCAGTATATCGCCAGCGTTATTAGGCAGTAAAATATAATGATCTTGGATTAGTGCAATTGTAATATTGTCGGCTGATCCGGATGATGTAATAAGGTCATTCAGCCCGCTTGCTGTTAATTGGTTAACCGTTGGTGATGGATTGCCGCTGGAGCCAGATCCTGATCCAGTCCCAGATCCAGAGAGTGTGGATTGCGTCAATTGTGGACCATTCGTTGTCCACACGCCATTAGGAAGCTTTGCTTCCACTTTAAAAGTATAGGATGTATTAGCTGATAAATCGTTTAAGCTGTAAGCATATACGCTACCCGTTACCGTTCCGACTTCTTTTGTTCCTGCGTATATTTTATATTCTGCAGCTGGCCCATTTGCAGGTGACCAGTTCAATGTAAGACTTGAGGATCCAACGTCTTTCGCAGTTAGGCTGCTGTTCAGCGGCCAAGCCAAAGGAGTCTGCATCACAGTCCACATGACATCTGCTATCGCCTTATATCCAAGTGTACTTGGATGAATGTTCGCAGGATTGGGCAAATAGTTAGGATAGTCAGCAGCAATGGCTTCTTTCGTAGGCACGAATATTGCTCCTGCTTGTTTAGAAACTGCTGCAAGCGTATTATTCACTTCATCTAATACGGCTGTTAGCAGCTCTTTTTGAGAAATGGGCAAAGGAAAGTTATGGAATGCATCATAGTATCCCATGATGTAGATGTTCGCCTTCGGATTTACTTGTCGAATTTCAGTAAGGATAGCACCCATATTGGTACCTACTTGTTGCAACAGGCTCATCGCTAGAACAGGGGGCATGGCAAAATTACTATCAAGCTTTTGGATAAAGTCATTTGCACCAGCATCTAACGTAATGATATTTGCTTTCGCAATAGCCTGCTTGATGGTCATTCCGTTAGCGGTTGGGACATTATTTTTAATATTATCTAATACGTTTTGTGTGGTGTAGCCAGGAGCTGTATGATTTTTATTAAATTCTCCGAGTAGTCCATAATTGTGAATATTCTCTGCCAGCATATCGGTATAACTGCTGCCTATTGAAGAAGATGGCGATAATCCTGCTGCTAAGGAATCACCCAACGCCAGATAATAGATTTTATCTTTATTTGGATCAACAGAAACGCTGAAGCTAGACTTCCATTGTTGTGCTTTGTTACCGGCAATATCGGAAGCATCAATTGTTAATAAATAAGTCCCATTAGGCAAATTAGCAGTAGCGGCAGCTACAATTTTAGTTTTGGGATCATAAAGATGGGGAACGGTGATGGTATTCACTTTCACAGAAATCGTCGTTGGATCAATACCCGAATCTGCATCCCCTAATGTAGCTGTTAGGATTGGCATTGAGGTATAGACTGTACCTTGGCACGATGGACTTACATTCAAAATGACGGGTGCTACAAGATCATTGCTTGTATTTGCTGCATAAGTTTTTACTGGTAACTGAATAGAAAGTACTAGCAGCAATAAGACCAAGGAACATTTTAACCACATGGATCGCTTTATCTCTTTCAAAACATTCATCCTTTCAACTCGTTTAGTTGTGTACAGTGAATGATTATAACAAGATGTAAATGCAAAGTCTGTCATATTACAAAATAAATAGGAATTTCGTCCTATTTTTTTCGAGGGATGGAATGATGAGGTGAATAGGAGAGGTTAAAGCGAAGAGGAATATATTTTTAGCGTCCTAAAAATGAAAAATGAGGGGAAGGGTCCCCTCATAAATAGAAATCAAATTCAGCTATTTGGTACAATTATCTATTCAGCTAGCATAGCCTTTTGAAGTTGTTCACGATATTGAATCGGTGTGATCCCATATTTGCGCTTGAATACGCGATGTAAGTAATTCGCACTAGAGAAGCCGTTCGTTGTAGCAAGGAGCTCGATCGTTTGCTCTCCTTGCTCCAGTTCCTTGCAAATATGCGATAAACGAATTTGTTCGATATATTCGCTGAAGGTTGTTCCGGATTGGTTCCGGAAAATCCGCTGTAGCTGCCTTGGACTAATTTGAATTCTCTCTGCCACTGCTTCTAGCGTCAACGGCTCCTGATAGTTATCTTTCATAAACTGTTCGGCAAGTTTGTAACGATAATGATTCATATCCCTAAGTGCGAATTGTGTTTGCTGCTGCGATTCTGGAAAATAGGCTCGTGTCATTCGCAGCAGGATATGGATAATAGCCTGTTTAATGACCGTCAGCAAGGCTGGTTGGCTTTCATACCAAGCCCGGTATGCGGTCAGAAAACATTCCATTGCTCTAAAGCGATCGAGTTCTGGGCGAAGAGGAATAAGACGAAGCTGACGAATACAGTTTTCCGCTTCACGCCATTCCCAATCTTCTCCCCAGTGAATCTCATTGCTTAAGAAACGTTCAGGTTGATCCGTCCCACTGGATTCCTTGCCTTGGAGCCTAATAATCTCGATACGCAGGCAGAGTTCATTCATTCCGACCTGTGGATCGGCTTCCTGATAATGCATAACCTGAGGGGCGGTCAAATACATCATTCCCTCAGTTAGAGCATGAGGTGTATCTCCGAGAATGACCATTCCGCCGCCCCGAGCTATAAAATGAAATTCAAATTCCTCGGAATGCTTGTGGAATCTATCAATTTTTCCTGGTGGGAAGGTGGCATGGTGGAACCGTACGACACGAATGCCATAGGGTCCCCAGCGGAAATCGGCATGGAGATGCTCCAGCGCATGCTGCTGTTCCTTCATAAGCTCATAAGGATAGGATTTGTTGTTAAAGGCAGGAGCTTCATTTTTAATCATGCCGTTTCACATGCCTTTCAGCGGAATCTATTTATTCGATATGCTGTACCATACCGCTTTTAGCTGATTTATTGGAAGCTTCCATTAGCTTGGTCAAATCAAGTGCAAGCGCGATATTATCAACAGCCTTCGTACCCTTTTGAATATGGGATATCCATTGATAGAAAGTGGAGGGAAGAGCCACAGGCAGGTCGTATACATGCCATTGTTTTGCTCCGCCATTCTCCAGCTTGAGGCTGCGATAAATAAGCTTGCCGTCATGCGCCGAATAAATGGCACTGCCATCCGTTCCGTGCAGCTCAAGCGTGAACGGTGAAGCGCGGTTGACAAAGCCAGCTTCAACGATGCCGAGAGCGCCATTTGCATAGCGGAGCGTAGCAACTGCGTTATCTTCCACTTCTTTATTGGTTATAAAACCATAGCTGGCACTAACACTTTCCGGCATTCCTAGCAGAAGACGTGTTAAGTACATAGGATGACAGCCTAGATCAATCATTGCTCCGCCGCCGCTCTCTTTGGGATTGAAGAATGGAGAAGGCAAATAACCAATTGGACTTTCCGAGCTAGGCAAGGCACCGCTATGGGACAAGCGTGTACGAACCAAAGTCAGCTCACCAAGGAGTCCACTAGCAATGAGACTCAGCGCCCCTTGTGTGAAAGGCATAGTAAGCCGCGGCAGAGATACGGAAAGCGTTACGTCAGCTTGTTTAATAGATGTCATGATTTCCTGGCATTCCGCATTTGTAGATGCGATTACCTTCTCAGTAAAAACATGCTTGCCAGCCTTAGCTGCTGCAGTAATAACAGCGAGATGCTGAGAGGTAGCTGTGGTTACTATTACGGCATCTATATCTTTATTCAATAGAACATCCTGCAAATTTTCATAAAAAGGCACGCCTCGCGCCTCAGCTTCAAGTCGTCCGCGGTCAGGCTTCTCGTCCCATATGCCAGTAATTTCTATATCAGGATGCGCTGCTGCCTCCTTGAAATAATCTTTGGCATGAACATGCCAAAAGCTTAACACGGCTACACGGATTTTTGAATTCATTTTTCTGATCTTCCTCTCCCCATGTTATGAACTGCGATTAGTCAAAATAGACAGCTTCGCCGGTTTTGGCAGATTCATAGATGGCTTCCAGTATTTCAGATACGACTAGTGCCTGCTCAGGGCGTACGATTGGATCTTTATCGTTTAATAGGGCATCTACCCACATTCGCATTTCCACATCCTGCATAGACTCTTTTTTGCCCTCGTAAAAGTCTGCGCCCTTCGGGTCCATTTTGAATTGATTGATGTATAATTTACTATGCTTCTCACCATTAATACGCAATCCGTCTATCATATCCGCCCCAGCTTCTGTACCGGATAGGGTGCATCTGGCTTCTTTCGTATCCAATGTATTAAGCGCCCAGCTTGATTCCAAGATGATGGTAGCACCATTCTTCATGACAATCATAGCAAAGGCGGAGTCTTCAACTGTAAACTTCTTTGGATCCCATGGTCCCCAAGAGTTAGCGGCATTCTCTCGTTTGGAAAGCTTATGATAGGACGTTCCTAACACAACACTAGGCTCATAGTTATCCATTAGCCACATCGTTAGATCCAGGGCATGAGTACCGATATCAATAAGCGGCCCTCCGCCTTGCTTCTCCTCATCGAGAAATACGCCCCATGTTGGTACGCCTCGGCGTCTGACAGCATGAGCTTTCGCTAAATAAATATCGCCAAGCTCGCCGTCCTCACACATTTTTTTGAGCATCATGCTGTCTGAACGGAAACGGTTATTGTATCCAACTGTTAGCTTCTTGCCTGTTCGTTTGGCAGCTTCCAGCATGCGCCTTGCATCAGAAGCCTTCTTCGCCATCGGTTTCTCGCACATGACATGCTTGCCTGCCTCAAGAGCTGCTATCGAAATGTCAGCATGCGTATCGTTGGCTGTACAGACATGTACAACATCAATAGAGCGGTCCTCCAGCATGACTTTATAATCGGTGTAAACCTTCGCTTCGGGCACGCCAAATTGACGTGCAGCCTTATCAGCACATTCAAAATAGATGTCACAAAATGCGACAAGCTCCACCTGTTCTATTTTGTGAAGACTCGGCAAATGCTTACCTATTGCGATGCCGCCGCATCCTATAATTCCTACTTTTAACTTGTTAGTCATTGTAATTCCTCCAGTCGTTATCGTAGCTTGGGCTCATTCTAGCATGAGTCTTCAATGTTTAAAATTGAAAGATTACGACAAGACAGGGTGTACAATTACGACATTAATGACATTTAATAAAACTTAACACACCATTATAAAAAAAAGATGTTATCATTACGAACATAACAATTTCTCATTGAAGTTTGAGAATCCGTCCATTACACTGTTCGTAAAGCTTGAGGTCGTATAGGATTAGGAGCTGCGTTAAATGCCGTTATGGAAAAAACTATTTGTAAGCGTAAACAATAGCTTTAAGATTAAGCTCATTAGCAGCTTATCCTTTATCATCATTATCGCGTTCACTGTTGCAGGCTATTACACATATGAGAGTAATCAGAAATTATTTCAGGATGAAATGAGCAAACAAATTTCCATTACGAATCATGAGGCACTCGAGAAGCTGGAACTGAAAGTGAAGGAAATGAAACGCATTTCACAGACGATTGTGTTTAACGCAGAGATTGAAGGTATTATCAAACGCTATAATGAGTACAGAAATTCAGAGCCTTTCCAAATGTATTTGGAAAAGGAGAAAATCGATACGCTTATTAATCAATTAAAGTCGGATGCGCCTTACATAACGGGGTTGTATATGTTCGATCTGAGTGGTCAAACGGTCTATTACCGTTATAATACACCATCAATTGAGAGCCTAAATACATCCACCCTGCGCTCTATTCGGCTGAAGATCGAGCACACTTCGGGAGAACTCGTATGGATGAATATGCCGATGCCGAGTACGATTGAACCGGATGGAACGCGAGATACAATAGTTGCGGCTAGGTGGATGAAGAATAGTTCCCTCCAGCAGTATGGCGTTCTTGTTATTACGATTGACGAGTCATTTATGTCCAGCAGTCTCAGAGAATTAACCAAGGATGGGATGGGCCAAGTATATTTGTTCAACCGCTCTAATGAATTGCTGTACTCCAATGATAAGCAAGATGCTATGAAGAAAATGGAGCTGTTAGAGCAGGAGACCGATACAAAGGTTATTGATAATCATTTGTTTACACGCAGCCAATCAACGAATCAACTAACGGATTCCTTCCTGCTTGTGAGTGCGAAGTCACTGGTAGAGATTCAGGAGAAAAATAAAGCTTTGTGGAACAAAATTGTCTATGCGGGCATACTCAGCGCCTTTTTTACAAGCTTGCTTATTGCACTTGCAATGGAGCGGCTGTTGAAACCTCTTGGTGATTTGCTCAAAGGGTTGAGGCAGCTCAGATCTGGGAAATTCGAGACGCGCATTGCGGTACGCTCGAAGGATGAACTAGCTTATATCGGAGACAGCTTTAATGCAATGGCTGAGCATGTTGAACAGCTAATAAAAGAGGTATATCTCACGCAGCTAAGCGAGCAGGAAGCGGAACTGAAAGCACTCCAAGCGCAGCTGAACCCTCATTTTTTATATAACTTTTTTAATGAGATGTACTGGAAGCTTCATGCCGGCGGAGAACGGGATACGGCTGCTTTGATTGCTGCTGTAGCGGGGATGCTGAGGCATTCGCTTATGCCGGTTCGAACCCCAACGACCGTTCGTGAAGAGGTCAAGCAAATTCAAAACTATGTAAAAATTCAAGCCGAGCTGTTCGAGACTGATCTGAAGATCGATATCCATGCGGAGGAGGCTGTTATGGAGTATGAGGTTATGCGATCCTTGCTCCAGCCTCTTGTTGAAAATGTGTTTCAACATGCTTTCCGAAACAAGCTTTCAGGAAAAACGCTGCGGATTGAAGTTAAGGAGGAGTCTGGTTTTCTACGTATTGAAATTGAAGATAACGGCTGTGGAATGGATAAAGTTATGATTCATAAGCTGCTGCACGGGGCTAGTGTTTCTCAGATGGAGCCAGGAGATCGTGAGAGCTTAGGTGTAAGAAGTGTAGTGCGAAGGATTGAGCTGATGTATGGTTCGCCTTACCGGATGGAAATGGAAAGTGAAGTGGATCAAGGGACGACGACGCGTCTCTATTTGCCAGTGCCAATAGCAGGATAACCAAGGGGGCAACGCGCATGTACGGGAATGTGATGGTAGTAGAGGATCAGTATCATTTTCGCAGAGGACTTGTACGGATGATTGAGGAAAGTGAGCAAAAATGGCATGTAGTAGGAGAGGCGGCGAACGGGCAAGAAGCGCTCAAGCTGCTAAACCAGCATAAACCGGATCTCGTACTCACCGATATCCGAATGCCTGCGATGGATGGGATTGAGTTCGTTACTCATTTGCGGCAGAGCTTTCCCGAGACACTAGTCATCATATTGACCGGCATTAAAAACTTCGAATATGCTCAAGCTGCTGTTAGATTAGGTGTAATGGATTATCTGCTTAAGCCCTGTACCGAACAGGATGTGCGGCAGGTGCTAGGTATGGCAAATAAGAGATTTATCAAGAGTAAAGGCGGCGCTGATCGTATTCAGACTGAACCTCAGGATATGAAGCAGGAGGATATGATTAAGAAGGCTATAGCGTATGTCGAGCAGAACTATGCACAGGAGTGCAGATTGACCGAAGTGGCTGCTAATATTCATCTTAATCCAAGCTACTTCAGCGTTTTGTTCAAGAAAACAACGGGCGAGAGCTTTACCTGCTATGTAACACGGTTCCGAATGGAGAAGGCCATGCATTTGCTGAAAAATACGGATATGAAAATATTTGAAATTGCAGCTGCAACGGGCTTTGATGAGCCGAATTATTTTACGACTGTGTTTAGACAGCACTATCAAATCACGCCCAAGGAATGCCGTAGACAGTAGGTTGATGGGCATATTGTAGGAGCCAATGAAATTATAGATTTGATCTATAATTTTTTAAGGCTTCTTTTTTTTTGCCGACTATACTTGAACTATAGACCGAAAGTATCGCAGGGCAGGAGGCTGTTATGAAAAATAGACGTCAGACGATAAGCGTATTAAAGGTAAAGCAGAATGCTTATTTGTATCTCATGATTTTACCCGTATTGGCCTTTTACATCATTTTTAAGTACATACCTATGGGTGGTCTTGTAATCGCATTCAAAAGCTACAATTTCTCCGACGGTATTTTGGGAAGTCCGTGGGTGGGATGGAAAAACTATGATCTCCTGTTTACGACCTCGAACACCGTTCAAATTATTTGGAACACATTTTGGCTCAGCTTTCTTAACCTAGCTATTGGATTTCCAATACCGATTATTCTTGCATTGATGATCAATGAGGTCAGGAAAGTTTGGTTTAAGAAATGGATTCAAACAATCGTATATTTACCTCATTTTTTCTCATGGGTTATCGTTTCTGGCATCGTTCTAACGTTGTTTGCAACTGATAATGGTTCAATCAATAAGCTGCTAGAGTTGTTTTCCATCGAAACAAAATCATTCCTGTATGATGCTTTCTCTTGGACTGCGATATTCGTTGGCTCAGGAGTATGGAAGGAAATGGGCTTTAATACAATCATTTTTCTAGCCGCACTGACGACAATCGATCCTTCCTTATATGAATCATCAAGCATGGATGGAGCATCGAAGTGGCGTCAAATCTGGCATATCACACTGCCGGGCATTCGGCCTACGATCATTTTATTGCTCATACTGGCAATGGGCCGTGTCATGGAGGTTGGTTTCGATCAAGTCTATAACCTGCAAAATGACGCTGTGGCAGGTGTCTCGGAAGTTATCAGCACTTATATTTACAAAATGGGCTTGCAGCAAGCGCAGTTCAGCATTACAACCGCAATGGGGCTTTTTGAATCTGTGATCGCCTTCGTGCTTGTCATTGGCGTTAATCGGATTGCCCGCAAATTCGATCAAGGGCTGTTTTAACATACGAAGCAAGATTTTGCTGACGCAAAACTTTTAGGATAATGCTTACGAAGCAAGATTTTGCTGACGCAAAACTTTTAGGAGGAACACAAATGAAGCAGACGGTAGGAGAACGAACGTTTTATATAGTCAACAATGTATTGCTTGTTCTGCTGGGCTTAACTTGCTTGCTGCCCTTTATTCATATTGTTGCGGTATCACTTAGCGAGCGTTCCGCAGTTGAGTCGGGGCATGTACTCTTTTGGCCAGTAGGCTTTCAATTCACAGCTTATTCCTTTTTCTTCGAGGCAACTCCCGCTTTGAGAGCGCTGAAGAATAGCTTGACGATTACGATAGGCGGCGTACTGCTTAGCATGGCAGCGACCATACTGGCGGCATACCCGTTATCCCGTCCTTATATGGCAGGCCGTAGATTTTTGCTTCTGGCGATGGTATTCACGATGTTGTTCTCAGGCGGTATTATTCCGACTTATATCGTTGTCAAAAGCTTAGGCTTCATTAATTCCTATTGGTCGCTTTGGTTAACAGGGCTTGTCAGCACATACAACATGCTCCTGATGCGCAGCTATTTTGAAAATATCCCACGTGAAATTGATGAATCCGCAAGAATAGACGGCAGTGGAGAGTTTACGCTGCTTGTACGGATCATATTGCCGTTGTCTATGCCGATTATTGCAACTCTCGCTTTATTCTACGGAGTCGGCTACTGGAATTCCTTCATGAACGTGTTAATGTATATCAATAAAAGTGATATGCAAAATTTAACAGTTGTTGTGCAGGCTGTACTGAAGACGGGGGATATGCTTATAGATGCCGCTAATAATGCGCAGGATCAGCAGAAGCTGACCAATGAGATGATTCGAGCAGTTGGTGTCGTGTTCATGGTTATTCCCATGCTGCTGGTGTATCCGTTCTTGCAAAAATATTTTGTGAAAGGCATCATGTTAGGCTCGATTAAAGGCTAAGCCATCTACTATATTCTAGGAGGAAAACCATGAAAACATTTAATCATCGGATTAGCTTTTCAGGAATGCTTTTATTGCTTGCTCTAGTACTTGTTATCGGTGGCTGCAGCAGTAATAAAGAAAAAGAGAATACAAGTGAAAAGCCAGCAGCAACGACTGAAAGCGGAGCAACTGAAAAGCCGAAAGAACGCGGTAAAATGTCGGTTGTCGTTCAGGATCGCGGGGGTGTTGCATCATCAGAGGGCTCATACGAGGATAATCGTTGGACGAAATGGATTTTGGAAAATGGTCCTGTAGATGCGACATTCGTACCTGTACTTCGCAGTGAATCGAAAAAGCTGTTGAACGTTATGTTTGCTTCAGGCTCTGCACCTGACATTATTAACGAAACGAACGTACCTTTCCGAAATAATTTGTATGAGCAAAAACAGCTGCTTCCGTTAGATGATTTGCTCCAATATATGCCTAACTATCAGAAACTGCTGGATGAATATCCTGCACTGAAACAAGTCGGTACGAAATCGGACGGCAAACTTTATGAAATCGGTCGTCTCAGTGAAGCTAATCCCATTCATGTATTCTTCATTCGTACGGATTGGCTGGAGAAGCTGAATCTGAAAATGCCTACAACGACAGATGAGCTGCTGGAAGTGGCAGATGCATTTGCGAATAATGACCCTGACGGCAACAAGAAGAAAGATACATACGGCATTAACATCAGCTACTATTCTGATGGCGCGATTAATGAAATGTTCGGTATTCAGCAAGAACACAGCTGGGGGCTGAAGGATGGGAAAGTCATTCGTCAATGGGATAACGAGCTAGGCGCATTATCCTTTAAGAAAGCACTCTATGACCGCAAAATTATCGACAAGGATTACATTAGTGATAAAGATGGAACAAAAGCGAAGCAAGACTTTCTTAACGGCAAACTCGGTATTTATGTGAACTTTAGCATGAACTGGTTTGAGTTTACGACAAAGGATCTAATTACCCTTCAAAAAAATGATCCAACTGCTGTTATTGCGCCGCTTCCTTATCCAAAATCGGAATTTGGTCAATTCATGGGTGCCATTGATAACCCAGTTCAAATGACTACCGTATTTAACGCTAACACGAAAGATCCTAAGGCGGCAGCGGAATACGTCAACTTCATCCTTGAGCCATCTACGACGCAAATGCTGTTGAAGGGCGAAGAAGGCGTTCATTGGAAAGCGGATGCGAATGGCTGCGCGGTTTATCCAGATGCAGATAAATTTCAAACGGAAGCAAGCTATGCTGGAGGCTACGGACTATTTTTGAGCAGAGCGCTTGATAAATGTAACTTCATCATCAATGTGTTTGATACAACTGATCCGGTACAAAAGGCAGGCAAAGATATGTATTTAGAAGCGCGAGATACGTACCTGGATCCTTCCAAGCAATATCCTGGCATTACGCTTGGGGATCATATCCCAGGGCTTCCAAGTGATCTGGATGTTATCCGTACGAATGTATTGAAGGAAATTACGGATCTATATGTTAAGGCAATTGTGAACGGAAAAGGCTACACGCCTGAACAAGCGGTTAAGGATGCGCAAGCAGCTTGGGAAAAAGCAGGCGGTCAGAAGATTGTTGACTTCATGAACGACTGGTATACAACTAGTAAAGACACAGCATTTATGGTAGATGATCTTTGGGCTATCGTAGAGCAGCAAAAGGAGCTTTCGAAATAATGGGTATGGATAAATCAGAATATTCTTTCTCAACTTGCTGGAATATCAAAAGACATACGGTTGGCAGTGAAATGATTCATGAAATCAAGAGTCTGGGCTTTCGTCAGGTAGAGCTGAACTATAATGTAACGCAGCAGCTGGCTTCAACCATTGAGCCTATGATTGAACGCGGTGAGATTGGCATCTCCAGTGTGCATCACGTCTATCCTCATTTGCCGGGCAAGGATTTTGACACCGATTCACTTATGCTTGGTTATCCGGATAAAGAGAAGCGAGACCGTGCGATTGAGCTGCTTAAACAAACAGTAGATTATGGTGTTAAGTATGGGGCAAAAGGAGTTGTGGTGCATCCGGGAGAGGTGCCCTTCCCCTACAATATCGATCAGGAACTGAAGGGAATCTATCATGCTGAAGGACCGCAATCCTCTGCATACCGAGAGCTTTGGGATGAAATGCTTGCTGTTAGGACGAAAGAGAGTCCAACCTATTTACAGCTTATAAAAGAAAGCTTGGAAGAGGCAAGCGATTATATCGCAGGCAAGCAATATGATATTGGGATTGGAATTGAGACAAGATCAAGATGCTACCAAATCCCGACTCTTCAAGAAGCGGACTACATTATCGATTCCTTAAAGGGAGCGCCTGTCTACTTATGGTATGACATTGGGCATGGCATGATGATGGATCGTATGGGCTTGTATGACAATGTCAAAGAGGCTAACCGAATGAAGGAACGTGTTCTCGGCGTTCATATTCACGAAACCGTAGGTCTGTCCGATCATTGGTGCCCTTATATTCACAGCGGCGACGAGACTTATTTCGATAACTTCATAGATATAATCGCAGCTGCTCCCATTAAAGTGTATGAACTCAAGGACAAATGCACGCCGGAAGAGATTCATCAAAGCCATCATAAATTGATCAGTAAACTGAAATAGGTAGGAAATGACGCCGGTAAGAAGAGAGCGGAGACGCGCACTTCTTGCCGGCGCCTTTGTAGAATAAATGGGTCGTACGAAGCTGTATAGGAGAAGAGGGCGAGGATAATGACAGAATATATAAAGAAGCGCGAGAGCATTAACTATTGGCTTGGAGATAATGACCGTTCGGTGTTGACGGTTATGGCGAACCGTTATATAGGTGCTAACCCGAATATTCCGCATAGCTACCGCGTTTTCTCTGAAGCGGGAATACTGCAAACGGACCAAGGGTTATACGATCTGAATTTAGCGGAAAAGCTGCCGGATTCACAGTCTGGTCATTTTGCTTATGCATTTGGACTCGTTTGGAGCGATGATGAAAGATCCATTGATACGGCGATGATGCCTTTTGGACCTATTCGTTTGTATGTCAATCAAGCTTTGCTCTATAGCTCAAGTACAGTCGAGGAATTACAAACAGACGGAAAAGTTATTATACCAATCCTGCTTCATAAGGGATGGAATACGCTGCTAGTGGAAGCGAAGAAGACGAAAGCTGGATTTGGGTGCAAATTTGGTGCAGTTGAAGCGAAAGTTAGAGTGATGAACGTGCTTTCACCCTTTGAAGATCGCGAGGGAGCGGCGGGGTGGATTTATTCGATAGATGTACCGGAGAGAATGTTCAGTCTCGAAGCGGGTATGCCTGATTATCAGAAGACGGAGGAAGCCAGTGGTATACGCTGGTTACCTGAACGAGATTGGTCGGAGGTCATGCTGAAGAAGCTGAACTGCGAGCGGATATTTGGGCTGCCAAATGAGACAGCAGCTGCTTATTCGTGGACTCGTGTATCTTTTAGCCAGCAGCAGAATGTAACGATATGGTCGGGCAAGATAGAAGGCCCAACGACCATTTGGTTGAATGATCAGAAGCTGCTGGAGCTTGAGGAGGCTGGAAGCTTCGAACGTAAGCTGGTTGGAGCAACTAAGAGCGGCAGTCTGCTCATACGAACGGAGAGCAGTAGACAAGGCTGGGGGTTCGAGCTGGAGATCAAGACACCGGACGGAGAGAGGGCTGAGCTTGAGCTGCCGGTTCCCGTTCATGGGGCTGCGGAGAAGAATCAGACTTGGCTGCATCTAGGCCCTTTTGGGGCAGATGTATGGTTAGAACCATCACAGGTGCAAACGATGAAGCGAGTATTTCATACAGCTGGAAGCGGTAATATTGACATTAGAAAAGAATTTGATGCTAAGGCTTATACCTATTGGACACTTGATGGTCCAGGGCAGCGAATCCGCCCCTTTTATGAGAATGCAATGCTCAGCAATAAATGGACAACTGGCGGGGTTACAAACTTTGGACGATGGGATTATCCGCTTGGCGTAACGATGTATGGCTTGCTTCGAACGGCAAGCTCGCTACAGCGTGAGGATATATTACAATATGCTGTCAGCCACATTAAGAGCTGTACTGATATGTATGAGTATTCGCTGTGGGATAAAGAAGAATACGGCTTCCCTTCTATTAATCATCAGCTCGTTTTGATGAAGATGCTGGATAATTGCGGGTCGTTTGGGTCAGCTATGCTGGAAGCCTATTTAAGCATGTCTCAGAATAAGGAGCAGCTACTTGAAATAGGGAATAAAATTGCGGACTTTATGACGAATTCACTGGAGCGCCGGGGGGACGGTGCTTATTATCGCTTATGCGAAGGAGAATATTCTGCGGATACGATGTGGGCAGACGATCTCTACATGAGTACCCCTTTTCTAGGTCGATATTACAAAGCGACAGGGAAAAGGAGTTATATGGATGAAGCAGCTAAACAGTTCCTTCTTTATCGATCTTATCTATTCATACCCGAGCAGAGTGTAATGTCTCATGTTTATGACTTCAAATATGGACTAGCGACAGGAATTCCATGGGGGAGAGGAAATGGCTGGTGTCTTTTCTCATTATCCGAGCTGCTGGAAATGCTGCCAGAGGATCATTCGGACAGACCTCAGCTGCTCGCCTTCTTCCGTGAGTTATGCGAAGGCATATTAGCGCTTCAAGGCAAATCAGGGTTATGGCATCAGGTGCTGACGCATCGGGATACGTATGAAGAAGCATCTTGCACAGCTATGTTCGCATATGCATTCGCCAGAGGCGTTCGTTTCGGATGGCTGGAGAATGCAGGCATGTTCAGAGAAGCGGCATTGCAGGCATGGCGTGGTTTAACGAGCAAGGCGATTGACCGTCAAGGCAATGTGCATGGTGTTTGCAGCGGCTCTCGCTATTCCTTTACAGCAGACTATTATAGTCATGATTTGCTCACTGTCTTTAATGATAATCATGGAATTGGCATTATGCTGCTTGCTGGTGTGGAGATTGCTTGCATGCAAGGGCAAGGGAGGTTGAAGGAACAGGAGGCAGCAATAGAGGTGAATGGTTATGCCCATCCATGATTTCATTATTAAGCTTAGCTTTGCCTTAGTTCTAGGATTGTTTATCGGAATTGATCGTCAGTTGAGACATAAGCCATTAGGGATTAAGACGAGCATGGTTATTGCAGTTGCCAGCTGCTTAATTACGATTGTTTCAATCGAGTCGGTTCATACATTTGCTGTACCCGGTTTGACCAATATGGACCCTATGCGGTTAGCCGCGCAAATCGTTAGCGGTGTCGGCTTTATTGGAGCGGGAGTTATCTTAAGAAAAAATAATGATGTGATTTCCGGCTTAACGACTTCGGCGATGATTTGGGGTTCAGCTGCACTCGGAATTGCTTCCGGCGCAGGCTTTTATATGGAAGCTGCTGTTGCGGGTGTATTCATAATGATTGCTGTCAATGTCATCCCTTTCGCGCTGCGTTTAATTGGACCTGCATCCTTAAGAGAAAAGGATGTGTCCGTTCACGTTGTCATTGATGATGATTCTGAGCTTCAAGAAGTTGTAGAGGGCATTCGCTCCAGCCACAAGATCAAGCATACGAGGATAAGGGACATAGATGGTGATTGCAGGGAGCTTTTTCTGATCCTATCATTGGGTCATCGGCAGCTGCCATCCTCTCTATATCAAGAAATCAAAGAGATGAAGCATGTTGTAACGGTTCAAGTGGAGAGCTACAGCGTATAGCAGAACGATAGAGGCCATAGCAGAAGGAGACGAGATAAAAGAGATGGGGATTTACGACAAGCTGGTAGAAGTTAATGATAAATGGGTAGTGGATGGTTTGAAAAATCAAGTGATGGATTCCCAAAGCAAATATTACGGTGGAGTGAAGGATGCTGAGAATGGCATTGCATGGCCTAGTCATGGCGGAACACCTATGGTCATGGCGATATGGGCGGCGGCGCTAATTAACGCTGATTCACGCTATTTCCATGATGATGAGCTGCTCAGACGATTGGAGCTTGGTGCTGCGTTTATGCTGCGATTCCAGCATCTTGATGGCACGATATCGCCTGGATGGACCAATCTACATTCCCCGCCTGATACGGCTTTTGTCGTAGTTGGACTTGCGCAGGTGTATGAACTGCTGGCGGAACATGAATGGGCACCGCTGCGTAAGTCTACGGATGCGATCCGACTATTTCTGGATCTTACGATTCCAGCGCTGCTCACAGGGGGCTGTCACACACCGAATCATCGCTGGGTATTAACCGCAGCAATAGGCTTCATGTATAAACTGTCTGGAAATCCGAAGCTTTGGAGCAGGGGCGAACAATGGCTGGCAGAGGGGATAGATTGCACCGAGGATGGAGAATGGACAGAGAGGAGCAATGGTATTTATAACGCAGTTAGCGATGTTATGCTGTATCATGCCTCTAAGCTATTCAATCGCGTAGGACTGCTCGAGCCGGTTAGACGAAACCTGAGAATGATGTCCTATTTGGTTCATCCTAACGGAGAAGTTGTGACTGACTATTCCGGACGTCAGGATTTCGGTCAAAGCTATGATATGGCGAGCTATTTGCTAGTTAGCAGACTGATGGCATGCGAAGACCATGATCCATTATTTGCTGCTATTGCTGAACTTGCTGGTAATGCCACGGAACATCCGGGCAGCTTGCCCAACAATGCCTTGATTGGTTATTTATTATATCCGCAACTGCGAGCGTGTTCAGTTGAGACAGGTGAGCTTCCGAGCAGCTATCACATCGTCATCAATCGTGATTTTTCCCGTCAGCATTTCCTTAGCGGAATGGATGCGGCAGGACACGGCGGTAAAATATTTCACAGCAGGCTGCATCCTGATTTTGGAGCGCCAGTAGTAAGACAGCGTGAAGGAGATACCAGCGTTACCATTATGACGGAGACAAATTCTTTCTTTGCCTTACGTCATGGCAATGCGCGTTTGCTAGCCGTGCAAATAGCGACATCCTTCGAACCAGGCTTCGTGAAGATGGGGCATATGGAGAAGATAGATGAAGGTTATTTGTTGTCTGCATCGGAATCCAAAGGCTATTATGGTCCTGTTCCGACCGAATGTCTGCCAGCGACGGCCAGCGGTGCAATTAGTCCTTGGTATTTATTGCCTCACCATCTGCGTGAGGTTACTCATTTGCAGAAGCATTTCATTGAAGTGCAGCTGACAGAGCAAGAGTCGGGATGGAGAATTCAGATCCACTCCTCAGAGCCGGAAGAGATGATGGCTCAGGTAACCTTTGTATTTGGCGGAGAGGGGAGTTTCATGGACACGACTCTTGCTCCCATAACGACTGAAGCGCAATTTTGGCCTAAAGGTACCGTGCGCTATGAATCCGGTGATGATTGGATTGAGATTGACGGCGGAGCGCAGGAGCATCTTGCGAAGGATATCCGTAATACGAGCTATGCCAAAGACTGTCAAACACTAGTTGTGAATCTAATGACTCCTTATGATAAGGAATTCAATATTCGCTTGTCTCCTAGTAATTAATAATGAAGCATGGAAAAAAACGATTGCTCAAATACAATGTATTTAGTATTATTAGGGAAAGCGCTTAACCTAGTCAGAATCTTAATTATTTAGAGGTAAGAATTAAAGGTGAAAATCCCTTTATGAGAGCAGCAATATTATTTTGTTCATGCATAACATGTAGACTATCAAATAATCATACAGTGTTCTAACTGTATGATTATTTAATAGAAATAAGGTAAGCGCTTAACTTGTGAATGGAGGAAGGGGAATAGGATGAAGACGATTCGGTTGACGATGGCGCAAGCACTTCTTGCATTTTTGGATAATCAGTATGTATCCATTGATGGAGTGGAGACGAAGTTTGTAAAAGGGGTTATGGGCATATTCGGACACGGGAATGTGACGGGCTTCGGCGAGGCGTTGGAACGAGGAGCAGGGAGCCTGACTTATATTCAAGGAAAAAATGAACAGGGAATGGTCCATGCGGCAGCTGCCTACGCCAAGCAAAAAGGACGGAAGCAAATTTATGCTTGTACGTCTTCGATTGGTCCAGGTGCGCTTAATATGGTAACGGCGGCGGCAACGGCGACCGTAAACCGCATTCCGGTCTTGTTGCTTCCAGGAGATAATTTCGCTTGTCGACAGCCCGATCCTGTTCTGCAGCAGCTAGAAATACCAAGCGACTATACGATATCGGCAACTGATGCGTTTCGATCAGTCAGCCGGTACTGGGATCGAATCATTCGTCCGGAGCAGCTGATGAGCGCAGCTCAGCAGGCGATGCGGGTGCTTACTGATCCCGCTGAGACGGGAGCCGTAACGCTTGCGCTTCCACAGGATGTGCAGGCGGAAGCCTATGATTATCCAGTCTCATTCATAGAGAAGCATGTGCATGTAATCGACAGACGTCCTCCTTCACGAGAAGCTCTTCAGAGAGCAGTTAACCTCATTGGAAGCAAAAGCAGACCTCTTATCGTAGCGGGCGGCGGCGTACATTATGCGGATGCCACCAAACAGCTCATTGAATTTGCTGATGCATTCAACATTCCGGTAACAGAAACGCAAGCGGGGAAAAGTGTATTGCCTTGGGATCATCCGCTTAATATGGGCGGTATTGGCGTGACTGGAACGCTAGCCTCTAATCGGCTGGCACAAGAAGCTGATTTGATTATTGGAATTGGAACGAGGTATTCCGATTTCACGACCGCTTCCAAATCTGCCTTTGGCAAGCCAGATGTACAGTTCTTGAATCTCAATGTAAACGCTTTCGATTCTGCGAAATTAAATGGTGTATCTCTTACTGCTGATGCAAAAGAAGGAATTACGATGCTGCAATTGGCATTAGCCGCAATAGGCTACCGAAGCGGATATGCTGAGAATGAGCTTGCAGAGCGGAAAGCGGAGTGGGTACAGGAGAATGACCGTCTCTATGCGCTTGAATCTGCAGAGGGATTAGCACAGACGAGGGCGTTAGGAGTCATTAATGAAACCTTGCAGCCCTCCGATGTTATCGTCTGTGCAGCCGGAAGTCTGCCTGGTGACTTGCACCGAATCTGGAGAGCAGCAGAACCGCGAACCTATCATATGGAATATGGCTTCTCCTGCATGGGCTATGAAATTAGCGGCGCGTTTGGTGCGGCACTGGCGGAGCCGGATCGTGATGTTTATGCCATCGTTGGCGATGGCAGCTATCTGATGCTCCATTCAGAGCTTGTGACGAGTCTGCAGGAGGGTACGAAAATAACGGTGCTGTTATTCGATAATCATGGCTTCCAGTGTATTCACAACCTGCAGAGAGGACATGGCAGCGATGGCTTCGGCAATGAGTTCCGTTACCGCAATCAGGAGTCGGGACGGCTTGATGGTCATTATATGCCGATGGATTTTGCCGCGCATGCACGGAGTCTCGGCGCCAAAGCATATACGGTTCAGACTGCTGAGGAGCTGCAAGCAGCACTGCTTCAAGCTCGGAAGGAAACCGTAACGACGTTGGTTGAAATTAAGGTTGTACCAGGAACGAATACATCGGATTACGAATCATGGTGGCGCGTGGGCGTCCCGGAAGTGTCATCGAGCACAAAAGTAACGAAAGCGCACGGTCAGATGAAGGAGCGCATTCATAGCGCACGCGAGCTTTATTAATTTAGTGTCGATGATAGGGGGATGAGAGATGCTGGAAGGATTAGCGTTCAAAATCGGAGTTCATCCGATCAACTGGGTTGGGGAGGACGTTCGAGAGCATGGAGCGGACACCACATACGAAACCATTCTTGATGATATAAGAAGACTCGGGTTAAAGGGCACCGAAATGGGCAGAAAATACCCGCAGGATAGGGCTTTGCTCAAACAAGAGCTGGCATCACGCGGTATTCAGCTCGTATCTCAGTGGAAATCCGTTCTCTTCTCCGATCCTTCGTATCGTGAGAAGGAGCTGGAGGCTTATCGGAAGCATGCCGAATTTCTAAGCGATATGGGGAGTAAGGTTATTAGTACGGCGGAGGTTGGCGGCTCGCTTCATTTTGATCCGCGCCGTACGCCTAATGAGAAGGAAGTGCTGCGACTCGATGACGCGGGATGGCAATCACTTGCTGAGGGGCTGAATGCAGCTGGCCGCATAGCAGGAGAGTATGGCTTAAAGCTGACTTATCACCATCATGGGGGTACGGTTATCGAGAGCCCGCAAGAGATTGACCGGCTGATGGAGCTAACGGATCCATCGCTTGTCCACCTGTTATTTGATACAGGGCATGCCCATTATGGCGGTGCCGATCCGCTGGTTTTACTTCGCAAGCATTATGATCGGATTGCCTATATTCATTTGAAGGATGTTCGCCAAGCGGTACTGGATGAGGCGCGGGCAGAGGATGCTGACTTTGTTACTTGTATTCGAAAAGGCGTATTCACTGTTCCGGGAGACGGTCAGCTCCAGTTTGCTCCAATCATTGCCGAGCTGCAAGAGCGCGGCTATGACGGCTGGGCTATGCTGGAAGGCGAGCAGAATCCTGCAACCCATCCAGCTTATGAGTATGCGCTTCGAGCGCTTCAATTCATTAATTCATTGTGTCAGAAGAAGGGCACGGAAGGGAGCATACGATGAATGGAATAGCTTTTGATTCGAATAAACCCAATGACTTTGTTGCAATCGGAAGGCTATGCATAGATCTGAACGCCAATGAAATCAACCGCCCTATGGAGGACACCGTTACCTTTACCAAATACGTGGGCGGATCGCCAGCGAACATTTGCATCGGAATGGCTAGACTTGGTCTAAAGACGGGCTTTGTCGGCAAAGTATCGGATGATCAGATGGGGCGATTCATCGTCCGTTATTTGGAGCAAAATGGGATCGATACAGGGAACGTTGTGACGGATCACACAGGCGCTGTCACTGGTCTCGCATTCACAGAAATTAAAAGTCCAACCGACTGCAGCATCCTGATGTATCGCGACAATGTGGCGGATCTAAATTTAGAAGCAGGCGAGGTACAGGAGAGTGTAATTGCTGGTGCTAAGCTGCTGCTGATCTCTGGAACGGCGCTTGCCAAAAGCCCTTCGCGTGAAGCGGTATTTCAGGCGCTCGATTATGCGCGCAGGCACGGCGCCATCATTGCATTCGATCTGGATTACAGACCTTATACATGGACTTCGTCAGAAGAGACTGCTGTTTATTATAATCTGGCAGCTGAGAAATGCGATATTATTCTCGGCACACGTGAGGAATTCGACATGATGGAGCAGTTTGACAGCAATCCCGAACGACGTGACGATATTACAGCTTCAAAATGGTTTCATTACAGGGCAAATATCGTCATCATCAAGCATGGCAAGGAAGGCTCTATTGCTTATGCCAAAGATGGATCCAGTCATACTGCCAAGAGCTTCAAAGCAAATGTCGTAAAAACATTCGGAGCAGGTGATTCCTATGCGGCTGGCTTCCTTTACGGTCTGATGCAGCAATGGACGATAGCGAAAAGTATGGCATTCGGCAGCGCTGCAGCAGCGATCGTGGTTTCCAGCCACAGCTGCTCGGATGCTATGCCTACAGCGGAGCAAGTACATCAATTTATGGAAACAAATCAAAGCGAGTGAATGGGGGAAATGAATGATGAGTCAAAATCAACCGCAAACGATTAAAAATTTTATCGGAGGAAGCTGGGTAGAGTCCTCATCGGCTTCGAGTGAACCTGTATTTAATCCGGCTACAGAGGAAGTATTGGGGCATGTTCCACTCTCATCCAAAGCTGAGGTGGACGATGCGGTTCAAGCGGCAAAGGCAGCTTTCCAAACTTGGAGCAGAACGCCAGTACCGAGAAGAGCGCGTGTTTTGTTTAAGTATCAACAGCTGCTCGTAGATAACTGGGAGGAGCTTGCGCGGATCATTACACTTGAGAACGGCAAGAGCTACACCGAAGCATATGGCGAAGTGCAGCGCGGCATTGAGTGCGTGGAATTTGCAGCGGGTGCGCCAACACTAATGATGGGCAAGCAGCTTCCTGATATCGCATCGAATCTAGAGTCGGGCATGTACCGCTATCCGGTTGGCATTATAGCAGGTATTACGCCTTTCAATTTTCCAATGATGGTGCCTTGCTGGATGTTCCCGCTAGCTATTGCTTGCGGCAATACGTTTGTGTTGAAGCCCTCGGAGAGAACGCCGCTTCTTGCTAATCGGCTTGCTGAGCTATTTGCACAAGCAGGTCTGCCAAGCGGTGTGCTGAATGTTGTGCACGGTGCACATGATGTCGTTAACGGTTTGCTGGAGCATCCGGAAGTAAAAGGCATCTCGTTCGTAGGCTCACAACCGGTAGCGGAATATGTATACAAAACAGGTACGGCTCACGGTAAACGTGTGCAAGCTCTCGCTGGCGCCAAAAACCATTCCATCGTCATGCCGGATGCAGATTTGAATGGAGCGGTGACGCAAATCGTAAGCGCAGCATTTGGGTCTGCCGGCGAACGCTGCATGGCTTGCGCGGTAGTAGTAGCTGTAGGCGATGTGGCTGATAGGTTGATCGCTAAGCTAAAAGAAGCGGCTGACGGCATAACAATCGGCAACGGCATGGATGATGGCACGTTTCTTGGTCCCGTTATCCGTAGTCAGCACAAGGAGCGGACATTGCGCTACATCGATATTGGAGAGAAGGAAGGCGCACTTCTCGTACGTGACGGCCGGAAGGATGCAGCGACGGAGGAGGAAGGGTATTTCGTTGGCCCGACTATATTTGATGGGGTAAACAGCAGCATGAAAATATGGGAAGACGAAATATTTGCGCCTGTACTGGCAGTTGTTCGAGTGGAAACGCTGGAGAAAGCGATTGCGCTTGCGAATAAATCGGAATTTGCGAATGGCGCTTGTTTATTCACGCAAGACGGTAGCAACGTTCGTCAGTTCCGCGAAACGATTGATGCAGGTATGCTCGGAATTAACCTTGGCGTGCCGGCACCGATGGCTTTCTTCCCTTTCTCTGGCTGGAAAAAATCATTTTACGGCGATTTGCACGCCAACGGCACGGACGGGGTCGAGTTCTACACGCGCAAAAAAATGGTGACCGCACGCTGGTAATTTAAATGATAAGGGGATAGCGAGGATGAACACAATCAAAATTGGCATTATCGGCGCGGGAAGAATCGGCAAGATTCATGCGGATAATATCGGAAGGCTGCCGAACACAGAAGTGCGAGCAATCAGTGATCCTTTCGCGGACGACGGTCTGCGCGCATGGGCTAACGAGAGAGGTATCGGAATTGTCACGAAGGATAACAGTGAATGGATTCATGATCCAGAGATTCAAGTCGTGTTTATTTGCTCGCCAACGGACACCCATGTATCGCTGATCAAAGCAGCAGCAGCGGCTGGGAAGCATATTTTTTGCGAAAAGCCGATCAGCATGGACATCTCCCAAACGAGAGAAGCGCTTGAAGCAGTAAAAGCGGCAGGAGTGAAGCTGCAGGTCGGGTTTAATCGACGTTTTGACCATAATTTCCGGCGGGTTCATGAGCTGGTTGAAGACGGTAAGATTGGGATGCCTCATCTTATTAAAATTACATCCCGTGACCCGAATCCGCCTAGCGAGGCTTATATACGGTCATCAGGCGGCATCTTTATGGATATGATGATTCATGATTTCGACATGGCTCGCTACGTATCCGGTTGTGAGGCTGAAGAGGTATTTGCCTGCGGCAGCGTATTGGTGGATCCTGTATTCGAGCGTTGCGATGACTTCGATACAGCAATCGTAACGATACGATTCACGAACGGCGCGCTAGCAGTCATTGATAATAGTCGACAAGCCGTATACGGCTATGATCAGCGTGTCGAGGTATTCGGTTCGGGCGGCAGCGTTGCCGTTGCTAATGATTATCCGAATACAGCGGAAATTCATACGGCAGAGGGTGTTCTCCGCGATAAGCCGCTGCATTTTTTCCTTGAGCGTTACAATGACGCTTATGTGGATGAAACGAGACAATTCATTGCCTGTATTGCAGACGGACGTGACGTCCCCGTTGACGGTGCTGATGGGCTGCAGGCTGAGCTAATGGCGCTGGCTGCCAAATGGTCGAGCAAGCTGGGAAGACCAGTTAAGCTGTCTGAAGCACCATACTTGACCGAAGAAACGGCTGCAAAATAGACCGTAAATGGAGTGTGAAAAGAGGATGAATTCTAATCTGATTGTGCCTGTATTAGCCGAACCGGGAGCAGATGGCACCGTACTGACAGTGACTCCTGAATCAGCAGGCTGGCAGTATGTCGGCTTTCAGAGCGTAAAGCTGGAAGCTGGACAGTGCTTGAGCCGTGAGACTGGCGAGGACGAGGCTTGTCTCGTCCTGCTGAGCGGCAGAGGTAAAATATCCACTTCGACGCTAGAGTGGACGGAGATCGGGGAGAGAATGAGTGTATTCGAAAAAATCCCTCCTTACTCGGTTTATGTTCCGAATGGGGATAGGTATGACTATATGGCTTTAACGGATACGGAGCTGGCGATCTGTACAGCTCCAGGGAAAGGCGGGTATCCCGCACGTATCATCACTCCTGGGCAAGTTGGAGTGGAGGTGCGCGGCAGCGGCAGTATGGAGAGACTTGTTCATAATATATTGCCAGAGCGTGAGCCAGCAGACAGCTTGCTTGTCGTTGAAGTGTTTACGCCGGAAGGGCACTGGTCCAGTTACCCGCCGCATAAGCATGATCGCGACAATTTGCCAGACGAATCGCTTCTGGAGGAAACCTATTATTTCCGTGTGCAGCCGGAACAGGGCTTCGCCATTCAAAGAGTATATACGGATGATCGTTCACTCGATGAGACATTGACTGTTAAGAATGGCCAAGCGGTGCTGGTACCGAAGGGCTATCATCCCGTATCGGCTCCAGCAGGTTACGAGGTCTATTATCTGAATGTCATGGCGGGGCCTACTCGCACATGGAAATTTTATAATGATCCTGATCACGAGTGGTTAATGAAGAAATAGGTCTGATAGTTGCGAATTATCCCTTTCTCTGAGCATAATAGAACAAAGAAAATAGGACGATTTGTTTAAGAGAGGGACCAGGATGAAAGCGACTATTTACGATATTGCTAGAGAAGCAGGAGTATCGATAGCTACGGTATCCAAAGTGATAAATGGCAAAGGGAAAATTAGCGAGGATCGGCGTAAGGAAATTACAGCGATCATGGATAGACTGAATTACCAGCCGAGCGTCATTGCTTCTGCTCTGACAGGCAAGCATACCTTTACTCTAGGACTTCTTATTCCTGATATATCGAATCCTTTCTTTGCTGAGGTTGCAAGAGCAGTAGAGGATCGGGGACATCAGCTTGGCTACAGCGTCATTATTTGCAGTACGGATAACAAGGACGAGCGGGTTGAGCGGTATATTTCTCTTTTGAAGCAAAAGCGGGTAGACGGTGTCATTATTGGAACAGGCATAGATAACAAGGAGATTTTGCGAAAAGTGAGCACTAGTCTGCCTGTAGTCGTCATTGGCAGGGAAGTGGCTGCAGTGCCCGTTCATACGGTTGTCGCGGATGACTGGTTTGGCGGAACGATGGCTGCTGGGCATTTACTGGAGCTTGGTCATAGAAATATGGCTGTGTTATCGGAGAACATTTTGATCAGCAGCAGCCGGGAAAGGATTCGAGGCTTTAAGGAGACGCTGGAGGAAGCAGGACTAAGCTTGCAAAGCGAGAATATCCTGATCTGCAACTACCGAATGGAAGATGCTAAGCGGCTTGCAACAGAGCTGTTGAAACGATCAGATTGTCCTACAGCACTATTCTGCTGTAATGATTTGCTGGCTGTTGGTGCATTGCAAGCAGCTAAAGAAGCAGGTGTTCGAGTACCTGAAGAGCTGTCCATTATTAGCTTCGATAACACCATACTTGCCCAAGTTACCGATCCGCAGCTGACATCCATTGCCCAGCCGATGGAGCAGCTAGGAGCAGCAGCTGTCGATTTATTGCTGAAGGAGTTCGAGCACCAACAGGAAATAAAACAGCGGATTACACTCCAAACGGAGCTTATTGTCAGGAAGTCTACATCAACAATGAATGTTGTAAAGGAATAGGCGGCAAGAGAGAGTTCAAATATTCCGATGAATAAGAAAGACGTGAGCTGAGGAGAGCCACGTCTTTCTTTGCTGTGCTAGAGAATTTATACTAGCACCGTAATGATGGGAATTTTTTTATAAGACTGGATGTTGTATAGTTGAACTAAACCAAACTTTGGAACTCGCAAATGGAGGAATAATAGATGCAATACGAAGCTAATAGTCCGGAACAATATATAAGTCAATTGCCAGAAAACAGGCAGCAAGCGATGACAGCGTTAAGACAAGTCATTAAAGAGAATCTGCCAGAAGGCTTTGAGGAAACGATGTCTTACGGCATGATTGGTTATGTTGTGCCTCATCGTCTCTATCCTTCAGGGTACCACGTTAACCCTAAGGCTCCGCTGCCCTTTATAAGCATCGCTTCTCAGAAAAACTATATTGCTCTTTACCATATGGGGATTTATACGTATCCGCCTATTCTAGCGTGGTTTCAAGAGGAATATCCCAAGCATGTAAAAACGAAGCTGGATATGGGGAAAAGCTGTATCCGCCTTAAGAAGGTAGATGATTTGCCTTACGCGTTGATAGGGGAGCTTTGCAGGAAAATTTCCATGGAAAGTTATATTGAGAAGTATGAGGCGGCGCTGAAAAAATAAGCACGGAAGGCGCTGCTGCTATACTTGCTCCATAATTAGTCTTTTGAAATTAGCTGAATCCATGATGCGTACCAACGACCTGTCATTCGTAACAAAAACGGGAGCAAGATTAAAAGAACGACCCCAATTACACAGGCTAACCAGGAACGACCATAAGAAGTTATGTCTGGGAAAAATAAAACGAGGACCGAGTCGGACTCAAAAAGATCAAAATCGAATAAGGACATGCTTACCTTATAGGCTAATGGTGAAACCAAGCAAGCAAAGGTTGTAGCTGTTAGAACGATAGCCGTTGTAAACCCTGCTACTCCTATAGGAAGCTGAGCTAAGCTATATGTTAATCCTCGGTAGGTTCGTCCTTGTCCGAGAAGATCTCCTAATAACCGTAAACCGTTCCAACCTGCAATTTTTTGCTGTCCATTATTTTGAGGTTGCATATGACCTCCGCCTATCCACGCGTCAACAAATTGTTGTTCTTTTCCCATCATCCACTGACAGGCTGCAAGAGTTGCTGTGAGTAAAGGCAAGCCAACCCACAATAGGATCAACGGCAAGCTCACACATACACCCGCAATTGCGATAACAAATGACGCAATTCCCTTCGGGAGAGACATAACCAACATGGCCCAAGCTCCTGATGCACTTTGCTTCTTCATTTGAAAACTCCTCTCTCATTCATGCTTACATCAGTATAGGTTAATTATTCTTGTGGGGCATTCGTCTAAAGAATGGATGAATACCCGACCTTGGTCTAGGATCAAAAAACGATTGAACGAGGAGAATATTGGGGAATGCCGATTAGTGAAAAGTAGGAAATACGGAGTCAAGCCATTCAAAATCTCGGTTTAGAAGCCGCAAGCGTTGTACACGTTATGTGGTTTTTTTATTGTCTATACAGTCTGTTTATTTACGGAATCTTAATATGAATTTAACGTAACTCGTACACTTCAGCTATACACTCTTATCTAGTACATAAAAAAGAGATGACAGAAGAGGTGTAAGAATTGAAGAAAAGAAACAAGAAAACCATAGCATGGTTATTGCTATGCAGCCTGCTGTTTGGTTCTGTTCCGATGGCGGGATCTGCAACAGCTATGGAAAGTTTAACAGCGAAGGCGCCAAAGCTATTGATAACGGAGCTAGTTCCAGACAGTGCAAATGTTGGAGGAGCGGATGCCTATGAATTTGTAGAAGTTTATAATAATTCTGAGGCAGATGTTAACTTCAAAGACTACGGAATTCAATACGTGAATGATAAAGTCATTACGCCGTGGCCGCTTTCCACAAAAGAAGACATTATTATTCCTTCTGGAAAAGCAATCGTGCTGTGGGTAATGAATGCCAAAAACGGCAGTCAGACTGCCGCTGATTTTAACAAAAACTATGGCACTGACCTGATAGAGGAATCGGATTTGTTCCGATTCGAGGCAGTGAAGGATAGCGCTGGCAATATCATCAGCGGAGGCATGTCCAACGCAGGACCGAGATCTCTAGCGATTACGGATGCCAACGGGATATTGGTCTCCCAGGCAACCTATCAGACGGATGCTCAGACCCAAGAGAATAAAGGGATTTTCTACAAAATCCCGCTGCCGCTTGGTTCAACAGAAATGATCATGATGGATGGAGCAGGTACGCAGCCGGCAACGCCTGGAAGCATTACGGCTGAGCAAATAGCCCTTCCTGTTTATAACACTCCACCAGTTATTAACCATAAACCAATGATGTCAGCAAGCGTACAGAGTGATCTGGCGATTACAGCTGAAATCCTGAACGAAGAGACCCAAAACGGTGACAAATCGGATCCCGTAACGGCAACACTTTTCTACAAAACGATTTCTCAGCAGTTTTTTACGGCTTCCAGCATGAGCTCTTCTGCTGGCGGTTTCAACTTTGAAGGCTTAATCGGTAAGTCAGCTATGGTCGAGCCGGAGCTGCAGTACTATATTCAAGCCAAAGATAAAAACAATACCGTTACAACCTCTACTTATACGGTTGCTATCGATGGCTTGCCTGCTTTTGATTCATCAAAAGTGCCTCCGCTGCTCATAACAGAGCTTGTGCCGGATAGTGTTAATCGTCTATCTAGTGATGACGGTGAATTTATCGAGCTTTACAACAATACGAATAAAGAAATCAATTTCAGCGATTATAAAATTTATTACCGTTACCCTGACTCTGGGCCGGATGCAGATGTAATATGGCCAACAGATAGAGAGGACATTCGGATACCGGCTCAAAGCACAATGGTATTCTGGGTCATAAATAGTGCAAATAAAAACCAGACAGTAGCAGATTTCAATGCTTCTTATGGCACGCAGCTCGTGGAAAACAAGGATATCGTCAAAATTTACAGTGATGGCATGGCAAACGGAAGCAAGAGAGGCGTAGTAATTGGTACGAATACACATATGGAAATCGCCTCGGCTTATTATGACGGTTCCAATAAAACAGACGTTGTTGCGGGCAAGGGTATTTTCTATAAATATCCTGTAAATGGAACGACGACAGCTATTAAGTACAACGCTGGTGTGGAAAATGCGACGCCAGGTAAAATCGATCCTTCTCAAGTACCTTCCGAGCCGCTTGATATCCAGGAGGATACGATTGCACCAACGCTTGCTGATGTAACGGGCAAGGAGGAGATTAACCAATCAAGCAATTTGGAGCTCATTGCTGATGCGCAAGACGATCGGGGTATCAAATCTGTTTCTGTTTATTTTAAGACGAATACGGATGAAGCATTTACAAAGCACTATTTGTATCAGGATTATAGCGATACGATGTATCATTACACGTTAGCATCACCTAACCTGATCGCTAAATCGTATATTGAGTATTATTTTGAAGCTTCTGACGGCACGCATACGAGCAAGTCCAATGTTAAGCGCGTAGCCGTAACAGGAGGACCGGATCGTTCAGAGCTTCGCTTGAATGTGAAGGATGGCGATGTCGTATCAGGCACTTATATACTGAAGGGCACAGCAGAAAGCGCAAGCGCGGATTCACTCCAGTTGACGGTTGACGGCAATCCGTTAAATGATGCATATCGAGCACTGGAGAATGATGCGTATTTTGCATTCGAAGCAGCTGAGGTTAATTACTATTTTAAAAATGCGGTAACTGCAGGTAATGAAATCCTTTATACCTTTATGGATCCTATCAATACGTATGAAACGCTAAGCTATCCAATTGATAGCTCAAGGCTGAAGGAAGGCGTTAATGCGCTTGCGATTCGAGCGGGAACGAAGACGGGGCCATTCGATGATCGTCCTGAGGAGAACAGAGATGACTTTCAAGTAAGAAATGTCCGGCTAGTCCTATCCGACGGGACAGCAATCTATGACCCAGCGTATTCGGACCGGAATAAGGATATAAAAATTGGTGACTCAACCGTAACAAAACCGAGATTTGTTGAATTTAATTTTCCGATCACAGCAGACAAGATGCATGCAAAAGCAAGCAATTGGGATACGAAAGTGCTGGCGGACGGCATTCACACCGTTGTGGTTAAAGGTGCAAGCAGTGAGCTTAGCGCTAAGGTAACTGTTGATAATACAGCGCCTGTTATTGATCCGAGCTTAAAGGATGGTCAAACGTATCGCGGTACAATTAAGCTGGATGCGGTTGTAACCGATACCCTTGCAGGCTTGGCCTCTGTAAAAGCAACTCTGGACGGTTCGGCTATCGACTTGCCTTATGAGACAGCATCTGGAAAGCTTAAAGGCGGAGAGCATGTATTCGTTATTGAAGCGACTGACAAAGCTGGGAATAAAGCGGAGAGAACGATTCGTTTCAGCGTGCCAAATGAGAATCCCGATAAGCCGCAGTTGGTTTCACCGCTAAATGGCGGGATCCATTCGGGAAGCAACAGTGTTCAATTGACTGTTAAGGCAAGCGACCCATCGGAAGATATCATGAATCTAACCTTCATGAAAGGCTTTAACTATGATGCATCGAGCAAGACTGGATTTGCAGCCTACAAAGGGGTATCCGAAATCGAGCCTCCGAAGCAAATTAAGCCAGCTGGCGATGCTGATATGAATGAGTCTGACTACAGTAAGATCAAAGCAGCAGACGGGGAATATCTTGTAAATGATTCTGTAGATGGCTTCCCGTATCATCGCTTTACTATTAAATTGGATGAGACAGTGAAAGCGACTGACCGTGTCGATATTCAGTGGAAAGGTAACTCCCTGGAGGGCAGGAAGGTAAGCTTATATGCTTGGAGCATGAAGGACAACCGATGGATGCTGCTAGATTATAAGGTTGCAGGAACGGAGGACTTCGATCTAGGAGCAACCGTTCAAGCAGGCGATTATAATAACGGCGGAACAATTAATGTGATGGTGCAGGATGAGCTGCCTGTGAAGCAGGATAACTATGACTTCTCATTTATTTGGATGTCTGATACGCAGTATTATTCAGAGAGCTATCCGGAAATTTATCAGAAAAATGTGGAATGGATTGTTGAGCAGCAAAAGGCAATGAACATCAAATATGTTATTCATACAGGTGATATTGTCGATAAGGCTGATCAAGATTTCCAATGGCAAAATGCAAATAAAAGCATGAAGGTACTCGATGATTCGGGTATACCATACGGTGTATTGGCAGGTAACCATGACGTCTCGCATCAGACAGGCGACTACTCTTATTATTGGAAGCATTATGGGGAAGATCGGTTTAAAAACCAACCGACCTATGGCGGTTCTTATGAGAATAATCGCGGACACTTTGATCTGATCTCTGCTGGTGGTGTGGATTTCATTATCGTGTATATGGGTTGGAATATTAATGATGAACAGATTGATTGGATCAATCAAGTTGTGCAGGATCACCCAGATCGGAAAGCGATATTAGCTTTTCACGAGTATATGCTTGTGTCTAATAATCGCGCGCCAATTGCGGACAAAATTTTTGAGCGCGTCGTTGTTCCGAACAAAAATGTTATTGCGACCCTGTCGGGTCATTATCATGATGCAGAAACGTTGATTGACGAAGTCGATGACGATGGCGACGGTGTGCCAGATCGTAAAGTGTATCAAATGCTTGCCGACTACCAAGGAGCAGAGAAAGGCGGACTTGGTTATATTAGACTGATGCAATTCGACATACAGAATAATAAGGTGCATATGAAGACGTATTCCCCTTACTTGGATGATTATAATTACTATGATCCAACTGAGTATCCGGGAAAAGATGAGTTTGACATGGATGTTGATCTATCCGCAATGGAGAAACGCGTAGCAACCGATTATTTCAGTGTAAAGGTCTATACCGAACAGAAAATTGGACAGGCGACGAAAGTGGCAAGCGGAAGCGAAGCATCGGCTGTGTGGGGCGGACTATCTGCTGACCATTATTATCAATGGTATGTAGTGGCGGAAGATGCTAACAGCGGCTACACGCTATCAGATATTTGGGGCTTTGCGACAGGTGATGTTCCTTCCGGCGGTTCTGGTGGGAACGAAGGCGGAAACAACGGCGGCAATGGAGGAACAGAAGTGAAGCCGACTGATCCTACCGATCCAACTGATCCTACCGAAAAACCTAGCTTTACAGATATAAAATCGCATTGGGCTAAAGAAGCTATTGCGAGACTTGCGGAGCAACAGATTATTACAGGCTACCCAGATGGGACATTCAGGCCGAATAATCGAATGAGCAGAGCGGAGTATGCTGCTGTCATTTATAGATTGATGGGACTTAAAGCTTCTACTGGGGATTCGCTGTCATTCACAGATGTGGGCTCTGACAAATGGTACACGAAGTTTGTGACCGAATTGTCAGATGCAGGAATCATCAATGGATTTGAAGACGGCACGTTTAGACCGAATCAAGACATGACAAGAGAAGAAGCATTCGTTATTTTGTACAGAGGAATGAAGGATAAGCTGACCGTAGCTTCGGGCACTGTTGAACCGAAATTTGCAGACGGAGGTAAGATTTCTGTTTGGGCACAGGAAGCAGCGGCAGCTCTCGTTAAGGCTGGTGTCATTAAAGGCTACGAGGATGGAACGCTTCGTCCGAAAAACACAATAACGCGTGCAGAAATCGCAGCAATTGCAGCCTATTTCTTAAAATAATAGTGGTAAAAGAGACTTAATGATCAGCCTCAGACCATCTAAGACCCGAAGGATAGTCACTTTGTTAAAAAGTGATCGTCTTTCGGGTCTTTTTTCTGGCTATTTCAATATTACTTCCTAGCTATAATCATGAATCGCTCTGAATTCGTGCGAATGCCTTTTTCGGTTTTATTTTCCAAAATAAACTGTTGGAGAATTTGAAAGTCCATCTCGCTGTCTCCGAAGTGTGGAATGATAGGTGTGTGCTTTAATAGAAATATCAAATCTTCAGCGGTTTCATAATATTCGGAAGCATTAAATTCAAAGGACTGAATATCGGTAAAGCCAGCTTCACTTAATTGTTCTAGGTATCGATTTTTTAACGTACCTGTCTTTTTCCCGAATGCCTGTCCAATTCCAAACGCACTTTTAATATTTATTTTGTCGCCCTCGCTTACTTGCTGCGTTAGAAATACACCATCATCTGCTAATACTTTTGCTACTTCTTTTGCACTGAATCCGGAATGTCTGCAAGAAACGATATTGAAAAAGCTGTCAGGGAAATTCAACTGCTCAGCATCCATTTGTACGAAGCGTATGTTGGATTTATTGGATTGTTGAAGGTTATGGGCGGCCGTTTCGATCATGCCACTGGAGAGGTCAATTCCTACTGAAAGCATAGCAGAATCAGCAATGGACAATAATGCTTCTCCACCGCCAGTGCCGATATCAAGCAATAGATCTGTTTTCTTGCAAAGCTTGGCTACTTCATCGAAAAAGTCCCATGCAATTCCTTCTGATACGGTTTTCAATTTGCTGAAATCCCATCCATTTAGTTTCCCGACCTTATCATAAAATGATTTGTAATCTAAAGAAGTCATCGTTCTTCCTCCAATATTTATTTATATATATCCTAGCATAGAGGTGTGGATATTTTTGGTAATGTTTAATTATAGGTATTTTTTATTAAAGTGCTTTCTTTTTTATTGATAGTTAGTTAATATATTAATTGATTAGTGATTATGTTATTTTGTTAATGTAAAAAGAAGTTGATGAGCAGGTTGATTTGTATTTGAAGTCATAATCAACATGAAAGTTAGGTTCTGCATGCAGTATAAAACAAAGATGACAGGTGATCTCCTATGAAAAATGACAACGGTAACATTATTATTAATGATAGTCTAATAGCACATTATAAGTTTGATAATCCTCAGTATGTAGGTCAAGACCATTCAGGAAGAGGCAATGATGGCTTCGCGGCAGGTAGTGTGAAGCCTACCATTGGAATCGTAGGAGGTAGAGCTGCGGTTACGCTTACTGGTGGAAAGCAAGGAACATCCTATGTTTCATTGCCTAATAATCTGCTTAAAGAGGTCAGTGATCATACGGGAATTACGGTTTCGACCTGGCTGTATGGCGGCAAGGCTGCGAATGTATGGGAAAGAATTTTTGATTTTGGCAAAGGCCCAAGTGGACCCTATCTTTTTTTAACACGTCATTTACGAGGCTCTTGCTTTGCGGGAGAAGATTTAATTGCAGATCCAGGGAAATCCTTTGCTGCTGGTGAATGGATACATATCTCCATGTCTGTTATAGGAACGGATGGCGGCACATTAAGCAGTGCGGGACCTGTCATTTATGTGAATGGCGAAGTTGTCGCAGATGGTTCGATTAGCCAGACTTCGAGCGGAACTTATGCGAAGCTGCGTGCATGGTTTGCTACTTTTACAGATCAAACGAATTACAGCGTAAATCGTATCGGAATGTCCCAGTATGATGCGGATTCTGATTTTTGCGGCTCATTATCGGATTTCCGTATTTATAAAGCAGGCTTAACACAAGACGAAATCATTGAGGTTATGTGCGAATCTCTGACAGATGAAGAGATTGTTAACCTTGCCAAAGATAAATATTTAGCCTTTCCAACCTCTATCATTACCAAAGATATTGAGCTGCCTACTTCTCTTATGGGAGGGAAAGTGGCGCTTTCTTGGCAATCGAGCCATACCGATGCTATCTCTAATACGGGTGTCGTTAACGAAACGATTGGAGCGGCTCAAGGTGTTACCCTTACAGCCCAACTAAAGAAAGGCAGCAGCACAGTCGAAAAAAGCTTTATTGTATCTGTGCTTCCTAAGGATTTACCTCCCTATACGTTAACGATTGACGGAAGCAATGAAATAGTAGATGTTAGTCAAATTTTATATGGTCTATTTTATGAGGACATTAACAATGCTGCTGACGGCGGTATCTATGCAGAGCTGGTGCAGAATCGTTCATTCGAGTCGTTTACGTTCGACAGCTATTCTCATGTTTGCGGCGAGCATGGCACCTCAACGGGAAGAAATTATACCCCCCTGCATGCATGGTCAGGCGATACAGACAAAGTGGTGGTCAAAGATACGGGCGGGTTAAATGATTTTTTTGGAATTGAAGATAGAGATGTCAATGCCCATTATGTGACGGTAGCGGACGGAGCAACTATAAACAATAAAGGTTTTGCTGATTCCAACGAAAATTGTGCAATGTTTATTCAAGAAGGCGCGAAGTATAACTTCACAATTTGGGCGAAAGCGGAAGCTGCAGGCATAATCACTCTGCAATTGCTCAATAAAGATGGCGTAGCGATTAGTGATACAGCAGCGGTCCAAGTGAATGGGGACGGCACGTGGAAAAAGTACGGGATAGATTCGAAGCTTGTATTGACCGGTTCAAAAACAGTACTCGGTCAATTGGCTCTTACGTTTAACGGTGAGATATCCATTGATATGGTCTCATTAATGCCTGAGGATGTTTGGGGTGCCGGCGAGGAAGAGCGATCATTAACTGCTCATTCCAACTTTAAAGGGAATTCCAACTACCGTTTGAGAAAAGATTTAGTGAATGCATTGGTTGATTTGCATCCTAAGTTTCTTCGTTTTCCGGGCGGTTGTATCTCTGAGGGCTCGCATATTTGGGAAAATGTTTATGACTGGAAAGAGTCGGTCAATGATATTGAGCTGCGCAAAGAGAACTTTAACGTATGGGGCTACATGATGACCATGGGTCTTGGTTACATGGAGTATTTCCAATTGGCCGAAGATCTGAATGCAACGCCTCTTCCTGTTATGGCCTGCGGGGTGCTCTGCCAAGCTCGCTCAGATTATGCGAATCCTGCTGGCGGTAAGCTAAGAGACTACTATGTCAAAAATTTTACAGACTTAATTGATTTTGCGATCAATACAGATTTTGAAAATAATGAATGGGCGGCTTTGCGTAAAAAGATGGGGCATGAAGCGCCGTTTGACCTGCGTTACTTGGGCGTGGGCAATGAAAACTGGGGAACGGAGTTTTTTGCTAATTTCGAGTATTTCAAAACAGTTATAGACGAGTACATGGAACAGCACTATCCTGGCTATGAATTAATTATTATCTCAACGGTTGGCGCTCAAGCAGATGATGATGCCTATCAGCAGGGCTGGAAGTTTTTGAGCGGCAACTTAAAGGGATCGGCAGAGATCAGCTTTACCGATGGCAAATCGTGCATTGAAGAAACAGTTACCTGGTATTCGAGGCAAAAGAACTACATGGATACGATAGCGGATGAGCATTATTACCGTTCCAATGAGTACTTGCTAGAAAATGCAGACCGATACAATTACTATTACAGAGCCTATCATGCTGACGGCAGCCTAAATGAAGCAGAAACATCAAAAGTATTTGTAGGCGAATATGCATCTACGGATAAGAATACCTTGGCAGGGGCAATTGCAGAGGCTGCTATTATGACGAGCTTCGAAAATAACTCTGATGTGGTCAGACTAGCTGCAACTGCACCATTATTTAACAAGGTTCTAACGGATGGGACGTATAGATGGACGCCGGATTGCATTTGGTTTGACGACGAGACGGTATGGTATACACCAAACTATTATGTTCAGCAGCTATATGCGAAATACATCGGTACCAAAGTTGTAGGTACATCCTTTACGACATATCAGAACGGCGAACAAGGAGAACTCATTCCTCGCGGAGGAATTGAGGTTGCTGCTGGAAATGCAGCTATTATTGTGAAGCGAGCGAAGGTCACCTCGAATGTGGATGGCAGCGTGCTGCTTGATCAAGATTTTACGAAGCCATTGGATTCGGCTTGGAGAATGATTCCTGGCTCGGAGGGTTTCACGCTCCATCCGACCAAAGGCTTGATGCTACATGCACAAAGCACCGGACTAAACGGGCTTTATATATGGAATGAAGCATGGACGAATTATAAATTGGAGGTCACAGCTGAGAAGGTATCCGGCGAAGACGGCTTCTACATCGGTGCTGGCTTGACGGATATTTCATCCGAAAAGAAGACAGTCATCGAATATGCAATTGGCTATAACGGCAATGCAACTGGTGTGAAGGTGTATAAGCAAGGGATAGAAGGTTATACCTTAGGCGATTATTCCTCCAGTACGGCTGCTGGCAATTTAAGAGCCAGCTGCTATGAGGAGCTTGCGAATGAAACCGAATATACGATTACGGTCAACTATGGCGGGGCTAATGGCAAAGGGCTGATTTGCTCTTATACGGATGGTATAACGACAAGCAAAGTTCTGGATTACAAGCTGGAAGCCTATAACAGAGATATCTACAACTCGGTTACGAAAGATGATGAGCATTTGTACATCAAGCTCGTTAATGCTGACGGTGTGGAAAAAGCAACTAAGCTTGATTTTAAAGGAGTAAACGTATCGAATAGGGGGAAATGGATATCCTTAACGGGTGACTCATCACTTGTTCATGTCCCGAACGTCAACAAGAAGAATGATGAGAAGGTTGTACCGTGCGAAGCGGAAGTACGAGTAGAAAACGACAATACACTTATAACTTTAGCACCTCATTCAGTGAATATAATCGTTCTAGATCTCATTTAATGGAGTATTAGCTGCATGACATTATCTGCTTTCAGGTTTTTAATAACTATGAAGCTCCCAACCTGTGTTGGGAGCTTTTTTTATGTGTGTGAGCTTCTTAGGGTATTCTTCCCTTAAAACGATTATTTTGAGAGTTTTGTGAGGCTCAAATGCCAGAACTATTATCGGTATGAATAGATGAAATACTTTCGTATAATAGGTATCAAATACAATGTAAACGCATTCAAATAAAGGAGGCATAGTCATGCAAAATCTGATAAGCTCACCAGGAGATTTGCTCGGTAGAGATGGTTCTCTTTTGCAAAGAGGTTATTCGACACGGGCGGTATTGAACTATAACCGTAAAAGCATTAAAGCCCCGCCATGGAAAATTAAAGAGTGGGATTTCTATCAAGTTTCCAATGACGACTATTGTCTGCAGTTTACAATTGGGCATGTGTCATATGCAGGGAGTATCGCGGTTAAATTATTTGAGTTCAAAACCGGACAACACTATGAAATTACGAATATGCTTGCACTGCCTTTTAATCGGCTTGGGATGCCTCTCTCGGCAGAGCAGGGGGATTTGACCTATAATCGTAATAATCTCTTCATGCAGTTTCAAGTAAAGGATGGGGAGCGTCGACTTATCTGCAAGGCAGGCGGCAAAAATACATATCAGATGGATATTGATGTTGTTTTAGCACAGCCTGATCAGACATCTATTGTAATGGCTACACCTTTCGATGAAGACCCCGCCTATTTTTACTATAATCATAAAATAAACTGTATGCCAGCCAGCGGTATGGCAAGGATTGATGGTAAGGAATATCGCTTTGATGCTGATTCTTCATTTGGCTTGCTGGATTGGGGCAGAGGTGTATGGCCGTTCCGGCATGATTGGTATTGGGGGAATGGCAGCTGTTATGTGGGTGAGAAGCGCTTTGGCTTCAATATTGGTCATGGTTTCGGAAATACTTCTTCCGCAACGGAAAATATGCTTTTCTACGACGGTACCGCTCACAAGCTCGAACACATTCACTTTGATTTGTCTGCAGGCGGTTATATGAGCAAGAAGGAAGTGACAAGCAGCGATGGGCGATTTGAGATGACGTTCACGCCTATTTACGATCAAATTACGGCAACAAAAATGTTGTTTGTAGATAACAGCTGTCATCAATTGTTTGGTACTTTCACAGGAAAAGCTATTCTTGATGATGGTCAGGTCATTGAAGTGAAAGACATGGTTGCCTTTATTGAGCATGCGGTTAACAACTGGTGATTGATAAAAACAACGCGTATTTTTGATGAGTTTAAGTTGATTTTGATAGCTGTCTGGCATAAATGATTAATCGCTAACAAGAGGAGATAGATCATCATAGGCATCTTTTAACCATGGATGTATGACCTTCAATTTCTGGCGTTGTTGCCAGAGGTAATTAATATATGCAAAAGAAGCATGATCGATGGATTTATTAAGTTCCCTATTGATTTCTTTGATGTAAGGCGGCAATCCTTGCTGATCCCATTCGATTTTGTCAGCAACAAATAGAACCTTATCCAGAAGTGAGGACTGTCCTCTCAAGGTTGTATGACAGCCAACAGCGTCGAGAATATGTGGATTAGCTATGTTGAACAAATCTCTAGCCATCTCTTTTGACAGTTTTTGATGAATGATCATCGGAAAGATTTCTTCTTCTGGCAGAACCTCAATGCCTAGCTGGCGCGCAATAGATATTCTTATTTCGTTCGGGAATACAGCACTAATATCATGCAGATATCCAGCGTACTCCGCATCAATAGGATTAGCACCAAACAAGAGGGCAATTCTCTTGGATTCCTCACCAACCTTCAAGCAGTGTATTGCTGTTTCCTCATGGCCGTTCTTAGCTAAAAAATGATAAACGTCCTCACGTAAATTTGTGGTTCGTTCCATTATTGTTAGTCCAGAATAAGCTTCTTGCATAAATAATATCCCCTCTCATCAACCGAATGGTGAACTCACACAACCTATAGACGTGGGAAAATGTAAATGGTTTCTAAACCATACCATTAAGCAAGGCTTACATGTCCAATAAAAAAAGAAAGAAGCCATTCATTAATGAAGGCTTCTTTTTTAAGCATGTAATGGATAGGCTTAGCTGAATTGCCGCAGTTGACAGTCGCTTAGTTGCTAGTTGCTTGCAAAGATCTTTTTGTCAAAAAATAAAAGAATGATAAACGCAATCATTGCTACAAGCAAGATGGATGCTGAGCCGATAAAGGCAATCAAAGTCGCTGTGTTATCTATTTTAGTGTACAAAAGCATGCCGATCGGCATTAATGCACCGCCAATCATAGCGGTCCAAGCTTGTAATTTAGCTACTTTTTTCATGCTGACTTCTTTTACTACATAATAAAAGATTCCATAAGCAAAAAGGGTAAGCCAGCCAACTAAGTTAATGTGAGTATGCACAGGAATGAGTGACAGATCTTCTCTTCCTGCCATATCGGATCCGAGCATCGCTCCGATCAATGCATAAATGGCAGCAATACGAATTAACCATTTACTATAAACCTTCATATTTTTTGCTCCTTTACGTTAATCTACTTCGTATTATACAGTAGGGAGCTATATCTTAGTCAAGCTTAAATTAGTCATTAATAGAATAGTCACGTTTGGAATATTGAAAAAGTAAATAACTTGATTTCTTATTAAGTAATGTTGACAGCAAAATTGATTGTATGATATATAAAAAATAAGAATTAGCACTCTGGTCATAGGAGTGCTAAACTGTTTGTAAGAGGGACAACCCTTTAGGTATGAACAAATTTATTTGTGATTTGAAAGGAGATTCATTCATGGCTAAGAAACAGTTTAAGGCGGAATCAAAGCGATTGCTGGAAATGATGATTAATTCCATTTACACGCAGAAGGAAATCTTTTTAAGAGAGCTTATTTCAAACGCGAGCGATGCCATTGACAAAATATATTACAAAGCTCTAACTGATGAGCAATTAGTGTTCAACAAAGAGAGCTATTTCATTAAAGTAACAGCGGATAAAGAGAAGCGCACATTGACACTTTCGGATTCCGGTATCGGTATGACGAAGGAGGATCTTGAAAATAACCTTGGGGTTATCGCTAAGAGCGGCTCGTTCGCCTTCAAAAACGAAAATGAAATCAAAGACGGCCATAATATTATTGGTCAGTTCGGTGTTGGATTCTATTCTGCTTTCATGGTGGCGGATGTGGTTACAGTTATCAGTAAGGCTTTGGGCAGTGATGAAGCATACAAATGGGAATCCGAAAATTCGGATGGATACACCATCGAGCCGTGTGAGAAGGAAACGGTCGGTACGGATATTATTTTGAAAATTAAAGAGAACACAGAAGATGAGCAATACGATGAGTATCTTGAGCCATATCGCCTAAGAGCGATTATCAAAAAATACTCCGATTTCATTAGATATCCAATCAAGATGGATATGAAGGAACAACGGCCTATGGAAGGCAGTGAAACCGAGCTCGAAGATTACTTAGAAGAACAAACCATCAACAGCATGGTACCGATTTGGCGGAAAAATAAAAACGAGCTGACTGCTGAGGACTATGACAATTTCTATTTTGAAAAACGTTATGGCTTCGATAAGCCGATCAAGCATGTTCATATTAACGCTGACGGCGCGGTTATCTATAATGCAATTTTGTTTATTCCAGAGAACACACCATTTGATTACTATACAAAGGAATATGAGAAGGGCTTAGAGCTTTATTCCAATGGCGTACTTATTATGGATAAGTGCTCAGACCTGCTTCCTGATTACTTTAGCTTTGTTAAAGGAATGGTTGATTCAGAGGATCTCTCTCTTAATATTTCACGTGAGCTGCTGCAGCATGACAGACAGCTGAAGCTTATCGCGAAAAATATTAAAAATAAAATCAAAAGCCAATTGCAAAGTATTTTGAAGGATGAAAGAGAGAAATATGAGCAATTCTACAAATCATTTGGCAGACAACTGAAGTTTGGCGTTTATAATGATTACGGCGTTAATAAAGATGATCTGCAAGATCTGCTGCTGTTTTATTCCTCAAAAGAGAAAAAGCTTGTCTCATTAGATGAATACGTATCGAGAATGCCAGAGGATCAGAAGTACATTTATTATGCGTCTGGTGAATCGATTGAAAGAATAGAGAAGCTGCCGCAAATCGAGCTGGTATCGGATAAAGGCTATGAAATGCTTTACTTTACTGACGATATTGATGAGTTTGCTATCAAGGTAATTGCGAAATACAAAGAAAAAGAATTCAAATCTGTATCGAGCGGTGATCTTGGCATTGAATCAGATGCTGCTGATAAACCAACGGACACAGAAGAGAGCGAAAGCAAAGAGCTGTTCGAGCAAATGAGCACCATTTTGGCTGGAAAAGTATCAAGCGTGAAAGCTTCCAAGCGTCTAAAATCCCATCCTGTATGCCTATCTGCTGAGGGTGAAGTTACGATTGAAATGGAAAAAATACTGAAGGCAATGCCTAACAGTCAAGACGTAAAAGCGGATAAGGTATTGGAAATCAATATCAATCACGAGGTCTATCAATCGTTAAAAGCGGCACATCTTAATGACCAAGAGAAGCTTAGCCTCTATACAAACCTATTGTATACGCAAGCTCTGTTGATCGAAGGCTTGCCAATTCAAGACCCAGTTGAATTCACAAATGATATCTGCAAGATCATGGTTTAATAATAAAATGTATGAATAGAAGGAAGCACCTATTGCGATGTACGGCAAAGGTGCTTCCTTTTTTGTTGCCTATTAATGTAGGAAATAATAAAGCAAGTGTAAAAATTTGGTCCTCCATATATAATAGGGACGATGCAACTCTTAACCAAAAACCTAAGCGCAGCTTGGAGAATGGTTTGCTTATGCAGACCTTTTAGGAGAATGAATATGCCGGACTGGTCCTATCAGACTTTATTTCGTCCTATCCTATTTAAAATGCCCGCTCGTATAAGCAGATCCATTACCCTGCATGCCATTGGAGCGGTTAGCAGACTGCCAACCGGATCTTTTGTCATCAGAACACTTGGACATATGGAGCCATCGCCGCTGCTAGAACGTAATATGGCAGAAATTCCAGTGGATACACCTATCGGATTATCTGGCGGGGTGGATGCTCAGGGGACGGCGCATAAAGCGTTAGCTCAATTTGGATTTGGGTTTATCGAGCATGGTCCAATTACAGTTAGTCCAGTTGAAAGCCAAGCCCCCATACATAATAACTACGCGCAGCAAAATATAAGTTATCCTTCTTACTATGAGAATGACGGAGTCGAACGAATTAGTGAGCGTATAGCAAAGCCAAAGCATGCATTGCCGCAGCTAGCACGAATCACTCCACTGCCTGATTCTTCTCCTGAGAAGGCGCTTCAAGAGATTCGTTTCATGATGGAGCGGCTTAGTCAGTGCGGAGCGGCAGGCTTTTATGTGGATCTATTTTACGGTAAAAGAAGCTGGGATCATTCCGTTACTATATTAGAAGGATTGCCAAAAGTAGTGTCCAACTTAGGAAGCTCACTTATACCGTTATTCCTGTATGTGCCGCCCGATTTTCCGAATGAACAGCTTATTTACTTGTTAAATCAACCGCAATCCATGATTTGGAGCGGTATTGTTATCGGAGAGGGTATACAAGACGGAGAAGGCGTTACGGTGGGCAGAGAGAGTAGAGGGCTCGCTTTGCAAAAGATACGGGATATCCGTACGCATTGCTCCCCTTCGTTGATAATAAAGAGCGGGTGCGGCGTTCATGAACCGAAGGATGCGCTTGTACTCATGGAAGCGGGCGCAAACTACATTATGCTGCACAGTGGATTAGTGTATGCGGGTCCGGGTCTGCCCAAACGAATTAATGAAGCTATCATATATGAAGAGGTACGCCACACACCGGAGCCAGAGGCTTCAGCATTTTGGAAGCATTGGGGATGGATGTGGCTGCTCGGTCTAGGGATGATTATTGGCGGCATTCTTTCATGGATCATCGCAACGACCTCGGTCCTTTTGCCTTATGATTTGAATTTTATTGGCTTAACCAGAGAAGAGATTCATCATATAAATCATCGATTGCTGCATTTCATGTCTCATGATCGTATTACGTTAGCTGGAACGATGATTTCCATAGGCATCGTGTATGGTCAGCTTGCGAGGCATGGCCTCAAATACGGCTTGCACTGGAGTAAATCGGCATTAATCGCTTCAGGCATTGCTGGATTTTCAAGCTTTTTTCTCTATTTGGGTTATGGCTATTTCGATCCGCTGCATGCGCTTGCTGCTGCATTGCTGTTTCCGATGTTTATTCTCTCTATGCGCAAAACACCCGATCTTCCTAATCGCAAGCCCGTTAATTTATATAATGATTCCATTTGGAGAACCGCCATGTGGGGTCAATTATGCTTTGTCATGCTTGGCTTTGCTTTAGCCATTGGCGGTATAACCATAGCTGTTGTTGGTGTCACCGATGTGTTCGTGCCGCAGGATCTTACTTATATGGGGACGACTTCGATGCAGTTAAATGAAGCAAATCCGAAATTGATTCCATTGATTGCTCATGACCGAGCAGGGTTTGGGGGTGCGTTATTTTGCGATGCAATCGCCATTCTTATTATTGCGTTATGGGGAATTGGAGAAGGAGAACGCTGGATATGGTGGACGTTATTGCTTGGAGGAGCACCAGGCTTCTATGCAGGATTCAGTGTTCATTTGGGAATTGGATATACCGACTTTTGGCATCTATCGCCTGCCATATTTGCATTAGCACTCTATATTTGCGGAATTATTCTTCTCTATCCTTACTTAATGAAGAGAAAAGCAGGTGAATAAGAGAAAGGGGCTGCCTACATTTATAGGCAGCCCCTTTCTCTTATTTTTCTTTGTACCAAGGATTGAGATGAACGAGTACTTCTTCTACATCCTCATTTTGGTCCATAATAATCGCTTTTATTTTTTTAGAAACATCATGGCCTTCTTGAATGCTCAATTGTGCAGGTACGCCTACTCGAACATCAATGATGACATAATGACCGTGCTCCCTTGCACGAATCCGATCAATACGTTTTACTTCTGGAATGGAAAATACAAGTTTCGTATACAAGTCCAATTTTTCGGGAGAAACCATTTTATCCATAAGAATATCAATAGATTCTCTTCCCATATGGTACGCGAGCTTAAGTACGAAGAAGGCGACAATAATTCCGGCAATGGGATCGCCATAGCTTAAAATCTCAATAGTATACTTTTCACCAATTAGCGCAGCCCCAATACCTACAACAGCGGCGATTGAAGCATAAACATCAGCTAAATGGTCGTAAGCCGTTGCAATTAAGCTTTTGCTATTACTGCTTTTGCCTAACCGCATGCAATAAATATAAAGCCACTGCTTCCATATAAGTGAAATGGCTGCAGCAATAAGTGCAATGATACTAGCTTCCGAGGCAGGATGGAAAAATGACATCACGGAATGGTACCCAATAAAGATGGCAGCAATAATCATAATAATCGCAACCATTGCAGAGCCGATAACTTCAGCTCGTCCATGCCCGTAAGGGTGATCATGGTCACGCGGTTTTTTGGCTACTACCGTTGCACTTAATGCTGCAATGACTGCAATGACATCGCCTGCATTGTGTATACCGTCTGCTAGCAATACTTGACTTCCGGTTATCAAACCTACAATGATTTTAATTCCAGTTAAGAGCAGGTTGCTGAATAAGCTTATCCAGATCGCAACCATACTTGATGATCTGCTCTGGCTACTCATAATAATCCCCTTTTATCCACAAGCATGAAACACTCCCATAAAGACTTATTCATTTTAAAGTGACTTTTGTTCTTTGATACGCTGTTAAATAAGATACCCGCTACATTATACAAATAATAAAACGTGTGGGTCTAGAGAAACAGTGTTGCGCCGCATAAGGAGTTTTACTTGAATGCAATACACTTTGAAGGAGCTAACTTAGTTGCACAGACGCAAAATAATAGAACCTTAGCATAAGGGCAAAGACAGACGATGCAGTTTAACACTTGAATGTACGATATGAAAGATAAGTATAGAGCGTGAATAGTAGAGTCGAATAGATGCGTTAAAAAAGAGTATTTCAAAGTATTTTAAAAGTATTTTAAAAAAATTTAAAAAAACACTTGCAATAGTCTAGGCATACATGGTATATTCTAATTCCGGCCGAGAGATACACGCGGACGGCAAGCAAAACAAGAAAGAAAAGATTGCTCTTTGAAAACTGAACAACGAGTAACAAACTGCCTCGCAAGTCCTTCGGGATGAGCGAAAAAAGCGATAAAAGTTTTTGAGCAAGTCAAACACCAATTTGGAGAGTTTGATCCTGGCTCAGGACGAACGCTGGCGGCGTGCCTAATACATGCAAGTCGAGCGGAGTTGAAGAGATGCTTGCATCTCTGATACTTAGCGGCGGACGGGTGAGTAACACGTGGGTAACCTGCCTTTAAGACTGGGATAACATTCGGAAACGAATGCTAATACCGGATACACGATTTGGTCGCATGACCGAATCGGGAAAGATGGAGCAATCTATCACTTAGAGATGGACCCGCGGCGCATTAGCTAGTTGGTGAGGTAACGGCTCACCAAGGCGACGATGC
>NZ_JBWDNR010000012.1:0-119311 GCF_056269295.1 Paenibacillus sp. J31P13
TTTCTCTGAAAACACACTAATTTTGTGGATTAGAGCTAATTTCTAGCTCTATTCTTCTCATTTATCGTCGTATGAGCTCATATCCGCTACTTTTCTTGAAATTAGAGCTAGCTTCTAGCTCTATTTCTCTGGATAAACGCTAATTTTGTGGAATAGAGCTAATTTCTAGCTCTATTCTTCCCATCTATCGTCGTATGAGCTCATATCCGCTACTTTTCTTGAAATTAGAGCTAGTTTCTAGCTCTAATTCTCCGAAAACATACTGATTCTGTGGAATAGGGCTAATTTCTAGCTCTATTCTATAATAGTGGTTTGGATATGTGAGATTGGAGCTATTGAATCCTTCATAAAATGCTTCATAAAACGCTTAATTCGCTAGTAAATTATAAATCACTTGTGCAGCTTCAGCTCTAGTTGTAATACCTTGAGGATCGAATGCACCGCTTGGACGTCCTTTAACTAAGCCCAATTCTGCAGCAGCTTTTACTGGTTGAATCGCCCAGCTCGCTACTCTATTCTCATCTGTAAATGAAACGTTAGCTGCCTCTGATGCTAAGTAATCTTCTTGCTTAATTTGATAGGCTCTCATCATCATTACGACCATTTCCTCACGCGTGATTTGTTCATTAGGAGCAAAACTTGAGGAGCTCTTGCCTTTCACAATGCCCGCTTTCACTCCGATAGAGACAGCTTCAGCATACCAATCGCTTGACTTCACATCCGTGAAAGAAAGCGATTCTTTATCAGTGAGCTTAAGCGATCTGACCAGCATCGCTGTAAACTCCGCACGCGTCAGCTTACCATCAGGTGCGAATGCTGTGGCGCTCGTTCCGTTGATGATAAGCTTTGAGGCGAGCTGTTGGATAACTTGAAAAGCCCAATGATTAGCTGGCACATCAGTGAACGTTTTCACCACATTAAGCACGGCATACTGACTAAAGTGGCTAATTTGTGCAACCCATTCTCCGTTTTTGAATTCGCCACCAATATAAGCCAGCTCTCCATTATCTGAGATATAGTAGATGGCGGAATTCTCTGCATCTCCAAGAGCGTTTACTTTCAATCTTATCGTAATCGGCTGATCGAATTTATCCAGAACCTCTAACATCTTGTTAGCGCCAGTAATCGAAAGGGTGAAATCGAATATGCTGCCTGCAAGTTTAATCGTTGCATGTGAGGTCGATTCTCCTCTTTCCAGCGCTTGCTTCTCTTGCGTCTCTGACAATGGTGTGATTCTCAATGAAATGACGCTATTCTTTAGATCCTCCGAGTTAAGCAATCCAGTCAACTGTTTAATGATTTCGGATGGCAATACAAGCGAAGCGCCTTCGGCATTGATCTCCAATACATTCTGACCAAGACGTTGTACGGTCTCATATGGCAGCAATACTTCCTTTGCTGCAGCTGGAATGGAAATCGCAGCTTTACCATTAACGATAACGATTTGTTGCGGAGTTACCGTTACCACTTCGGCTGGATTCGTATTACCGTTGGTGCCTTCACTAGGATTGGTTGGGTCAGTGCCAGGTCCCGGTTTTGGATCTGTTCCTCCTGGTCCCGGATCTGGGTCTGTTCCTGTTCCCGGATCTGGCGTGATCTTCTGATCCGGCATATTAGCTTGAGCATACTCTCTTGCTAGCTTACTAATATGAGCGAGCTGCTCTTCACTCCATGTGCCGTTTTGCAACGCAGGCATCAGCTCTGCTTTAATCACATGATCCCAAGCTCCTGTTCCACCAAAAGAATCCCAAACGCCTTCTTTCAGCCCAATCCGCTGCAAAGTGCTCATATCTGCTGATCTCTGATTCAAATACTTCTTCAAGAAGCGATTGTAATCCACACCGATAAACTCATTACTCAATTGATTCCATACATATGCCGCAGCCTCAGGATGTGCGGAGGAAGCCAACATGACTGGATAGGATGGATCTTCAATCATTGCTTTGTATCCCGCAGCCTTTGGACCTTTCGGGAACATCAAGAACACCCAATTGGCGCTTGGTATTGAGAATTGTCCTGCAGGAATGGGAACATCGTTGACATCCACGATTACAGGAATTTTCATCGCTTGTCCCAAGAAACTGCCATCTCGCATTTCAATCGTCGCATCCTGAAGCTTATCTGCTGCCTTCAGCTTTTCGGCTGTTTCATTATAAGGCATCGCCAAGAACAAAATGTTACCTAGACTGAATTGTTCGATGTACCAATCATCGCTTGCATCAGTCGGTTTCGTGACAATTAAGCCCGCCTCATACCATTCGCTGTATAATTGGCTTGCTTCTTGGAAGCTAGCAGAATCCAAAGAAAATTCAGCTTCAATAGAGCCATTTAATGTGCCTTTTGCAGCACTGTTGGCATATATCATTTGCTTGAACAACTCATCGGTATCCGCAAACAAATACTTGCTTCCCGCGAAGGGTGATCCTTTAAGCTTATTTGCAATTTCCTTCAGCTTGTCCCAGTCCCAGTTATTGCTTTGCTGCAACGCCATCAAATCATCCGATACACCAATTGATGTTTGCAATGCTTTATTAGCAAATAACCCTGTGCTGTTCATCGTCGGCCCCGCATACAGACCATAGATATTATTATCAAATGATGACATTGCCATATAAGTTTTATTCCATTTGCGATCATTGAAGTCAAACTCGCTAAATTGACTTGCAGGCAATATGTTCTTATCCTTGATTAATCCAGATTTCGTCCATTCATCTGGAACAATCAAAATATCTGGCATGTTAGATACGATTTCCCCGGATTTTACTTTATTAATATTGTCAGTCAATTGCTCCATCGACCAGTTGATGTCAGGCATGAATTGAATCGTGACATTACTTTCTGCTTGGATTCGTTCTACCCTTCGGTTCCATAACGTCTTCTCGTAAAAGCGCGAGAAATAGGCTCCGATATTACCGCCCAGCATCGTTTCTAATTTTCCATTAGCATCTTTTGAATAGGCGAAGCCAATGTTTTTTAGCGGCTCTGGGATCGGGTTGTACGTATCTTTGATCCAGCCGATAGAAACCGTTTCCCCGTTCAAATCTCTTATTTCACGATCATTCGCATACACAGGATCTCCTGTAAGTCTAACATCAGCAGATTCCGTGCCAGTTGGTTCAGAGTTGTTGTTATTGAGAGTACCCAGCTCCCAGAAATAAAGGTCAGCCATACCACCGCCAAGTACAACAGTCATTTCATATTTCCCATTGCCTTTGCTTACTAGCGGAACCTCTACAATCTCGCCCGTCATACGGCTTACCTTTTTCAATTTCTGTGGATCAATGCCGCTGCTTAAATCAAATGTAAGCTTAACTTCTTGACGCGTCTCATAGCTTGATCCCTTTTGTTCTTCTCCCGGCAGTCCGTTACCGCTTGTCAATCCGTTTAGCAGCATGAAATATTTAGGTGCAGTAGATGTGAAAAACTGCGTCGTATCCACACCAGGCAGTGGATTGAAATACGAGACAAATAGATCGCCATCTAATCCATCATTATTCGTTCCAATATTGTTAACCTCAATATTTTCAATATATGCTTCATCCAAAGTTGCCGTCCATTCCTTATTGTCTGCCGGTCTGCTGTTCTTCACAGTTGTACCGTTTGCCATATGCTGACCGGGAACGATAAGCACATCGCTATTATTGATATGCACTAAATGCTCGCCAAGATTTTTACTTTGTCTAATCATTTCTTTAAATTGATCATAAATATGATAAGGCAATGGATTTCCATCTTCATCAAGTCTATAGTCGCTAAATAAATATCCTGGCGTATCCTTGATCCAACGGAAAATACTCATCCATTTCGCTCCGAATGTCCAGTTCGCGAATGCGCTAAGATAGACTTGTGATTCCGTCATCTCATACCAACCGTCACCCCTTCTCTCGTAAGCAGCTGCACCAGGCCCTGTTCTCCAAGCTTGAATATAGTTGCCAAAAGGAATAGGAGATAGGCCTGTTCCATCATAGCCTTCTGATGCAACGATCCGATAACGGTTCAAGTCATCATAGAAAGGAATAACCGTTCCGCCAACTTCTTGAGATTGTCTATTTTCCCTGAAGTAATACATATCATAGGTGATAAAATCTGGCTTGGACGTGCGAACATACTTGCGAAGCATGTCTTTATTGAATGTTGAAATGAGACTCATCTCTGGCGTCGGGGTATTGCCAACTTCGTTGTGATGGACGAGCACATTCGGATATTTCTCCTTAGAAAGATCGAACCAATCCTTCAAAATTTGAGTCAGCGTATCAGAGTAATCCTCCTCATCACCGAATCCGATATTTAGGAAATTGTCTACATTAGCCAGTTGCTCTGGCTTCAAATATCCGTTAGCCTTCTGCTCCTCGGTAGGTGCGCCAGTCTTGCCGCGATCATGCCTATATATGGTATCGCTGTCGAAGTAAGACGATGATAAGTGATTGGCATTGGGACCGAAAGCGACTCCCCACTTCAAATCAGGATTCTGCTCATGCAGATCACTATTATAGTTAGGAGCGTCATTGTATTGAACAGCTGTTAAGCCCAAATCGTTAATATCATTAGCTGATGGGTACTTCATCCATTTCCTAAGCTCATACGCATCATCAGTAGGTACCCAAGATTGGAATTGCAAGCCATTCTTCATGAAGAGCTGACTTCCGCGCGAGAGGACTGGTTCAGTGAGAACAGGATCAGCCTCGCCCTTCTCTTCGAGGTTCACATCATCAATATAGGCACTGCTGCCCTTTGCCGTACTGAAGTCAATATAAGCCATGGATGCATCCGCAGATGTTTCGAAATCATAATAGAATACGGACCAATTCGTATTTCGTATTTGTGTATGTTCGATATAGTTCATAATATTTTTCTTATCGCCTGGAATGCCATTTTTATAGCCGGAGATTCGGAACGAGAGCGTTTGTTTGTCGCCCCCAACCTTGGCAGCGAATTGTACGCGATATTTGGTACTTGGCTTCAAATCTGTTTTCTCGTAACCCATTGTTTCTGGCAGCGTATTATTCTTCCCTACAAATAGAGAGTGAGCGCCTGTATACTTCTCTGTATTTACGACCTCAAAATTAGTATTTTTGCTGAAAAACTGATTTTTTACTGAAGCATCCACAGAAATTATATCTGCTCCGCCTTCAAAGTGCCCATTCACGATTAAAAAATCTGATGGTAATTCAGGGTCTTTGGGAGGCTCAGGCTTCGTATCCGAAATTTGCTCCAATCTTAATTCATCGACTAATACTTGCGGCAAAGCATTATTAGCCCAGAAGTTAATTTTGGCTTGAGGATACGTAGGAACGAATGTTAATTCGTATTCCTTCCACTCGCTTGTTAATTTTGAGAATGCAACCGAAACGGATTTGCCATTTGTCGTATAATTCGGCGTATCATAGCTTTTCACAGACAATGATCCCGCAGTGGCAGTTGCACCCGGAGCTGCTTTCATCTTGACTCTTAAGCGATAGGTTGCCTCTGTCTTAAGACCATCGACTTTATAATTCAGATTAATCGGAAAAGAAGCGCCATCTCCAAAATGTAGACTTCCGTTTCCTGAGAATACCTGATCAGGCGTTGTTGTAATGAACGCTGTCGTGTAGCCGCCATTTATTTCGGTTCCTTTATTCACAAAGAAGGAGTTCATTGGTGCTGCATCATCATTGCTTGTCCATGATAAAATATTGCTGTTTTCAGGATTGTCGAAGTCTGCACCAATAAGAGGTACTTTCACAATCCATTTTCCGATAGCTGCATCATAATAATAAGCATCCGTATTGGACGTAAAGACAAGTGATGTTTCATATCCCGCAGGCAGCTTATCCGTTGCCTTCACTCGCACTTGAACAACACAATCTCCGAGTAGGTCAGGCTTCGCATATGGATTGTAGTCATTCCATCCCGTATTATTGATGTTGTATTCCATCGTCTGATCGATGCCCAGAATATAATTATTGGCATCATCTGCTGTTACATTAGGAGCAGTCGGAACGGGCTCCGAATCCATTACTTTTTCAAGCCTCAACTGATCAATTAAGACCTGAGTTTTATTAGCAGAACCCCAGAAGTTAATCTTGGCATGAGGAAAAGTCGGTACAAATGTTAACTTATATTGCACCCAATCATTTGTAACGTTGTTGAAAGGAACCGAAACGGAAGCTCCTGCAGCAGTGAAGTTAGCTGTATCATAGTTTTTGACAGAAAGAGATCCTCCATTTACTGCTACTCCGGGAACCCGCTTCATCATAACGGTGAGTTGATAAGTAGCCCCTACCTCTAAATCATCAACCTTATAGTTTAGATTTAGCGGCCCTGTTACTCCATCTCCTAGATAAAGACTACCGTCACCCTCATATACATTTTCGGTAACGCTAGTGGTATAGGCTGTAGTAAAACCTGTGCTAACTGGTGTCCCTTTATCTACGAAAAAGGTATGCATAGGCTCTGTTTCATCACTAGTCCCCCTTAACTTCACATGGAAAGGATCGGAACTGTTAAAGTCAGCTCCCGTTAACGGAACGTTCACATAATATTTATCTGTTACCGAGTCATATCGATATGAGAACGCTTCCACTTTATTGGAGAAGAGAAAAAGACTCCCCATAGCCTGAATCATTAACATAAACGTCAAAAGAATAGAAATTCTTTTTTTAATCGATGTCTTCAAGTCTATTCACCTCTTAAATAATTTTTTAAAAAGATGATTTCATTAGAATTACAGCCGCATAACATGGGAAAACCTGCATACGGCTGTATTTTCACTATATCTTATTTACCTGCAACTCGATCGTAAGAAGCTTGCATCGAAGAAACAAATTGATCCAGCTTAAGCTGCTTAAGCTTGTTCACATAAGCATCCCATCCAGCCTCAATACCGCCGTTAAGCAGCCATTTGGTTTGGGAATCCTTCACAAAGTTTCCGATATCCAAGCCCTCAGTCGTATTCGTCTTGATTTCATCCGGTGTGAAGTTCATAACCGGCAATGTGTTGTTTTGCTTCGCATTTAGATAAAATTGATTAATATTATCTGCTTTCTCTTTATCTGCAGCCGTAATAGGGATGATGGTTCCGAATGAATCAGACGAAATAAATTTAGGCGATTGATCGAATGGTGCATTTTGGTGCCATACATCCATGAAGGAAACGCCATCTGGAACATCCTTTGTATTGTAGTCATAGGTTCCGTCGCCTTTATCAATTAGGCCAATTCCTACAGGACCGTATTGGGATTCCAAGCTAGTCAATTGATTGTAGAACTCATCAACCCATCTCATCGTAATTTCGGGGTTTTTGTTTTTATGTGTTATAGCAAATCCATTACCGCGAACGTTAATGTTGTTGTTTCTCTTCATAACGATAGGCTCTTCACCGCTCGGACCTTTGAATGGGGTGATAGCTACATATTGATCAGCTGTTTCAGGCGATACGGCTTGTGTAGACCAACCGTAGAACGCTCCTACTATACCTTTTGGATCTTTCATTTTTGCATCAAACTGCTTCGGATCTTGGGTAAAGCCCTCTTGGTCGAATAATCCTTCTTTAAAGAATTTATGCAAATACGAAATGGCTTCTTTATATTCAGGCTTGTCCGCTGTAAAGATTAGTTTGCCATCATCGCCAACGACGAAATGATCCAACGCCGTTCCGCCGCTGTTATGCACATCAACACGGCCGAATGCGCCGAAGAATTGACCATATCCCGTAATGTGATTGAAGTTAAGGAACGTGTACGGAATTTCATCATCTTTATTGCCGTCTCCGTTTGCATCCTGCTCTTTGAAAGCCTTCAGAACCGTATAGAATTCATCCATCGTTGTAGGCACTTCAAGACCCAAATTGCTCAACCATTTTTTATTGATATAAAGAAGTCCAGGGTAGTTACGTTGAATTTGCTCAATAACCGTTCCCATCGTATATTTGTTTCCGTCGAATGCCGTGCTCATGCCAGACAGCATCGGCTGCTTATTCATCGCCTCTTTATAATTAGGCGCATATTTCTCAATCAAATCATTAAGAGGAATAACTGTACCTTGCGGGCCAAATTTATTGGCATCCTCAACTGTGAACGCTTCCGGTCCAAAGAAAGCGTCTGGCACTTCATCCGAAGCTAGCAAAATGTTTTTCTTCTCGGCATAACTGGACTGTTGATATAGTTCCCATTCAATATGAACATTTGTTTTCTCTTCCAGCTCCTTGAAGAATGGCATATCTGCAAAATTTCCTGTTGTCGCGCCTTGAATGCCCACCATCTTCAAAGTCACTTTTTCCTTTACGATCGGCAAGCCCTTCACATACATATTGCCAACCATTTCACTGCCCTCTGTTCCTTTTCCCGCATTCGTGTTCCCCTCGTTCTGAGTCCCCGAATTGTTTTTAGCTGAACAGCCTGCAAGCAATGCTAGAGAAATTGCTCCAGCCATTACCGTCTTAAACACTTTTTTCCCCTTCATTAAAAACACTCCCCTTTTTTCATTTCAGTCCATTCAAATGAATGTAACACCTATATGCTGAACAGGCTCCCCTGTTTAACATTGAACTCAGCTTCTTACCCTTTGATCGAGCCTACTAAGACACCCTTTACAAAATATCTTTGCAAAAACGGATACAGAATGAGCAATGGGAAAGCCGCTACGATGATAACGCCATATTGGATCAAAGACGCTATCTCCAGCTGCTTGCTGGCTTGCTCCACATTTTCCATCATATCCGGAGAAATCGTGTTGGCGAGCAGGATGTTTCGCAGTACTAATTGCAACGGATATAAGGCTTCATCCTTCAAATAAATCAAAGCGCTGAAGTATGTATTCCAGTAGCCGACTGCGTAAAACAATACCATGATGGCTATCAGCGCTGATGATAGCGGAAGGGCAATTCGAAAGAAGAATCTAAACTCATTGCAGCCATCAATTTGTGCCGCTTCTCGCAGCTCATCCGGAATGGACGTTTGAAAGAAGGTTCGCGCTATAATGAGATTCCATGGAATGACAGCAACAGGCAAAATTAATGACCAGAATGAATTATACAGACCTAAATTTTTCACTAATATAAAGGTTGGAATGAGGCCACCGCTAAAAAACATCGTGAAGACAACCATATACATCACTAGGTTTCTGCCAAGCAGCTCTCTTCTGGATAAGGCATAAGCACCCGGAATGGTTATTGCCACACTAATTACAGTACCAAGCACGGTATACATCAACGAGTTTCCATATCCAGTCAAAATCATTTTGTCATTAAAAATTCGGACATAGCCTTCAAAATTAATTCCTTTCGGAATGAGTGTAATCTGTCCAGAATTGACTAGTGTCGGATTACTGAATGAGGCTATGACTACGAAATAAAGCGGATACAAAACGATTAGAAGAATAACGGTCAGCAACGCGTAATTGCAAATATCAAATAAAATATCAGATCTGCTTCTAGCTTTTACATTCATATACATTCACCACCTTTATGATTTACCATAACGAAGTATTGGTTGCTTTTTTGGCTATCAGATTTACAGACATAAGAACAACCAAGCAGATGACTGCTTCGAACAAGCCTATAGCTGTTGCATAACTGAAATCTGCTTGTTGAATGCCCACCTTATATACATAAGTCGAAATGACTTCGGATGCGCTGCGATTAAGATTATTCTGCATTAAGAATACTTTCTCAAAGCCGAGTGATAGCAATCTTCCGGATTCTAAAATAAGCAGGATGACCGCTGTCGCCAATATACCGGGAATATCGATATACCAGACGCGCTGCCATTTAGAAGCGCCATCCACAACAGCCGATTCATGTAATTCTGGACTGATAGAAGCAAGCGCTGCAAGGTAAATGATGGTACCCCATCCAGCATGCTGCCAAATTTCAGAAATAATATAAATAGCTTTGAAAAACTCCGGTCTTGCCATAAAAAATACAGGGTCCATCCCTAGTGACTTGATTATGGTGTTAACCACACCGCTTCTAGGTGAAAGGAACAACGAAACCATACCCACGATAACGACCGTTGAAATAAAATGCGGAGCATAAATAACGGTCTGAACGAGCTTTTTAAATTTCATACGCAGCACTTGATTGATCATTAAAGCTAGAATAATCGGAACTGGAAACCCGAATATCAAGCTGAACAAATTAAGCAGCAGCGTGTTTTTAATTATCATAAGAATTTCCGTCGATCGAAAGAACCTCTCAAAGTGCTCAAATCCTACCCATGCGCTATCCCAAATTCCCTTTAGTGGATAGAATTCTTTAAATGCAATTTGAACGCCATACATGGGGAAGTATCGAAAGATAATAAAGTATGCGACCATCGGGAAAAGAAAGATGTACAGCTGATAATTCCTTGCTAATTGTTTCATTGTTCTTTTCAAAACCAACCCTCACTCCTCTTAAATAAAATCGTCTGTCTCTATCACACTCTGAGCATAAATTTTATAGGAGGGGCTGTATATGAACATAATTTTTATACATGTGCTAGATTTGAGCAGCCGCACGGATAACCCTCATATGATAGCGTTTTCATGCTCTAATATGCAGATTTTGAGCCAATGTGCAGGATTTGATCTCACCAAAAAATATGCGTATTTAAATTGATCTTCCATAAAATTTGAGCTATAGTTAACCTGCTATTCGGACATTACATTAAAAGAGAGGGAGTTCTATGTTAAAATCAAAGCTGTTTACTCGATACGTTACTTCCTACACGGTGCTTTTTTTTATTCCACTGCTCATCTTGGCATTCTACGCTTTCCATAATTTCAAAGATGTATTGAACAAGGAAATCAATCTTCATAACTCGCGCCTCTTAGAGCAATCCAAAAACGCTATCGATACTAGAGTAGAAGAAATGATCAAGCTATCTATTCAAATATCAAACAACCCTTACTTTTCCAAATCACATCTAGAAGAAGACAGTTTCATTAATGTCGTACAAGCAACAAAGCTGCTTGAAAATTTCAGCATTCCAAATAACTTCTACAGCAATTTCTTTATTTATTACTTTGATCGGGATATGATTTATTCTCCACAGGGCACCTCAAATCCACGATACTTCTCTACATCCATTTATAAATACGAAAACTGGGACTTGGAGCAATTGAAGAGACAAGTACAAGCCGAACATAAACGATTTGTCAGACCCGCTGAGCAAATTCGTATTAACAATAGCTCAGAACGATATTTGACATATGTTGCGCCTCTTCCCTATGCCAGTGAACAACCTAGCGGAGCAGTCTTTTATCTCATTCGTGAAAGCGCTGTCTATAATATGGTGAAAGAAACGCTCATATCTAATAAGAGCAGTATTCTGATTGTTGATAATGAGTTCAATCCCGTCACCATGCTTGGAGACTTAGCTATTGAATCCGTTGATCTGCAGCCATTTCGTCAACACAACAATCATTTTGCTATGAAAACAATGATTCAAAACAAGCCCTACTTCATGTCGAGTACGACATCTGATAAAACAGGCTGGACCTACATCAGCTTCATGCCTACCGATATCGTGACAGGCAAGCTCGCACAGCTCAAATTAACAACCATTACCTTGTTCTTATTTTTGTTTTTAATTGGGATACTATTGATTTACTTCTTTATGCACCTGAACTATAAACCATTGAATGAGCTTACGAAATTTGCTGCGAGAATTGCAGGAAGTACACCATCTACCCCAATTGGCGGGCTGGAGACGGTTCATTCTGCAGTGGACCATATGAGCAGACAAATTAATGTATTGGAGCAAAAGGTAGAATCGGCAGCCGATACGATGCGGTTCCGACTTCTTCAGCAATTGCTCAAAGGTTATTATGCCGACCAAGAGGAATTCAACATGCGAGGCGCAGAGTATGGACTAACGATTTCTGGTAATAGTTATGCGGTTCTCATCATCATGTTCGATTCTATAAAAGAATTGGACGATGATCAGGTCGCTTCTGCCTTGAAAGAAACCTTCTCGAATTCGTATCATTACTTCGTGCTTGAAAATGTGCAGGACGACCAAATCATTCTTATTCTGAACGATGAATATAATCAAACGGCTGCTTGTGAGGAGCTGTGCAAAGGCTTGCTTCAACATTTCAAAAATCATTACGGCATCCACTGCACGATCGGAATTGGGAACTGGCATGCTTCTATTTCCGATATTTCAAAATCATATCTGCAAGCTTGCTCAGCCATTGACTATTGGCCAATTCGAGGCAAACATACCATAATTGCTTATCAACAAATGGAAGAAAGCAAAAACTATATTTCACATTATCCTCATCAGCAAGTTGCATTGTTGAAAGCATACATATCAGAAAGAGATGCAGCTAAATTCTCCTCATTGTTGGATACGATTATCAAAAGTCTACAGGAAAAGAATATACCGCTTATAACGGTACGTTTGATTTTTTATAACATGGTCCAAGCCATTATCCATGCCATTTATAAAAGCAATTACGAACTCAATGAAGAAATCACAAAAAATTTAGATATTATCTCTATAGCAAGACAAGATTCTGTGGAGGACTTATCTGTACGCATTAAGGCGATTTGCTCTGAGCTGTTTGTCAGTGTGGATGATAAAGGTCCATCCGAAAATAAACAAAATGAAAAAATGAAACAATATATTGAGGAGCATTATTGTGATAGTAACTTCTCACTGCAAAGCATGTCCGATTATTTGAACATATCCGTCTCTTATTTGAGTCATTACTTCAAAGCGCAGTTCAATCGCAATATCTCAGACTATGTCAATGATCTTAGAATGACTAAGGTGAAGATCGATCTAATGAATACGGATAAGAGCGTACAGGAAATTGCGCAAAGCGTTGGGTATTTGAATCAATCCAGCTTTATCCGTAAATTTAAGCAAACAACAGGCATTACACCGGGGGCTTACAGGGAGCTTAGCAGAAAGGGGACGAAACAAGCTTGAAGTTAGATAAACCATATTAGCGTTAGTTTGAAAAAAGCCGCGCGAGTGATCGATTTAGACTCCTCCGATCATTCACGCGGCTTTTTATTTGAAGATGAGCTTAACCTCCATTTTTCCGATATTGATCAGGTGTCATTCCTGTAACCTGGCGGAAATGGCGGATGAAATAGCTGGTTTCCATACCAACTAGGCTTGCAACTTCTTTAACGGTAATGTTATCAATCTCTTTCATAAACTTAATAGCTTTGTCCAATCTGACCCTTTGCACGTATTGATGCATGCTGACCCCATACGTTTTGCGAAACAAACGATTCAAATACTGATGCGTATATCCCAAGGTAGAAGCTACGTTTGAAAGTGTAATATTCTCATTGTAATGCTCATTCAAGTAATTGGCTGCTTGGTCCGCTACTTCTCTGCCTGCATCCCTATCTTTCGAGACACTGTGCTTTACAATCATCTCGGCTCCTATTGAACGCATGCGGTACAAATCCGAGAACAAGCTGTACAACAAACGGACAGCCTCCCATTCCGCCCCTGTCTCGTTGGCATCGCCAATCTTCCATATTTCATCCAGTACGCGCCATACACCTTCCATATCCGGAGCATTCTCCAGCTTACGCTCTTCCATTCCGAAATGGTTCAGAAGCTCATCAACCCTATTGCCAAGGAAGGATATATAGCCTACCTCCCATGGTTCACTTGAAGTTGGGAAATATTCATGAGGCAAATCAGGCGGCAATAGGATATACTGCATCGGCCCAAAATCAAATTCCTCCTGATCCGGCAGTCGAACACGCCCTTGTCCATGACGTGCAAACAACAGTTGATAGGCTGAAAACCCTTCCCGTCGAGCCATCTGCTTCTGAGCATTAAACCCGGCAGTATGCACATATATAGGCATGAGCACATCAGGTGGTCGAAAAAAACGAATTATACGAATATCCATTGCTCTTCACGCCTCACTTTTTTTTAAAAATCCATCTTTATATTCAATTTGTTATATCTAAATTCAAAAAATCCGGTTTCGTATTACCTTTTAATATTGTAACATTGTATTAAAATAAAGCATACCCCAAAGGAGAACATTCAAAATGTTATATGGAGCCTGCTATTATCCTGAACATAGAGAAGCACATCGCTGGGAGGAGGATTTACTCCTGATGCAGCAAGCTGGAATCAATGCTCTTCGTATCGGCGAATTTTCCTGGAAGCTGCTTGAGCCGCGAGAAGGAAAATATGATTTCAGTTGGTTGGATGAATTTCTGCTGCTGGCTGGACGCTATGCGATTCAACTTGTGCTATGTCCTCCTATGCGTACAATCCCAGCTTGGCTTATGGAGAAAAACTCATCCATGATGATTGTAACGCAAGAAGGGCTTCAACTGGAATATGCAAGCCGATATTCTTTCTGCATTAACCATCCTCTGCTCCGCTCGAAGGCGCAGCAGCTAGCAATTGCATTGGCAGACCATTACGGAAACCACAAAGGTGTGATTGGCTGGCATCTCGATAACGAGATCGGTGATGAACCAGACTGTCACTGTCCGTTATGCACCGAGAAGTGGCGGCAGTGGCTGATAGATAAATATGATGATATGGAGAAGCTCAATTCGGCTTGGGGAACTGTATTTTGGGGTCATCAATATGACCATTTCGGACAAATTCCTACTCCTCGTATAACCAAAGCCGATTTCAACCCTGCATTTATTCAAGCATGGCGTCAATTTCGCAGTGATTGCAATGTCGAAGCGGTTCAATTGCTTGCTGAAGGGGTACGTTCACAACTGCATGATGCTGCACAATACATTACCACCAACAATCAAATGCTGTGGAATAGCCGAACGGATTATTATGAGATGGCTAAGCATCTTGATATTACTGGCACAAACTACTACCCGCCCTACGGGGAGCGCTGTCGCACTTTAGAGCTGGGCCTCGCTGTAAATCGCAGCCTCAAGAACGCATCCTTTCATGTGTATGAGCTGCGAAATGAAAGTCATGCCATATTAGGAGCTGATAACAATTCACCTGGTCCCGGTGAGCTTGAGCGTCTAACCATGCATACCATCGCTAATGGAGCAGACGGCGTGTTCTATTTTCCGTGGAAAAGGTTTCTCTTCGGCTGCGAGCAAAATCACGGCGCTATAACGGATTATGACGGCAAGCCGACTCGCATGTACGAGGAATGCCGCACTATTGGTGAACAGCTGCAGCGTGTAGCACCAGCGCTAGAAGGATCACGAGTTGCAAGTGATATTGCCGTTCTCTATGATTTCCCAAGCCGCTGGCATGTTGAAATCCCTTCCGATTGGACTGGGAATAACAAGCTGTACATTCAGCACATCAATAAGCTGTACCACAGTGTCCGCAAGCTTGGCTTCAACTGCGATGCTGTCGGAAGAAGCGGTGACCTTATGCAGTACAAGCTGATTCTCGTCCCTATGCTTCCCATCGTCGATGATGAGCTGGTCATGAAATTGCAACAATATACCGCAGCAGGAGGCGTTATCGTCTTTCATCCCCTTAGCGGCATTAAAAATTCGGATGCATGTTTCTACAAGGAACGGCTTCATTCCGGAATGATTCAGCTGCTTGGTTCAAAAACGTTGGAGACAGCTACTTCCGAATTGCAAAGCCCTGTTCACTTTCGTTGGCAGGAGCGCGTCTATCAATGCAATATGCTGCATGAGCTGATCCAGACTGATAACGCCCGAATTGTAGGAACCTTTGCAGACCAATGGTTCGAAGGCTATCCCGCTGTAACGCAGCATCCTTTCGGTAACGGTCAATGCTGGTTCATTGCAACATTCGCAGAAGAGGACTTTTACAAGGATTTCCTCCATCATATTTGTGATGAAATGGAGCTAACACCTTTGCTGGGCATAGCTCCACCGGAGCATGTAGAAGTCACGATGAGAAAACGCGCTGATGGGACCGCATTTATTTTTGTCTTGAATAGCTCAAATCAAAGGGCTGAAATAAATATCAACCGGCAGATGATGGACATATGGAACATGGAGCCTGTACATGATCGCATATCATTAAAGCCTCATGGCGTAAAAATACTGGTTGAAACGGAAGACTATAAATGATAACGTACAAAACGGAGCTTCGGTGAGAGTCTATGCTCCGTTTTATTGTACTTAAAAATAAGGGGCAGCCGCTGTCGGATGACAAGAACTTGATGTCATAAATGACAAGAACTTTATCCCATTTCCCACTTACCCGCTCATTTTCCTACATGGGATGCCAAAACAAAATAACCATCGCATTACATGCGATGGTTATTTTGTTTTGGTCGTTTTTGTCTTTCGGATATTTATATTGTAAGTCCTTGTCGATGTAAACGATCGTTACTGTATTGCCTACGTATTTCTCGAGTGGCATTCAAACCCCTCCGATGCGAACGTATGCACTCATTATAACCCGAGCACCCGTTCGTTATGCAAGAGGTAAATATACGCTAATTGATGCTGCCTATTACATTATCAATTGTTTTTTTACTTTGTATTATGCTCATTTTGTTCGCTCTACGGAATACAGAAAAAATTCCATATCTATATTCCTAAAATTCTTAGTTTCTTTATCAATAATATTCATACCGTTTCGAACAGCAACTTTTTGAGAGGCTATATTTGTGTCCCTAATAATAGAATAAACCCTATTTGCATTAAGAACTGAGAAAGCGTATTCCTTGCAAGCAATTGCCGCTTCTGTTGCGTAACCTTTGTGCCAATACGCTTTTTGAAACAAAAATCCTATTTCCAAAATTTCTTTTTCTCTCCAGCCTTGCATTGTCAAGCCACATTGACCAATCATTTCGTTTGTTTCTTTTAATACAACAGCCCAAAGTCCAAAACCATACTCTTCATATCTTTTAAGATGTCTGTTAAGCCAATTTTGTGCTTCTTCTAAGTTGAATGCACTTTCATAAGCAGCACGCATTACTTCCTCATCACACAATATTCCGCACAATGCATCATAATCAGACTGCACCATTTCTCTAATTATAAGACGTTTTGTTTCTATCAAAAATCTCCCACCTTTTTATTATAAAAATAACCTTTCAAAAATTCCTTTCTTCTCGTTGTTCTATGAGTAAAAATGACTCGCCAGGAATAAGAGCATGGAATTGCACAGCGGGCCAGGTAACGGGACGACGATCGTCATCGTCATTCTATCGCCTCAAGCCAGGCTTGCCCCTCTGATATAAAGACGGCCGTGATTTCTTCGCTATGCGCATAACCGATGCGAGAAGCTCTAGCTCGCACGGTCGTCATCCCTGCCGACAGACGCAAAGGCCCGATATAAAGACGCCATCGAATGTTGCTGCCCGCATCAGTCGTATAAACGATGGATGCCCCCTGAGTGGCACAATACAGTTGCAGAAGCAAAGGCCCCCGGTACGAGCCGCCTTGAGGTGCGGCTTCAATCCCGGGGCTGGACGGGCATATCGGGATGAAAAGCGGAGCGGCCGTCCGCGGCTGGCTTCCTTCCGGCCGCATTCTGCGCACCATCTCCTCCTCCGACATCTCCCCCTTATCATCGTAAGTCTGTCGCCAATCGTCAAGCGCCAGCCTCATCCGAATCAGTGTATCCCGGCAAGCCGGATCTTCAGCCAGATTTTTCATTTCGAAAGGATCGGACGAGGTGTCGTATAATTCCTCCGCTGGGCGATTACCCATCAGCAGTCTCATCCGCCCCTCAAGCCGTTGTTCGGCATGCAGACGCCATATCTCTTGAACGACCGGATGCCGGTTGTGGTAAGGAATCCATAGCAAATAAGGAAGCCCGGGATAATAATTGCGGATATATTTATAGCGATTGTCCCTGACGGCCCGAACCATATCGTAAGATTCGTCATACCTGTCGCGCGCCGCAAAGACATACTCTCTAGGCTCGGAACGCTCTCCCATAAAAGGTCTTCCATGCATATGAAGTGGAATGTCCACACCGGCAAGCGAGAGGACGGTAGGAGCCAGATCCACTAAACTGACAAGCCGGTCGGACACCGTTCCCGGCTCGATATGTCCCGGCCATCTTATGAGCAACGGTACTCGGATGCCAGCATCGTACGGCCAGCGCTTTGCCCGGGGAAGCCCCTCTCCATGATCGCTCCATAGAAATACGATCGTATTGCTGGCGAGCCCGTCTGCGTCCAACTGGCGCAGCAGATCGCCGACGATTTTGTCGGAGTCCGCAATGTTGTCATAATGTTGAGCAATCGCTTCGCGGGTCTTCCGGGTATCGGGCAAGTAAGGCGGAACCTTGACCTGCTCCGGGTCCGTCTCCAGCGGATGCCGCCGGCTCTCCGGCCACATTCCACTTTCATGCGTAAGCGTCGGATTAAATACCGCAAAGAACGGCTGCCCCGGATCCCTGCCCTGCCAATGGGCATTCTCGCCGAGTTCGTCCCAACACGAGAGCGGCGGCTCGAATTGGTAATCGGTCTTCTTGTTGTTTGTGCAATAATAACCGGCCGCGCGCAAATATTCAGGAAACAGCTTTACATAATGCGGAATACAGGCGTCATAGGGTGTCGGCAACTCAGGCGCGGCATCGTTTGTGTGCGTCGTCCGCATGTGATGGGCGCCGATCGACGTCTGATACATTCCGGTAATGACGGATGCCCGGCTCGGTGCGCATACCCCCGCAGTGGAGAAAGCATTGGGAAACCGTATCCCTTGAGCAGCAAGAAAATCGATATGCGGCGTACGGGCGAGGAAATCGCCGTAACAGCCGAACCTCGGGCTCGTATCCTCAAGGGAAATCCATAATATATTCGGTCTCGAATTCCCGTAATCGTTCAAATTAATCACCTCTTCATTAGGTTAAGCAACAAGAATTCAACCGCAGCATCGTTGAGCTAACCTTTGACCGATCCTGCAATTCCCTCGACAAATTGGCCCTGGAAGACAATGAATACCACGATAATAGGCAATACCGATATCGACGCGGCTGCCGTCAGGCCGACATAATCAACCGAAAACTCGCCGGTAAACGAGTACAAGCCGACGGACAAAGGCCATATCCTTAAATTCCATCACATAATATAGTTATGGTTCATTTTAATAACCTCCTCCTTCGCATATTTATATAAATCATCATTCGTCATTGTGGATAATAACCCTTTTCTTGGCAATAAAAACATCCTGCCCGTTAACGTAATGAAGCCGCCGATCGGGATGGCAGCTTCACCATAAATTAGTCCCACATCTCTGGAGATGGGTTTTAAATCAAGTTATTATCTTGCTGGTTCGTTTAACGAAGTGCAATCGTTAATTCTGACCGACTGCCTTTATTACACACTTCCCTGCCTCACGTCGGGAATGAGATAATGTTCTTGTCAATTTCGGTAATGGGATCAAGTTCTTGTCATTTGGTTTTGACAAGAACTTGATCCCATAAATAAAAAAGCCGCGATTTTCGCGGCCTTTAATGAGATAATGTTCTTGTCACCCGACAGCCGCTTAATCGTCTTGATGACTAAGCGACTGCCTCTTTCTTAATTGTCTATATTAATCAGCCTTTGTAGATGAACCGCTCGTCTCCTAGCTCCTCTTGCAAACGATGCAGCTCTTTGTCCAGTACAGCAACCACACGTTCATAATCAGGATCATTATACACATTGATCATCTCGTAAGGATCCTTTTTCAGATCAAACAGCTCCCACTCCGGAATCTTTGGATCATCTTCTGATCCGAGCGTTCCTAGAGCATCTGCATAATAGTAAATCAGCTTATATTGCTCCGTTCGAATGCCGTAATGGGCATATACTTTATGCTCCGACAAATGTGTCCAATATCTATAGTACATCGCTGTGCGCCAGCTATCCGGCTCTTCCCCGTGCAAAATGGAATGGAAGCTTGCCCCTTGCATCGATTCAGGAATAGCAATGCCCGCATAGTGTAGAAAGAGCGGTGCGAAATCGACATTGAGAACCATATGCTTGCTAACGCTGCCTGCTGCAATTTTGCGAGGATAACGAATGACAAATGGCATGCGAAGCGATTCCTCATACATGAACCGCTTATCATACCAGCCGTGGTCGCCAAGGAAAAAACCTTGATCTGATGTGTAGATCACGATGGTATCCTCAGTTAGTCCCTCTTCGTCCAAGTAATCAAGCATTCTGCCTACGTTGTCGTCTACAGATGCGATGCAGCGCAAATAATCTTTAATGTAACGCTGATATTTCCAACTTTTGAGCGCTGCGCCTTCCAAATGTGCAGGAGGGTCCATTTTGAAATCATTTTTGGTCAAATCTCGATCAATCCGCATTTCTGCGGCTGCCGCAGCGCTAGCCCGGTTGGAATAATCATCATTAAACGTTTCCGGCTCCGGTATGTCAATATCCTCATAAAGATGCGCATGCTTTGTGTCAGGAATCCATGGCCGATGCGGCGCTTTGTGGTGACACATCAGTAGAAATGGCTTCTCTTTATCACGATTTGCCATCCAATCAATCGACTTGTCTGTAACAATATCAGTAGCATATCCTGGCACCGTAATGTTTTGACCCATTTCAATCATAGACGGGTTGTAGTAATCGCCTTGACCAGGAAAAACACTCCAGAAGTCGAAACCGGTCGGGTCGCTGTTTCCCCCATGCCCCAAATGCCATTTGCCAATCATCGCGGTTTGATATCCATCCTGCTGAAGAAGCTTGGATACCGTTTGCTGTCTGCCATCCAATCGATCAGATAAGGTTTTCACACCATTCACATGGTTATACGTGCCGGTTAAGATCGCTGCCCGACTCGGCGTACAAATGGAATTCGTACAAAAACAATTATCCATTCGCATGCCATCAATCGCAATTCTATCGATATTCGGCGTTACATTGATCTTGCTATCGTAACAGCTCATAGCGTGAGCGGCATGATCGTCACTCATAATAAAAATGATATTAGGGCGTTTTTCCTTTTTGTCGGTCATCACGATACCTCTTCTCATAGTTTCAATTTGTTATACTAATATTCAAAATGTTATTCCCTATATATTCAATATAATTATAATAAAATTTCATTATTTTGACAACCTTAAAACCATTTAGTTCAAAATGTTATATATTTCATTGTACGATCATTTGGAGGAAGGAAGAAGCAAATAACCTCCATATACAGAATGTAAGGAGGTTATTTATTATAGATTTAAGTTTATAGCGAGCCGCTGTGCCCAGTAATGTATAAGCGATAACATCACCCTATTAGTCTTGAACTTATTTGCCTAGCGGACACTTGATCCGTTATTCATGGAAATGCATACTACTCGAGAATCTTTACGGACCTGAAATCCGTTATTTCCGCTGGCAAGTGTCTATATAGTGCTTATTTGTTCAATTAACGGATCTAATGTCCGTAATTTCGCAAAATCACTGTAAAACAAGCATATAACAGCTCCTGAGTCCGTTACGATTCCATTAGTTTTCCATTAGGGCTTTAGGAAATGGAGGCATCGCTCGGAATAACCTATACAGAAACTTCCCATCATCCACCAGCAAGACGGTAGTCGTTTTGATATCACTTTAAGCGCCAGTACCGTATAAGCCATAACATCACCCTATTAGTCTTGAACAAGCTTGGCTAGCGGACACTCGATCCGTTATTCATGGAAATGCATACTACTCGAGGACATTTACGGACCTGAAATCCGCTATTTCCGCTGACAAGGTGTCTATAAGGTGTTTATTGTGCAATTAACGGATCTAATGTCCGCTATTTCGCAAAATGAGAGTAAAACAATCATATAACGGCTCCTGAGTCCGTTACGTTTCCGTTAGTTTTCCATTAGGACTTTAAGATATGGATGCAGCACTCGGAATAACCTATACAGAAACTTCCCATCATCCACCAGCAAGACGGTAGTCGTTTTGACCTCACTTTAAGCGCCAGTACCGTATAAGCCATAACATCACCCTATTAGTCTTGAACAAGTTTGGCTAGCGGACACTCGATACGTTATTCATGAAATGCATACTACTCGAGGATATTTACGGACCTGAAATCCGCTATTTCCGCTGGCAAGTGTCTATATGGTGCTTATTTGTTCAATTAATGGATCTAATGTCCGTAATTTCGCAAAATCACTGTAAAACAAGCATATAACGGCTCCTGAGTCCGTTACGATTCCTTTAGTATTCCATTAGGACTTTAGGAAATGGAGGCATCGCTCGGAATAACCTATACAGAAACAACCCACACAGAAACTTACCATAATCTTTCAACTAGACGGTTGTCGTTTTGACCACACTTTCAGCGCCAGTACCGTATAAGCCATAACATCACCCTATTAGTCTTGAACTTGTTTGGCCAGCGGACACTCGATACGTTATTCATGAAATGCATACTACCCGAGGATATTTACGGACCTGAAATCCGCTATTCCCGCTGATTGGGTGTCTATAAGGTGTTTATTATGCATTTAACGGATCTAATGTCCGCTATTTCGCAAAATGAGAGTAAAACAATCATATAACGGCTCCTGAGTCCTTTACGATTCCGATAGTATTCCTTTTCGTTATAGAAGTCCGTTAAGATTACTTTAGTATTCCGTTAGTATCCCTTTACGATATGGAAGCAGCACTCGGAATAATCCATACTATATTCAACCCAGATGAGTAAGAGAGTGAGCAAGCAAGTATTTAAAGAAGTAATTAAACAAGTAAATGAGTGTGTTTGTAAACGAGTAAGTAAGCAAGTAAATAAATGAGTTAGTAAATGAGTTAGTAAATGAGCGAGTTACAGTGAATCAACGGAGCATCATTTGCGAAATTTACGAATTCGAGCTCCGTTGAGTAATGGGGCGCCAGCACAGCGCATCACTTGGAACAAAGCAACTATACAAAGTTCAACCCAGAAGGGTTGGGGAGCGGTACTGGGAACAAGCTGCTCAGCAAAGCCGAATACGGCGCTGTAGCTACTGGCAGTTCTGGTTCCACGTCGAATAAGAGTGAAACGAGCTGCTGAGGATCAAGCATGATTTGTTTATCGTCCACCAACAATACAGCAGCCCCACCACCTACAGCTTCCGCATCAGTAACGTTTTGTAGACCCATCCGTACAAAAGCAATCTCATCCTTTTCAGACAAATAAGCTGATAGCTGCTTCCAAAGCAAGGCTGGATCTACAATTTTGACGGTTCCTGAATACTTCAAATCCTCGTGAGGCACATGCTGGAGCTCTTGCAGCAAACGAGCTTCATGCCGTGGAACAAAAATTTGCAGCTCCGGCAGCTCCAAATCGAGTACGATAGACATCAACAATGCCATCACCGCTGAAGCATCACCGCCCCATTCCACCACAAAAGGTACGGCATTCGTTTCGAATTCACCTTTCAGTGCCAGTACTGCATAAGCGATGACCTCACCATTTGATTCAGCTACATACATGCTATGCTTCAGCTTATAAATACCAGCTAACGCCCCTACTCGCAGCAGTTCTGCAGTCTCATACAAGCTGCGTTGATAGCGGACTTCAGCTTGCTCGGACAGTAATTGAATCATCAGGCGGTCCTTCTCTTTTGCTTCACGCATTAGCAAGTTTGATGAATTCAATGTTTTCAATGTTTTCAATGGATTCGCTACATTAGATGTATTCAATCCACTCGATGAATTCGATACATTCAATGGATTCGACGGATCCGATAAATTCGCTACATTCGATACATTCAATCCACTCGATGCATTCGCTACATTCGATGAATTCAATCCACTCGTTAAATCCGATAAATCCACCTTATTCTGTTGTGCTATCAATGGAGTCAACCGATAACTGCGACCGTTGCCGAACGGCTTGCAGCCATTTCGCGTGTACAGGCTTCCTGTTCCCGATACGAACAAAAGTGAGCCTCCAGAAGCTTTGATATGTTGAAAAGCCTTGTGGAGCAGCATGCCGGCATGGCCTTTCCCCCTGCTTTCAGCGTCTGTACAAACGGAGCCTAGTGAGTAAAGTGGAACGGATGCTTTACCAATTGCAATCATGCTTGGTACGAGTCCCATGAAGGACAAAAGCCTCTCATCCTCATATAACCCAATTGAGCTTTCGTAATTCCCTGAGAAAATCGATGGAAAGCTGTCCCCCATCGAAGGCTGCCCCTCCACACGGAAAATACGATCAGCAAGCACACACGCTTCCTTCAACTCTTCCCGCTTCATAGAACGGATATCGCTCATCCACTTTTACCTCCTTCATTATAAATAAGAAAAACCGAACGCCGAGGCGTCCGGCTTATGGTCATAAAGCTAAGCCTTACTGATTTAGAAGCTCTTTACGCAGGTCAGGAGGCAGCAGAAAATCAAAATCGCAGCCTAAGTTTGCTTGCAGAACATGCTCGTGGAACAATAGTCCATAGCCTCTGTCATAGTGAGGCTTTGGCGCTACCCATGATTTACGGCGCTCAGCGAGCTCCTCTTCCGAGACGATCAGCTCAAGGCGGCGAGAAGCAATGTCCAGCTCAATCTCATCACCACTGCGGACAAGCGCGAGATTGCCTCCCACTGCAGCCTCAGGAGCAGCATGAACGATCAAGGCTCCGTAAGAGGTTCCGCTTATTCTCGCATCAGAGATGCGAACCATATCGCGAATACCTTTCACGAGAAGCTTTTGCGGTATCGGAATTTGACCAATTTCCGGCATCGCCGGTGCACCCTTTGGACCCGCATTTTTGAGCACGAGCACACTGTTTTCATCCACATCAAGCTCGGGATCATCAATGCGAGCGGCGAGATCAGCCGGGCTTTCAAACACAACCGCGCGTCCTCTATGCTTCTTCAAATGGGCAGAAACCGCAGTTTGTTTGATAAGAGCCCCATTAGGTGCAAGATTGCCGCGCAGAACAGCGATGCCGCCTTGACTGTCGAGCGGCTCATCCATTGTGCGAATAACATCTCGAATCAGTGTCTTCGCATCAGCCAAGTTTTCCTTCACCGTACGTCCAGTCACTGTCAAGCAATCACCATGCAGCAGCGGCTCCAATTCCTTCATTAATGCAGGAACGCCGCCTGCCTCGAAGTACTCTTCCATTTGATATTTACCAGAAGGACGAAGATTCAATATAAATGGCGTCTCCGAACTAATAGAATCGAACTTCTCTAGCGGAAGCTTCATGCCTAGACGTCCAGCAATCGCAACCAAATGAATGATCGCATTCGTAGACCCTCCGCTTGCCATCGTTACGCGGATCGCATTCTCAATCGCTTCTACCGTCATAATATCACGCGGACGAATATCTCGGCGTACAAGCTCAACGATCTGTTTGCCTGTACGCTCACACATGTGGCGGCGGCGACTGTCTGGTGCCGGAATTGCTGCGCAGCCCGGGAGTGCCATGCCAATTGCTTCCGCTATCGAAGCCATCGTGCTCGCTGTTCCCATAACCATACAGTGTCCGTCACTGCGGCAAATCGCATCCTCGGCTACGGAAAGCTCTTCATCTGTAATGTTGCCCGCTTTATGCTCTAGTGTGAAGCCGTAGCAGTCTGTACACGCACCAAGGCTTCTGCCTCCAAGACGGCCATTCAGCATCGGACCGCCAGTCAGCACGATGGCTGGAATGTTGGCGCTCGCTGCTGCCATTAATTGAGCAGGTACCGTTTTATCACAGCCGCCGAGCAGTACTACACCATCTATAGGATGTGCCTTCATCATTTCCTCAGTATCCATCGCCATCAAATTGCGAAGCAGCATCGTCGTTGGCTTCACATAAGGCTCGCCGATAGAGATAGTCGGAAACTCCATAGGAACGCCGCCTGCTTGCCAGACGCCACGTTTGACATAATCGACCAGCTCATTAAAATGAGAGTGGCATTTATTCAGTTCACTAAAGGTGTTGCAGATTCCGATAACCGGCTTGCGCAGATCCTCTTCCGTATAGCCCATCGATTTCGTAAATGAACGATGAATAAATCCCCATAAATCCTTCTCCTGAAAATAAGCCTCGCTCTTTAGCTTGCCAGCAGCCGGAGCCTCAGATCCGTTATCCCTATTATCCTTACTCATCAGAAACACTCCCTCATAGATGTTCGTTTCTATTATTTAAAGCCTAATAAACTAGGGGTATCCCGATGAATGATAGCTTCTATTATTTCCTCAGATACTCGCGGCAGCTTCGTTCCCTCTGTCAAATCATTGATGCGACGGAAAGAATCCAGTGTTTGCTGGGTCGTGAAAAAGGGATAGTCGGAGCCAAATAATATTTTGTCTTGTACCCCATATTCGATTGCCGACACCATAGCATTATAAAATTGCCAAGGACGGCTTCCCAGTGCCGATAAATCCATATACATATTGGGATGCTTGCGAACGAGAGATATGCACTCATCAACCCATGGATGCCCCATATGCGCTACGATCATTTTCAAGTTCGGAAAAGCCCGCGCTATAGGATCTAATAGAGCGGGCCTCGAAGCATCTAGATAACCTTCAGGCACAAATGAGGTGCCCTGATGCCACAGAATCGGAACATCCTGCTCGTCTGCCTTCGCATAAAGTGCAAAATGTTCCTTCGCATCCGGGTAAAAGTTTTGATAGATAGGTCCAAGCTTAAGTCCTTTCAGCTTCCATTCTCGGATTGCCGTTTCGAATTCCGTAACGCAATTCAAATCATTAGGATCTACGCTCGCGAAGCCAAATAATCGATCAGGATCAGTTGCGCAATATTCCGCCACGTACTCATTCGGAACGACGAGACCCGTTGCATGCGCGGCCATAGCGAGTACAATCGAGCCGGAAAACTCCTTCAGATTTTCTCTATGCTGATCAGGTGTTGCTGAAATCTTCATATCAGGACCCCAAGCCCGAGTAATCGCAGCTTGCGTAGGACCCTTAACCATGCCAGGCCCGAATAAATGCGTATGGCTGTCAAAGATCATCGTCGTTCCTCCTATTCGCTTACCATCTGATTCGTTATAGAGCCGAGCTTCTCAATAGAAACGGTTACAATATCTCCTGCTTTCAAATAAATTTGCTTCTCAGGCGGATAACCTAGCACAACACCTTCAGGCGTTCCTGTCAAAATAATATCGCCAGGTGATAGTGTCATGCACTCTGATACATAGCTGACAATTTCCGCACAGTCAAAGATCATGTCCGAAGTATTCGAATTTTGACGTATCTCACCATTAACAGAACAGTTAATATTCAAATCATTGGGATTGCCTACTTCATCGCTGGAAACAAGATAAGGTCCGATTGGTGAAAACTTATCACAGGATTTGCCGGCAAGCCATTGACTGGTACGCATTTGCAAGTCTCGTGCCGACAAGTCATTTGCCGTACAATAGCCAAATACATAATCCAATGCATCTTCTTTGCTTACATATTTCGCCGTCTTGCCAATGACGATACCGAGCTCCGCTTCGTAATCGACCTTCTGCGAGCTGCGCGGCAGCGGCACGTCATGTCTGTGTCCATTCAACGTATTGTTGAACTTATTGAATAATATCGGGTAAGTAGGAATCGGCATATTTGTTTCTTCCGCATGTCTTCGATAATTCAGGCCAATGCAAATGATTTTACCAGGATCAATCACACAAGGGCCGTAAGACAGCTCTTCCTCGTTCTTGATGTAAGCACTTAAGCTCTCATCCTCCAGCATCAGAAGCTTCTCAATGAATGCCTGCAAAGCCGATAATGCCGGCTCTCCACCATCAAGCACAGTACGTACGGTAAGAGGGGTCTCAGCTCCCTCTGTGATTCCTTTCGCAGCCGCCTCAACGTCGATAATGCCGCGCGCTGTTGCTACACCCAATCGATAAGAACCCTTTTCCGAAAACGTAATCAGTTTCATTGCTTAATCCTCCTCAAGCTTATTTTTCTGCATAGATTCCGTCTCCACAAACGGGCTGTAAAGCTTTCTTGCTCGAATTCGATCCCGTCCATCTATTTCTTTAATCCTATCTATATAAACGCTAAGTCATTAAGCATTTTTGCCGAATACAAGTCCGCCGTCTACATAGAGCGGTGATCCCAGCACGAAGCTTGAATCGTCCGAAGCGAGAAACAGCGCAGCTTTGGCTACATCCTCTGGACGACCCAGCTCACCGCTGAGCTGACGTCTTTTGATGGAAGCGATTGCTTCCTCTGGGTTAGGCGACTGCTTCAGATAGCCCTCGACGAATGGTGTCATAATCGTACCGGGCAGCAAGGCATTGACTCGTATGTCATACGGCGCGTAGTCTACCTGCATAGCCTTCGTAAGTGCAAGCACCGCGCCCTTCGATGCGGTATAAGAAGCCCGCTGCTTAACGCCAATCTCCGCTATACTAGAGGACATATTAATGATCGATCCTGATTTTTGCTCCATCATATAAGGGAGAATCGCTTTGCAAGCCATATATACGCCGCCAACATTGACGCGCATCACACGGTCCCACGCATCGGCTTCTACCTCATGCAGCGCGCCTACTCCGCTAATTCCAGCATTGTTAAAAAGCACATCGATACGCCCATGCTTCTCTGCCGCTAGAGCTGCCATCTTCTCAGCTTCAGCCTGCACCGTAATATCGCATTGGACAAACACTCCGTCTCCGCCGGCTTCAACAATGAGATTAACAGTCTCCTGACCACTAGCCTCATCGCGATCTGCCACGACGACATAAGCACCTTCCGCAGCGAACAGCAGGGCTGAGCTTCTTCCGATACCTGAGCCTGCACCAGTAATAATGACAACCTTATTCTGAAGTCGCATCTTGCAATCACCTCTTCCCATCCTTTATTCCCTCCCAAAGGTATTGGCTGGAAGACCCCTCACACCTGGCTTTATCCTAAAAAGTCCGCCAGCAGATGGATATTGTTCTAGCGCATCCGCGCTCATCCCCACTCTAGCCGTCGTCACGTATAATTCATCTAAAGCAGGACCTCCGAACGTACAGGAAGTCACCAGTGAAGCCGGAATATCAATCTCATCCAATTGCAGACCCGTTGCAGGATTCCAGCGAGTGATGCATCCGCCGCCCCAATGGGCAATCCACAGCATTCCTTCCTGATCAATCGTCATCCCATCAGGATAGCCCGCGTCCTTCGTGAACGAAATAACCGTTCTTCTGTTACTAATTTGACCAGTCTTAGCCGAATAGTCGAAGCAATCTACTCTTCTTGTCGGCGTATCAATATAGTACATACAGCCCCGTTTCTCATCCCAAGCCAAGCCGTTCGAGCAGCCTATGCCGCCAAGCGCCTTTTGAATGACGTCACCCTCTGAAGAAAGCACGTACAGGCCGCCCGCTTCTGGCTGTCCGTCCATGCTCATCGTTCCTGCCCATAACCTGCCGTACGAATCGCATTTGGCGTCATTGAGCCGGTTGCGAGTCAGCTCAGGCTCAATGGAAGCAAGCTGCTGCAGCAAACCTTCACCCATCTCATAGCGATAAATCCCGTCCTCCATCGTCAGTATTAAGCTTCCGTCCTTGGCTGGTACGACCGCGCTGACCATTTGGTCGAACTCATATCTTTCATCCTTCGACAGCGAGCGATTATAACAATGAAGAGCACTGCCAGAAATATCAACCCAATAAAGCAGCCCCGATTGACCATCCCAATGCGGTCCTTCACCTAGCGCCGCCTTCGCATCCACTATCAATTCAACCTTCATTTGCAATGTTCACCTCCGAGGATATTAGCCTAAATCCGCCTAAAGCTCGCTTCCGTTAGCCAAATGTCCACCGTCTACCTTTAATGTGGTTCCCGTTATATAGGAAGCCTCATCCGATGCCAGAAATAGAAAAGCATTCGCCACTTCCTCGATCGTCGCCGCACGTTTCATAGGCGTATGCTCAGAAAACGCGGGCAAATTCGATTCCTCCCTAAGCTTTCGATCAAGCGGCGTATCGACGAAGCCGGGAGCTACCACATTAACACGAATACCGTGGGGGGCAAGCTCGACGGCTATCGATTCACTCAGCAGAATAACGGCTGCTTTCGAGGCATTGTAATGAGCAAGCTCACTACTTGCCGAGATGCCGTTCTTCGAGCTCATATTGACGATTACCCCGCCTGTTCCTTGCGCAATCATCTTTTTGGCCGCAAGCTGGCTAAGCTGAAATACGGCACGGACATTAATTTCTAGCACCGCATCCCAATGTTCAAGTGAAATATTCAGAAATGGCTCACGAAAAGCAATGCCCGCATTGTTAGCGACGATATCAATGCCGCCGAAGCAACTGAATGCACGGCCTGCCGCTTCTTCCAGCAATTTGGAATCGCGAAGATCACAAACTTCCATTGCCACTTGATTACCGTAAGTTCCAAGCGTTGAACAAGCAGCCTCCAGCTCCTCGCGGCTGCGGTCAAGCAGCACGACCTGACAGCCTTCTTCTAGAAAGCGTTTGGCAATACCTAGGCCGATGCCTCTAGCTGCGCCGGTAACAAGTGCTCTCTTGCCCTGCAATCTCATAACCATCGCCTCCGATTGGCGTGCCTAAAGCACGCCGTATTTATCGTAAACCTCGCGAAGCGTACGGCCCTGAAGCAGTTCATCACGCGTATGATTCTCACGAGTAGCCTTGTCTAGCGCACGCTTGATTACCTCATCCACAATTGCTTTCGGAATAATGACGACACCATCACGATCACCGAACACAACATCACCTGGGTAAACCATAACGCCGCCGCATAGAACCGGAATATCGTAATCGATTACTAGACCCCGCCCCTGTGAGTCTACTGGCTTCGTTCCTGTTGCAAAAACGGGGAAGCCAAGCTCTAATATTTTTGCAGTATCGCGAATTAGACCGTCAACAATAGCTCCGCGTGCTCCGCGCACTTTAGATGCTGTCGAGAGCAATTCGCCCCATAAACCGTTTTGCTTCGATTCATTCGTACAGCCGATCACGACTTCATTCTCTTGCACACTATCAACAGCTTCTATTTCCTTGGCATAAGGATCTTCTGGAACATAGTGAACATCTACAGATAACACTGTTTTCGCGCGGCCGGCTACGATCCAATTCGGGTCGATCGGATTAATATTTTCACGCATCACTTGATTGCGATAGCCAAGCTCATCCAACGTATCGGATATAACCGCTGCATAGAGTTTTTCACTCATTAGGTCAAACAGTTCCTTGTCCCTCTGTTGATCTGTCATTTTATATTCCTCCATCTTATTGTTTATGATTTAGTAAGAACTGACTATAATAGATTGATAGGTTTATAAGTCCATTTCAGTCGATCTGATTCCTTCCAGTACCGTATTGACTCAGTCTCCTGAATAGTCGCTTATCTTCCAATGATAATATTGCCTTGACGGCAGCTAATTGTCTCGCTTTCAATCGGCAGAGCACTGCGGTCTACCTTCACTTCCACGTTGGATGTATGCAGCATATAACCCCCTTGGAATGCACCTTCAGCAACCTCCAAACGACCGCCTTCAAAGGTCGCGATAGTCGCAATATAGGTATTTCCTGCACCCCCGATTGAATAATGAGACATATCTTCTCCCACTGCTCGACTCGTAAAATCGGAGAAGCGCCAGTCGGCAGCGCCTTCGTTCCCGCTTTCTCTTTTGAAAAAAGCCTTCTCCGCATTTGTGCCGGCAATAATTGCTCCGCTTCCAATGTCTATGCGCTTGTTACCTGTTCCTTCTAATACCATTCCGGTATTATCCATTGATCCGCCCCTAAAGGTAAAAGAGGACCCCGACGTACGCAGCGGCTTCGAATCGGCGCTAATGCCGACCAAAATGCAATTTTGAAAATGAATGCCGCCCCTGCCTGCGAAACGGTTGCCGTCCAGACCCTCGAAGCGGCAGTCTTTGAATGTCAGTTTCGAGCTAACCTTCTCATGCGACAGCTTGCGTTCCGGCATCACTTTAAAGGAGCAATTCTCGATTACATTAGGTCGCTTTGAACGTGAGGAGACTTGAACAAATTTGACCATGGCATCCGCCGTACAGTTTTTCATCTGCACACCATCAGCATTTAGCCAAATCGCACCTGTATTATACGAATTTTCAACACCAGGCCGATAGAACACATGCACATCCTCAAGCGTCAAATCCGTCACCTTCCGATGAGCAATAAACCACGAGCCTACATGCTTCTTCACCGTTATTCGCTTCGCGCTCTCACCCCAAGTGGGTCCGCTGTTAGCGAAGGACATGAGACCGGAATTACCTACATAAGTAAGATCATGCTCATATTGACCATGCGTAACGTAGGCGCCTAGATCGTCACCATCAGCGTGACAGTTCTCAACGAAGCTATAAGCCGAGCCCGTGAAATCATTTAGATGTCTGCCGTTGCTCGTCAAGCAATCTCTTACATGTCCATACAAACAGTAGATTTGCTGTGTCAAGTAACCCGTTCCGCCAATGAGAACCTCAACCGGATTCGTTAGTCTGCATTTTTCTGTGACATAAAAGGTACAGTACCTACGCATGATGACTGGCCAAAAAGTACCGTAAGCATCAATGCCAGAAGCATCGCACTCTACTCCAAACTCATAAGCGAGCGGTTGTGATCCAGTCTCTAGCGTCGTTCCTGCACCGTAAAACTTCATATTTCGCACGGAAGCGTTAACAACAGGATTTACCTTGCGGTACGTAACCTGTCTTCCCGGTTCCAATGACCAACCGTTTTTATAATTAAATCGGACATGCCTGTCATCGATAATTTCCGTCACTTGGATTAGCTTATCAAGTTCTCTTTCACAACTCCCTGCAAGATTATCAGATTGCGCAATCCACCACTCCCCAATTTGGAAGGCGGATGAATCAGCTACCTCGAATCTCTCATCCATCTCAAGGAGCTCCTCAGTCAAAAGGAGTGTTTGCTCATCACCAGCCATCATGCCCCTAAATAGAAATAAAGCATGAAATGGATCCTGTTCTTCCGAACGTTCTATACCATCGGTACAGACAGTGAAATGGTTGAAGTCGAGCTCAATGTGGCTTCTGTTGTATTGATGCCTGCGAATAAAGTGCAGGTTCGAGTCTGCTTCAATGCGGTAGAATGATTCATCGTTTACCATCGCATCAATAGCATCATCTGCCATGCGGTCACTGCCGAATATGCCAAAATAACGATAATGGCCAACCCCGTTATGAACGAGCAGCCACCTTCCCGCGCCGCCATCCTTCGGTCTATGGACCGTTCCTCCGTTATCCTCCGCTTGACAGCTCTCTTCCCAGCGAACAAGCTTGCCTCCTGGATCTCCGGTTTCATAATACCCCTCGACATACACATGCAGCCCTGGCAGCCTTTGCTCAGGAGGAATGGAACATAGCGCTTCTACATTAGGAACACTGTGGGTACTTCTCAATTCCTTAACCTCCTGTTTAGTCGCTTCTCGTATTTCTGCGTTATTTTGCTGTACTATTCAAAAGAAACAACAACGCCAAGCATCTTGCTCGGTTCACGCTCATAGCGACCGTATAGACTAGGCAAATCTTGAAAAGCAACCTCGTCCGTAATAAGTGATTTCAAATCTATTCGCTTCTCTTGAAGCATTCTCAAGAAGTCCTGTACATTGCGACCCTCTGTCCACCGAACATAGCCGATTGGATAATCGAAGCCTCGCTGTTCATAGTCCGCGTCATATCGGCCTGGGCCACCTGCGCGAGAGATCGTAATGCTGGCCTCTTTGCCAAATAGCAAGTCACGGTTGAATTCCCCGCCAGTATCTCCTACGATGACTACTTTGCCACGATCCCGCAGCCAAGGAAGCGCAGTATCGATTAGATTATCCTTGCGTGTACTCGCGCAAATCAGTACCGCGTCTGCACCCTTACCATCTGTTGTTACATTCGTAATCGCATTCTTCAACTCTTCTTCATTCGCGCAAGCGTAGCTTATTCCAGCTGCAAGCAGCTTAGTTCTTCTCGACTCCATCGGCTCAAATCCAATTACCCGGAAATTGGATGCATGCGCGATGTCGGCAATAATCTGTCCTAGAATACCAACTCCTACTATAATGACGGATTCGCCAAAAGTAAGCTCAGCTTGACGCAGGGCATGAATAGCAATTGCTCCTATACCTGAGAAAGCAGCCTCCTGACTAGAGACACCGTCTGGAATAGGTGCGGTTAAATACTTAGGCGAAATCATAATATCTCTATGAGCTGGCGTTCCGTAACAAGCGACTCGGTCTCCCGGCTTCACATGAGTGACGCCTTCTCCTACCTCTAGCACGATACCTGCTGCACTATAACCAAGCGAAGCTTTTGGATTCGTTCTTATCATTAATAGCTCTGTACCAATACTAACTGCAGAATGGGTAACCTTGACTTTGACATAGTGATCTTTCACTTCAGGCTCCGGCATATCAACAATGACTGCGGAACCATTACTGCTCATCAAGACTCGCATAGGAACCTCCTGATTTATCTCTAATTTATATTGGCGTTTCAAACCCACTATAATCTTTTGCTGATGTATCATTGATGTATAAATTATATACTTCCTTTAATTCGAACGTCAACCTTAAAATGAGAAAATCCTCGTCCCATCCATGTAAAATACCACTTCACGTTGCAATTTTAACTAGAAATAGCGGAATAGATAGTCGTAACCATTTAGAAAAAGAGCCGATCAGCATATGCTGATCGGCATGCTTCTCTCGACTGTACGCTATACTTCATTCATTATTGTTAATGTACGATTGAAACCTTTTCGGAAAATGATACATCAACCTTGCCTATCAATAGGCAGAAGAAAGCGGCTTATTTTGCCGTTCCTGCTGCTTCAATCGCTTTAATCGACTGCTCTTCAATGGAAGCAAAAGCCGTATTCATGTCTACAAGTTTTTTCGCCAGATCAATACCTAGTCCGCCATAGATTGGTCTTACGATACCGTTAAATGGTGATTGGTAAGCTGGAGGTGCAATTTGGTTGAAGGTAAACGCGCTGAAGTTTTTGTCCTTCAGGTAGAAATCTTGACCAATTTGACTCTTAATGTCCGCATTATCTAGTACAGGGATTCGTCCAAGCTCACGAGCTTGCTGCAGTTGGTAATCATCAGATGTCAAAAACTTAATCGCACGCATAGCCGCTTCTTTATCTGTTGAAGTGTTTGCAATGCTTACATAGTAAGGGGTCGGCTGGGAACCAATATTCGGCATATCTTCAAAGGTAGGCAGAGATACCATATCCCAGTCAATTGCACTTAGACGCTCTTCTGGATAAATGTATGAAATATTAGAATTACCAACCAACATTGCAATTCCACCATCTAAGAATACCGGTGTATACGGCAAAGCTCCTGTAGCTGTCAGTACATCTTGGAAGACTTGATTGTCTGTTGCATCTTGGAACAATTGGTAGACATTTTTCCAACGCGGATCTGTGTTGATTGTCGGTTTGCCTGTATCAGCGTCTAGAACAGGAATAGAGTATTGATTGTACATAGCCAAATGAGTCGGTATAAATGACAAGCCTACAATTTTCTTCTCTCCGTCAACACGGTTAAGCTTTTTCGATTTTTCAATAATTTCTGTCCAAGTCATACCGTTCTCTGGGTAAGCTTCTCCGAATTTATCAAAAATTTCTTTGTTGTAATAAAGGATTAATGAATCCGTCCACAGCGGCAAGGAGTGAATAGCTCCTGAAGCATTGGAAGACTTGATGCCTGTAATCAAGCTGCTTTCAAAACGGTTCAAATCGATATTTTCTTCTTCGATCATCGGACCCATATCATATTCAAGTCCGTATTGTTCAAGCACATTGCTCTTTGAGCTGAAGAAAACATCGAATTTCTCACCGCTGGCAATAAGTGTTTCAAGCGTTGTTTCCGGACTCATCGGAATATATTTAAATTCTGAGTTCGGATATTTGGCTTTCAACGAATTACCGATCCACGCATCAAAGTTCTCTTGGGTAATACCCGCTTCATCTGTATAGAACGTGAGCTTCAAAGGATCCGTGTTCTCCGGTTCTTCTGTTGCTGGAGCATCAGTCTGCTCCGTAGTTGGAGGCGTACTTGGGCTGTTGCTCGGCTTTGAATTCCCCCCATTGTTGCTGCAAGCAGCAAGAAGTACGATTACCATTGTAAAAACGATGAGTTTGCTAAGCATTTTTTTAGACATTGAAAATACCCTCCCATAATACGAATGGCCTTGCAGAATCCCCGCCTAAAGTTTCTTAATCGTATGTGCATCCTGGTGTATTCAAAGCGACGAACGAACGCACCACCTCCTAAAATAAGTAAACGCCAGATTACTCAACCAGACCTGTACGCTCAACACTCTCAATGAACCAACGTTGTGCGAATAAATAGAGCAGGAGAGGCGGTAATATAATAAGAAAGGAAGTCGCCATCTTCATCGGCTCATCGAATATAGACGGCCCTGAAAGCTTCGCCTGTGCATCAAGTGCAGCCGCTAGCTGCCCCATACCCATTGATAAAGGTACATGCTCTGAACCGAATAGATACATGGAAGGTAAATAGTAGTCATTCCAAGTCCAAACAAAAGAGAACAAGAATACGACAAGGATTGCTGGCTTAGCCAGCGGCAGCATGACGCGAAGGAAGATACGGAATACGCCAGCACCGTCCATTCTTGCCGCTTCTTCAAGCTCCTTCGGCTGCGTGGAGAAGAACTGTCTGTAGATGATGACAAACAGAGCACCCTTCAAGCCATGACCAAATATCGCCGGTAAAATAATAGGGATGTACGTTTTCATCAGGCCCAGCTGGCTCGCTGCAATCAGATTCGGAAGAATCGTGACCTGAGGTGGAACGACAAAAGAAAGCAGCAAGCAAACGAATAATGTTCTCTTAAAAGGAAATTCAAGCTTAGCGAACGCATAGCCCGCAATGGCGCAAAAGAAGGTTTGCAGCAAAGCGACCGTCAAGGATAAACCAATGGAAATGGTCAATGCGCTAGGGTAGTTCAGAATATCCCATGCCTTCTGCAATACGCCTGTATAAATTTGCTGCGGAATCCAGACAACTGCCGGATCGAGCAAATCGCCTACATCCTTGACCATCGTCGAAATCATATACAGGATTGGCTTCAAGTAGATGTACGCCGTATCGATGAGAATTAAGTAAATGAATAGCTTGAATATCAAGCCCTTATCCATTTCTTTGCCTAATACAATGTTTTTCACTTTCCTCGGTGTAATCTTACTGCGAAAGGCAAACAGCCGTTTGTACATTCCCTCACCTTCCTTTCCTAGTATTTTTCAATCTTCGATGTCCGGCTAACCCAAGCAAATAAAGCAAATATGATGCCTAAGAACAAGAAGATGATCCCGAAATAAATCCAGGCAAGTGCGCTTGATTGCCCATAATTGGTCGTATTGACCTGACTTAAAATCGGATTCGTCGGGAACGTGAACAGATCCACGGTCGTGTAGATTACATTCAGCAAAATAAATGGCAGCATGGCAGGCAATGTGATTTTCCAAAAGGTTTCCCAAGGTGTAGCGCCGTCAATCCGTGCAGCCTCATAGACGGATGCGGATATCGTCTGCCTTCCGGCAAGAAAGAGTAAGATCTGAACACCTGAGTACCAGAGTATAAGAACAAAGGAACCCAAAACACTCTCTAACGGCCCTCCCCATGATTTCGGCAAATATTGTCCGATCAGGCTGCCGATATCATATTGCTCCAGAAAGTCAAGATTTCCTTTACCGCCAGTTATAAATTCGTTAATGACCTTTCCTGTAGAGAAGATTACAGGCAAGAAGAAGATCGCTCTAAAAAGCGTACGTCCGAAAAATTTCTGGTTCAGAATAATAGCAATAAGCAATGAAAAGACAATGATGATTGGAATCATCAGCAGCGCCTGCCGCAGAAATGGAATGAGCTGATTGTAGAGCAGGTCTGCATTTTCAAATAAAATAAACTTGTAATATTGAAGACCCACGAAGGTTGCCTCGACGCCCGTCGCCTTTATCTTCACATTGTGAAAGCTCATATATAAGGAATAAGCCAGCGGCAGCATGATAAATATCAGAAGACCAAGAGCCCAAGGGGCAATAAACAATGAGCCTTCCAGCTTACGGATCGTCGCAGCCTTCATTCTTCGCTTTGCTTTGAAAGCACTCATCGTCTACACCCCTCCTTCAATGACCAGATAGCTCAGCGAATCAACTGTTATTCCATTGTAGGAATAAGGCTCACTGCTGTAATTCACAATAATTTTTTTATTGTTCTCATACACCGTCATACGAACTTCATCGTTCAATATTTGGTGATCAACAATAAACTGCCCCTGCACATCGCCAAGCACTTTATTGAACTCCTTGTATTCCGCGATCGCTTTATCTTTCCATTCTGAGAAGTCCGTACTGTAATAATTGTAAAGTCCGTCTGAATATTTGTTTTTATCGGATGACTCCGCCGAGAAGATATAGGACGGAAACGCCCCTGACTCAATCGCCTTCAGCCATTCCCGAACAGGCTCATCACGATTATTGGAATAGTTAGTCGTATAGGGAATCAGCCCATGCAATGCAATAGCAGTGAACGGAACCGATTGGCTGGAGAACAAATCATAAGAGTAATCATCACTGATTTGAGCTGCACGATCTACATGAGCAATGCCGTAGAAATTGGAGCTGACACTTGCAACAGAGCCAAGAGACTCCTTGATCTCATTGAAAATGTTATTCTGAAGTGTGATGCTCTCTTCTCTACTCGCCTCATAGCGGCTATTGTAATCACTTAAGAGCATAGCCCCTAATCCTTCAACCTCTAGCCCATCGACACCAAGCTTCTTATATGCCTTCAGTGATTTTCCCATCGTTTTCTCCAAATACTTCAGACTCACATACGGCAGCCCCTCATTCACGATCGTTCCACCTAAATTACGAATGCCGTCTCGGCGGCTGCTGAATCCTCCATCCCCATTTGAGTTATAGGCGAGATTCGTACGAAGATAGACAGGAATATCAAGCGAATGAGCAAATTCAACAAAAGATTTCATGCCTTTATTTCCGCCGATTCTTTTATCAACAGGGGGCCAAGCGCCTAATGTGCTGTAGCCGTCCTTTTGCCAGCCTAAGTAGCTGACACTCATATTGTTGATTCCTTGATCATGAAGCTGCTGAATGATATCCTTCGCATCTGTTGTAGTCGTCTGCTTGATGTACTTATCCAGTACAAAGCCCTTATCAATGTCAGCGCCGATTAGAGCAACATTCATTGGCAGCTCATCCGAATCTATCTTCAGCTTGGACATACCCTCTTCGTCAATAAGATGCTGGCGGTAACGTTTCGCCATGCCTGTGTAGGTAGCCGCATCACCTTCCAGCAAATAATAGTCCGTAGACCTGTTGCCATGGAAGCGCTCCGTATCGCTGTAAGTAACGAAATAGCTGTCCGTATCTTTATTCGTCACCAGCTTGTAGGAGGATCGGAAATGCGTTTGAGAGGTAATCCAGTTATAGCTGCTGAATACACCAGAGGGCGATGCGAGAATCTCGCCAAAAGCAGCGCCTTCCGAGACAACCGCAAGAAGCCCTTTACTGCCCGTCTTAATGCCATAAACCGGCATAACAACCTGTTCCCTTGAATAATCCGGATCAATCGCAAACGAGAGATCATTCCCATAGATCCGCTCCTGAAACAAGTAGACACCATTGGATTGACTAGGCTTAAAATCAATCAAAGCGCCTGATCCGTCAGGAATGAACAGGTATCCATCCTTATCCGAGGACGTTTTGGCTCCAAAAAACGGATACAATCGGAGCGATAGTATACTGAATGCTCCCTCCTTCATCTCCGCTTCATCAATTGTCGTAGTCACTTTATCCCCATTGATTAGGACGTTCACAGGAATAGAAAATTGCAGCGCAGGGAAATTGAATACGAGCTTGAAACCGTTAGGCAGAATCTCAATATCCGATATTTGCCCGCCATCCTTTAGAAAGTTCGTTTCCTTTGGCTTCGGATTGTTGACGCTAAGGTCGATATATTGAATCATAATGGGTGAACGAAGATTTAATCGCCAGTTGCCGCTAATCGTTTCCTCTTTCCACACGGTTGGATCGGGATATGAATACCAGATTGCATCGCTCACCTTGCTCTTTACGATGAAATGACCAGACTTCTCGTCTAGCAATAACCGATAGGAATCGCTCTCTGCAGCCTCTTTAAACTGCTCCGCATCTGGTAATTCACTACCCCCTTTAGCCGGGGTCTTGGCTGTGCTTTGCGGCGCAGCTGGTTTCTCCGAATCTACTTGCAGTGTATTTACCTTCAAATGGGTTGCGACGTAAGATCCAAGTAAAATAATAATGATAGCTGCGGCCGCATGCGACCAGCGAAACCGATAGCGGATTCGAATTTTGAACCCCTTCGTCATCGCAGCCTCGCCTCCTGATAGATTTCTATGATGAACGATCTTAAATCACTTGAAAGACCAAACACGATCAAGACGAGAATGATGAGAATCGCGAACGCGAATAAGCTCCAAAATATGTTTCCGATCGTTTCCCATACCGAATAGTTTTGAAGAGCTTGAATACTCCAGAAGAACAACAGTACAATCCATACAACCATGCCATTCTGAAGGAAGGAGTAGATTGAAATCTCTGAAAAAGTTAGAATATTAGATAGCTGTGCCAGCGGCAAGCCTACCAAAATAATCGGCAGCAACGCATAGCTGCTTGCAATAAATACATCCTTGAACCGTCCCTCACCCCGATAAATCGAGCTGACCAAGTAGTTGCAAATAACCCATCCAAGCCATAATGCCATAAATTGAATAAAGAGAATGATGGGATTGAAGCGGTAAATATCTACCGTGTTAAAGGTAAAGCTGGTATAGCGATTAGAAATAGCCAATGCGCCAAAAACAAGACCAAGGATAATCACACCGCTGATATAGCTTCCTTTGTTCTCATAACGAATAGCTGTAAATCCGTCTAGCGGATGACGAATAATATAAAATAAATGCTTGAACTGTACGATAAAAGGGTTTTCACTCTGCTTGCGATTTCTCCTGTTCTTCCGCCATGAGAAACGTTTGGAGAGCTTGTTCGCAAGCCATAATCCAACTAAGATAATGATTCCTGCTGTCGCAAAATCAGAGAAGCGCGATTGGAACCATTGCAATCTGAGCTGCCAGAACGCTTGAGAATAGCCAGACTTGTAGCCGCCTTGCTCAAAATACGCCATAGCCAGCTTATAATCACCTTTCTTATAAGCCGCTTTCCCCAAACCTAGATAGGCTGGTGTGAAAGCATTATTCAGATGCAGCACCTTCGACCAAAGCTCTTCACTATCCTCATAACGTCCTTGCTGGGTTAAGTAATTTGCCTCATTCACGTATGTGCCAAATTCCGTCGGTACTAGCTTCTGAATTAGACCCTCCTGACCATCAAGAACATAAAGATTATTCTTGGAGTCAGAATCAATTGCAACCGCACTTTTCAACAACCCAAGTTGAGAAGCCGTGCTTTTAGAAGGTCCTCCCCAAAAGAACAATAGATTTCCATTCGCATCATATTGACTAATATATTGATAGACAGAATCAATCCCTGTCATATTGCCGCGTGAATCAATCGTCACGTCGGTAAGCTGCGATAATACGGGTTTACCCGCATCTTTTTTTTGCGCTGAAGGAAGCACCTCTCCATAATTATTCGATCGAGAAGAATAGCTGTCACTCCCGCTGAGCATGTTCATGCCCCGTATATTCAGCTTCTTAATTTGATTGGAAGTAACATCCTTGCCTGCTGTTGTCGTATAAATAAAACCATCTTTATCGACCGCGACGCTGCTGATAGTTCCTGGCACCTTCCTCAGCTCACGCTCATACATCTTTTTCGTGAAAAAAGTTTTCTTAAATGCATCAAGCGCTGAGAACGAAGCTCTATTTGCCCCATAGAAGCTTTGGAACTCTCCTTCTGGATCAAGCTGCAGCAGACCTTGATAACCGCCAACCGTCACAATGTACAAATAACCGCGTTTATCAACAATCAGTCTTACGGGATCAAACTTATACGTTTCTGGAATCATTCTGGACCCAGGACGCTTGAATTCTTTCACGAATTCGCCATCCTTATCCAGCTTCACAATTCGTTGATTGCCTGTATCCGCGATGTAGATTTCACCTGCATCGGTTACGAATAGCCCGCGAGGTCCCTTAAGCGGACTTTCCTTACTATTTAAATAACGAACGAATTTCCCGTCCCCCCGCAGCTCCACAATTCGATTATTGCCTGTATCTGCAATATACAAATGATCATTGCTGTCAATAAAGATATCCTGCGGTCCTTTTAGCGGCGACGGCTGATTAGCCCCAGCACCCTCTCCGCCCTCAATCGTCAAATTATTGCCAAGCACTGTCGAAGAATAATAAGCCGGTTGTGTCCAAATGAATTGCCCTCCGGCATCCTTGGAATTCGTACCATAGGGTACCCCTGCTGCTGCATTCTGCGGCATGATAAGCATAATCGACAGGAACATGAGCAGACCGGACAATAGGCGCAAATGCTTTCCCTTCAAAGTCTGTCCCCCCCTTCTGCGATCCATGTTATTTGATTCCCGAATGCGCCATTGTATCGATGACCTTGCGCTGGAACAGCATAAAAATAATAAGATTCGGCAGGAAAAGTACAACAGCAGCAGCAGCTGCGGCACCTTGCCTCGACACACTGTTTGCCAAGCCATTTGTCAACGTTGTTAGGAAAAACGGGAACGTCTTCATCGCCTCATCCTGCATGTACAGCGTGGACGTTTCTACATTGCCCCATGCCGCCTGAAATGCCAGTATGGCAACAGTCGCAACTGCCGGAACACAGATTGGCATAACGATTCGAGCAAAAATAGTTATTTCTCTAGCACCGTCTATTTTCGCCGCCTCAAGCAGCTCATCTGGGACCTGATCAATAAATTGCTTCATTAGAAAGACACTTACAGGTGCAGCCATGAGCGGCAGGATATGCCCCCAATACGTATTCATAATACCCAGCTCAACGGCGACCAAATAGCGCGGAATAGCAACTGTCTCCGGTGCAAACATAAGCGAAATGAGAATAATAGCAAAGAAAGCTTGATGTCCCGGAAATTTATGCTTGGAAATCGGATAAGCACAAAGCGCACTCATCAGCGTTATACCAATTACAGCAGCGATAGACATCATGATACTGTTAAACAAATAACGGGTAACCGGTATAATGGATGAGCTCGTTACGGTGAACAATTCGATAAAATTCTGCAGCGTTGGTTGATTCACAAGAACACGCGGCGGATAAACGAACAGCTCGTTAAACGGCTTCAAGGAATGATTGAAAATATAGACTAGCGGCAGCAGCATGAAAATGGCGAGCGCTGTGAGCAGCACAAACAGCAGCTTCTGAAAATGGTCTGTCCGATTTAGTCTTAGACGTCTGAACAATTTATTCACCCTCCTTCGGACCGAACAACCGCCAACCTAGTCTATTGGACAAGTACATGACGATAAGTAGAAATACCGATAAGGAAGCGGCATAGCCCATCTCAAATCGAACCTCTCCATAATCCTGAATGTGGGTAACAAGGAGAGTTCCCGCATATTGCGGCGTAGGATTTTGACCAGAAAGTTCAATTCCGATTTGTCCTGCTTTAAAGGTACCTACTATAGCCATAACAGCGCCGAATAGCATTTGCGGTTTCATTGAAGGAATCGTTACATACCATATTTCTTGCAGACGGCTCTTCATGCCATCAATACGTGCCGCTTCATATAGCTCCGGGTTAACGTTTTGAATACCTGCCAGCATCGCCAGGAATCCAACACCCATACTCGACCACATGGTTACAACGATCATGGAATTCATCAAGTAAGCTTTATCCGTCACCCACAGATGCGGTTCTTCAATAAAGCCGAGATTAAGTAGAATGCTGTTCAGATAACCGACGCGGTCACCTGTCAATAACGGCAGCCATACGATACTCATTGCAATACCAACGGTTAAAGAAGGTGTATAAATAGCTAGTGCATACCATGTTCTCATCATCTTCGGCAGCTGGGAGATCAGCCACGCTAGAACAAATGATGCGATGTAGCCGCCTGGTCCTACGATTAATGCAAATTTGATCGTATTGGGCAGCGCATACTGCAGGAAGATCAAATCTTGCGACAGCATATATTGAAAGTTCTGCCAGCCTATGAATCGCGGCGGCTCGATTGCGTTGTAATAGGTGAAGCTAAGAACAATAGCCAGCACGACAGGAATAAATATGAAGGCTGTGAAACATAGGAAGAAAGGTGCGATAAATAAATAGGACAATCTAAACTTCCACACACGATTCATAACATTTTTGATTTTCGAAGGAGGGCGTCCGACAGGCTCGAACATGCTGTCTTTCTCATTAACGGCTTCAATCTGTGACATACCTGTCGACTCCCTTCCACGGCTCATTTATTTGCGGTAAATCCAGCGAGCGAATGACCTTATTCTGATCATCAACAAATCCAAACTCGCGTGTCTTGCGTAGCATTTCCCGATCAACGTTAAGCATGCCCTGCTCCAATGATTCTCGGAAGTTCATCCCATCCACTACCGTACGATTCCAAGCATTGTTCAATTCTCTGACCAAGTAATAGGAACCAGGTAAATAAGGAAGCTCACGATACCATCTCCACTGCTCCAAAATGACCTTTAAATCCTCTTTCACCCATGGAAGACGGCTAAATGCATCAATATTGGCTGTATTCCAGCGGAACTGCGCCCCGTTAAAGGATTCCAAGTTGGAGCCATACTGCTCCTGTATATCCGAGGACAACCACCATTTCATAAACGCCCAAGATTCTTCCTTCTTATCAGACTTTTTGAAAATAACGCCTGCTGTCTGTCCGCCGGAAGCCCAGCGTTCTACTGTTCCATCGCTTTTCTCAATGCCAGGAAGCGGAGCAATCCCCCACCAGCCTGCAAGCTCTGGTGCTGCAACGACCAGCTGAATATAGTTGTTGAAGTCCGCTATTCCTATTGGCATATCGCCTTGACGGAAATGCTGGTAGAAGCTCGGAACCTCGCGCTCAAGACCATAAATATTGAATAAATCCGTCCATTGCTTGAATGCGTTGAATGACTCTGGCGAATTCAGATCGGAGGACAAGCCGTTTTCCTTGAAGAAGCTGCTGCCATTTTGATAGAAAAAGGTTGGAAAATCATTCGTCGGAACATAAAAGTTATAACCGCCCTGCTGCAGCGTAGGCAGCAGCTCATAAACCTGATTCCACGTATTAGGCACTTCAATGCCCAGCTTCTTCAGAATATCCTTGCGATAAAATAAAACCTTAAAGGACTGTGTTTCCGGGAGCCCGTAATAGCCTCCATTATAATAGTAAGGAATCGTTGAACCTGGCGCGTAAGTGCTTGCCAGCTGGTCAAAATCCGCAAACTGAGAGAGATCCACTAGTGCATTTCGCATCGCAAAATCTACCGGTTTATCTTGCGTCAGTCCAAGCGCTAGATCTGGCGACAAGCCTGCTGCATTACTTAAAATAAGCATCTGCTCATTGGGCAGCAGGTTCACATTTACCTTAATGCCATATTGCGGAGTAAACTGCTGATCCGCTAATTGCTGCAGCTCATTTACATAATCCCGTCCACGGTTGACCCATATTTGAAGCACATTATCATCAACTGCGCTTATTGCATTCTTCCTTTGGAAGGAATAGAAAAAGTTTTTGACGCTGCCTGTAATCGATTGAAAGAATTTCGCTTTCATTCTCGGGAATTTAGTCTGTATAGGTGCTACATAAATCTGATCCAGCTTCAAGGACGATATTGCAAGTGAAGTCCGAATACTTCCTATATTTTCATAAAGAGAGGATACACGGTCGATATGATACGGGATTTCATTCGGGTATTTTACAATGCGTGCAATATCGTCTGCCGCACTCTCAATCGTTTGCAGCACATTATCTCTGCGTCCATTTGCTTCTTTCATTTGTTCTGCCATCAACTGAAGCTCATCACGAATCACCTCAAGCTTCTTCGGAAGCTCTGCATAGTCTTGAACGATATTCCATGTACGGTTATTGTCGACAACCCCACCAGTCATGGAGCGAAGCTCCTCAGAAACCGACTTAAGTTCTGATAGAACTTTATCGCTGCTTACGATAACGGGCTGGAAGGGAGCTATCGTAGAGGTCATCGACAATACATGCTCACCCGCAGTCAGATAAATCTCATAAGGGTCGCCGTCCTGTTCACCCAAAACAACGCCCTGCCAGCTCGGTGAATATCGGAACGGATAGGCAAGAAGTTGTTGAAAAGGCACTTTGCCGTCAATGGCAATCATGCGGAATACCGTCATATTAGAGCTGTAGCCCTGATAGGCGCGCATACCGATTTTGTAATGACCATCCGCAGGCGCGGTAAACGTCCAGTTTATCGTTTGACCGCCGTCTTTCCAGCGCTCCCCGCCTACTGTATTAAAAGTATCTTTGCCGTCTGCATGAGGGACGGTTAATGGATCGCTATCGGAAGCAATTTGAATGCTAACATCATTCTTGCTTGTCATTTGCTCAGCTTGAATAATTTGAACTTCATCCGATTGCGGTTCATTCTTCTCTCCCGTGCTATATTGCTCATATGTAGGAAGCAGCTCCGGCGAGGAAAGAACGATAGCATCAATCGCTATAGAATCCGAACTGCTCAGGCGAAGCTTGTGCGTACCCGCTGTTAAATACCATTGAAGCGGCTCCGAGTACGCTCCTTGCGAATCTTGGAAAGGTACGGATAACCAATCCGTAAGCAATTTCGTTTGCGGGCGAATATCGTCGCCATTCTCATCTTGCTTAATTGGCATTTCATCAGCGAATAGTCGGCGAAAGGATACCGATCTTGCTTCGCGATAAGGATGATTTCCGTCCACCTCAACAGACAATACGGCAGAACGGCGTGTCGGAACAGCCGCATCCGGGGCATCATACGGATAATAATTCAAATTCATACTATAAAGTCCTGAGGCCGGCACTTGTAGCTCGTATTCGACCCAGTTTTCTTTCTCGCTTCTCCATACAAGCACACCACTTTTGCCAGCGTAGCTGTCAACGATTGCTTGTGAGTTTTCGGATAGAGCGGAGAAGGAATCGCCTTTAATCGTGATTTCCTCCGTTTTGGCTGCCTGAAATCCCTGACTACGCCATTCAGCCAAAACATCCCTATAGTAAGGCTCAAATCCGTCAGCATCATTTGGCTTCTTAGCGCTGTCGGTTGCGCTCAGGCTTGTAGTGCTAGAGCTGTCGTTCGCCGCCTTCGCTTCTTCGTTCCCTGCAGCGGTAACAAGACCGCTGACCATCACAAGCGACAGCATAACGCATATCATTTGCAGCCATTTCCTTGATTTACGGTAAATCTTCAAGTCCGACATCTCCTTCCTAATCAAGCCTTTGTCCGGTATCCACATCAAAGAAAAGAGAGCTGCTCATATCGAAGGCGAGTTGTATACGTTCATCATCCTCATAAAAATTTCGCGGTGCTGTACGTACAATCAAATTTGTCGGCTCACCTATATCCAAATAGAGAAAGCGATCTGCACCCATCAGTTCGCTTAGCTTGTATTTTCCTGTAGGGGCGTCCCCTAAGCGAGTTTCCGTAACGGTGCCTGTGACACTAATATTTTCAGGACGAATGCCAAGAACGATTTTTCGCCCCAGTTTCACTTCATTTCTCTTCAACCGATTTCCAATCTCTTCTGTCAACGTCAAGCTGATTCTCTTAGAATGAAATGCCAGCTGCCCTGCTGTTTCTTCTAATTTCCCTTCGATAAAATTGATCGGAGGAGAACCGATAAAGCTAGCCACGAACATATTCGCCGGATTATTGTAGATTTGCTCCGGAGTATCAACCTGCTGGATAAAGCCATCCTTCATGACAACGATCCGAGTCCCCATTGTCATAGCTTCGGTCTGATCATGCGTGACATATATCATCGTTACCCCAAGCTGCTTATGCAGCTTAATAATTTCTGTCCTCATTTGCACACGAAGCTTAGCATCAAGATTAGAGAGCGGCTCATCCATTAGAAACACTTGCGGATTGCGAACGATTGCGCGTCCAAGCGCTACACGCTGACGTTGGCCACCCGATAGATTTCTAGGCTTTCTTCCAAGAAATCGTTCAATTTCTAGAAGACGGGACACTTTCCTAACTCCGATATCAATTTCATGCTTCGGCGTTTTTCTAAGTCGGAGACCGAAAGCTATATTTTCAAATACAGACATATTCGGGTATAACGCATAGTTTTGAAAGACCATAGCGATATCACGTTCTTTCGGCGGAAGATCATTCACGAGTACGTCATCGATAAAGATGTCGCCCTTCGAAATATCCTCAAGCCCTGCAATCATCCTGAGTGTCGTTGACTTCCCGCAGCCTGACGGTCCGACAAATACCATAAACTCTTTATCCTCTATTTCTAGATTGAAGTCCGTTACAACAGGCTGGACGTCCTTCCCATACTGCTTATAAACATTCTGAAACGAAATTCGCGCCATGTGGAGCCTCCTATTTCGAATGAAATATGACATAAATGCTAAACGCATTCTGATTCCCCTCTGATTCCCTAAACCCTAAAAACAGGAAGTAAAAGCTGAAATCTGATTTACTTTTGATGTACTTTGAAATCATTATATATGCCTTTTTTATTTCATGTCAACAAATCTAACATAAAAATAATGATTTTTTTCCCATTTTCATTTCTGTAAGGGCTTACATTGATTTACATCTGATTCATTCTAATTAATTATTTACATAATTAATTAGTTCGTGATGCACAACTGATGTATTTATTATATACAGCTATTAAAAAGAACGTCAACCCTAAATCTGCTAAAATCTAAAATTATGAAGGTGATCTAACTTTCCTGACCTTAATTAACTAAAACATTTCACACACAAAAGGCCGGACAGCACACACTGTCCAGCCTTTTGCATTTATTTTTATTCGTTTAGTCTTTTCGCGCTAGCTGACTATGCGCCTCTTCATTTGAGATCAAGCCTGCTATCTTCTCATTTAATGTCTTCTCATCGATCATATCTGACCAATATTCCTTCAGCCATTTCGTCAGCATTCTAAGATCCTTCATTTTCAGTTCCAAATCCCGATGATGTGCGAAGGAAGGCAGCATTTCTCGGAACATGGCATACCTAGACGGCTGTTTAACACTCGCCGTTGATGAACGGGCTGCAGATTCCTTACGAGCAGGTATACTGACCGTTTTGTCACGAATCAAGTTTTGCGCCGTCTCTGAAGAGAGGAAATCTACAAATCGCTTTGCTGCTTCCTTATGTTTGGAATGCTTCACCAAAGATACCCCAATGGATAGCAGCAGTGTCTTTTGGGGATCACCTCTTCGCAAGCTTGGAAGCGGACAAATGTCATACTCCAGCGGTAAATGTGCAAGCTCATTCAGGTTAAAGTAGGTACACAGGATGACAGATACCTGTCCATCCGCAAACAGCTGAATCGTCTCATCATTTCCATGAGCCCAATAGTTAGGGAATATATCTCGTTTACTAATTAACTCGTTTAACTTCGCCAACCCGTCCTTCATTTGTGCTTCCCGATTCCATTTACCATTTCTGTCGTTAGCACGGCTTCCCATTCCTTGTAGAAGAAATACGGAATAACGATTCTCCGATGTTGGCAAGAAGTACATGCCGTGTCTGCCGCTGGATTTCGAGAGCTGCTCTGAAGCAGACATCAAGTCATTCCATGTCCATGAGCTGTCCGGCTCTGATATACGCGCCTCTGCAAAATGATGCTTATTGTAGCAAAGAACGACAGGCGAGAATGAAACTGGCCTAGCATACTGAAGAGACTCAAATTCAAAGGCTTCCTCTGCAATGGGATAAAGCTGACCATCCGAATCCAGAGGCTCCAAAATAGGCGCCAAGCCCATTTCTGTCCACTCCTGGAATTGCGGACTGTTAAACGCGACGACATCCAGCAAGCCGTTGGATACGAGCTCCTCAGCGGATTGTACATAGCTGCTGTAGTTTAAGGAAATACGTCGAATATGGATGCCGGGATTGCGTTTGCTGAACTCCGCTATGAGCTCATCGATAAGAAAATCGGTTGTCAACGTCATGGAACAACCAAAATTAAGGGTTATCGATTCCTTCGCCCGCGGGGTTACCATACTGCCGACACGGTCAATCTTCACAATCAGCTGCTCTTCAACCAACTGATCTAGACCTTTACGAATGGATTTATTACTAAGCTCAAACTGCTTAGCTAGAGCACTCTCAGAAGGCAGATAAGTGCCTTCCTGCTTTATGCCGGTAATAATATCTGTACGAAGCACATTCACGAAATGGTCAAGACGATCTTGAAACGACGGTCGATCTGATTTATAACTCATGTATAACTCTCCTATATTTTCAAACATAGACATCAGCTATATTTTCGAACATTTTAGTATAGATGTCAACTATCAAAAAAAACAACGCTAACGATGCCATTGGCATGTTTAGCGTTGCTCTTTCATTTCTATTGAAGATTCAATCCACAAAATGTTTTATTTCGAAACGGATTGGAACCACTCATTAACTTCTTTTGTTACTTGCTCTCCACCGTTTTTCTTCCAGTTTGCAGCGAAAGTATCAAAAGCATCAACTGGCAATTGACCGTAAATAATTTTATTGAAAGTTTCCATTTCAGATTGACGCAGAAGATTCCATTTCGAAATCATTGTTTCTGTCGCAGCACCTGTGAAGTAGTTTTGTTTGCGAATGTCTAGTTGTGACATTACAACTTTCGCAGCATACCAGTTTTCCGGTTTACGGAACTCAGCTTGTTGCTTCTCGTAAGGTGTTTCTGGAGTAGCGCCATCAGCAAGTTTCACCAACGTACTCATGAACAGATCTGGAATACGAGCGGGACCTGTAATGAATGGGAAGGCATTGAAGTAATCTTTAATTTTGTCTTTATTGCTTGTTGGTTGACCGTCAATAACGTCCCAGTCAAAGCCTTTAGCAAAGCCATATTCAAACTCGCTGCCTGCTGCAGGATCAGCTAGGTTGTCTAGCAGGTAGTTATAGTAAAGGAAAATAGCTTCTGGATGCTTAGCATCTTTGTTAATCATAATACTAGAGTTAACGCCTGAGTTTTGCCATTTTGTTCCAATGTGGCCATCAGGACCAGCAGGAATTGCATAAGCTTTATATTTTGCAGTAGGTACGTTTTTCAGTAGATCTGGAGCTGGCCAATCCGGTACCCAGTTAGCGCCTGGCAATACGCCTGCTTCACCGCGTGTCCAGATTTCAGCTGATTTACCTTCATCCCAAAGTGCGGAATCCGCATGAATATAACCTTTATCCATCCATTCATTCAGTTTCGCAAGTGCTTGTTTAGCTCCTGGATTAACGGAACCATATTCAAGGTTGCCATCAGCATCCTTATTCCATTGCTCTTGAACGGCACCGTATGCACCGAATAACCAGTCCAATCCGCCCATCCAAGTGTTAGTTGCTGATTTCAAAGAAATCGCAAGCGGGAATACCTTCTCAGGCTTCAAGCCATCTGGATTCTGATTTTTAAATTTATCCATAATATTTTCTAGATCAGCGATTGTTTTAGGAGCTTCCAGGTTCAGCTTCTCCATCCAATCTTCACGCAGCCATAGAAGCGTATCATCATTGTCCGTGTACTCAAGAATTGGCATATTGTATTTCTTGCCGTCTCTTGTGAACGGATACCATAATTCCGGATGAGCAGCAGAGTGGTCTTTCAAGATTTTGTTAGCATACTTATCAAACAACTCATCGATAGCAATAAATTGGCCTGAATCGATCAATTGATTCGTCAATACACGGTCATTTGGCACTTGTACGAAATCCGGCAGCTTCTCGCCTGAAGTGATAGCAAGCTGTAGATTTTGTAGTTTTTGAGCGTCATTAGCCGGGTACCAGTTGTCTTTATACTTAATACCGAGAGTTTCTAGCATCCAACGGTCATGAACGTTATTTTCTTTCGTTTCGCCTTGAAGATAATCTCTTGGCATAAGGATTGTACTAATTTCAATTGGCGGATCATATTTGCCTTTTTCAAAAGCGATATCTGCTTCGCTTTTTTCAGTCGCGCCGTTCGTTGGAGCATCTGTCGCTTTTGAAGCATTTTTGTTCCCAGCTCCATTATTACCGTTGCAAGCTGTGATCACCATGAGTGCTACGATCGCGAGCAGCAACCATGTTTTTTTGAAGTTACCCATCTTTGATCTCCCCTTAAAGTTGAATCTTACAGGTGTAACTTTACCAATTAATCAGGGAAGGTATCTATATGACTTTTTTAGTTTCGATAGGACTCTGTTATGTTGTTAATTACTATCCCTATATTCCTGCGGTGTTACACCAAACTGGCGTTTAAACACTTTTATAAAGTACGCAGGGTCCAAATAGCCTATTTCCATGCTAACTTCATATACCCTTTTACTGGATGTTTTCAGCACATGACATGCCCGCTCCATACGCAAACGGAACACGTAATCACTAATTCCTTCACCTGTTTCAATCTTATATATTTTAGATAAATGCGTTGGATGCAAGTTCACATGATCAGCCAGTACGCGCAGCGAAACATCGTGATGCAAATTTTTCTCCGCATACTCCTGCGTCTTCTTCACATACAGGGAACGTATATCTTTGATTTCATTGGATGTTCCTTCTTTCAGTTTGCTGAGCACACCGAGTGACCATTTGCGAAGCTTGCTGATGGAGGAGAACGCTTCTCCGCTTTGCAGCTGTTCCATATCCGTTCCCAGCAGCTTAGTGAGCGAATGACCATTACGATGCGAGAGATGCGTAAAGGAAGATGCGATTACAAACCCCGCCTCCATACAATGTTCCCATGATTCATTCCATTTATCTTCAAGCTCGGCGCATATGCTCATGAGCTTATCTTCCGCCGCGTCCCAGCGTCCTGCCTCGAGCAGGCTGCCTAATGCCGGCGGCATATAGAGCGTATCCAATGGTCCTTGGGAGCCGTTCTCATCTAAGTTGCCTACTCGCATAACAAATTCACGTTCGTCTCCAACGATTTGACGGAAATAATTGAACGCTTGTCTATATTGATCCAGAAGCGTTTGGGGGAACTGGAACCATTCCGTTATAACAATAGACAGAGATCCCCTAAGAAACTGCTTCACTTTATGCTGCAGCTGCAAAGCAAGCTTCTCCAAAACCACTTCCTTACCAATATGAGCTTTATCTGACTTTAACTGGAGAAGGAAAACAAGATATCCATACTCATCTTTGACACCCCAAACCTCCATAAACTCGCCGATAATCTCTTCAGCCATATTAATAATCGCATACTCCATAAGCTGCTGACCGTTATACTTATACTCTCCGAAATCATCCTCCATTCGGACAAGCAGCAGCGCACAATCCCCTTTTACGAATGGCAATCCGTAGTTTTCGAGCTTCCGACTCCATTCGTCATCTGACATTTGATGACCACGCAATGCGTCCTGAAGCAGTTGACCTCGCAGAAGCGGAAGGTTCTCCCGAAGGGTGTATTGGGTACGTTCCAATGAGCTAATGCTTTCATATTCAGCATTCAATTGTTCAATTGCAGCTTCGACCGCACCGTATAATTCTTGATCAGTCGGCGGCTTAAGCAAATAGCTTACTGCTTGATGCTGAACTGCTTTTTGAGCATACTCAAAATCTGAATGACCCGATAATATAATGAATTTTATTCTTTTATCATGGGAACGAACCCGTTCCAAAAGCTCCATTCCTGTCATTTCAGGCATCAAAATATCCGTTATAACAATATCTATTGGATTCATTGCTATGATTTGTAGTGCTTCATTTGCCGAATATGCTTTATGAACCTGCTCTATGCCGAGCTTCTCCCAAGATTTGTGCATGGCTAAGTTCTCTACCCAGTGTACCTCATCGTCAACTATGATCATTTGCATCGTGTGCATCTCCTTGTTTGGCGGGATATTTATAATGTGCTTCTATGGCTGCGATCTCCCAAACAATTTCAGTTCGAAAGCCTCCTAGAGGTGATTTCATAAAATTTATATAGGAATGGTTTCCAAACTGATGAATGATTCGCTGATTCGTATTCCAAAGGCCGCAGCCCATCTCCTCTTGCAGAGGCTCCTTCATTTTTGCATTTAATGCATCAAACACATCTGAATTCGTCTCCGGACCGTCATCATCAATATAAATTTTGCAAAATCCTTCTGACATTTCGCTGCTAATACGAATTTCACCTGACGAATATGATTTTGCTACCCCATGAATGACGGCATTCTCAACGATGGGCTGCAGCATCAAACGCGGAACACTCTGCTTCAACATTTCCTCGGAAATATCAATATGATAATCAATTCTGCCATTGCGAAGCTTTTGGATATCTAGGTAATTAACCAGTAAACGAACTTCTTCACCCAAAGTCGCGGTGTCCTTTTCCATTCGTGTCGTATAACGGTAGTAAGCGCTTAAATTATAAGCCATTGATACGACTGCTTGCTCGTCTTTCATTTGTGCCATATTAATAATATAACCAAGACAGTTATACAAAAAATGCGGATTAATTTGTGCTTGCAGCTGCTTTAACGTAGCTTCCCGCGAACGGAGACTTTCTTTGAGCACATTTTCAATTAAATCTTCAATTTGATGCGACATATCATTAAACCGGTAAAACAAAAATGCAAACTCATTATTATCATTGGAATGAAGCCTTACCGAATAGTCTCCGCGTTGCACACGCCGCAAGCCATCAATTAGTTTACGTATCGGACGTTGAACATTACGGTACAGCAAAATGGATGATGAAATACCAACAACAAATAACAGAAGCATCGACAGATAGAATAAATTGCGGCTGAATGATATCGGTCCCATCAAATGATCAAGCGGAACAGCATCAACCAAATGCCAATTCAAGTGAGGAGATCTAATTGAGCTTACTAAATAATTTTTGCCTGCCAATTTCACAACCTGCTGCGTTGTATCTTCTAAATTCTGTTTGTCTAAATAATGAATTAACTCATCTGCTAATACCTTATCCGCACTCCGATTCAGAATGGTCTCATCACCCTTATGATAGAAAATAGGCTCGCCTCTCCCACCCGCTTTATAGGAATCTAGCATATTTTGAATATTTTCATTGCCAAAGCTGGCTTCAATGACTAGATTGCTTCCTGTCAATGTTCCCTGCTGGGTTAATGCATCCGTATAAAACCAATAAAAAGCTTTTTGTCCTTGAGAGGATACGGGATCTCCATCACCATAAGTCCATTTCCCGCTCATATTCCTCTTTAGATACTCCTCGCTATATCCATTCGTATTATTGTAATTAGAAAGGACGTCCTTATTATGCTGTGAATGAACCGTATATCTAGCTGGCCATATATCCATGACACCTGATTGAAGCGCCATCTTCTCCTGCATAACAAATCTTGTCTGCATGCGGTCATATCGATCTTCCCAAATATTAAGTCCGTTGAATTTCTGTACATTAGGGTCTTTCGAGAAAGTCATCGTAAAATCCATCATCTGGTTAATACGAGAATCAATTTGAATGGACAAAAAACCCAACTGCTTCGTACTGGATGCCTGAAGCTCATTACTTACAACATCGAAAGCGATGTTATTGGAATAAGTGAAAATGAAGATAATGGGTATGAATAATATGACGATCAATCCATTTATCTTGGCAAATAAACTAAATCTGGAATTGATCCTTTTTTTCACAAAAGAAATGCCGCTATTCCGCTCCATTATGAATTCCTCCGTATGATGATTCCTAATAAAAACATATCAATCCCTAACATTGTCATATAGTCCAGTGGCAGAAGCGCCTGTTACTATATATATCAGAGATTCTCATTATACACTAAACAATTTTTGACGGGAGAGAGCTATGGACGAAAATACTGTACGGCAGGTGAGCCTTAAGAAACCGAACCACCGCAAAGGGAGTAAAAGCGGATATAAGCAACCCTGGATGTTGCATTTAATGGTGTTGCCCGCTGTCATTTTAGTAATTATTTTTTCTTATATACCAATGACTGGTATCATTATGGCATTTCAAGATTATAAATCCTCACTGGGGATAACGGGTTCCCCATTTGTAGGCTTAAAGCATTTTACGTATATGCTTAAAAATGACTATTTCCTGCAAATTACAATGAATACCCTGTTTTTTGCTTGTGGGAAAATTATTATGAACTTAACTATTCCAGTTATCTTCGCCATACTATTGAACGAAATTAGACAAATGGGCTTCAAACGATCCATTCAAACGCTCGTCTACCTTCCTCACTTCCTTTCTTGGGTGACGCTGTCAGGCATATTGATTGATTTACTCGCCCAAACTGGTTTCGTAAATCAAATTCTTACTTTCCTATTTGGAATTAAACCAATCTTCTTCCTAGGAGACGGCAGCTGGTTCCGATTTACGATTATCGCCAGTGATGTATGGAAAGAGTTTGGATTTAATACAATCGTTTTCCTTGCCGCACTATCCAGCATCAGCCCAGCTCTATATGAAGCTGCTGAAGTGGATGGCGCTGGACGATGGAAGCAAACGATGAATATTACTTTGCCTTCCATTATTCCGATGATCATTGTTGTAGGAACATTAGCACTCGGAAACGTCATGAGCGGAAGCTTTGACCAAGTGTTTAACTTATATAATCCATTGATCTATCAACAGGGTGATATCATTGATACCTTCGTATATCGTGAAGGTCTGCTTAGCGGGCAGTTCAGCTTTGCTACAGCAGTTGGTCTGTTCAAATCTGTAATCAGTATCACTTTGATTATCATTTCATATCGATTCGCTTATAAATTCGCAGGGTACCGAATCTTCTAGAAAGGGTGACCACTCATGTACCATAAAACGCTGCCTTATCGTATTTTCAATGTGTTTAACTATATCTTATTGGCCACTGTCGCACTTCTTTGTATGCTTCCCTTGTATCACTTGCTCATGGTATCCTTGAGCTCAGCCGCTCCGGCAAATGCGGGGTTGGTTACGTTATGGCCGATTGGCTTTACAGTTGAAGCCTATGCCAAAACGTTCGGCAATGCCAACTTCCTTTCGGCTCTAGAAGTATCTCTCATAAGGACTATTTTGGGAACAGCGCTTGCCATGTTGGTTAACACGGTTGCTGCTTATGCATTATCCAAAGAAACACGAATCTTCCGTCTTCGTAACGCCTACATTTGGTTTTTCGTTGTGACGATGCTCTTCAACGGCGGGTTAATTCCAAGCTATATTTTGATTCTGAAACTCGGACTGATGAATTCAATATGGGCACTTATCCTTCCAGGAATGGTTTCTGTCTATAACCTCATTCTTCTGCTTAACTTCTTCAGAAGCGTTCCGAAGGAGCTTGAGGAAGCTGCCTTTATTGATGGCGCAGGTCAATTACGAACATTCTTCAGCATTTATTTACCGGTTTCTATGCCTGCCATTGCGACGATTTCACTGTTTATTATGGTTGGACATTGGAACTCCTACTTTGACGGACTCATCTACATCAGAAATGCTGAGCGATTACCACTTGCAAGCTTCATGCAAACCATCATCATTCAGGCAGATATGACGAAGTTTGATCCAGCTATGGTAGCTAATCTATCTAAACGAACTATAATAGCTTCACAGATCTTTATCGGCGCATTGCCTATATTGATGGTCTATCCCTTCCTGCAAAAATTCTTTGTTAAAGGTATTGTTGTTGGAGCGGTTAAGGAATAGCAAATATGTTCGTAAAATAAGTTTCGCAAAAGAGAAACGCCTCAGAAGGCGTTTCTCTTTTGCGTTTATTTTGTTATGAGGTCAGAAGTTTCACCTTCTGACCTCATTGCTATTATTTTACTAACTTGAATGTGTGTGCTGTGTTTTGCTTGCTGTTCGGACCAACGAAAGCCACGAAAGTTCCTGCATCGCTGTAATGCTTGAGATCAGAGTGATAATAACGCAATTGTTCCTCTGTTAGCGTGAATTCGATTTCTTGCGTCTCTCCCGGTTGAAGCGTTACCTTGCGGAAGCCCTTCAATTCTTTAACCGGACGAACAACCTCACCTGATACATCTCTTACGTAGAACTGAACCGTTTCTTCGCCAGCGACAGTTCCTTTATTCGTCAACTTGACTGTAAGCGTAAGTGATTGCTCTTGCGTCATCGTATCCGAGGAAATCTGTGATTCGCCGTATTGGAAATCGGAATAGCTTAAGCCGAAACCGAAAGGAAGCAGCGGCTCATTAGGAATATCTAGATATTGCGATACGTAACGAACTTGTGCGTCTGGAGCACCTTGAGGACGGCCAGTATTGAAAGCATTATAATAAACAGGAATTTGACCAACACTATATGGGAATGACATCGTCAAACGGCCGGACGGATTAGCATCACCGAACAACAAATCGGCTACTGCAAGCCCGCCTTCGCTACCAGGGAACCATGCTTCTAGAATAGCATCCGCTTCCTCATATACACCGTGCAGATCAAGTGGACGACCATTAAATAGAACAACGACAATCGGTTTTTGAAGTGTTTTCACTTTACGGATAAGCTCTAGCTGAACCTCAGGCAGCTGAATATTCGCACGGCAGCCAGCCTCACCGCTCATGTCTGAATGCTCACCTAGTGCTAGAACGATAACATCAGCATCTTTCGCAGCCTTTTGAGCTTCCACCCATTGGTTTTCTGTTGCCGTTTCAATATCACAGCCATCAGCTGTGAACAGATTTCCGGATGCAGTCAGCTTCCCTTTGATTGCTTCTGCTACCCGAACTACAGCATCCTTAGAGCCTGTCCAAGACCAAGGACCAAGCAAATCCCCGCTTTGAGCAAATGGACCAATGACAGCAATCTTCTGCTCTGGACGAAGCGGCAGGACGCCTTCATTTTTCAATAGCACGCATGATTTTACAGCTAGCTCTCGTGATACCTCGCGATGGGCGTCACAGAATACAACTTCCTTCTCACGTTCAGGATCAGCAGCTCGATAAGGGTTCTCGAATAAGCCAAGCTTTTCTTTAAGAGTCAGAATACGAAGCACGGCTTCATCAATAAGAGCCACATCCACTTCATTTTTCTCTACGAGTTCCTCTAGATTTTTGGAATAGCAGGTCGTCATCATTTCGATGTCTACTCCTGCACGGATCGCTTTTAATGCCGCCTCGGCTTCATCTTCAGCAATACCATGAGCAATTAATTCCTTAACTGCTCCCCAGTCAGAGATTAGAATGCCGTCAAAGCCCCATTCCTCACGAAGCAGATTACGCATTAGCTTTTCATTACCAGTTGCCGCAATGCCGTCTACCGTGTTGAATGACGTCATAACCATCTCACAGCCCTCATCAAGAGCAGCTTTGTAAGCTGGCAAATAGAACTCGCGAAGCTGACGCTCCGACATATCAACGGTGTTGTAGTCACGGCCAGCTTCAGCAGCACCATATGCAGCAAAATGCTTCACGCAAGCTGCAACTCTATCGTTGTCACCTGCAAGATTCGTTCCTTGAAAACCGCGAACGAACGCCCGAGCGAATTGTGTATTCAAGTATGGGTCTTCACCTGTCGATTCCATAACCCTGCCCCATCTTGGATCACGAACTAGATCCACCATCGGCGCATAAGTAACATGTACACCTGATATAGAAGCTTCCTTCGCTGCAATCTCTGAGCTTAGCTCTGCCAGCTCTAGATTCCATGAGCAACCGATTGCCAGCGGCACTGGGAAGATCGTCTTAAAACCATGTACGATATCCGCCATCATAAGCAAAGGAATACCGAGACGGTTATTTTGCAAATGCGTACGTTGAACATTGATCGTCTCTTGCGCTCCTGCCATACCAAGCACGGAACCTGAATTATGAACCGTCTCCTCCGTTATACCAAGCTCGTTCATGGGACCTGTAATTAGCCCGTCGCCATCTGCTCCTTCAAAGAATGGAACAGCCAGCTGAAGCAGCTGTGAGATTTTTTCGGAAAGCGTCATTTGCTCCAGCAATTCATTTATGGATGAGCGTCCTTTTGATGGGTCTGAAGCTGTGTTTATCGGATTAGACATAATATTTTACTACCTCCTAATAATAATGTACGATTCAATCGAAACGTTTCGATTCGTTCCTTTTTTGATTATAAATCTGTGTTAATTCGAAGTCAAACGTTAATTATCGATTAGAATATTGGACCAAATTGAAGTTGCGTACGTTTTCAAAATGCTGTAAAGTAGAAATCGAAACGTTTCACTGGAAACTGTTCAATTCATGCAGGATTTACGAGAGGAGTAAGAACGGTGGCTAGTATTAAGGATATCGCCAAGCTGGCAGGTGTTTCCATATCGACAGTTTCTTACGCTCTTAATGGAAGCAATAAAGTAACGGAAGAAACGACTGCAAGGATTTTAAAAATAGCTAATGAATTAAATTACGTGCCAAATGCTGCTGCTAGGTCACTCAAGAAAAGACAATCCAACATTATTGGAATCTTCTTAACTGATTTTAATGGCAATTTCTATGGGGAACTACTACAGGGTGTAAAAGAAACGCTTAACCGGTTTAACTACGATCTCATCGTATGCAGCGGCCTACAGTCGCATCGCATGATTCCTGAGAGACTGATCGATGGTGCAATCATTCTAGATGAAACCTTTTCTAATGATGCGCTGCTCAAATATGCAGATCAAAATCATAAGCTGGTCGTTCTGGACCGCGAGTTGAACCATATTAATATCAATCAGGTTTTACTGGATAATAAAGCTGGCTCTACTCTAGCAATGGATTACCTGCTGGAGCAAGGTCACAATAAGATTTACGCCATTACGGGACCAAAAGGCTCCTATGATGCCAATCAACGACTGCTGCCTGTCAAACAAGCCGTGGAACGTAATCCTCATCTCGAATATATTGAAATTCATGGTAATTTCGACAAAGCTTCCGGTCAAGCAGCTGCTAAGCAAATTGCTGAACAGTATACGGAGCCAGCTGCTGTCTTCTGCCTTAATGATGAGATGGCGATTGGTTTATATAATGAACTGAAAGACAACACGACACTGATCATAGGGGAACATATTCATCCTATTGGCTTTGATAATATTGAACTAAGTCAATATGTGACCCCTAGACTAGCTACAATTGATTACTCGATGCGCAAATGGGGCGCTTTAGCCTCCGAACAGCTTCTGAAAATGATTGAAGGTAAGCCCATTGATCATGAGAGAATCTATGTAACACTGATAAAGGGCGAATCCGTTAATAAAGGGCCCCAGGCAAAAATGTAATTCCCCCTAGTGGAGTATTACCGCATACTGCTGCGTCCAATTACGTATAGTAGTTCCGCATATTGCTGCATTTCGTTTTTATGAGTAACTATAGTGTTAAAACGACTTACTGCTACATCTAATTAAGTATCGTACTCCCGCTTATTGCTGCATTTCGTTTTTATGAGTAACTTTAGTGTTAAAACGACTTACTGCTGCATCCAATTACGTATAGTAGTTCCGCTTATTGCTGCATTTTGTTTTTATGAGTAACTTTAGTGTTAAAACGACTTACTGCTACATCTAATTACGTATCGTACTCCCGCTTATTGCTGCATTTCGTTTTTATGAGTAACTTTAGTGTTAAAACGACTTACTGCTACATCTAATTACGTATCGTACTCCCGCTTATTGCTGCATTTCGTATTTATGAGTAACTACAGTGTTAAAACGACTCACTGCTGCATCTAATTACGTATAGTAGTTCTGCTTATTGCTGCATTTCGTTTTTATGAGTAACTATAGTGTTGAATATTGAAATTAATCAAAAATTGCAACAGAATTTTGTTGTCATAGTTTCAATTATTGAAATAATACCGACAAATTGGACTGTGGTAGAAGCATTATGAGGGGTTAGTTTCACTTTTTGACACTAAGCAAGCCTCTGGCAGCCAAATGACTGCGTTAGTTTCATCATATGAAATTAATTTATACAATTGTGAATTGTATAGTGTAGGCGACTTACTGCTGTGTCCAAGTACGTATAACAGTACCGGATAATAGCATATATGACTTACTTCTGTATCCAAATACGTATAAAACTACTGGTTTATAGCCTATATAGCTTACTGCTACATCCCATTACGTATAGTAGTCCCGCATATTGCTGCATTTCGTTTTTATGAGTAACTTTAGTGTTGAATATTGAAACTAATCAGAAAATGCATTTTAATTTCACTGTTGTAGTTTCAATTATTGAAATAATATCGACCTATTGGACCTCGGTAGAAGCAATACAAGGGTGCTAGTTTCACTTTTTGAAACTAAACAACCATCTAGCAGCCAAATGACTGCGTTAGTTTCATCATATGAAATTAATTTATACAATTGTGAATTGTATAGTGTAGGCGACTTACTGCTGTGTCCAATTACGTATAACAGTACGTATAACAGTACCGGATGATAGCATATACGACTTACTTCTGTGTCCACATACGTATAAAACTACTGGATTATAGCCTATACAACTTGCTGCTGCATCCCATTACGTATAGTACTCCCGCTTATTGCTGCATTTCGTTTTTATGAGTAACTTTAGTGTTGAATATTGAAATTAATCATAAAATTCAAAGGAATTTCACTGTCGTAGTTTCAATTATTGCAATAATACAGAGCAATTGGACTACGGTAGAAGCATTACGAGGGTGCTAGTTTCACTTTTTGAAACTAAGCAACCCTCTGGCAGCCAAATGACTGCGTTAGTATCATAATATGAAATTAATATAGTCAACTGCCAAATTTATAGCATAGATGATTTACTTCTATATCTGCTGCGTCCAAATACGTATAGCAGTACCAGATTATTGCATAGATGGCTTACTGCTGTGTCCAAATATGTATATAACTACTGGTTTATAGCATATACGACTTACTGCTGCATCCAATTACTTCGTATAGTATAGAGTTTTGCTTTTAGCAGTAAAGGAATTTAAATAAAAAGACAAGAAAAAGAGCCACTAGAAGCGATTCTAGCGGCTCTTTACTATTTACCAGAGAGTTATGTACACTCCCTCACATTATTATATTTATCTAACACTCCAAATGAGAAACCTTATTGCGAAATGGAGAATCCGTATTTTTTAAATACGTCTAATGCTTCATCCGTCTGAAGAAACGCGTAAAACGCTTTGGCTTCTTCACTATGTTTGGTGGCTTTCACAATTCCGATTGGATAATTCACCGGTGAATAGCTGCTTGCGTCAACGTCAAAAGCAATTTTCACTTTAGAAGACGTTAAAGCATCCGTTTTATATACAAATCCCAAATCCGCATTGCCTGTTTCTACGTATTGCAGCACTTGCCGTACGTCCTTGGCTTGTACCATTTTCGCTTGCAAGCTATCCCATAGTTTTGCATTCGTTAAAGCTTCTTTCGCATAATTCCCCGCAGGTACACTCTCAGGGATACCAATTGCGATGATCTTCAACTCGGCTTTCTCCAGATCTTGCTCACTGGCAATGTTCGAATCGGAATCATGTGGCACTACTGCAACAAGCTCGTTTGCCAGCAGATTTTGCTGCTCTCCGCTATCAATCAATCCTTTATCGACCAACGCTTTCATATTTTTAGTTGCAGCTGACAAAAACAAATCAGCTGGCGCGCCTTGCTCAATTTGCTGCTGTAGAGCTCCCGATGCGCCAAAATTAAAAACAAGCTTAATATTGCTGGATTTTGATGCGTAAATCTTCTGAATTTCACCCAAAGCATCTGTCAGGCTTGCAGCAGCTGAAATCGTCAGCTCTACTGATTCTACAGAGGCTTCACTTGTTCCAACGGGTGATTCTGAACTCTGATTTTTATCAGAATTCACATTACTTCCACAAGCACTCAATACAATCGACAACATCAAAATCACTGAAATCCACAAACTACCTTTACCTAATTTGAACATATGACTTCCTCCATCTCTCTATCTAGTTATATCTAGTTATAATTAGTTTTCATTATACTTACTTTCTCTATGAATTGTAAACGGAAAACATGCAAAAGCCTCCCGTACAAAGGTATGCTACAATGAAACTATATAATTTGAGATGGAACCTTCTATGAGGAGGCAAGGAATGTCACAAGAAATTTCTTATACAACAGAAGAAATATCAAAGCTTTTAAAGATTTCCAAGCTTACAGTCTATGATTTGATCAAAAAAGGCGAGTTAACCTCGTACAGAGTGGGCAAGCAGATGCGAGTTGATGCGTCGGATCTAGAATCGTACAAGCTTAGAAGCAAAGGCGCACAAGCTCAAGCACAAACACAAGCTCAGATTCGTCCTGAACCGCAGACACAAGTGAATTTTACACCTTCTAATGTCAGCCATAGCATGCGTCCACTTGTTATAACCGGTCAAGATATGAGCCTTGATATATTAGCCAAGCATTTGGAGAAAAATACGTCTGGATTTAGGCCGTTACGCTCCTATGCCGGCAGTCTCGACAGCTTGATAAGCATGTATAAGGGTGAATCTGACATTGTCAGTACCCATCTCTTGGATGGTGATACAGGTGAATACAATCTTCCTTATGTCAGCAAGCTTCTAGTAGGCATTCCTTATATGGTCGTTCATTTACTTTCGAGAAAAGCCGGTTTTTATGTAGCAAAAGGAAATCCGCATAACATTCATACATGGGCTGATTTAAATCGTTCAGGCCTGCGCTTCGTCAACCGCGAGATAGGATCAGGCGCTCGTGTTTTACTCGATGAACAGCTTCGACTTCATGGGATCAAAACCGAGCAGCTAACTGGGTATGACCATGTACAGACCAATCACTTGTCTGTAGCAGCTAAGGTATCCTCAGGTGAAGCAGATGTTGGGGTTGGTATAGAGAAAACAGCTTCAATCGTTGATCAAATAGACTTCATTCCATTGATTCATGAACGCTATGATCTTGTGATGATCAAAAAACCGGAAAATCAAGCGTGGATTCATGCTCTGATGCTCATTCTACAATCCAAAAACTTCAAACAAGAGCTTGGGGCAATTGCAGGCTATGATCTTTCACTTACCGGACAAATTTTATTTGAAAGTGGATCAAAATCCTTCTATTAAAAGCGAATAACCACTTTGATGGTGAAATCAAAAATCCCTCGTCCAAAATTATGGACAAGGGATTTTTTATTCAATGAATTATTTCCAAATCTCATCAGCAATTTCTTTAATGAAAGCAAGTTTTTCCCACTGTTGTTCTTCCGTTAAAATATTTCCCTCTTCCGTAGAGGCGAATCCGCATTGCGGGCTAAGGCAAATATGGTTGATATCAACGATCTCAGCAGCTTCCTTAATCCGGCTAATAATCTCCTGCTTATCTTCCAGTTCACCATTTTTTGAAGAGAACAAGCCTAGCACTACCTGCTGATCCTTCAATGCTTTAAGAGGTGTAAAATCTCCAGCACGATCTGTATCAAATTCCAAGTAATAACCGTCAATGTTATCGATGTTGAATAGGGCTTCCGCTACAGGCTCATAACCGCCGGAGGATGCCCATGTTGAGTGATAGTTACCTCTGCAAACATGGGTCGTAATAATTAAATCGGACGGCAGATTGGCGATAGCCACTTGATTAACACGGGCATACAATGCCACGATCTCATCAACACTAACTCCCTCTTGCTGCCTTGCCTCCCAGTAGTTCTTGTCACAGAGCATACCCCATGTGCAATCATCCAGCTGCAAGCTGCGGCAGCCTGCATCATAAAAAGCAAGAATGGCAGCATGGTATGCGCTAGAAATGTCAGCCGCAAGCTCATCCGTATTGCTATAATAGGCTTCCGTGCTTGCCTTATTCTCACCGCGCTGCAGCTCTGCAAGGAATTGCGCAGGAGCAGGAATTGTCTGACGAGCAATGACTTCTTCACCGGCAACTTCCTTCAAAAATTTGAAGTCTTCTACAAAGGGATGAGTAGAGAAACCGATTTTCCCAGTCAAGCTCGCTGTCTCCGCTCTTGTCTCGATCCCTTGGAATTGGTAGCCCTTTTCAAGATTAACCTTCTCTACACCATCAAGGCCCCACATAAAATCAAGATGCCACCAGGAGCGTCTAAATTCGCCATCCGTTACTGCCTTTAATCCTACAAGTTTTTGCTTCTCTACCAGCTTGATAATCTCTTGATCCTCAATCTTCTTTAATTCATTCGCAGAAATTTCATTCTTCTGAAACTGGCTTCTTGCATCCTTAAGCACCTGCGGTCGCAGGAAGCTGCCTACTGTATCATATCTAAAAGGAGTTACCGTTCTCTGCTCTGCACGCTCTACTGTTTTAGTCATTTGTATGATCTCCTTTAGCTTTTATTATTTTTTCTTCGCTAAAAGAAAGATACCATGAACGTTTAGTTATAGTGTAACTCCAAAAACCTATATCTAGATATAGCCCAAAGCTATAGCATTAAAAATGCTCATCATCATAATTAACTTACTGTTTACTCCCTGTAGCCTCCTGAAGCTTCTCAACATAAGCGCTTGCCAGCTTGGATAGTGCTACGTTTTTATGACAAATCCAGCCCACGTTAATGGTTTCATCACATGCCAAGGGAACAGGAATAATATCATTGCCATTCAAATCAGAACTAAGTACTCCTGTTGAAATCGTATAGCCGTTCAAGCCAATCAATAGATTAAAGAGCGTTGCCCGATCGTTAACACGAATGCTTTTGGGATGAGACAGCGTACTAAGAATCTCCTCTGAGAAGTGAAAGGAATTATATTCTCCTTGTTCAAATGACAGGTAAGGATAGTTTTGCAGCTGATCGATCGTGACCATTGATTGCTTCGCTAATGGATTGTTTTTACTGATGAAAATATGCGGTTCGGCCGTAAATAAGCTGCTAAATTTCAAATTTGCCGCTTCAAGCAGTTTATTAATAACTTTTGAATTAAATTCATTGAGATACAGTACGCCAATTTCACTATGCAAGCTTTTAACATCCTCAATGATTTCAAAAGTTTTCGTCTCACGCAAAGCCAATTCATATTCATCATGCCCATGCTCTCGAACCAGATTTACAAAGGCATTTACTGCAAAAGCATAATGCTGAGTCGATACGGCAAAATGCTGCGGGGAAGGCTTCGCGTCCAAATAGCGGTTCTCCAGCAGCTCTGCTTGTTCAACGACTTGCCTAGCATAGCCAAGAAACTCTGCCCCCTCCATGGAGAGAGAAATCCCTTTATTGGAACGATTAAATATCATTATTCCGAGCTCTTCCTCCAAGTCTCTTATCGCATTTGATAGGCTGGGCTGGGATATAAATAAACGTTTGGCTGCTTCATTCATCGAGCCGCGATTAGCTACCTCAATGACATACTTCAATTGTTGTAAAGTCACTTGCTCTTATCCTCCCTAGTCCATTACTCAATCGTGAAATTTACAGCTTCATTTTGGGTTTCTGCTAGTCTTGTGCACACAAAACCAGCAATATTAGAAATGGCGGCTTGCGCCTCTGGCAGCATGTAAGCCAACAAATGAAATACACTCCACATATTGTCCCATACTTCCAGCGTAACTGCGACCCCCGCAGCTCGAGCTCGCTCATCTAAACGTGTAGAATCACTTAATAATACCTCATGATCCCCAACATGGATAAATAAAGGCGGCAGTCCACTCAAATTCATTCTTAATGGTGACAACAAAGGAATAGTCCCCATCTGATTCCCTAAATAAATATCTCGAATTCGTTTATTTCCTTCCAAGCTGCCCGTTGGATCTAGCTTCGATCGACTCCTGTAAGATTCACCATCCAAATGAATGAGGTCGGTATGCGGTGAAATAAGAAATGCACCTGCGGGAAGTTCTTCAACGTTATCACGAAGAGAAATAAGCGTCATAAGCGCTAAACTCGCCCCGACCGAATCTCCCCCAAACATGATATTACATGCTTGATATCCATTAGCAAGCAACCACCTATAGGCACTCAAGCAATCCTCGTTTGCAGCAGGATACGGATGTTCAGGTGCAAGACGATAATCTAGGGTTAACACCTTTATTCCGCTGGTTTTTGCTATTCTTGCAGTCAGATCACGATAAAACGAGGGAGTGCCTGAAAAAAATCCACCACCATGGAAATAAAGAATGGCTTGATCTTCATTTCCATGAGTAGCTTCCGTGGGACTAACCCACTCGCCGCTCATATAATCTATCGTTATTTTTTCAACAATAATATCCGAATGCTTTGGAAAATTCGCTTCAGAGTGAGCCATTTCTTCTCGGATCTGCTCTACTGATTTACTTCCAACCCCACTCGTCTGTTTCAAATAATTTTTAATCGCTGACAGCTGTTCCACACATGTCTTTTCCATGTTTTTCCCTCCTACTGGTTATACGGTTAGCTTACAACCTGTAGTAAGGTACAAGGTCAACCTACACATTCATATTTAGCATTTGCAGCGTCATCTGTACATCGGGATGTTTATCCGCAGCTTGTAAGTTTCTTTTGAGATCCGCAAGCTGTGTAAGAGTTTTCTCCTGGCTTAACATAATCGAATGAATTTCTCCCATCTTCTTGTCAATGACCGCAATAAAATCATCAAGAGAGATAGCACCCTCAGGCTTAGATAGCGCCTTTTTGATTTCCTTCAACGAAAAACCGCAATACTTAGCATTTTTTATAAAAGCAATTCGACTCAAAACCTCTTCGGAATAAATGCGATAGCCAGCTTCTGATCGTATAGGTACTGGAATCAATCCTTGATTTTCATAATATCTGATTGTTTCTATATTTACATTAGCCATTTTGGCAATTTGTCCACGTAAATATCCCGTCACTCCGAGCACTCCTTTCGCAAAACAACTACAATAATTTTACATTAATCCAAGACGGAAGTATGTAAAAAAAGGGAAAGGGACTATTTTAGAGGTTACAATAACCACTAAAATAGTCCCTTTACTGTTTCATGCTTAGATTGACTAGCCCTTAATAGCGCCTTCAGTCAATCCTTTCTCAATAAACCGTTGAATAAACAGGTAGATAACTAATACTGGGATGACCGTCAAGGAAACAGCACTTGCCATAAGTCCAAAATCGGTTCCGTATTGTGAACTAATTTCATTTAACAATGCAACGATTGGGCGTACATTTTCTTTGTTTACAAAAATCAAAGAGGAGAACAAATCGTTATAAGCCCATAAGAAAACGAAAATACTTGCTGATGCGAATACGGGTCTTGAGACCGGTAAAAATATTTTCGTAAACATATTATATCGGTTACAGCCGTCAATAAATGCTGCTTCCTCTAAATCCTTCGGAATGGTGGCCATAAATCCGGCAATAACCAGAGTAGCAAAGGCTAGATTACCAGCGGTTTGAGGCAATATCAGTCCTAGGTACGTATTAACCAATTTCCATTTTATAAGCAATTCATAAACGGGAACAATCGTCGCAAATGTAGGAATCAATAGTGTTGCGACAAGAATGGAATAAATAATGTTTCTACCGCGGAATTTAAATCGTGCGAGAATATAAGCAGCCAAACCACCAAATATTAAAACCAATAAAACGGTGCTTATGGACATGATCAAGCTATTCATATAGCTTTGTCCCATATTGATTCGGTTGAATGCATTTGTATAGTTCGTCATGACTGGACTTGAAGCGATAGAAAATGAGTTATTCATAACATCTCTAGAAACTTTAAAGGAGTTGTTCACGACCCAAAATAATGGATAAATCGTTGTTAAAGCCCATAAGGATAAACAAATATAAACAAAAATATCGCTTAATCCAAAACCTTTTTCTAATTTCATTTTTTTCACCTTACGATTATTCATATTAATTTGTTGTTGCATTGTCGGTCCCCCCTTTCCCAGTTAGTAAGTAACTTCTTCATTTTTCAACAACCGGTTTGTAATAACTGATAAAATGACGCCGAAAACAACAATATAAATAGCTATCGTTGAGCCGTAACCAAAGTTCAAATCAATCATCGCTTTTTTGTACATATACGTTCCAAGCACTTCTGTACCATTTTGTCCACGTGCCAATATCCAAATAAAATCAAATACCTTCAATGTCCCAGTAATGGCTAAGATCATAACGACTTTAATATCACTCATGATAAGTGGAATCGTAATAGAAGTCGTCTTCTTAATGCCTGAGATACCTTCCATTTTCGCTGCTTCGTAGAAATCTGAAGGGATTTTGGACATTGCTGTAAGGAATAAAATGAAGTAAAAACCAACATAATGCCATACTGTAGGAACTGCAATCGCCTTTAAGGCACCCGATTCGCTTAACCATAGAACTTTATCTAACCCAAGATTAGCTAATGCTCCATTTAATAAACCGAATTGATAGTTGTAAATGAGTACGAACATCAACGAAATCGCTGCGCCGGAGATGACGATTGGAAAAAAGAAAACAGTCCGGAAAAAGCCTTTTCCCCATCTGAGACTATCAACCATAACCGCTAATACTAGAGCTATACCAACTTGAAAAACAAGAACATAAAGCATAATTTCCAATGTGTGTAGTGTTGCTGCACCTAATATTTCATCCGAAAACATCCGTTTGTAGTTCTCGAATCCAACGAATTTTTTCTCAAAAAATCCTTTTGTCCGAAAAAAGCTTAAATAAATACTTTTTAGAAACGGATAGTAAATGAACGTTGACATTAAGACCGCAGCTGGTAACAAAAACAAAAATATATACTTCTTATCGCCCTTCATACTATCACCTACGGTGTAATTTATTTTTGAATCTTGAAATGATTTCGCCGCCCGTTCTAACTAGGGCGGCGAATATCATTGGCGGTTTAAAAATTTAATTATTTATTTTCGTCTTCGATCTTCTTAGCAGCTTCAAGTGCTTCTTTAGCTGTTTTTTCACCAGTTACAACTGGTTTAATGAATGAACGAATAGTTGTGAACGTTTCAGGAGCCATTTTACCGTCAACTGCAGAGCTGATTGAATTAGCTTTGGATACCATTGCAAATCCATCAAGCGCTACTTGTGGTTGACCAGTGATTTCTACATTAAGAGCAGCAGGTGAACCGCCATTTACTTGAGCGATTGCTTGGATGCTTTCTTTAGATGTAACATGTTTCAACAATGCAATTGCAGCGTCTTTTTTCTTAGCATCGTCAAATGTTTTTTGTGCAAGGTAGAAACCTGAACCAAATCCACCTACGATATCATTACCAGAACCAACGCCACCTGGAGCTACAGGGAAAGGAAGTACTGTTGAGTTAGCTTTAACATCATCAGACATACCGCCGATTGCCCATGAACCTTCGATCAGCATTGCTGCAAGACCTTCATAGTAGTAGTTTTGTGCCATACCAAGATCGATTGTTGCTGCATCTTTAGGGAATGCGCCAAGCTCATAAAGTTTTTTCAGACCGTTCAAACCAAGTTCCCAGTTTGGATCGATATCGCCAGTAAGTGCTTTAGATTGGCTTTCTGGACCAGCAGCAGTCAATACTGCATGCTCGATTAGGTAGTGAGATTGGTCAAATGGTGCGGAGATAGGAATAATGCCTTTAGCAGCAAAAGCTTTAACAGCTGCTTCTAGTTTAGCCCAATCAGTTGGAAGCTCGATGTTGTTATCAGCGAAAAGTTTTTTGTTTACGAACATACCTTCATAGTAACCAGTTACAGGAACAGCATAGATTTTGCCGTCTGCTTGTGTTACCAAGTCAAGTACAGCTGGGTTCAAGCTGTCTTTCCAAGTTGGGTCTGCAGCCAAGATGTCATTCAATGGAGCTGTTTTGCCAGCGTTTACAATGCCTTCAGCATCTTTACCGATGAAGTAGAACGTCAGGTCAGCTTCGTTGCCGCTGTTCATGTCTGTGTTCACTTTTGTTCTGAAGCCGTCATCATTTGCGGACATTACATCATTTTCAATTGTTACATTTGGATTTTTATCCGTGAAGTCTTTAAGGATTTTTTCGAATGCAACTTTAGCAGGGTCAGTACCGCCGAAAGTTGAGAACACGCGTAGTTTAACTGGTTCAGCAGGAGCTTTTGTCTCTTCTACTTTTGGAGCGTCCGTTTCTTTCGGTGCGTTAGTTGCTGCACCTTTGTTTCCGTTGTTGTTTCCACCACAAGCGGACAAGATCAATACGAAGACAAGCGATAGAGCCAAAAGTACTTTTTTGCTTCTTACCATTTTTGTTAATCCCCCTTAAAATAATTGGTTTTGAAGAATAATATTTCGTCTTGCTAATAAAAATTTTAGGTTAATTCTATTGTCTTTTCAATGGGATAAATGGCAAAAACAGGGGAAGATATCTCTGAAAACGGGGGTAAAAATATGTAGATTATGCTCTCGAGGGGTAAAAAAAACTTATCGCATTTGCACTAAAATGGACCCTGTTAATCTTCTATCCTCACTATTTTTCATTAATTGGATATTTAAGAAGTAATTTCTTATTAAATCTCTCAAAAAGAAATTTTTCGAAAAAAAACAATAACAAAGTAGCATTTAAATAGTTCCTGAGCATCATGACTAGAGTTGTTCACTTATGAGGTTTTTAAAGGATTAGCGGAGATATAATCATGATATTCCAGTGAGAGGGGTAAAAAAATCTTGAGCAAAGGACAAAATCATACACAGAAGGAAAATAAGAAATGTCTTCTTTCGAGGCTTAAAAGGCCAATCGCCAGCATTAGAACAAATGCTGGCGACGCAACCCATCAATATGGAAAATGGCTTTAAACCTATTCGGTTTTGCCTTAGAATTCCTACAGCAATTTAACTCCGCCCAAACTAGCACCTTTAACAAAAAATCGCTCAATGTTCTTCTCAACAACCGGATCGGGAATTAAAGGCGGCGCTTGATGAGGTTTGATTCGCGCATCAATAATGACATTATCACAAGCCCAATGCTTATTCTCATAACGGCTGTTCACGCCATAAATATCATGTGAAGGATTGCTCCTTGTGAAGGTAGCCCATAGAAAATTATTGATCGTCTCGCTGATAAAACTGCTGTCATCGCCGATAATAATCATCGGACAAGAAGGAATGGAGCCTCTTTCTTGAATTGCGTCACTTAATTGTTTCATTTCTTGCTGTGCGCTCTCGTAATCTGTAAAGGCAGATCCCTGAATGACCACCACACCCGGCATAACCAAGCGTGCATTCGGATACCCCTGTATCTCTTGCAAAGCTACCGGCACTTCTTTGCACAATTCCCTTTTCTTATCTCCATATGCCGCAAAAACGACCTTGCTGCCGCTATTCAATCCCGTTCCGGAATAATCAAGCGTATCAATTGTCGTATTGGTATAAAAATGAATGTCTCTTTGAAGATTGATGCGCTCCAAAATATATGCTAAAAATTCGACTTCATGATGAGAGTCCAGCGGCTGCTTGTCTTCTGCAGTAATAAATAAATACTTGGCTAAGCTCAGCTGTCCCGTTCCTAAAATACGATTGGCGATGGTCAGAAGCTCAGCCGGCTGTTTGACCTGCTGATAGGGCGTATAACGCTCACTGCCAATTGCGAATAGCAACGGATGCACGCCCGCTGCGTCTATAGCATGTACTTCTTTTACGCCAGGTATCTCCTGCTTAATTGCATCACCTGTTAGCTCATGAATGAGCTGACCGAATGACGTATCCTCTTGCGGAGGCCTGCCCACAACGGTAAAAGGCCATATAGCACCTGGTTTGGCGTATACCTTATGCACCTTCATCACAGGGAAAGGATGAGTAAGACTGTAATAGCCGAGATGATCGCCAAAAGGTCCCTCCGGCTTTGTCTCACCCGGATGAATTTCGCCAGTTATGACAAAATCAGCGTCATTGCTGATGCAGAAACCATCGACATAGCTATAACGAAATCGGCGTCCTGCAAGCATTCCCGCAACGGTCATCTCACTGAGGCCCTCCGGCAAAGGCATAACTGCCGCGAGTGTATGTGCAGGAGGCCCGCCAATAAAACAGCTTACTTTAAGCGGAAGTCCTTTTTTGTTCGACTTGTCCTGATGAACGCCGATACCCCGATGAATCTGATAATGCACGCCTATTTCTTTGTTGGTTTCATACTCGTTACCATTCAGTTGAATACGGTACATCCCTAGATTGGAATTCATAATGCCTGGTTTATCCGGGTCCTCTGTATATACCTGGGGGAGCGTGACAAAAGCACCACCATCCATAGGCCAGCTTTGAATAAGCGGCAAATCGGATATGTTAATTTCTTGATGAGCAACAGGGAGGCTGCTGCTCTTCTTGACCGGCAGAGCTTTCCATGCAGTAAGTCCTGTTTTTACATGTTTAAATGGTTTTTTTAAAGCTTTTATTGGATCGTTACGAACTGCCATAACACTTTGGACGGAATCCCAAGTACTTCGGAAAATAAATCTACTGCGCTCAACTGTTCCAAAAAGATTGGATACGGCTCTGAATTTTGAGCCTTTAACATTTTCAAATAATAAAGCAGGTCCTTTGGCCTCATAGACCTTCATGTGGATAGCAGCCATTTCTAGATAAGGATCAACCTCTTCTTTGATCCGCACCAAATGACCATTCTTTTCTAAGTCAATTACACATTCTTCTAGATTGCGATACATTTAAATTGCTCCAATCTCCACACCATTTGGTGGCTGCTTATTCTCTGTAATGGATAATCTTTCGTCCTGTTCAACATGTATACTGATATTGTACATGATGCACCCTGCCGGCGGAAGCTGCGAAAATAGTAAAACGGTGACGATTAAATAAACCCTTCACTTTCTGATGGAAAGAAACATATGATACGTTACAGGTCAAATGCCTATTAGTTATGAAGGGTAGGAACTAAAGTGACGGCTTCTTATATGGATTTCACTTCACCATCCGTACAATTTACTTATGATTTAAGAAATAACCAATTTTTCAAAAAAGATAATTGGAATTATATTAATGGTCTTTCCATTAACGAGCTCAATACGTTAGGGAATGTGTCTTTATTGGATATTTTTCTAAGCACAGGCAACGTTATCGAGCCCCACACTCATCAAAATGCTACAGAATTAGTTTACTGTGTTTCAGGCGCAGCTGTTGTCTCCATGGTTAATCCATTTTCGAAAGAATTGCTCAGTTTTCCAATTCAACCCGGCCAAGTCGCTAATGTCCCTCAGGGCTGGTGGCATTATGAAGTAGCAACCACCGATCAAACCCATTTAATAGCCATATTTGATGCTCCAGTTCCGCAATTCATAGGCGGATCTGATCTATTGCGATTAACGCCTGCGAGTGTATTCGCTCATACGTACTGCCTCAATGAAGCAATGGTCAAAGAAACTCTAGCACCTATTACGGACACTGTCGTCATCGGACCGCCTAACAATTGCAAGCCCAATCAGACTCGGGAAATTCCATTTCCGCCAACTTATCCGCAGCAGCAAAATTATGAGTTTCCACGACAGCAGCCTGTTATCGGCAACGGATGGGGATATAGGTAAATATCAAAAAAAATGGAGTGCAAAACTGTTGTCAGTTTGCACTCCATTTCCAATACCTCATAGATTCATGTTGCGATATTCTTGCGGCGTAAAGCCAAAATGTTTCTTAAACAGCTTGATAAAATAATGAGGGTTCTGATAGCCAATTTCAATGGAGATCTCATATATTTTCCTTGTACTTGTTTGAAGCAGCATGACTGCCTTCTCCATTTTCAATCGACTAATATAGTCGCTGATATTCTCCCCGGTTTCAAGCTTGTATAGTCTCGATAAGTACGCTGGATGCATATTAAGCACATCAGAAATCGTCTGGACAGAGAGATCACCTGACAAATGAGAAATAATAAATTTCTGAGCTTCCTTCACGGCAGCCGTTTTAGCTGTCCTCGTCTCATTCTGCGCACTAAGCCGAAAGATCTCCAGTACATTCGCCGTCCATTCCTTCAAGTGCTTTACTGTTTTCGCAGGCAGCAGTTCCTTTCCTCGGACATACTCATCCCCTATAAGATCGGCAAGACTATGTCCCCTCTTATGCGCAATATAAGAAAACGCGGAGAAAATGGCGAAGAATGCTTCTGTCAATTGCTCCGACGAATCATGCCAATCCGTCTCCAGCTCCATCATGACACTATCCAGTTTCGTTGATACGGCTTCCCAATGACCAGCCTCCATAAGATGAACAAAGAGTGGCGGCTCATAGAGTGACACTAGCGTGCCTATTGTCGCCATTTCATTTCGACCGGCAATGTATACAGGCAAGTCTTTGTCGTCACCGAACCGTTTGCCAAATAAAAGCAGCAGATTATTATATACCTTCATGATTTCGTCTGGAAAACGTCCCCCATGTCCCGACATAACGGAAATCGGCTTGTTCAAGTAACGCTGGACATTCATTTGAAATTGATTGACGAGTCGATTCAAATGATTAAGCAGCATCCCCTCGTTACTTTCTTCTTCATGGGAGTCTCGCTCCAGTTTCGGGATTAAGACGAAAGCTAGATATTCGTGAACGTCTCTACAATACCAACTATTAAAGTGATCCTGAAACGTTTCCTTTGCCAAGTTGGCAATCGCGTACTCCATCAACGAAACCTCAAAGGAATTGTAATCGGACAATTGACTTTTAAAGCGGACCAGCATCATATATACATCCTGGCCGATTTCTACGGATACCTCGAGCAGCTTCAGCTGCTCCTTTAACTTAACTTCCTGCATCCGCGTGCCGTTTAGCAAGTTTTGAAGCAGCTCAGCTTGGATTTTCGGAAGGTGGTGCCGCATAGCTGCGATTGCCCGGCTATAGTTGTCTTCATTTTTCTTCTCAGCTTTAATAGTCTCAACGACACTGTTAATCCCAGCAATGAGCTCCTGATCATCGACTGGCTTGAGCATATAGCCTTGAATATGATGCTTAATAGCAGCCTGAGCATATTCAAAATCAGCGTGAGCGGTCAACAACAAACATTTGATATGCTTCCAGTACGTATAGATGCGCTGAACGAGCTCTAGTCCATCCATTTCTGGCATGCACACATCGGTGATCACAATATCAATTTCATAAGAGTTTAGCACGTTTAGAGCTTCAGCAGCTGAATAGGCTTTATGGACCGTATCGATGCCAATGGATTGCCAAGGAATCGTCTCTGCGAGCGTATCTGCCACACTCATTTCATCATCAACCAGCAACAGCTGCATCGTTATTTCTCTCCTTCCGAAACACCTGTGTGCGAGTCATTCCATCGGATCATTACTCGGAGTCCTCCAAGCGGTGAATGGGCAAAATGCAGCCCTGCCTCTAGACCGAACTGATATTGCAACCTTTGATGAACATTCCACAAGCCGAAGCCTTCTCCTACTTCAACAGGTCGATTTACCTTCAACTGAAGCTTGTGTATGGTTTCCTCGGATATTTGCTTCCCATTGTCATCCACGGTAATAGAGCAATTATCGCCCTCTCGTTCTCCAGTTATCTCGATAATGCCATACTGTCCGAACTTTTCTATACTATGAATAATCGTATTTTCAACGATTGGCTGAATTAATAAGCGCGGCACCCGAAGGCTGCGCATATTTTCAGGTATGTCCATTTCATAATGGAAACGTTCCAACCGTAGGTTCTGAATAACCAAATAATTATCAATCAGGTCAAGCTCCTCTTGCAGTGTTGTCATTGTATGCTCTAGCTTCGTAACATAACGATAATAAGCGGCTAAGTTCATGATCATGCTATTGGCAGCTTCTTTATCGTTGACAGCGATCATGTTTTTGATGAAAAACATACTGTTGGACAAGAAATGAGGATTGATTTGTGCTTGAAGATGCTTGAGCTGTGCGTCGCGAAAGCGAATGTTAACGGCAAAGACCTTTTCTACGAGCCGCTGGATCTCATCCGACATTTGATTGAATTTCTGAAATAATAAACCAAACTCGTTTTTTGGCTTGTAACGAATTCGGAATGCGTATTCACCCGTTTCGATTCTTTTCATTCCGCGCAATAGCATCGTAATCGGCAATTGTACATTTCTATATTGGAATACTGCAGCCAATAGACCTATGAGCATCATAACGATGATGGTCACATAGAAAAAATTTCGACTCATTCTGATAGGCGCCAGCACCTGTTCCAGCGGAGAATAATTGACCGCATACCACCCTAGGCTAGTTGAGTAGACATAGTTGACGAAATAAGATTGTTTATTAATATTCACGATACGATAGCCCTGCTCGCTTGGAGGCTCCTTGTCCAAAGCAACAATAATTTGATCTAACAATGCCGAGTCGCCAGCTTCGGTATCATAAATCGGATCGAACCCTTTTTTGTAAAAGAGGGAATTACCGATCTCGTCATGAGAAAAATCACGCAGCAATTTAATAAGGTCACTTTGCAGAAAGCGAACCTCAACCACCGTCTCCGCAGCGGTAATGCTTCGATTTACAAGGAGAGGGTTCCACAGCAGCTTCGAGAAATACTGTTCTCCACTTTTAATCGGATGATAAACCCAGCTCTCGCCCGTATGCTTGCTCATTTCCTTTAAATACGTTTCATCATAAATGCCAAAATAATCACTAGATATGGCTTGGCTTATTTTCGGATAATAAATGGTCAATCGGTTAGGCAAACTGCTCATAGCGCTAAGAAGACTCAACTTTCTAATGAAATCCTCCTGCGCTTGCAGCCTCTCGTATGCATCCGGACCCGTGCCCACGCTTCCCATTTTCCGATTGCTGGGATCTCGGCTTATGACAATAGACATAACAGAAAGCTGATTCACGGTATTGTTTATCTGCTCTCCAAAAAAAGAAAGGCTCTTCAATGCTTTCGCTTGAAGCTCCTTCTCCATGACTTTATCCGATATTTGATTCGTGTAGCCGAATAGTATGGCAAGCGGCAACAACACGATTATGATCAAAAGGACAGTTTTGCTGAACGTATTCCAACCGTTAAGCATGGCCCGCTTCTCCTCATTCCTGTTTATCTGCATTGTAACGATCTATTATCCTTTTACAGCACCTGCGGACAATCCGCTTACTACGTATTTCTGAGTGAATATGGCAATTATAATCACTGGCAGCGTAATGATGCAAGCGGCAGCCATAAGTGCGCCCCAGTTAATGGAGGTGTTCGCCATAAAGTTGTAGATCGCAAGAGGAAGCGTTTTCGTTTTTTCGCCTGACAATACAAGCGAGAACATAAAGTTGTTCCAAGAGAAAATAAATGCAAGCAAGGACGAGGTAACGATACCTGGTAGTGAAACGGGCAGCACCATTTGATAAAAGGTACGTACCTTGGAGCAGCCATCGATCCATGCTGATTCCTCGACCTCTTTCGGAAATTCCTCGAAGAAAGGAATCATGACCCACATAATGAATGGCAAGCCAATAACCATATGTGCTAGGATCATACCGCCAAAGGAGTCAATTAAATGCATTTTATTGAATAAAATATACCATGGAACCAAGTATGTGATGCCTGGAATGATTTTAGCAACAAGAATCGTTAACGCAAAATATGGCATTTTGTATTTAGCAATACCATATGCAGCTGGTAAACCGAGAACAAGTGAACCAATTGTCGATACCGTCGCAATAACGAGTGTATTCCATATGAACTTCATGTAATCATACTCTTGGAACACCGATAAATAGTTTTTGAATGTCGGTTTGAAAAAAAACATATGATCCGGCGACAATACCTGCACCTGAGTCTTGAAGGATGCGGCGAGCATCCATACAAATGGAAAGAGGAACAGCAGCAAAATGATAAAAATTAAGGTTACGGAACTTGTTTTTGCAAGTTTTGACGGTCTCATATGCGGTCCCCCTGCCTTTTGCGAATAGACGTCAGCACAAGAATAACGGATAGAATAAGGACAAAGAAAATGACGAGCAATGCAGATGCTGAACCAAGCTTAAAGTTCTGGAAGGCTAAATCGTATACTAAAATATTAAGTGTCTGAGAAGCGAAGTTCGGGCCGCCTTGCGTTGTTGCGTAGATGGTATCGAACGTCTTGAGCAAATCAATAACACGAAGCGTAACAGCCGTAATGATCGTTGGTGTTAATAGCGGAAGCGTTATATAGCGCAGCTTCTGCCAAGCATTCGCGCCGTCAACCTCGGCTGATTCGTATGGATCTGTCGGCAAGGAAGCTAACCCTGCAATAACGATAAGTGCGACGAATGGTGTCCATTCCCATACATCAATGAGAATGAGTGATGGGATTACTTGAGTAACCGAGCCGAGCCATTCCTGTGTCTCAATACCAAGACCCTTTAGCATTTGGTTAGCGAAGCCAATCGAAGGCTCATAAATAAGAAGCCACACCAAAGCAATAGATACCGGAGTTGCGACCATAGGCAGCATCATTACCGTTTTTACGATACGGCCGCCTTTAAATTTACGAGAGAATAAAATCGCAATTCCGACGCCCAAGACCGTTTCCAGTACAAGGCTGACAGAAGTATGGTAAAAGGTCACTTTCAGTGCATTCCAGAATCGATGGTCCTTGAATAGTGCTACATAATTGTCTAGTCCTACATATTTGGGCGGGGTAACAGCGGACATACTCCATTCGAAGAAGCTGAGTCTTCCTGTATAAAATAGCGGATAAGCAACCATAAGAAGAATAAATAGAACGGCTGGCAAAGTAAAAACCCACTTGAGATGGCGATCAATCCAATTCATGATCATGATACCGACTCCTTTCCATTCTGCATGCTTAAGCTGTTTGTCGGTAAAGGGGCAAACCGGCGTATACCGGCCTGCCCGCATTTATAAAGGATTTATTTCTTATTATCGTTGTCGATAATGGCTTGAAGCTCTTTGTTTGCGGCATCCGCAGCTGCCTTAATGTCTTTGCCCAGCATAGCTTGTACAACAACGCCACCAACTACGTCACGAGCTTCTGTTACACTCATTACTTGCGGTACGCTGTGATCAACACCAATACTCATTGTTTTTTTGATAGCTTCCGCAAGATCAGCAGGGAATTTCTCAATACCCTCTGGAGATGCCCAGACGGAATCACGCGCACCCGGTACACCGCTCTGTTGAATGCGAAGCACATTTTCTTTGTTTGTAGACCATTCCATAAATGCCCAAGCAGCATCCTTCTTCTCTGATTTCGGATTCATAGCCAGCGCCCACGCAGCAATCGCATAAGGCTTCTGACCAGCTGAACCTGCCGGGAATGGAGCAAACGCAACTTTATCAGCGACAAGTGATTTCTCTGGATCAGTCGTATTGTTATAAAGGGCAGAAGCATCTACATAAAATGCTGCTTTGCCTTGTGCGAACAATGCTGCAGCCTGCGGCCAACCCATGTTGAGCGCGCCCTTCGGTCCATAATTTTTCAATAAATTAGCATACATTTCCATACCGCGAATCGCTTCAGGTGTATTGATTGCTGCTTTGCCATCGACGATAAAGTCCCCGCCTTCGGAATAGATGAAGGAGGCTGCTGCCGACACAAGCGCATTGCGTTGACCTCGTGATACGAAACCATAGAAGTCATTTGCTGGATCGTTTAACTGCTTCACCGCTGCTTCAAACTCCGTCAAAGTGGTCGGTACGGGTATATTATTTTTTTCCAAAAGATCCTTACGGTAATACATAACGAATTGATCCGTCCAAAGCGGTATTGACATCAGCTTGCCATCTACCATGCTCCCGTCTACGGAAGCTTTAGAGAAGTCGTCGAATGCATACTCACCGTTTTGATTAGCGTAGCTGTCAAGAGGTTCCGTCCAGCCGTTTTTGTCATAAAGAAGCTTTTCCATAAATGGGCGGTAAGTAAATACGTCAGGCGTTCCCGCTCCAGATGTGAATTGAACGGCAAGCTTCTGTTGAAGCTGCTCTTCCGGAAAAACCTGCAGATCCACATCAATACCAGTAGCATCCTCAAATTCACCAAGTGAAGCCTTCATCCCGTCTGTCCAAGGATGACTCAGAGCAAAAACAGTCAATTTCTGTCCTGCATAAGGCTTGTCCTCAGATGGCTCTGCTGCCTCTTTATTTCCCCCGCATGCTGTCAAAGCCATTGTCATTGCAAGAACTAACCCAACCAAACCGCGCTTCTTCAGTTTCATCATGTTGAATCCCCTCTCGGCTAATCGTTTTTGTATATGCTTTCATTGTAAATTGATGTCCTATCTAAACCCATAGCAAATATTCAAGTATTATATATCAAATTTTGATTTTTCTTGGTTTCCCCATTTTTCATGCAATCAAAACAACAAAAAAAACCACTTCCGAAAAAGTGATTTTCATGCCGATAAGCAATGCTATAATACCTTTTCCTTGCTTTTTTTATCATCGGGTTCTGGAGCATAATGAAACAACGTGCAGAAACAGCTTCTGCATTGGTCAAATGTAAGTTTGCAAGAAACTCTCCCAGACTCTCAGCATTATATTCATTGGTTTATCAAGGAAATGATACTAAGGAAAATAGTAGAGATCATTCAAGAATAATAATAACAAAAGTGTTTGGTCTCAAGCTGATTCATTCCCTGTTCAACATCCAATATATATGAAGTAGAGGAGCCCCAAGCTTGGGGCTCCTCTTCTTTCTCTCGACTCCGCTAAACTATGCTGGATATCCTTCAATCCTGGTCTAACCCTTGTCTGTTATAAAATTCAAAAGCCGGTACAGGAATACAGCTGTTTCAGCGCGTGTCGTATTATTGAGCGGATTAATCATTCCTCCACTTCCTTGAATCAGCCCCTGCTCGATCATTCCAGCTATGCTGCTGGCTGCGTAATCCGTCACTTTGTTTGCGTCCTTGAAGCTATCAAGCGCTGTGATATCACCTATAATTTCTGCCGATTTCGCCGCCTTCAGAGCCCGCGCTGCCATCACCATCATATCTTGCCTTGTCAGTTTGGCCTTCGGAGCAAATCGTCCACCTTCAATACCGGTAACGATACCGAGCTTCTTAGCAATGGCTACTGCGTCGTAATAATAATCTTGCGGCTGAACATCTGTGAATGCATCGTCGCTTGCCTCTGCTTTCAAACCCAGCGCTCTAACAAGCATTAAGATGAAGTCTGCTCGGCTCACCCCTGCAGCTGGGCTAAAGGTTGAATCCGATGTTCCTTTAACGATACCCAGAGCAGCTAGCTTCTCAACAGCTTCCTGCGCCCATTCATACTTGCCGATATCTGTAAATATCACTTCTGGCTGTTTATAAAATACCGCATAAATGCCTGTTCGGTCTATTGAGAACCTAATGCGTTTATCAGAATCGGAATAAGCTGCTTCTGCAATGGCTGAAGCTGTACCTTGATCATTAATGGACAGAATACCGATTCTTGAGGCTGTCTCAGCATCTGTACGTAAATACGGAACCGTAACGGTGATCGGCGCCTTGGCGTTTATCCACGAATAAGCCTTTCCATCCAATAGTGTCGACAACTCAATGATCGCTCTTTCACCTACCTGAATCTGTACGTCTTGCTTCAATGATTTTCGATCCCTCTCACCTACAACAAAACGTAATTCCTTGCCAAGCTCGGCTGACTTCACCAGCATCCCTCCAGAAAGCAAGATCGTTGCTTTAGGAGTCGTTAGTTCAATAAGCAAATTTGGATGGTCAGACAAGAAAGCAGCAGGAATGTCCAATGCATATTTCGCTGCATCACCGTTTTTCTTAAATACAATTACGGCCTTCAGCTTCCCATCTTTATCTGTTTTAGCCCGAGCTATCGCCTTCTGCAGGTCTTGCTCACTGACCATACCGACAGCCATCATTCCACTCGAATCAAGCTTTGTGTTGATTTCCGCTTTGACAGAACCATCTGATTCCAGCTGGAATAGGTCAGGAACCGATGTGACCGGGCTTTCGCCTCCGCCAGACGTTTCTTTCTTGTACTCAAAAGTAATCTTTTTAGGCTCACTCTTATCGTCTAATGCTAGATACGCCTCATAGATTCCCTCTAACTCACCGGTAAGTGTAAAGGCAAATTGGAAGCTTCCCGCTTCTGTACTCGTACTCTCCTCTTCATAATTAACCTTACCTTGCGGATCAAGCACCTTCAAACTCACTTTTGCATGGTCTCCATTCACTACTAATCCATCAATCGTTACTTTTTTCGTTGCTGTGTCTATTCCCGCTTTAACACCTTCAATCGTCTTAACAACCTCGATTTCCTTCTTGTATTCAAATGTTAGCTTCTCAGGTTCACTGCTATCATCGGTTGCAAGATATGCTTCATAAGTTCCCTCTAATTCACCTGTAAGTGTAAAATCGAATTGAAAGTTTCCGGCTTCTAAACTTGTCTTTTTATCTTCGAAATGAACCTTGCCTTCTGGGTCGATGACCTTCAAGCTCACGTTTGCAAGATCGCCATTCATCACAAGTCCATTTAAAGTAACTTTTTTGGATGCGGCATCCACTGCTGCTTGAATGCCTTCTATGAGTTTGACTTGTTCCCCTCCCGATAAGTGATAAATACCAAATTCGTAGAACGAATAGCCGTAAAATGTCTCTCTTTGAATCCCTTCAAATTTCATGTATCTCGCCTTGATCGGATCAAAATGAACGGTTTCTTTTCCGTCTTTCGCCGTAATTACGCCATTATTTTCTTTTATTACATTTGTCCAATTTTGCTTATCATCGGAGACAACTAATTTGTATGTTTTCGCTCGAGCGTACTCCCAATCAATGGTTACAGTATCCATCTCTGTCACTTTACCGAGATCGACCTGGAACCACGTATTGTCCAGCAATTCACTTGCCCATCTTGTTGAAGGGAATCCATCAACTGCTTTCCCAGGAGCATAGTTAGCATTGGAGGCTTCCACGGTAGATGCTTCCGCCGCTTTATTCAGCGCCAAATTTCCAAGCAGGTAATAGACGTCCTCCTTCAGCGTGCTGTAAGCTACATCTGTAACCATATGATCTTTTTTCAGAAGCTCCAGCTTTGCATTAAAGCCCTTTAAGTACTTGGTAAATTTCGCCTCATCGCTTCCTTCGAACCGATTCATCATCTCCAAATAATTGTTCAGGGAACGAGCCGCTTCCTCATTCGTGAACTGTTTGGCTTCCTTATAGCTTTCAATTAGATCTTTCAGATCAGAAGCGTTAGTGCCAGCCTCAATCACATAAGATGTTTTCTCCGACTTGCCTGCTGATACGGTAACGACAAGCTCATGTTTTCCTGGCTTGCCAGCCAAATTAATGACAGTTCCTTCTTTGTAAGGCTTGCCGTTAAAGGTAGCCGTTACTTTATTCAGTCCGCTTCCATCATCATTGATTAATTTCCACGTAAACGAAATAGGTTTTCTTTCTGGAACGACTGATCCGCTTTGAAGCATTTGGCCATTCATTTGTACCTCTGCCTTTGGAGGGGCAGCGTTATTCGTTTGATACGTTCCATTTGTAAATTGATAGAGCCAATCGTACAGAATGCGTGTTGCAGGATCAGAACTTACCGCAGTATCAAACACGGCATTGTTACCTTGGTAGTAAGCTTTAAATCCTGATGTCATAAGACCGGTTTGGGCGCCGCTGTTCAAGTAATCAACATACCGCTCCCTAAACACGCCATCTGTCACCATGCGATCATCAAACTCCATCTCATTGCTCATCCCGTATTGCTTAGCAATGTTCGCTGCATCTTCAAGACGATCCTCATCCAATTCCTCAAAGAAATAGTTGGGCTGGAATGCTGCCGCATCTATTCCAACATCCTTCCACATATGACTCTTGTAAGCTAAGAAGTGCGGTATCCAGAAGAGCTTCAAGCTCTTATCATGCACTTTATTGCTTGTCGAACGAATTAAATCCGGCCCTGTCTCGCTTGTACTAATTTGTTCTTCCAGCCAGTACATGCCGACAAGCTCAAGATGAGAGTAATTTTCCGTTGCCCATTTTTGCTCCACTTCATTTAACCACCACTGTACGGCTTTCTCACGGTTTGCATACGCTTCCATTTTTCCAACGTCAGAAGCATTGAAGCTTTCGGATACTCCATCACCATCAATATCTCCGAAGTCATTCATATCTTCTCCTGGATCTGGAATCATTAACACGACCTTCACCTTATGGTCAGGCTGATTCAGCTTGCTTCCGACTTCTATCGCCGCTTCGTTTAACTGCTGCATGTCACCTGTTTCTGCAAATGTTTTATTCAAATACCATTTCCAGTCCTCGAGATTCGCACCACCATTATAACCATGACCGTTCGGTGTTGTAAGACCTAGATAAAGAACCCCGTCAAATAACCAATCCACTGGTTCCCCTGCCCGATCTACGTAACTGATATTCGGAATAATCCTCTCCTTCGTCCAATCTCCCTTCTGATTCGCATAATGCCCATTATAGAGCAATCCCAGATTGTGAATGCCAGCCGTTGCATCTCCTGGCGCCAAAAAGCCCAGCTGATCAACGGCAACTTGTTCCGCACCTTCTACTTTTCCATCCGTACCCCAAATTTCGACTTCATCAATGAATGTCCAAGCTCTCGTGTGCATCGAGAAAGTTACTTTGACATAGCGGGCATAAGCCATCTCGGCATCAGAATTACCACTTTTGATGCCATCTCGGTGTCCATCCCAGTCATACACCTCTTCTCTTGGCGGCCCATCCCCCCAAAGCAGCTTGGTGGAATTGTGTGAAAGCGTTCCCCAATTTTCTTTGTCATCGGAGACGTACATGGATACCGTTAACGGCACAAGCATAGTGTTAGTCGGCCAATCCTGCAAAAACCGCGCCTTAATACGGGAGATAGACTTCTTCTCGCCTAAATCAAACACTACCTCACGCGTCATCTTTTTCACATGCCCTACCCACGCCGGGTCCGACATATCCAATTTGCCATAAATGCCATCCGTCAGCTTATTATGATCATCTGGATACTTGGCCTCCGGTGCTTCCGACCATTCATAACTGAGCCCCGCAGCAAGATTACGGAACGCCGACTGTCCTTGTCCCTCTTCCGCTTGCACTGCCGGAACCCCTGTCAACAACATGATCGCAACCAATGCGATGGCAACCCATCGTTTATTCGATCTCATAAATGATAGCTCCCTTTCTATTTTTGAATAAAGAAACAGCTAAACGTGATATTGGTTGTGCTTCTTATAAAGCCTATTGCGAGACACATTCCCCCTCTCTACGAATCCCTCACGGTTGATGCAGAAGTCTATAACCATGTTCTTACTGTTACTTTAAGAAAATTAACCCTTCTTTCAAAGAGATAACTTATGACTTTGATATACAGTTGTTTACCTGTGCCCATTTACAACGAATTCGTCCTGTTTGGCATGAGCCAAAAAAAGTCCCCAAAGCTGCCTGCGGCGCTTTGGGGACCTTCTAACGTTTTTATGCGGGTAGCTCTTGCTTATTATGCATATCTGAGATTTTTATAGCACGCCCCTCATGCCGTCTCGAATGCTCCGCTGCAAATGCCATCAGATGGCTTTGCAGTGATGCCGTTGCAGAGGTCAAGCCATGAGAAGGATTGCTATCAAAACGACAAACATCTCGCAGGAACGAGCTCACCATACGTTCATCGCCGCCTCCGTGGCCATCTCCTACAACATTGCAGCGAATCTCAAGCTGTTCTCCTGTCGCATAACGATACAGTGTGAAAGCTCCCTTCTCCATATCTCCAATGATTTCACCTTTTGTGCCCATAATCTGAACTCGGCGTGTACCGCTCTGTGTCAGTCCTGACATAATGAACGATGCGTTCGCTCCATTCACAAATTCCATATTCACAAGCTGATGGTCAACGACATTATTATCGCAGCGATATACACAGCGCCCAAATGGTCCTTCCTTCAGCGCTTTCAAGATGCCCTCCTGCGACAAATCATTCGTCATATAACGCGCCCAAGGATGATCCGGCGGCTGCATATACATCTTCATAGCCGAGAATGCACAATCCTTCTCCACTGCGCAGCCATCAATGCAGCGTTCTGTCGAGCCTTCTGGAGCATTTTCAGCTCGAAAATGAAGCAAGGAGCCGTACGAGCTGACGCTTGTACACGGCTGATTCATAAGCCAATAGATAATGTCCAGATCATGACAGGATTTAGCTAAAATCATCGGACTCGTCTCCTCCGAATTCCGCCAATTCCCGCGTACATAGCTATGTGTCATATGGAGATAACCGACATTCTCCGTTAATTGAATCGTACCTACCGTTCCGAGCTCGCCATCCTCGATACATTTTTTTATGCCTGACCAGAAAGGTGAATAGCGAAGAACATGTGTTACTACAAGAAGCCTCTTATAGCGAAGCGATGCCTGCTCAAGCTGGATGCATTCTTCCAAGGATGGCGACATAGGCTTCTCAAGCATGACGTGATAGCCGAGCTCCATCGCCTTCATTGCAGGTATATAATGCATTCGATCTAGTGTGCAGATGATAATGACGTCTGCTATGCGACCTTGATCGAGTGCTTTTTCCCAAGTATCATAAACATGCTCATGGTCAATTTGATGTATTTCTGCAAACCGTTTTCTGCGTTCTTCATTTGGTTCAGCTACAGCAACAAATTTTAATTCATTCGGAAATTTCTCCGCATAAGGGCCATAAATATATCTCCCTCTGCTGCCAGCGCCTAATAATACGGCTGTTAATGTTCTCAAAATTTTTCCTCCTCTTGTGCGCCTTCTCTAATCAATTGTAAGGGGACTGTTCAGGAGGAAACAGAGATCATTGTTTACAATCTATATACTATTATTGACCTTGTATTTGCGACTGGCACCTTGCCATGCGGAAATCCTGCGGCGTCGTTTCGTTCTGCTTTTTGAAAAACCGAATAAAGGCAAGCGCAGAATTGTATCCGAGCGCAGCCGCGATTTCATTTACTTTCATGGACGTGTTCAGAAGCATGTCTTTTGCCACCAAATTTCTGTAGTCATTCACATATTTCGATAATCCTATGCCCGTAATTTGCTTATAAAGCCTAGACAAATAAGACGGATTCAAGCTTACGTAATCTGCCAAAGCGGTTAAGGAAATATCGGTAGACAAATGCTCCTCGATATAGCGATGCACTTTATTAACAACCTCTGTCGGCAATTGCGTGCCTCGGAGCGTATTCCATTCAAAAAAACAGTCAGCCATTTGCCTATAATATTCTATGAGTTCCGTCCATGAGGTCGAATCCCCATAGCGGTACAACTTCTCCAAATCAAGCTGCGTATTCATGTAATCTCGTATGTCCCTGTTTTTGTGAATATAGTACAGAAACACCGCTGAGAGGGAATGATACATTTCAATTTTACGCTCATTAGGCATTCCTGGAACATTCCATATTGCGGTGAGCTCAACATAGAGCTTATTGAATTGCTCCCGATGGTTATTCTCCAAACAGCTCATGAGCAGTTGAACCCTGGCATGATAAAAGCTATCATGAATGATTCCCGCTTTATTGTCTGCTTCTTCTTTCTGAATGTCTTTATCGGTCATGATAACCTCATTATATAAGCCATGCCCTTGCACCAAACCGTATTTGTTGGCGTGAAAACGATCCGACAGATTATTCCAAGCGGTCACTTCGCTTCCAAGAAGAAAAGAAATAGTAGTTCCCAGCAGCCTTTTGCATGTGCCTTGAATCGTTTCCAATATACCGCTCGTATAACGATGGGCTCTAACAAAATCCAAGCTGCTGGAATCAGCAGATAACTCATCCGAAGTTTTCGGTTGAATCATCCAGACGATCTTTGACAGCTCAAATACAACGGAATAGCTCTTAACTTGTGCCGACAAATACTCGTCACAAATATTTTGCAGCGCATATGTCAATAAAGCTTTATCCGGCGTAGTGAACATTTCTTTCCAAGCATCGATCCTTGCAATGAGCACATAAACCGGCTTATCAGCATCCAGTGGAATATTTAATTCGTTGAAGGCCAGCTTTAGCTCATTTTCCGTTACTTGCTTGCCCTGCAGAAGCCCCCACATATACTCTTTTTGCAAGGAGGGCAATGCCAATCTCATACTCGTTTGCGCTCTCGTGATCATCTGTACTTGGTCCTGTTCCTCTTCCATTTTCTCGATGGCTCGTTCGACAGATTGGATGATTTTCTCGTCGCTTTCTATTTTCAGAATATAATCAAAACCGCCGTAAGTAATGGCATTCCTTGCATATTGAAAATCGTTATAACCTGTCAGAAAGATAACTTTGCATGCTGGCCACTGTGCTCTTATTTCCTGCAACAGCTCGATGCCTTCTATTCCCGGCATTTTAATATCGGATACGACGATATCTATGCGATGATGGGATAATACCTGTAAAGCTTCTTCCCCTGAATAAGCTTTCATCACTTCGAGCTGCAAATGGTCTGTCTGCTCGAATAGCTCTACTAGACCATCAACAATAATGGGCAGGTCATCTACAATTAGAAGTCTGTACATGGTGCTTCCTCCTCTAGCTTGCACTCAGTTTGATTTTGACCATCAATCCGCCTAAATCAGATCGTGACAGCGCAATACCGAATTCCTCTCCATAACGCAGTTGAATTCTACGATGCACATTAATAATTCCTGTTGTTTCCTCGATTTGATTCGTTGAATGCCGCAGCTTCTTCTGAAGCAGCTCGATCTCTTTATCCGAAATGCTTTGGCCATTATCTTCAACGTATATCACGAATTCTTTTTCCGTTTGGTCGCTATGAACCTTTAACTCGCCGCGTTGCACCATATTGCCTAAAGCATGCTTATAGGCATTCTCGATAATGGGCTGCAGAATGAGTCTGGGAACATGAATAGCTGGAACATCTCCTTCAAAAGAAACCTGTATCCGTTCCCCGTAACAGATCGATTGCATGTCTACATACGTGCGAGAATGTTCCACCTCAAGCTGAAGCGGGATCTCATCCTCATCATCACGAGTGATGAACTGAAAGTATTGCCCAATGTATAAGCAAAATTGATAGGCCTTCTCCTTTTGATTGTCAGATTTAATTAATCGGCAGAGCACAAAAAAGCAATTATATAAAAAATGAGGATTAATTTGCGATTGCAGCCGTTTCAGCTCTGAGCGCTGATTCCGAATTTGCTGCTCGTAATTTTCCTTAATTAACGTATTCAACGAACGAACCGTATCATTAAAAGCTTGGTACAAATAACCAAATTCATCATTACCACGGTCAATCACAATCGGCTCCAGTCTGTTCTGCTGAACACGGCGGAAGGAATGAACCAGCTTCATCAGCGGCCGGTAAATAAAGCGCAATAGAAAATAAGTGAAAAATAAGATGATACAAACGGAGAGCACGCATGCCCACAAAAATAAGGTTTGATACATTTGCAATGAGCCGAGAACCCTTTCTTCAGGAATACACGTAATCGAATAGGAATTCCACAGCGTAGAATATTTATATACCGTAAGAAAACGCTTACCATTTTGGATAATCGTTTCGTAGCCTTCATTAGAATGTGATTCCTGCTTTTCCACAGCCAAAGCTTTCATCTGCCCCAGTAAATCCAGGTCTACTCCACTTTGAATTTCCCAGCCGCGTTCCAAATTAAGCAGCACGCTCTGTCCGCCTCGCGTTCCGCCAATTTGCGATAATGTGTCCTTGATCTTGCTCGTAGACAACTCAACCCCTACAATATATAGCGGGTTTTTAACCGTATTAATCGGATATTGCATCGTAATAAACAGTCGATTCTCCCAATAAATAAACGGTTCTTCATACAACTTCTCATTATGCTCCATCGCAATATACTCAGGTTTATTCAAATAGGTCTCAAAATCATTGCTCAAAATCGTACGATTAATTAATGGAATATAGGCTTTTGCTTCTTTAATAAACGCACTTGAATTTTTCATAAGTTCAAGCCGTCGCTGGATATCCAGTATTTTGCGTGCACGCTCATAAGAGCTTATATCATTGCCCGTTGTTGCAATTTCCATCAAATCTTTGTCCATCACATAATTGGGCAAATACTTGCTGATTCGATCCGCTTCCTTATCGAGCGAATCCATGTAGAACCTTGTCGTATTCAATATTGATTCTGATATTTCACTTCGGATATTGTCGGAGCCCTTCTCAATAATCATCCAAGTAATGGCCATCAGCGGCAACAAGGCCGCCAGAAAGGCAGCCATAATCTTTTTGAATATGGAGGAATCATGAAAAAAGAATAGGTTTTTCATCGTTTTTTCTCCTGCAAGTAGTAGTCGTCCTTTTCGGCACTATTCTTTTACGCTTCCCATTACGATTCCTTTGATGAAAAATCTTTGTAAAAAAGGATAAACAATCAGAATCGGAAATGCTGCAACAAAGATTTGTGCCGCTCTGCTTGTGCGATCAGACAGCTTGAGCATCAATTCAGCATTTTCCGCTTTAATAAAGCGGAAATCCATCTTGATGATGACAGTCTGCAGAAACGTCTGCAGTGGATAATTCTCAGTATGATTCATATAAAGCATACCGTCAAACCAACTATTCCAATGTCCCACCATCGTTAGGAGTCCCGTCGTTGCCAAAGCTGGCAAGGATAGCGGCACATATATTTTCCATAGTGTAGTGAAATGACCAGCTCCATCTATACGCGAGGATTCCTCGAGTTCTTTGGGCAAATTCCGATAGAAATTAAGCAATAGAATGACATTAAACACCGGAATAGCCGTTGGCAATACAAGAGCCCACATCGTATCAATCAAGCCAAGTGATTTTACAGTTAAATAGGATGGGATAAGACCGCCGCTGAACAATATTGTAAACACGAATAGCCAGGCATACAAGGTTCTAAGCCGAAATTGACGAGAATCTTTGGATAATGGATACGCGGTTATAATCATCAAAACCATACTAATGGAAGTTCCTAGAACTACACGCTGAATCGATACCCAGAATGCGCGCAAATATTCCGGTTTTCCAAATACATTATCATAAGCCGCAGTAGTGAAGTCAACCGGCCATAAGATGACCTTGCCAGCAGCCGCGGCAGCTCCAGAACTGAAGGAGATCGCCAAAATATGAAGGATAGGCATGAGGCATAAGAAGGATGTCAGTACAAGAAAAGTAAAGTTAGCCGCTACAAATAGTTGTCTTCCGAGTGATCGGTTTGTAATCACGTTATGTCTCCCTTCTGAATTACGAACGCATCGTTAGAAAATGCGGTAATTCGCTACACGATAGGCTATGAGATAAGAAAGAGAAATAAATATAAAAGAAACAATAGATTTCAACAGGCCAACAGCAGTGGCGAATCCGAATTGCGCTTGCTGCACGCCCATGCGATAGACAAAGGTATCGATAATATCCGCGCTTTCATAGACAGGGGGGCTATACAAATTAAAAATTTGTTCAAAGCCAGCATTTAGTACGTTCCCGATATTAAGTGTAAACATAAGCACGATAATCGGCATCATGCCAGGCAATGTGACATGAAAGGTCTGTTTAATGCGCCCAGCGCCGTCAATTTCAGCTGCTTCGTATAGCGATGGATTGATGCCCGTTAGCGCCGCCAAATACACAATCGTACCAAATCCAAACTCCTTCCAAACATCCGAAACGACCATGACGTACGGAAACCAATCATTGCTCCCTAAGAAAAAAATAGGTTTTATTCCGAACAAACCCAGCATTTGATTGAAAACACCTGAAGAAGGAGAAAAAACATCAACAATAATTCCGCTCAGCAGAACCCATGATAGAAAGTGCGGCAAGTATACTAGAGTCTGAAAGGTACGTTTTATCCATTCTCTCCGCAGCTCATTAAGCAATATTGCAATCGTGATTGGAACAATGAGACCTGCTGCGATTTTCATTATGGCAATATAGACAGTATTGAAGAAAATACGCCCGATATCAGGATAATCCATCAATAGCTTAAAGTTTTTCAAGCCAATAAAGGGAGACCCGAACAATCCTTTGTTCGGTATATATTTCTGAAAAGCCATTATGATGCCGACCATTGGTACGTAACTGAATATCAAAACCAAAACGATTCCCGGGAGCAGCATCAGATGAAGAGGCCATTCCCTCTTCCACATCCGTGTTAGTACATTCAAGCCATTCACCTCGTTGTATAAGATCCAAATGGTTAATAAAAAGAGGGATTGTTTCGCCCAATCCCTCTTACATCTATTTTCCGATTATTTCAGAGCAGCGTAAAACTCGTTCACTTCTTTAGTAATTTCATCGCCGCCAAGCTTTTTCCATTCTTCTACGAATTTATCGAATTCATCCACCGAAACTTGATTCATAATGATTTTGAAGAAGACCTCATCCCGCTTCTTGAGCAAGATTTCTTGTCTTTCGACCATGGTCGGAGTTGGAGCGCCGTAAAATTTATTTTGTAAATATTCCTTATTTTTCTGAATGGCCGGTACATGTGAGAAAGCGCCTCCCGGACCTGAAATCAAATATTCCCACCACATGCTCGTGTCACCGTCAACATACTTCATTGCCCGCTCATAGCGCGTTTTATGATCCTTCGTTACCAAAATGCTTGTATCTTTATTTTCAATTGCTTTGGGCAGTATCTCGCCATTGTTATCCATTTGTTTACCTACGCGAAGCGGACTAAGCAGCCAGTAATTGTTGCCCTTCTCTTTTAGGTCTTTACCGTATTCATAAACCTTTTGCTCATCTGTTGGATGATTGTCGACGGCAATCCACTGGTTCAACAACCGGATGACGCCTTCTGGATGCTTCGCTTTTTTGGAGATTACATAATATTCATCAACACCCAGACCGATTTGTGATAATGCCGGGTTGCTATCCACAGTTGGAATCGGGAATGCCCCCCACTCCTGAACCACTTTCCCGTCCTTCACAGCACCTTTAACAAGTTGAGCTGGTGTCCATGATGCACCATAAACCATGCCAATGCTATTGTTGTAAATGAGTTCTGCTTCTTTCTCCACATCTTTGACAGCGAACTCAGGATCAATCAGTCCTTTTTTGAACATATCCTGAAGTGCAGCGAGCGCTTCCTTTACTTGCGGTTGAATATCGCTGTTAACCAAACCGCCTTTGCCATCTTCCATCCAAATATTCTCGTATGCATGATAGCCGTTCAAAAATGCCCGCAATCCCGTTACTCCTGTATCGATACTGAATGGGTTTTTACTCACTGCTAATCCGTATGATGTACCCGTGCCGCCAGGATCTTTGGCTTTAAATGCTTCAGCTATCGCCATGAAATCTGCCATCGTCTTCGGTTCAGGCAAATTCAGCTCCTTCAGCCAGTCCGTACGTACATACATAAACTGATATTGGTACGGATTGTATGAGCTTGGAATACCCATCAGCTTGTTGTCGAACATTGCTGTTTTCATCTGCATGCCGCCATCCATCGTCAAAAACTTCTTCGTTTCATCTGTGGCATTCTCGTCATACACTTTGGTCAAATCCATGATCATATCGGCTTCGGTCAGCTCTTTCAATTGCGTTGCATTAACCAGGAGGAAATCCGGGAGATCATTCGATGCGATCGTAATTTTCACTTTTTCTTTGAATTGGCTCGTATCCGCTACCCACTTGTTCGTAATCTTAACGCCAATGTCTTTCTCATACGCATCATAGACGGCATTTTTCTCGAAGCTCTCGCCTTCATCAAACTTCAAATATTGATCACTTGGTGATACCGTCGATACTTCAATCACTTCATTTCCTTTTTCAACTGGTGTGTTTGTTGCTTTTTCCGGTTCATTTGTGTTTTTGCCACATCCGGCAACAGCCAAGCTAAGAACCAATGCGATACTCAAGAGCGCCTTTCTTTTCTTCTTCATACTACCCCTCCACATGGTCTTCATAGTGATAATGCAGCTGCTTTGATGCAGCTTCTCTTCCTATTTCTAGTATAGAAAGGTGAGTAATCATCATCCATATACTAGTTTTTACTTTCGTATACACCTCTTGACTACAACAAGCTCCTGCTTGTACAAAGTGATGCTGAATCTAGGAATAATATAGAAAACAGCCGAACAGCCGAAGAAATCGCTTCACACGATTGCTCCGGCTGTCATTAGCCTCAACGATTATCTGAGAGTTTGATTTTTGTACCCAGATACCTCAAACATCACATCGCTTATATTTTTTCCCTGTTCCCTCATATCGTCTATATAAAAGTCTGCTTTAATTCTTCCCTTGTGCAAAATAATAGCTCTGTCGATGACATGCTCAATTTCATCAATCAAATGTGTCGTAATTAGCACGGTCTCGTCGCTTTTTAAATTGGATACCATTATTTTCAAAAAGTCTTTTCTCGTGAATATGTCTTTACCATGAAAGGGTTCATCCATTAGAATATAGGAGGCCGTTTTAGAAAATCCCGCACAAATTTCAAGCTTTAGTTTTTGTCCTTTTGAGAAGGTTTTTATTTTCTGCTCCCGCTCCAGCTCGTAAAAGCTCAGCAGCTTGTTATAATGCTCTCGATCGAATTTCGGAAAAAAACCAGCAAGAAAATCCGCGTACAGATTCGGTGTTAGATTGGGGAGATAACTGCCTTCCTCCGTGATATAAGCAATGTTCTCATATTGCTCCGTTACTGGCCGCCCTTCTAGACTAATGCTGCCGTCCTGAATTTCTCCAATACCCATAATGGCCTTCAATAAGGTCGTTTTTCCGCTGCCGTTGGCGCCAAGTATCCCGATTATTTCGCCTTTGTTTAACGTTAAGTTCTCCACATATAGGTATTCACTGCTGGCTGGATAACGTTTCTCTACACCTATCAACTCAATCATTCTGATCCCTCCTTGAAACGCTTCCTCTATTTAATATGAAGGTTATTGAAATTTCTATATTCCGATTCATCGTATCCGAATCCTCCATACTGAGGAGGGAGATTAATCGCTCTAATATTGTCGTCATTGATATCCGTTATTAACTCGCCTTTGTAAATCATAGTCGAGGCTTCATATACATAAACCATAAACCGTTTTGGACGCACGATATCATATTGAAATTGGCTTGATTCTTCTTCCTTGGTATTCAACGTTTTAACAACATAGAGCTTGCCTTTACGATGGCTGATAAACGTCAAGCCATTGTAATGGTCTTCCTCACCGTCCGTAAAACTCGCCTCAATCGTTTCAATTATCTGTACACCATGAGAAAAATCTATACTTATGACTGTTCTGTTGATGTTTCCAGTGTCCGCTAATTCAGTAGAATATCGACTAAAGCTCAAACTCAGTATGTCTTGATCGTGATCACTAAATGCTTCATAGTTTTCATTATGAGACTCACTGTTAAGATTTATTGACGAATCGACTATAGACCGTCCAGCTAAGAAGAAACTAGGAATGATCACTTCACCTAATTGATTCCCACTCTCACTGTCATAGGAACGAATAACAAGTTCATTATCCACAACTAATATCAAAGCGAGATTGTTTCCTGCTGATTCCAAACCGAGAACTTCAATGCTGGAATGGGATTCAGCTTTATTTTTATCGAGACTGATCGTTGCAACCGTTCTTGCATCTTGCCCACTGTCTCCCGTTATATCCCCATACCCACTATTATCAGAAAATTTCAACTCATAAATGCCGTTTTCACCTGTATAATCCCTGGTCGTAGGCAACGTAAAATAGATCTTTTCCCCTATTTTCGCAAGTCCATATTCTAGAGCATTTGTATAGGTACGTGTATTCCCATTATCGTTCTGGTCTGATTCCATGTATTTCACATGCGGATTTACAGTCGCTTTTCCTATAGGAATTTGATTATAGTCCAATCGTTTACGTGCTATAATTTCGAAATTTGGACCGCCATTCATAATTTCATATTCTAAGCCGTTCATTATTTTGGCTCTACCTGGAATATAGCGATTCGATGTCTTGCGTTGCGGCTGTTCAAATAGTATTGTCTGAGTCTTTACTTGCCCTTTCTCAATACGAAAGGCTGTACGGTGGTAACCATCGTTCAAATCTCCGCTGATCACAACATCCTCAATAGCGTCCCGACTGCCCTGCAAGTCTTTTAAATAAAACATACCTAAATCCTTCTTGGCGTAAACAGTCGCACCCATAGCGGTAATAACGATGATTGCTGCAATAAGCGCAAATAATACGGAATGTTTTTTTAATTTACTCAACATGATTCGCCTCCTCCCCTATGCAATCGCACCTTTTTTAATAAGCTTAATGCTATGCCATACGAAAAAACCGCTTATGAGAAGCAGCATAATGCTGCTTGGATATAAATGACTCGATGGATTGAAGAGGAGGGTTTCATTCAGCCTGTAGCTCAGAACCTTAACGATAATTATGATAGCAGTGACGATGAACACAAATCCCCAGTACCTTCTGCTGCGCTCGCATAAAGCCCCATAATAAAGACCCGTTACGATGGTAAAGAAGACACTTATGGAAGACAACCCTCTGCTAAAGCTGAATGGCATGATTATTCGAAAGAAATCAGAACGGATAAAAGCAAGAAATAAGCCATTGGACATATTAAATCGCCCTTCACCGTATCCCGCAATCTTTGACCAAACGATCTCGTAGCCAAGCTTTATACTAATGAGCTGTGAGCCAAGAAGAAGAAGCAAACAAATCACAAATACAATTAATTTACTAAAATAGATGGCTTCACGCTTTACAGGCAAAGACAAATACGTATAGATGCTCTTGCTTCCCCAATAGCTGGCATAGATTGTCTTCAAGAAGTATCCACAGGCTACAGCAAAACATATGAGGAATACGCTGATACAGCCGGAAGAAACATATATATCTTCAAAGCGCTCATGGTTGGCATATTCGTTATAATCCTTTACAGCTTCGTACATTAAATAAAGAGGAATTAGGATTGCAGCGATGCATATCAGAATAATTGCTCTACACCACGTTGAAAATTCATACTGAAGCAATCGATAGCTTTTTTCCATACAAACACCTCACTTGTATTATTAGACTAGTACAATAGTTTCAAAAAAAATTACTCCCACATTTCACTAATAAGCTCAACTACCTGCTTGAAGGACAAATGAATTTCCTTAGCAGAGCCAATAAATTCCTTGACCAGCTCTTGGGTCAGCTCAACTTTGATGCGTTTATAAATATCCTCATCTATGAATATTACACTTCCTTGCGTACTGCTTGTGCGAACGTAACCCTCATCCTCCATAAGCTTAAATGCTTTTTGTACTGTATTCGGATTAATGTTCAATTGCGCAGCTATCTCACGCCTTGAAGGAAGCCTATCGCCAGACACGGTCTTCTCCAATAATATTTGCCTCTTCACATATAATGCAGCCTGCACGTACACGGGCTCCTTTGTGTTCAGCTTTAACTCATAAAAATTAAGCACGTACACTCACCTGCCTTATCACTTAACTGTATTATGTCACTAATACAATATAATTGTCAATAAGTTACATATAATGAAAAGACCTCCCTGAAAAGGGAGGTCTGACGTTTACCCTGCCACATTCGATAATCCTTCTACAAAGGTAAGCTTCCTCTTCTTTGCAGGAATTCGAATATGGACGGCTGTTCCGATGCCAATCTGACTGCAAATGGAAATACCATATTCAGAGCCGTAATGCAGCTTGATTCTTTGATCAATATTTCGAATACCACAGCCGATATTGCCTTTATCATGCTCACTGAAAATATCATCGATTCGACTCTGCGGCATCCCGAAACCGTCATCAATGATCAAATAATGAATCGTCTTACCTTCCAACCTTGCAACAATTCGGATATGAATCCGGTCACCGCTCCAAGCGTGCTTCAAGGAATTCTCGATGAAGGGCTGCAAAATGAGCTTTACCGTCTCGTAAGGCCAGATGGCTACGTCAATATCGAATAAGACTTCCAAACGCTTACCGTATTTCACCTTTTGTATATCGAGATAAGCGTCTGCCTGTTCTAACTCTGCTGCAATGGGAATCATTGTGCGTCCTGAATTAAGCGTGAGTCTATAAAATTTAGCCAACTCCATGACCATCTTCTGAAGCTTTTCATTCTCCCCAAATTTCGCCAGCTGATTAATAGAAGATAGGGTGTTATACAAAAAATGCGGATTGATCTGAAGCTGAAGCATCTCCAGCTCAGCTTCCTTCTTCTGAAGCTGAGTCAGATACACCTTTTTAATTAATGCCTCAACATCCTCACCCATTCCATTTAATGCTGTAGCAATTTGTGAAAACTCATCTCTTCCGCTGTATGTCATCCGTTTGTGCAAATCTCCGTCGCGGAAGGCATTCAGCACCGATACGAACTTCGTAATTCGTTTCGAGAAATATCTCGAAATCATAATGCCTGCAAAAGTAAACAAAACAAAGCATAGTATGCAAATGCTAATAATATAAACACGCATTTTCTCCGCTTCCTGCTCGATAATCGTTACAGGAACCAGCGCGACTATCGTCCAGTTCTGCTTCACTATCTTCTCTTCTATTTTCAAATATTTTAATGTATCACTATTCTCTGCAGATATATATTTGTTCACACTGGACAAGTTATTGTTTGATCCTACCGGCAGTTCTCCTGAGGAAAAAATTGTTTGCCCATTCGAATCGATGACCGACAGCATGCTGCCTTCGCCAAGCTTCTTGTAATAGATACTGTCGAAGAGATCCGCCATACGAACACTGAACCGCATTACGCCCAGCTCTTCAATCTCCAAAGGATTGTTCGTATCTACGATACGACGAATCATAGATATTCGATTATCCTTCATATCATCTTCCACTTGCTTCCATTGCATAGTAGAGCTATATTTTTCCTCTGGAATAGATTTATACCAAGCTTTGTCCTGAATTCGCTTTATATTTAAAATATCATAGCTTTTGCCCTCGAAATCAGCGCTTTCTTCCGTATCTCTATTCTCATAAACAGGCCTAATTGTATCATTATGGAAGTAAACAGAAAGTCTTAAATTGAGTGCGATGGATTTCAAAGCACTATCCAGCTTAGGCATAATTAATTGAGTCATGCGTTTATAATTTTCCGCTTTGCTTGATTCTTTTAACCGGATACTCTGCACCAAATTATAATCATCATAGAGCGTAGACGATATTCGAACGATGTCATCGGCTTTATAAGCCACATTATCCCGCATTTGCACCAAAGTGCCTTGAATATTCATACGTGTCTGTTTGCGCATGGAAGCATCATACATAGAATGAGACACATAGAAATTCACAGAAACCAATATGACAATAAAAACCATGTAAGAGAGCATCAGCTTATATCCGATCGGTAAATATCCGAGTCTCTTTTTCTTATCCCGGATTGATTTCATCTAGCGCGCCCCCATCATTGCTCTCTCTTCCTGTATTCCAGCGGTGTCATTCCAAATTTCTCTTTGAATTGCCGGCTAAAATACGGAAGGTAACGATAACCAACCTGATCAGCGACTTCGTAAATTTTCATGCCCTGTTGTTTCAATAGCTCACAAGCTTTTTCCATACGCAGTTGAACGAGCAGCTCGTTGAAGGTGTAGCCTGATTTTTCTTTAATTAAAAAACCCATATAGCTGGTGGAAAAAGAGAAATGCTCCGCGATATCCTTGAGCGTAATATTTTCATTCATGCGTTCCTTAATGGTCTTAATAACGTTTTGAATGAATTTGCTTTCCTTCGTTACTGATTTCTCCTTCAATCGCTCTGATATTTCATAGACACGTTGGACAAGCCAAGAACGAATTTCTCTGATCGTCTCGAATTGCATAAGAATATCAAGATGATGAATATCTATGCCAAGCAGCTTGAATAGATCTTCATTCTTTTCACTCAAATACTGATCCAGCTTCCATATAATATAGTTCGACATATTATGAACGGTAAATCGGGAACGAAGACTCGTTACCGATTTGAATAGATTATCAAACTCATCATAGATTTGGACTAGCTCGTATTCTTCCATAGCCTTTATAAGCGCATTCATCCGTGTATCAAGTATACGGGCATCTAGCATGCCCGGCTCGGCGCTAACCTCTTCATACTTAATGACACTGCCAATGCCGAGAAACATTTTTGCTTCCACCGCTTCAATAGCCTGTCGATACGAAATTTGCAGCTGTTCAATCGTTCCAACAGACTCCCCCATACCCGTTGTTATCGAAACCGGCATCTGTTGTTGTAATGCATCGTACAATCTTTTCACCGTTCCGCCAATATCATTGTCATCCAGCAGTATCGCAAATCGTTGCGATGATAGCTTACAATAAGGAATGTTCCCCATACTCTGAATGGCTTCATTCATTTGTTGAAGAAAGATTTTCGACCATTCATGCTGGGAAGTCCCATTTCCTGTTTGTCTCCAAGACTGGTTATCCAGCTCCATAATAACGACGCGAAGCGGCCATTTTAATTGATCAAAACGATAGGAGACCAGCATCTTTGATAGAGAAGTATCTTTATCCGTTTCTTCTCCTTCTAATAGACGAATAAGAAAATCACTTTTAGCAATTGGAATCATTTGCTGATAAGCAACCTCTACCTCACGCTGCTTGTTCTCCTCGTCAAGATCCTGCTTAACCTTTAACAAAGAGGATACCAGTACACTATCATCCATCGGCTTCAGTACATAATTGTATGCCTTTAATGACAACGCCTGCTGCACATAACTAAACTCTTGATACCCGCTGACGAAAATAATTCGCATTTGCGGTTTTCTCTCAAGTGCGATGCGGGCAAGCTCAAGTCCAGACATAAATGGCATATTGACATCGCTTACTAAAATATCAATAGGATGCTCATCTATGATTTCGCAAGCAGATAATGCATTGTTCACACTGCCCTGCACTTCCAAGCCAAGCTCAGACCAAGGAATGAACCGCTTCATTCCTTCCAAATCAAGCTCATCGTCATCGACCAACAATACCTTATACATGAGAAGCTCCTCCTAGAAATTGTTGGATTATTGGAACTGAAATTGAAATTACTCGTTATGCAGTATTTTTAGATTTGCCTGCCATTTATCTGTAATGAAATCCAAATAGCTTTGAAAGCCGACGGCTATAGAATCATCATGTGCCCTATCCAGAATCGCTAAAACTTCCTCATCTGTTTCACCGTATAATGCAATTGCTCGTGCTTCCAGCCAAATATCCTTCACTTTTCTATAAATAATTCCTTCTTCAGAATTCGGCATTGGATGCAAATTTATAAACTCTGTCGCATCGCCTTGCGATTTCCAGGTAACCTTGTTCTGCCAATACGTTGCCCAGTTGCGTTTATCTAAAGGTAGGGTCTCTTCGTATTCGATTTTTGTCTTATCCAAATATCTTGTATTTCCCACCCATATTAGATCGCCTGAAACAGCTTGAATTTGAGCAAGCCCCTCTGGATCACTTCCATAACGACTCGTGAAGTTTGGTGTATGCCCATCTGATTTAAATCCATTCCAGAAACCGTCAGGCCCTGGAGGCCCCCACATTTGCACGGCTGACCCTTCAGGTCCTGTCATCCAGTCCAGCATTGCAAATATAGCTTCTGGGTTTTTCGCGCTAGTCGTAATGGTTGATACATTCCAACCTAATAGATTATAAGTGCCTGGATAGATTTTGCTGCGATCCAGTCCTTCTTTGTATATAGGGTCAATAAAGAAATAACCATCCTGGGAATTGCTGTTAGACAGCTCGGCATTTGCTATCATTACCATTTTCATAGGATCAGCACTTGCGTAAACCGCAACCTTCCCATTTATCAGCTTCTCCGTAACCTGGTCCTCGGTTTGTGTCAATGCATCCTCCGTCATTAAGCCTTCCCTCATCAGCTTAGCCGCATATACAGCCGATTCCCGAAAACCTTCATCCTTATAAATGGAGGTCATCTTATCTCCCGTCGTTACAGCATAATTGCGAGTGAAGCTGAAGTCATTCTCCTTGAATGCAGAGAACAACTGATCAATGCCATGCCCTTCCTTGGCTAGTCCTGTTTCAAAAGGAACAATGCCTATATAATTTATTTTCACCTTCTTAAGATAGGCATATAGATCTTCCGTAGTTTCCAGCTTTGGTGACCCAAGCTCTCTATATATGCGTTTATTGACAACATATCCGGCATTGCCGTAAGCTTTGTCTGTATAGTAATTAGGAAAATAATAGATCTTCCCATCCTCCGCACGCAGCAAGTCTAATACCTTGGAGCCTGCCCATTTCTTAAGATTGGGGTATTTTTCAATATAATCATCCAAAGGGACAAGCAAGCCTGCTTCTCTAAGCTGATCCAAATCTGCATCACGCTGCCCCCAAATAATGTCTGGAAGCTGCTCACTTGCAATCATCTTCTTAAGCTTTTGGGTACCGTTTCCATCCGTTCCAATCCCTTTTATATGAATGTTTAGATTATCCTGAATCCATTTAGAGGATGGATCTGCTCCCCATTGCGGCATCTTATAGTAGCTGTAATGACCGTAAAATGTTACATTCAGAGGCTCTTTACCAAGCTCATAAAGTTGATCTGTTGGTAAATCCTTTACGTGTTCCTCCTCTATCGTGGGAGTCTGCGTTGGGATCAATGCTTTAGTCTGGCTGTTGCATGCGCTTAATATAATGATAATCATTGCAAGCATTAAAAAAAGCTTTAGTGTCCTCTCTCTCTGCCTGTTCACTAGCATGCGCCCCCTTGATCTTCAATCTTTGGAATTTCCCTAATCATACCAAAAAAGAAATTTGTAATATATAGAAATAGAAAATAGAGATATCCCAAAGGTTTTTGCGCCTTTGGGATGATCTCTTCTACTATGAAGGACTATTCAATGCCAAGTGTCTTTTTATTAGCAATCCATTTTTCTGTACGGAACTCAAGAAGCTTCCCATAACCAAGTTTTTGTGCATCCGCTTCAGCTTTGTCCAGGAGTTTGTCAACTTCCTCATCGCTTTTCGCAGTTGAAGATGCTGCATACACTTGGAGGAATAGATCGACTACGGACTGTCTAGTATTGCCTAGATCAGTATCCGGCAGTGGATCAAGATCATTCCATGCTGTAGCATCATAGGAAGTAGGCCAAGTTACAGCGTTTTGCCATTTTGTCAGCCAGTTTTTCTCTGCATCAGGCATGGTATTATCCTGTTTCACTTTTGCTGGATCAATAAAAGAGCTGTTGCCGTTAATCATGTAAATTTCATTATCAGCTTGAAGCTTAGCAACCTCTGCTGGATTAAAGGTGTCGGTGAAGATTGGATTGCCGTCTTCATCAAATCCCTTCCAGTTTCCGCCTTCAGGACCAAAATATTGAATACTCATACCTTCTGGACTAGTATACCAATCCAAGAAAGCAAAGATTTTCTCAGGATCTTTTGCCTTTGTCGTAATAACGTTTACATTCCATCCCAATCTGTTATACGTAGAGGTGAAGATTTTATCTTTATTCAATCCAGGCTTATGAATTGGCCAAATCAGGTCGTAAGCAGCTGTTGGATCCTTCTTCTGCAGCTCTAGTTGAGCGGCATTTACTTTTTTCATAACATTTCCACCAGCATATACAGCTACTCTTCCTTGCGATAGCTTCTCAACTACTTCAACTTCCGTTTGTGTAAATGCATCTTGAGTTATCAATTTCTCTCTGTACAATTTCGAAATATACTTTTGTGCTTCACGGAAAACAGGGTCTACGAAAACAGATGTCAACTTACCATCTTTAACAACCGATTGTACAGAATTGTTCAAAGAATTATAAAGCGTTCCTTCACCAAAACCAGTGTATATTACACCCAAACCTTGAGCATCTTGCGCGCGGTCCACTTCAAGTGGAACGACATCTTTATACTTCTCTTTTACTAGAAGCAGGTAAGCATAGAGATCATCTGTCGTCTCTAGTTTAGGTTTACCCAACTCTTCATAAATCTTTCTGTTTATAACATAACCTGCTGAACCAGTAGGTTTATTCGTATACCAGTTCGGGAATTGATAAAGTTTACCATCCTCTGCACGAAGAAGATCCAAGCTCTCTTCTCCCATCCATTTTTTCAAGTTTGGATATTTATCTAGGTATGGATCGAGTGCAACGAGCTTTCCTGCCTCACGGAGTCTTTCAAAATCTGGGTGATTACGATCTCCCCATAGTACATCCGGCAATTTATCATCAACAATCATCGTACTCAATAATTGTGCGTTATTACCGCCAGAAGGCATCGTTTTTATATTAACCTTCTTATTTTCCTTGACCCATTTGCCTACAGGAACGCTATCCCATTCTGGGAAATCTTGCCAAGCATAGTGAGCGAAAATCGAAAATTCCAATGGTTCGGAGCCAACTTGCCATACATCAGACGGAGGTTCAGTCTCTGCATTAGCATTCGTACTCGTAGTCGGTGCATTTGTTGCTGTACTCTTCGGCTCATTTCCCCCGGAGTTCGAATTGCTGCATCCTGCAAGAACCGTCGCCAGAATGAATACTGCTGATACCAGCATTAGCATCGGCTTTTTCATCTTCTTCATTTTGTTAATACCCCTCTCATTATTAGATCTATGTCCAAAGCGAATTTCGCCTTCAACCAATTTGAATCAAAGCCTATTCCTTTAAAGAACCTACTAAAACACCTTTAACAAAATATTTCTGTACGAATGGGTATACCAAAATAATCGGTAAGGTTACGACCATCATCGTTGCATTCGTCAGTGATTTGGAGGTTATCGTTTTCGCACTTTCCATTCTTTGCATGGTAGCAGAATCAACTGCACCCTGAGATGTGATAGTATTGGCATTCAAAATAGATCTTAGCAAGGTTTGGACCGGCTTCAAGTCTGCGTCCGAAATATATATCGTTGGCAAAAACCATTCATTCCAATGAGCAATAGCTGTGAATAGACCCAGCGTTGCAATAACTGGCCCTGACAACGGTAATACAATTCGCAAGAAAGTCCCCCATGTGCTGCAACCGTCTATTTGTGCTGATTCCTCAAGCCCAACGGGCAAGCTCTTGAAAAATGTACGGAATACGATCATATTCCAAACACTAATCAGCGAGGGAATAATATAAACTAGGAAACTATTCATTAACCCTAAGGAACGAATTAAGAGGAAGGTAGGGATCAAGCCGCCCCCGAAATATAACGTGAATATAAAGAACAATGTATAAAATTTCCGGCCTATTAAATATTGCTTTGTTAGTCCATAAGCTAAGAGCGTTGTCATAAATATAGCGGTGATCGTTCCGATAATCGTGCGGCTAATGGATATGTAAAAGCCATTTAGCAGACGTGAATCATTGAAAACAATTTCATAATTTTCTAATGTGAATACTCTAGGCCAAACTGTGATGCCTCCAGCAGCGGTATCCGATCCAAGATTGAATGAAATAGCCAATGCATTAATAAATGGATATAACGCGCTGATTGTAAGCAATACCAATAAGGTATATATGACCACCAGCATTACTCTATCGCCAAACCCTAATTTCCTCAACGAGTATCAACCCCCTGTTATTCTTTATGTTCTACCACAAGCTGTTTCCGGATCTTCTTGCTGTATAATTCGCAAATGCAAGGAGTCCGACGCTTATCACAGCTTTAAACAACCCAACTGCTACGGCATACGAGTATCGTTGATTCTGTAAGCCAACGCGATAGACATACGTATCTATAACATCTGATACAGGTCTCAAAATCGGATTCTGCGCAAGCAGCAAGATATCCTCAAAGCCGGCATTTAGCAAGTTGCCAATGGCAAGAATCATAAAGATTACAATAACAGGCATAATTGTCGGTATCGTAATGAGATAGATTTGCTTGAATTTGCTTGCCCCATCAATATCGGCCGCTTCATACATGCTTTGATCCACGCCAGCAACAGCAGCAAGATAGACGATGGAAGCAAATCCAACTTCCTTCCAAACATTCGTTGATACGAGAATAGTCCAGAAATATTCTGACATAGAGAGGAAATTCACTGGCTCATCAATCGCCTTAATCTTCTCTAGAAAGAAGTTAACACTGCCGCCATCCGTTGATAGCAAAGAGATAACCAAGCCTGATACGATAACCCAAGACATAAAGTGTGGTAAATACGTTATCGTCTGTACAATCCGTTTGAATACCATATGACGCACTTCATTCAGCATTAGCGCCAAAATGATGGGAGCCGGAAAACCAATTACAAATTTAAAGAGACTGATCAAGACCGTATTACGCATAATCATCCAAAAATCAGGGGCATTGAAAAACGCTTTAAAGTGCTTTAATCCAACCCACGGATTGTCAAATAAGCTAGCTCCTGAATAAATGTTGTAGTCCATAAAACCACTCAATACTCCGTACATGGGAATATAGGAGAAGATAAATACCAAAATTACTCCCGGCCAAACCATCAGCTGTACGTCCATTTGCTTCATTAATCGTCTAAAAAAGCTTTTTTTTCTCGTTTTAGGCTGCTGCGGCATCCCTGCAAATTGCTGTTCTGTTGTTGCTTGCGACATGCTCATCCTCCCGATTTAAAAATACATGTATCCTTGCGGATCGTCTCTGAAGCAGCTCGTTGCTTCAGCAGCAATGCCTGTTCATTAGGCTCATGTACATTCTACCTCTGGGAAAAAGTTGAAACTATATAACAAAAACCCGATTTTTTATACTTCCACAAGGATTATGACAAATTCAATCATATTTCTGATTTCTACGAACATTATTCCAGCTTCAGAAAATAATTTATTCATTTTCAAATCAAAATGACCGCAAAAAAAGCATTCCCGACGCACTCGTTTGTGCGCTGAAAATGCTTTTCTATCATTTTAGACCATCAAGCATTACAAATGCCCTCTCATCTTCTTTCGGAATTGATGAGGAGAAATACCCTCTTTATTCGAGAAACAAAAGGTAAAGTACGATCCATGCTGAAAGCCCACCTCCTCTGCTATTCGCGTAATGGTCCAGTCCGTTTGTACGAGCAGCTTCTTCCCTTGTTCTATTCGGTAATGCAATAAATAATCCATTGGTGTCATGGCATACACCTTAAGCATGCATCTAGCCATGTAATTCGGGTGATAATTTAGTTCCCGCTGCAAAATGGAATTCGTCACTTTACTAGTATAGTTTTGCCTAATGAACAGCTCGACCTTCTCCGCCAAGTTAAATGCCGTTCCATCAGACGTCTCAGCGAGCTCACGATCTAGATACTGAATGAAAAACTGAAAGGCAGATTGCTTCTTCCAATTTCTAAGGGACCTAGGTTCTTCCTCCAATTGAAAGAACTGCCCTAATATATCCATAGCCTTGGGCTTAAGCCTCGTATACTTCGGAAGAAACACCGAGCATACCTCACTATGATTCAAATAGGCTGTTTGCTTATGAGCAGCAATCAATGCAGATTGATTGTCCAAGCATTTGCTCATGCTGCTGCATTCATCCCACGCCCCGAAAGTATGAAAGTGAATCCAAATCATTTCCGTATCCGTCAGACAAGCCTCCGTACCATAATGATTCGCATCTGGTCTAAGAATGAAAGCTTCTCCTGCTTCGATCGTCCATTCTCTCCCCCCTTCCCCCAAGCTTAATGCTCCCTTAGTAACAACGACTAAATCAAAGACACCAATGTTGCTGCGACTGACATGGCGCTCACCCGCCTGATAGAAAGCACGACCGCAATCTATAAAATATGGGATGGGCGGTGAGATGAAATGAAGGATAGGAGAGCTCAATATCATTAACCTCCAGTTGGTTGTAATTCTTAAAATTATAGTTGGAAATGATTGTATATTAACCATAATACTACATGTATTATGGTTAATATAGCGCTTTCAACAAAGTTGAGAATTATAAAATAAAGGAGCCTATTCCATGCGAAATCCACCCATATCCACAGCTGTAACTTTAAAAAATGTTGTGATCCAAGATGACTTTTGGTCTCCTTATATTTCATTGGTCCGAGATGTTGTCATTCCTTATCAATGGGAAGCACTTAATGATCGTGTCGTGGAATCAGAGCCCAGTCACGCCATAAAAAACTTCAAAATTGCAGCCGGATTAGAAAAGGGCAACTTTTACGGCATGGTATTCCAAGACAGTGATGTTGCCAAATGGCTGGAGGCAGTCGGTTATTTATTAGCATTAGCGCCGGATGAAGAATTAGAGAAGGTCGCTGATGAAGTTATTGACATCATTGTTAAAGCACAACATCAAGATGGTTATTTAAACACCTACTTCACCCTTAAAGAGCCTGACGGTCGATGGACGAATCTAGCGGAATGCCATGAATTATATTGCGCGGGCCATCTGATTGAGGCTGCTGTCGCCTATTCCAGTGCAACCGGAAAAACCAAAATTTTAAATGTGGCTTGTCGCTTAGCAGATTGTATCGATGATGCTTTCGGCTTAGAAGAGGGAAAAATCAAGGGCTATGACGGGCATCCGGAAATTGAGCTTGCATTAGTCAGACTTTATCATGTGACAGACAATGATCGCTATCTGAAACTTGCCAAATTTTTTCTAGACGAACGAGGGCAATCTCCTCACTTCTATGATGAAGAATACACAAAGCGAAACGGTCAGACACATTTCCCTATGCTGAGTATGGCAAAGGATAAATCATATAGCCAGGCACACCTGCCAGTAAGAATGCAGCAGACAGCAGAAGGGCATGCCGTACGTGTAGTCTATCTATGTGCAGGAATGGCTGATGTAGCTGCCGAAACCGCTGATGAAACTTTAGCAGCCGCTTGTCGAACGCTTTGGACAAATATGGTCTCCAAAAGGATGTATATAACGGGAGCTATTGGATCAATGGCACATGGTGAAGCATTCTCGCTTGATTATGACCTGCCAAGTGATACGGCATATGCAGAAACCTGTGCTTCGATTGGATTAATCTTCTTTGCTCGGCGTATGCTGCAAATGGAAGCCAATAGCCAGTATGCCGATGTACTCGAACGAGCTTTATACAACACGGTTATTGCCGGAATGTCACGGGATGGGAAGCATTTCTTTTATGTTAATCCACTTGAGGTCTGGCCTGAAGCCATCGGTAAAAATAGAAATCTCGATCACGTAAAGCATCAGAGACAGCGATGGTTTGGCTGTGCGTGCTGTCCGCCTAATATTGCCAGACTCCTTGCTTCTCTTGGATCATACATTTACTCGTTCAAGGGAGCGACGCTGTACACTCACTTATATATCGGAAGCCAAATAGAACTAGAGCTATTTGGTCAGAAGGTTCAGATAATTCAGCAGTCCGAACTCCCTTGGGAAGGCAAGATTCGTTTTGAGTTCAAAATGAATCAGTCTTTAAGGTTTACCTTTGCGATGAGATTACCGGAATGGTGTGACACTGCAGAGCTTCTAATCAATGGCATTCCTTTTGTAATCGATGAAACTTCATTGATAGATGGCTATATACACATCAATCGTCAATGGGATTCTAAAGATATCATTCATCTTGTATTGCCGGTGAAAATTAACTTTATGAGGGGTAACCCTCTTATCCGTGAGACGGTAGGCATGGTTGCGCTCCAACGCGGTCCACTCGTGTATTGCTTGGAAGAGGCCGACAACGGAAACCATCTGCATCAATTGCTTATTAGGCCGGATCGCAAAAGCGATTCCGTCTTTCGCCCCGACCTGCTCGACGGTATCCAAATCATTAAAGTGCCAGCTCTCCGTATTCGGGGGGAAGGCTGGAATGACCTGCTATACCAAGCGGATATTGAAGAAAAGCTGGATCATATGACAGCCCAATTTATCCCCTATTTCGCTTGGGCAAATAGAGATGCTGGCGAGATGCGAGTATGGGTGAGAGAACATCGGTTTTAACCCTATGAGGTGCAACGATATAAGCTTCTGACTCTGTTCAGGGAGGGAAGATGATGAAGTAATCATTCTGGGAATGCAGCCATCACCTACAGCAACCCGTTTTTTTCAGAAATGATAGGCATTTCCGAAAGGCGACGAATTATAAATGATGGAGGGGTTTATGTGAGATTAATAAAAAAAGGATTAGCAATGAGCATTGCCATGATCACGATCCTCGCTTTAATCGCAGGCTGCAGTTCTAAGAATAACGGTGATTCCACAAGTCCTAGCGACAAAAATTCAGACTCTAACAAATCTGAAAAAATAGTAACACTCAAGTATTTGGACTGGGCTCCAGATGAAGAAAGAAAATCACAACAAAAAAGCTTTGACGCCTTTATGAAGGTATATCCGAATATTAAGATTGATTATCAAAGCGTCCCTGAAGATGAGTTTCCATCTAAACTAACTGCAATGGCTGCTTCAAAAACATTGCCTGATATTAGCGCAATGAATGAAGCCCAAGCGCTTAGATGGGCAGAATCCGGCATATTAATGGATATGTCCAAATACTATGAGGACGGCACCATTTCTGCCAAAATGGAGAGCAATAAATTCGTTTCACCAGACGGCAAGCTGTTAGGCTACAGCGTTGCCAATGAAATCATCATCCTTCATTACAATAAGCAGTTGTTTGACGATGCTGGTATTCCATATCCACCTGCTGAAACATCAAAAGCATGGACATGGGATCAAATGCTTGAGGTTGCTCGTAAGCTTACAGTTGATAAGAACGGTAAACATCCGAATGAAGACGGTTTTGATAAAGGAAATATCGTGCAATATGGGATTGACGTTAACCATGCAGCGGATTTCTTCTGGACTCCATTTGCCATTAGCAATGGTGGTGGCGAAGTCAGCCAAGACGGCAAAGAGCTGCTCATTAATAAGCCAGAGACAATCGAAGCTATTCAGAAGGTTGCAGATTTGTCTTTAAAAGAGTATGTCTCTCCTACCCCTGCTCAAGCACAAGGTTTACCAGGTGACGTTGGTCAGAAGCTGGCATCAGGCAAGATTGCTATGGCTACTTCCGGTCAGTGGGAGCTAGTTAATATCGGTCCCCAAGTTGAAAAAGGATTGAGGAATGGCGTTGGCGTGCTGCCAATCTTCAAGAAACCGGCTACAACGAATACGGGATTACCGCTCGTCATCTATAATACAGCGAAACATCCTGATGAAGCGATAGAGCTTTACAAATGGTTGATGGACCCGAACCAAAATCAAGCTAACTTTGACAGTGGTGTGTGGATGCCGACTGAGCTTAGCTGGTATACGGATCCAGAATTAATCAAGAAATGGACAGCGACACCGGTGCATCCGCCTGAATACAAAACTGCTGTTATCGATTATGCACTGGAAGCAACTTATCCAACGCCTTGGTTCTTCCTGCCAACGTATAGCCGACTAGGTGAAGTACTGAATCCAGGGCTTGATCCCGTCTGGCTCGGCACGAAATCCGCACAAGAAGCTATTGATGCCATCTATCCCAAAATGAAGGAAATCTTCGACAGCGGCAAAGCTAATCCATGAGTAATTTATGAGTATTCCATGCAGGGAGGCTGTCACTTTAATGCAGCCTTCCCGCACCCCAACATTAAGGAGGCATAATGAATGCCCACACTCCAGCGACATACCAGCTACAAAAGCCATAAACGACGGCGCATTTGGGCTGGATATTTATTCATTTTACCTGCCATATTAGGCATTATCATTTTCACCTTAGCTCCGCTGCTCTACAGCCTTTATTTGAGCTTTACGAATTGGACCGTATTAGCGCCGAAGGAATGGATAGGTTTCGAAAACTACCGCAAAATCTTTATGGAGGATTACTTTTTTGTAAAATCATTAAAGGTAACTGCCTACTATTCTCTCGGAAGCGTAATCACAATCGTATTCTTTTGCTTTATTATCGCGATGCTGCTCAATTCTGCTGGAAAGGCAAAAGCCTTTTTTAGAGCAGCCTTCTATTTGCCAACGGTCATACCTGTTCTCGCTGGTGCGATCTGCTGGGTTTGGATGTACAACGTTGACTTCGGAATTATCAACTATGCACTTGGATTTTTAGGAATCGATAAGCAATATTGGGTTGGAGCACCTGGCTCGGTCATTCCTTCCTTGATTATTATTGCTGTTTGGGGAGCTGGCAATGTCATCATTATTTTCATGGCCAGCATGCAGGATGTTCCTAGACATCTACTTGAGGCGGTGGAAATAGATGGCGGCGGTTGGTGGAGGAAGCTATGGTCCGTAACGATTCCACTGGTTTCACCCGTTATTTTCTATAATGTTATTTTAGCCTTTATCAACTCGCTGACCGCATTCACTCAGACCTATGTTCTTGGCCGCAGCGGCGGGGGCCCGGATGATTCCGCACTATTTTATGCCTTCCTAATCTATCGAGAAGCTTTCAAACATCAGAACATGGGATATGCTTGTGCGCTGGCTATGGTACTCTTCGTCATCGTTGGATTTTTCACCTATTTGCTCTTTAAGCTCTCGTCTGCTTGGGTGCACTACGAGGGGGGCAGCAAAGGATGAATTATCGTGTTCGAGGTCAAATAGTTAATTACTTTTTTCTAACTTTTTTAGCGTTTATCTTTATTTTTCCGATATACTGGATTCTTCGCTCTTCTCTGCTCGACTTCGGAGAGATTATGTCGTACCCTCCAATCCTATTTCCGGATATTTTCAGGTGGGAGAATTATACGGAAGTACTCAATCGGGTGGATTTCCTAAAATATATCAGCAACACATTTATTATTATCGTGCCCGTATTAATTGGAGTTGGTCTTACGAGCAGCTTGGCTGCTTTCGGGTTTTCACGTATTGAATTTCCTCTAAAAAATTTCTGGTTCACACTAGTCATCATGACGATATTGCTGCCAAGTATCGTGACGTTAGTACCGACTTACATCGGCTGGTCGAAACTTGGATTAACGAACACCTTTCTGCCGCTCATTATACCTGCATTCTTCGGTGGCGGCGCTTTTAATATTTTTCTATTACGGCAGTTTTTACTGACGATCCCTCGTGACTTGGATGAGTCAGCAGTCATTGATGGTGCCGGATACTTCACGATCTACTCGCAAATCATTTTGCCACTTGTTAAACCAGCCCTTGTTGCTGTTCTATTGTTCACCTTCGTTGGAGTATGGAATGATTTCTTAAATCAACTCGTCTACTTAAATGAACAGGATATGTATACAGTAGCACTAGGATTATCAACGCTGCGAAGCAGCCTTACATCCCCTATGCATTTGATTATGGCAGGCACGATGATTATGGTTATTCCAGCTACAGTCATTTTTCTAATCGGACAACGATACTTCACCGAAGGCATAGCAACGACAGGAATTAAAGGATAATCAAAAGTAAAAAAAATCATTAGCTTCAATTGAAAAAGGGTTATTCTACAGGCAGCTTATTTCAAGCGCCTGTAGAATAACCCTTATTTTATCTTTTACCATACACCCTATTAAGCACTAAGCCAAACAACATACCGAGAAAAGATAAAGCAGATATGGACAAATAAAGAGTATTGCCTCCAAAGTTTCCGAATATGGTTCCGCCAATATAGGAAGCTATAATCCCCGATATACCAAAGAAGAGCAGTGCCAGCACCGTTTGGCCTGTAGCACGCCATTCCGTTGGAACAATACGATACAGATATTGAATAGCCGCGGAGTAGAAAACTGGAAAGGTTAACAACTGCAAAATTTGTAAATAAGCGAGCAGATGCGGATCAGTAATCCAGGCTGAGATGAAAAAACGAAGGAAATAGAACCCTGCCGAAATCGTAATGATAAGCAGCTCTTTTCCTTTACGCATCCACCAGAAGCTTAGAGCAAATACTAAAATTTCACTGCCTGCTGCTAGGAAGAAGGCTTGCCCTACCAATTCCGGGCTCCCACCTAGCTCACGAATATATAAACCAAGGAAGGTATCGTTCATACGTGCAGGAATGGAACAGGTAAACACTAACAGCAGAAACAGGAGTGTCTCTTTATTACTTATAAAATGTTTGAGACTGCTCAGCGTAACGGGTTTTCCAGTTACGGGGCCATCGGGCATCTTCCAAGCGATTAGAAAACAAATCAAGCCAATACCAGCAAAGAGCATAGCTAAACTATTTTCGCCGAAATATGACATCACATAACCAGTAAGCAGTGCAGCTACCGCATAACCTAATGCGCCATAAGTACGAATAGAGCCATAGCTGGTACCCGCAGATTCAGAGACCGTAAAATTAAGACTTTCGGTTAGCGGATCGATCGGCATTAGAAAGAAATAAAGCAGCATTGCAAAAAGGATAAGCTGTAGATAGTTGCTAGAATCATATAGGAAATATCCAACGATGCTTGAACATAGTATCAGCAATAGCATTATTTTACGAATTGACTTCGTTTTATCACTGATCATCCCCCATAGAGGCTGAGCAATCAGAGTAACAAAACCTCCCGTACCGATGATGAATCCAATTTGCGCTGGACGTAAACCCTGCATATCTAAATAGACGGGAAGGAAGGAGATAAACATAGCCAGCAATGCGAAATAAAAGAAATTAAAGCCACGTAATAGATTTGATGCATTCATAGAGTCATTGATCCCCCGCATGTTTGTTGAGTGAGTATAGGCTTGATTCTGTATTGTACCATGAAATGATCTGAAAACAGTGGAAATAAAATTTGGACTGACTCCTTTTTGTATAAAAAAACATCTTCGCCCTTCTTGGGCATGAGTAAAACCAATATTGGCAATAATTGCAAAGCGAACTATACTAAATTTGCAATGTTAACTTTGCATTTTGGAGGTAATGAATTGAAGACCAAAATTCAAGAACTTCGCAAGAAAAACAAAATATCTCAAGAGGAACTTGCATTTGCAGTGGGCGTGACCAGGCAAACCATTACTTCTTTGGAATGTGAAAAATACACAGCATCTTTGGTTTTAGCTTATAAAATTGCTAAATATTTTGGGAAGTCCATCGAGGAGATATTTGATTTCTCAGAAGCGGAGGAGATATAGGTGGAGACGTTTAAGAAAACATTGCAAAAAAGAATCGTTCAAATGGGAATAATCAACTCATTCGCTTTAATTTTCATTGTATTGACTGGCAGATATGGGCTCGTAACCGCAGGGAGCAGCATAAATATTTCAGATTACATTCATGGATTTCAGACAGGGATTTTTATCGGTGTGCAATTGGTGGTACTCCTAACCATAGGCAAATATAGGAAAGCCATGAAAAATCAGCAAAAGCTAAAAGAGCTATATATTAAAGAGAATGATGAGCGAGCAAAATTAATTCGAGACAAAGTAGGTGGAGCAGTGTTCTTTTTCACTGCCAGTTGCCTTGCTATAGCAGCCATTATATCTGGATTTTTTAATGAAACGGTATTCTTTACACTATCTGCGACTTTAATTTTCTTCCTGTTAGTTAAGCTCATATTGAAGAAATACTATTCCAAAAAATATTAATATAATCAATTCCGATTGTATTGTATATAAAAATGATAAAGAGGCTGCAGAATTCGCAGCCTCTTTATTTAATGCTTAAATGAATTCAGCTTTTTGAAGCAGCCTTTGGATAATAGCGGCTGTTTCTGCCCTAGTAATATTTTTCTGAGGCAGCAACTCCCCATTATATCCGCCAACAACACCGAATTGAATCGTTAATGCCGCGGCTTGACGAGCCCATGCAGCTATTTTTGTGTTGTCTTTAAAACCATTAAGTAGATTTTGCTGCTGTACATTGCCAAGCTCATTATACAAATCTGCCAGCTTCATTGCTCTCGATAGAATAACCATTGCTTCCTGTCTAGTAATCTTTTCGTTAGGCTTGAATGAGCCATCACTGTATCCATCAACCAATCCGTACGAATACCCGATTTGAGCTGCTGAATGATACCAATCCTTTTCTGATATATCTGTAAAGCTTTTGGATTTGGAAGCAGAGCTTAAGCCTAATGCCCTTATGATTATGGCTGTGAATTCTGCTCGAGTTATTTCGTTATTCGGTAAAAACCGCTGCTCGTCAGCACCATTAATAATAAGTCTTGATGCCAAGTCATTGATGCTTGTTTTGGCCCAATGTGTCGCAACATCGCTAAATGATTTTTGATGATAAATGAGACCGTACATGCTGTTAGTCATGCTGCTGAGGACAGCGTAATAACGTCCATCTTCTTCTATTACCTTAGTAGGAATATGAATGAGCGATCCGTCCGAAATCAACTTAACTCCCGTCGTAATACGCTTAGGATCTATTCCTTCAGGCAATGCGATACGTCTCTCCACAAAAGTATCAAATTGATTCAGCTCTATTTCCTTGCTCCCAAAATACGCTTTCACTGAAAATCTTACTGGCGGAGCGATAAGTGTAATTTGTCCGTTACCCATATCCTTATAAACAAATTCTGAGTTAGGAGCATGAATGATTTCCATTTTGAGAGTAATATCCTTCAGTGAAGCATTAGAGCCGAATTGTTTAAGCCATTCATCACTATGAACTTGATCCATTGGAAAGCTATAAGATGCGTTTTCAGACATTAGTTGAATAATAGCGTTATTGCTTTCAAAGGCTGAAAGAAGCTCAGCATTTATTTCCCAATTCACTATATCAGATTGATTATGAACCGTAATCGTAATAACAGGTTTATCGCCTGCTCCCTTCAATAGCTCTTTAAGCTGAGCTTCCTCAAAGATCACCGTCGTTACTTTTTTACCTTCTATTGTCATTACAGTTGTCTTAACCATTTGTTCTGACTTGTTCCCTATACTAATTGTGATATCTGAATTTGATTCTGTATTACCACTTCCATTGTTGGAACCACCGTTGCTTGCTTGGTATTCGATAGATGCTGCATTTGCCACACTACTATTACCTGCTGCATCTCGGTATTGAACGTATAACTGCTTAGTTCCATAACCTCCATCCATAATCCAACTTTTGGTGAGCAATACGTTCTCCCAAACTGACCATGTCAACTTATCCGCAGAAAACCGCATTTCAGTAACACCACTACCATCGCCATCCGAAGAAGTTAGAGTTAGTTTCACTTCCTTACTACTCGTTGCAGCAGCTCCGCTATTTATGGTAATCATTCCTGTTGGTATCGTCTGATCAAGTTTTATTTTATCTTGAATAATGGAATGACTTACATTGCCTGCCTTGTCTTTAAACTGTACGAATACCGATTTCCCCCCGTCGCCCGTTCCTAAGCTCCATGCCTTCGTTGCAGCGGATGGCTCCCAACTGCTCCAATCCGTCCCATTGCTCGAGAAGCGCATTTCGACAACGCCACTTCCTTTACTACTATCATCGCTAGTAAGCGTTAGGGTTGTATCCACAACATTTGTCCATTCCGAACCAGCTTGAATGATTAATGTACCCATTGGCGCAGTGGTATCCACTAGGAATTCAATCGTAGTGGCATTACCCGCTACATCCGTTACGATTAGCTTGTACGAGCCATCCTGATTAACGTCCATACCGCTTGTAAAAGCAGTTCCATTCAATGTTGCTGTTCCTTCATTAAAGCTAACTGTCACTTTATCCTTGTACACTCCACCATCCGCAACTCCGGTTACGATCGGTGCTACCTTATCAATAACAAAGTTCACTGTTGTTACATTTCCTGCTGTATCCGTTACGATTAGCTTGTACGAGCCATCCTGATTAACTTCCGTACCGCTTGTAAAAGGATCTCCGTTCAACTTCGCTATTCCTTTGTCGAAGCTGACCGTGACTTTATCCTTATACATTCCACCTTCGGTTACTCCGGTTACGATTGGTGCTACCTTATCGATTACAAAGTTCACCGTCGTTACATTTCCTGCTGCGTCCGTTACGACGAGCTTGTACGAGCCATCCTGAATAACTTCCGTACCGCTTGTAAATACATCTCCGTTCAACTTCGCCGTTCCTTCATCGAAGCTGACCGTTACTTTATCCTTGTACATTCCACCATCTACAACTCCGGTTACTAC
>NZ_JBWDNR010000011.1:0-121212 GCF_056269295.1 Paenibacillus sp. J31P13
ATCTTCTCATCCTTTGGCAATCCATTTTCATAAACCTCGACTTCCGCTGGCGGCGTACTGCCCGCAGGTGTTGTACCCTCTGTTTTGTCATTGCTGCTGTTGTTACCGCTGCAGGCTGCGAGTATCGTAAATGTCATCATCGTCGTTAATCCGATCGTCAGAAACTTACCCCAGTTCTTCTTCAATTCATAATCATCCTCTCGTTGAATCTAATAAAATTGGATGTCTATCATCTCTGTCCCCTTAAAACTGACACAAGGCTCTCTCACCCGCCAAGCCCCACCTCCCAAAGGATTTTCACCAACAAACATTATTGTATCCGCTTACATCACTTGTAGAAGAAGACGCAATGCTATCATCTTCAAAATTTGTTTACTGATCGCATTGCGTTCATTTTTGCTCTTCTAAAGATATTTGTGTCTCAAGTGCTTTCTTAATCCATGGCAGTGTTAACCGAAATGCTTGAATCTCCGAAAAGGTTAATCGCAGCTGAATCTTCAAAATGCTGCTCATATCCCGCTTCGCATAAAACATGGCCGGAAAATTCAGCTTCTTCATAATGAATCTCATTCGTCGAATATGAAACGAATTGGAGACAAGAACACATGAGCTGAGCCCTCGGTGGCGGAGAAGTTCTCTACAATTGACTACATTTTGCACCGTATTGCGGGACTGCATTTCCAAAATTAATCTGTCTTCGGCAATGCCCTGCTGGACGATAAATTCTCGCATAAGCTCTGCCTCCGGTCGATCGGATCCAACCGCTCCGCCGGATAGCACCATATATGAGTATTCATGCTGGCGAAAAAGTTGGATAGCCGTATCGAGCCGTTCTTTAAGCAGTGGATGAATGGAACCATCATTAGAACGATAACCAAGTACAATGAGAGCGTCGGCGCTGTCGTGTCGCAGGCTTGCCGTATGTATCCAACAAACAAATACCAATGGGATGAAGAGCAAAACAACGATGATTGAAAAAACAAACCACAAAATCCACATCTGTCATTCACATTCCTTTAAAATTAATCAATATTAATAAATCAATTGCTTTTATTAAAATATTACACTATTCTTAATCTATGTCAACAAATTTCTTACAAAGCGAGGTCATAGTCTTGCACCCTTCAAAAAATACAAGCCACATGCTGCTGAAATCTCTTAATCAACAAAAGGTACTTTATTTAATCTTTTCTGAGGGCTCGATTTCACGCGTTGAGCTTGCGAAAATAACAGGATTGAGTCAACAAACTGTTACCAATATTGTTAATCGTCTGCTTCAAGATGGCCTTATTTCTGAAGGCGAGCATATGCCCTTGGAAGCAGGGAGCGGCAGAAAGAGAGTTTCTCTCTCAGTGAACAGCTCCAGATATTATGCGATTGGCATCGAGGTGGCTGGCAAATATATTCGTGGATGCGTCTATAACTTTCGCAACGAACGAATCTCTTCTACAGAACGCCGCTTTGATATGTATGGGGACCCTGAAAACCTACTCCTTCTATTACAAGGGGTTATTGATGAGCTCCTTCTGCAGGTTCCCGATATTTCAAAGACAAAAGGGATCGGAATCAGCGTGCAAGGTTTGGTGGATTCAAGGCTGGGCATACTGCTGCGCACACCTGGAATTGGCTTTCATAAAATTCCGCTCAAATCATTGCTCGAGGAAAAATATGATCTGCCCGTCTATATTGAGAACGATGTTAATCTACTCGCTGTCAATGAAAATATGAATGGATGCCTCAGTGATTCCACAGACAATATAATATTAAAATTCGATTACGGAATCGGCGGAGCGATATTCTCGGATAAGCGGCTCATATCCGGTTCAACCTTCGTTGCTGGCGAATTCGGACATTACAAAGGGTTTACTGGAACGGATGCTTATTTATGTCATTGCAGAGGCAAGGGCTGCTTAACAACTCTGTTGTCATCAAGCGGGCTCGCAGTAAATACCGGGTATACGTTAGAAGTTTTTAAAGCAGGAGTCCTCTCGGGCGATGAGACAATGGTCCGCTTGCACGGGATTATGAGTGAAGCTATGGCCCTCTCCATCAGCAATTTAGTGACCTTTCTGAATCCTGATCGCGTACTGCTGACAGGCAAGGTTTTAAACGCCTTGGGTGATGACATGGTTACAAAACTCAAAGAGACTATAATCAACAATGTACCTTTAACGAGCCGCGGTGTACAAATCGTACATATGGAGAATATGCCCGATGAAACACTTCTCGCTGCCGGCCTTGTGCTTAAGAATGTCTTCGAAATTCCATTGGAAGCATTATCTTTATAAGTTTCAAAAGATCAGTTAAAAAACCTCCAAACCGGGTAAGTCGGCTTGGAGGTTTTTGTGATCTTATAGATTTGTCAGCTGGCTGCTCCACAGTTGAATCAGCTTTTGTGCCTTTTGCTGGAGTAGAAGCTTGGCCTCTTCCGATATCGATGACGTTAGTTTTTCATTCTGCAGATGCTTAAGGAAATCCTCCAGCTTTTTCACTGCTTGATCATAGTGGTTTTTTTCCCTGTGATGTTCGGCTTGCTCTAATGAATTACCCAATTGTTTGGAAAGCGGACTCTTCACTTCACCTGAAGCAATCCGTTGATTAAGCATACTTTGAAGTGCAGGTAGGCTTATTTGGGTGTGAAAGCTCGACAGCTCTGATGCAGTGCGGCCGCCGAATGAATCCTCTGCCACTGCATACCAATAATAAGTTTTGTCTCCTTCAAGTCCGCTCCATATAGTCTGAGCGATGTCACCACTCTCGCTCTGCACCGGGCTGCCGATCACCTCGCTCGAATATATTCGAACCTCCATCATATCGGTAGCCACTCGTTTCACTCGTGGTGCAAGATCCATTTGCAGTGTCCATTCATCTTTCTCCGGCGCGTAGAAATTATAGTCGTCATAAACCGGCGAATACGTGTTAACGTACACCTGATTCGTTTCCGTATCAAAATGGAACAACTTCAAATAACCGGAACCGCCAGTCACTCCGCCCTCGATACCTTGATAATCGTTAAGCATTTGATAGACATTGCGATCAGCCACGCCATCCTTGTCGTCATCAATAGCGTCTGTTTTTACTGCGCTACCGGTGTAATGGCCGCTGATGACCATTATGACATTCGGGTTCGGCACGACTACTCCATTGAATAACATATCTCCCGTAGTCGAGCGGGCTGCGCTATTCGTTAAATATTCGTGAAACACAAGTACAGCTTTTCGTTCAGGAAATTGCTGCAACACCTGATTCATCCAAGCCATGTCCTCATCATTTACGCCCCAGCCCATATATACGAATATAAAGTCATTACCATTTGCCGAAATCAAATCATAATGGCCACGATTATCTTTATAAGACTCACCATAACTTGGCTGATTCTTAAAACGATCTTCACCAAAATACTTGGAAAACATAGAATAGTCTGGTTCTGAGTTAGCGCCCCCGTCGAATACATCATGGTTTCCGGCCACTACCCCATAAGGAATCTCAGCATCCTCGAGCACTTTCATATACTTGTCCGCCCGGTCCCACTGATCCGTGTTAGCAGCGAAATTGATAATATCTCCAACATGCGCGACGTAGCGAATATTCATTGCTTCCTTATTGTCGCGAATCCATTCCACCTGAGACTGGAAATATTCCGGAATAATTTCAGCATAAAGTTGCGTATCCGGCATAGCTACAAACGTAAAATCATAATCATCCGGACCTGGTATCAGGTCTTGAACAAGTACTTGAACGAATCCGTCTTTAGCATAGTCTGCCGCAATCACAGACCCGGACAGCGTAAAATCCTCCTCCGAAGGAGCGATCATCGATGCCAGCGATTTCCATTCACCAAGTAAGTAATTCCATGCATATAGACTTACCTTCCTACCCTCTAGAGAGTGCCCTTCCCAGTAAAGCTCAATACGATCACTAGCTCCGACAGACTCACCAACCTCCACCTCGAATCGTTGGTAAGGAAACTGCTCAGTCGAATCCGTCGTCACATATTCATTATCAGAAGCAGCAAGCCTTGCTTTCTCTTCTTCAGAAAGAAGTAAATCTCCTGAAGAAGCTATTGTAAGAGGAGGCTCTCTGTCTACAGCATTGGAATAAGCTTTTACGGCTTGGCTTACGGAGTTAATCCGTTCCCCTCGATAGAAGGTAACCTGCATCGGATCGCCTGTAGGATCTTCCACCCTCGCCTGCAGTTCAGCTACCGGTTCAACATCGGTCATACCATCCGCCGGAGCTAGCAGAACCGGCTTGTTTGGGTGCTCCTCAACCGTCACGAAATGAATGGTTTTCTCAGTGACTTGTCCCACATTATCCTTTGCTTTCATATACAGCTTATGTTCTCCCGCTCTTAAACCTGCAGAAGAAGCAGCAAATGGAGTTTGAATGGCCTTTCCGTCCAATGTCACAGCGAGCGATGAGATTTGAGATACGGCATCGTTTGCCTGCACCTCAATTGTGAAATCACCCTTGTAAGCTCTCCCTTCCTCTATATTGGTATGAATGATGGGACCATTGTTGTCCACAAGAACATGGGCGACATCACTTTGACCGCTCTCAGCTGTAAGGGTAACTAGATGAGGACCATCAGCAGCTGCAGCTGTGTTCCAATGATATGAAACTGCATTCCATTTATTTTCCGGTATGGTGAATTCGAAATACACGATTGGCAAAAACCGACCGTTATCACCCATATCAAAATTTAACGTTGGGCTCGCGTACTGTGGATCACGCAGCTCTGTACCATCTGCTAGAATAAGTCGCACATTACGAATATCAAAGTCGTCAAGCCCGCCCTCCGGTGCATGCTCATAATACGGTTTGCTCACGGAGCCTGCCCGGATCGCGATGCGGTTCGGCGATGTGGAACGGAACAGCTCCGGATTTACAGGGATGACCACCGTCGTATAGTTGGTCGTTTTTAACGGAATGATACCCAAAACCTCACGGCCAAATGTCACAGCACTCTGCCCATTGTCTATTCCATTAGCCTCAAAAACGAAATAGGACGGCTTATCTAATGCCTTATCCACACCTGATTTCTCTATCCATTGGTTTTCCGGAATATCGAAGTTGAAATGGACAATCGGCAAAAAGCGACCGTTATCCCCCATGTCAAAATTAGTCTCAGGCCCATATTGCGGATCTCTAACCTCTGTACCGTCACCAAATACTAGTCTTACATTACGAATGTTGAAATCATCCAGATCCGCCTCAGGGACATCCTCGTAATAAGGCCGTTTGGTTGAGCCTGCCTGAACGGAAATCGTATTCGTCTGCCCGTATTTAAATAAATCTGGGCTCATCGGCACGGTAACTGTTGTATAATCAAACGTTTGATAGGGTATGATTTGCACAATCTCACCATTTACCGTGATCGCGTTCTGTCCGGCATTAATGTCATGGGCCTCAAAAGTAAGATAAGCCGTTTCTGCAAGTCCCATTTTTGAACTTGCTCCTTCTATCGATAGAGTTAATTCCTCCGATGCAATGCCATTACCCGATCCGATAATGATCCTCTCGCCTGACAACACATCAGCATCTTTCACATTCAATAGGGGGACGTTCGGTTCTCCCAGCAATGAAAGCTGAGCAGTACTTGTCTCCGTCATATTTGTTCCGTCAGATGATCGAAAGAAATAATCTATTGCTGTGCTGCCATACCATTCTGTGAAAGGAAGAGAATAATGGAATAAGCCATCATTCCCTCTGGCAATATGGGCTGATTCAAAATTTTGTTCCCCAGACGTTCTATAATGGAGCGTCACTGTCTTCAACAATTGGTCATCGCTGGCTTCTGCAGTAAATACGATCGGCTTCGTTAGATCGGGTGTCGAGGTGCTTGTTAGATCTTCTATTGTCGGCGGCACCTGATCTGGATAAAGAATCACAGGCTCAACCGGTACTTGTCCGGGCTCAAGACTGCCTGGTGTAGCTCGTACTTTGGTCGAACTGAGCAGCTTCATCTCATTCGTATTTGGGTCTGGGGTTGTATAAATGATGCCCATATCTGGCTTCGTATCGATGACTCCTTTGTTGTAGCTGGCTTTCACAATGTCTTGCCCTGTGCTGGTCGCTACCGCAATCGTACGTTCACGGAGATCATTCATCCCGCTTGGGATGCGGACTATGTTCACGTTCTCAATAAGATTTGTCCCGTAGTTCGCATTAAAATCAGCGACTGTACTGTTTGAAACATTTTCGGATGTCTTTCCCCAAAGCACTAGTGTCTGCTGAGGCGGTATGACAACAGCAACAGAGGGCCTCCAGTGCAGATCATTTGATTCCCCCGGGTACCGGTAGACGACCATATAATCTCCAAAGTCAATCGGTTGATTTGTATTGTTGTATACTTCCACATACTCGTATGCATCCTCGTTGCCGACATTTGTAGAATCAGGGACGAGCTCTGTTATAAGCAGTGCTGGGGCGGTGTTCGAGCTCTGTATTCCGAATGTGTTTGATGCTGCATAACCAGTAGGAAGTAAAGAAACGCTTAGCATAGTTGCTGTTAAAAAAATAGATAACTGATATTTCCATTTTTTCGCTACCATGGACCTTTCATCTCCTCTTGTCATTGATCATCCTTTATCCTATCTGCAGACCTATTGAAACCAATAATTGTGATTGCCTCCTCCTCCCTTTAGAAGGGTAAAAGGGAATTGGGAACTCGGATATTACTCCTTTTAATTTATTAATCAAATTGATGTATTAATATTTGATAAATGTAGGATTAATGAGTTGTACGCCGCCTTTTTACCGATCCATCATGTCTCTCCTGCTTTATACATAAGCGTTTCGACGAAAATAATAGCTGAACATATTGCCCACCTCCTTACATTTACGCAGTGTAGACTCTCTCAAGTCATGTCTGTCACTAATTTTCGCTATTCTAATTGAAATTCCTCTTTTTAATAATTTTATTTTTCAAAATTACGTCATGCCTGTATTTACTTTGATTTTGATTTTTATTCTGTCGCATTTGATTAATTAATTCTTACAACTTTCACTCTTGACAGCTGTAATAGCCAAGAATACACTGTTAATCATAATTACCCAGACCTAATGTCAAGGAGCGATTATCGTATGATAAACCAACGTCCTTTAGTATTAGCGCATAGAGGTGCTTCAGGAGAAGCACCGGAAAATACAATTGCGGCATTTAAACTTGCACTTGATCAGGGCTGCGATGGCTTTGAGTTAGATGTTCACCTCTCCAAGGATGGGGAAATTGTCGTCATTCATGATAGCACAGTAGATCGAACATCGGATGGAAAAGGAAAAGTTAAGGAAATGAGTTTAGAAGAGCTTCGACGCTTGGACGTTGGTGGAAAATTCAATTCAGCCTTTGCTGGAGAGCGTGTTCCAACGCTAGAGGAAGTATTCCAGCTTGCTCCTCCCCACATCATAATCAATGTGGAGATGAAAGGCGGAATCGGATCTGGCATGGAAGAAACGCTCGTCGCATTATTACATAAAACAAATCGATTAGAAACGGTTGTTGTCTCTTCATTCGACCACAAAGGTTTAGCGTCTCTTAAGTTAATTGAGCCAAGCATTAAAGTTGGTCTTCTTTATCATCTTCGTACCGCACATCATTGGAAACTGCCAGAAGTTGCTGGCTTCGAACCGTATTCATTACATCCAAACATGGGCTGGCTGGATGTAGAAGATGCTGCCGCTGCACTTGAGAAGGGCTGCATAATCTATACATGGACTGTGAACGATGAGGATAGCATACAACTAGCCATCTCTTACGGTGTGCAAGGGATCATATCCGATTACCCCGAACGTGTGCGCAGGCTCCTAAATAAATCTTAATCCACATCAGACCGCAAAAAAAATTAACCGTCCATTTTCAAAATAGACGGTTTTTTTATTTAAGATTTTTGAAAATCAAAGCAGATATATATGCAAACTTGCTAGATCGTACGCTCAAACGAATATTTTAATTAAATAATGCTCTATTACCCCGTACGGAACTTCCCTTTAGCTGTAAAAGTCGGTAAAATGGGATAAGAGTTCTCATGCTACATAATGAAATACAAGCAGATTCCATAATAGAAAGGAATATTCTAATATGATTATTCAACCGAAAACACGTGGTTTTATTTGCACGACTGCTCATCCCGAGGGCTGCGCTAGCCAAGTACAACGTCAAATTGATTATGTAAATGCACAACCATCCATTGAAGGACCGCGTAATGTCCTCGTAATCGGTGCTTCTACAGGTTATGGACTTGCTTCACGCATCGTATCTTCATTCGGTGCTGGCGCTAACACAATTGGTGTTTACTTCGACAAAGCAGCTGAAGGAGCACGTACGGCATCCGCAGGCTGGTACAATTCTGCTGCTTTTGAAGAAGCCGCTGCTGCTGCTGGCCGCAAATCTTTCAGTATCGTAGGCGACGCTTTCTCTGATGAAATCAAAGCCAAAACGATTGATCTGATTCGCACTGAGCTTGGAACCATTGATCTTGTTGTTTATAGCGTAGCTTCACCGCGCCGTACTCATCCTAAGACAGGCGAAACCTTCTCATCCGTAATTAAACCGCTAGGCGGCACATATTCAAACAAAACCGTAAACTTCCACACCGGGGACGTTACACAAGCAACAATCGAGCCAGCTACAGAGGACGAGCTTCGTCAGACGATTGCAGTAATGGGCGGCGAAGACTGGCAAATGTGGATCGATGAGCTGCAAGCTGCTGGCGCACTAGCAGAAGGCGCAACAACCGTTGCTTATTCCTATATCGGACCTGAAATTACTCATGCTGTTTACCGTGAAGGTACAATTGGCGCTGCCAAAAACGACCTTGAAGCTACTGCCAAAAATCTTCATTCACAGCTTGGCGCAACAGGCGGACGCGCATTTGTTTCAGTCAACAAAGCACTTGTTACACAATCAAGCTCTGCCATTCCAGTTGTTCCGCTTTATATTTCCGCACTATACAAAGTGATGAAAGAAAAAGGCATCCACGAAGGCTGTATCGAGCAAATGTATCGACTGTTCTCTGAACGTCTTTACGGAAAACAAGAAACGCTTGTTGATGAGCGTGGACTTATCCGTGTCGATGATTGGGAAATGAGACCAGAAATCCAAGCAGAGGTTGCTGAGACTTGGGCTAAGCTGACAACGGAGAACGTGTACGAGCTTTCTGACCTGGAAGGCTACCGCCGCGAATTTTTCCAGCTGTTCGGCTTCGAAACCGATGGCATTCAGTATGAGGCTGACGTTAACCCAGAAGTGAATATTCCTAATCTACGTTAATTCACTTTTCTCTCTAACTAAAAGGACCCTTCATTCGATTAATTTCTCGAATGAAGGGTCCTTTTTTTCATTTCCCATTTCCCCCCCGTTTAAAGCGGAAAATAAGATATAAAGCCATACATACACAAAGAATAACAGCTCCAATAATAAGACGGTCATCCTTACCTTGAGTCTCTATTTCCTTCTGAACACTCTCTACGAGGTTCTTAGTCGCATCTGTTGCCTTGGGAGAGTTGATTACGATACTTGAATCTACTTCAAGCTTTTGCAGCAGCTTCTCCACATCAGCCGTTGAATAAAATCTTGAAGTTGTCGATCCATCCTTTAAGAGAATAAAGCCCTGATGGACGCCAGTGATTTCATAAAGCTCCCTACCAACTCCCGCATTCTCGTCCTTAATCAGAAGAAAAAGATATCGCGCACCCTTCTCCAGCTTCCCTTCATCGGACCACTGCAGTACTTTCACGGATAACGTATTCCCTTTAGTCGGTTCACCTTTAAAGACCCCATCCACTTTAACTTTGTAAATGAGCTTGTTATCCTCCGTCTTTTTGCTGCTCATTACTGTGCCGGTAAGAATTGTATCTGATAGCTCAGACAGCTCATCGAGCGGATAAACAGCAAAGTCCAGCGCCTGTGCTGACTGATGTCCTGCGAATAGCAGTGCTATGCAAATGGCAAGTCCAACTACCATTTTAGACAACCTTTTCATTGTACCACCCCTCTTTTTAGACGCGTTCCAATGATAGATGTTGCATCCCTCATCCATTCAGACAAAAAAAACCGCCGAATGACCCTCGTCGTCATCAGCGGTTTCTTTTTATTTAGTTAATCTCCACTTTCACATTTGCAAGAAAATCGAACATGGAGCGAGCTGTAACCTTACCTGCCTGAGCTGACTTGCTCATCGGTTCACCGCTAGCCCGCAAACGATATTCTACCGTCTTCGCTACACCGGGAATAAGATCGAAGAAGTTATCAGAGAACATGCCCTCATTTTCACCTGTAAGCCAAACCTGCTTCACAAGTACATCCGTCTCAAGTGAAAATTTCGTTCCACCGCTTCCTTCAACCTCTTTTATCTGAATCGTACCAGCGGAAAGCTTCTGATCCTTCACGTTAACGAAATACATACTCTTACTGTCAACAAGCTGACCCGCATTCGTGAGCTCAGCATACAACACAACACTACCTACATCGCTGCCCATTAACCACTCTTGTTCATTAAGCGTAAAGACGATAGTCGAGCTATTCCCCTCTACAGCAACTGGGATGGATACCTCTTTTAGCTTCATGCCCGTAAAATCATACAGTGTCACGCGCAGTTCACCAGCTAAAGAAGACAACTTATCTGTAACTACAAATATATTTGCAGTTCCGTTATCCGTCCGATCGAAAGATAGCATCGTATCGGCAAAGCTGTTTTTCGCGAAATACTGCATCGCTTTCCATTTGCCATAGTAGTCCATGCCCGACCATGATGCGACTGGCCAGCAATCGTTCATTTGCCAATAAAGCGTGCCCATACAATAAGGCATTTTGCGGCGATGCGCCTCAATTGCCATCTTCATCGCCTCAGCTTGAAGCACTTGGCTCATATAAAGGAAAGAAGGAAAATCCTTAGGCTCGCTCATATAAATATCCATGTATTCCTTAATTAATCGATTGCCATCACCATTCTTCTGGTGAGCTCGCATGACTTTCGATTGGAGCGCCAAGTCCTCTTCCTGAGCAAAGGTCATCACCGTATCATATTCAGGGAATGACTGGAAGCCGTACTCACTCATAAAGCGTCCAATTTTCAAATTATAGTTCTCAAAGGGCTCAACCGCATGCCATACACCCCAGTAATGCACATCGCCCTCTGTGGATAATGGATGCGCATGCTGATTCTCATCTTCTGAAAGTGATATAAGCGGTGAGGATGGCCAATATTCCGTTCCTGGTGCAAAAGTCTCAACGGCTTTAGGGAGGATCTGGTGGAAGATCCTCACATAATCATTCCAAATTACGTCTCGTTGCTCCTTGGTGTAATCCTTCTTCCAGCCCCATCCACCATTCTCATCATACTGAGCCCAAGCAGAGTCTATCTCATTGTTTCCGCACCACAATACAATTGATGGATGATTGCGGAGGCGCTTAACATTCTCCTCCGCTTCCATACGAACATTATTCAGGAAGGCTTCGTCACCCGGGTACATGCTGCAGGCAAACATAAAGTCCTGCCAAACTAATAAACCATATTCGTCGCATAGCTCATAGAAGACGGACTGCTCATAAATACCGCCTCCCCAAACTCGCAGCATATTCATGTTAGACTCCACCGCCGTTACGATCTCATGCCGGTATCTTTCATCCGTCACGTCGGTAATAAAACTATCATTGGGAATATGATTCGCACCTTTTGCGAACACGGGGACACCATTTAATTCAAAATAAAAGCTAGCTCCCGCAGCATCTTTATCTCTAACTAGTTTGATGGAGCGCAAACCTGTTCGTACCGTTTTTGAGGCGAGCGTTAGATCATTTCGAATCAGTTCTGCAGTGAAGACATACAGGTGAGCATCTCCTAATCCTCTGCTCCACCATAGCTTCGGCTGGTTCATATGAATAGGCAGCTCAATGACATTCGAACCTGGATTCAAACTTACCGTTTGCTCCCAAATTTGATTCTCTGTACCGATTCGCAGCAACCCGTTCCATGCCTGTTCGGATTCAATTTCAACGGTAGCTGTAAGAAAGGCTTCAGATGCAGAGACCTTATTTTGCTGGATGTAAACATCCGTTATTTTGCTCTGTGACCAGCCTTCTAATCTGGCCTCACGCCAAATTCCGCTCGTAACGAAACGCGGGCCCCAATCCCAACCATAGTGATAGGGTGCTTTTCTGGCAAATATACTAATCTTCTGATCACCAAGTCCGCCGAGCTCTGATTGATCATTCGACGCCGGCAAATTATAGCCTAGCTTTTCGATTTTGGGCAGATCCTCTTGAATCGGTGATCGGAAGCGTATCAATAGATGATTAGCTCCCTCTTGTACAATAGCTTTCACATCCGATTTCCACTCTCGAAACATATTGTCAGCAGATAGCACATGTTTGCCATTCAAATAAACGTCAGCATATGTATCCAAGCCGTCGAATACAAGCTCTAATGCTGACTCGTTTAATAGGCTCTCTGACACGTGAAAGCTGGTTTCATATTCCCAGTTTATTTTGTCAATCCACTGCAAATCATGCTCATTTGTCGCATAAAATGGATCTTTAATAACACCATTGCGCAGCAAATCCGTATGCACGCACCCCGGCACAACGGCACTCATCCATACCTTCTCTTCACAGGCTTTGAACTTCCAGTTATCTAGTACCAGCTTCGTTTCTCTCATTGTATCCTCCCAAAAGGCTTGCGCGGCAAACCGTTATCGTTAGTAGTATGAAAATAAGTTCTCTTACCGCTCTTTATTTACTGCTTATTCGTTCCCTTTATCTCCTCCATAGAGATTAGGAAGCTCATCTAGTGTGACAACATTCTTGTGATTAAACACATGATTGAGGAATGTCTCATCATTATGCTTGCCATCGATTAAAAATTCACCAGTCCATGTACTGAACCATCCCCAGTTTGCACCGTATTGCACCATCAAATCAGGATCTGGAATGGAACCATTTTCAGTTAGAGCAACTATTTTCTTGTTTTTCACGAGTGCGGCTAAGCTATCGTAGCGATTGCTTACCGGACTATGATCGCCTGCTTCAGGATAGCTGTCTACGCTAATAATATCGACGACATCATCTCCCGGATACCAATCCGGCGACTCTGAATTCCATATCCAAATGAGATTGTTCAGCTTATGCGTATTGACGAGTCTGTCATATAGGATACGATAAAGCTGCTTAGCAGGTTCCGGTCCCTTCGCTCCCCACCAGAACCAGCCGCCTTCAGCCTCATGCAAGGGTCGGAACAATACGGGGATCCCTTTATCCTGCAATCTGCTTAGATGCTCTGCGATGACATCCATATCCCGAAGCAAAAGCTTATAATCCTCTGATTCCGGATGAGCTAAAGCATATTCGAGATCGAAGGTAACTGAGTCGGTATAAAATCCTCTCCACCACTCCTTGCCTGGCTCATCCATTAGCCCCTTAGGCGCATTCCAGTGCCAGAGGAAGGTCACAATTCCGCCTTGCTTATGCCAGTTCATAGCACTCTCAATTTCATAGGATTGCGAGCCATGCTCCACTCTTGAAGGCGTATATTCGATCAGATCGAAGCCAACTATCGCTGGTTTTTTCCCCGTAACCTTAAAGAGCCAATCCGCATTGTCCAGTCCCTGTTGCCCAGAAATCATCTCTTTGCCATAGGATTTAGCCAAGTACTTCATCAACGATTTTGCTTCCGCGTTCGCATTAGGATTGACGAGCTTATCAGAAACTTCATGTCTTGGGGAAGCCTTCGTTTTCTGCAGCTTCAGATAATCAATATCATAATAGCCCCAGCCCCGTTTCAGGCTGATTGTGTTCTCTCCCTCGTTCAGCCACATTTTGCCTACAGGCACCTCTGCAAACAGACTGCTTGCTGCGAGTGAAAACTGTCCAGCAGGGTTTCCGTTCAAGGCAAGATCCGCTACCTTGTCGCCGCTAGTTGAACGATAACTGATCGTAACGCTGTAAAGCGAGGCTTTCTTAGCCGTAACCGTAAAGGTCAGCATGTCACTCTCATCTGTAAAACTCGTGACGAAGCCAGCTCCAGAAAACCCTTCCGCACTTTGAGAGATTGTTGTACCTGTCAGTTGTCCATCCTCTGCTTCATAGATCGTAATGGGAGCCTCCTTCTTTCCAAAGACCACGCCGCTTATGATGGCAGTCGCGCATAGCATCGCGACACCTGCAACTGCCCCAATTCCAAAAATCATACGTTTCCTCACTGCTACGCGCATCATTCCTGTCTCCTATTCATCCTGCTTCATAAGCATCTGAAATTCGCGCCCAACTAGCCGATAATTCCTGTGCGTTCAATGCTTTCTACAAAGTAACGTTGAACAAGCAAGTACAAAATAATGAGCGGAACAATCGCGAGCAAAATACCTGTATCAACAATCATCGCAACATGATTGGGATCTGCCTTCACATTAGCTCCGCCAACACCCATCAGCGTTGGGATAAGCTGATTAGCCTGAGCTGGCAAGGAAGCAACCTTGAGCGGTATAAGTGAGGATTCGCTCATGAACAACGATGTAAAGAAAGTATCATTATACTGCCAGACGAAGCAGAACAAGACGACTGTCAGAATAGGTGAAACAGCGTTAGGCAGCATAATGCTGAAAAATGTTTTGACACCGCCAGCCCCATCAATTAGAGCCGCCTCTTCAATTTCCTTTGGCATCCCTTTAAAAAATTGGCGGAAGATATAGATGAACAATCCTGCCTTTAGGCCTATAGCCGTAGCCGACGTAATAATAGACGGCCAATACGTATTCAGCAAATTCACGCCTTCCTTACCTGTAAACAATTGGATCAAGCCCATAATATCAAAGCTTCTAAAATGCAGGTACATCGGCACCATCAACGTACTTGACGGAACAAGTATCGTCAAAATAACGAGACCAAACAGAATGTTGCTGCCTGGGAAAGCAAATCTTGCAAAGCCGTATCCCGCCAATGCGCATGAGGCTGCTGTCAGCAATGTGGTAACGACAACGAATAGCAGTGTATTTCCAAGCATCGGAAAATAGTCTAATATTCTCATCGCCATTTTAATGTTATCGAACGTAAAGTTAACCGGAATCATATAAATCGTAGGATTATAAATATCCTGTTTATCCTTGAATGCAACAGAAATTTTCATCAGCAGTGGATAAATGATTATAAATGAAATACCGATGACGAGCAGGTAGCGAAAAATAGCGTACAGTGTATCAACGGTCTTATTCCGCGCCTTCTGCAGACGATAGATTCGCGCTTCATCCCGCTCAGCTTTGATAGCCTCCATATGCGGATTCCCTCCTTTGCCTTTCGCTTAGTTGTAATGAACTCGCTTAGAAAGCACGACTCCGATAACAATGAGAATCACACTGACAATGATCGTATAAATCCATGACATCGCGGAGCTGAGACCAAAGTTTTGTGTCTTGAATGCTGTCGTATAGATGAGGTCTGTCACTTCACTGCCCGTGAATGAATCGATAATCGTATAAATGACATTAGTCAAAATGAGCGGACTCACCATCGGAAACGTAATTTTCCAAAAGGATTCATAAGCAGTCGCGCCTTCCATCTTCGCAACCTCGTACATCGTACCCGGCACCGATTGCAGCGCTGCGAGAAAAATAAGAATTTGGACGCCGGAGCTCGTAATAATTTCGTAAATCCGCATAACCGCTCCAATAATGTAATCAATGAAGGATAGTGGCAGGCCGACCTCTCGAAGCATCATGACCATCGATGAAATATTATAGACCGAGGTCGTTTCACCCATCTCATTCACGACGCTCGCATCACCCATCAAGTTGATAAGACCAGATGATTCTGCCGCAGCAACCGCATTTGAAGCCAGTATAACCGGTAGAAAGAAGATAGCTCGAGCTAGTACTCTGCCTCTGTACTTTTGATTCAATAGCGTTGCTGAAAAGAGACTGAAAAATAAAATCATAGGCACATTAAGCGCCATTTCCGAAATGGACTGTGTCAAAATTCGGTTGAAACTGGCATCCACGAACAAAGCATCTGAAAAATTGCTCCAGCCTCTATACTGCAGTTCATAGCCCCCAGGAGCAACAACCAGCTTGCTTAGGCTGAATCTTATGGATTGTATGAGCGGTGTTGCGAAAAGAAAGATAAAACCAAGCAGCCAAGGCGCAATAAAGGCTATACCAAGCAGTGAACGCTTGCGATTTAGTGTAAGTTTGATGCCGTTCATGAGCGTTCACCGCCTATCCAATAATTTTGAGCCTCGACCTTTTGTCCATTCACGTTAACCGCTTTATCGGAATAATTGACGATTACGGATTTTCCGTTATCATATTGCACTTCAATTACACCTTCCTGAAGCTTCATACGATTGATCATCTTAGCCTGACTTACTTGTGAGAGCACTTCATTCGTTTCCTTGTACATAGAGACAGCCCCAGCATACCAGTCCTTATAATACGTCGAGAACAAGGTATCAAAATGGGTGTATTTCACTTTAGAGGAGGATTGATTCGTCCAGCTAAAATGTGGTGCCGCACCAAGCTCGATGGAACGAAGCTGCTGTGTACGCATATCCTGCTCATCGCTTAAATTAACTGCAATACCGCTGTAATTCACGAACCCATGAATGACCATTTGATAAAAAGGAATTTCTTCATCGGTAATCTTAAAACCGCTAGATGAAGTCGGAATGTTTATCAAATGCTCCGCGTAAGGCCAAGCATAAGCATTTGCATCGGACAACATAACAGAGTCTACTCCTTCACTTACTTTGCCAAGCTGCTCTTCAACAATCTGCTTGGACGTTTCGCGGTGAATAACGCGGCTGTCACGATAATCAGAAGTCAGTAGACCTCCTAAATCACGAAGTGATACGCCTCCCATACCTAAGCTTTCATAACGCTTCATGAATTCATCGACGTAATACGGAAGCTTGCTAGGTGAGAGCAGATAATAAGATCCAAGCGTAAAATCCATTCGATTAAGCGCTCGATTGTAGGGATACAACTCCGCTTGCTCCTTCGTAACGAATCTTGCAGCATCCGAAAATGGTGTAAAGCCTCCATCATCATGGTACATTTGCTGCAAGGCAACATCCGGATACAAAGCTCCGCCGGACTCTTTCAACTGCTTGGATAGTCCGATAAACTCAGTTTTACTGCCAAGCACGCCATCGATACTAAGCTTCACTGGCGTTTTATGGTTGACCCCTTTGCCAAACCAGCCTAAGTAGCGCATCTGCAAGCGTTCAATGCCATCTGTCTTTAATTGATCTGCCATTTCTGATGCTTCCTCGAAGCTCGTCATCGACATCATCGATTGATAGGGCACGCCAAGAAAAGATTTTCGTTTATCAATCGAGCCTGTAATATCCAGATAGAAAGGAATGTCACTTTCTTCCTTCAGCGGTTTAAGCGATCCAGCCTCTACCAATTTACTCTGGTATAGCTCCGCCATTCCAGCGTAGTTTGCCTTATCGCTTGCAAGGAAACTGTAGCGTACTTGAATATCCCCTTTGTACATTTCTTCATTAAGAAGCTGAATTTCTTGAATTTTGTTACCGGTATACAGCTCCAGCTCATCTTCTCCTCTTAGCGCGAAGCTGCTGTGTACGTAGTTATACGAATTTTTTCTTCCGCTAATGTCAGCGGTTATACTGGCAATGGCGTCGCCTTTCTCGATAACAGCAAACCATGCCGCATCATTTGCTTTCACGCCGAACACAGGCATATGTGCATTTTCGCTAACCTGACCCCTTCTCCAGCTATTATCATTGGGATCTGCTCCGTACACCTTCTGAACATACTGCTCTTCTTTTACTTTACCGTTGTTCAGATGAATGATGCTGCCGGAGCCGTCTGGGACAACCATATACCCTTCATTGTCTTTACCTGCTGCTCCGAAGAAGTTCAGCACCTCAAGGCTGCGAATTTGATACTTCCCGCTTTCCTTCACTTGTGCAAGCGGAATCGAAGCAACGAGTGAATCTTGTTCAAGTCGATACTCCAGCGGAATAACAAAGTTTGCTTTAGAGGAATCTCCTCCTCCTCCAACCCCGTTCTCCTCATTGTCTTGAGCAAGATCTTCCTCCGTATAGCCGGCCGTTGCGAAGGCAGCTAACATCTTGTTCAGAACAAGCTGCTTAGCAATTTGACCATCCAGCCTCTCCAATAATTCCGGATTGCTCGCGCTCGGATAGTAACGTGCTGATACATATTTGGCTGTTGCTGCATCAAGCTTAGAAATGACCTTTTCTTCCAATCTCGTTTTGTTAATAAGCTTTGGCAGCGCATCGATACCAAGAGACATGTCTCCAATCGTATAGGTGATGCGTATACCGTTTTCAATACTCTCAGCTGCAAATTGCTTATTGCTAATGCTTCGTCCAAAGTTCGTGTACGTATCCAACGTTCCAATTGCATCTCGAAACAATACGGTTACCTGAGAGGACAATACCTCCTTCTCATAAGGAGAAGCAATCGTATCCTCATTCCGATTCGATGGATTACTGTACCAGATCTGCCCTTGTCGTTTGTCGAGGACGGCTATTTCAGTCGTATCCGAGCTGTAATAAAGCGATAGCTTTGCATTATCCGCCACCAGCTTCATGCCCGGCACACCTGCCGTTTGATCAGGCAGTGTCTTCAGCTCTGTTCCACTCTCCAGCTCCGCGGACTGCTTCGAGTAAGTTGCCGCTTGAATGGCTGGCGCTCCACGGTTCGCGAAGATGAAATAACCGACCAAGATAATAACTGCTACGGCACAGGCCAGCGCCGCAACCAACATTTTTCTATTTTTCACAGGTGCGGCCTCCTTTACGTACGGAAAATAATCTCTCGATAGATATTGACGATAAACTCATATATTTGCTGCAGCATGCTGAATACCAACGCGCCAAGAAAGACAATAATGCCCATAACAAGTATGGTCAGCCCCATCGTGACAATTGTTTTGAGCGCTGTATATTGATGGACCGTCATCGTTCCAACGAATAGGAGCGCCAAAAACCATATAAAAGCTATCGTTGTCAGCAAATAATAGAATGCAATTTCTTCCTTCACCATAAACCGGCTAATGATGGTCATTGGAATATAAATAAGAACGATTGGAACAAGCGCATAGCCTGTCGCCATCACAATTTCCTTAAACTTTCCTTCACCCTCCATTAAGGTCGTAATCGACCAATTGGATACACACCAGAGAAAGAATGGGAATACGATTGTGAGCAGCTCCGTCACACTATTCAAATAACGCAGATCATTGTAATTCACGAGAAAGCCTGCGAATTGCTTTTGCAAAATGATTGAAATGACAACCATAGCTAACATAATCAGCGCAACGCGCACCTTGCCTTTGCCGTCATACTTCAAATCCCAGAAGCCATCAAATGGATGTACAATTAAATGCAGCGGAAACGTTAGGTAATCCTGCTTCATGAGATATTGCCCTCCTTAACGATTTGAGTACCAGAATTAGGCTGCAGCGGCTTCCGCTTCTTTCTCCATTTGCCTGTCAGCTTAAATGCAGCCCATACCGCAATCAAAATCATTAGTACGGTTAACAAGGTTCCAAAATGCTCCTTCATAACCTCGCGGCGATAACGTTTGAAAGCAACGGAATAATGTTTGCGATCCATGCCTAATTTGAAATATTCAATGGCTTCCTTGTTGTTCTTCTCCATAAGGAGCGACTTTCCAATCCCGATATAAGCGATGTCATAGTTAGCATTCAATCGCAGAACTTCCTCCCAGATTGGAACAGCCTTCGTATCTTCACCTAAATAATGAAGCTTCACAGCTTCATTAACGCTGGTGCCAAACTTTGTTGGTTCAAACACAACGATACTTCCCTTGCCTCGATCAAGTACGACTCGATGATTGCCAACCTGTTCGATAGCAACAGGAGTTTTGAAGGTACCATCCTGATTGCCTTTGCTGCCATATACATAAAGCAGATCACCTTCATCGTCATAGGTGAAAATCTTGCCTTGTGTCATATCAAGCACACTGTACATGCCATTGCCAAGCACCTTTACATCGATGAGCTTGGAAGGTCCAACGGATGGACGAAACCGAATGTCTCCTTTGACGTCAAAGTATCCAAATCGCTTAAGCACATCTTCACCAGAAGGATTTAGTCTTTTCACCGGTTCTTGTGAATCAGGATCAATATTCGTCGCATAGACGAAGCCTTTCTCGTCAATATCAATATTGGAAAACTCGGTAGGGATAAATAATACCATTTGGGCCTTCTGAGCCTTCGTTGAGAATAAACGCCAGAAGATTTCCGTATAATCCCGCAGCACCTTATTTGTACCGACATATCCAATAAACAGACCCGCTTCATCGAATTGCATAATCCCCTCATAGACACCTCTTGCAACAGCATAAACTCTCTTCGCTTTGTCCACGGTGATCTTTACAGGAAAAAAAGTAAAACCTTCCGGTAAAATATCCGATTCCGGGTGAGCGATGATCATCTTCAGCTCACCTTCGCTTGTCAAAACAACAATACGTTGGTTCTCGGTATCAGCGACATAAAGATAACCATCTCCATCTGCGTATACCCCCGACGGACTCTTGAAGCTATCCGCATTGCCTCCATTATCAAAGCCAGTTATCACACGTTTAACATTCCACATCTCATCCAAACAGATGATGCGATTATTCCCGCTGTCTACAATGTAGATCAGTCCATTTGCAACGACCATATCGCTTGGCTCTAATAACTCCCCAATGCCTAAATCAGTACCGCTAATCGACTGCTTAGGGACATAGGCTGCGGGAGCAGGTACTGCTTCCTTCCAGTAATTGTAGTTATAGCTCTCATATGGCGTCGACGCTGCGGACACCGGCGCTACCGCTGCAGAAACGAACAGTAGGGAAGCCGCTGCGAGAACGAGTATCCATTTTTTCGCTGCCAATTGCCTTCCCCCTTAATCTTTCATTCCTGATGTAGCCATCGTTTCAATAATCCGACTCTGTGAGAATATGAACAACGTAATCGGAACACTCATCAGAATAAGCGCAACAGCTGCCGCCGCTCCAGCACGAGAAACACCGCCCTGTATAATCTGATTGGCTGCAAAATGAAGTGACTTAAGCTGCTCGCTGTAGATAAAGCCGTTACCGTCACTGCCCCAGAGAATTTGGAATAATAAAATAATAAGCGTTAGCCATGCAGGCTTAACGTTTGGCATGACAATCGACCAGAAGATGCGATATTCACTCGCACCGTCAATTTTCGCCGCCTCTAGAAGCACGTCAGGAATTTGCTCCATAAATTGCTTCATTAAATACAGACCAAGTGAATAGGCGAAAGCAGGTATGATAACTGCCCAATACGTATCAATGAGACCAATCCATGACATGATCATATAGGTTGGGATCGCTGTTACCGCTGGCGTGAACATGAGTGAAAGGACGACGACGGTAAACATCATTTTCTGTCCTGGAAACTTATGCTTCGCTAGAGGATAGGCTGCAGCCGATGCCAAAATGACATGTCCGATAATACCCATTCCCGTAATGAATACCGTGTTGAAAATATAACGTGAGAACGGCACCCATGAGCTGCTTAGTAAATTGACCAGATCAATGAAATTGTTAAAGGTCGGATTTCGAACAAACAGCGTCGGTGGAAACATGAAAATTTCATCAAGCGGCTTGAATGCGTTGTTGATCGCATATACAAGCGGCAATATCATGAATGAGCCAAATGCCGCCAGCAGTAAAAACAATGAGAAGCTGCCCCAGAATGATCGGTTTACCCTTTTCTTCCGCATCGCAAATGAGAAGTTCATATGCTCATTCACCTACCTTACGAAGAAGTTTTTGAACGATAAGGTTCGTTCCCACCATGATCATGAACAGCACGGTAGCGATGGAGGAAGCGTAGCCCATTTCAAAACGGGTCGTACCGAAATCAATGAGATGCGTAACAATTGTCTCCGCTGCATAGTTGACGCTCGGGAATCCCGCAAGCGCTATCGATACGTCAGCGACAGCGAAGGCGGTCGTAAGTTGTATGACCGCTCCGAACATAAGCTGCGGCCGCATCGACGGCAAAGTGATATACCATAGCTCCTGCCAGCGATTCTTAATTCCATCAACTGCTCCAGCTTCATAAAGCGTCCCGTCAACCGTCTGCAAACCGGCGATAAAAGCAAGGAATCCGGTACCGAGGCTTAGCCACAGCTGTACGAGGATGACGATTGGCAATATATATTCTTCTTTCTTCAGCCATTGGAGGGGCTCCAAAATTAGCCCCCATTTGATCAATAGTCCGTTAGCGATCCCATATCGGTCACCTGAAAAAATCATAAGCCAGATGAAAAATACGTTGCCTGAAATGGATGGCGCATAGAAAACGAGTGTCATGACCGCTCTAAGCTTCGGAGACAGTTCATTAATAATCCATGCGAATATAAAACAAGCAATGTAGCTAATAGGACCTGTAATAATGGCAAACAGCATCGTGTTTTTTATGGCGATCAAGAACACGTCATCTTCCAAAAACAATCTCGTATAATTTTGCCAGCCGATAAATCTTGGGAATTCCAGCATATTGAAATACGTAAAGCTTAGTATGATAGAAATGACGACCGGCACGATCGTAAAGACAGCGAACAAGATCATATACGGTGCCAGCAAAACATACGAATGCTTATTGGCTTTCACTTCCCGCAATTTCAGGCTCCACCAATTTTGCATGCTTGACCCTCCCCCATTATTGCGACAAGCCGAACTCTTTACGTTTGGTTGTAATCTCATCTTGGATGTACTGCACATAATCCATGATGGATTCACGCGCTTCTACTTGACCAACTACTGTTTTATAGAAAGCATTAAAGAGATGGCGTCCTGTGAAATAACCGCCCGGCACCTCAGGAATACCTTGAACCCACTCGAATTGCGCTTTCAGGTTTTCATAGTCAGCGACTGGCCACGGCAGACTGTCCAACGCTTTAATGTTAGCTGTCGGATAGCGAGCAGCAGCTCCCATTAAACCTTCCATCTCGCGTCCAAAAACAGTTTGTGTTGCATCACTCGTCCACCATTTCATAAATTCCCAAGCGGCATCCTTATCCTTGGCTTTCTCCAACATAACAACCGCACTGCCTCCGCCTGGCACTTCACGATTAATGCTTCCATCCGTTTGCACCGTTCCTGGTACTGGGGCAAAACCCCACATGCCTCGAATTTCCGGTGCAAATACGGACAACTGATTATAGGTCGTATAATCCGCAATACCGATCGGCATTTGTCCTGTGCGGAACCGGTTGGCAAAGTCATATTCCCTCTCCAGCTTGTAATCGGTATAAAGCTCCGTCCATTGCTTGAACGTTTCAATACCGGTACGTGAATCCAAATCAGATTGTGCTCCGCTATTTCGATAGAAGGAACCCCCATTTTGAAATAGAAGAGCAGCATACATAGAGTTCGGCGGCATATTCTGCCCTTGTACAGCGGATTGAATGACCTGCGGCATTCCGAATTCCATATGATTTTTACTAAGCACCGCAAGAAGATTGGATACATCATCCCAAGTCTGCGGAACCTGCAAGTTAAGCTCCTTCAAGACATCTTTGCGATAGAAAAGCATGTTGAATGTCTGCGTTTCAGGCAAGGCAAATACGCCATCTACATAACTAAACGGAACTAACGAGCTGGGACGGAAGCGTTCTCTCACTTCTTCGAAATCAGTGAATTGCGTTAAATCTACGGAGGCATTCCTCATGGCGAAATTAACAGGAATATCATTGTCAATTTGCATCGCTACATCAGGTCCTTGGCCTGCTAATGTAGCAGGAAGCAGCGTTCCCATATTAACAAGCTTTAAATTTACATTTATGCCTGTAGTTGAAGTAAAGGTTTCATCTATCATTGCTTTCATCGTGTTCGCTTGATCACGGCCGCTGCCGATCCAAACGGTGATAGAGCGTTGATCCTTATCCTCCGCCACGTTTCCAATTTGGTTATAGTCAGTAAAGAAAGAGGATACAAAAGTTGATGCTTCATGCTTAAGCTTTGCACCAAAGCCCATTCCTTTTTTCGGGAATTTCACATCTGGTGAAGCGACATATAGGGTGTCGATTTCAAGCGGCTGTTCTCTCGCTTTTTGAACCCAAGTACCAAGTCCGCCAGTATTCGTCTTATAAGCAGCAAGTCTTCTTGGAATGGTATCCGGCTTATCCATCATTTCGTCCAGTTGGAGAGACATCGTTTTGAGAAGCGCTTCCTGATCACTAGATTCACCTGATAGGCTGACCAATTTCTTGGCAACAGCTTTGAGCCGATCACTTTCCTCTTCAAATACTTTAAGCAAGTCAGGAATTTTACGATCAAGCTGATAATCGCGGTACTCATCCGGCTTAGTTCCCGTTATCATTAGAATTTTGCGATACATGGCGTTCAAGTTGTAAAGAGTGCTTTCTACCTCACGTATTAAAGGTGCAAACTCACCTAAGCTCGCTTCAAGCCTCAGTACATGTCTGCCCTTCTCCAAACGATATAAGTAAGGATCTGTTCCACCCATTACATCAAGGCGATAACTGCTCTTATAGCGGAATGCCACTTGCTCCATTTCTTGAAAAGGGATTTCTCCGTCGATCGTCAGCGTGCGGGTCGAGTACATACCTCGAACAAAATTTTGCTGCGATTTGAAAGCAATTTTGTACAATCCGGTTTCCGGCACATCAACTTCCCATTCCATCCACTGTCCAGGAATGCGCCAATTAAAACCGCCAATTGTATTGATTTTTATTTTTGAAGCGCTGTAGGGATAAACGGCAGCGCTTGAGCGTTCGCTTAGAGGATACAAGGTTGGCGATGATTTGGCGGTCGAAGCTTCACCCTCGACTGTAATAAGCAGATCTGAAGTAGCTTTAATTCCTTCCGATTGATCCTTTTTATTAACCTCTTCATACGTTGATGGCGTTAGCTGCTGACTTAGTTTTAGCTGCTTAATAACCATTGGTTCCCTTGTCGATTCCAGTGTGATCGTATGCGTGCCCCCATCAAAATAAAAGAGAAACGGCATATCCTCATACCCATCGGAATCTTTAAAAGATTTCTCGCTCCATCTTGGCGTCTCTAATTGTCTTGGTCTGAGATCATTGCCTTGATTATCCTGTACAATCTGCTCTTTTTCATTGTTCCAAATACGGTCAAACTGTAAGTATGTCGCTTCCTTGAAAGGACGCTCTCCGTCGATACGCAGTGAACGCTCAATCGCAGAGCTCTTGCCCTCAATTGGATAGTAGAGCAAAGACATTTCGTATAGTCCTGCTTCAGCAATGTCTACCTTCCATTCCACTTCTCCTGCCTCAGCAGTCAAAAGCGAGGTGCCTGTCATGCCTTCATATTGCTCCAGCTTCTGAAAATCGCTCCCGCTTACGCGACTATAATCCGCAGCTTCAACAATAATTTCCGTTGTTGGTCTTGCCTTATCCTTATATGCTTCAATATATTGCACGTAAGGTATTTCATCGGAAGTGGATAGATCGATAGGAGCCTCCTCTTCTATTGCATCCGATGAAATCGCCGCCACGTTAGAAGTAGCCAGCACAGCTGAACCGGCTGGAATGAATAGAAATCCGGCCATCGCAACGAGTAAAAAATTTTTTGATAGCTTCATTAGCTTTACACTGCTTATCACCAGAGGTCCTCCTTACAAGCGCGAACACTCTCTCCCTCCGTCGGCGGGGAAGCTCACGCGTTCATGGTGAAAAATAAACCCTAGTTAGGGGAAATCTGCGAAGACATCCCCCAACGGTTCATCAAATGGATTATTTGCCTAGCTTATCGATGGCAGCCTGCGCTTGTGCTTTATACTTCTCAGCAGTAGCAGTCACCGAAGCATTATTAGAAATAATATCCTGAACGAAGCTGTAAGTTGGGTAATCAGGGTAAGCGTCATCAATCATAATTACGCCAGTGCCAACAATATGCTCGCGAATCATTGCGATATCTTCTTCATGGCCGTAAATGCTCTCTAAGTAATCTTGGCCTGGATATTCTTCGATTTGAGGAATATCAAATGTTTCTTCATAAATTTGGTATACGGTTTTCGGATCAACTACGCCTTTTGGAATGAATTTAGCGGAAGCTGCCGTATTCGCATAAGTCATTTCCTTGCTGCCCTGCGGTCCGTTCGGAATCGGCACAACGCCCATGTCGAATGTAAGATCTTTCAAATTCCATTCAGCAGCTGTAAACATAGCTACGTCACCGTCTTTGAAAGTATTTGTTTCTTCCCAATTGAGTGGATCTCCTGATTTTACTCTCACAACGTTTTCTGTATTATAAAGACGATTTACAAACTCAGCCGCTTCAAGGGTTCTTGGATCTGAAATTCCCTCTTTGCCTGTTACTTCATCAGCGATTTTCACGCCGTTAGCAGCTGCGAAATGTTTTACAGCATCAACAGCCCAAGCGGAGTAACCATAAACGTCAATTTTTCCATCATTGTCTGTATCTTTTGTTGCTAGCTTAGCAATTTCAATAAATTTCTCCCAATTCCATTGACCGGAAGCATAAAGCTCCTGCAAATCAGGAAGTCCTAATTTCTTGAACAAGTCGCGGTTATAATGCATGCCTAGACCGATTGAGCTTGGATTATCAAATCCATACTCGCCGCCTGCGATTGCAGGATATTTGGCTTGTAAATTTTCTTCGTTATTAATGTTGGAGAAAGATTGCGAGAATTCGCTGATTGGAAGGATTTGACCTTTTAGAATCGCCGGCAATGCCGCTTTGTATTCCAGTTGAATAATATCTGCGAAAGGCTCACCAGCTAGAACAGAAGCTGTAAACTTATTCACCATCTCTTCGAAAGGAACATTTACAAATTCAATTTTCACATTATACTTTTTCTCTACCTCAGCAATTTTTGCAAGACGTGCTTTATCGGATGCCGTTTCGCCAGCTGGCTTCAAATCCCACCAAGCCGCAACCTTAATCACACGTCCGCCTAAGTCTACCGCTTCCGCTTTTGGCTCATCTGTTGGTGCTACAGTAGCAGCTGTCGTTTCCGCTGGAGGTGTGTTCTCCACATTCGTTTTATTCCCCCCGCTGCATGCAGTAAGCAAAAGCATTAAACATAACACCAGCAATGAAAACCCTTTCATTTGTTTCATTGTAAAACCTCCCAATTTTATTGTTCATCCAGAAACGTAAAGCATGAATAATAAAGCGTTTACAGATAAGTGCGAAACAGATAGCTGTTATCTTGAGTCGCTAACCATCACCTCATATCGTTATCTATAATGTTTTCTAATTTCATAACAAATATTATCACCATTCCATAAAATGGTCAATTGTTTTTGTTTGTTATGTTTGCAAAAAACGAGTTAAAACCTTATAATCATTTATATATAAAGGATTATTCAATATAAATCATTTAAACCAGCCTTCGTTTCACAATAACAAAAACAATAACAAATAATTATAGAGTATCGTTTGATTGATTATAATTATTTATTTACTTCTCATGCTTTACAACTTTCACTTCCATATTTAGTTATCATTAAAAATCAGTTATACTATTTTAAGGATTATGATATGGATTATTGAAATAAATCGATAATAGAGGATGATCTTCATGCGAGGTAAAGTTACTATACAAGAAATCGCTGACCATACTGGCTTGTCAAAATATGCGGTATCCCGAGCTCTATCAGGAAAATCGGGTGTCAGCGCTCAAACCAGAGAACTAATAATGAAGACTGCAGGTCAGCTTGGTTATTTCAAAGGATCTACCAGTATGCCGGTGTCTGGAGAACTCATAGATTTAGATACTCGAACTTGGACTGGCACCATTCTAGTCCTATTCCCAAATGTTCGTTTTCAAAATACGGAATCACTTTACTGGGGTCCTATCTTCAACGGTATCTCCTCACGATTAAACCAAAAGAAAATAAACATTGTTACGCTAACAGAACCAAGCGGTGATTCCATGTTCTCCCTTTTGAATCCAGATGCAATCATGGGCATTATTACGGTCGGTTCGATTTCAACACCCGTTTTGCTGGATATCAAACGTCTAGGTATTCCCGTTGTTATGGTCGATCATTATGATCCTTGCTTTCAATGTGATTCCATCTTTACCGATAACCTGTCCAGCATGCGTGAGATTATGACCTCTGTTATTGCGAAGGGCTATAAAACCTATCAGTTCTTAGGAAATATTAGAGATGCGCAAAGCTTCTATGAACGCTTCCTTGGCTTTCGGTCAGCGCTCGAAGACAATGATATTGAATTAAAACAAATACCGTCTCTCATGGGCCCTGAGATTGAAACCTTTTATGAAACCTTTAAAGAAGCTATTGAACAGCATGGTTTACCAGAAGTATTTATTTGCGCTAATGATATCTTTGCTTTATTCGCTTTAGAAACAATGAGAGACATGGGAATGGAAATTCCTGAAAATTTGGCATTCACCGGTTTTGATAACACGCATCCTCAAATCCCTTTTATAGCTACTGTCAATGTCGATAAGGAGCTGCTTGGCAAAAGAGCTGTCGATCAGATGCTTTGGAGAATTCTTAATCCAAACACAAGCTATGAAAAAACACTTATTCAAGCTGATGTAATGATTAGAAACTAATTTATACATAACTATTTAAAACAAAAGAGACGTATATGCCCAGGCATATACGTCTCTTTTTTAATAAGATATCGTTTTAGCGTAATACTCCTTAACTACAAGTTCTGCTTGCTTACCATATATATCGAAGCCTCTATTAGACTTCGCTTCCTCCAGTGAATAAAGCTTGGTACTCCAATCCCACCAGAAAAAACCTGCGAACCAAGGCTCATTCCAATACACCTGAAGCGTTGAACGATAAAAATTCGCCTGCTCTTCCTCGCTTGCCGCCAGATCCGTATGTGTGAAATCCCATGGCATTGTGGCACAGCCCTCTGCACTTCTACAGCCAATTTCCATAAAGACAATTGGCTTGTTAAACTTTTTCGATAATGCTTCCAGCTTTGGCTTTTGCGCTTCCCAGCCTTGAATCATCGACTCCAAGCTGTCGCCCGGCATCTTCCCTACTGGATAATACGCACTAGTCCCAATATAATCAACAGCGTCAAACCATTGAATGTCATCTTCCTTGCCATGATTAGCATTATAAATGAGGGGACCGCTATAAATTTGACGAATTTCAGCAATCAATCGCCGCCAGTAAACGGACTTCGTTTCCGTCTTCACCATCTCACAGCCAATACATAACATTTCACAGCCTAATTCCTCGGCAAGCTCAGCATAATGAAGCATAAAATGGGTATAAGACTTGAACCAAGCGTCCCAATACGGCGTGCCTCCATCTTCATTTGGAAAACCAATATGAGCTCGCCAAATACCGTCACGAGAGTTAACGACAGGCTTCAAGCATACTTTTAACCCTAGATCCTTCGCTTGTTTAACGGCAAATTCAATGTCCCGATCCGTCATTGTATAACCATAATCAAAGGGTATAGAAGTAGAATGTACATGATCCTGAAAAGTCCAAAACGATAAAGCAATCCATTCGCTGCCCGTTTCCTTTAGCTTTTTCATTGAATCGACGGCATAAGGCTGTCTGTAGGCTCCTCGGGTAGAGCCCCAGCCGTATGTCATACCTTTAAAAAAAGGCTTATCTGTCATGAGCGAACCTCCAATTATGATATAAAACAGTATTATTTCCAGTCTGTTCTAAACGGTGATGCAGGCAAACCAGCTCCGTTATAAAGATTCGTTGTCGGAGAATCATTCCACCCGTATCGAACAGCTACAGGCTGATCTACTTGATCAGCTGATACAAGAACAGAATCCTCCTCAATTACTGCACTCGCCCAGTAAAATTTTTTATCCGAACCGGCAATAGCAAATCCGATTAGCTCCCCTGAAGGCGTCTTCCGAACAGACTCCATCCCCTCTTTCATTCCAGCGAATAAGCCCTCCTCCGCATGATCAAAGTAAATTCGGATTGCATGATCTTCCGTTGCCATTGACTTATAAATGGGACCAGAATAAATAATTTCCTTATGATAGACCTTGCCTAACGCGCATAACGCAGATCGCAGCCCAACATCCTTCTTGTTAGTGGGATGTATATCTTCGCTATCTCCCACATCTGTTGTAACGACTAGACACGCATTCGTATCATTTAATACCGTATTTAGCTGAGCTTCACGCACCTCTGGCAGTCCCCCATACGTCTGTGAAGGATTATTTTCACTTTGAACGGTGCCAAATGCAGAAATTTGAATGACTATGAATGGCAGATTATTGTCTAAGAAGGTGTCTCTCCAATCCTTTATAAGGTCAGGCAGCAGCTGATTATATCCACTCTCTCCCCAATTACTCTCCCCCTGATACCAAAGCACGCCTTTCAATTTATAAGGAGCAAGCGGAGCAATCATTCCATTGTAAAGAGCAATTGGCGACTTAGCCGTTTCGATAGTCGTAGCGCCTGTTCTAATTTCATCAGCAGCAGCAAGATAGGCAGCATTTCTTTGCAGCGTAGCATAGCTGGTCCATGATTCTGCCTTCGTACCGCCTACTGATGAGAATAAAATCCCGATAGGCACATTCATTTCCTTATTTATTTCACTTGCAAAATAATAGGCTACTGCACTTAATTCTGCCGCTGATTCTGTTGTTGTAACCTGCCACTTCGTATTTGGATTAATCATGGAAAGGGGAAGCTGGCTCGTTTTTTCCGGTATTTTTATGTACCGAATATTGGCGTTATTCGCTTCTTTCAGTTCTGCATCCGCATTCATGGCCTCGCGCAACTTAAACGCCATATTAGATTGGCCTGAGCTTAGCCAGACATCTCCAAACAAAACATCTTGAAGGCTAACACGGTTTGTATTATTGCTGACCTCTATGGAATACGGCCCTCCAGCAGCAAAAACGCCTAAATTTATTGCCCATTCGCCATCAGGGTTCACCTTACCCGTAGCCGTTTTATTAGCTATTCCAATACGAACTTCTGTATTTGGCTCTGCCCATCCAGAAAGTACAGTCTCCGTATCCCTTTGAAGCACCATATGATCACCAAACATAGGATTGAGCAGCGGCTTGCCCATATATGCAGGCAGTGCTGTATAGGATAAAGAGGCATCTGCTTCATTATCCGCCTCGGATTTCAACCCGCGTGCTTGCACCTTCAGCTCATAATCACCCGCCATAGGCGGCAGCCATGTTAGCGTATGACTTCTACTGTAATCATTTAATGCTAACCATTCTCCCTGCTTTTCACGATACAGAAAACGATATTCAGCTGAATTATCGGCAACTGCAATGAGCGTAACCCCGTCATCTGCTGGTCCCGACTGACTGCTAGACGTTTCCAACGATACAGAATGAACTCGTCCTCCAGGTCCGCCGATTAATTGTATATAGTCAATTCCAATCCATCCCCAGCTTTTCGTAATATCAAATGTATGAGTTCCTGCATTCAGATTATATTGACCGATAACAGCGTCTTTCCATACAGCGGTTTCTTTGAATGTATATTCTGCAAGCCTCTCACCATCCAGGGATAAGAAATTAGGCTTATCCTCACCATATGCTTTATAGCGAATCGAAATCATATAAGTGCCGTCCGTATCCAGATTTACATTGAACCGCAATTGATCGCCTTCTGCATCGAAGCCTTCTACGAACTTACCGCCTGAGGCTGAGGCATCAGCTGTTATCGTTAATCCAGTCAGTTGTCCATCCTCTGCCTCTAGCTTTAGCACTCTACCTGCTACCACTTGCTCCGTTGCCATTGTCGCTGCTGCCTTCTCCTGATTTAGATCTTGCGAAGAAACTTCAGGAGTTCCATTATTTGAACTTGTTTGCTTCATTAGTAACACTCCTATCAAAATAACTGTTAAAACTCCGCTTATTATCCACCATTTTTTGTTCCATCTCTGATTCCGTTGCTCATCAAGCATCTACTTTCAGACCAACTTTCTATTCACATTTTTCAATAAATGAACCCAATTGGGAAGCGCTTACCAAAATAATGCTCACCACTTTCTATAAATAGAATGTATAGCGGATCCAGTTGAAAGAGATGTTTTGTTATTAAAACATAACATAAATAACACTTAATTATCAATATAAATAATAACATAACAAAATGATGGTCTTGTTATGTTATTGTCATATGTTTAGCAGCCTTAAGAACCGCACAATAAAAAAGGATCCTACCTAATCAAAGATTAGGAAAGATCCTTTTAATATTTATTAAGCAGTATTAGCCTTCATGTCTCATAAAGGCTTCGATATCCTGATCTGCCTTAGATTGATTACAAGCATTGCAGGCACATACACAATTATCGGGAGTTGTATGTCCGCCTTTCGCACGAGGAAGCTTATGGTCGATTGTATCTCCATATTGCCCGCAAAAATAACAGATAAGCTCATCCCGGGCCAAAATAAAGCGACGAAAATCTTTGTTGCTGAATAACCGACGAATCGTATAGCGATTAACGAGAACGGCAGCGTTCTCCCTCACTAATATAACGGCTAAGTCCAATTCTATTTCTTGATACCATCGTCTGCCTTTATCCGTTTTTCCCCGCATCCAAATCTTGCCCTCTCTATTGGGCCGGAGCAGATTCGACTGATCGGGGATAAAGGCTTTGGAAAAAGAGGATACTAGCGGCGATTGTTCTGGCACCCGAACAAAGACCGGCACTGTTTGCTTTATAGCTGGTTGCTCTGCAATCGCATTAGCAACGAATTGCTTCTTTGCCTTGCGGCATTCTCTGCAGGTGCCTCGGCGTGCGCCTAATCCAGAGCGTCCACCAGTACGACGTAAAAAAGAAGTCAAAGGCTTACTTTCTTTACAGACTGTACATTGCTTCGCATTCAGTTGCTCGGTTTCGTCCATATAGTAGTCACGGGATGCCTCATCTTCCAAGAGCCCGCTAATCCTCTCATCATTTTCTCTTATTGTAACATGAATTTAATGTTTATCTACTTTCACTCGTTTAATGAAGAGAGCCAAGATCAAACCTGCTATCGCGACGATAAGCGCGAATATGAAAGCATTCTGAATACCGGCTGTCAAAGCGAACGGCGCGTTTGCTGGATCTGTTGGATCGGCAACGCCGCTCATAAAGCTTTTGATACCAGCTGTCATAACGCTAACTGCAACGGCTGTTCCGATAGCTCCTGCAACTTGCTGCAGCGTGTTCATTATCGCAGTACCATCTGGATAGAGCTCTTTTGGAAGCTGGTTCAAACCATTCGTTTGCGCCGGCATCCATACCATTGATATTCCAATCATCATGCAAGAGTGCAAGACGATAATAAGAGTGATTGTTGATGCTGTTGTAACACCTGAGAAGAACCATAGTACAGCTGCAACAATGACTAGGCCAGGAATAACAAGCCATCTCGGACCATACTTATCAAATAATCCTCCCATTATAGGAGACATGATTCCATTGAGCAGTCCACCCGGGAGCATAACCAGACCTGCAGTCAAAGCGGATAGACCTAATCCGCGAATGAGAAACATCGGAAGAACGAGCATTGATGACAAAATAACCATCATACAAATAAATACCATCAATGTACCTACAACGAACATAGGAAACTTAAATGCACGAAGATTAATCATCGGCTGCTTCATATTCAGTTGACGAATAACGAAAAGAATGAGTGCCGCAACGCCAACTGCCATGGAAATGATAACTTTCGAGCTGCCCCAGCCGCCGTCTCCTTCTCCTGCACTACTGAATCCAAACACGATACCACCAAAGCCGACCGTAGAAAGCAAAATAGAAAACAAATCAATTTTGGGTTTAGTAATTGTCGAAACATTTTGCATGAAAGCTATCCCGCACAATAAAGAAATAATTAGAAAGGGAAGGGATATCCAGAAAATATAGTTCCAGCTAAGGTTTTCAATCAGCAGTCCAGCAATCGTGGGACCTACTGCCGGAGCCACCATAATAACAAGCCCGATTATCCCCATCGCTGCTCCCCGCTTCTCTGCCGGGAAAATAATTAGAATCGTATTAAACATAAGAGGAAGCAACAAAGCTGTTCCAATTGCTTGAATGACACGCGCTGCCAGCAGTACTTCAAAGCCTGGTGCTAAAGCTGCGACAAGCGTACCTAATATAGAGAAGGAAAGAGATGCAATAAATAATTGCCTTGTTGTAAACCACTGTAGCAGTAATCCTGAGATGGGAACTAAAATACCTAATGTAAGCAAATAACCTGTTGTTAACCATTGTACAGTTGCTTCTGAAATATCAAAAATCTGAATCAAATCACTTAACGCAACATTCAAGGCCGTTTCACTAAACATACCTATAAAACCACTTATCAATAATGAAATCATGATCGGAAAAACTTTGAATTTTTGTACTGCATTTTCTTCTGACACTAGCCCTGTTGCTTGCAAAATCTCCACACTCCTACTATCCTATAAATTATTTATATACTTCTCATAGAGAAGGACATTTATTAATTAAATACGGTATACATTTCGCTGCCGTTAACAGCGGCTGTGTATCCCTATTTGTTTGAGCCAATATAAGCGCTCCTTCTAATAAGGAAACAATGACGGTTGCCACGTCATTTGCGCGACTATTCTCCATCCCCGTCTCATGCAAGCGTTCAGAAATGACTGCTTGCCATGCAGCAAAAACACCTTGACCCGCCTCTCTCAGCTTCTCGCTGATCAACGATGTCTCAACCGCCATCCAAAAGCTGAATGGCATATAGCCCTTATAACCAAACTTCTCCGCATCTTCAGCCATATCAAAAGTAAAAGCTTGAACAGCCTCAGCTGGATCCTTGAACGTATTAAACTTGTTCTTCCATTTATCGATGACCAGCTTCTTTGTACACTCGATACAAGCAAGCGCAAGCTCCTCTTTGCCATCCGGAAAATAATAATATAAAGAGCCTTTTGGACATTCGCTCTCTTTAATAATTTGATTTAAACCCGTGGCATGATAACCTTGCGTAAAAAAAAGCTTAGCCGCCGTATCTAATATAACGGTACGAGAGCTTTGTTTCTCTGACATTTATTCACCCCTTGATTATAACGATCGGTCTATATAATAAAACCATGGACAGCCTTCTTTAGTCAACTTTTTTCTGATGGAAATCATAATAAAAAACAACCGAACAAATGTCCGGTTGTTCGAATATTTATATCCATTTTCATTATACGGTCATTGCTTTGAAGGCTTTCGAATGAAGAAAAAGTAACACATAACAGCACCAAGCTCGGATATTGCAATCCAAATACCCATCGGAAGTGCATTTGCGCTTCCGCCAAGGCCAACAAGAGGCGCCATGACACCACCAAAAGTGAAGGACAATAATCCAAGCAGCGCTGACGCGCTTCCTGCTGCATGGCCTTGCTTTTGCATAGCCAAAGCAAAACCAGTCGTACTAATGATTCCGACACTGGATACGACAAAGAATAAAGGAATGAGAATAGCAATTAATGGCGCATCAATTAGAATCATAGTCAGCAGGGAGAGACCAGCCGCAGCAGCGATAGCCAATCCGATAACAAATAGCTTTTTCTCACCTATTTTTGAAGCGAGTCTTCCTGTAACCTGACCGAATACGATGATACCCAATCCATTCATCGCAAATAACAAGCTAAAGCCCTGCGGCGAAACATGGTATAGATTCTGCAAAACAAAAGGCGATCCCGCAATATAGGCAAACATAGCCGCCATCACCAAGCCTTGCGCAAGCGCATAGCCCATAAACGTTCGATCACCAAGAAGGATTTTAAACGTGGTTAATGTTTGACGAAGCCCGCCTGTCATCCTTTTCTCTGGAACAAGCGTTTCCGGCAATCCAAATAGGACAGACAAAAAAATAAGCACGCCCCAGCCGCCTAAAACGATAAATACACCTTCCCATGAAGTAAAGTTGAGCAGTTGGCCTCCTGCGATTGGCGCAAATATAGGCGCAGCACCATTTACAAGCATGAGCATGGCAAAAAATTTAGTCAGTTCTGATCCTGAGTACATATCGCGAACAACTGCCCTAGAAATAACGATACCGGCAGAGCCTGCAAATCCTTGAATAAAACGCAGTGTAATAAGTATGCCAATTGAAGGCGCAAAGGCGCAGAGTACGGAGGAAACGCCGTAAATGGCAATAAAAATTAATAAAGGCAATCGTCTTCCGCGAATATCACTCCAGGTACCTGCAAATAATTGTCCAAGAGATAGCCCGATCATGCATGCAGTCAAGCTTAATTGGACAAGAGACGAGCTGGTATTTAAATCTACCGCAAGCTTAGGCAATGCAGGCAAATACATATCAAGAGATAATGGACCAAAGGCTGACAACGAGCCCAATAGTACAATCAGCCATATGCGCCTAAGTCCTGTTGATTGAGAAGTTTTTAAATTTCTTACGGTACTGAGATTAGACACGACAAATACTCCTTCTTTAGTTTGTTTAATTTTCATACTTTATCACTTTTACGGTGTTAAAAAAAGATTATCGACTAACATTTGTTCTCTTATGCTCATTTTGTTATGATTGTCATAGAAAAAGCTTCGCCAACCTTAGTTAATGCTTACGGAGTAGGTTATCTACGCCAATCTAGGCTATTGCTTATGAAGTAGGTTCGCTTTGCCAACCTTTAAGGAGGATCACATGCAAAAGATTAAAATATTTTCCGGTTCCTCGAACAACCTGCTCGCGGAACAACTTTGTAAACAACTAGAATTGCCTCTTGGCAAAATCGCTATTTCTCGCCATCAGAGCGGAGAAATTCATGTGTCCTATCAAGAATCAATTCGTACCCACGACGTATTTATCGTTCAATCTCTATCCCATCCAGTCAATGAGCATTTGATTGAGCTGCTTGTTATGATTGACGCTGCAAAACGCGCATCAGCCAAAACCATTAATATCGTTATGCCTTACTATGGCTACGCTCGCCAAGAAAGAAAATCAGCGCCGCGTGAGCCTATTTCGGCTAAACTTGTTGCAGACGTATTAACTACCGTTGGAGCAAATCGTATTATTACTGTCGATTTGCACGCCGATCCAATACAAGGTTTCTTCGATATTCCAGTTGATCATTTGACTGCGCTCGACTTGATTATCGAGTACTTAAAGAACAAAAACATAACCAATCCTGTTGTTGTATCGCCTGATGCTGGACGAGCAACTACTGCTGAGAAATTAGCTGGCCGTCTGAACTGTCCATTTGCGATTATGATCAAAAACCGTCCTGCTCACAATCAATCAGAGATCACGCATATTATTGGCGACGTTGAAGGTATGACACCGATTATAATCGAGGATTTGATTGATACAGGCAGTACAATCGTTAATGTTGTAGAAGCGCTTAAGAAAAAAGGGTCACATGATGCATTCATTTGCGCAACGCATGGCTTGTTCTCAGAGAATGCAATTGAAAAGCTGACTCACCCTAATATAAAAGAAGTTGTTATTACAGATACGATTACGTTGAATAATGAGCATTCTGATAAATTTATCGTGCTTCCAATGGCACCTTTACTTGCAAATGCGATCAAAATTATTAAAGAAGGCGGATCCATTGCCACATTATTCAAAACACGCAGTTAGCCTATTAAGTGTTCTAAATCGCACATCTCGCTAACATAAGGGGCTGTCGCAAAAGGTCAAAGTCCTGTTGCGACAGCCCCTCTTCCTTTTACCCTCAAGCTAGCAACATGATTTAAACAGTCTGCATTTTTCCAGCTTTTTTGTTCAATTCTCGTTTCACAACTGGAGCGACTTTCGCCGCCAGCAATTCAATTGAAGCAGCAACTTTAGCATAAGGTATAGCTCCGATATCGAATTGAAGCATATAGCGGTTATGACCAAACAGCTCATGCTGAGCCAGTATCTTCTCAATAATCTGCTCCGGGCTGCCAACTGCCAATGCATTCTCTGCACTAGTCAATTGATCAAATTGCTCACGTGACAGCTTTTGCCCTCGTTCAATCCCACCCATAAATTGCTCTACGTAATTGGCGTAATAAGGATAAAACTCATCTCGTGCTCCCTGGGCGGTATCAGCGATATATCCATGACTTGTAATCGCCACTTTTAGATTCTCACGCTTATGTCCTGCTTGTACGCCAGATGTCCAATAGTGATCTACAAGTGCTTTAAGCCTAGCAGGATCTCCTCCAAGGATAGCAAGAGCCATACCTGTGCCTAGATTCCCGGCAAGCTCCGCACTTGCTGGCGTTCCGCCAACACCAATCCAAAGCGGCAACGAATCCTGCGCAGGACGTGGCGCTATTTCGGCATTTTCTAGTGCCGAACGCAGTTTGCCACTCCATGTAATTCGTTCATTATCATTTAATAACAGCAGAAGCTTCATTTTCTCATCAAATAAATCTTTGTAATCCTCTAATTCATAACCAAACAGCGGGAAGGATTCCATATATGCTCCTCTGCCTGATATGATTTCTGCTCTGCCATCCGATAATAAATCCAAGGTTGAGAAATCTTCGAATACTCTTACAGGATCAGACGAACCTAATACAGTTGTAGCACTCGTCAATTTTATCCGATTCGTTACCCCTGCAATTGCAGCCAATACTACAGGCGGAGAAGTTACAGCAAAATCCAATCGATGATGCTCACCTACTCCAAAAATATCAAGACCCGCTTCATCTGCAAGTTTGGCAGCTGCAACGATTTCCTTCAAACGTTGACCTGCGTTAATAGTTTGGCCTGTGAAGGGATCCTTACTCAAATCACCTAGTGTATAAAGGCCAAACTCAAAGCCGATATCTCGATTCTTATTCTCCATCTCGCTCATTCGGCTCCTCTCCATGATGTGAAAAATGTTGTTATTCATGCCGATGATGTCATTCTTCCTGTGCATAATCGCAGTTACTTTATGTAAGTAATGATACATAAGTTATTTAATTGGGTCAAGTAAAGATAACATGTCCAGGATTCACCATATCGTCTACAACGTAATATCTTACGAACCATCTACAATTATTTAATAAGGACAAACAAAAAAAGAAGCCATTCTCATATAGTTAGATGAAGTGCGAAGAATTTTTCCGTACATAAGGGAAAATGAAACAAAAAAATATTTTCAAAATTCAAGGGGGGTGAATCCAATTCCTCTGGTCGTCAGAGCAACCTTTAATGCAACTGGGGCCATTACTTTTACCGGAAACACTCTTGGTCTAAGTCGTTCCGAAGTTGCAGGAGTTCCCGGAACCTCAGACAGTATAGGCGCTTTCATTACAACGGATACCTCTCAGCAGTATGGTACGTATCCAGTGGGAACGACGAGCAATTACTTAAATAATCGATCTGCGGCTGTTCTTGTTATTCCTGCAGGCAGTACAGTGCTTTATGCAGAGCTTATTTGGGGCGGAACCTATATTAATGGAACCGTGAATCTAAGCGCAGCTATTAATAATCCAGTAACGTTTATTACCCCTCTTACTACTGCCAGTGTTTTACCTGATTCTGCGACAAGCAATACGTTTGATCTTGGCGGAGGCGGATTTGGTTATACACGTTCTGCTAATGTTACTACTCTTGTACAATCTGCTGGGGCTGGCACCTATTCCACTGGCGGTGTAGTAGGCACCATTATTATTCCCGGTGACTCCACTGCTAACCATGCAGGCTGGACGCTTGGAGTCATTTATCAGAATCCAACCCTTCCCTTTCGCAATATGTCCCTTCGCGCCGGCGCTGTACTTGTTCAAAGCACTTCTGCTGCAGTCAATACAACGATAACAGGCTTCGCTACTCCCATTTCCGGAGCTTTAGGCGGAAGAGCTTTGTTCAGCGGACAAGAAGGAGATGCGAACCGAACAGGAGATCAAGCATTATTTGGCCCAACAGCAGCGAACTTAGTCGCTTTATCGGGTCCTAATAATTTTGCTGCAAATTTTTTCGCATCTCAAATTAATAATAACGCTGGTGTTCTGGATACAACTGGAACGTTCGGCAATCGTAATCAGACAAATGGAGCGCCCGGTACGAATATAGTGGGAGGACGTCAAGGCTGGGATATTACAAATGTAGACATCTCCGCTCGTCTAACTAATAATCAAAACTCCGCAGTCCTTTCATTAACTACATCCGGCGACGCCTATGTTTTAAATGCAAATGCCATTCAAGTAGATATTAACTCACCGACAATTAACGTCGTTTTGAGTGCAAATGCAACCGGTCCAACCATTGGAGATACCGTTACCTACTCAGCTACGATCAGTAATACTGGAACAGCGAATGCCGCAAGCATTGTACTGACAGATTTGCTGCCTTCCGGAATGACCTTTGTACCTGGCAGTGTAACAGTAGCTGGCGTTTCTAAGCCAACCATTGACATCAGAACCGGCGCATCACTAGGCTCATTAAATTTGGGAACTTCCATCACCGTAACTTATCAAGCAGTTGTCACTTCATTACCCGCTACTCAACAGTTGCCTAGTACAGCAAATGCAGCCTTTACCTTTCAAAGCGTTGCTGGAGGACCCATTATTACCGGTGTAATTCCTTCCAACACCGTCACTTTGCCCGTATATGCACCCGCTTTAACGATGGTCAAAAGTGCAAGTACTGCAAATGCCACAGTCGGTAATCAAGTAACCTATACATTACTCGTATCCAATACAGGAAGCTCGGCTGCTGTCGTTACAGTGAGTGATAATATACCAGCTGGAACGACTTTTATTCCTAATACCTTTCGTGTAAATGGAACCATCGTAACGGGAGCCAATCCGCCGACAGGCGTTTCCATTGGGACGGTAGCAGCTGGCGGATCTTCTACTATCACGTTTCAAATTCAAGTCAATTCTTTGCCTTCGCCGCCCCAGCTTGTGAATCAAGGAACAGCCACCTATACGTACCAGCCTCCTGATGGGAGAATATTCTCAGGCTCTTTCTCATCGAACACCGTAACCGTCCCGGTGAGGCTTCCTAATGTGACAGTTGCGAAAAGCGCAAATTTCACCGATATTGCAGTTGGAGAAACGCTTACCTATACCGTCATCATAACGAATAGCGGCATCGAGGCCGTTACAAATGTATCCTTAACAGATTCTGTTCCAGACGGATCCGTTTTCACTGTTGGCTCGGTAACTATTAACGGCACAGTCAATTCAACTGCAAATCCAGTGAATGGCATCAATTTAGGCACTTTAGCAGCAAACAGTACGATTACGGTTAGATTTGGTATTTCCATCATCTCATTGCCCGCTTCCGGCACTCTCGTCAATCAAGCTTCTGTATCATACAGCTCAGGGGTATTCACAGGACGTTCATTATCAGGCAATGTAACAACACCTGTCTATCAGCCTATTTTAACGATTGCAAAAAGCGGAACACCAAGCAGTGCTACTGTCGGCGATACATTAACCTATTCCTTTATTGTTCGAAATAATGGAAATATCGCCTCCGTGGCTACACTTGTTGATCATTTACCAAACGGCTTAACCTTCGTACCCAACAGCGTCATCGTAAATGGCATCAGTCAGCCAGGCGGGAATCCCCAAGTCGGAGTATCACTTGGAAGTCTAGCTCCTGCTGCTGTTCTGACTGCTTCATTTCAGGCAACACTTGATACACTGCCCTCGCCATCAACATTGGTTAACCAAGCTTCAATCAGCTATTCCTATCAATTACCGAGCGGTCGAAGCTTATCTGGCAGTGTCCTCTCCAATACCTTAACGACACCAGCATCCGCTCCCAATGTTTCTCTGACAAAATCCGTTAATTCAACCGCGGCTACAATCGGTGATTTATTAACCTTCACGCTAGTCGTCAAAAATAACGGAATCGAAGCGGTTACGAATTCAATTGTTTCGGATTCAATCCCTGCTGGTACTATGTTCATTACTGGCAGCACTACTGTGAATGGCACACCAACAGCTGCAAATCCAAACTCGGGGATTTCGATTGGCACTATTGCTCCAGCAGGTGTAATTAACATAACCTTTCAAGTGCAGGTTGTATCGTTGCCTAGTCCGGCTGTAATCAGTAATAGAGCAAGCATCGGCTACAAATCTGGAACCTTCAATGGCACGTCTACATCAGACAATATTTCCATACCCGTTCTTTTGCCCGCTATTAGCATAGTGAAATCAGCAAGTACGAATAGCGCAACGATCGGCGATACGTTTACCTACACCTTGAACGTCACCAATAGTGGAAATACGGGAGCAAATGTTACACTCACGGATAATATTCCGAATGGTACGACTTTTGCAACTAATAGTGTACTCATTAACGGGAATCCCTTTCCTGGTCAAAGCCCTCTAACTGGCATCTCATTAGGAAATATTGCTGCCGGAGTTTCAACTGAAGTCAGCTTTGTCGTGACCGTCACTTCATTGCCGACGCCGCAGCTTCTTGTCAACCAAGCATCAGCGCTTTATGACTACAACATGCCGGATGGTCGTCAAATCGTTGGAAGCTCCATGTCCAACTCATTATCCATACCGGTATCACCACCAAATGTGTCCGTCATTAAGTCGGTATCACCAGCACTTGCAGTCACAGGAGACAGCATTACTTATACCTCAGTCATCAAGAACAATGGAATTGCCTCCGTAAATAATATTTTTCTATTCGATCCATTAGCTGTTAATCTTTCCTTCATTAGCGGAAGTGTGTTAGTAGGCGGCATTTCCCGGCCAGATGTTGATCCGTCTGCCGGTATACCAATCGGTACCTTGGCCCCTGGCGCTTCGGCTACCGTAACATTCGAGGTGAGAGTAACGATGGCCATACCTTCACAAATTACAAACCAGTCCACCGTCAGCTTTACAACTGGAGCGTTCTCAGCTTCCTCTTCATCCAATTCAACGACGACTCCAGTCATTCAGCCGCAGATCTCTTTGGTATTAAGCAGTGATAGCGCAATGGAAACACTAGGAGATACCACTACCTATACTGTACTCGTAAGTAATACGGGTAACCTTGAAGCTTTGCTAACCTTAACTGATTTATTGCCTAATGGAACAACCTTCTCTCCTAACAGCGTCGTAGTAGGCGGCACTCCGCATCCTGGAGAATCTCCGGTTACGGGCATCAATGTGGGTTCCGTTTCACCTGGCGCGACGATCGCAGTTACCTATTCAGCCATCATTACATCACTTCCCAACCCGCAGGTGCTGGTCAATCAAGCGACAGCTACTTTCACATACAGCCCTCCTGATGGCAGAACATTAACAGGGACTGCACAATCCAATGTCTTATCTGTTCCGGTATCTGCTCCTAACGTAAGTGTAGTGAAAAGTACAACAGCAGTTGATGTCGCTCTAAATGATATCATCACGTATACAATTGCTGTGACTAACACCGGTATTGATGCTGTTACTAGTGTCCTATTAACGGATTCAGTTCCTGACGGCGCTGCTTTCATTGCTGGAAGTGTTACGATAAACGGAGCTGCCTCACCGGGTGTTCCCGCATCAGGTATATCATTAGGTACCCTGCCGCCTTCTATTACGACTACCATTACATTTCAGGTAAAAGTCATATCCATTCCGTCATCGGGGTTTATAGGCAATCAAGCTAGCATTACCTTTACATCAGGTGTTTTCTCCGGAACAGCGATTTCCAATCTCGTGAACACACCCATGTATCAACCCCTTATAGGGCTGGCCAAAAGTGCGAATACGATAAATGCAACGTTAGGCGACCGTGTTAGTTATCAAATAAATGTTAGTAATACAGGAAATTATGCTGGATTAGTTACCGTAACAGACAATATTCCCGCCGGCACCGTGTTCGATCCTAACAGTGTTATTGTAAATGGTCAGCCGCTTCCCGGTACTGATCCCACTTCAGGAATTAACATAGGTGCGGTTGCACCGAATACGACGATTCCCGTTATCTTTTCGGTCATTATCACCACATTACCGAATCCACAGCAGCTATCCAATCAAGCAGCTGCAAGCTTTACGTTCACAACACCTAGCGGGAGAACGCTAACCGGAAGTGCAAGCTCCAATTCCGTTGTCATATCGGTCTCCGCTCCTAACGTATCCGTTGTAAAAAGTACGACCTCCACAGCCGTAGCTATTGGAGATGTAGTGACTTATTCCATTTCCATTCAAAACAGCGGCATCGAATCAGTCAATAATGTTATTTTCACTGATCCATTGCCCGTAGGAAGCGCATTATTACCTGGCAGCGTAATCATAGATGGCGTTTCGAGACAAACTGCAAATCCAGCTGCAGGAATAGCCTTAGGAACCATCCCTCAAGGAGTCACGGTTAACGTATCCTTTAAAGTAACGGTCATATCTTTGCCAACTCCAGCTCCAAGTCAGTTAATCAACCGGTCATCCGTCAGCTTCACTTCAGGCGTGTTCTCCGGGGTTACATTCTCTAATACAATTGTGGTTCCTGTGTATCAACCTATCCTCTCAGGCATTAAGAGTGGGAGCACTAATAATGCAACCGTTGGGGATACGATTGTATATACAATTGCTGTGAATAATACAGGAAATTATGGAGGGAATATAACCCTAACTGATACAATTCCAGCTGGAACGAGTCTTGTTCCTAATAGCGTCATTGTTGACGGACAGCTCATCCCAGGAGCCGATCCGGCATCCGGCATATCAATAGGAAACGTTACGACTTCTTCAACCGTCATGTTCTCTGTGCTCGTGAACGCTTTGCCAGCAAATCAACAGCTTCTTAATCAAGCGTCTGCTACCTATTCATTCACCCTCCCAGATAATCGCACCTTAAACGGATCATTCAGTACGAATACCTTAAGCATTCCAGTTTCAGCTCCTAACGTGGTAGCTGTTAAAAGCACTTCCGTTATGGATGCCATTGTTGGTGATACGATAACTTATCAATTAGCAATAACGAATAGCGGAATCGCAACAATAAATAATGTACTTGCAACAGATCCAATACCAGCTGGAGCTTCCTTCAAAACCGGAAGTGTAGTCATTGACGGCATACCAAATCTATCCGCAAACCCGGCAGTAGGTGTTTCGATTGGTTCGATTGCACCTGGAGTAACTGTCAACCTTAATTTTGACATAGTGATCACTTCCCTACCTTCACCAGCCTCACTTAGCAACAGAGCTGCTGTAAGCTTCACTTCAGGCGCATTCTCAGGAACTTCATTCTCAAACACTGTCGAAACTCCTATCTATGTGCCAATCTTATCTATAATCAAGGCAGCAGACACTTCAAATGCAACAGTTGGTGATACGATTACCTACTCTCTTTCGATTGCTAACACAGGAAATATTGCAGCCGCTGTAACCGTAGTGGATACCGTCCCTACAGGTGCCGCATTCGTACCGAATAGTGTGCAAATAAACGGTATTCCGCAGCCTGGCATAGATCCATCGAGCGGCATTCCAGTCGGAAATGTCCTACCTGGGACAGCGATAATAGTCGTCATCTCCCTTCAAGTCACGGTAGACGCACTTCCGTCACCGCAAAGACTTGTCAATCAAGCAACAGCAAACTATAGCTACTCGCCTCCGGATGGTCGCGTCATCACTGGAACTATACTTTCGAATATTTTGACCATTCCCGTCTCGGCTCCAAACGTTTCTGTCACAAAAAGTGTTTCTGCCGTCGATGCTGTTGTTGGAGACACAATTACGTACACCATTGCGATCGCAAATAATGGTATTGAGACTGTCAACAATGTTATTCTCGTCGATCCCGTTCCGCCGGGCACATCTTTCATATCTGGCAGTGTTACGGTCGATGGCGCTTCAAGGCCAACAGCCAATCCTAATTCGGGCATTACAATAGGTTCAATAGCGCCTAATGTGAGCTCTGCCGTGACATTCCAGGTTCTGGTTATATCGATATGAGTCAGCTTTCTGATGCCAATCCTACTTTACAAAATCAATCACTCGTACAATTTGCTTCAGGAAGCGCTGAGTTAGTCACCTACTCTAATACTGTAAACACTTCCTTAATCGGTACTCGCATTCTCATTGACAAGAGAGCCTTCGAAACTGAGGCTTCTCTTGGGAGTACGATAACGTACGAACTGGTGTTAACGAACATAGGCAACGTTACGGGAAGCGTTACACTTATTGACCATCTGCCGATAGGCACATCATTTGTCGCCAATAGCGTCATCCTGAACGGGAATCCTATACCTGGTTCTAATCCTGATAATGGAATTGCAATTGGATATTTAGCACCCCAGGGGAGCTCTCGCATCCTATTCCAGCTCATTGTTACCTCGCTACCGAGCAGTTTAGAGATTACGAACACAGCTCAGGCAGATTCCACTTTCCAAACGTCAGAGGGGCGTACAATAACGTATACGACCTATTCCAATTCCGTACGTACTCCAGTTAATCCTACAGCTGTTTCCGTCCATCATGGCGCCAGTACAACTCAAACCTTTATTGGAGATATCATTACATTTGATTTAACGATCTACAATGAAGGAAATCTGAGTTTAAATGATGTTTTTGCCTATATTACGATACCTGCCGGCTTCTTATTTATAGCCGGCAGCGTAACGATAAACGGTATTATTACTACAGGAGCCGATCCTAGATGGGGGATATCGCTCGGCACATTAAGAGCCCAAACCACGACCTTGATCACCTATCGAACACAAACAACAGCAGATGCAGAGGAATTATCTGTAAGCCAAGGACTTGTTCAATATGCGGTATCAGGCACATCAGCCAACATGGAGTCTAATGAAGTGATGATTACTTTGATAGACCCTGAAATTAACTTGGAAAAAGCGGTCAATCGGCATCAGGCTGTCCCTGGCGATATTTTAAGCTACAGGATTCGTATCACAAACGATCAGATCATTGCCGTCGATGCCGTATTGGAAGATATACTTCCTCGGGGGCTCACACTAGTAAAAGACAGCTTGAAGCTTGATGGCGTACCGCAGCCGGGTACCATGTTAGAAGATGGTCTAAACCTCGGTACACTTATCGGTCACTCTATGCATCTTGTCACATTCGATGCTGTAATTCCTTCACTTCCTTCATCTCTTAATAAGCTAACGAATGTAGCGAAAATTAGATATACATTCCGTTTAACAGATGGCCGTATTATTAGCAGCACTTCAATCTCTAATGAAGTCTCTACTCAGGTCTTGACCCCTATTATTCAATTGACAGCAACGGTCGTTCCGCGAATAGTCGATTCCGGTGATAAGATTACAATAACGGCTTACCTCACAAACAGGGGCAATCTGCCGGCCAACGTTACTTTTTCAAGTTTGTTTCCTTCAAACGTCCACTTGCTGCCCGCCACCTTCCGAGTGAATGGTCAACGTCCAATTACATCAGCCTATGACGGCCTTCAAAGCTGGCTGCTCGGTATCGTGAATCCTGATGATGAAATTCAAATTGTATATTCAGCTATCGTGACTGATAGCGAAGCAACCGAAGAGATCATCGGTTTTGTTCGAGCAGCTTTTACATTTGAGGTTGACGATCGAAGCTTTGCAGGAGATACGACCTCCAATGCATTAGTCGTGAAAGTTATTGGCGACGATGAGTAAATATCGAAGAACCCGATTAGACCATCTCATGGTTCAATCGGGTTTTATATTTGAACAAAAAAAGACCCTTACCTTCTACGGCAGGGTCATATGAGATGCTGTTTCCATCACACAGATGTAATGATGCCTCGATTGCAGTTTTTAGCGTACATAAGAATGGATTCATACTGAGTCTTGGCAATGCGACGGTCAGACATCGGAAGCTGCGGGTTTTTGACTATCTCAGCTAACTTCTTAAGCTCCTGCATTTCTTCAGAGGTCACTTTGACCGTGATTTTTCCCACGCGTGCAACCCTCCTAAAGGTTTTATTGTAAAAACCTATTTTGTTACCCGTACGGTATTATACGCAAATCTCTTATAAAATTGCATGTTATTTTGGTGTCGTTCGCGGATTTTGCTCCTCCATTTCCTCTGGGAACAAATCGGCGAACTCTTTATTCTGTTTGCCTTTCAAATAGGATAAACCTGCATAACCTGCCAATAAGGAGCTGCTTACGACCGTAAAATTGTCGGTGGTATTCGCCATTTCAAGCGCTGCTTTTGCCAGAATCCCAGTCCCAATCGCAATGAGGAGATCGCCAAAAAATCCAAGATCAAAAAAAATCTTTTTTTTCGCATTACGATGATCTCTTATGCCAATTACGAATATCAAGAAGTAATACAAACGTTGAAACCATTTCACAAACCAGTTGGATGAAAAGTTTAACCCTTCCTCATCATATTCAATGACCAGCTTTGGAAGCTCCACGATACCATTTTTCACAAAATGACCGATAAGACCCCCGATCAAGCTCATTGATACGGGTAATCCGAATACATCAATAAACTGAGAAACGTTTGAAATGATCATCGGCATCGTACCACCCTTCATGAGAGATCGGCAGCATCTGAATTGCACTACTTCAACTTTATGTTGCAAAAGTACGATTCATTCAAAAGAATTGACTAATTCCCCTTTTCCTATCTATAATTACGATGGCAAGCTTATGTAAAAATATATTGTCTGAGGTGGAGTAATTGAGCACTTACAATGACGAGAATGTCACCAATTTAATAGAAGTCTTTCATAAATTCAGCAAAGCGGACTGGCGCAAGAAAAAATTATGGGGACTGAAAGCCAGTGAAGTTCGCCTTTTGATATGCGTAAAGAAAAGTAATGATGGGAATGAAAGCGGCATTAAAGTCTCAGAGATCAGCAAAGGCTTGCAGGTCACTTCACCTACCGTTACGCAAATGATTAACAGTTTAATTGATGCTGGTTATGTCATCCGCTCAACGGATCCCAATGATAGAAGAATGACGGTAATCACACTTACCGAAAAGGGCGATGAGCTTGCTCAAAAAGCAATTGAAGGCTATTACAACTTATTTTCAGGTATGTTTAATCATCTTGGAAAAGAAGAAAGCGATCATTTAATCCGCTTATTGAACGACGTATTTCAATATTTCGAAACCGTCAAAGAAAAAAAAGAACAATAAAAAAAGGATTCATTTCATTGCATATGCTGCAATAAAATGAATCCTTTGATACGGGAGCCCCTCTTATTGATTAATTAAGAGCTGGCTCCTTTTTTAATTTGTCTTTTTGTTCGTCATCCGACTTCACTTTCATATCATTTGAAGTACGCAAAGGAATTTCCTTCAAGAAACAAACGAGAATAAAAGCAACGACGAGCAAACTCATTCCAAACAAGAATACAACTGTAAGTGAATCACTCAATACCGAACGCACCATCTCAATAATATGAGTAAATAATGGTTGGATATCTTCAGGCAAGGTAGCATGCAGTTCCTTCAGCTTCGGTTGATCGAGAAGCATTTGTGGATTAAGAAAGCTTGTTAATTGTGCAGCTGTTTCAGGATCTACAGTCGATAGATCAGGACCTTTGCCTCCTGCTACTGCTGCTTCAAGCTTACTTGTCATGGTTGAGTTCATGACAGTACCCATTACCGCGATTCCAATTGTACCGCCTAAGTTTCGGAACAAAGTAGCTGTTGCTGTCGCTACACCAAGCTCAGTTGGCTTAACCGCATTTTGAACCGTTAGCGTAAACACCGGCATCGATATCCCTAACCCGATTCCGAATACGATCATACTGGCAACAGCGACGCCAACGTTATTCATGATGGACATCATCAGCATACCTACTACCATGAAAGGCATACCCGCTAAAGCAAACCGTTTGTATTTGCCTGACTTTGAAATCCAGCGACCTGACAAGGTACTCAATACGATCATCGCAATGGACATCGGCATGTTAACGAACCCTGATTTTGTTGGAGAAATGCCGAGCACGCCCTGCACGAAGAACGGCAGATACATCATTGCGCCCATCATGCCCGCATTCATTAGGAAACCAATGGAATTGGAAACCGTTACGATGCTGTTTTTAAACATAGATAAAGGAAGCACAGGACTTTTGGCTTTCCGTTCGATCATTAAGAAAATAATCAACAAAACAATTGCCGATGCAAACAAGCTTATAATTTCGACTGAAGCCCATTCATACTTCGTGCCTGCCCATGAGAAGCCGAGCAGCAAAGCAATGATGGTTAAGGAAAGGAATATCGAACCTAAGTAATCGATCTTTTCTGTAACCTTGCGTTGTGTTTTTGGAAACATTGACCAAATCATTCCGAAGGCAATTATACCTAGCGGAAGAAATATCCAGAAAATCCACTTCCAAGCGATGTGATCGACCATAAAACCACCAAGTGTTGGTCCGATGACACTCGAGAATCCGAATATGGCCATCATGATACCCGTCCACTTCGCTCTTTCCCTAGGAGCAAATAAGTCCCCTACTGCTGTTACAGTCGCGGACATTAGAATACCGCCGCCCACACCCTGTATACCTCGGTAAGTAATCAATTGGAATACTGTCGTTGAAGTACCGCAAAGGAAGGCACCAATCATGAACAACACTATCCCTGATAACAAAAACGGCTTACGTCCATAAATATCGGATAGCTTACCGACAAGAACGGTTGCAATGGTGGAGGTGAGCAAATAAATGGTAATAACCCAAGTGTAATACTCGATTCCTCCTAAAATTGCAATAATTCGCGGCATTGCCGTACTTACGATCGTCTGATTGATTGCAGCGAAAAACATAGCCGCCATCAAAGCAATCATGATCGTGACTTTCTTTTTCTGAGTCAATTGCTCCATATGCCCTGCACTCCTAAATTTCTCAAATTATTGTATATGATTGCTTGTAACCTGCCTGGAAAAATTCCGTAGGTTACCAATCCATTGTATGATAATACAATAACTTTAGTACTAAAGCAATAGTGCTCATCTCTCTTGTTCACCCTTTATTTAATCGATTACCGGGAACCAACCAGGTGTATGAACGATAGCTTTCCAAAGGTTATCTGGAATAACTAAGCGCTCTTGATCCGCTTTGCTGAGTGAAGTTCTGATCTCTTCCTCACGACCATCAATCACTTTCTCAACCCAGTCTGGCTCTGTTATGATTTCTCTGCCGAGCGCAATTAGCGCTACTCCCGTTTCTAGCGCCTTTACAGCATCATCAGGTGTATGGATGGAACCAACTCCAATGACTGGCACTAAGTGACCTACCCGCTCTTGTATCCATTCCATCCTTGTTTTACTCTCATCCGCACCACGTCTAGGCGTTGACCAGAAATCAAGAAGAGATACATGCAAATAATCAACATCTTTTTTGACGAGCTCATCCACCAATCTAAATGTATCCTCCATCGTAATACCTGGAGTAGTAGCCTCCTCTGGAGAGAAACGATATCCGACTAGGAATGGTTCAACAGCATGCTCTTCGACAACTCGCTTTACTTCATCTACAAGTGCAAGGGGGAATTTCAATCTTTTCTCAATATTCCCACCCCACTCATCATCACGTCTATTGGAATGCGGGGAGAAAAATTGTTGAACGATGTAGCCATTGGCTCCGTGAATTTCAACACCATCAAAGCCCGCTTCAATAGCACGTTTAGTTACTATTCCAAAATCGCGAATAATTGATACAATTTCTTCGTGACGTAATTCTCTTGGCACCACTCCAGCATTTTGCTCGGATGCAACCGCGCTGGCGCTAACTACATCACCATTAGGCACGAGGTCTGGCGGACATTCTCTGCCACCGTGAAATATTTGCAATACTGCCTTTGCACCCTTTGCTTTGATAGCAGCAGCTAAAGACTTCATGCTTGGGATCATTTCATCGCTTGCACCAGAAAACTCCCCATTGAATCCTTTTCCATTCGGAGAAACATAAATACAAGCCGTGATAACCATACCGACACCGCTTGATCTGCGCATATAATAGTTCAGTTCAGCCTCTGATACCGTACCATCAGGATGGGAAGAGAAATTGGTCATAGGTGCCATTACGACACGATTTTTTAATTGAACACCATTCTTAAAAGCAAAGTTCTCAAACAAGGGATTATAAGCAGGTTTCATCATTTTTTATCTCCTCTTACTTTATTAAAAAGCAACAGCAAACTGTAACTTTTTTTAGTACTGTAATGTTATATGATACAGTTTTTAATGTCAAGCCGTAGAATAAAGCAAAGAAACACTCCAAACCGTTTGGAGTGTTTCTTTATTAATACCCAATCGCATTATTTATTAAGCAAGTTGTAAATGACTTGAGCAGCTTCCGCACGATTCGAAATCCCTTTCGGCACGAACATTTTATCCGATCTTCCTTGGACAAGTCCAAGCTTTGCAGCCTTACTTACGTCAGAAACTGCCCATGTACTAATCTGAGATTCATCGCTAAATAAAGAGCCAGCTTCAACCGAAAATGCTCCATATTTAAACCCATAAGCTCGTACAACAAGAACAGCCATCTCTTCTCTTGTTATTTGCTCATTTGGCCCAAATACGGTCTCGCTCCTGCCGCGAATCAACCCAGCTTTAACAGCCGCATGAATATCACCAGCGTACCACGCATTTTCACCAACATCCTTAAACGAAGATATCCCTTCATCTGTTAGCTTCAGCGCTCTCACCAGCAATGCAGTAAACTCTGCGCGAGTCACGCTTCGTGCAGGTTCATAACGATTTACGCTTGTGCCCGTAACGATTTGTTTAGCTGAAAGCTCTTTAATTACACTCGCTGCCCAGAAGCTATCTGGAATATCAGTGAATGATTTGTTGACTTCCAATGATGCATATAAGCTAAAATGATTGATTTCTGCTATGAGCTCACCGTTACCTTTGTCTCCGCCTACATATTCCAGATTACCGCTTTCCGCTACATAATAGATACCCGCAAGCTTCTGGTCTACAGAAGCATCAAGCGTTATGTGGATGGTCATCGATTTATTGAAATTTTTCAATTCATGCTTAATCCCATCCCCGGTCTCAACATAGAGACTAAGGCTGTAAAGCCCGCCAGCTGCTTTAATGACTGCGCCTGTCTGCTCGCTGGCTTTCCGTATTGCTTCATTCTTCTTTTCCTCTGAAAGGGATTCTAATAACAAAACAATGCTGCTAGACTGATACTGTTCTGTTGGGACCATATCTTTAAGCTGCTTTAAAATCTCTACAGGAACCTCTAGCTTCATTCCGCTTGTTTGCAGAATGAAATGATTATTACCTAGCAGCTCACTCGCGTTAAACGGAAGTCGAATGCCTGTTGAATCTATCGGTACTGTTATTGCCGATTTATTTTCAACAGCATCGAGAAGCTGTAGGCTTGTAATATCTACAATTCCCGTTTCACCACTGCCACTGCCATCGCCATTGCTGCTGCCTGTCCCAGGTGAAGGATTAGCAGCTGTACCATCAGAAATCGCAATGACAGCTTCAGCAGCTGGCAATACGCCCGATTGCGCCAACTTTGAATCAATAAGCTTAACCTCTTTCAGTTGGAGCAATGTTGTTGATGATTGCTTGGCTACGAACGTGAAAGTGACTAAATCCGCTTTACCTGTTTCGGTTGCAGTCGCCCCAGTTTTCGTAAGGGCATATACAAGATGGTGCCCCCCACTTTCTGAAACTTTGGCTGGGACAGAGAAGCCTTTTATGCTTGTCTTCTCGCTTCCTGTCTGAAACTCCAACTGTGTAGGGTCATAATAAAGATTAAGCTCATAAGCATATAAATCAGAAATTTGCTCTGCTTTAACCGTTACTTGAATGCTCTGTCCAACTAGAGGCGCTGCGTTCGATACAGAAAGCGTCACCGTGGGGGATTCTGCCGCAAACACGGCTGCTGGAAGCATCAGCAGGAATAGCAACAACACACTGCATCCTATTAATCCTTTACGTACCATTAGCATATGCTGTAACTTCCTTTCAACTTGAGATGGGGTCCGTCATAGATGGATAGAAGGGGGCATTTCCAGCCCCTTTATCTAATGCTTATGCTGCCGGTACAAGAGCTGGAAGCTCCTCTGCTGCCGCTGGCAGTGCGGGTGTTATTGCCGGTGCTTCCCGGTGATGCGTATGCTGCTCGAAAGAGTATGCTAGCTTAATCAACATGCCCTCATCAAACGGGCGGCCAAGCAATTCAATATTTTGCGGTAGCTTAGGGAGCATACCGTTATCTACGAAACCTGCAGGAACAGAGATCGCCGGGAAACCAGAGAACGGACTAAGACGATTCGCGCTACCCGCATTGCTGCCCGTTAGACTTGATGGCGGATTAGCTGTTGATGGATAGAGAAGCGCATCCAAATCATTGTCAGTCATAGCCTTCAGCAATGATTCTTGGCTAACCTTCGGTCTATTAAGAAGAATATCCTTGTACTCTTGATTCGTTTCTAGATTCGTATATTTATCTCTAGCGCTATAAGAATCCAATTGAGAAGCTAGCATATCTGTTTTCGATGCAATAATGTCTGCCAAAGAGCGATACGGAACAAGTGTGTTCTGAACGTTATTCACATACTTCTCAAAATATTGATTAAGCTGCGTTCTAAATTCATACGTGCTCAAGCTGCTGAATTTCAGTATCGTACTAAGATTAGGTACAACGACATCGATTACAGTCGCTCCCGCCGCTTCCATATCTGCAATAGCTTGATCAGTCAATCCAATCACTTTGGCATTCGTGCCCATGACAAGCGGATCACGAATCACACCAATACGCGCGCCTTTAAGGCCGTCAGCATCCAAATACTTTGTATAGGTGCTTGGCGTTCTACCAAGGCTATAAAGTGTAGCAGCATCCTCTGGGTCATAACCTTTCAATATATCGAGCGATATAGCAATATCTTCAACTGATTTCGCAATCGGACCGCCTACATCTTGCGTTAGCGCAAGCGGGATAATCCCTTCGCGGCTTGTTAAACCAATCGTAGGACGCAGTCCAACTAGATTATTATAAGAGGATGGCACACGGATTGAACCGCCAGTATCCGTCCCTAAACCAATAACACCAAAGTTAGCTGCAAGCGCAGCGCCTGTTCCACCAGATGATCCGCCTGGATTTTTCGTCAAATCATAAGGATTCAGTGTTTGACCTCCAAGGGAACTTACAGTCGAAAGACCAAACGCAAATTCATGCAAATTAGACTTTGCCAGTATTATCGCTCCAGCATCCTTTAGCTTCTCGATCATAAAAGCATCACTTGTCGTAAAGTTGTTTTTAAGACAAGTACATCCAGCAGTAGTAGCCATGCCTATAGTATTGTAGTTGTCTTTTACAATGATCGGCACGCCGTGAAGCAAGCTTCTTGCACCTGTTGCCTTGCGCTCCGCATCTAGCTCAGCTGCAAGCTTCAAAGCATCAGGATTAATAGAAATAATAGATTTCAATGCTGGACCTGCAGAATCATAGGCAGCGATACGAGCTAGATATTGATTAACGAGCTCAACTGCGCTTAACGTTCCCGCCTCCATCGCATTTTGAATATCCATGACGCTTGCTTCCATTAATTCAAATGGCTCACCAGCATCGAATACGATAATTTTGCCCAGCGCAGCTAAATCAGCTATGTCAATTTTGCCATTGCTATCAAAATCTGCTGCCGATACCTTAGGCCAATCTGCACTGCTGGAATCGACATTGAAGTTCGCAATTAATACTGCCAAATCTCCGATGTCTATCATGCCGTTTCTGTTTAAGTCGCCTTTGACACCCGTCTCAACCGCTGTAATAGCGATGCCATGTGCAGTTGCAGAAGCTGTCGTCGTTTCTCCTGCCGCATCCACACCAAGCTCTGCTGATACTTGAATGTTATTTATACCCGCTTTGGCTTTCGCAGAAAAAGTAAGCAGCAGAGTCTTTTCACCATCTGCTAGACTCTCTCCTGGAGAAGCCGTTATAATCGTTACTTGGTTTAATCCTGTATTCTCACTGACAATTTGTGTTTTGCTGTCAGCAGCGGTCGCAGATACATACTCGAATAGCGCTGCATTGTATTGAATCGTAAATTTCCCTGCCTTCACTCCATTAGGTATCGAAGATAAAGCTACACTCATTTGAAATTGTTCGCCCACCTTTGCAAGAGTAGGTCCGTTAAGCACGATGAATGGAGAGCCTGATTCCAATGAAATTACATTTACCGATGTATCCTCCATTACTGCCGATTGCTCATTTTGCCCTTGGGCATATGTACGTGTTGGAGTAGCCATTAATACTAAGCTAGTTAATAGAGAGGTAGAAACAACTGCTGCACAAATTTTCTTCATCATTGAATTTTTCATAGTTTCCTCCTTGGCTGCTCTCAAAAAATGAATGGTGTAAAAATAGTAAACCCTAAATACTAATGTAATATTATCTAACATGTAATTCTAGTATATTTATACGTCTTCATTTTCACAAATGAATATAACGTCAAAAATACGTTTACATTTCGTTATACCTACAAATCCCTCTTGTTTACTGGCATTATCTCATTCTTTAAGACTATTGACGTTATGTTAACTAACATATATGATTTGTTCATATCATAAAACCAACGATTTGAACCACTGCTAATCGTACTCGTTCTTTAGCTTCTAGCTGTTCCGTTATACTATTTGTTTCAAATTCGCTGAAATAGGTTATAGTCTTACAAACAATTTCATATACCAAAGTAAGGCTTTGACTAATAGGAGGAATTTAAAATGGAATATATACAAAATAAACAATTCAAAAACGAAGATGTGTACTTTGACAACACACATTATATTGGGTGCTCATTCACGAATTGCACCATTCATATCTCATCCTTACATTTCAATTATGATCGCTGTACGTTCGCTGGCTCCAAGTTCAAACTAAGCCGCAAAGTATTTATGCTGCAAAACGTTTATTCGCTACTACCATCCAATTTGAACGGCAAAGTTGTATTGCAAGCCTGAAATATGGAGTGATATAAAGGTACTGCATTACTCGTCTCTATAAAAAAAGCTTCTGTCGATTTATAATCGACAGAAGCTTTTTTTGGTTTAATGTACCTACTTTTGCATGATAGATAACTACCTAAAAACAAATCTATCATCACAATCTCCTCATATGTCTCGCAAGGCGTTAACACAAGCCATTGCCTTTTCTTCCACATACCATATATAGAAGACTACGAAAGGAGCTGACTAAAATGTCATGCAAACCATTTTGCCCGACAGTTCGTGTATATGATCCGCCTGTAACTGTATTTAGAGATGTTTGCCATCCACAAATCGTGGAAGTCGTTCATCAAGTTAATGTCGTTACGCGCCATCATTGCGTGCCGGTAGAGAAGCATCTCTATCAATACTGCCACCACGACGAATTACAGGGACAACAAGATCGTAATAATCGTTCTGAATCAAACCGCTCTCGTAATCGTTCAAGATCTTCACGTTCTGGAAACCGCAGCAGAAGCAGAGTATCTCATATTTCGAAGTATAAAAAATCATCAAAAAAATAATGATGGTTTCCTATTTAACCTTCCTTCGTCTTATGCCATGATACTAACCCTTTTCGGTAAAAATATAGTAACAAAAAAACAAGCTGAGCTCGGTTCATTCCGATTTCAGCTTGTTTTTGTTAGATCGTATAATCCTGGTTTAGTTCATAGCTTATTTTACGATTAAACATAATAGACCCCCCGCATCTGCGAAAGGTCTAGTTGTCATCCTTTAAAGAACTTCATTATTTATTGCTGCCTACAAGCTTCATAACCGCTTCTCTCGTTAGCTTATTTCCTCCAATGGAAATGAGCTTAACGGTAGCATGTGCCAGCGTCAACGGGATTTTACAAAACTCTAAAGCAGGTCCGCCTTTTAAATCATGAATATAGGAATCAGCTATTTTTAAATTGCGACGAGTATACTGAAGCATTTCCTTCGAACCCCAGCCTTCTGGAAAAAAGTTCACGCCTCTCTCCAAATCCTCTGCTCTATTGCGGAGAATGTTTACTGCTTGCAGTCCTCTTCCATATGCAACGGCCTTCTCATGATCGGTTTCCGTACCGTCAAACCAAAGCCAAATTTCAGAGAGCATTTCCCCTACCATACCTGCTACACTGTACGTATATTGATCCAAATCCTCTTCCGTACGAATGTTCCAACCATGATGCACCCACTCGGCCATCTGCTTGGACATCTTAGCAATGTAACGATAAATAATGGAATTAGCTGCTGCAGGACCATAAACAGCCCACTCATCAAGTCGCATCGTTACCGGAGGTAACACATCACGATAAGGAGACAATCGTTTCTGTATATCTGCAATCGGATCTGAAGATTGAAAATCATCATGAATCCCATTTAAGAGCTCGATTTTCAAATCATTATCGATCTCTTCGTGATCCTCGATCTCATCAATAGCCCTCATACACAGATAGGCCGAAGCGACTGCTTCTTTCAAACCTGAAACTAAGCGACTAATGGGGATGTAAAACGTTCTGCTCGTTTGCTTTAGCATAATCATCGCATCATTCAAAATAAAAACTCCTTCAAGAAAGCAGCTTGGCTTTTACTATTTATTCTTATATACCATGATAGCATATATGGATTTAGATATGGAAATTTCAGATGATTAATTTGAAAAATCGACACTTTAGCAACAAAAAAGGACTGCCAAAACGGCAGCCTCATGCTTTTTTTAAACATAACCTTACTTAATAAGTTCTTTATTCCAAAAATCGATCACCGTATGGTCGGCTCGCTCCATTGAAGCCCATGACACCTTTTTCTTAAACCCATAGCCATCCATAATTTTAATTGTTTTTTCGATTTGAGAATTTTCTACTCTCAATTCCATCGACATACAGTTGTTCATGATATTTGTTAACTCATTTAATTGATCTATAACTTGCTCTGAAGTTGTCATACTCTCTACATCCTTTCACATTACACGACGTCCTGAATGATTTTACCCTAAGAACAAAATTATATCCAGTCCAATTAAGTAGTTTACCTACATTTACTGCAACATTTGCGGGACATGCTCCGTCTTAGTACTCGGTAAAAATAATACTAACATGAGGAGAATGTACACAATGAAGACCCGGGTTATTTCCATGCTGTTGATTACTATCTTATTAGGGAGCTTATTAAGTGCGTGTTCCAGCAAAAATGAGGCAAACAACACAAATGCTGCTGCCGGAACTGAAGTATCCGCTAGCCCAGAAACAAGTCCTGAGGCAGAAACGAGTCCTGAGGCAAGCACAACGCCAGAGGTAACACCTAGCGAAGAGCCGACAGCGACAATAGCACCTTCTCCAACCGCAGAACCAGAAGCAAGCAAGGAACCTGCAGCAACAAAAAAACCAACAGCAACCAAAGAGCCTGCACCAACTAAGAAACCAGCAGCAACAAAAGAACCAGCACCTACAAAAAAACCTACGGCTACCAAGGAGCCGGTTCCAACCAAAAAACCAACACCAACTAAACCGCCAGTTGCTGAAACATTGCCAAACGTTACGAAGATAGTCGATGGGATGCTTGAAAAGGTAGAACAGCCTTCGCTTATGGCAATGGATAATGATAGCCTAAAAGAAATGTATGGAATTGATTCATCCTTGCTTGAGGATTATTCCGTTCGTTTACCAATGATGAATGTAAAAGCAACAGAAATTGCTGTATTTAAAGTGAAAAATAAAAAAGATATCGATACTATTAAAGACGGCATTAAAACACGCGCTACAACGATTCAAAAGAATTTTGAACATTATCTTCCTGACCAATATGAGAATGCATTGAACTATACTGTTACTACAAACGGTAATTATGTATTGTTCATTATTTCAGATAGTGCCGACGATTTGAAGAAAGCATTCAACAGCTACTTTGAGAAAAAATAACTTTTAACAGCTTACATAAGCATTTGTTCGGTAATTGAATCTTATTTAAACCAAAGAGAAAGAGCCCTCTCATTGCGTTATGAACGCAATGAGAGGGCTCTTTCTCTTTCACCACCCTGAACGTGCAATGAGCGATGCGATCTGTGCAATATGATGTCGACCATGCCAAGCATATCTTTGGGCTGCCATATCCAAGTTCATTGCGCCATGAGTGGGACTCGTAAATGTTCGATCAAAGTCTGACGGCTTCATGGACTGAAAGACGGCTACGAATCTACAGTGAATGGCATCAAGCAGAACAAGCGAGGTTTCAATTGGTTCCTTATAATCATTCAGTTCAGCCCACAAATCCTCGCGATAAGAGCCAGCTATTGGACTATCTTCAGTCAGTGTTCTCTTGAAACGTATATAAGCATTCATATCGTTATCAGCTAGATGGTGGACAACCTGTCGGACGGTCCAACCATTTGGACGATAGGGTGTTAGCAACTGCTCCGGGCTTAAGTTTTGCACCGTTAAACGAAGAATCTGAGGTATTGCAGAAATTTCCTCCATCCAGCTTTGACGATGTTCAACAGTTGGATTCTTAATAGCTGCAAATTGACCGATTGGATAGCGAAGTTGTTCCATTTAATCACCTTCTAAACGATTATTTCCATCTAATTTTTGAGATTTAATGTCATTATGAACGCTTTCGATATTTAAGCGGGGTCATGCCAACTACTCTCTTAAATAATTGGATGAAGTAAGGTACATTCACAAATCCAACCGATATTCCGACTTGTTCAACTGTCAATTCCGTCGTTTCAAGAAGTCGGCATGCTTGCTTAATCCGTCTAGCTGTTAAATAGTCCGTGATGCTGCTGCCTGTTTCCTGACTGAACACACGAGATAAATAAAATTTGGAAAGATGCGTTTCATCGGCAAGGCGATCCAGACTCACCTCTTCTGAATAATGCTCCTCAATCCAGCTCATAACCTTCTTGGCGTAGCGCAGTGTACTTCGCTCCTCTAGATCCGTAAGCGTCTCACCGTATGGGTCTCTGTCTTTCCCAATACCGTTCAAGGTTTGAAGCAGAAGCAATGCGATTTCCTCCGCTTCTTCCCCTCTCCCAGCCCTTCTGACTTCATCATAGCCTCGATAACTCCATTCCATCGACTCGGCCTGAGACTGCAAATCATAAGCATGAAGTTGATTTCTCCCCCTCCACAAGGCATTAAGAAGCGCATATCTCTTCGGAAATGGACGAAGTCTCTCCTCAAAGGACAAGGGATCGAAATAAAAAATGGAACGAATATACGGCGTTTCTGGACTCACATCCGCGTAGACGTGATGCAATTGATAGGGCTGAAAAAAAAACAGCATCCCTCTTCGCATTTCATAGGTTTGTCGATTAACGACTATTGTGCCTTTGCCCTCGTGAACAAACAGAACCTCACAGCATTGATGCCAATGATAGTAGCCCTTGAAATAGTCTTCCGTGCGTACATTATAATCCCAAAGCAAAGAAGTCCGATCAAATGGGACAGGCTCGAATAACCGATTCATACAACCTCCACAAGAGCAAGATTTCAACATTTTAGCATATCCTATCATAACTTTACTGGAAAATGAAGCGCTATAATAATCTAAATAACGAATGGAGGAATGCATAGTGGCAGCGAATTACTGGCAGAAAACATTAAAACTGCTTGAATCTAAAGTAGAGAGTATGATTGATGAAATTGGAGATAAATATCCACATGATGCGGGTAAAGACGGTAAGTATTTGGGCAAGTCTTCGGATTACTGGACAACCGGCTTCTGGCCGGGAATGCTGTGGATTATGTTCGATATGACTGGAAAAGAGCGTTTTCGAGAAGCAGCATGGCGTTATGATGAGGAGCTAGAACAATGGTTTATCAAGCATACGGCAGAGCTTCATCATGATGTTGGCTTTCAGTTTCTCTCTACAGCGGTAATCAAGCATACGCTGACTGGAGACGAGGAAGCTCTGCGCAGAGGTTTGGAGGCTGCTAACTTCCTAGCGAGCCGCTATAATCCAGTAGGTCGCTTCATTCGTGCTTGGAATGGGGATAAGCATGGGTGGGCAATCATTGATAGCATGTTGAATATCTCCATTTTGTTCTGGGCTAGTCAAATAACCGGTGATCCTCGCTACAAGCATATCGCTGTCGCTCATGCAGAAACAACAATGCAGTATGGTATCCGTGAGGACGGATCAACGAAACATATCCTCTCCTTCGATCCGGAGACAGGCGCATTCATTGAATCTTTCGGGGGCCAAGGTTATTCGGTTGAATCTACTTGGTCGCGAGGCGCAGCTTGGGGATTGTACGGCTATGCGAATACATATCGTTACACCGGAGATGAGCGTTTTCTGAATACGGCTAAGCGAATTGCGCATTACTTCATTGCAGCCTTGCCAGAAGACAATGTTCCTTACTGGGATTTCCGCTTGGAGTCATTTGAAGGACAGCCAAAGGACAGCTCTGCTGCCGCTATTGCTGCTTCAGGTCTGTTAGAGCTTGCTGAGCATGTGCCTGCCGAAGAGAAACAACTTTATATCAGCGCAGCCGAGCGTATGCTGACCTCTTTGACTGAAAATTATGCGACATGGAATATGCCAGAACAAGAAGCGATCCTACTTCATGGAACAGGAAGCGGCAACTCTTTCATCGATGTACCTTTAATCTTTGGTGACTATTACTATGTAGAAGCAGTAGCTAAGCTGAACGATTGGAAACACCGCATCTATTAAGCCTATTACCGGAATCCCCTTCATGTTTGACCCTCTTTCCAAATGGGTAAATAATTGAAAACAAGGAAAAGAGGTGGGCAAGCATGAATGATTCGAGAAGGATGCAGACGGTGCAGTAAAAAATGGCAAGCGTGACCATCCTGAGCAATATCCGACGGATAAGAAAAGCTTGTTCGACATGTATAAAAGCGAGCAAACGGTAGATCCGATCCCTCTTGAAGATTTGAAGCATCAAGTGCAGGACGAGAAGCATAAGGAAGAGACAAAACACCACTCATCAAGCGCTAATAAATATAAGTAAGGAATGCTGGAAAAAACAAAGAGGACGCTAGCCATCGCCTGCGTCCTCTTTGTTTTGTTGCTACAATATCTTATACAGCATGGTCTACTTGCCTCTTTGGACGAAATAAGAACCCAAGCAGCGCGAATGTCAGAAACGCAGCACCCAAAAATAGAAAGATGCTATGTACGGATACATAGCGGATGCCGAAACCTCCAAGAGTCGGCCCCATGATGCTTCCAATACTGAAGTGGATGGATGCAATGACATTTGCCGCTGGAAGGATGCCCCTGGGCAAAATATCTGCTGCATATGCGAGCCCGAGTGAATAGAACGAACCGACTACACCGCCTGCTAAGGCAAACAATACGAATAACAACACGACATTGTTCCCTGCGATAGGTATGGCAAAGAATACAAATGAGCCAATTATGCCGCAAGCGATCAATATAGGTTTCCTTCCAATCCGGTCGCTCCATATGCCAAGCGGAAGCTGCAGGGTCACTCCTCCAACACCGAATGCCAATAACAAGAGGGATATCCAATACTGACTCAAATCAATACGCAAGCCATAAAGCGGGAAGCTGCTGTTCATGGACGATTCCATCAATCCGTACAAGAAGCCGGGTATGAGTACGAACCACGCGACTCGGTAAGTCGTTATAAACCGATTTTCGGATGAAGCACCCTTTGCAATACGCTCAGGCATCTCATTCTTTAACCTTAGTACGATAAGCAGTACCGTGATGAAGAACAGACTCGATACAAGAAAAGGAACTGCCCTTCCGAGCGGAAGCAAATTAATGCCGAGCGGTCCCAAGCTGAAGCCAAGTCCGTATGACATACCATACAAGGATATATACTTTCCTCGTTTATCAGCTGGACATGAGCTTACAATCCAAAGCTGAGTAGTGAAATGCAAGGCGCTGTCGCCTACGCCGACCAGTAGACGCAAGACGAACCAGATTGCTAGCGAATGAGTAAAAGGAAAGAGCAGATTTGAAAACGCAATAAGCGCTATTCCTGCAACAATCACTTTTTTGTAACCAAAACGCCTGACCGGCTTCTCTACGAAAAACATCGTAACGAAGACACCGATGTACATAGCAGCTGAGTTCATGCCATTCATCTCTGATGAGATGCCGGAATCCTCTAGCATAATGGACAGCAGCGGCAGCAGCAGCCCTTGGCTCATGCCCGCTACGATAACAACTAGTAATAAAGTAATAAAACGTGAACGAAAAGAAAGTGAATCTGATTGAATAACTCGTGATGACAAAACTACTGCACTCTCCCTGCGATAACTATTAATCTAATTTCCCCTTACACATTGTATACTTGACAGCCAACCCTGACAACCGCTCTTTTATTTACAACTTTTGAGAGAATAGTCTCTATTAATGCTATCATGCGTCCAAGTTCCTTATTTCAAATCTCTATCTTGCTTATCCTTTAATGTATAAATTAAGACGTCGAGTCTTTCGATAATACGTTCATCATTTTCTATTTGTCTCTTCAACCTCACATCGATACTGATCATTCCCCAAACGATAATGCCAAAAACAATAATAATGAAAAAAAACATGAAATCTCCTCCTTACAGAATTTTGATCATTCTGAAATTGGCTAATTGCACACCGTTGCGCTCAACTATCTGTGACTGATTTACTAGATACCCGTGATGTTCAAAAAAGGGTTTTGCCGTAATACTTGCATCTGTATCCATTTCAATCAGTCCCATTGCTCTAGCTTCGTGTTCAAGACTATTCACAAGCGTTGAAGCAATTCCTTTCCTTTGATGGTCCTTGTGTATGTAAAGTCTATCTAAATGACCATCCTCCGTCATATCAGCAAAACCAATGAGCTTACTGTTGTCCTCAGCAATAAAGGTGATATTGCGACTCAGAGACTCCTTCCAAGCCTCTCGTTTAAGCGACTCTTCCGCTTTGGGTGCCCAAGCATCGAGCTGCACTTGTGAATAGTCTTGTTTGTTTACGGTATGCACCGTATCGTAAAACAATGAGACTATCTCTTGGATATCCGACTCATGGAATCTTCTAATATTCATTTTGTATTCTCCTTAAAAGCTGCCTCATGCTTCTATTAAACTTATTCATCCCCTAAAGATAGGGTAACAACCATTGCCCATCTAACTGTGTCCAACATTGATAAATCAGATGATTTCATTACATTCTGATCGGTGGCTTGCATGCCCCATACCGCAATTTCTTCATTTTCAGGAATCGTCAATAGTTCATCCATGTTGAGCTGTAGTAACGAGCTGCTTGTAGTTTTGAAATCCGCTTCAATTTCCGTCTCATAACTAGCAGTAGACTGTTTACCTATAAAAGAGGACAATACTGTATATTTTGAATTACCGTCGTTAGCAGAATCTGTTTTTTCCTTCACTCCTATAATAAACTCGCCGTCAAACTCATAGTCACCATCTTTCTCGTTCTGTTTCAATGCTCCTTGAAATGAATTCACTGTTTCTTTTTTCTTGCCATTTTCCCAAATTGCTATGCTAGCCTGAATGGAACTTTTGCTTCCTTTATATTTAAGTTTCACAGCCCCAGACATAGGACCAACAAATTGCTGGAATTTCTTTGCGTCCCCTGCAAATAAATCATACGGAGTTATACTTAGTGTAGCTGGTTTCACTTCATTAGCTTTCGAACATCCAGACAAAGTTATAGACAGTACAATCGCAAAACAAATAACAAAAATTCTTTTCAATTTCTATAATCTCCTTATCTCAACAATATTTTATGTAAGAACTAGCCTCTTTCGAGAATGTCATTCTATTATAGCAAACTTACACACCCATAATTATACAAATCTTCAAAATGAGCTATGAAAAAAACAATAGTATTATTGCAATAAATTCATTATTTCACTTGCATTTGTAATCCAATCCTTATTATCCGTATTTATTTCTATAGTTGGCAGCCTAGATAAACTAGCTTGTTTGCGTAGTTCTGATTGGGTTTGTATAAATTCATCAGCTGACTTTCTAATTTCTTCATCTGATTTGTTCGTCCATTCATAAGGTGTTCGACTTTGCATTCTTTGCTCTACGTTTTCAGATGAAACCGTTAATAATACACATTTCGCTCCAAGGAGGAGTAATTCATTTTCAAGCGATTCGATTTCAACTGAAGAGTCGGAGGGAAATGCCACTCTGTGATTCAAATGAAATCTTTCCAATATAAAAAATAATCCTCTAGATCCCCGAGATGCATCTGGCCCCAAATAATTTGCCCATTCATTTAATTGTCGCAACATGTTAACCCGTTCTTTCAATACCTGAAGATGTTCGTCACGATTTAAAAGTTGAAGCTCCCCATGAACATTGTTTAATACTTGGGAATAATGCTCACTAAGAACAATGATGCTACGCTCAATTGATTCATCTTTTGCTTGAAGTAGCTTTAGCGCTTTTAAAACAGACGTTTTTCCTGCATGTGAATACCCCTCTAGGATAATTCCTCTTATATGGCTCACTAATGACCTCCAACTAACAATTATTTAAAATCAATTATACCAAAGATTACCACTCATTCGTTTGATCTCAATGGATTTAACTTCAAAAGGCTGCCATTTCGGCAGCCTTTGTACACATATATTATTGTTGATGGTATAAGCACGAATATACAAAATGAATAACCATTATGCAATTTGAGTAATAACGAGATGTGCTGAAACAGGTCTTGTTCCTCCAGCAAGAGGAGTGATCGTTAGCGCTGTTGAATTCCCTGTAGGGTTCCGTACAGTTAGTATTGAATTAACGAGTGTCGTTTCTACGATAGACATACCTACTATTTGAGAAGAACCTGTTGCTCGCCCGACCACCGTATAACCTAAGTCACCGCCATTTAGAGTTAAAATCAGTTGTCCTGCTTCGCTCACACTCACCTGAAATAAAACCTGATAAGTGCCAATTGCAGCCAAGCTAAACGTATCGGCACCAGTACGAACAATAGTCGTACCGCTTGTAGGCCCATCTTGTGGAAAATCTACATCTCCGCCAACAGCAACAGTTGCAGCATTATCAAGAGGCATTAAAGCATAAAAATCAGCAAAGCCTAACACTCCTCCAGTTGCTCCGGTCGCCCCTGCTGCCCCAGTTGCTCCTGCTGCTCCGGTTGCTCCTACTGCACCCGGCGCCCCTGTTGCTCCGGTCGCTCCTGCTGCTCCCGGCGTTCCAGCTGCTCCTGTTGCTCCCGCTGGTCCGGTCGCTCCTGCTGCTCCCGGTGCTCCTGCTGCTCCGGTTGCTCCCGCTGGTCCGGTCGCCCCTGCTGCTCCCGGCGCTCCCGGCGCTCCCGCTGCTCCGGTTGCTCCCGCTGGTCCGGTTGCTCCTGGTGCTCCGGTTGCTCCCGCTGGTCCGGTCGCTCCTGCTGCTCCGGTTGCTCCTGCTGCTCCGGTCGCTCCCGCTGCTCCGGTTGCTCCTGGTGCTCCTGCTGCTCCGGTCGCTCCCGCTGGTCCGGTTGCTCCCGCTGCTCCGGTTGCTCCTGCTGCTCCGGTCGCTCCCGCTGGTCCGGTCGCTCCTGCTGCTCCCGGCGTTCCTGCTGCTCCGGTCGCTCCCGCTGGTCCGGTCGCTCCCACTGGTCCGGTTGCTCCTGCTGCTCCGGTCGCTCCCGCTGGTCCGGTCGCTCCTGCTGGTCCGGTCGCTCCTGCTGGTCCTGTTGCTCCCGCTGGTCCGGTCGCTCCCGCTGGTCCGGTTGCTCCTGGTGCTCCGGTTGCTCCTGCTGCTCCGGTTGCTCCTGCTGCTCCGGTTGCTCCCGCTGGTCCGGTCGCTCCTGCTGGTCCGGTCGCTCCTGCTGCTCCCGGCGTTCCTGCTGCTCCGGTCGCTCCTGCTGCTCCGGTCGCTCCCGCTGGTCCGGTCGCTCCTGCTGCTCCGGTCGCTCCCGCTGGTCCGGGCGGCCCACCTGCTGGTCCGGTAGCTCCTGGTAAGCCTGTCGCTCCCGTCGGTCCTCTTGCTCCTATAGTCCCCGGCACTCCTGCTGGACCTTGTATACCTTGTATGCCTTGATAACCTCTAGGCCCTTGCGGTCCTGCTGGAGCAGTAACATTCACTTCAGGCGGAGGACATGTTACTCTAACTATTTTTTTAACCACACGACAACATTTTTTCTTTCTTCTTCTCTTCTTAGGGCAAACCAATACTATTTTCTTTTTACACCGTTTCTTTTTATCCGAACATCCCAAATCGACACCTCCCTATCCTGATAGTTCAGTGTACGCGAGATGTTTATATTAGGGATGGACGAATAGACGTTGCTTGCTAGACTAAAAACCATTTTCAAAAAAATAGGTTAATGATAGGGTATAAATGATAAGGGAGATTAGCACTTAGCATTAAAAACCACAACCCCTATTCAGAGAGATATTATAGGCTTTTCTCCATAAAAAAAGGACATGTTTCTTAGAAACATATCCTTACTTCAATTAGTTGCTATTTGCCGAATAAATAAAATAATCAAAATCCGCATGCTTCTTCGTTCCATTAATATCCTGCGCACATAAACCGATCATCGTGCCCGTGAAGCCTAGTTTTCCACCATATTCATCAGTCAGCATACACATATCCAGTTCATCGCCAACGGCTTCCCACTGCTCGCCATTAGGGGATGCAAAAAACTGCAGGGACTGATTGCTGACGATTGCTCGCAAATAATAAGTCGGCCATCCTTCCACAGAGAGCTCATTTGCTCGATCTTCCCCATATGTTCCATTCATTGAATAGACCACGCCCAGCCTGCGCCCATTGCCATTATCCTTCGTGACTCTTAAATAGAAATAATCTCCTTCATCATAATAAAATACCAATCCAGCCATTTGCATAAAATGGTCCGGTTCATAGTCCATTTTGGTCTCCACCGTGCAATTGAAATGCTGAAGCCGGCGAGCAACCATGCTTTGCTGATGCCAGGAATGAAGAGACTCCCTGCCCCGCAGGCGAAGATGACCTGGACGTTCACATAAGCTAAGCCAGCTTTCTTCGGCTGGTATGCGCAATGTTTGATACTGATGACCAAGAGCTGTCTCATCAAAATCATCCTTCGCAGGCAATTCCCTAAATGGATGCGGAGCTAGATCTGGTAATGGAGCTTCAAGTGCTGGCAGCCTTCCCCCATGAGCGAGCCTTAACCAACCATCTTCGGTCCAGACGCATCGCTGCAGGGATGTTTCTCTGCCTAGCGGATTATACTTTGTGCCTGGGAACGGACGGCTGCATATATGCGACATATACCATTCACCATTTTGCGTTTCAACGAGCATACCGTGTCCCGCATTTTGCAGCGGATAATCCGGATTGCCTCTGGTCGTGAGGATTGGATACAGGGGATCCGTTTTATATGGTCCTTCAAGGCTTCTAGAACGTGCTAGCGTTGCTGCATGATTACTGCCTGTTCCTCCCTCTGCGACGAGTAAATAGTAATAGCCATCCTTCTTAAATACTTGCGGTCCTTCTGTCACGCCGATATCTGTGCCTTCATAGATTTTCCGAATTGGACCCATGAGTTTTTGCTCCTTCTCATCATACTGCTGCATGATGATGCCTCCGAACCGATTATGATGATCACGGAAATCCCACTGCATGTTAAGCAGCCATTTCGTACCGTCCTCATCATGGAACAAATAAGGATCGAAGCCGCTACCGTTCAAATAAATAGGCTCTGACCACGGACCATTAATATGATCCGCCGTAACTAAATAATTATATAAATCCTTATAGACACCTTTCCGTGCCTTCACATCCGTATAAAGCAAATAATAGGTTCCATTATGATAGGATAATGCCGGCGCCCAAATGCCTCCTGAGCTCGGATTCCCACTTAAACTCAGCTGTGATTTACTCTGCAAGGCATGAGGAATGAGCTCCCAGTTTGCCAAATCTCTGGAATGATAGAGCTGAACACCAGGAAACCATTCAAACGTAGAGGTCGCAATATAGTAATCTTCCCCTACCCGCAAAATGGAAGCATCTGGATTAAAGCCGGTTAAAATCGGATTGCTTATCATAGTCAAATAAACCCCCATTTTCTATCTCTCATTTTGTCAAAGCTGTGATTGCAACAGACCATATTTTAACATGCCGTTTTTTTATTTTACATGTACTTTCTATAGCTTTATGTGCAGTAATTTGATCAAAATGGTTGTAGATTTTCTTCGCTCATTGACATGTACATCCTCATAAGGTACATTTATTATACATTTTAGTATATTATATATAGGTATTGAAGGAGAGAATTTTCCAGTGGAACATAAACGGACAGATGAATTAATAGACATAACCATTATTGGCGGCGGTCCAGCTGGCATGTTTGCTGCCTTCTATGCGGGGATGAGACAAGCAAGCGTTAAAATTCTGGACAGCATGCCTCAGCTTGGCGGTCAATTAGCAGCTCTATATCCAGAGAAATATATTTATGATGTCGCGGGGTTTCCTAAAATTACAGCAGCTCAGCTAATTCAAAATTTAAATGAACAAATGAACCATTTTCCAGTACAGATTTGTCTCGAAGAAAAAGTAGAGCAAGTAATCAAAAAGGACGAGCATCATTTTGAGATCATTTCTGATAAAGGTATCCATTACAGCAAGTCAGTTATAATTACCGGCGGCATCGGTGCTTTTGAACCACGGCGTTTAGAATTGCCGGAAGCCAAACGTTTTGAACATACAAACTTAAATTATTTTGTGAATGACCTGAGCATGTATAGCGGCAAAAGAGTGATCATTAATGGCGGCGGAGATTCTGCTGTAGACTGGGCGCTAATGCTTGAGCCTATTGCCAAAGAAGTGACACTCATTCACAGACGGGATAAATTCCGTGCTCATGAGCATAGTGTGGAGAATCTTATGAAATCGAAGGTTAACATCGTGACGCCTGCGGATATAACAGAGCTGCATGGGGATGAGCAAATTGAAAAAATTTCAGTGACTTTCAATAAAACAGGACAAGTAAGAGAGATAGAATGTGATGCTGTTATTGTGAATTTCGGTTTTGTATCTTCCCTTGGACCCATTACAGAATGGGGTTTAGACATTGAAAACGGCTCGATCGTTGTTGATACGCGTATGGAATCCAATATTCCTGGTATATTTGCAGCTGGTGATATTACCACCTATCCAGGGAAATTAAAGCTTATCGCTGTCGGACTAGGCGAAGCGCCTACTGCCATTAACAATGCCAAAGTGTATATAGATCCAACTGCTAGACTCTCCCCAGGTCATAGCAGCAATATGAAGCTTTAACATAATCCTATAAAAAAACAGTGAGATAGCATGCTATCTCACTGTTTTTTTACCTTTTTGATGGAATAGGTGCATCTCTGTCCTCCCTTTGCCAGACACTCAGTCCGTTCGACAGCAGCATCTCCCAGCAAAGATTTAAATAATTGGAGCTCGCATTGGCAAGCATGCTGATACTTTGAAGCGACTTGCTCAATGGGGCAATTATGCTCCTTCAGTAGAAACTCCTCATCATTGATCTGTTCCAACTCGACCATATATCCGTTCTCGTTTTGAATCGTTGCAAGTGTGGATACCCGATCCGCTAGATCCTTGCCTTGCATGCTGGTATCGTATTTCTTCACCATTTTATTTTTTCGGCCTTCAAAAAGCTGCTCAATGGATGAATCGCCAAAGCTTTCACTCAACTCATCTAGCAGCTCTAAAGTAAGGGCATGATATTTTCGTGGAAAAAAGCCTTCGGCATGCTTCGTTAAGCTATAAACAGCTGTAGGTCTGCCCATAGACTGTCTAATTGTTTTTGAGGTTATGAGATTATCCCGCTCTAATGATTGAATATGGCGCCGAACAGCCATAACCGTTATCCCCAACTCCTCTGTAAGATCCTTCGTACTTAATTCACCTTTCGTCTTAAGAAGCTGAAGAATATATTCTCGCGTCGAAAGCTGTCCTTGATCTATATGGGTCATTCCTAATCACCGTCCGATAGGTTTCATAATAGTAATCTCTTGCTCGCAATGAATACTGCAATAATACCATTTTACAAAAATAAAGTCTTCATCCTTATTGGATTCAGCATTTGATATTTTATATACTATTATATATAATAAATATATTAAATCAAATCCATATCCTGCAATCAAGTCATTATTTTCAATGAGAGGTGTGTTCATTATGATAGAAATAAGTGAAAAAGCTGAAGAGATCCTGTCTCAAATGATAGCCGAGAGCGGCGTTTCTGATATGTTTTTGAGGATAGGCATAGATGATGGAGGCTGCAGCGGTTTATCCTATAACATCAAGCTTGATGACAACCTTACAGAAGTGGATCATTCCTTACAAAATAATGGTTTTCAGGTCGTCTGGGACTCCCGTCACGAAGAGTACCTTGAAGGCATGAAAATTGACTATTTGAATCAAGGCATGACCGGCGGGTTTACGATAGATAATCCCAATGCCAAAGCAACCTGCGGCTGCGGTGCCAGCTTCCGAACCGCAACCTTTAAAGGTACGCGCAAAAAATGTGATTAAATAAACAAAAACCCATTTCTCATTCAAAACGAGGAACGGGTTTTCTTTTTATTAGGTATAGGGAGGTTCTTTCATTAGTTATGGTTCGAAGTATGAACATCGCTCATTCCGAAATATATCCTCGCATTTATCTCATCGAGCTTCATTTGTTCTACTAGCTGATCCAAATTAGAGAACTTAATCTCTCCGCGAAGATAACTAAGAAAGGTTAAAAAAACTTGCTTGTCGTATAGATCACCTGAAAAATCCAACAAGTAGGCTTCGATTAAATACGTAACGCCATCTACAGTCGGTCGGTAACCTGCACTTATAAGAACATTGTATTTTTCATTCTTACGATTCTCATTGTCTATTTCTACAACACCAACATATACACCTGGTTTAGGACGGACATATTGGTCTACAGCCCCGCCTAAATTGATCGTTGGAAATCCCAATGTTCGACCTAATGCCTCACCATGGACGACGAGTCCTGTTACCCTATAGGGCCGACCTAACAATAATTCAGCAGCTTCCGCTTCCCCCTCTTTAATAAGTGACCGAATTGCGGTGCTGCTTATTGGTTGATCCTTTTCTTTTAGAAGGGGAATCACCGTCACAGGGACATCGATTTGTTTGCAAAGCTCAATCAAATCATTAGTATCCGATTCTCTGGCTTTTCCAAAACAAAAGCCTTCTCCGACAACCATTCGCTTTATGTTCAATCCCTTTAGATGCTCCAAAACAAACTGTTCTGCTGATATCTGGGCATATTCTTTCGTAAATGCGACATTATAAAATCTCCTAACACCATGCTTCTTCAATATCGTCATTTTATCATTTATAGGGGTTAGAGAACCGCTGAAATCAGGATCATTTTGCAGTACCCAACCGGGATGCTCAGAGAAGCTGAGCACAGCTAATATTCCTTCTTCAAATTGGCGTGCTGTATTCAAAATCTCTAAATGGCCTCTATGCACGCCGTCAAACTTACCTATAACTAATACGATAGGAGTTTTGTCTGCTGGCGGTTTGGATGTAACCTCGATGTACTCCATTGTATCCCTTCTTCTACTTATAGTGTCCAGTAAATGACTGAATGAAACAGTGTCAACACTTCGTTTTTAAGTTGTTTCTCGCGTGTAATGCTGCACCCTTCTGCTTATCATTATGAGTATTCCATTTGATCTTTGTCAATGATTTTTATATTAATTATACACTTATGTTGATTAAGTTTAAAAACTGGAGTATGATGGTTGTATAACGTATAACAATACATCTTACGGAGGCTAACATTATGACACATCAATTACCTGCTCTACCTTATGCCAATAACGCATTGGAACCCCACATCGACGAACAAACCATGATGATTCATCACGATCGCCATCATAATACGTATGTTACTAACTTAAATGCTGCTCTTGCTAACTATCCTGAATTGCAAGAAAAATCCGTAACAGATTTGATTCAAAATCTAGATCAGGTTCCTTCAGACATTCGGACTGCCGTTCAAAACAACGGTGGCGGACACTTCAACCATACGCTGTTTTGGGAAAATATCGGACCTAATGGCGGCGGATTGCCGACAGGTGCACTATCAGATGCTATCCAACATGAGCTAGGAGGATTTGACTCCTTCAAAGAGCAATTCAATAAAGCTGCCGCTACTCGATTCGGCAGTGGATGGGCATGGCTAAGCGTTGATAACAACGGCAAGCTAGTGGTATCGAGCACACCTAACCAAGACAGCCCTCAAATGGAAGGAGTAACACCTATTCTAGGGCTGGATGTTTGGGAACATGCTTATTATTTAAACTACCAAAACAAACGCCCTGATTATATTGCCGCATTCTGGAGCGTTGTACAATGGGATGTTGTATCCGAACGCTATGAAAATGCGAAGAAATAAATAAAAAAAAGGGCTGTCCCATAAGTAGATCAAACTACTTAAGGGGCAGTCCTTTTTTTATTTTAGAACGTTATTTTTTAAAAGCGAGTCTGAAATCATTCATCACTTTTCTTTGACGCTCAATGTAATTCCAAACCCAGAATACCAATATGAGAGAAGCAATTAAATAAAGGATAGGAACAACAAGAGAAAGATTGTTTAGCAGAAAAGCAAAAACAAGCAGCAATCCGTTGAACAAATGATTGATCGCCGTATGCGCATTGCTAGGAATGATGTCCCCAGCATTTTTGTCATAGTATTGCTGCGCGTAACGGATCGCTTGAATAGCAAAGGGAATAGACATAAAAGAAAAATAAAGCGTAAACGGAGCGTAATCCAACAAAGGAAGAGCCGCAATAATGAAATAACCGATGACGAAAGAAGCAATTAGAACGTTCTTCGCCTTCCGTTTGCCAATTCGAACGACCAATGTTTTTTTGTCAGTGACTGCATCTGATTCTGCATCTGGAAATTGATTGATTAACAGAACATTGCTGATGAACAGAGCTACTGGCAAAGAAATAAGGAAAGCTTGCAGGGAGAAGTGTCCCGTTTGCACATAATAAGCTCCAATCGTCATAAACACGCCATACGTCGTTGCAATTAAAAATTCAGCTATACCGGGCGCCATATTAATGAAGGAAAGCTTTCCTTTTCCGTTTGTATAGAAAAATCCTGCCATGATGCCATATAAGATTAGCGGTATTAAACCAAGACCGCTTGCAAACACTAAATAGATACCAATCAATGCTGCTCCTATTGAGAGCGATAGTCCAAAGAAGCCCATATCCGCACGAGAAATTAGACCAAGCTGAATCATTCTTGAACCGCCTGTAAACGGTCGAATTCCCGTTCTATTCTCACTGTCTCGCTCGGCATCCTTCCAGTCATTGATCATATTCGTCCCTGCTTGAATCATAATGGCACCGAACAGGGTCAATAGAAAATGAAGCACATTTAACTGAGCCGTTTGAGAGAAAGCAAGCGCTCCGCCAAGCAGGATGGGTACCAGTGCAGCTGTTAGTGATAAGGGACGAACCGCATCCTTCCAAGCCCTAGCCTTGGACTTCACGTCATCCCAGCTATTCACACTCTCCCGGTTACGTTCGAAATCAAATACCGTTGGCGGTTCCCCTTGCAGAATTTCCGGTACATAACGATATTTAACCGTAAACGGCTTAACGATAATAAACTCCAAACGATCCAGAGCGCCTATATTATGAAATTGTGCCACGATTGGCGAACGAGATATAAGCAACTCAATCGCTTTCTCACGATCCTTCTCTTCCTTCAGCACTTCTGCTCTTCCGATGACCTCACATTCCTCCATCTCCATAAAGGTCGGTCCTTGATGGATCAATATCGCTGTCTCAGGAATGTTAATCCATTGAATGACCTTAGGATCACCCTTCGTACTCGTTAAATAAAAATTGAAATGCTCATCAACTGCAAAATGCATCATTCGTTGACGGGGCAAGCCCATATTCGAAGTGCCAACTGCGGCAACCTCCGCTCGTCCTAAATAGCTTAGAACCTCTTCTTTACTTCTTAATGCCATGCTATGGTCCTCCGTAACTTGTGGTTTATACTTAATCATTGCTAATAACTACAAATTCCTTTAGTTTATAAATTATTTAATGCTATACTATTTTACTATAAATGATAAATGAGAGATACCTTTTATACGAATAACCATATTATTCTGAAAAACATTGCATATCCGTCATAACTGCATACTTTGAGGGGATATACATCTCATGTGATGTTTTACTTCTCTGTTCTAAGACGTATACTTAAGCTATAACGTATTTAGGAGGCAAATATCCAATGAACTACGAAACCTATTTTCAGAACAACAGAGAACAACATTTGGATGAGCTAAAACAATTTTTAACGATACCGAGCATCTCAGCTCTATCCACTCATAAAAATGACATGAATGAAGCAGCGCAATGGGTAGCTGCCAAGCTAGAGAAGGCTGGACTCGAAAATGTTGAGATCCACCCTACAGAAGGGCATCCGATTATTTATGGCGAGCATATCCATGCTCCAGGCAAACCGACCGTACTCGTCTATGGTCACTATGATGTGCAGCCGGTTGATCCGCTGAATCTTTGGGAGACACCTCCCTTCGAGCCAACCATTCGAGATGGGAAGCTGTATGCTCGCGGTGCAACCGACGATAAGGGACAGCTTTTTCTGCATGTGAAGGCGGTAGAGGCGCTTCTAAGCCAAGAAAACGAACTTCCTGTAAACCTGAAGTTTTGTATCGAAGGGGAGGAAGAAATTTCAAGCCCCAATTTGCCTGCCTTTATGGAGGCTAATGCGGACAAACTGGTAACGGACGTTGTTATCATCTCAGATACATCGCTGCTTTCAAAAGGAAAGCCTGCCATCTCCACCGGTCTGCGCGGACTTTGCTCTCTCGAGGTTGCGATACATACCGCTAATACGGATCTGCATTCAGGTACATTCGGCGGCGGCGTTCCCAATGCACTTCATGCACTGATTTCATTGTTAAGCTCTCTTCACGACGACAAAGGCCGTGTTGCAGTTGAAGGCTTCTATGAAGGCGTTCCTGAGCTATCCACGGCTATGCGAGAAGAATTTTTGAAACAAAATCATAATGAAGAAGAATTAAGAACGAATCTTGATCTCGAAGCGCTGTATGGGGAAGAAGGCTATTCCTTTGTTGAGCGCACTGGCGCCAGACCAACTCTTGAACTGAATGGCGTGTATGGCGGATTTCAAGGCGAGGGCACGAAAACTGTTATTCCTAAGGAAGCTCATGCCAAAATTACTTGCCGACTTGTTGGCGATCAGGATCCAAACCAAATTTTAGATCGCATTGTGGCACATCTGGAATCTCATGTTCAAACCGGAGCAAAGCTTGTGATTAAGCGCGGTGAAAAAGCTCGTGCGTTCGACATGGATCCATCAAATCCAATGCTTCAAAAGGCAGCTGATGCCTATGAGCGTGTATATGGTACACGTGCTCTATTCACAAAGGATGGAGGTTCGATCCCAATTGTCGAGACCTTCTCTCGCGTTCTAGAAGCACCTGTTGTCATGATGGGCTTCGGTCTTCCGGACGAAAATTTGCATGCTCCCAACGAGCATTTCAACCTTGAGAACTTCGACAAAGGACTTCTTACAATTGTTGAGTTTTTGAAAAGCTTTAAGTAAAAAGTCGGCTGATTCATTCGTAAGATGAAGTGATCAAGAGCCTGTTGTGTAAAATGTGAAAATAACATGTAAAAGCTGTCTCCAAGGCAAAGTGTCTGTGGGAGACAGCTTTTTTCATAACGCAAAAATGCACCTCTTCGTATTTCATCGGATAAACCAGTAGTTTTCCAATGTAACCTTTAGGGGTGCACTTTTTAATGAGTAATACCTTATTGTAGTAAAACATTCAGCCTTTTGTTCCACCCTGCATACTGAAGCCCTTTGACATAAAGCGCTGCGAGAGGATGTACAAGACAATAGAGGGTATCGCATAGAGCATCGAAAACGCCGCTAATCTACCATAGTCGACCATTCCATATTGTCCGAAAAATTGATACAGCTTAAGAGATGCCGGAAATTTCTCTGGTGACTGGAGCAGAATATACGGCACAAAGAAATTGCCCCAGCTGCCGGAAAATGTGAAAATCGCTACCGTACAAATACCAGGAACCATTAACGGCGCAATAACCTTACGTATACCCGCAAAAACAGACGCCCCATCCACCCATGCCGCTTCTTCCAAGTCAGCAGGGACCGAATCCATAAAGTTTTTCAGCATCCAAATGCCATACGGCATCGATGAAGCGACATAAAATAGAATGACACCGAAAATATTGTCATATAGTTTCAAGCTTAAAAATAGTTGATAAACAGGAACCATAACGGCTGTAATCGGTAATGAGGTCATGAATAAAATAGTCAGCATGAACGGCTTCTTAAATTTCAATTGATAGCGTGACAATGGATAAGCTGCCAGCAAAGCCAGCATAACGACTATGATAGCTTGGCCCAATGACATGATGAGTCCAATCATATACGCGCGTTGATTGTCTTTGTTCGTGATGACATCGATGTAGTTATTCCCTGTGATACGATTCGGCATTTTGAGCGATTGCATCGCATTGGCATCTACGGAGGCAACAAGAACCCATAGAAGCGGCAATACGAAACAAAGGCCAATGAGCGCAAGAATCGTATACGGCAGAACACGATAGATTAGTTTTTGTTGTTTTGCATTCATACGCGGTCTCCTTAACGTTTTTGTGAGCGATGCTTCTCTCGTTAGACTTCTAATTAGTTGGAGGTTCTTAGAAGCATTCACGTACATGCACTATTTCATCGAGCGAATGTAGAACAAGCTCAGCACAATTCCGATAAGCAGTAGCAGCAAGGATATCGCTGTTCCATATCCAAGCTGGTAATTGACAAAGGCTTGGTTATACATAAAGATTGGCAAGGTCGTTGTTGACGTACCCGGTCCTCCGCCTGTCATCGCATAGATGAGCCCAAATACACCAAGCGTCTGCAACGTTACCAGCATCATGTTCGTCATTATCGTATCTTTTATATAAGGAAGAATAATTCGAGTTAGAATTTGCCATCTTGATGCACCATCAACTACAGCCGCTTCCTCAATCTCATTCGGCACATCATCTAATGCTGCTTGAAACACGAGCATGGAGAATGCTGTACCATGCCAAATATTCGCAAGTATAATCGTGATCATCGGTACGGTATACAGCCAAGTGACTTCTGGAATACCAAAAGAAGAAATGATTGCATTCAATGTTCCTTCATCGCCAAAAAAACTGTACAAGCATAGCGCGCAGACGATTTCAGGTGTAACCCAACCAGCTAACACAATCGTTCCGATCACACGGCGAAACATTTTATTTTTATGCTTCATCAAGAGCGCAATTAAAAAACCTAATACCTGCTGACCAATAACAGCTGAACCAAACAGGAACACAAGCGTATTCCAAATACTGATCCTGACCGTTGGATCTTCAAACATATGTATGTAATTGTCGATCCCGATAAACTTCAGTTCCTTAGCTGATTCTCCGGTCAGTGCTAGATTCGTGAAGGAATAGAAAAAAGTTAACAAAATCGGATAAATAAAAAACAATAGCATGATCGCAATCGAAGGAAGTAAAAAATAAATCCAAGCATAAGATTTCCGTTTCTTATATGGCGCATTAATCGTCAAGCTGCTCATGCATCGTTCTCCTCCTGCCCGCCGTTAAAAATGAAAAAAGCGGCTTGCTCAAGTATTTCTTCCATCGGAATTTGCTTGAGCAAGCCTTTTACCGTTATAACCCGTTATTTTTCAATCACTTTATCATCGCCAACAATGCGTTTGACATCCTGCGTGTATTTCTTCATAGCATCTGCTGGTGAAGTCCCTGATGCTACAGACTCGACCATCGTTTGGATTTGTGTAGACACTTCAGGATATTTATCCTGAGCCGGTCTAAACTCAGCATTTTTTAAATATTCCGTCGCCGTTTCATTAAAAGGCATTTTCGTATATCCTGGATCCTTCGCCACATCTGAACGAACTGTAATATTTCCTTGAGCTATAACAAGCTTCTGGGTGTTATCTTTGTTGAGCGCATATTTGATGAATTCCCATGCCTCGTCTTTGTGCTGTGCATTGCTTGGAATCGATAATGCCCAGCCCCCAGCGAGTGTAATGGAACCTGGACTTTGACCTTTACTTGTCGGCATTGGGGCAAAGCCTAATACATCTTTATACTCCGGCCAAGGAGCAGCACCGGTATCAAAATAGTTGCCTGTAATCCAAGATCCATCCAATGATATAGCCAGCTTGCCTTGTGGCAAATACTCACGGGTAGATGTATTGCCTGCTTGACCGTTCAACACTTTTGAAAGCGGCGGTCCCAGTTTTTCTTTATTAATGGTCTCAATGAAGCTCAGCGCATCTAGAATACCTTGGCTCTTGCTGATCCATTTTCCGCTGGCATCCTCATAAAGTCTCTCCCCTGTTCCATAGAGGAGCATCTCATAGGTTTGCATGGACGTTGCTTCACCCGTTGCCTTACCCATATTCATCCAAATCGGTACGACATCAGGTGCTTTCTCTTTGATTGTTCGAGCTGCGCTTAGAACCTCATCCCAGTTTTTCGGCTGCCAATTTTCTGGAAGACCTGCTTTTTTGAAAATTTCTTTGTTATACCAGAGACCACGGGAATCGGTGTTATACGGAACACCGTATACTTTACCATCGCTCGCGGTTACCCCCTTCTTCATCGCTTCAATGAAAGAGCCGTTCGTCCAGTCATCCCAGCCCTTCAACCGGCTATCGAGAGGCTCAAGAAAGCCTGCGCTCGCATCTGAATTCAGAATAAACGTATCTTCTGTTACGATATCAGGCGCTGTATCCTTGGATTTAAGCGCTAGAGCGATTTTGGCAAAATAGTCCCCTTCGGACGCTTGAATTGGGGTTGGTTTAATTTCTACATTTTTATTCGGATAGCTGGCTGCCGTCTCCACAATCCACTTATAGAACGAACCCTCCACACCAATTCCATCATCCCTATAGGTGATCGATATCGTCGTTTTCTTCGATGAATCCTTCCCGCCCCCCGATTTACTTGTACATCCAAACAACAAAGTAGCACATAATACAATGGAAGCAATGACAAAAAATCTTCTTTTTGCAGATGTCATTCTTTACCCTCCTCTTTTTACTTGCTGCTGATTATTAGCGCTGTTCCAAACGTTATGTATACGCTTTCTAGTAGTGTTATTAAAGATACTTTAGTAGTTGCGTTTTTATTCGAACTTTTCTTAGGGAATTTAGACAAGCTTGGTTGAACCCAACCATCTCTCTATGGTTAAACCTCAGCCGCTGACCTCCACTTCGCGAATTGATAGTTAAAGACAGAAAAAAACACCACTTCTAGTTGGATAGAAGTGGTGTTTGAAGGTTGCTTAGTTGGTGCCGATGTTCTTGCTAATTCATTAATTTATCCAAATGAGCTCATTGGAATGCTTACGCCAATTACGACCAATTACCTTCATTCAACATACGATAAAACTCATTATAAAACGCTTCTTGATGCGGCCAGCGCTTAAATGCTTTGACATATTGTTCGTAGAGTTCATCCGACTGTTCTTGTTCAATCGCCTTCGACAAACTGCCGGTTACTGTTTGATAGTGCAGGTGCTCGCGTAGACGAATTAACTCCAACAGTTTTTCTTGCACAGGCATATTGTTACGCATTCTCAACTCAACAAACAATACTTCTACTAATCCGGAAGAAAGGCATACTTCCTCTTTATCATCAGGATGATAGGGAGGATCACCTAAGTATCTGTTACCTGGCTGAAGGCATAAGTATTTCATTACATTTCCAACTCTATCATACTGATTTCATGCTGAAGGGAGTCTATCTCACTTTGCGCAGCGTTAATTTGCTGGCGCGTTTTATTACGGAAGTCCTCCAAATTGGCTACTTTTCCGCGACCTTTTTCAAGCTGATTATCTTGCTCAACGATTTGAGCATCTACACTGACTATGCCAGATTTCAAGCGCTGATTCTCAGCTTCCAAAGCTTTAAGTCGAAATGTAATAGCTGCAATAACCTTTCGAAAACGGGAATCATTTTTACGAATCTGTTCAGCGAGGTTAGTTCTTTCTTCCTGATAACCTCGCATTTGTTGCTCTAATAGAGCGATAAATTGCTGTTGCTCTTGCAGTTGCTGCTGAAGCTCATTCATTTTCTTCAAAAGCCTTTGTTCTCGCTCTTGGATCTCTTCAAGCTCCGTTTGCAGACGGTAGATTTTATCCTGCAACTCAGCCACACGCTTTTTATGTTTTGATTCCTTGTAGACGGCTGCACCGCCAGCTCCAACAAGGGCGCTTCCTACGGCTATCGCCGCACCAACTAGAAAAGGAAGAGGCATTTATTTAATCTCCTTTATCGAAAATATTCAGATTCTAGTCCAGACAAGTATGTATTCTGATCTAGCAGCATGGCAAGACAATCAGAAGTGCATGCCTCCATAAGCAGTTGATTGCGCTCAATCATTGCTTTGAGCTGGATATGTGTAGAATGGAGTTGACTTGTCTGCCTATTAATCTGTTGATAGGCTTGAGACAGACTTTCTCGATTAACTGAAAGAGAAGAATCATTCATAGCAATGACCCCGTCACGCGCCCTCAATTGCTCATGTACTCGCTTATCTACTTTCCAAAGCGTTATCATGTAAGGGACGATAGCAGCCAATGAAGCATGGTTAAACGATGGCTTCGGCATAATCATTCCGAGAATAATCGATACAGCGAGCGCACCAATGGTCAAGCTTGTATAACGATAATTGAAAAATTTTCTTTTATTCCCTATTTCCGTGCCAAATACGTATGCAGTCATTGCTAGAGGAACAAATCCCGCAGCGGTTACATCACGCATTTTTATTGTGAAAAAGGTTTTATACACCTGATGACTAGTCATTCCCGGAATATTTCCAAGTATATTTTCCATGATTGTGTCCCGCAAGTAAGAATGTCCCGGGATAGGCAATCCTTCAGTGGAAAAAGTATCTTGGAGCATATGCCTAAGCCAAGCAAATACTTTTGTACCCATCGTTGCCGTTGGGTTTCCATAGGTAAAATAATTGCTCCAGTCTATTTCTCCGGGGTTGAACAAGTCATGTCCATGTTTCAAGCGGTGAAACAGACCTCGTATTTTATCCGCTGTTTCCCCAGAGTGACCTCCTTGGTCAAACGTGGTGCGTCCCCAATTATCATCATGTAATTCCTTGAACACATCATGCAAGCCTTGGCTCAACAATGCCCCGAGAAAACCAACCATAATCATGACCGGTATATCTGCAGCACGCCAGCGGGGAAACAAATCATAATCGACTGTAGGCCAGTTTTTCTCAAGAGTCTTCCAATTATGAAAAGAAAGATCAGGAATTTGAGGAATGGTTATCTCCTGCATGGCCGGCATATTAGATGCCAAAAGTTCGAGGTCAAGCTGTTCTTTGCTGCCAAAAGTAGGGAGGATACCATATTCTTTCTCCATGTCTAATAAAAACTGATTTTGCTGTTCAAAAAATTTTTCATCATTCACAAACCATACCCGCCTTTTGATTCAGAATCACAATCTGATTCTCTATCAGTTCAACCTGAGCTTTGGGATAGCCAGCATCGCTTTGGAGTTGGATACATGCTTTGAGATTCTGAATAACGAACTCTTTTCTTGGCATGTATTCTCTAAAAACCGTATCGTACATTTCATCAACCCTGCATAGCAGCGGTCTTGCTTCATAAATGCCGCATCGCTCATCAGCAGTTAGATGACAACATGCTCCATCCCCGCGATCGTAATGTTGCAAATCTTCCACACTGGAAATATGTCGACAACATAAACCACAAGCCGAACATGGAAATGGATCAAACTCGGATAAGCTCATAGCCTTGGGCATACATGCCATTCAAATCCCTCACCCATTGCTTGAAAGATTTCACTTTTTCATCATTAAAACCAAAGCTTTGCTGCACGGTTCTTACGAAATCCTTCTCCTCATCATTGTACTCACCATCGGCAAAGATAAGGGCGATAAGCTCGATGAAAGCTGCATTTTTCGCTTCTTCTTCCTCAAAATGAGAGAGTGCCTCTTCTAAGTTCATAGTCTCGTATGAATAAAATGTAAGATCAAGTTCATGTAGATACATCTTCATAATGGATTCCTCATTCTGCCCAATAGCACCATCAGACTTTGCGGCCAAGTGAGCCAATTCCAAAAAAGCTTCCTTTTGTTTACCTGTCAATTGGCTTAAAAACATGTTTTCAACCACCCTCAAAAGAAGAATTCATTTAACATATACTTTATTCTACAATTCCCAGCATTATCCTTCATAAAATTCTCGAAAAATTAGTCCATTACTCCTAAGTAAGTAGGTATATGGGTCAATCGTAAAGCATTTAAGTTTTGGTAATCATAAATACCTATGAAGAGAGGAAGATCAAAAATCATTACTTACTAAATAGTAAATGATTATCAAACAAAGAAAACCGCCCTCTAAAAAGAGCGGTTAGTTAAATTATCGTTCAGAGCTAGTTGTGTTGTAGTGCTTTATGCTTATGAACATAAAAATACCTCCCCCTTTTTGCTTTAATCATTATCTATTCAATCCTTATCTACAAAAAAAAGCAGCAGACCACTTTCGCAGTCTACTGCTCTCTCTATTATCTCTTACGCTTTAACCAAAATCTTCACTTGATTCTTCTCTTTCAGCAAAGCTTCAAAGCCATGCTCCATCACTTCATCAAGCACGATACGCTTCGTTACCAGCTTGTCCGCAGGGAAATAACCTTTTTCCATAAGACTGATGACAGCTGGGAATACGTCGCGGTAACCGATAATGCCTTTCATTGTCCGTTCCTTCATGACAATATGGTTCGGTTTAATTGGAGCTTCTCTTTCGAAAATACTCACAATCATAATTTCTCCGCCGATTTTTGTGGAGTTAATCGCTTGTGTGAGAACCGGTGGCACTCCTGTTACTTCGAATGCGGAATCGACACCGCCATTTGTTCTGCTGTGGATCTCAGCTACCGCATCGAATTCGATTGGATCAATTACGATTGCTCCTAGCTCAGCTGCTTTCTGTTTCCGTTCAGGTGAAAGCTCCACAGCATAGATTTCTGCTGCGCCGGATGCTTTCAAAGCCTCGATGACAAGAAGACCGATTGGACCTGCGCCGAATACGACAGCTGTGTCGCCAACTTTTAGCTTGCTTTGTCGAACCGCATGAAGCGCAACAGCCGATGGCTCAACAAGAGCACCTTGCTCGTAAGAAATGCTGTCCGGAATTTTATGAACCATATATTCTTCTACAGCCGCGTATTCAGAGAATCCACCGCCGCCACCTGCAAGGCCATAAAAGCCCATAGTACTGCACAAGTTATATTTACCTTGCTTACATGCTTCACATGTTCCGCAAGAATAGATCGGTTCTACGACTACGCGATCACCGACCTTGATTCGTGTTACACCCTCGCCAACTTCAACAACTTGCCCGGAGAATTCATGACCCATGACGATAGGTGCTTGTTCACCGGTTATTGGATGTGGCGCTTCCGCTGGGATAAAGATGGGTCCAGCTGTATATTCATGCAAATCGCTTCCGCAGATTCCGCACCATTCTACTTTAATTTTCACTTTTCCTTTTTGAGCAACTGGTTCTTCTATGTTTTCCAATCGCAAATCTTTTAAACCATGCCATCTTAATGCTTTCATTATATTCATCTCCTAAATTGAAAAAAGAAAATAACTTGTGCTATGATAAATGTTTACATGTCGACATCAAAGATTAACCCGATAGTGAACTATCGAATCGAAAAAGAGGAAACGTTTCCTAAATCAAATATGCCATATTCCAAACCCACTGTCAATGTTAATAATCTGTTTTTATACCTAATATATGAGTATTTACAAGTTAAATTCAGAAGAAAAACCAAAAATTATATGAATTTTTCATTAGAAATATTAACAGCGATGCATACATAAAGGAAACGATTCCGATAATATAGAAAAGGATGTGTAACCATTGTCAAATAAGAAAAAGATAACGATTGAAGACGTAGCCAAAAAAGCTGGCGTCGGCATTGCAACCGTTTCGCGTGCGATCAATGATACAAGCGGCATCAGCGCAAAGACAAAAGCAAAGATTTTGCAAACCATCAATGAGTTAGGTTTTATCCCCAACACATCCGCTCAAAGTCTGAAAGTACGTAATACGAAACAAATTGCGCTAGCCGTTCCAGATATACGTAACGCCTTTTTCCCTGAGATTGCATGGTCAGTCGAGCAGGTTGCACAGCAGCAAGGCTATCGAGTAGTTCAGATTAATACATCGGCCAATTCAAAAAAAGAGCTGGAAATCATCCGAGAAATTAATCAGCTTCATGTAGATGGACTCATTATTTTACCGCTCGCCTATCCAAAATTGTTGAAAGAAACAATAAATAAATCCACTTTTCCAATTTCTATTATCAATTACGGAAAGCGGTTAGAACCTGACATCCACGCGGATATCGTCAGTTTGTCTACGCAAGAAGGAATGCTGGTCATGGAGCATCTAATCAAGATCGGAAGAACGAGGATCGCTTACGCGGGTGCTGCTAAGGAAGTGATTGAAGAAAGATATTTTGCTTACGAGCGATCATTGAGCAAGGTTGATCCCTCCCTCGTATACTTCGGCGATGATTTCACCATAGGAGTTGGAGCTGAGGCTGTAGACTATTTTCACACTCTCGATCAGCTGCCGGATGCTATCTATGCTGGCAATGATATGATCGCCATTGGCGTGGTGAATCGCTTAAAAGAGCTTGGTGTTCGAATACCAGAAGATATTGCTGTCGTTGGGATCGATGATATCTTTTGGAGTACCATTACAACCCCAAAAATCAGCTCAGTCAGTATCATGGGAACCGATGTGGCGAGAGTCGCTACAGAGCTTCTATTGAAACGGATTAAAGAGCAAACGGTCGGAGAGTATGAGAAAATGCAGTTCCAACCCCGACTTATTGTAAGGGAATCTAGCGTCACAATGACACGTTCAACGATAAATTAAGACATGGATTTATTGATAAAATATCATTTCTAGTAAAAAATCATCTTGTAATTCGCACATTTTGCGAGCAGTCCACTCCTCGACTATGTTTTTCACATAGAATGCAGTAGTTGAGCGGAAGAAACTCCCATCTATATACACACTACTTTTTCGTCTCAAAATCATACTTGAACACTGAAAAGAGATTCATGATGAGGGGAGGAATAACGAAGTGGAAGAAATGTATCATTTAAGCAGAAGATATATGAATTGCAGAGTACGTATTCATACTTGCGACGGGCGTTGCTATGAAGGTGTTATCGAAGGCGTGGATCGTAACAATGTTTATCTACGAACATCAGGTGGCGTCCGTACTTCGGGTCAGGTAAATATTTCGCAATGGTTTGGAGCTGGACTTCTAGGTTTATCTCTATTTACCCTGCTTGCTATAGCTTTAATCTGACGTGAAATGATAGCTGAGCGTTTTCCTTCTATTTAAAATCAATATCCCAATAGACCCTTTTCTAGGGTCTATTTTCATTCCTAGGCTAAAGCAAACATCGGAAGGCGACTTGTTATGGGTTATGGGGGGCTATCGGGGTCGATCAACAAAGAGATCATTAAATAAAATAGAGGCACCCGGATAGGTGCCTCTTCTTTTATTCCATTATTTTGCCGCAAGGAATGCATCAATCTGTTTTTGTACCTCTGCAATAATTTTATCGATTCCAGCTGCATCAAGCTGCTTCTGCAAATCTGTCAGCCCTTTATCAACATCCTTGATTGCCCCGTATTCGAGTGGAATCGCATAACGAAGCATCACATTACTCACATTCGCTACCTCTGTTTTCACAGCGCTATTATCTAATACGAAGGTTTCAAGCGGATAGTGATAGACCTTCTCTTGCCATGACTTTTCCATAGCCGATGCCTCATCTGGGAATGCCACATCTCCACGATTCAATGGTGAGTTGAAGCTCCAGTTAGAGAAACCCGTGTAATTAGCACTTTTGTCAGTTGATTGATACTTGTCATCCCCAACAGCTGTGTAATGTACCCCATCAATACCGTACATCATTAGATTATGCAGTTCTTCATCATTTTGTATAAGGTCAATGAACATCAAAGCGCGCTCTGCATTTTTGGATGTTGCATGAACCGATGTACCATTCTGTGTTGCAACTGCCTGTGACTTTTTCTTATCAGGAGTAACGTCCGCCAGAGCAACCTTGTATGGAGAATTTTCTCTTTCCATCGCAGCCTTTAATGATCCGAGCGTTCCCATATTATGTGTAATCGATGCTGTCTTTCCTTCTTTGAAATCCTGCTGATGGTCGTTCTTATTGTTCAATACGTTCTTTGACCAGGAATTATTGTCTGCAAGATCCTTATAGTAAGCAAGCAGTCCTTTGAATTCCTCCGTTTCGTAAACGTTAAAAATTTGTCCCTTCTCATCCGTTAGCTTAAAACCAATCGGCAGATCGAAGTCAAGCATGTTCCATTCGAATTGTTGCTTCAACAATATTCGATCCAAATTATGAAGCTTCCAGTCGCCCGTTTCCGGAGTAAATGGAATGACACCCTGCTCCTTTTCAGCAACCGTCTTCAAGTAGTTCGCATAAGCTTCGGGGCTATCAATGGCCGGAAGATTGTATTTCTCACGTAAATCCTCACGGTACAAGATAAGCTTTTCTACGGATTCTCCTCTATTTTGAGGAACCATATAGAGCTTGCCGTTTACTTTGGCCTGATCCCAGCTAGACTCAGGCATCAACTCCCACGTTTTCGGCATGTAAGTGGAAAGCAGCTCTTCTGTTAGTTCTAAGAACCCACCTTTTAGTGCTTGGTCGTTATAACCAGCCCAGTTGGCGGAGTAAATCAAGTCGAAATCTTCATTCGCCGCTAATTTGAGAGGATATTTCTGAGCCCAATCCGACCAATCCAGAAATTCACCTGAAATCGTCGCATTGATTTTTTCTTTCAGCTTCTTGTTGATTTCAGCAAAAACCGTATCATAGTCTACTGGTTTAGGCCCTACGAAAATCATTTTAAGCTTAACTTCTTTCGATGTATCGATTCCGCCCTCTACAGGGTCAGTTTGTGCAGCAGTCGCTTGCGGCTCCTTAGTAGGCTGTGGTGACTCGGTTTCCTTATTTGTGCCTCCAGAACAAGCAGATAAGATCATTACAAATGTTAATATAAGCGCGAGCAACATTGATTTTTTCTTTGACATGCCGAATTTCCCCCTAGACTTATATTGTTATATTGATAAACCAGGTATCCCTGGAATCATCCTTTTACAGCGCCAATCGTTAAGCCTTGAACAAAATATTTTTGAACAAATGGATAAGCAATGAGAATAGGACCGCTGGCTACAATCGTCATCGCCATCTTTAATCCCTCTGTCGGGATGATGGTCGTAACAACGGCACCTGACCCCATCATCGCCTTCCTCATCCCATCCATATTCCCTAGCATTTTGTACAAATAATATTGAAGCGGCATTAAATTCTGTTCGGATATAAACAAAAGCGCATTGTACCAATCATTCCAGTAGCCAAGTGCCAGAAATAAGCCGATAGTAGCCAATGCTGGTTTGGATAAAGGTAGAATAAGACGAATAAAGATAAGAAAATCGCCTGCACCATCTATTTTTGCTGATTCTGTAATCGCTTCCGGTATACCGCTCATAAATGACTTCATCACTATAATGTAAAAAACGTTGAGCAGTAATGGCAGGATTAAGGCTAGCGGCGTATCCTTCAAATGGAGGTAATTGACCATAAGCAGGTACCAGGGAACCAACCCTCCGTTGAACAAGGTAGTGAAGAAGAAAAAGAAGGAAAAATGATTACGCCATTTAAAATCCTTTCTAGAAATACAGTAAGCAGTCATTGCGGTAAGAAACAAGCCTAAGGCAGTACCAACTGCAGTAACAGCTATCGTGACCATGTATGCTCTAAGCATTTGGTCAGGATATTTAAAGAGGATTTTATAAGCCTCTACTGAAAACTCTGTCGGAAAAAATTGGAACCCCTTCACGACAATACTGCTTTCTTCCGTTAGAGATGACGAGAGAATAAGAATAAAAGGCAGTATACATAGACATGCAAGAATGGCGAGTAGCGTATAACCAATTGCAGCGAATAGCTGGCGATCCGTTTGTTTTATACCCGAGCCCTTGCTCATTTTTTTATTTAAGCCCAAGTCAGATGTATTCATAGCTTGACCCCCATTTAGAATAGCGCACGATCCTTGTCGTATTTACGAACGGCATAGTTGACTAGCATAATTGTTGTGAAGCCTAAAATAGACTGATAAACCCCTGCTGCTGCCGACATTCCAATTTCATTCGTCGTAATAAGTGATCGGAATACGAAGGTATCAATAACATCCGTCGTAGAGAACAGCACCCCGTTATTGCCAATTAAGTTATAGAACATTCCGAAGTCACCTCGGAAAATATTGCCGATTGCAAGTAAGGTCAGAATAATAATGGTCGGATAAAGGTTTGGAATCGTTACTCGCAGCATACGTTGAAAAATATTGGCACCGTCAATTTCAGCTGCTTCATACATTTCTGTATCAATACTCGTAATTGCTGCTAAATACATGACCGTACCATACCCAAGCATCTTCCACGCCGATACAAACACTAATATATAAGGCCAATAAGCAGGTGTGTTGTAAATATCGACTGGCTCCATCCCCAAACCCTTAAGCAGTGCATTCACTGTTCCTATGTCAGTGTTTAATAGGTTATAGGCAATAGCTCCAACAACGACCCAAGATATAAAATAAGGCAAGAACATAATCGTTTGGGTAACCTTACGAAACCATTTGCCGCCAACCTCAAATAAGAAAATCGCCGTAAACATCTGGAGTAAATTATTCACGATAATAAATGCGATATTGTATAGCGCTGTATTTCTTGTCACTCGCCAGGCATCACCTGATTCAAAGAAAAAGCGAATGTTTGCCAAACCATTCCACGGACTACCAAACACACCGCCCGCATAATCATAATGTTTAAAAGCGAGTATAATTCCCACCATCGGTACATAAGCAAAAAGGAGAAAAAATAATACTCCTGGTGCCAGCATCAACAATATGACTCTATATCTGACAAGGTCATTCCAAAATTGATGTAGTTTCATCTATACGCTCCTCTCTACCGTCTGTACGTCTTATTATAAAAGGCTAAAAGGATCAAAATAATTATGAGAAACAACTAAAACCAATACTAAATCAACGATTTTATAAAAAAAGGCAAATAAATAGCTCATAGTCCTACCACGACTTGAGCTATAAACATGATTAAACTTTATTCTTTTTGCGATACTCTCCAGGAGACATGCCTATCGATTGCTTAAACTGTCTATTGAAATAAATAATATTTTTATAACCCGCTTGCTCAGCTATTTCATAGATTTTCTTCGTAGGATCAGCCAACCGCTCACATACTCGCTCCATCCGCAATTTATTGACATAGTCGCTGAATAACGTATTCGTCTCGGATTTAAATAGCTGTCCCAAATAATTAGGCGTAAAGTCAAAGTGGAGAGCAACCTCATTAAGCGTAATTTTCTGATCCAGCCTCTCCTCTATATACATGGAAATTCTATCGATCAGCTTTCGTTTTTGTCTTTGTTTCTTTAAATACAGCAGCTCGGATAATTCGAAAAACCTTCTTCTTATCCAGGAGAGAATATCATGCACGGTTTCAAACTCGAACAAAATAAACGGCTGATGGGATTCCCACTTTAAAATGTCATATAAATGCTCGTTCATTTGCTGCAGATCCGCGTGGAGCTTAGAGGTAATCCGAATAATAAGGTCATAGATATCATTTTTCTGAGTAAGTGGTCTATCACCGCTAAAGAGCTTAATCAAGCAATCATCAATCGTCATCAGATCATATTCGAGCATAGCTTGAAGCATCGTATTAACAACCTCTTCGAAATTCGGTGCCATTGCAGCCTGCGGCCGCCATTCTGAAGCCCCTTGAATTAACCGGTTTTTGCCCATTATCCATTTAATGCTCAGAGCAGCCTGTGCCTGCCGATAGGAATCATGCAGCTTGCTGACTTCATTGGTATACAAGCCGGTACCAATTGTAATGGAATGTGAGAAGCTTTGATTGAAGCTCTTCACCAGCTCTTCCAGCAACGCCGTAAAATATTCTTCTTGAATTGTTGCTAGCAAAACATAACGATAGTCATAGCTTGTCATGATGCTGCCCAAGTTTTTCTTCAGAACAAAATCTCGTAAAAAATGAGTGATGCTGTTCATAAAAGAGCGGCGCTCATCCTCGGTCTTGTCTTTAAACCTCCATGCGATATCATCTATCTCTATAATGGCCACTGTTGATCCTCGCTGCAGCAACGGTGTTAAAAAGCTATGAATATGTGCCTCGACCTGTCCAGGAGTTACATCATTAAACCAGCGCAGCAGCAGCTCCTGATTGACTAGAGTCAGCGTTTCAAATAGGGCTCGATCCTTTTTTTGTTCATCTTCCATTTTGGAACAGATCCCAGTAAGCATATCGTTAAGCTCATTGTCGTCTACCGGCTTCAGTAAGTAACCGCTTGCATTTAACTGAATCGCTTCTTTGGCATAACTAAAATCCTGATGACCGCTAATAAAAATAATATGGACATTTCTATTGATTTCCTTCGCTTTACGAGCAAATTCCATGCCAGACATAATCGGCATTCGAATATCTGATAAAATGAGATCTATCCGCTTCTGCTCCATTATTTTCAAGGCTGTAAATCCGCTCGATGCTGTCCCAACGTCCTGTAGATTCAAATGCTCATTGTCGACTATACGGCGCCTTAACCACTCTAAATCAACGGCTTCGTCATCTACTAATAAAATGCTAATGTCCGATTTCATTTACTGCACCCCTCACGACTTCACTAAGATTATGCATTACGCGTCCTCACGAATTTCCTCATTATCAATCGGAAGAATAATTTGCACCGTCGTACCTGCTCCATAAATGCTGCCAATACGGATGCCAAAGTCGCTGCCGTATCTGAGCTTTATTCGCTCCTCTACATTTTTCAATCCATATCCATCTGATTCTATCGTATTATGCAGCATTTTTTTCATCGTCTCAGGTCTCATTCCAATACCGTTATCAATAATTTTCAATTCAATACGGTTGTCTAAACGTCTGCCGGTAATCCGAATAGCTATCGATTCTCCAAACCAGGCATGTTTAAATATATTCTCTACGAATGGCTGAAGAATTAATTTGATAACCGTTTCCTGTACAATATTTGGTTCGATGTCAAAATAAACTTTAAAAGAATCAGCATACTTCACTCGTTGAATATCAAGGTAAGCCTCTACCTGCTTCAGCTCTTCTTCAAGCGAAATATAAGCATTCCCTCCGTTTAAGGTTAATCGATAAAATTTAGAGAGCGCTTTAACCATCTTCGTGACCTTGTCGACCTCCCCTAAATTTGACAAGCTTCCGATGGTCGATAACGTATTGTATAGAAAATGCGGGCTAATTTGAGCCTGAAGCACATCTAGCTCCGCCTGCTTTTTCTGAATGCCTTGTACATATACATTCTTAATGAGATCTTGAATACTAATAGCCATACTGTTAAAGGAATCAGCAATATGAACAAATTCATCATTTCCGGTGAATCCAATCCTTTTGTGAAAATTACCTTCCTGGAACGACCGGACTAAGCTCACAATACGCTTCATTTTTTTGCCAGATAAACGAGCAACAATAAAGCCAATGAAGGCCATCACTAGAAAACTAATAATACAAACGGTACTGATTGCCCGCTGCATTCTGCTAGCATCTTTATTCAAATATGATTGCGGAACCAACGACTCTATAATGAAGTTTGTTCCTGAAATTTTTTCGCTCACGCTCAGGTAAGCGCTCTCATTTAAATTCTCATCGATCATGCCTCGTTCATACAAAATGGCATCTAAAGACGTATCAATTAATCGAAGGCTCATTCCCTCCTCAATCGGAAAAGCATCAAAGTTGCCTAACAACTCATCAAATCGAGCAGTCACACGCACATAGCCTATCGTAGAGGAAAGTCCACTTGATGAAACCAATTTGCGAAAATGTGAAATATTATTATACTTTTGATCGGTATCGATTTGCAGCCAGAGGTTATCCTTGTATGAGGCTGTAATCTCTTTGTACCATTCACTATTCTCAATGCTATGGTATGAAAGCACATAGTAATCCCGTCTGTGAATCGGAGTCTCCATGCTATCGCCGGGAACCTCCAGCATACTTTCATTCACCGTATACAATGCGAGTCGGATGTTATTTCCATACAGCTGAAGAGGAGCTTTCATCTGCGGGATCATATCATCTCTCATTTTGAGCATAATCTCTAGCTGATTCCCTTCAAACTGAAGAGCATTTTGAAAAGTGAGACTGCTAAACAGCGTATCAGACATCCGTTGTATTTCGTCCATCTGGTATTCAATATTACTCTTAGCCTGCTTCATAGCTGTTCGAATATTCGTTTCAGCCATTTCCGTCCTAGACTGAATAAGCATCGTATAGGATATATAACCGATTACCACATCTGTCAGCAATACTAAAATGAGATAAGGAATCATGACCTTATACGTGAACGGAATATACAGCTTATTAGGAATGAGTCTCTTCATTATCCCCCGCCTTTGATCAACAATCTTAAAATGTGATAATCATCCATAAATATATAAGATAATACATGAGCCAGTTCATAAGTACAATGATTTTGTCATATCTTGTAACCGTATGAGTGATTATAGGAAACTAGCTAATTAAAACTGGCATTGAAATCTCACCAACTAGAATTGATTTCATTTCCACGGACGATTCCATCACGTGTTAGATCCCCCTCATTAGCACGCTGCCGGGCACAAAAAAAGCTGATCATTTGAACCAAAATTCAGCTCTTGTAATGGAAGCAGCCGCACGGAAAGTATGATCGGAATATCCATTTAATTTTTCCAGGTTGATCATCATTTCTACCTCATTGGATGCATATTGATGTTCCATATCTGTAAATAGCTCATTTACATCCAACTGACGATTACGCTCTAATTTTTATTTAATCGATTGAATGAGACCTACTATACGTAATTGGAAGCAGCAGTAAGTCTCTATGCGATAATCCTGTACTGCTTGACGTAATAGAACGCAGCAGACATAGAAGTAATCATCAATGCTATAAATTTAGCAGTTGTATATTTTAACTTCATATCATGATACTAACGCAGTCATTTGGCTGCCAGAGGGTAGCTTAGTTTCAAAAAGTGAAACTAGCCCCCTCTAAATGCTTCTACCGCAATCCAATTGGTTGATATTATTTCAAAAATTGAAACTACGACATTGAAATACCGTTGAATTTTATAATTAATTTCAATTTTCAACACTAAAGTTACTCAAAAAGACAAAATGCTGCAGTATGCGGGAATACTATACGAAATTGGGCGCAGCGGAAAAATCTCTGTGCCAAATTTCAACGTCTGTCCACTACGGGTTGTTCAATCTCCGGAAATAATTTCGAATTGCGATGGTATGATTACGACTACAGAGATTTCATTGCCAACCTGTGTTCCTCCAAATACGCTGTAATCTAATTTGTAGGTAAATGTTTCTCCTACATTCACTATACTATTACTAACCGTATTCTCGAAGATTAACCCTGGAATTGACGAAGCAGCATGCATAGGTGTAACCAGCGGTTGAAGCAACAACTGTAACAGCAGTTAATAACTTGACTTTAATCCATCTAATGTTTCAAAATCATCAAAATTAGTTACGCCATATTTGTCGGTGTTCATATAATAAAAGGCGGCAAACCTAATAGGTTGCCGCCTTTTACACTTATTTGATTTAATTATTTTGAACGCCGCCATTGCGTTTCTCTGAAAAGTAGCTGAATAATGTTAGCGCTAACCCTAAAACGGTGACGAGTGCCGCTATTAAAGGCAATTGGGCCAACCCAACACGTTCAATAGCAAGTCCTCCAATGATCGCACCACCAGCATTACCTAAGTTAAAAGCAGACTGATTGATCGTTGAAGCCATGGTTTGCGCGTTCTTTGCTATATTCATAATACGTATTTGCAATGCCGGCACAATGATGAATGAAGCCGTTCCCCAGAGGAATATTGCAATGACAGCAGCTGTTTTATTGTCGATGGTAAAATAAAATAGAATCAGAGTCGCAATCAGCAGACCGAGACCGATAAATAGTGTCCCCATCAGCTTCCAGTCTGCTAGCTTTCCTCCAATAATATTGCCTAGTGTCACTCCGATTCCGAACAGCACTAGAATATAGGAAACATTATGTTCCCCGAAGCCCGTAATCTCCTCCAGCATCGGTGCGATATACGTAAAAGCAGTGAAGACGCCACCAAAGCCGAACACTGTCATTGTAAACGCAAGCAGCACTTGTGAATTCATGAGGAAGCGAAGTTCCTTAAAGGCTGATATATTCCGGTCATACGGTATGCGAGGAACGAAAGCAATAATACCTGCAAATGCCGCTATGCCGAGTATGGCAACAACCCAAAAAGTAGAGTGCCAGCCAAACCTCTGACCGATAAATGTTCCGATGGGAACGCCCATAACAGTCGCTAATGTTAAGCCCGTGTACATAATCGAAATCGCACCAGCGCGCTTATCCGGAGAGACTAGTCCGGCAGCAATTACTGCTCCTACGCCGAAAAAGGTTCCATGCGCCAATGATGTAATAATGCGGGCAATCATTAACAGAGGATAATTTTGCGCCAGCGCCGCCATCATGTTGCCGGCAATGAAGATAACAAGCAAAGCGATAAGCAGTTCTTTTCGTTTCATGCGGAGGGTAAGGAGTGTAACGATTGGTCCTCCTATTGCTACTCCAAGCGCATAGCCAGTAATAAGCTGACCAGCACTTGCAATCGAGGTATTCAAATCTGCTGCTACATTCGTCAGCAGACCCATAATGACGTACTCGGTCATACCAAGCGCAAAGGTTCCCAGCATTAATGACACTAATGCCGCACGAACAGTACCACCTGACTGCTGTGCTATGGGGTCTAGCGTTGCGTTCTTCTCTAGTAACATAGTATGGTTTTCTCTCTCTCTTCTCTTGTATAATATTTCTCTAGTTTGATTGCTCTTTCTGGTTGAAGAAGGTAGCCTGGCGCAGCTTCCCTATCATATTTATATAGGCTTAACCCCCTTCTAAACGACATTTATTTCTACTACAGGAACAATAACGTTAATTATATTAACATGATTAGTAAAAATCATTGAGTTATTGACAGGAATATCATCCATTTTTTTGAAAAATTCAGGTGGATTTCGTATAATTCTTAACAAGCTGACATGAGTTTAATTTGATCTTTACATAAAAAAAAAGCCATCTCACTACGATGGCTTTTTTAAAATAAAATATCCTGTACCACATTAATCCGATAGCGTTATACCGCTACAGACTATCCCACATTGCAGAAAATGCCTCAGGCTCTAGCTGAAAAAAGACAGGTGCACTTGCATAATTAACATAGTTGCCTTTAAACAGCCATAACTTCACTTCCGTTTGATCCCTTAGCTTAAAGAATATGACCTTCTGGTTTTGCTCCCCATTATCATATATGCCTTCCTTATACAGCTTATCCGCATCAATAGGTTTTGCTTGATATAATGCTTTCATAAAAGTAAGGAGCGTTTGATCCATTTCATATGCATTAAATTCTGGTTTACTATTATACCAGCTATTATAATCCTGCCATCTAACAGACTCCATCTCTTCCTGCAGATGCATTTTCCCGATTAAATCCTCACCAGTCGATATCGTAATGCCATTAAGCTGCTCGTACAATTCAGCATGCACTTGCCCTTCATATTCTTGGTATGACATAATTCTAAAATCACTGTCATAACCCTTAACGGAATAAATGTCCATAATACCAATGGTCGAAGCTAATTCCTTATAATCCGTCAGCTTGCTCCACTCATCAATATTTCCTTTTGTACGTCCGAGCCTGTCCCCTAGCAACGACTTTGCAAACTCTGGGGCAATAGAAGTGCTTGTTTGTGTATAAATATTGCCTTTATAAACGACAAGCCCAACCATATTCGCCATCGGATTCGTTTTTTCGGGAAGCTCTATCTTAGGAATGACAACTGCATTTGGATCAATAATTTCTACAGGCTCTGGAATTGTAACAATTGGTTCAGTTTGGGCTGTTAAATCAACTGGATGTTGATTAGCGCTCTTCCGCATTTCAGGGATTACAATGACCAGCATTAAAATGACCAGCAGGCTTGTTACCGTATATAGAACCGGTCTCCGATTCACATGACTACGTTTCTGAAGAGTAAGCTCACTAGAAAGTCGATTCTCTAAATCTGCATCCGGCTTTATTTGTTTCATTATTTGTTTATATTCATCCCGATTCATTCTCCAGCTCTCCTTCCAATTCCAATTTCAGACGTTCCCTGCCGCGCTGCAAACGCATCTTCACAGCTGATTCGCTTATTTGCAAGATGTCGGCAATTTGTTTAACCGCATAATCCTCATAGTAGTATAGATGAATAACCGCTTTGTATTTAAAAGGCAAACCCATTACATTTTCGAGCAGCGCACGGTCAGAAACAGTTTCTACAAACTGGTCCATTCCTTCCATCTTTACTACACGTCTATGCCACACACGACCTGCCATCGTTTTACAATGGTTCGTAATGACTCTAATCAACCATGCCTTCTCATGTTCCAGATCATTGAATGGAGGTGATTTATAAAGCAGCTTCATGAAGGTTTCCTGTAATGCTTCTTCTGCATCCTCTTTATTACCAAGATGAATCATCGCTATTTTAAAAAGCATTTTGCCATACAAACGATACGTTTCTGTAAATTCTCCGCCCGGCCGAAGCGAATGTTTTTGCATTGGATTTAGGCCTCCTTTACTCATTAACACTATTATGAACGTAGATTGGTCACATTTGGTTTATCTTTTATTAAAAGAATTCTTTCAAATAAAATAAAGCTCAAGCCACCAACCGGCTCAAGCTTTATAATCCTTTCCTATGCTCATCTCTTAGCCGTTACCGCAAAATAAACAGGGAACATCCCTAATGACTTCCACTCTTTATAGGTATGCATCCTAATCTCTCGATAACCTGCATCTCTCAATTTCGCTTTCAAGCCCTTCATCGTAAGAAAATTGGCTTGTGTACGGTGAACATGATGTTTGTTAACACCCCGCCTCGAACCAAAAAGCTTGTTAAGAAGAAAAGATATATTTGCCCTTCGGAATAATCCTTTTCTAGCAAATAAATAATCCAAAATATATCCCGAGCCATGAACGAGCAAAAACACTTTCCCTTGCGGGGAGAGCACTTGATTCATTTCCTGCAGCACCTGCTCCACATTCAAATATTGCAGTGCTACTCTGCATACCACCAAATCTACAGATTGGCTAGCAAGCGATAACGCATGCGCATCTCCAACCTTTGCAATAACGGTACTTGTAACCGTTTGCGATTCACGGAGCAAGGCTTCCAGTAATTTGATCTGATTCTCGTTCCAATCCAATCCATATATGAGATCTGGTTTGTTTTCCAGTAATGAGAAGATTGTTGCCCCTCCACCGCAGCACAAATCCAGTATTTTTCTACTATCTCTAGCCTCTTTCATGAGCAGCCTATCAAAATAATCAGGCGTATACAACTGCCTATAGTACTCGTAACAGGTATAACCAAATTCCTTATCTACAAGCTTAAGATCACTAGCTACAATCCCCTTTGAAATCAAATCTTCCTTGATCTCATCAGAGGGCTTCGCCATCTTCCATTTATGGACACCTATTTCTCTGCAAAAGAAATAAGCCGTACCCTCTAAAAGACTCTTATTCAGAATAATTTCGGACCTTCTGTCCACCTATTTCTATACCCCCAATCTGAGGATAATATTGACTGATTGATGTGCATTCAAAATCCGACAATAAGCTTTTTATTTTTAAATAGGTATCTCCTAAACCATAATACCTTCTAACGCCATTTGCCCAGGAGGTATTAAATATTTGCGGTTGATTATGGTCTAAATCATAGGGATGTATATAAAACACAAAAGAATTTCTATTCTCAATAATTCTTCTTGCGCCTAAATTAAAAAAATAATAGGGATATATTCGAAAATAACCGCCGCCGCCCCACGGTAAATTAACGCCTCCAACACGATATACGGGTAGCGGAACCTCCCATAAATCATCTTTTATTTTGAATGTTTGGGAGACAGTCGCGGCTAAATTGAACTTGGAATAGAGATTATTTAACGTATTAGGTATGATGCTGGAATCATACACAAAGCCTTCTTCTATTAAAATATCAAGACCCCATTCCGTCATCGAAAAACATGGCGCACGATATCCATTCACCTTTGAGCCGATTAATTGTTCTAATATGTTTTTGGATAACCGTATGTCTTGTTTAAACTCTTCGGTTGACTGCTGATACACCAAGCGATGGGAATAACCGTGTGAAGCAATTTCATGCCCTCTTCGATAGATTTCTTTAATTAAATCCGGCCTTTTCTGAGCAATCCAGCCCAGTACAAAAAAAGTGCCGGTTGAATCATATTCGTCGAGCAAGTCTAGTATTTGATGAATGGGCTGCTCCAGTCTTAATTCATAGCCCTCCCAGTCAGAAAGTGATAACATCGGGCTGCAAAACCAATCCTCCACATCAACTGTAAAAGCCATTTTCATGACGCTCCCTCCCTTCTACCCTATTATTCCTCAAATATTAGATAATGGCAACATATGTAATTAATTCAATTATATTGTACGCAGATTTGCGATAATTCCAGGTAGCAAAACAGGCTGTCGAGATGTCCTCGGCAGCCTGCTTCTACTTCTCCCATTTCACTGGGCACAAATAGTAAATATATTCTCCATTTTCAAGTCTCAACTCAAGTAATCCGTAATAATGCCATCTACACCAATCGTCTTCATTCGCTTCATATCACGATCATAACGTAATGTCCAAGCCATTACCTTCAAGTTGTGATCATGTATATCTCGAACGTAGCTCTCATTCAGAAGCTCATGGTTATAGTTAATGTAAGAGGCATACTCAGCCATCTTATTAAGCTTCACTTTCGATAGAGGATGCTGATCCACATGAATTAGAACGGCAATCGAAATGCTTGGCAATAGGGTATGAATACGGCGTAAGGATTCAGAATCGAAGGATTGAATAATAATAGAATTAAAGTTATCTCCCTGTAATACCTTAGCCAACTTTTCTTCTATACCTGGATATAGCGGCGGGTCCTTGAGTTCAATGAGAATACCTATTCTATTCTCGAATCTATCTAATACTTCTTGAAGTGAAGGGATACGCTCCTCCGAAAATTCGGAGCTATAGTAGCTGCCAGCATCCATGCTCTGAAGCTCCTTCAACGAATACTGGCTTACGTTTCCTGTATAAGGGGTTGTTCTATCAACCGTCTTATCATGAATGACAACGAGTTCTCCATCCTTGCTCAGCCGAACATCCAGTTCAATGAAGTCTGCGCCCATTCGTTCTGCTAATAAAAAAGCAGCCATCGTATTCTCAGGTGCATAACCAGCCCCGCCACGATGCGCGATCATGGAAGGTCCATCACCGCGATAAGGAATGACTGCCGATAAGGTCAACAGGGCTAAGCTTAGCGTTAACAATAGCAAACCACTCTTTTGCCATACATAGGATGCTTTCCGGCTTGCCATTGCTCCACCTCCTCCTGACTGGACTATCTACTTAAGAACTTACATGCGTTCTTCTCACAATTTGCAGCAAGCGGTCAGGAAAGTTCGTTGTAATACGGATATTCGGATACTGCTCTACGATACTCGCAAGAATGTCGGAATGATCCACCGTCCACACACCCAAATCAATCCCATTTTGGTTCATCTCATTCACCAAAGCAGGTGTAACGAAGGCATAGTGCATCGATAAGCTCGTTGCGCCCGTGTATCGAAGCTGCTCCATCAGCAGCGTAGCTTTCCCTAAGTAAATTAATGCTGTGGGAATGGTTGGGTCAAGCTCATGAGCCCGCTTCATCGAATCATGATCGAATGAGGACAGGATCACAGCGTCCTTCATACCATATCGATGGATAGATGCTATGACCTTATCTTCAATCCCTTCATACTCATTGCCCATAGCCTTAAGCTCCACATGCAGCTTGCCGCGCCCCTTAACGAGCTCCAGCACTTCATCCAGCATTGGGATTCTTTCCCCAGCAAATTGCGGTGCAAACCAGCTTCCTGCATCCAAATCTCGCAATTCCTCTAACGTGTGAGCTCTTACAGAGCCGCTTCCATTGGTCGTCCGATCAAGGGTGTGATCGTGGATGACGACAGGAACTCCATCCTTCGTTAAATGTACGTCGAGTTCGATGAAGGCAATGTCAGGGTCAGTCAAAGCAAGTTTGAAAGCTGCGATTGTGTTCTCCGGCGCTTCTCCCGACCATCCACGGTGAGCAACAATAGTAATCATAATGAAATCAATCCTTCCATTCTCTTATTTAACTCCGTTGTATACGAAAGCTTTAATAATCTGACGTTGCGATAGAAAGAATACAACAAGAATTGGAGCGACTAGAATCAGATTGCCGGCCATCAGAATATTCCAAGTTGCGACGCCCTCTACTTCCCGTATTTTAGCTATACCAAGGGGCAGTGTTCTTGCCGTTTCATTCGTCGTCATAACAAGCGGCCAGAAGTAATCATTCCAGTGAGCAATAAAACTAAATAGTGCAAAGGTGATGAGAACCGGCTTGACCATGGGCACCATGATCTTCAAAATAATCTTCCACTCTTTCGCTTGATCAAGTCTTGCTGCCTCTAGCAATTCATCCGAAATTTGCATAAACGCTTGACGAAGCAGGAAGATACCGAAGGCGCTTGACGCAAAAGGAAGAATTAGACCTAGATGCGTATTGAGCAGCTTAAAAGCGCTTAGCTCCAAATAGACCGGGAGAAAAATCAACTGAGCTGGGATCATCAATGTCACCATAACGATACCGAATAGAAAGCTTGAACCGCGAAACTTATATCTTGCAAAAGCATAAGCGGCTGGTATGATCGTCAGCATTTGAAGAATAAGGATGCCAACTGAAATGACAACACTGTTCGTAAAATATTTCAGGAACGGCCCTGTATTCCAAGCCTCTACATAGTTGTTCCAGACCGGGTTGCTCGGAATCCACTGTGGAGGAAAGATCATCGTCTCAGGCATCGTCTTGAGCGAGGTAGAGAGCATCCATACAAATGGCATGGCGAATACCAACACTAATGCGAGTAGTCCGACTACATTGAATAGGCGGAGCACAAACAGCAATATTTTACGCAACGTAATGGGATTAGACCGTATTTCATTTCTCTTAACTGTGACAGCAGGCTCGGCAGCATTGCCGCTGATTGTATGGTTAACAGCTTTCAAAAACTTCACCACTTTCTAACGGTAATGAACGCGATTCGACAGCAGCTTGAAGTATATGATCGTCAAAATACCAACAATGAACAAAAGGATTACACCAGCAGCAGAGGCATACCCGATTTTGAAAAAGCGGAAGCCGTATTCATAGATGTAATAAACCAGCGTGTTCGTTGAATTGACAGGTCCACCCTGCGTCATAATCGCGATCGTCTCAAACACTTGAAAAGATCCGATCATATTAATGATGACAAGAAAAAATATCGTCGGAGACAGCATCGGCAGAATCAACTTTCGAAAAGTTGTCCAAGGCTTGGATCGATCCAAGGAAGCCGCTTCGTAAATATCAGTCGGAATACTCTGCAAGCCCGCAATGAACACGAGCGCGTTGTAGCCGAGGCCTTTCCATACCGCAACCAACACGAGTGAAACCAGTGATGTGCTAGGATGGGACAACCAATCCAGCTTGCCAAAGCCAACTAAACCGATTACCCAGTTCAATAGCCCGTACTCGGGATCCATAAGCCAGCTCCAAAGCAAAGAGATGGACACTAGTGAAATGATATGAGGGCTGAAGATAGCGCCCTGTACGAAGCCATGAAAGAAACTCTTCTTATTCAGCCAAAGCGCTAGTAATAAAGCAAATCCTGTCGTACATGTCACGGTCATGACTGTATAAAGCGTCGTATTGGAGAGGACTTGTAGAAAGTCTGGCTCCATGAGTAAATCCTTGAAGTTCTGTAAGCCAACAAATGTCTTTGTCGGACTGACAAAGTTCCAATCGAACATACTCAAATAAATCATGTAAAAAATCGGGTAAATAAAAAATAGCGAGAAGATAATAATGGCCGGAGCCACCATCCCATAGGGACGCAGCTTTTCCCAAACTGTCATGTTAAATCCCTCCAGCAGCAACAAGGCGTTTTATGTTTACTCCAATATCGCGAAGCCTCTCCCCGTTTTGCCCAAAATAATAGAGCTGGTCATGAGGAACGGTAATTTTAACTCGATTGACGGTTACCAAAGGAGCAAGAAAGGTTTTGACGAAAAAAATATTTGCTCCGGATTGAATCTGATAAATGTTTTCTGCTCCCAAGCTCTCACGCGTTAAAATTTCGCCTTCCAGCACAAAACCTTCCATCTCTGTACTCCCAGCGCTAATATGGGCTTGCTCCGGTCGAAATCCTACATGCTCGATATCCGTGATCGAGTCCACATGTAACCCTTTCACGTCCCGCATATTCATCATGTTCATTGCTGGTGTTCCGATGAATTCTGCTGTAAATCGGTTCGCAGGGTCATGATAGAGCTTCATAGGAGAATCAGCTTGCTGAATGACACCTTTGTTCATAACCACGATCTCATCACCCATAGACATGGCCTCCACTTGATCATGTGTCACATAGAGGAACGTCGTTCCTAGCCGCTTATGAAGCTGAATCAGCTCCGTTCTCATCTGGTTGCGCAGCTTCGCGTCCAGATTAGAGAGCGGCTCATCGAGTATGAACACCTTCGGCTTCTTAACCATTGCACGCGCAAGCGCTACGCGTTGACGTTGTCCTCCGGACAGGTTTTGCGGCTTCTTATTCAGAAACGGAGCTAGCCCGACTATCTCCGATATGTCCTTAATCAGCTTATCGCGTTCCATACGCGGAACACCTCTATTTTTCAAACCGAACTCGATATTGCCGCGTACAGTCATCGTTGGATATAGCGCATAGTTCTGAAAAACCATCGCTACATCCCGCAGCCCGGACGGTGTATCATTCACACATTTATCATCAATCCATATTTCTCCGCCAGACTGCTTCTCCAGCCCCGCCACCATACGCAATGTTGTTGACTTCCCGCAGCCAGAAGGCCCTACAAGAACTGTAAATGAACCATCCTTTATGGTTAAATTCAAGTTTTCTATAACGGTCTCATCCTTAAACGTTTTGCTTATGTTTTTCAATTCGATCTTCGCCATTCGAAATTCTCCTCCTTATAATGGACTCCTGAATTTCACGCATGAGCAGCTCCAACTCATCCAGCGTAGTTAGCCGCAAATCCCATGGCTCATGATCACTGCTGGAATAGGGGGAAATAAAACAGGTTTTACCGCCCATTCTTTTAACGGGATGCAGATCATTCCAAGGGTTATCACCGACAGATAGGATCTCATGAGCCTTGTACCCCTGCTCCAGCAGGGAATGGAAGTAATCTTGTAGTCCATAAGGCTTCTGGGCACCGCAATGCGTTTCCTCAAATAATTCATGAATGCCCATGTACTCTAAAAACTGAATACCTGATTCCAGATAGGTATTGGTCATCAGTATTTTCTTCTCAACAGCCGTTAGCTCTTTAATCGCTTGAAATAGTTCACGCTTAAATTCGAATTGATAGGGTGAGAGCACCATTTCCTCACGTATCCGTTCAAAAGCTGACCATGATTTTTCTTCTGAAAGTTTGTATTTATGACTGATCGCTGCTGCAATACACCACGCGTCACCAATATGAATGAGATGCTCCACTTGGCTGGAAATGTCTCCATAAGCGCTTGCGCGTTCATCAATGGAAGTGCCTTCCCATGTAAAGCCTTGCACGAAGCCATCTTCATGACGGACGAGGCATAGATCATCCACCTTATGATAGAAATGACCCATTTTGATAGCATGCTCTCCCATTAGAATTGCTCTTCCCGCTCCAACAGCCTTCTCGGTTTCACCTACATACTCTGTACCTTCCAACAAATAACGGATATATCGTTCCAAGAACGTATCTTCCTGATAGAGCGTACCGTCCATATCAAAAATAATAACTTTAATTTCGGACAACCAATTCTCGTTGCGCATAGGATGTGACCTCTCAGCTCATATGATTGGGGGAGAAGATTCCCGAACCGGGATTCGGAAATCCTCTCCAAAACAAATGTGACGCGTTAACCAACTGATAGATTCGGCAGGCTCTTATTTTTTCAAAAGCTTGTTTGCTTTTTCTGCTGCCGCATTAAGCGCATCCTGCGGTGTTGTATTCGGATCGATAATCGCTTTTTGAATGGATTCCTTAATGATTTTAGCCACTTCTGGATAAGCATTTTCCATTGGACGCGGTCTTGCGTATTCCAGTTGATCTACAGCTACTTTGTACTGAGGATTTTCTTCAAAATGTGCCTTTAGCTCATCTGACTCTATTGCAGAAGTACGAGTCGGCAAGTAACCAACATTCTTGTGCTGATAAATCGTGTTTTCTTTAGAGGTCATCCATTTAATAAACTCCCAAGCTGCATCTTTTTCTTCATCCGAGCTCTTGGATGTCATAACTAGCTGACAACCTCCTGTTGGAACGCCATAGCTCACGTTTGCCGGCATAAATGCCGTTTGAAGTTCAAAGCCATTACCTTTAGCAATTTCCATACTTCCGTTCACACCTGCTGTGGAACCGAACTTGAAGGCTGACATTTGATTCGCCCAGTCTTTATCCGCGTTTGCTCCCGCGTCATCGCCTACTGGCATTTTGATAAGACCTTCACTAGATAGCTTCTTCCAAAATGTAACCGGCGCTACGCCCTCTGGAGAATTAAATGTAGCGGATTTGCCGTCTTCACTCAGCATTTGACCACCACTTTGCGCAACTAATGCTTCGTAGAACCAGATATCAACAGGCACAGTCATGCCGACTTTCCCCTTCTCTTTCAACACGCGAGAATACTCTTCCAGCTCTTCCCATGATTTTGGACCACTTGGATCAAGACCCGCATCCTTCAGCATCGTTACGTTTTTGTACATGATCGGAGTACTGCGCATGAATGGAAGACCATACAGCTTCTCGTCCACATAGGCATTTCCCATTAATCCAGGAATGAAATCATCAATGTTAAGTTGATCCTTATCTCTTTCCGCATACTTCGTAAGCTCTTCGATCATGCCGGATCTTGCAAATACGCCAGTAGAAGAGATTTCAAGATCATTTACCGCAGGTGCATTGCCCGCTGCAAATGCCGCCTGTACTTTGGCATGCAGATCATCATAGTCTCCTTGGTGCTCAGCTATAACTTCAATATTGTTTTGTGACTTGTTGAATTCTTCGACCATATGCAGCTTCGCAGCCTCGATCTTGTCTCCGAACGCGTACCAATACTTAATGGTGATTTTCTTGGATGATGCGGAGCCTGTATTCTCCGCTTTCGCACCGCTTTTGTTATTGCCTGTGTTAACATTCGTACCATTTGATCCACAAGCCGCCAATATGACCACCATAAAAATTGCAAGCGATAGTGCAGTAAGCTTCTTAAACATTGTCCAATCCTCCACCTTTTCTCTTTTTGAATGTGGGCCGCAGCATACGAAAAGAAACCTTAATCCTGCCGGGGACATAAACGTCCACAGCGGATAAGGTTTCTCCAATGCTCCAACCGATTGCTATTTACTTTTCATAATGAATGATACAGCATGTTTATTAAATCTATGTTATCGGGTTACTAAGAAAATATTAAGACCTTTTCTTTTGATAGACTTATACGGTTTGCAGCTTTTTCTCTTGAAGTAGCATCGCACTTCTCCAAAGTTCTGGTTTCGATGAGGATATAGCCGTAGCCCCATACTTCAGACATTCAACCGCTTGGCTCTCCTCATATAGCAGACCGCCAGTAATAATAGGAAGAGTGGTGAATGCCTTCACCTTGCCAATCATATCAGGAATGCGTGCAGGCATGACCTCAACAATGTCAGGTTCAATCTGAGAGAGACTTCTGGCGATATTTTCCAGTCCCTCTGTATCAACAAGGAAGAATCGCTGAATCGTCATAAGCCCCATTTTCTTCGCCGTCTTTACTACATTTGTTTTCGTCGAAATAATGCCTGTCGGCTTAATGACCTTCGCCAAATAATCGAGACCATAATTGTCCGTGCTTAAGCCGCCAATTTTTTCGAGATGAAGGAAGATGGGGAGACCATGTTCCTTAAACACATCGACATAACCTTTTAAAACACCGATATGTCCCGTTAATAGGAAAACGCCGCTCAATTGATCCCGCAGTGCAAGCGCTTGATCAATATGTCTCGGATCTTTAATGGAAGCAATCATCCGGTGCTTGGCAAGACCCCTTAAGAAAGCATCATGATTCATTCCATTCTTCATTACACTAACCTCCACGCTGCTATTATTGGGACTGCACGACGCTAAGTAGGGAAACAATAAACTGACGATCCGTTTCCTTCCCCCTTGCGTCTGGATTATGCGTGAAGTAGTTCATATGTTCATGAAGAATTGGCGCATGATCCACAACAACTGGATCGTGAATATCTATAGCAGAAATGCCAATCTCCTCCTTGGTAATTTCCACAACTCTTAATCCATGCTGATCCAGACAAGCCGATAACTGAACAAAGAGCCAGTTGCTCTGTGCTGCGATCGAATCCACATGCGTGTGCCCGTTGAAGTAAACGCCAATCCCTTTTTTCTGATTCAAAATACGCCACATATCAATGCTTGGGTCGATTGAGCCCTTCTCCCGCATCGATCCTGTCGTCGTTCCATAAACAGGGTGATGACCAAAAACGAGCATCGGCTTTGAGCCCGAAGCTGCTACCATTTTCTCCAGCCACATGAGCTGCTCATCGTCAATCCATCCTCCCCAGTGGGAGTAATCCATTTCTTTCGCTGTATCCAGAAAGACGAGCATCGCCGAATCGGTTTCAATGGCATGATAACGCTGCTGCCCCGTAATCTCCAGCACTTGGTTTCTCGTCTGCGCATAAAGATCATGGTTCCCCAGCACATGGATAAACGTTCGATCCTCACGAGTTAACAGCTTATAAACCTCCTGCAGCTCTTCCGTTGAACCAAAGTTCGTAAGATCACCCAGCGATATATGATAATCAGCATCCATTTCTAGAAATCGATCTAAGAAGGTGTGATAAAACGCAGTCCGCGCTTCCGCTAAACCTGGAATTGTCTCGTCAATCTCATGATAATGCAAATCGCCCATCAGAACTAATTTCATTCTCGTTCTCCTCCTGGCATATCCGTATTAGTTGTTCACTCCTTAATGGTATAGGTGAAGTATTGTCTGGTCGTTAAGTAGAGAATGAGATTTTGTAAAGGTGGGGTGGGGGAGGAATGGGGTCTTGGGGCTTGTAGATATTATCAGAGTAGCTTGTGACCTTTTGAAAGGTAAGAAAGAAACCACATGGAGTCTGTTGACCGCATGTGGCTATAAGTTTGTTTTTAATTTAGATATTTCCTATGTAATTTCTTTCGTCTATGAATACATACCGCTTTTAATTATTAATATTTTCTATCTGGTTTAACCCTCAATTTTAAATATCTCGCCGAACTTATTGGCGAAGAACGTATTGCTTCGTAACACTGGTGCAGCTTCACCATCAATTTGAATGCCATAGGCCTCGTTGTTCCGCAACACATTAAAGCAAATCGTAGGTACTGCCTTCATGTCAATGGAAATACCGCTGTTCATGTTTTTGTTCACGTTATTCTTCTCCAGCAATGGGGAACTTAGTTGGGTTACATAAATGCCATTCATGTCATTCTCATAGCAATTATTGCTAGTAGCAGTACCCGATGATTCATCCAGATAACAAATGCCGTGCAGAGAATTCGTGAAGCACTCGTTTTGCTTTAACAGTGGAGCAGACTTACCCGATATATGGATGCCAAGCTCATTCACACTACAAAAATTTTGAGACACACTTCCCTTAGCTTCATCGTTGAAGGAAATTCCAAACAGCTTATTGTCACTACAACTATTCGAGAGGAGATCTACATTCGTCTGCTCATTGACAGCGATGCCCGAGTTCCCATTCATTTTACATATATTGTTTATTGCTTTCCCAGTCGCTTTTCCTGCAAAACCAATTCCATGCACATGATTGCTGTTGGTAATGCTGTGTGAAATAACTCCATAAGCATCATTGCTTATACCAACACCTGAATTATTTGAGTTGCATTCACAGTTTGTAATGGTAACCTTGGATTGCCCACTAGCAAATATTCCAACGAAACCATTGTTATTACATATGTTTTTTACTAAATCCGCCTTTATTTCTGCCTTTATAAAAATACCGGAATGATTATATTCACAAATATTAGAGTGTGCATTCACACTGGCGCTTCCGTCCAGTGATATACCGGTATCGTGATTATAGCAGCATGTATTTCCTTCCAGATCAAGTGATCCCTCACCAATGACATAGATTCCATGCTGTAAATTTTGATTACATTCATTGTTGACTACGATAGCTGACCCTGCTGCATAGTGGGCAATACCAGCGCCTCCGTTAAGTGAACAAACGTTACGCTCAACCACGAGCTTACCCTTCGTCTCATAACCAATCCCCAGTGAAAGATTCCTCTTACAGCTATTGGCCGCAATATATCCTCCTGCTAAATCTGAGAAATGTATGCCTATAGAATTTGCGTGGCACAAATTTCCTATTACCGTGAGAAATGCGTTGCCCTCGCCACGTATAGCATAGTTATCATTTCGTACCACTTCATTCCCCTCAATAGTCAATTCTACTTCGCCACTTCCGATTATTCCTTCCTCATTGGACCATATTCTGTTGGTCTCAAAGTGTCCTTTTGAGAATTCATACATCTGAACCCCAATTGCGTTATGCATAAGTTCGCTATCGTACATCTCTATGGTAGCATGATCGATAGCAGTAACTGCTGTTAACTGATGATTCCAGAATAGACTGCTCCGTATAACCATATTACTGGAGTTAGTTGCGACTGCTCCAACACCATTTCCATCAAATTTACAGTTGTTGACGATTCCTTCAGAAGTTCCTTTCCACAGCAGGGCTGACCCTCTCGATTCGGACTCCGAAGGATTATTAGGGGAGTTGGCACCTATAAACTCGCAACGTGTAAATGAGGCACGACCGCTATCAATTATGGCGATATTGCCTTCGGTACCACACAAATCAAAACGAATGCCCTCGGCATGCAATTCTTTATTTGAAGTCAACCGAAGCAACACATCCAACTTGCCTGTAATGATTGTATCTCCCGTTTCCGCACCGAGTAATCGCAGCGATTTGTCAAATACGAGCGTTTCGTTAAGTGTGTAAAAAGCCGCCTCCAGTTGCAGCTCAGAATGCTCCTTAGCCTCAGCAATAATATCCGCTAGATCGACGATGATGGTCGATGAGCCATAATCGATCTGCGACGCGGGTGCTGCCTCATTCAAATTTAGAGACTCTAACCCGCTCAGCAACTTCTTCTCAAGTTGTTGCAACTCAGATAGCCCATTGATCAATGTATCGGGGATCATTCCGTCGCTCATACCAAAAACGAACCTGTTAAGAGCTACTGTGGTTGCTCCAACTTCCCAACCCAGTAAACTGTTTATCATTGATTTAGCTGCGGTTGTCCAGTACAAGAGCTCTTGCTTACGGGCCGCTTCATCTAGCATTTCCTGCTGATTATCAAGCAACTTATCGAAATTATTAATTGTATCTTTTAACTTCACAACAATAAGTTGGGACAACTCGAATCCTTCCTGTTCGTTGCGATTTAGTCTCTCTAAAAAAAGCTTCAACTGCGATTGAAGTTCTTCCTCCCGTACATTTATTTCAGTCGCCTTGGTCTCCAATTGACTGGCACGCTCGTTAATAGCTTTGAGCTTGCCATCCCAGTCAAGAAGAGGCCTTCCGCCAAACATTCCGGATGAATTGTAAGTGTCATACTCTTTCTGAATCTGCTTATGTGCAATGTTATGTTTGTTTATACGTTGATGATTATTGTCTAACCCGCGATCGATTTCCGCGCGTTCTTTCCTCAAAACCTCAAGTACACCTATCATCATATCCAGCTGTACGTTCATCTTCATATAGTCATTGACCAGATCAGGCAGCGGATAATACGACTGTAAATTATATAGTGCCGTTTCTGCATTGAAGCTTGCCCAATTACTCAACTGATGCTGTACTTTACTTCGATTGTCCGTTAACTTTTGTATGGTTTGAGCTTGGTTATTAATCAGTGCATACGCATGTTCATATTTCTCATGCAGCTCATTGACTTGTTCTTGCAGACTGGAAATCGCATCATGTAAACGCGATAGCAGCCGCACGCCCTTCTTCATAGCTGCTTTATCATGTAACTCCTCCTGCAGCGCTTTCTCTAACTTCGGCCAGCCGCTTTGTCTAAGCAATGATGCATCACCGCTCAGTCTTGCTTCAGTTGCTTGCAGCGTCGACACGGCTTCCAGCCTACATACGCTTACACCCAATTTTCGCTGCACCTGCTTCAAGAAGGCTTCCAGTTCCCCTTCCTCCGAATCGTGCTCATCAATATAATTCACGACACCGATCGGCTTCCAGTCACCAACCAATTGTCCAAGCTTCGATAACTCAAGCCTTGAGGCAGCCTGACTATAGGGGAACAACCATAGTACTTGGTCAGCTCGCATCATGAATTTCTCAGTCACTCTCGTATGCTGCTCATTATTCGAATTTAATCCTGGCGTATCGACGATCGTAACCTTTTTCAAAAGCTCAACCGGTATTTTGACCTCTAAATATTCCACTAAAGCTCTCAATTGATTGGCATCTTCATCCCCCTCCGCGGACAGGGAATGCAGTCTTTCAAGAGGGTAAGCCTGAACCGTACCATCGAGCAAATGAGCGATAACCTCTGACTCCTCACCATAACTAAGCATCGTGATAACCGCTGTAGCCGGTATATCTCCGGTCTTAAGAAGATCCTTCCTACCAATCAATTCGTTAATAAAGCTGGACTTGCCTGTATTAAACAATCCCATAACGACGAGCAGAAGCGGCTTCGCCGCATCATTCGCAATCTGTTCCAGTTTCTCTGCATGTTCCTTCAGTTCCTCATAAGGCTTAAGCATAAATGCCATACGCTCTGCTGCAATTTGTACGAGAACATCCAAAGATTGACGAAGCGCTTGTTCAGGCAAAATCGGTGATCGCTGCGGCAGCTTGCTTTCAAGCTCCTCCTTCGATTTCCTCAAGATAGGAAGATCACTAACGGCTTTTTGCGCAGCAGCCTCATTAACGCTATTATCAACAATCCGTTTCGACCTCTTGTTCAGCAACAGTGCGCATACAACAATAATAAAGACTGCTATAGCTATAATTACTGAAGGCTGTAATGCCATGCGCTTATTTCCTCCCGTGCTTGAAGCAGTCGTTGCTTCTCCTTCAGTTTATCTTCCAAAGATTGCTTCATGCCGGAAATCTCAGCATCCAACCGCATCCTATGTACATTTACGATTTCTAAATACCGCTCCTCAGCAGCATGCCGAACAAGTTTGGCATTTGTAAGAAGCCAACTCTCGACGTGGCCGCTAAACTTCTCCATGACCTGATCAAGCGCTGCATCTAGCTCAGGGAGTAACTTCTCTCTCGCCTTTTTGAGCTGATCCTGCATCATATGTTTCTGAATAAAAGGGAATCCTGCCATTCCGACGACCGGTAGCAACAGTGGACCACCTAGCAGCATTGCAAGCATACCCGCCCCACCGGCGATAAGCCCGGCCATAATTGGTGTATTGCTTAGATCTGCTCCTGTTAACATTAATCCGTATTCCATGCTATTCAATTCGTTTGGCTTATTGTTTACAAGTAGCGGTCGAAGTGCTGTATTAAACTCAACAGCTAATGCGGTTGCCAGTTCCTGCTCCAGCATCTGCAACAGCTTAATCATTGCAGGCATATGCTGCTCGATCCATTGCTTCAACCGCCGCTTGACCTGCATAGGCATTTGGGTCTCTATTAAATCTTTAAGCTGAGTGCCTGCATACTGCATGACCATAAATTGCATATCTTCCTTTAATTGCTGCTCAAAATAAATAAGCGATTTACGAATGATTGCCAACATCTCGGTCTCGCGATCCATTGTATAATCGTCCATTTGCTCACGAATGGTATCATGACGTTTGATTAAACTTACCAGACCTTCTAGTTTACTAGTAAGCCCTTCACCCGTTTCTTGTAGCAAGGCGAGACGTCCGTCGAGTTCGCGTCCGATTGAATCAGCAATACTACGCATATGGAAGCGGAACCGATCCAGTTTTACTTCACCTTGCGAGCCATGTTGAATAAGCTGCTCTACTGCTTCCATAACTGCAGGGTATCCGGCTTCTTTAAGCTGCTCGTAATTACCGGATTGCCTAGCCTCTAACGCTGCCGTTGCACTATAAGGCAGAACTGTCTGCTTCTTGCCTCCCATTGCAGCAGCAAGCCGCTTGCTAATGCTTTCCAGATGTTTATTCGCATCTTCTTCCTCCACCTGGTCAAAGAAATTAGCGATGAACAGCAGACGTTCAAGTCCTTCCGAAAGCAGCGTATCCGTCAGAAAATCTTTCTCGGACCGTTTGACGGGTGCTGTCGCATCCAGCAAAAAAATGACAACATCGGCACGGGGAACAAACCGATACGTGACCTCAGCACGCTGTTGGTTCAAGTCATTCACGCCTGGTGTATCGACAAGAATGACATTCGACTCAAGTAAAGGAACTTTCATTGTAAGTCTCAAATAACGAACAGCATCAGGATCCACCGTTCCCTCAACGGAGAAAGTGTCAATATTCTGCTTGGTTAGCTCAAAATGCTCCGTTTTCCCATCCTCCAGATGGACGCTTAAGCTTCTTTTTTCACCGTAAATGACTGCGTTTATCGTAGCCGTTGTTGGGGTCACATCAACTGGCAGCAAATCCTCACCCAACAACCCGTTAATAAAAGTAGATTTGCCTCGCTTAAATTCTCCCAGAACGACGACTGTGCAAAAATCTTCTTTTATCCTTACTTGAAGTTCATCCAGTTCTCTCAAGAATACTGAATCTGTTAATAGCACGCTTACCAATTCCTGAGTTCTGGCAATGCCCATCAGTAATTCCGTCTTACTCGCTTCATAACTGCTCAATGCTATATGCCTCCTATTGCAATTCGTACTGTTTGGTTATTGCTGCCAAGCTCATCTGTCAGCATGACCAATCCTTCTACAACCTTGTTTAACTTCTTCTCCAAATGCAGCAAATAGGCTCTCCGCTCCTCCACGCTGGTTTCTTCGCTATTACGATCAGCTATAGCGCGGTGAAGTTGATCCGTAATAGCGCTAAGCTTGCGGCTAACTTCCTCTTCGAACTGAGCGGCCATTTCATCAACCATTCGGTTCCATTGTATGTCGAAGTCCTTGCACATCGCTGGAATAACATCACGGTAACGGCGCTCCACTTGCACGCGAATTTCTGCAAGAGCCTTTCCTCGTACCTTGCCATCGAAATAAGAATAAATAAAGCCTCCTCCAAACAACAACGCTGGCAGCGCAAGTGGAAGTGCCACATGGAGACCAATGACGGCCCCTACCAAACCCAATGAACCAATCCCCGTCTTCACAATAACTTCATCCTGATTGTAGAACGCATTATATCCCGACTGGTCCGCTGCATTCTCAGAAAAATTAAGAAAAAAAGTTTTCAAAATCGTTTGCTCTATGCCCTCCCACTCCTGTTCCAGCCTGCGATTTGCTCGGTCGACTTCTTCCTCCAAAAGTAAGTTCTGTGCCGCCCGAATACGCTCCTGCAGGGCAGTTTGTACTGGCGCTACAGAGGATTCAATCGTCTTTGCAATTTCTTCATTCTGCAGTGAACCCGTGTAATTTGTTACGGTCTGAACAGCTGTCGTTGCTACCTGATGTAAGCCAGATTCCCATTGCGACCGAATATGTATACCCCCACTGTTTAATGCAGTCCTTAGTCTCTGTATCGTCTCACTTGATGCATGTCTGACACGATCTAACTCATCCTGCACCCTGACAGCCCGCTTCCCCAACTCCTCAAGATTAGTGCCAATAGTCGATAAAGGAAGCTGAATCGCATTTTTCTTCAACTCATTCGCAATCCGTATCGTCCGCTCAAGCGGCTTAGCGAGCTTCACTTTGCCACGCTCCTCACTCAGAAAGGAACTGATAGCTGCTTCAAATTCCAAATATCCCGATTGATCAAAAGACTCAAGCGAACCTTCTACCTTCTCACCTGAATTGGCCAGACGAGAATTGAGGGCTTGCTTAGCAGACACGAGATACACCTTGAGATCCTTTATCGATGGCGACAATTGAGTAACGATATAGTGCATGACCTTCTGCCTTGCCTCATCCGTTGCAAGACGATCCTTAAAGTTAACAACAAAAAATATTTTTTGAATGTCCGCTTTAAAAATACGATCTTTCATAAAACTAAACTCTGAATCAGAAATTGGGTGGCGGGCAGAGAGTACAAATATTGCTGCGTCTGCTTCCGGAATGAATCTATACGTTATTTCCTCGCGAGCGGCGTCTAGATCATTCGTTCCTGGGGTATCAATCAGCTCAACTCCATCTTGAAAAATTGAGGAAGGATATCCAATTTCCGCATGTGCAATGCTTCCAAATTTCTCTAACATAACTCCGTACTCCATAATGGAGTCTTGATCGCTTGGATCTGGCTCGTCTGGAGCAACAATCTTTTTAAACTCCAGTTCGCTTATCTCGTGGTTTTTCCGGTCATCGCGATAATGTAACCGGTAATATGGTTCATTAGAATAACGAATTTTACTAAGCACAGTTGTAGTCGGATTCGGTGAGGCAGGTAGAACACGGCTCCCGAGTAGACCATTAACAAAGGTAGACTTGCCTCGGGAAAACTCACCAACAACAACAATTTTGAATATCTCATCTGTTAAGTTTTGTCTAGTGGATTGTAGTAGTCGCTCAGCCGCCTCAACCTCAAGTTCCTTTGCAATAAGCTGAACCTCTATAAGTGCGTCTACTAAATGCTGACGCCTGATGCGATACCAAGATAAATCGAGACCATTCATTATTATGTGCCCTTTCTATAGGTGGAATAATATAATTAATAGAAAACTTGTTGTTATAAAAAAAAAGAAACCCGCCCCGAAGGTAACAGGTCCCTTAAGTCATTCAAGGTCAGTTAAACGTAAGCCGTGGCAGTGTATATTCTTGAATATGAGCAAGCGGGTTAGAATGCTGTAATACGTTTTGGAATGAGTCATGATGGCTGAGATAAGCCAGTGGATCACCCGATGCGACTTCACCTGTGAACGGATTGGTGTTCCCAGGGTAAGAATAATTATTAAATGGATTACCATCCGGATGAGAGCGCATATGCGCTTTTACATGAGTACCGTCGTTACGAAAATGATCATCAACGAATATCGGATTATGAGAGTGGACGGAGTCATTGCCAAATGCTTTATCTAGCGCATCAGAATGATCTATATGACCGTTTTGGCTAAAATAATTAATATCCATAAGATTCACCTCATTGCATAATTTTCACTCTATTAACATTCCTCTACTAATTATACTCTCTCTATTGTGTCTATTCTACTAAATTTTCCTGAAATGCCCACAAATAATAGTACTTTAGAATTACGAGTGTAACAATTAATTCCTCCCAAAAAGACACCTATCGGTCTCCACGAACTGAATGAGAAGCCATTAGGAAAATAAATAGACTAGCGATCTCTTTTAGCAGATTAGTTCTATACTAACTCCATCATAAAAAAGCCCACGATTAAGTTCGTGGGCTTTAGTATTTATTCTTGCAAAGCTACATTCTGTTTAATACTGTATTACTCCGACTCTGAAACCAACGTAAACCGTTCATTCAAATGCTTCGGATTCTCGATTTCATCAACAATTGCAATAGCATAGTCTGCATAGCTAACATGGCTTTCACCTTTGGAATTAACAATCAAATTGTCTTTACCTGTTTGATAAGTACCAGTCCGTTTTCCCTCTGGATTAAAGAAAGCTGCTGGGCTTACAAAAGTCCATTTGATACCCGTACTATTTTTCAAATCCTCAAGATTTTTGCCTTGGTTAGATGCTGTTGGTTTATAGATATCAGGGAATTCTGGTGTGTCGATTAAACGAACTGTTTTTGCTTCATCTACAAATAGGCTTCCCGCTCCTCCAACTACAATCAGACGAGTCTCAGCTGCCCCTTGCAGTGCTGCAATAAGAGCTTTACCTGCTTCAACGTGCAAATGTTCTTGGCCAGGTGCTGCACCAAATGCATTCACAACAACATCGAAAGCTCCAACATCTTGAGCGTTTAGATCAAAAACATCCTTTTGAATAACCGCCACGTTTGAGTCGTTGATTTTCGTTGCATCTCTTACGATCGCTGTTACTTCATGACCTCTAGCCACTGCCTCTTTAAGTACTTGTGAACCTGCTTTTCCGCTTGCACCAATAATTGCTATTTTCATTTAAAAAAACCTCCATATATTTTATTCGAAAGGGTTCGTTGTAACTGAATTAGTTACAACTAGTATAAATTTTTTTACTTTTCTTTATTTTTAATTTCTTTTGACAAAACAGAAACCAATTCTTCCATTGTGATCTCCGAGAGAACCTTCTCCATTGCATGCTGTGCACGAGCTAGCAGCAGTTCAAGTACGACCTGAATGTTAGCGCCAACCGGACATAAAGGGTTCGGTTCTTCATGAATGTGAAATAATTGTCCTTCTTCCACAACATCAACCGCTCGATAGACCTCCAATAAATTGATTTCGTCTAAATCTTTATTCAAAAAAGCCCCGCCGCTTCCAGCACGAACTGTAATCAAACCTGCTTTTTTAAGTTGCCCCGATATTCTCCGAATTATTACTGGATTTGTTCCAACACTTCCTGCAATCCATTCTGATGTGCTATGTGTACTCGGATTAATCGCAAGCAATGATAAGATGTGTACAGCTACTGAAAAACGATTGCTGATCTTCATTTGTAAAACACCCTTCCGTTGTAATCATTATAGTTACAACAAAAATGTATGTCAAGTCGCTAAAACTGGGACAAATATAATACACATTTTACCATGCTCAACCTTTAATGATTATTTAAAGACCTTAGAGGCAGAAAATTGATCCTATATCCCTGTTATGAGATGCAAATAGAATTTATATGATAAGTTAAAACACTTTCGATACGCTCACTATTCACCCGCTTAGGCTCTAGCAAGGCATGCATAGCGATCCCATCAATTAAAGCATACAATCTCTCTGCTTCAATGGTTTTATCTAGACCTGCTCGAAGCAGATTGTATTGTTCTAAGTTATCAATTAGCTTTTTTATACCGATAAAAATACCGTCATGCTGGGCATCAAAAACATCTTCCGCCATATATCTGGTATGAAAGGTAAAAGCAAACCACACTTCCATCTCCGCCATTTTTTCACTATCCACCGGCACAAGCTCGAGAAGTATTTTCAACACTTTATCTTTTGGTGGAAGGTCAAGTGCAGCTATCTCAATTATACGAGCAGTTGCTTTATCCTTGACAAGTTTCATCGCAAAGCTAAGCAATTCATCCTGAGTCGAAAAATAGTGGCGTAATGCACCCAATGACAGTCCAGCTTCTTTGGCAATATTTCTAACACTCGCCCCTTTCATGCCTTGGTTTAGTATAACTCTCCACGTCGCTTCAGCAATATGATTTTTTCTTTCTAAATGATCAACTATTTTTGGCATGTACTTAGTTTAACAAAGGAGATATTAAAAAACAATTAAATAATACAATTGTATTATTTAAAGTCCGATGCTATAATTCTCATAGTTTAAATAATACAGCTGTATGACAAAGGATGTGTTGTTTTGAGTTTTGTTGCAGGCGTCATCATCGCGAGTGAAATAGCATTTTGGATCGTTATTATTTTAGGTCTAGTTACTCGTTATGTGTTCAAAAAAAACAAACTAGGCTTAGTCCTACTAGCACTAACCCCAGTTATTGATTTGATTCTTTTAATTACGACAAGTGTTGATTTATACCGAGGTTCCGTAGCTACGATGGCACATGCGCTTGCTGCCGTCTACATTGGGGTATCAATTGCTTTTGGAAAAAGTATGATTAGCTGGGCGGATGATCGCTTCCGTTATTATGTAACCAAGCAAGGTTCTAAACCAATTAAAAGGTTTGGTTATGATTATGCGAAACATTACTTAAAAGGATTTGGAAGGCATGTGCTTTCTTTTGTTATTGGAGCCGCCTTTTTGATTGCTCTTATCTATTTCATCGATGACTCCACTCGAACAGAAGCGCTTTATGGTGTTTTAAGGGTCTGGGCACTCGTTCTAGGTATTGATTTAGTCATTACGATGTCATACTTTATATGGCCAAGACAGAAAAAAGCAAAGCATGAAGAGATGTAAACCCCAAACTTAACCATCAAAACTACCTTTTTTCTCTTCTGCAGTAGGATGAAAAGGCTCTGATTCTGATCACACGATCTTATTCCAGCCGCTTCTGCTTGGGCTGCCTCTAAAACTCTGATTTGCATTAAATTTAATAGTTTCCTACATAAAACTAAAAAAGGGCTGTCCCAAAAGTCGCTAAAACCGAGAGCTACCACTCAGGTTTATGACTTTTTGGACAGCCCTTTCTATACAACCTTCTACTTAGAGTTACGATTGACTAGTTTGATTGAAATTGAGCTAGTTTTTAGCTCTATTTCTCTGAAAACATGCTAAATTTGTGGAATAGAGCTAAGTTCTAGCTCTATTCTTCCCTTTTTTCGTCGTATGAGCTCATACCCGCTACTTTTCTTGAAATTAGAGCTAGTTTCTAGCTCTAATTCTCCGAAAACATACTGATTCTGTGGAATAGGGCTAATTTCTAGCTCTATTCCTTCCTTCTTTCGTCGTATGAGCTCATATCCGCTACTTTTCTTGAAATTAGAGCTAGTTTTTAGCTCTATTTCTCTGAAAACACACTAATTTTGTGGATTAGAGCTAATTTCTAGCTCTATTCTTCTCATTTATCGTCGTATGAGCTCATATCCGCTACTTTTCTTGAAATTAGAGCTAGTTTTTAGCTCTATACCTCTGAAAACATGCTAATTTTGTGGATTAGAGCTAATTTCTAGCTCTATTCTTTCCTTCTTTCGTCGTATGAGCTCATATCCGCTACTTTTCTTGAAATTAGAGCTAGTTTTTAGCTCTATTTCTCTGAAAACACACTAATTTTGTGGATTAGAGCTAATTTC
>NZ_JBWDNR010000023.1:0-12631 GCF_056269295.1 Paenibacillus sp. J31P13
GTATGAGGCAGCGATCCTTGAAGGAGCCGGACATATGACGAGGCTGTTTCGAATCACGATGCCGCTCGTAATGCCCATTGTCAAAGTGGCTACACTGTTTTTGGTCGTTGGGACCTTGAAGAGCTTCGAGAATATTCTCATCATGACCAATGGCGGCCCTTACGGGGCAACGGATGTCATCGGTCTGTATATGTTTAATTTGGCCTTCGGCGCAGAGTATCGCAACTATGGCTACGCTTCCGCAATCGGTATGATCCTATTTGTCATCTTAATAACAGCTAAGCTGTTAACGGACAAGTTTTTGCCGAACAAGGACGTTGAGTTTTAATTTTCAGAAAGTTCGGAGGGATAGGATTGAAGGAAAAACATACATGGATGGATGTGGTCTGGCGCATCGTGTTGTACTTATGGGCGCTGACGATACTGTTTCCGCTTGCTTGGGTCATTTATGAATCTTTGAAGAGTAATCCAGAGTTTTTTCAAGATATTTGGGCGCTGCCAACGGAGCTGCGATGGCAGAACTATACGAAGGCCTGGAATGATTACGGCTTCGGTCGATCACTGCTTAATACGCTCTATTATGTGGGCGGGAGCTTGGTGCTGGGTTTGTTTTTTACGACGATCAATGCCTATGCGCTTACTCGTATGGAATTCAAAGGAAGAAAGATCATATGGAGTCTGATTATGCTGTCATTATTCCTGCCTGGGGTGAATGCGCTCGTGCCTCAGTATATCGTCATGCGGGAGCTTGACTTAACCAATAGTCTGACCGGATTGATTTTGTTGGCGAGTTTAGGGGAGAGTGTGTTTTACCTCATGCTGCTGGGCGGTTTTATGAGCTCGCTGCCGAAGGAATTGGAAGAGAGCGCAACGATGGACGGGGCAACGCTGTTTCAACGATTTTGGCGAGTCATTGTTCCATTGTCTACGCCAGGTATTGTCACGGTAGCCGTCTTCAAGTTCCTCGGCTACTATAATAACTTCATGGGACCCTTCATCTATTTAAGTGATCCGAAGAAATACCCGATAGCGGTACAAATGTATTCCGCGAACAAGCAGATGGAATACACTGCGGACTGGGTAACGCTGTTCGCCGGGGTGACCATTTCGATGATCCCATGCATTATTATTTATATGCTGTTTCAAAAGCTTCTGATGGAAGGTGCGACAATGGGAGCGGTGAAGGGATAGTGGAGAGTTTGAAAGTGAATTTTGTAACAACAAACTAATTTTTAATAAACGGGGGTAAGCAATATGGATATGCCTATTCAATCTAAAGAGGTAGACTTAAGCAAATTGGACAGTAAAATAACTTCGGAGCCAAACGAGGGGGAAGCATTGAAATGGCTGTCCCCTTTGAAAACTCCTTTTCATATAACCGGCTTTCCTTGGCTCACATCAGATGGTATATACCGTAGGCTGCCATTGCTTACTGGGACTCCTCTGCCGCCTGGGGTTGACACGCTAGCCTATTGTACAGCAGGTGGTCAAATTCGCTTCCGTACTAATTCTTCGCGCTTGGTTATTAAAGTGCGCTTGGCTGGAACAGGAAATATGTACCACATGCCTGCTACAGGGCAATGCGGGTTTGATTGCTATCTGGGTGATATTGGAAAACAGCAGTATATTGCCACAGCTAATTTCAATCATACGAATAAAGAATATGAATCACAGCTGTTTCATTGGAAAACCAAAAAGGATTTTACTGTCACCTTGAATTTTCCACTTTATCAAGGTGTGGAAGAAGTATGGCTAGGTGTAGATGAGGATGCTGCCGTAAGTGAACCGCCCCCCTACGCTAGCGATAGGCCTATCGTTATATACGGAACATCCATTACCCAAGGAGGATGTGCTTCACGGCCTGGAATGGCCTACTCTAATATCCTTAGCCGATCGATCCCGCTGCCATTTGTGAATCTTGGATTCTCTGGCCGCGGTAAGGGCGAGCCTGAATTAGCTCAAATTATGGCTGATATCAAAAACGCCGCCCTTTATATTTTGGATTATGAAGGTAACACGGGGGCTTCCGAGAACATAGAGCGCACTCTCCCCGTCTTCATTCGCATTCTGAGAGAGAGCCATCCTGAGACTCCTATATTGATTCTATCCAAAACACGGTCTGCTTGTGATTTATTTGATGAAGAAAGGCAGAAGTTACTTGAAGAACGAAGAAGCATTCAGCGAGAGAATGTAGAAAAAAGGAGGATGGAAGGGGACCACAATATCCATTTTGTTGACGGCTCGACGCTGCTTGGTGAGGATGACGTTAGCGAATGTACGGTTGATGGAACTCACCTGACCGATCTCGGTTTTCTTCGCATAGCCCATTCGCTTGCTCCAATTATTAAAAAGGTGCTTAAGCTATGAGAGATTTAATAGTTAATAGATCAGCAAATTCATCCGCGTTAACATAAGGTTGGATTCGAGCGAATTTGCGCTCGAATCCAACTTTTTTGCTTTTAAGCATGTTTTTGAGCGCTCCATAAATTCAGTTGTACGGCCTGTGCAGCAGGCATGTTATCTACGTCCCGCGAGCTGCTGTTCGGCCATTTGAACGAGCCGGCGAGTAATAGATCCGCCAATAGAACCCATATCGCGAGTTGTCATATTGCCATAGTAGCCGTCTTGCGGAAGTTGAATGCCTAGTTCCTGAGCAATCTCATATTTGAGCTGCTCCAGCGCTGCCCGCGCATGGGGTACAAGTAGTTGATTTGTTCGGTTTGCCATATTTTTTCAGCTCCTTTCTTGAAAGTATTATGCGACAACATGACATGGATTATTCGTTAAATACACCTAATTTTACCGCTCAATAGAGGAGGGAGTCCGTGCTAGAATGGATATAAGAGAGGAGGCATCATTTTGTTTATAAAACCTATGCTCATGATGGAGCACAAGGAGCCTTTTGATGACGAGAGATATTTGTTTGAACCCATGATTGACGGGCATCGGCTGCAGCTATCTTTTATTGCTAATAAAGCGACCTTATACACGAGACATTTTAATGATGTAACACGGCAATATCCGGAATTACATAATGTTCCCTTAGCAGAGTCTGCTGATATCATTTTGGACGGAGAAGTTGCTTGTTTCAATCCAGATACGGGTGTAATAGAATTTGATACATTGATCAATCGATACAAAATGAAAAAAGAATCACATATTCGCGATGCTAAGAGAGCCTTTCCGGTCAGCTATTATGTGTTTGATATTCTTTATTACAATGGCAAGGACCTTCGTGAAACACCGCTGCTGGAGCGTAAAAGACTGCTGGATGCTATATTGGAGGATAATGCTTATTTTAAGAAAATGCAATTCGTAGAGGGAAAAGGAATGGCATTATTCGATTTCGTCAAGCAATTAGAGCTGGAGGGTGTTTCTTGTAAACGCAAGGACAGCATATATGCCGAAGGCAAAACCGACGGCTGGTTGAAAATAAAGAATAGAGAATATCCAAATACTCGGATTTGTTAATGAAAATATTAACAACTATAATGATTTTTAATCTTATAAAACGATAAAGTCTAGGGTGGAATTGGCGCTTGCTGATCCTACCCTTTTTTTATTTCCATTCGCAATTGTATGGCTTGATAGTTGAATGTCTGTGAAGTTTGAATAGGTGATTTCTGTAATTTGATGGTAAATTTATATTGACTATTTCTAGAGAAAATAGTTACAATGTAATCGTTAATGAAATTAGTAATTGATTAATGATTTCATTCTTTTGTTGTGACGAAAGGAAAAACTTTGTAAGAGCAATAAGAGACATTGTAAGGCAAATTTATTTTTTGAAATCAAATGTAAGCGCTAGCAATTAACTATTGTATTGGGAGGGGAAATAAAGAAATGAACCAAAAAATTAAAAAGTACATGGCAATGATTTTGATTATGATGATGCTGCTGCCTGCACAGCTGCTTTCTGCAGCTAGTGTATTGGATGAGACGACTGACAACAGCAGGTCTATCCCTGTAGATTCTGATGTCAGCGGACATTGGGCGGAAAAGGATTTTGATAATTGGTTTCAGAAGGGACTTATAACGGGATACGGTGATGGTGTCTTTAAACCCAATCAAGCGATTAATCGAGCTGAGTTCATTACATTAGTAAATAAAGTGTTTAACTTTGTTGATGAGAGTGACATTTCATTCAAAGATGTGCCAGCAACAAGTTATTTTTATAATGAAATAAAGAAAGCGGTTGCATCGGGATACATATCCGGTTATAGCGATGGTACTGTACGTCCAAAAGATTCGATCAGCCGACAAGAGGCAGCAGTTATTTTGTTTAAAGTGTTCCATTTAAAGGAGGCGGCAGAGGGAACCAGTAATCTTAAAGATGTTGTAAGCCTGCCAGAATGGAGCAAGAAGGCAGTTGAGACTTTAGTTACGGAAGGATATGTTGACGGATACGAGGATCAAACATTCAAAGCAAACAAAAATATGACAAGGGCAGAAGCCATTCGTATCTTGAACCGAATCTCGGGCGAGATATTAGTGAAGGAAGGAAGCTATTCCAATGTTTCTGCTCGAAATGTAATCATAAATAAAGCAAATATTACTTTGAAGGATACGGTAATCGAAGGAGATTTGTATTTAACGGAAGGTATCTCTGAAGGTGATATTTTACTCGAAAATGTAACGGTAAAAGGAACGCTGCATGTTTATGGCGGTGGAGAGAACAGTATCAAAATAAAGGATTCTATTATAGCGGATGTCGTTGTTGATAAAGCGAACGGGAAAATTCGAATCATAACGATCGGTAGTACTGTTATTGCTCAGGTGTTTGTTCTTTCTGGCGTAAAGCTGGAAGAGGATGCGACACTTACTGGGGCTGGCTTTGTTAAAATTATTATTCGTGAAGATGCAGCTGCTGCTATCACGGTTGAGCTCGTTGGAAGCTTTGATCTAGTGGAAATGCAATCACTCTCAACATCTGCAATCAAATTATTGAAGGGCATCATCAGCAAAATGATTTTGGAGCATGGAACAGCTCTGCATGTAGATGCTGCGGCTGTGATCAAAGACATCCTTATTCATTTTGATGGCAAGTTAAAGATCACAGGAAGCGGAATGGTAAGCAGTGATTCCGAAAACGGAAAAAAAATCGAACGAGATACGACTCCATCTAACGTTGTGCCTGAGTCTACACCTGCTCCAACACTAACACCGGAGCCTACTGCTTCACCAGTACCGACAGTGACACCGACATCTACACCAGAACCAACTGCTTCACCATCCCCAATAGCGCCAGTGTTTAGTAATGTATCCGTACATGACCCTTCCGTTATCAAAACTGACGGCACATTTTATGTATTTGGATCTCATTTAGCGGCAGCCAAATCCAATGATTTAATGAATTGGTCATTAATTGATTCCGGAGTTAAAGAAGACAATAAGTTATTTAAAAGCGCGGAAAGCGACGTGTTGAGAGAGCTTGCAGAAGCACTCCAATGGGCAGATACCGATACGCTTTGGGCTGCAGACGTTATTCAACTCGCCGACGGAAAATTTTATATGTATTACAATGCGTGTCGTGGAGATCAACCGCTCTCAGCTATGGGAGTTGCAGTAGCTGACAGTATTGAAGGACCCTATGTGAATAAGGGGATATTCCTAAAATCAGGTGGCAGCACACCTAACTATGATGCAACGAAACAGCCAAACGTTGTTGACCCAGATACTTTCTTCGATAAAGACGGTAAGCTGTGGATGGTTTATGGATCGTATTCTGGCGGTATTTTCATATTGGAGATGAATCCTGAAACCGGATTCCCGCTAGAGGGTCAAGGTTATGGAAAAAGACTGCTAGGCATGAACCATAGTCGAATTGAAGCGCCGTATATTCAATACAATCCAGCTAATGACTATTATTATTTGTTTGTAACGTTTGGCGGACTTGGCGCGGATGGCGGCTACAATATGAGGGTTTCTCGTTCGAAAAATCCTGATGGGCCTTATGTTGATTATGAAGGCAAAGATATGATTGCTGCCTATGGAGCTGCGGGAACGTTCTTCGATGATGAAGCTATTGCACCATACGGCGTTAAGCTATTCGGAAATTTTGTGTTCAGCAATTTGAATGGACAATCTGATTTCCCTACGTATGGCTATGTTTCATCCGGACATAACTCAACTTATATCGATGAGACAACAGGGAAATGGTTTAATATTTTTCATAGTCGTTTTCCTTTAAGAGGGGAAGCGCATGAGGTTCGCGTCCATCAGATGTTCACGAATCAAGATGGATGGCCGGTTGTGGCTCCTCATCGTTATACTGGCGAAACGATAGCCAAAATCTCCGAAGGTGATGTTGTTGGCGCTTATCACTACATTAATCATGGCAAAGAAATTACGGCAGATATTAAGCCGTCATTGTATGTGAAGCTGCTCGGGGATGGAACCATTTCTGGTGCGGTAACAGGAACATGGAAGCTTGACGATGATTATTTTGCTAAGTTAGTTGTTGATGAGACGGTTGATGGGAATGTCGTTCAAACCGTATACAAGGGCGTATTCATTCGTCAATGGGATTCGTCACAAGAAGCATACGCTATGGCTTTTACTGTACTTTCTGAAAATGGTATCGCAGTTTGGGGAAGCGGTGTTCAGCCATTAACAGATTTGGAGTTGGCTGCAAACGCAGCTGATCAATTAACAATTGGTAATACAAACCGTATTTTAACGAACATAAGTCTGCCGGCTAAAGCAGCGAGCAACTGGTCTATTTCTTGGGAATCATCAAATACATCCGTTGTAACGGCGCAAGGAATTGTGACTCGCCCTGCTAGTGGTACTGGCAACAAAATTGTAAAACTAACAGCAACCATTACGGTCGGTGCTCAAACTGCGACAAAGGAATTTGTATTGCATGTAATTGAAGAAGCTGCAAATCCATTGGCAGACGGACTCATCGCACAATATAATTTTGATGGCGATCTGATTGATCAGCTGTCGGGTGAAAAGGGCGAGGGGAAAGTGACAGGAGATAGAATTAATAATGAAGGCGGATTGATAACATACGATTCGGGCGTAACCGGAAAAGGTAAAGCAGCAAGCTTCGATGGCGCTTCGGGTGTGCTGCTGCCAAACGGACTAATATCAACGAATGAATATTCCGTTTCCCTATGGTTAAAGCCTTCTGAGGCTGCACAATTTACAACTACCTTCTTCGGCGCCAATTCAGACAAAAGCTGGATAAGTTTTGTGCCAAGAGGGCCTGGAGATGCTACGCAATACTCCATGCTCTGGTCTGGAGAAGCCTGGTATGATGCTTCTGCGGGTACTCAAATATCTATTAATAAATGGACGCATGTTGCATTTACTGTCGCAAACGGTTCGGTGAAAATATATTTGGATGGCATTTTAAAGTACCAAGGTAAAGATTTTCCAGATGTATTCAAAGATACAAACAGTGTCTTCGCTCTAGGTGTGAACTACTGGAATACGCCTTATAAAGGTTTGATTGATGAGCTCCGCATTTACGAATTAGCTCTTAGCGCTGAGAAAATAGGTTTACTAGCTCATATTGAGCCAGATCCATCCGTTCTCGTAACGAATATTGAATTAGATTTGACGAAAAAAGATTTAGCGATTGGCGTTACGTATACTTCAGGAGTTACGATTCTGCCAGAAAATGCAGGAAACAAGTCGATTAGTTGGACTTCTGAGGATAATAGCGTGGCTTCCGTTAATGCGGCAACAGGAGAGGTCACAGCAATTGCTATTGGATTAACGAAAATTACAGCGACTGCTGAAGACAGTGGACATGTGACAGCGTCATATCAAATTAATGTCACAGATGGATTGATTGCTCACTTTGCATTTGATGGTGACTTATCGGATGCATGGGATCGGAAAGCAGCCGGGACAATCACAGGAGACAGGATTGATAACACAGGTGGAGCAATAAGCTATAATACGGGAATTACTGGTGATGGGATTGTATTTAATGGTTCCTCGGGTATTCGACTACCTGATGGTTTAATTAATAGCGATGTCTATACCGTATCCATGTGGCTTAAGCCAACGATTGTAACTGCCAATACGACTACCTTCTTCGGTGCTCAAACGTTGGATAGCTGGATCAGTTTTGTACCGAGAGGAGGCCCTAAGGCTGATACGATGCTCTGGTCCGGTACAGCATGGTATGATGCCAGCACAGGTGTGAAAATAAATACGAATCAGTGGACCCATATAGCTTTTACGGTTGATAAAGGCATGGTTAAAGTCTATATCAATGGTGTGCAAAAGTTTGCAAATACCAAATTTCCTCTTGTTTTCAAAAACGACAATGGCGTATTTGGATTAGGTGTGAATTATTGGGATTCGCCTTTTGTTGGGATGATGGATGAGTTGAAGATATACAGCAAACCATTAACGGCTGAGCAGATTGCTGCTCAATACGAAGAGGGTAACACCGTCATATTGAATGTAACTTTAAAAACTCTTGTTGCTGGGGAGCAAACTTCATTATACGCAAACCGAAGTGTAGTATGGAGCTCAAGCGATGATTCCATTGCTACAGTAAGTGCAACGGGTGTAGTTACGGCAATATCTGCAGGTGTTGTAACTATTGCTGCTAATTCCAGTACAGATTTTACCCAAAAAGGAACAGTTGTTATAACCGTTACGAATGGGATCCCTCCATTTCAAGAGGGGGAAGGATTAATTGTTAAATTGGATTTCAACGGCAATGTGTTAGACAGCAGTGGGAATGATAATCATGCAGTGATTAGAAACAACCGTGTGCAATATGTGGATGGACGTCTAGCGGGTGAAAAGGCAGTGAGCTTTCTACAGGCAGCTCAAGGATCAGCTTTTGACAATATTCCATTGGAATTGCCTCGAAATATGATAGTGGGTGACCAAGCCTATACGGTTGCTGCTTGGGTGAAATGGAACGGGGAGGCGAATGGCTGGTCACAAGCGTGGTCAAGTATTTATTTTAGTGATACATTTGTATCCGCGGACAATCCATTAAATTACTATTTAAATCTTGGTTTAAATAATACCGCCAATTTGTTCATAGGCAGACCGTCTGCTGCGTCAAGCAATCAATTGCCTGTTGGGGAATGGGCTCATATGGCGATGACCGTAAACCCTGGGGGCAAAACATCGCTCTATCTAAATGGTGTTCTTATTGCTCAGGCTGATTCTGATGTAAGGACGAAGGAAGGCTTTAATGAGCACTTTATTGGTGGCAATTTTTGGGATCAGAACTTTAATGGGGCAATGGATGAATTCAGAATGTATGATAAAAAGTTAACGGCCGAGGAAATAGCGGTTTTAGCAAAATAATATTGTTTCATTCTTCGCATATATGGTTAAGAAGAGATAGGAAACAAATCTTCATCATGATCAACAGAAGTTGTTCCGTTTTAAATGGATGAATGATCCTGTTAATTAAGTGAAAAAAAGGATCTACAGTCGCAAAAGAGCGAGAGTAGATCCTTTTTTATTAAAACAATAGGTTATCTTAGTACCTTAGTTCAATACCCGTCTAGCTGTTACATATTTATTCGCCCAATAGCTGCTGCTTAGGCTTGTAACGGTAACACCTTGACTGGAGGAACTATGAATCATTTTGTTGTTTCCAGCGTAGATGGCTACGTGACTAATTGATTTGCCGTTTGTGTTGAAAAAGACAAGATCGCCCATGCTTAAAGAGCCCTTGGCTACCTTCTTACCTACCGTTGCTTGTCCAGTGGAGTTGCGTGGAAGGTTAACATCAAGTCCTTTAAACAAAAATTGTGTGAAAGATGAACAATCGAATGCATATGTAACGCCAGCTGGTGCGCCAAATTTATAAGGTGTGCCTACATATTGTTTGCCTGTGCTAATAAGTTCTATAGTTGTGGGTGTTGCCGCATGCGCTTTTTGTGTGAACGATCCAAAAGTGATTGCCGATAATACGACTGCGCTGCAAAGGCTTGCTTTGGCAATCGATTTCATTAGGTTGATTTTTCTCATGCTGTTAGTGTGTCCCTCCGCGTTTCGTTTAATGTGTATTGACTATAACACATCGAAAAAGGGGCATTTTTGGCATATGAGAGAAAAAGGTTAGGAAAATCAAAGGATTTAAGCGATTATGAGAAAAAAATGAAAAAATATTAATAATAATGGGCTTGTTTCATCCATTAAGGCATGTTTACGCCTCTTGCGCTAATAAGAAGACTGTACCATTGATCTCTTGTCATCCGTTCAGATTGAATAATTGCATCTTGGCAAGCAATGATGCGCTTAGGATTAGCGGTGCCAATAACCGGTTGGATGCGAGCAGGATGCTTCATCAACCAAGCAAGAACAATTGCTTCAGGTGTTGTCTCATTTTCATCTGCTAGCTGCTTAACAAGAGCAGACGTTTTGATTTCTGCTTCAGAAGCATTCTCCGAGATCTTACCTGAAAATCTTCCTTGAGCAAGCGGGCCCCATGCTTGAATTTGAATATCCTCCATTTGCATGAACTCCATAAGTCCCTCAGCGAAATTATCTGCTAATCCTGCCTTTTGGTTTACATGAATTCCTTGGTCAACCCAGTCATGACGCAGCAAGCTCATCTCTAATTGATTAACGACGATTGGATCTGGCAAAGAACGTTGTAGAAAGCGAATTTGACCAGGGCTCATATTGGATACGCCAAAATTACGAACCTTGCCAGAAAGTTTGAGCTTCGTAAATGCTTCAGCAATTTCATCTGGCTCCATTAGAGGATCTGGACGATGCAGCAATAGAACATCAAGATACTCTGTTCCAAGTCGCTCAAGGATGCTATCTACAGAAGGTAAAATATGCTCTTTCGAAAAATCAAAGCGCCCTGGCAATGTACCATCGGCTAGCTTAATGCCTACTTTGGATTGGATGACAATTTGTTCTCTAAGCTTAGGCTGGGACTTAAGCACTTGTCCAAAAACAGATTCTGCCTTGCCTCTTGAATAAATATCCGCGTGATCGAACATTGTTATCCCAATTGATAACGCTGCTTCAATAGCTTCCTCTGCTTGACGGACGTGATCAGCTGTAATTGGATCCGCAAGATCCCAGCTTCCACCTAGTCCCATACAGCCAAGTGCGAGACGACTATCGGAAATACCGCGACGTTCTAGTGGCATAATTTTCATTTTCCATCAACCTCCGGAAATATTATTTGTTGTTTGACGGTTCTATTATACCTTGGTCTAATCAATCATATAAGCACTGAAAAAAAGTTCACTAACTAACCTTCAGTTTCACGTTGTCTTATCTATGTAATAGAATGAATTCGTTTGTTTACAAGTGATTTATTTTAATGCTAGATTAAATAAATCAATTCATATGAGTTTATTCAATAGGAGGAATATATAATGGCTTTCATCACTTGCAATTTTTATTCGGATGTATTAGGTCTAAGCACAGCTATGACTGTAATATTACCGCAGCAAACAACCTCGCAAATTGGTATGAATAATCGAAGTACGCAAAAGCTGCATCCTACGCTTTTTTTATTGCATGGGCTATCTGACGATGACACGATTTGGGCTAGAAGGACATCTATTGAACGTTATGTTGCTGAGCTTGGTTTGGCTGTTGTTATGCCTAATGTACATAGAAGCTTTTATACCGACATGGAATTTGGAAATAAATATTGGACATTTCTGACGGAAGAGCTTCCTACAATCGCACGATCCTTCTTTCCTTTATCTGACGCACGTGAGGACAATTTTGTTGCAGGCTTGTCTATGGGAGGTTATGGTGCTTTTAAATGGGCGCTTCGTCATCCTGATCGTTTTGCTTCTGCATGCAGCTTGTCAGGAGCGTTAGATATGTCCAATCATATGAAGAATTCGCCGGTGCCGCAAATGGCTCAGCTTTTCAAGCTTATATATGGAGAGAAAGAAATATCGGGTACCGAGGAGGATTTGCTTCACCTTGTAGCTGAAGGGGCAAAAAACGATTCGCCTAAGCCGGCACTCTTCCAATATTGCGGTACAGAAGATTTCCTTTACCAAGATAACCTGGCATTTCGTGATGCTTGTTTGGAAGCGGGTTATCCACTTACTTATACTGAAGGCCCAGGCGGTCATAGTTGGGGTTATTGGGATACGCATATACAAGATTTCCTTCGTACGTTACCGTTAGTCAAATCATGATCTTCTTCTAACTAATAGAATGATTGAATTGGAGCAGGCTGTTTTCTCTTCTATGGAGAAATAAAGCCTGCTTTTATTTTATGTGAAATAATGAAATGAATAGTTTCCTTTCATATAGGTTAGGGCAGTGAGTTGACTATTATAGAAGAAGATAAGTGTAAGCTGTAAACATTTCTGTTAGATGATGCTTGAAACAAGACTTTCTTGGTTTGGTTTTAAACGACGTTTTAATTAAGCTGGATAGCTTTAAGGTTCTGATGGGTAAGAGTAGAATAGGTTACGCTAATGGCGTTAAATGGAATGAAGGAATGGATCATTATATAATGAATAATTTCATTCCAAAAGCTAATGATAAAAGAAATTGAAATTAATTTAAAAAAACACTTGCAATAGTCTAGGCATACATGGTATATTCTAATTCCGGCCGAGAGATACACGCGGACGGCGAGCAAAACAAGAAAGAAAAGATTGCTCTTTGAAAACTGAACAACGAGTAACAAACTGCCTCG
>NZ_JBWDNR010000001.1:0-1332032 GCF_056269295.1 Paenibacillus sp. J31P13
CCAGGCCAATATCCACAAGCAGCGATTGATGCGCTAACAGCAGCGATTGATGAAGCAACAGTAGTGAAGGAAAACACTTCAGCGACGCAAGTGGAAGTGGATGCAGCAGAATTAGCTCTTAAGGAAGCCCTTGCGACATTCGAATCAGCTAAAATTCCAACACAAGGCATCGATACAACTGCACTAGAAGCAGTGATTACAGAAACACAAGCGAAAGTAGAAGTAGCGGAACCAGGCACAGAGCCAGGCCAATATCCACAAGCAGCGATTGATGCGCTAACAGCAGCGATTGATGAAGCAACAGTAGTGAAGGAAAACACTTCAGCGACGCAAGTGGAAGTGGATGCAGCAGAAATAGCTCTTAAGGATGCCCTAGCGACATTCGAATCAGCTAAAGTTCCAACACCTGCAGTGGATACAACTGCGCCAGTATGGCCGGATGCACAATTAACTGCATCTAATGTTGGGAAGAATAGCCTGACACTGAAGTGGAACGTAGCAACAGATGATTTTGGAGTAATCGCAGGTTACAAGCTTTACAAGAATGGCACTGAACTGGCGACATTGGGTGGTAATGTTACTAGTTACCAAGTGTCAGGTCTAGCGGCTGGCACAACGTATTCGTTTAATGTTGAAGCGGTAGATGGATCAGACAACTGGAGCGTGAATGGCCCAACGCTATCTGTCAAGACGGTGGCTGGAGGATCAACACCAGAACCAACACCAGTGCCAACACCAACACCAACACCAACACCAACACCAACACCAACACCAACACCAACACCAACACCAGCGCCAGTCGAATTGAAGGATATTACGACGCATTGGGCGAAAGCTTCGATTGAAAGAGCGGTGGAGTTAGGTTTTGTAACAGGTTACGCGGATGAAACGTTCAAACCTGATCGCATTGTAAATCGTGGTGAGTTCGCAGCAATGCTGGCTCGTGCGCTGAAGCTGGAAGAGGGCAGCAACAACGAGATTACTTTCGCGGATCAACTGGAAATACCAGCATGGGCACAACTGTTCATTCAAAGCACTGCTCAAGTCGGTATCATTAAAGGCTACGAAGATGGTACGTTCCGTGCGAATAACGAGATTTCACGTTCAGAGCTGGCGGTTATGATCGTTCGCGCCCTAGATCTTAAAGTGAATCCAACTGCCAAGCTTAAATTTAAGGATGCTGAGCAAGTGCCAGCGTGGGCAATTCCTTACGTAGCAGCAGCTGCAGAAGCAGGTCTAATTAAAGGCTATACAGATGGCAGCTTCAAGCCTGCTGCATCTGCAACGAGAGCCGAAGCCATTACATTGATTTTAGCTATGCTAAATAATAAATAAATAACTTTCTCTGAAGATTTATCAGTTGTTAAAGAAATAAGAGTATAACATATGAGCGATAACCCTTAGTAAGCAGGCAAGCATTGTCATGCTCGCCTGCACAAAGGGTTATTTGCTTCAATAAGGGTAATTACAAGCCAATGAATTTAACATAATAACGTATACATAAGGAGAGAAACTGAAATGAGAAGAATTACAGCGGCACTAATCGGAGCAGGACAAAGAGGGGCAGGAGCGTATGCTCCATACGCGGTTAAGCCATCCGGAAGAGTTGCAATTTATAGCTGTTGCAGACTTGGATACAACTCGGAGGGGAGACTTCCAGCGAGCTCACAATATTGTTGAAGAGAACTGCTACTCAAGCTGGGAGGAGTTGCTTGCAGGGCCTAAAATAGCCGATGCTGTTCTGATTTGCACACAAGATAAAATGCATTACGAGCCTGTGCTTAAGGCATTGGAGAAGGGCTATCATGTTCTTCTGGAAAAACCAATGTCACCGGATCCTTTGGAATGTATCGTGATGGGCGAGTATGCAGAAAAATATAACCGGGTATTTTCGATTTGTCATGTGCTTCGTTATACGGACTTTTTCACGACGATCAAGCAGCTCATTACAGCTGGAAGACTTGGTAAACTCGTCTCGATTCAGCATACTGAGAATGTGGAGCATCGACATCAAGCCCACAGCTTCGTTAGAGGCAATTGGAGAGATTCGGAGGCTTCCAGTCCGATGATTCTTGCCAAGGCTGCCATGATATGGACATTCTACAGTGGCTCGTAGACTCGGAGTGCACCAAAGTGTCTTCATTCGGTTCCTTGACCCATTTCCGCAAAGAAAACGCGCGAGCGGGTGCGACTCTACGTTGTTTGGACGGCTGTCCTGTAAAGGATGAGTGTCCTTATTATGGGCCTAAAATGTATATCGAGCGAGATGATTGGGTGGGTGCGGTGCAACGATCCGTCGTCAGCAATGACCCAAGCGAAGAAGGCGTGCTTCAGGCATTGAAGGATGGGCCTTACGGAAGATGTGTATATCATTGTGATAATAATGTAGTTGATCATCAGGTTGTAAATATCGAATTCGCCAATAAAGTGACCGTTGCTTTCACAATGAGTGCTTTTACATTTGAAAGTGGAAGATCGCTCAAGATTATGGGTACACACGGTCAGATTAGAGGCGATATGGAGAAAAATGTAATTGAAATTACAAGCTTTATTACTCGGGAGACGGAGACCATTCATCTTGATGCGGATGTAGCAGGACATGGTGGTGGAGATGCAGGTATTATACGAGACTTTGTAAACCTTGTACGAAGTGATGGGAAAGAAAAGGGATTAACCGGAGCGGGTATTTCTGTACAAAGCCATCTGGTTGCTTTTGCAGCAGAGAAGTCTCGTTTAGAAAGTCGCGTTATTAACATGTCTGAATATATTAGTGAATTGAAAAAAGATTAATGTAGGTAGATGATGTGGCGCTCATAATTTGATCAATGATTTATTCTACAATTAAAAGTGAGCATTATTTGCTCGTAACCTAAAATTGTGATCTTTTTCTTTAGTTACCTGGCTTGCTATGAAAACATTCTCCGTCTACCGAGATAGAGTAGCGCAGGACGATTGGCATAAAGAAGTTTATCGAAGTATATCCACTTTCTACTATGTGAGTCACATTTCATTTAGGGACTAAATTACATCGGGTTGTGTCCACATTGTCAAAAAGTTTGATAATACTGGTGAGGATCTGGAGGACTTAATTAGTATTGGTACAATCGGCTTGATTAAAGCAATTGAGAGCTTCCAAACCGGGAAAGGCACGAAGCTTGCGACATTTGCAGCTCGTTGTATTGAGAACGAAATACTTATGCACTTGAGATCATTGAAGAAGACACGTAAGGACGTATCGCTTCATGATCCGATCGGCACGGACAAGGAAGGCAATGAAATTACGTTGATCGATATCCTCGGAACTGAAGCGGATGATATTGTGGACCGGGTGCAGCTAAAGATCGAAAAGAGTAAGATTTATAAGAATCTTGATATATTGGATGACCGCGAGAAGGAAGTTGTCATTGGAAGGTTTGGTTTAGAGCATGGCGGGGATGAGCGGACGCAGCGGGAGATCGCGAAGGAGCTTGGGATTAGTCGGAGTTATGTTTCAAGGATAGAGAAAAGGGCGTTGATGAAGCTTTATCATGAGTTTTATAAGGCGAAGAGGTGAGAGTCACCTGAGCTCTTATAGTACATTTGATCTTATCGTATGTAGCGGTCATTTTGGGGATTAATTGTCAAGGTGTTATATCAATAAATGAAACCAAATGGCAGAGATTCCATTTGGTTTTTTTGTTTGTACACTCCACACATGTGGAGTGCGGAATCATAAACATTTTTTTAGGGTCGAGTTGGGATGTGTTGACGTTTGGTGTTTACATCGGGTTGTGTCCATAACTTCAAAACGTTGTAGTCAAAGTCCTACGTCAACAATTTGCGTCGAAGGATAAGAACGGCTTTGCCTAAAAAGTAAATCCAGATCGACTTCACCCAAGACCTTGAACATACCAAGGTCTATTTTATCCTAACCAAAATGGATGAATAGCAGTGTTGATACTTTTCGAGACAGATAATTCTCAGTTTTCTTACATAGGGTACCATTTTTGATAAAGAACTAAAGATCCGTCACGGATTCAGGTCCCTCATATATTGATAATTTTTCTAATTTAATCCTAACGTCGACATTTTTTATTGACAAGGTTGAACTATAGTAATAGGGTTTAAATTAAAGGTATTATTTGGGAGGTAGATCAATTTGTCAGTGGAAATTAATGACTCCTTAGTTCCTGATATCGGCTACTTAATATATAGAAAGTGCACACCAACATGGGAAATTGCAAAAAATGAAATCTCATTTTTTGACATCACTTATGTCATAGAAGGGAAAGGAATCTATATAATTAATGGAGTACAATACGAGGTGAAGCGCGGTGATCTTCTTTGCATTCCACGTGGAAGTATTCGTATGGCCCAATGCATCGTCGATGACCTTATGAACTTGTACTCCGCTAACTTCAAACTCTATGAAATGAACGGACAACTAGCTGACCTTCCTTTTCCTTTGCTGACGCACATTGGGATTAAAAGCGACCTCATCGGCCTTTTTCGTGAGCTATCCAATGCCTGGGTTCGTAAGGAAACCGGGTATCACATAAAAACCAGAGGTTTGCTGCTTGTCATTATTCACAGATTGTTTGAGCTGATTCTCTTAAAAAAAGACCCCACGAGCATAGACTATCGGGTGAAAAAGGCTATCAATTATATATCTGAAAACTACGCGAGCAATGTTTCTGTAAAAGAGATTGCAAATCTGGTAGGGCTCAATACGGTATACTTTGGGGCACTATTTAAAAATGAAATGGGAATACTGGTCAATCAATACTTGACGCAAACGAGAATTAACCATGCAGAGGACATGCTGCAAAATGGCGAATGTAACGTAAGCGAAGCCGCAGAGCGTTGCGGGTATAACGATCTGTCGCATTTTCGAAAGCAATTTAAAATGATCAAAGGATATTCGCCATCACAATGTCTCAGAAATAAACCAGACTAGCGTATGCTAGTCTTTTTTTTTTCAAAAAAAATCATCTTTAATTAGGCATTGTTAACTATATTCAGACTATTGTTGAAAGGTATCTTCAATGCTAAGTTTTATATTAAGGAACAAAAGCGTTTTGGCTATCTTAATAGGTGCTGCACGATGAATTTAATATGAATAAAATGTTAAATTCACACCCTATATTTTTTAGTTTATGAAAACGCTTTAATTTATTTAATAGAGGTGCTTCATGGATCACACAGGACGTATATATTCCGAATATAATGCTTGGCTGCAGCCAAAATCCAGTCTAGAGCCTAAAGCTTTGCAAATCAGATCAGGCTTCGATTTAGATTTTATCCATCAAGAATGTCATCTAGGCCTAATTCGCTTATGGGGAGAAATTCAAGAATGCGCTGAGTACACGCTGCAATTAATAATTGATGACTTGGAGTATGAGGAGTTTTCACTTACTCCACTGCAAAATGGATTCGAGATCGCAGGCGGCAGTAAGAATGGTCTCTTATATGGTGTTTATCGCTTCCTAAACCGTCTTGCCGCTGGAGAGAACATGGAAAACATTCATGAACGATCCGCACCCAAAGTGGACTATCGCATTATTAATCATTGGGACAACATGGATGGGCACATTGAACGCGGATATGCCGGTAATTCTTTCTTCTTCCTTAATAATAAATTTGACTACGATGAAGAAAGAATTAAAAATTATGCCCGAATGATGGCTTCCATCGGAATTAACGGAATTTGCATTAACAATGTGAACGTGAACAAAGTAAGCGCTGGTCTGATTGCTGAACCGTTGCTTTCTGACATGGCAGAACTAGCTGCTCTGTTTAGACCTTTTGGCATCCGATTATTGGTATCCGTACATTTTGATGCACCGATGATCGTCGGCGGGCTTACAACCTCCGATCCGCTGGATGCGGGAGTAAAGGGATTTTGGAACGTTCAATCCGCGGTTGTATACGATAAAATCCCGGACTTTTTAGGTTATCTGGTGAAAGCGGACTCAGAGTTTAGGGGCGGCCCGGAGGCCTTTGGACGAACTCAGGCAGACGGTGCCAATACGATTGCCGCAGCGGTCGCTCCATTTGGAGGGTTGGTTTTTTGGCGCTGCTTCGTGTATAACTGCCAGCAGGACTGGAGAGATGAGCAAACCGACCGTCCAATGGCGGCTTATAAACACTTTCAGCCACTGGATGGTACATTTGATCAGAACGTCATTCTTCAAATCAAAAATGGCCCTGTAGATTTTCAGACGAGAGAGCCAGTATCGCCTCTTTTCTCAAGTCTTAAGAGCACCAGCGAGGCCATTGAGTTTCAAATTGCTCAGGAGTACACAGGCCAGCAAATCGACCTGTTCGGCCTAGCTGTTCAGTGGGAAGAAATTTTGACAACTGAAGTTGATAAAGGGAAACAGTTGAAAAGTTTGTTTGGTCAAGAAATCGTTGCTATGACAGCGGTTACAAACACTGGCAATAACATGAACTGGACAGGCAACACCCTTGCACAGTGCAATCTGTATGCCTTTGGGAGAATGGCGTGGAATCCGGAGCTTACTGCTCAAGAGCTGATCCGTGAGTGGATTCGGATCACGTTTGAAGCAGATGAACATGGATGCCAAACGATGGAGGATATGCTGCTTAAATCAAGAGGGATATACGAGAGCTATACAGCGCCTCTTGGCATTGGCTTTATGGTAAATCCAAGTACTCACTACGGACCTAATGTTGACGGCTATGAGTTTTCAAATTGGGGGACTTATCACAGAGCAAGCTTTGATGCGATTGGTGTCGATCGAACTTCCAAAGGAACGGGATTTACACTTCAGTATCCAGAGTCACTACAACGGATGTATGACCATATAGAAAGTTGTCCGGAGGAACTATTGCTGTTTTTCCATCGAGTTCGGTACGACTACAAAATGAAAGACGGACGAACATTGCTTCAGTACATATATGACAGTCACTTTGAGGGTGCTCAGCAAGCGGAAGCATTGTTACTATCCTGGGATACTCTGGAGAACCGAATTCCACAGGAAGCCCTTAACTCGGTGAAAGAACGACTTAAACTTCAACTGCTCAATGCTCGTGAGTGGCGAGATCAAGTGAATACGTATTTCTATCGCAAAACGGGAATTGACGATGAAAAGGGAAGAAAAATTTATATGTAAGGCGGTACAGATATGGTAATTACAAATAAAAGAAAATCGATCAGCTATATTAAACGTTACTGGATACTCTATTTGATGCTGCTTCTCCCGATGGCCTTCTTTATTATTTTCCGTTATATACCCATGGGCTACATTCAAATTGCATTCAAAAACTATAGCATTGTAAAAAGTCCCTGGGAGATGGAATGGGCAGCAAATCAAGGGTTCGAATATTTCATTAAGGCCTTTTCCAATCGTGACTTTCTTTATGCACTTAGAAACACCATTGTTCTTAACTTTCTTGACTTACTGTTTGGCTTCCCTGCACCTATTATTCTGGCCATTATCTTAAATGAACTCGCATTCAAACGGTTTAAGAAGTTCACCCAAACAGTAGTATATATGCCACATTTTTTATCATGGGTTATCATTTCTGGTATGGCACTTCAGCTTTTTGCACCGTCTACTGGACTTGTCAACATCATGCTAAACAAGATGGGCTTTGCTTCAATTCCGTTTCTGAATGAATCTGCGTATTGGGTTGTCACCTACATTTTTCTGGGCATATGGCAAAGCTGTGGTTGGAATACCATTATCTATCTGGCAGCCATTGCAGGGATTAACCCAGAACTTTACGAGGCTTCATCGGTGGATGGAGCAAGTCGTTTACGAAAAATTTGGCATATTACGATGCCAGGACTTCGTCCTACGATCATTATATTGCTGATTCTAAGCCTAGGGCACATTTTAGGTAGTGAATTTGACAGACCTTACGCACTCAGCAATAAGCTTGTCTCAGATGTTTCTAACGTTATTTCCATATTCGTATACAACAACGGTATTCGTGGATTGCAATTCTCTCTCTCCACTGCCGTCGGTTTATTTCAATCCGTCGTTTGCGTCATATTTTTGTTTGCAGCAAACGCTCTGGCAAAAAAATCTGGCGACCGTGGCATCTGGTAGGAGGTTATAACATGATTAAATCAAAAAGCACTAGAATCGGAGACTGGATTATCGCTTTATTTTGTTTATTGTGTGTTTTAGCTTGTCTCCTGCCGTTGTTGAATATATTGGCACGATCCTTAAGCTCAGCGGATTCCTTGGTGAGAAATGAAGTTTTACTTTTGCCTGTAGGTCTTAATTTCGATGCTTACTCGACTGTGCTTGGAGATTCCAAATACACTTGGGCGTTGTTGTGGACAGCAATACTAACTGTGATCTGCACACTTTGGTCCATGTTTATGACGATTATGTGTGCATACCCTCTTATATATGACAATCTGAAAGGGAAAAAGATTATCATAGCAATTATTATCTTTACGATGTACTTTAGTGCAGGCACAATCCCGACCTATCTGCTTTTGAAAGAGCTGCATTTGCTCAATAATCCGTTGGTACTGATTTTGCCAAACGGCATTAGTGTATTTTATGTAATCATCATGCGCAGCTTCTTATTTGGGATTCCTGAGAGTCTTAGAGAATCCGCTGAGCTCGATGGAGCAGGACCGCTTAGGGTACTCATCAACGTCTATCTACCACTTTCCACTCCTGTGCTGGCAACGTTGGCTCTTTTCTATGCAGTAGGTCGATGGAACGGGTTCTCGGATGCATTGATGTTTATGTCAGATAGAACCTACTTCCCTATACAATTGCTGCTTTACAACATACTTAATAGTATCAGCAGTGTTGAGGTGGCTACACAGGAAGGCTTTTCAAGCCCAGGCCTGTCTGAAACGATTAAATCAGCAACTGTTATGTTTGCCACTGTACCGATTTTGCTCATATATCCGTGGCTGCAGAGATACTTTATCTCCGGTGTCACAATCGGAGCGGTAAAAGGTTAATCTGTAACGCATGATAGAAATTGGCTATGTCAATTTTTATAAATCATTCCAAAATAGTAAATGAAAATGAGGGGGAACAAACATGCGATTTCGTAAAGCGGCGTCCATTCTGGCGATTAGTACTACTCTTGCTTTGGCACTTTCAGGATGTACCAGCGACAAACCAGCGCCATCAGCTTCACCAGCGCCATCAGCTTCTTCAGCACCTACATCAAATACCGATGGAGACAGCAACGATGCAGGACTAGAAAAGCTAGGTCTCGATTCCAATTTAAAATTCAAGGAGACTCGTAAGATTACAGTAGAGATTTATGACCGTGGTAATGACGGGGGAACCAAACCAGAGGACAACTTTTACACACAATATATCAAAGACGGAATGCTTCGTGACCACAATGTAGAAGTTACTTTTGTTCCTGTTCCGCGTTGGACAGAGGGCGAGGTGATTAACAACCTTTTGGCAGGGAATCAAGCGCCGGATATCAGTCTCACCTACTCTTATCCAACAATCCAAACGTATGCCAATATGGGTGGTATTCTTGACCTAGGCCCCATTGTCGAAGAAAATAAAGACCTTTTGCCAGACATGTGGCAGTATCTAACCGAAGCAAATATCTATTGGGACAAGGATCCTAACACAGGAACCTTGTGGGCATTAGAAACTCGTTTGAATGTCCTTAACCGTATTAATACCTTTGTGCGCGAGGATTGGTTAAAGAAGCTCAATCTCCAAGCGCCAACAACGTTACAAGAATTTGAAAGCATGCTCGTAGCATTTAAAGACAACGCTTCTACACTTTTAGGAAAAGATGCTAACAAGATGATTCCTTTTTCGACGAGCTTTGACATCGGCTGGCGTACAGATCATTTGACTTCATCCTACGTGCCTAATGATATAACAGACAAGGACATCTACATACAGGGCTTTGATGATCGACATTTCCTTTTTCCGAATTACAAAGAAGGCATAAAAACGTTGAACAAGTGGTATAACGAAGGTCTGATTTGGAAAGATTTCTCCCTTTATCCTGCCGGAGATGTAACGGAGGATAATCTTATGAAAATGGGCTATGTGGGTGCATTTATGCACAACTGGGATTATCCATACCGTAACGGTGACGACAGCATTCATGCAAGCCTTCAACGGCTTGTTGGCCCAGATGCAGCTTATATTGCTATTGAACCATTTGTCAACGATGCTGGTGTTTATAAGAAATTTTTATCAGGTCCTGTTGACCGTAAAATATTTTTCCCAGCTACAAACAAAGAACCAATTGCTTCTCTGCTCTATGTGAACTGGATTTCCAAGCTTGAAAATCGCGTATTCTTGCAATTTGGAGAAGAAGGCGTTACTCACGAAAAGCTGCCTGATGGTTCCCTGAAGACAATTGCAACTACAGGCGAAAAAATTATGAACTCTCCAGCAAACATCGACTACACAATTACAAGTAATGGTCTTGACCTTGGCGATCCTGCTAAGACAGTCAAATCAATTGCCAACGGTTATGCTGGTGTTGACGCAAAATATATTGAAATAGCAAATCAAATTACAACTCATGACGGACGTGTAGGCAAAAATGCCAATGTGGGTGAAATCAAGGCAGAAGACGGGCAAGGTCAAGCGCTTAAAGAGAAACGTGATACGCTCTTGAACAAGGCTGTTGTGGCACCTGTTGATAAATTTGACGCTGTATATGACGCAGGCATGAAGGATTACCTCGGTTCAAGCGGTCAAGCGATTATCGACGAGCGAAAAGCTGCATGGGAGAAATATTTCGGAAATGAAACAATGCTGAAATAGCATTCTACGAGCAAAAGATTGATAAAGCCTAGAGGCTTGCGCATGCAAGCCTCTAGGCTTTTACTCTTTTCCACCCTTATTTTCATCCCTAGCCATAACAATACGCAACTTCACAAATCCTGCATTGACAGTGGAGGTGTCCTTCATTATACTTTTATTACACACGGTGTGCAGTTAATTATCTTGGTGTAACATGAAATGAAAACGAGAGGATGGCAAGCACGGATGACGACATCAGAGAAGCTGACTTCCCGCCCATGGGTAAAGTGGATTTTAATTCCTGTCTATCTGCTAATGATGTATCCGCTTAAATTACGAAGGTGGCTTTACCGCTATCAGCCAGAACCTATGGAGCAGCGTTATGGCGAACCAGGGCCGCATCGTAGCAGAAGTATGGTAATTAAGAAAGATGATGGGAATCCGCAATACAAAATCTATTGCCCGGAGGAGATGGACGAAGCTTGTCCTATTATTGTTTGGGGCAATGGCTCGGATGCCCAGCCTGAGAATTATGATGCGCTGCTGCTTCATTTGGCGACGTGGGGCTTTGTTGTAATCGACAGTTATTGCCGTCATACGGGTACTGGCCGGGAAGTTGCAGATACGGTCCGTTATGCCCTGCAGGAGAATGCTAATCCTGCGAGCCCTTTTTATCGCAAGCTGCTGATAGACCGCATTGGTGCAGTGGGTCATTCCCAAGGCGCGACAGGGGTCCTGAATGCAGGCAATTATCTGGATGAGCCGCTTCAGACGGTGGTTACGATTGCGCTGCCTGCTCTGATGTGGTGTGAACCCAAGGATGTTTATGAGATCGAAACGCAATCCGCTGCATTATTTTTCATGGCTGGAACGCATGATTTTATGATCTCACCAAAATCCTCCAATCGGAGTGCCTACGCAGCGGTTCGATCAGGCCAAGCAGCTGTTATGGCGATGACGAGGGCGGCAGATCATCTAGAGAGCATGGGGCAGGGCGGCATGCATAGAGGTTATCTGACCGCATGGCTGCGTTATTGGCTGGCTGATGATTCAGATGCAGCGGCAGCTTTTACTGGAGAGCATCCGGAGCTGTACCGCAATAAAGGCTGGGTCGGTGTCCATTCACAAGGACTGAATGCTGTTGATTATGAGAGAAGAGGGGAATTAGCATGCAAAGGTTGAAGCGAACATTCTTTTTTATTGTTGCAGTTGCAGTCCTTTCCATTGTATTTGTCAACCGTAAGGTTTTCAAAAGACCAAGCCAAAAGAATAGCTTCCGTGATACGCAGCCGGGCAAGTGGAACAAGGTTAAGCTTAGCAAGCAAACAATGGCCACGGATGGTTCAACGTTCTTCTTATATACCCGCAAAGGCAGCAGCCGGAATTTGATGGTCTATTTCTGCGGGGGTGGGGCCTGCTGGGATGCAGAGACGGCGAAGATCCCGTTGTCCCTGCGCTCTTATCTCAAGTACGGGCAATTTGGCTATTACTTCGCCCGAATTCCGTTCTACATCCTTAGTATGCACCGAGGGATCTTCGATCAACGTCCAGAGAACCCGTTCTCCGAGTGGAATGTCGTCTTCATTCCTTATGTCTCTGCTGACTTCCATACCGGCAATGCTGCAGTTACGTACAGCGATGATAAGGGAAAGAAGGTGCGGCATATCCGTCATAATGGCAGGAATAATGTGGAGGAAGCGCTGCAATGGGTGTATGCTAATTTCGACACACCGGATAAGCTTCTAATCACAGGTTCCAGTGCTGGTGGATTTGGTTCAGCCTTCTATGCCAGTGACATTGCGAACCATTATGCAGATGCAGAAATCTATCATCTCTCTGACAGCTCCTTCCTTGCTTCCGAGCAATGGCCGAGTATTGTAAACAAGCAGTGGAATACTGATTTCACACGCCAGTTCGCTTTTCCGATGGAGACAGATATGATTGGGGCGGCGTTCCGCCACAATGCGAAGGCCATGCCTGCTAATGCTGTGCTCATGCATGCTTGTACGATTAATGACAAGGTGCTCACCTCGTTCCAGAACCGTCTTAATGGCAAAGGAGACGATATTGACCCGCAAAGTTTGGAGGCATGGAGCCAGCAGTTTCGAGCGGCTACCCGCCAGCTTGACGAACAACTGCCTAATTTTTATTATTTTCTTACAGAATACGGCTATGATAAGGAGAATCACACGACTCCGCATACGCTGCTGCCGATGCAAGCTTTCTATGAGGCAGAGGAGGAGGGGCAGAAATTAGTGGCATGGCTGGATAGCATTATTCACAAGCAAGAACGCAGCTCTCGAGGCACACGCTTCCTGCATAACGATGCTGCAGCGAGCACCAAAGCTGCCGGAGAGCTTAGCACCACAGGATAGGGGATACATGATGAAGCTTAGAGAGAAACAACTGCAGCTTACCAGAGAAATGATAAAAGAGGCGGCGCTGGCGGCCTTTTGCGAGAAGGGGATTGAGGGCGCGGATTTGGTACTCGTTGCTACCCGCTCAGGCGCGTCCAGACGTACCTTGTACCATCACTTTAAGGATAAGGAGGAGCTGGCGACTGAAGTGTACGTAGATAATCTGAAGCGCATGTTCGGACGGCTGCTGGTGGAGTTCGATTTTATATCCCCGCGTGCTTCTATTGAAGCCATACTCGACAAGTATTTGCGGTTAAGAGAGCACCAGCCAGATCTTCTCTATTATGATTCGCTCTTTAGTGTGTATTATGCCAGTATGGGCAAGAATCCAGCGGAACTGGAGGCATTCAAGGAGCTTATCAGCGAGGAGACACGCTTGTCGATGAGTGCTTTTGCCACTGAGCGCGCAGCCGAAATACCTAATGATGAGAAGCTGGCTTGGATCGAACGGACGCGAATGATTACACATTTGTACTTCATTTATTTACAAAAGTCTGTCTTGATTTGCCGGCAGAACGGTGACGCGACCAAGGCAGCTGAGCTGGAGCAGAATGCGCGTTATAAGGATTTTCTGCTTAGCCTATGGGAAAGGCAATGAATACACAGCGCAAAAGCAAGCTTCGAAATACGATGCGCTTCAAACTTATTGTGGGCGTCGCCGCTATTCTGGTTCCGCTCATTGTACTGCTCAATTTCAACCAATATTACGCCGCTCAGGTAGTGCGTAAGCAGGTCGCTGAGAGCAATCAGAGCTTTATCTCCCTCTATATGAATCAAATTGATGGGCTGCTCGATGAAATCGACAGCTTCTTAATTAGCATGGTGGCTTCTGACCCGAACCTGCTGCTGCTGGACCGGAGGCAGCCAGAAGCAGAGACGGCACTGCTAAAAGTACAACTGTCCAAGCAACTATGGAACGAAATCTCCCCTAATGGAGCAGTGGACGGCTTTTGGATTTATAGCACTCTGGATGCAGGCTTCATAGAAGCATTCAGTCCACGCCCATCCTATATGGAAAGAGTAGCGGTATTAGGTGAGGTTACCCGTAAGCTGAATGCGTCCCCTACACAGTCTGAGATTGGGGGGCGTGACTGGCTTGTACGACAGATCGATGGCAGCTATTATATTCTCCGCTTGCTTCAGGCAGCTCCCAACACTTATGTTGGCGCCTGGGTCAAGGCGGACACACTTCTCATTCCGTTTAGCCTGATCAATTTAGGCGAGAGCGGTTTTTCGCTATTTTCAACAGAAGCTGGAGAGCCTATGATGCATGCTGAAGTGGTTCGCGAAAAACAAATTGATTTAAGCTTTGCCTCTGGTGGATATAGCTTATCAGGCGATCCGGACCGTTATCTGACGGTAGGCGAACGATCCCGGCATGGTGGTTTCCGACTGGTTGCACTTATACCGGAGCAAGATATTTTGAAAGGTTTTTTCAATCTTTGGAGCTGGAATAGGTTTGTCTCTGTGGGTTCTATATTGCTGATTCCCTTGAGTTTGGTGCTGCTTCGCAAGATGATTTTGCTCCCGATCAGAAGACTGCTATCTGCCATGAATCGAATCGGGGAAGGGTATATGCAGGGGATTCTGGAATCTAATGCATCAACCGAGGAATTTCGCGTCGTTAACGATCATTTTAACCAAATGCTTTCCCAGATTAGAGAGTTGAAAATCCATGTTTATGAGGAGCAATTAAGCAAACAGCAGGCGGAGCTTAGGCAGCTGCAGACAACGATTAATCCCCATTTTTATTTGAACTCCCTCAATATGCTGCACAGTTTGGCTGCTGTACGCAATTATGAATTAATCCAGGAGATGTCGCGCTGTCTCTCGGACTATTTTCGTTACATTTTCCGCAGTCATGTCTCACTCGTCTCTCTCGGGGATGAAATGATGCATATGCGCAATTATATACGTATTCAGGAGCTGCGGTTTCCAGATCAGCTGAGCAGTGAAATTGAGGTGCCATCTTATTTGCTGAACCTCGCTATACCCCCGCTCGTGATTCAAACCTTTGTGGAGAATGCCATCAAGCACGCATTTACGCTGGAAGCGCCATTCCGGCTGTCGATTCATGGAAAGCTGGAATCTGATGGTCAGCTGCCTCGCATTCTACTTGTTATTGAGGATACAGGAGAAGGATTTACCCTAGAGTTGCTGCAGCTCTTAAATGAGAAGAGGAACTTGGAGCGGGAGGACGGGAGCAGGCATGGAATCTGGAATGCATGGCGCAGACTGGAGCTATTGTATGGCGGAACAGCCGATCTTACCTTTCTTAATTCTCATTCAGGCGGGGCTAGAGTAGAAGTTCGCTTACCCATGAAGTCATTCCCGAAAGGAGAGGAGGGCACCTCTTGCTGAACGTGCTGATCGTAGATGATGAGATTCATTTTGTGGAAGCGCTTAAAAAAATGGTGGACTGGATGCAGCTTGGTATCTCCAACGTTTATGTCGCTTACAATCCGACTGCGGCGGAGCGGATTTTTGAGGTACAGGAGATTCATGTTCTGCTATGCGATATTGAAATGCCGCAGCGGAGCGGACTAGAGCTGCTGAAGTGGTTGCGGGAGAAGGAAATTCGCACCGTCCCCGTGCTGATGACCTGCCATGCGGATTTTCACTACGCCCAAGAAGCCGTGCGCCTGGGCTGCTCCAATTACTTGTTGAAGCCGCTGACCAAGGAAGAGCTGGAAGCCGCACTGCGCAAGGCGGCAGATGCTGTGAAACGCGAGCAAGAACTGGCGGATGCGCAGAGGATTAAGATCTGGTGGTCGCGGCAGCAGGATATAAATCGTGAGCGCTTCTGGCTGGATGTGCTGAATGAAACCATCCCGGCAGTGAGTGAGATTATTGCAGATGAAGCGGTGGCAAGACAGGTATCACTCCCAGCGGACTCCTTGGTTCTACCAGTGTTGATGATCATACGTGGCTGGCAGCAGGACTTCCTGGTCAGAGATCGGAAGCTGCTGGAATATGGGCTCAAGAACGCAAGCAAAGAACTGCTGGGAAGGCTTACGTCAGGCAGTGTTGTTGTTCCTGCCGGGAATGACGCTTGGTTGCTTATTATGACTGTGGAACAGGAACAGCAAGAGAACGGACTTGCCATTATGTGTAGCCGCTTGGTTGCGTTTTGTCGTGTCCATTTATACTGTGAATTGTATTGCTATGGGGGGCGGCCAGTACAAGGACATGAGCTCCCTGCTCTGCTGAATCAATTACACAATTTAGACAGAAATAATGTGACCGGAATCCATTATGTTGCTCTGAATGAGGCAAAGTGTCTTGCAGCAGCGCCTCCGGCTCTGCCAGATATGAGCGGCTGGGCAGCGATGATGAGGCAAGGCGTGAAGGAGAGGCTGCTGGAAGAAGCGAGAGCTTGCATCCACGGACTGCGGGATCATACGGGAATAAATGGCGATTATTTGCGTGCGCTGAAGGAAAATTTTCTGCAAATGGCCCATACAGTCCTGCAGCAGCAAGGGGTTCAGGCACATCTCATGTTCTGTGATGAGGAGAGCCTGCGTCTGGCGGAAGCAGCTTCCCGTTCGCTTACCGATCTGGAGCGCTGGCTTGCCCATGTCATTATGAAGGCTGTGAATACCACACATCCGTCCTCGATTGGCGATGTGATTGGACGGGCGACACGTTATATTGCATCCAATCTGGATCAAGGTCTGTCCAGAGAAACGACAGCGAACCATGTATACTTGCACCCTGACTATTTGACCCGCTTATTTAAGAAAGAGCTGGGCTGTACGATTCCAGAATATATTTTGCAGGAGAGAATCAAGCTGGCTAGGCAGCTGCTTATTCACTCTGAGCTTCCTGTAAGCGCCGTGGCGCTGGCCACGGGCTATTCGAACTTTTCCCATTTTGCCAAGCTGTTCAAGGCGCAGTCAGGCTTAAGCCCAATCGAGTTTCGCCAGCACGGACGGGATGCCTCGCTTGCAAAGTCGAAATGACGTCAGGTAAAGGTCGAATCTGTAGCAGAGGATGCGGTCCTCTTCCCGCTACAATGGCAAGAGAAAGCCAAATGATCAAACCAGGGGGAAAACACAATGCGCAAGAAGACATGGTTGTTCGCAAGTCTAGTGATCTTATCTCTGCTCATATCCGCATGTGGTACGAACGGAAATTCAGGCGGAACGGCGAAAGATCCGTCTAACAGCCCCGTAACAACAGGTGAGGAAGCACCGCAAAAGGTCGATGAATTGAATGTCGCATTTCTCAGTGTTACCGGTACGCCACAGGATATGAAGGCTGTAGAAGATGAGATTAACAAGATTACAAAGGAAAAAATCAATGTAAAGGTTAATCTAATGCCAATCAATTACGGCGCGTATGCTCAGCAGGTGAACTTAATGCTGACGAGCAATGAGAAGCTGGATCTGATTGTCGTCGGATCACCGTTCGGATTTAGCTCCCAAGTGTCCAGAGGACAACTGCTGCCGCTCGATGAGCTGCTCGAGAAGAATGGGGAAAATATTCGCAAGGCGCTTGACCCGGTCTACTTGAACGCCAGTAAGGTAGATGGAAAGGTTTACGGCGTCACGCCTGTGAGAGACTTGGCAACAGCCAACGGATTTACAATGCGCAAGGATCTTGCAGATAAGCATGGAATCGACGCGAGTGCGATTAAAACGCTGGATGATGTAGAAGCAGCGCTCAAAATCATTAAAGATAATGAACCAGACATTACGCCGTTAATTCCTAGCGGAGCAGGCTTCTCCTTTTTGACCAGCTACAGCTGGCATGATGGTCTTAGCAACGGGATGGGCGTGCTACCAGGTTACGATAATGGTCTGAAGCTTGTTAATAGTATCGAGACTCCGGAATATGCTGCGCTCCTGAAACGGATGAGGAACTGGTATGAGGCGGGTTATACGTTGAAAGATGCAGCAACCAACAAGTCGACCCAGATCGAATTAATGAAGGCTGACAGAGCTTTTGGTTATCTCTCTAAGCTGAAACCGGGATTTGATGCGCAGGAGTCCAGATCCATTGGCAAGGAAATGATTAGCGCAACCTTGTCTGATCCTGTATCCATGACAGATCATGTGCTGAACATTATGTGGGGGATTCCGCGTCAAGCTGAGAATCCGGAGGCATCCATGAAGTTTCTGGATCTGATGTATGGGGATGCTGAGCTTGTTAATCTGCTGGATTGGGGTATTGAAGGTAAGCATTATGTCAAAGTGTCCGATAATGTCATCAAATATCCAGAAGGCGTCACGATGCTGACGAACGGCTACAATCTAAATATGAGCTGGCTGTTTGGCAACCAGTTCCTCTCTTATGTATTTGAGGGTGAAGACCCGGATATTTGGCAGAAGATGAAGGAATTCAATGAGCAGGCGATTAAATCCAAAGCGATGGGCTTTACGATGAATCCCGAGTCCGTCAAAACTGAAATAGCGGCGGTATCCAACGTCATTGCGCAATATTATATTGTTCTGGAAACAGGTTCTGTGGACCCAGATAAGGTTTTGCCGCAATTTAATGAGAGGCTGAAGGCCGCAGGAATCGATAAGGTTATTGCGGATAAGCAGCGCCAGCTTGATGAATGGGCGAAAGCCGAGGGTGTGCAATGAGTCGTAAACTTCATGAATTGCTAAGTGGTGAGGAACGGAATTATATTCTTCCTTTCTTCTGGCAGCGCGGAGAAGAAGAGGCGGTCATTCGTGAGGAGCTGGCTCGAATACGGGAAGCGGGCATCCATGCCGTATGTGTAGAATCTCGTCCCCACCCTGATATGCTTGGTCCACAGTGGTGGAAGGATATGGATACCATTATGGATGAAGCCCGGAAGCATGAGATGCAAATATGGGTCTTCGACGATGATCACTTTCCGACAGGACACGCAGCAGGTAAGGTGAAGGAAGCGCCGCTGGAACACCAGCGGCAGTTCCTCTCAGAGCGTCGAATGGATGCACGCGGTCCCGATCCTGAAGCTTCATTCCTGCTGCGCCCCTGGTCGGTGCTAGATGGAGCAAGACCTGTCGGTGCTGCTGCAGCTAGGCGTGATCCAGTTACGGGCGAGCTGGATGGGGAGTTTATTGCAATAGATCTCGAATCTACTGTGCAAGACGGGGTTCTTTATTGGTCAGTGCCGGAAGGCTACTGGACGGTCTGCTTGTTCGTCGTCACCCGGGAAGGTGGGGATGATCGCCGCAAAGATTATTTGAACCCGATCGTTCCGGAATCGACTCAAATTCTGATCGATACAATCTACGAAGCCTATTACGCACGATACAAGGATGATTTTGGCGTCGCATTCGCAGGTTTCTTCTCGGATGAGCCTGGCTTCTATAACAGCAAAGCATCGTACGATTATGCTACGGGTCTTGGCGATGCCAAGATGGCTCTGCCGTGGCGTTCCGATTTGCTGGAGCTGCTGGAGGTTGAATATGGTCCGAACCTGCGGCAGCATCTGCCTCTGCTCTGGCATGAGGGAGGACCTCAGACGTTTGCTGTGCGCTACGCCTACATGAACGTAGTGAGCAAGCTATACGCAGAGCACTTTAGCAGGCGGATTGGAGACTGGTGCCGAGAACGCGGTGTAGCCTATATCGGCCATCTAATGGAGGACAACAATGTACACGCCAGACTGGGCTGCGGAGCAGGACATTTCTTCCGAGCGCTGGAGGGGCAGGACATGTCTGGTCTGGATGTCGTGCTATGGCAAATTGTACCCGGGTTTGATGAAATGTCCTTCTCTTGGATGGGCGGGAAGACAGACAGCGTCTTTTTCCATTACGGGATGACCAAGCTAGCTGCTTCACTGGGACATATCGACCCTAGGAAGCAAGGAAGAACCTTTTGCGAAATCTTCGGCGCTTATGGCTGGGCGGAAGGGCTGAAGCTGATGAAGTGGCTGACCGATCATATGCTGGTTAGAGGCGTCAATCATTTTGTGCCACATGCTTTTTCTCAGAAGGAGTTTCCTGACTGGGATTGTCCGCCGCACTTCTATGCCAGAGGCTATAATCCGCAGTTCAGGTATTACCGACTGCTTAATGACTATACGAACCGGTTATGCCACTTATTGAATGACGGGGAGCATATTGCGAGTGCTGCCGTGCTGTATCACGCTGAGGCTGAATGGTCCGGGGAATACATGTTGTTTCAGGAGCCGGTGAAGCAGTTGATGCAGAGCCAAATTGACTGCGATGTGCTGCCGATCGATATCCTGCTTTCTTCGGATGTTATCGATGGGGAGCTAGCGGTGCACAAAGAACGCTACCGTTGCCTAATCGTACCTTATGCCGAAGCGCTGCCAATTGAATGGCTGGGCAAGCTTACTGAGCTCGCATCATCTGGTTTGTCTATTATCTTCATTGACGCATTGCCTGTAAGAGCGAGCCAAGCTGTACCATGCGAGGAAGTGCTGAAGAAGCTGGCGGCTTACCCTCAGGTTACTATAGCCCCATTGAAGCTGCTGGCAGAGAGGCTTATCGAACGAGGGATGAATGAACTGGTGGTAAGGGACAAACAGCCTTATCTACGAGCCTACCAATACCGTCATGATCAATTGGAAGTTCTCATGCTTTTCAATGAGAATCCGGATCAGCCGATTGAGACTGGCATTACGCTCCCAGGCACTGGCGTATGGCTTCGTTATGACGCATTCACTAACAAGGTGGATCGCGTAGGAGCAGGAGTGAACTTTCAGCTTGATTTGCGACTGAGCGCTTATGAATCGCTAATCTTGCTTCGTGTACCAGTTGGAGAAGAGGGGACTCTACCAGTTTCAATTGGCCAGTGGCAGCGTGCTCCACTTGGGACAGATCTGAGCCTGCATGCCAGTGCGGATCTTACTTTATCCAGACGTCTGATTGAGCCTGCCCAGTGGAACATTTCCCTGGCTACGGCCAAAGAATATCCGGCGTTTACACCTTGGGGGACCATGAAGGACCTTCGTAATATGAGCTCACGCGACCTGTTGCCGAGATTTTCAGGCACGATGAAGTATGAGTGTGTCGTAACTGGTAAAATAACTGACCCGATATGGCTGGATCTGGGGCAGGTTTATGAGACTGCACAGGTCTGGGTCAATGGACAGGATGTGGGTGTGAAGCTGTGTGCGCCTTATGTATGGAATATCGCTCGCTATTGGAAGCAAGGAGAGAATGAAGTGACTATCGAGGTGACCAATACACTAGCGAAGGATCAGCAGGACTGGTTCTCCAAGTTCGTCCAGCAGGAGCCCTCTGGCTTGCTAGGTCCAGTTAGCATTATTGGTTCATCCGCGATCAGCCAGGGAAGCGGGGAGTAATATGGAACAAACCTATCGGCCCCGCCGGAAGAGCAGTGTGCGCAAGTACTACGTACTGTTGCTCATGATGATACCGGGGCTTGTCTATTTGCTCATCAACAATTATTTGCCGATGTTCGGACTAATGATCGCCTTCAAGGATTACAATTTTGCGAAGGGACTACTCGGCAGTGATTGGGTTGGCCTGAAAAATTTTGAGTATTTATTCAAAACGCAGGATGCGTACATCATTACACGCAACACGATATTGTACAATTTTTGTTTCATTATCTTAAATACTACTTTTGCACTGGGTATTGCAATCGCACTGAATGAAATTCGCAGCCGCTTTATGTCGCGGTTTTACCAGAGTGTATTACTGTTGCCCCATTTGATATCTATGGTTATCGTGAGTTATTTGGCTTATTCCCTGCTCAGCATGGAGACTGGATTTATTAACAAAACCATACTTTCCTTTCTGGGGATAGAGGGTATTTCATGGTATAGCGAATCGCAATATTGGCCATTCATTCTGACGATTATCAGCTTGTGGAAGGGCGCCGGGTTCTTATGCGTCATCTATCTGGCTGCGATCATTGGGATTGATCCGGAATATTATGAGGCAGCAAAACTAGACGGGGCTTCTAAATGGCAGCAAATCCGCTATATTACTCTTCCATTATTATCTCCGATTATCATCATGATGACCTTGCTAGCTATCGGCAAAATTTTCTATTCTGATTTCGGTCTATTCTATCAAGTTCCACTCGGCTCTGGAGCCCTGAATGATACGACACAGGTTATCGATACCTATGTGTACAGGGCGCTTATGAATTTAGGCGATATTGGAATGTCTTCGGCAGCGGGGCTGTATCAGTCCGTAGTCGGCTTTGTGCTGGTACTGTTATCGAATTACGCGGTGCGCAAATTCAACAAGGACAGCGCATTGTTCTAAGGCTTGGGACAGGAGTGTAGAAGCATGAAAACGATCAACAAGGGAATATGGCTTCATCTTCCGATGATGTCCCTAGCGGTGGCCTGCGTGCTGCCGTTCCTGCTACTTGTTATTTCATCGATCTCCGATGAGAGCTCAATTCTGCGGCAGGGCTATACCTTCTTTCCGGATCAATTGGGATTGGGCGCTTATAGCTATCTGTGGAATCACTCGGAGCAGCTCGCCCGTGCTTATGGGGTCACGGTGTTTATTACGGTATTCGGTACGGCAGCGAGTCTGCTGATGACCTCGATGCTTGCTTACCCGATGTCCAGACAGGGAGTACCCTTACGTAACGGAATTGCATTTTTTGTATTTTTCACGCTGCTATTCAACGGCGGACTTACACCAACCTACCTGGTCTATGTCCAATACTTCGATATTAAAAACACTATTATGGCCTTGATCATACCAGGCTTGCTCATGAATGGATTTAATGTGCTCCTAATGAGGACGTTCTTCATGACGACGATCCCCCCGGCTCTAATCGAGGCGGCGCAAATCGATGGATCAGGAGAATTCAAAATATTCTGGAAAATAATTGTGCCGCTATCGATGCCGATCGTTGCTACAGTAGGTTTGATCCAGACGATTATTTACTGGAACGATTGGTTTAATGGGATGATTTACGTGACCGACTCCAGGCTGTTCAGCGTACAGAACATATTGAATAGAATGCTAACCGACATCCAGTTTCTGACGGAAAGCAAGTTCAGTGCTCAACTAGGTGAGGCTGGAGCTAACTTGCCGAGTACGACGGTGAAGATGGCGATTGCTGTGATCGGTGTTCTGCCGATTATGGTGATGTATCCCTTTTTCCAAAAGTATCTTATCAAGGGGATTACGATTGGTGCAGTGAAGGGGTAAGGGTGTGTAAGGTTAAGGAGGATGAATAGATGGAACAAGTGAAAATAAAGGAATGGCTTTCACTCATGACATTGGAGGAGAAGGCGAGCATGTGCTCAGGCAAAGATTACTGGAGAACCACTGAGATTCAGAGACTGGGCATTCCCTCTGTTGTCATGATGAACGGACCTCATGGCTTGCGTAGGCTTGATGAGTACGAGGTGAATTTTGATGTGAGTGATTGTGCGCCGGCGACCTGTTTTCCTTCGGCTTCGGCACTGGCATGCTCCTGGGACCGGGAGCTGCTGGGTGAGATCGGAGTTGCGCTTGGGCAGGAATGCCACGCCGCAGGAGTAGACATTCTGCTCGGCCCTGGCGTAAATCTGAAACGCTCGCCACTATGCGGGAGGAATTTTGAATATTTTTCAGAAGATCCTTATCTGTCCGGAGAACTGGCGGCAGCTTATATTAATGGCGTTCAGAGCCAGCATGTGGGTACATCACTGAAGCATTACGCTTGCAATAATAGGGAAGAGAGACGCATGACGACAGATGCGAATGTAGAGGAGCGCGCCCTACGGGAATTGTACTTAAATTCTTTCGAAATTGCAGTGAAGAACAGCCAGCCGTGGACGGTTATGAGTGCTTACAATCGGGTAAACGGTGTTTATTGTTCAGAGCATCCACACCTATTGAATGAAATTCTAAAGGAGGAGTGGGGCTTCGAAGGTGCAGTCGTATCCGATTGGGGGGCCGTGAATGTACTGGCTGAAGGGGTTCGCGCAGGCCTTGATCTGGAGATGCCTTCTAGTGAAGGGTACGGCGTTGCCAGCATTATTCAGGCGGTGCGCTGTGGAGCATTAAATGAAAAGGTGCTGGACCTTGCGGTCGAACGCGTACTGCAGCTGGTTGTTCGCGCATCGAAGCGCACCGGCCAGCCGGTATCTTGCGATTACGAGGAGAACCACCAGCTAGCCCGCAGGGCTGCTGCCGATAGTATGGTGCTGTTGAAGAATGAGGGAGCACTGCTGCCACTCATACCAGGCGAACAAAAGATTGCCCTGATTGGAGCAATGGCTTGGAATCCAAAAATTCAAGGTGGCGGTAGCTCGAATATGAAGCCGACCAAGGTGGACGACATCATGGAAGCCATCAAGGATAAGGCAGGAGCACTGACGTACGAGCAAGGCTACGATCTAGATAGCGAGCAAATAAGTGAGGAATTAGAACAGAAAGCAGTGGCTGCAGCTAAGGGATCTGAGGTGGCGATCGTCGTGGTGGGTCTTCCAGAACGGTGGGAATCAGAAGCATACGACCGTCAGCATCTAAGACTGCCTGCGAATCAAGAAGCCATCATTCATGCCGTCTCGCAAGTCCAGAGCAGGATTATTGTAGTACTGTGCAATGGTGCACCTATTGAGATGCCGTGGGCGAAACAGGCGAGTGGCATTATTGAGGCTTACCTGGGCGGTCAGGGCTTTGGAGGAGCGTTAGCAGCTGTATTGTATGGAGATGTAAACCCGAGTGGCAAGCTGGCAGAGACATTTGCAGCTGATATCCGCTGTACGCCGGCGTATCCGGACTTTCCCGGAGCAGGAGACCGAATGGAATATCGGGAAGGGCTATTCATTGGCTATCGCTACTTCGATAGCAAACATATCGAGCCGATGTTTCCATTTGGCTTTGGCTTAAGCTATACAACTTTCGAGTATAGTCAATTGTGTACAAACAAAAATGAACTGACGGAGGAGGATACGCTGACCGTACGAATGCGTGTCCGTAATACGGGTAACCGATTGGGTAAGGAAACCGTTCAATTATACGTGAAGGATAAGCAGAGCCGATTGGTACGTCCAGAGAAAGAGCTGAAGGCATTTGCTAAGGTGGAGCTTCAGCCTGGGGAGGAACAGGAGGTTTCCTTTATACTGGACAAACGAGCATTTGCTTACTATGACCCTGAGCTTGGCGATTGGCATGCAGAAAGTGGCGATTTTGATATTCTGGTTGGTCAATCCTCCAGGCATATTCTGCTTCAAATGACGGTAAACCTGCGTTCGCCAGCATCCCTCGTCCAGCGCTATGATCGTCAGTCATCTCTCGCAGATTTGATCGCTAATCCCCGTACGGAGCCGATTATTCGCCAGCTGACACAGGGGATGTCTGAATCCCGAGACAAACATAGCTCTGAAATGATGGCTGTGTTCATTCGGGAGATGCCGCTTCGTTCCTTGGTAGCGTTCAGCAAAGGCGCCTTTACCGACGAAATGCTGGAACAGCTTCTGAAACATGCTAATGCTGCAGCTGGAATATCTGAGCCGGTATCCTAGTAATGGAAGGGGTGTCCCAAAAGCTACCGGGAGTTTCAACTTGACCCAGAGCTGTTCTGGGGCAATAATGCGGTTTCATTGAAGCAGCAAATTCAAGAAGTCGTTAAGATGCTGACGGAAAAAGCAAAACAGCAACCATAGGTTATGAATACGAGCTGACACCGGTCCTTACCCGGGGGCAGCTCGTTTCATTATTAAACATATACCAGCAATATACTTGACCCTGTTTTACACGCGAGCAGGGGGTTTCAACATCCGAACAGTGTGAACCGAAAGGAGGAGTTCTCGGATTCCAGTTGGTGGTGGTTGGTGTACTCTCCATTAATAGAGAAGGACGCTGCAAGATTCTTATAAATAATACTCTTTTCGATCTTTAGCTGAGCGCGGTCCACAATATCGTCCGCCTCAGTGCCAAGGATATCAATTCCAACTTGGCATGGGCAGCTGGAGGATAGCAAGCTGGCTGCATCGTTCAGCTTTTACCATGACATGTTCAGATCAATTAAATATATTGGATGATCGGGAGAAGGAAGTTGTTATTGGACGCTTTGGCTTGGAGCATGGCGGTGATGTGCGGACGCAGCGGGAGATCGCGAAAGAGCTTGGGATTAGTCGGAGTTATGTTTCAAGGATAGAAAAAAGGGCGTTGATGAGGGTTTATCTTGAGTTTTATAAGGAGAAAAGGTAGGTACTTGTTACAAATTTAGTTCAGATAATCATCTATTTGTGCCACGTCTTTTAGACGTGGTTCTTTATTTTTTATGAGGTAAAGGGAAATGGTATGTGTTCGTCACGAGAATTAGTTCGATTCCATCAGAATATGCAATTTCGACGCTTCACACGCTCAGCTTGCGAAGCTGGAGTGTATGAAACCCGAAGACCATGAGGCGTGACAGGCATATAGAAGAGTGTGGCACCAATTGAATGCATCCAAACGTTGAACGGTTTTAATTTTGTTTCAATTGTTTGAGTATGGTTATCCAGATTCTCAAACCTGTTACCCATAGCGTCAAAGCAGAGCCAAAACCGATAAAAGTAGATGTCGCAACCAGAGATACATCGCCAAAAGTGGCATTGGTTGGTATAAACAAAGAAATAATACCTAAAATACTGAGCACAACACCTGTACCATAATAAAAATTTTCTCGAAACAATTGAGCTAATGGGAAAAAATGAATACCAACAATGATTGCCATGATAGGGAAAAAGACTTCAAAATGATTGAATATGTTACAAAGCACACTTGCAATAAAGATCGCAAGACCTTCTAGACCAAAGATCAAACCAAATTTCCGATTTATTTTTTTCCAATGTTCCCTCTCAATCGTTGTAACAGAATTGTTCATGTTACGAGCTTTACCAAAAAGCGAAATGGCTCCGACTAATAAGATGAATGTCACAATACCCGAAAGAATAAGTAACCATGGAGCTCCAAGTTCATGTGAACCAATAATACCAATAGAAGCCCAAAGCGCTCCAAAAAAAGTCATAAACATTACGCCATTTGCAGCCCCAAAGACAGCAGCTTTCGGTAATTTTACTAAATCACTCATATTAAAAGGACTCCTATAATCCAAATTTTATATTACTCTTATAAAACCATCTTTTTCCTTTTTCGTCTAGCCTTTTGAACAAATACTATGTTAAATAACATCTCGGTCTGGAGAGTATTATCCTTTTATAAGGCGAAACGGTAAGACTGACCTGAGCCTTATATTACATCTGACTTATGGTATGTAGTGCGTTATCTAACTTATTTGATTCATTATCATATACTGAATGAAGTCGATTTAATTGTCAGTAGGTGAAAAAGAGTGAGTAGTTCTAAAAGTAAAAATAAACGACATAGCCGCAAGTTAAAAAAGAAGCAAAATAAAGAGAATAGAACTACACATTTACGCATCCCCAATGACTCAAATCTATCAACAGAATTAAATAACTCAAACACTATTGCGATTATAGGCGGTTGGGTTGAGGCAGTAGGTAATATTGTGGCAGCAATTGGTGATACCCCCTTTAAAAACATGCCCGAAACGATTAAAACAGATTTGCGGTTAGTCGGAAATGTTCTACAAGCTGTAGGGAGTGCCTTAACTACTGATAATGAGCCGATATTTATGGATATAGTAGGAGATATTCTACAGTCTTCCGGTAATGTAACGGTTGTAATAGGGATTTTGGATAAAAATGAACAATCGGGTCAACGATTAGAAACAATAGGTAATGTCCTGCAATTATTAGGCGCAGGCGTATCTATAAACATACAAGAAAATCTTACCTTTAGCCAATCATTAGACAATGTTGGAAATATAATTCAAGTAATTGGAAATGCACTTCAGGTCTATGCAAATCCTAATACGGAGGAAGGAATACGTGTGAATGCTATTGGTAGTTGGACTCAAGCGGTAGGTACGGTTATTTCGGCACTTGCTGCGGATTACAATGATTAAGATATCCGACGCATGAGTAGTGCGGAAACCTGAGCATTATTTTAGGGGCACGAATAATTCCATCTTGATTGGATGCCTTTTGTAGAAATCTCGAATGTTATCTGGTTGTATGCCGTGATTGTCGGCGGAGAGTAGCCATAAATGAATCCCCGCCGAATAGAACAAAGGCAGTGAATAGCATTAAGAATGGAGTTACTTTAAGTTCCATCTTATTTTTCTACAATCATCCAAATACCTTCGGCGCAGTAGGGATTCTGTGGAGGATACAGTACACCTGTTTCTATACAATGTTCAATGACTCCATTCAATAGGCCAGCTGTCGTTTGTAGTACAAATTGATGGTACTCATGAATGAGGTGACGCGGTACGTATTTTTTAACGAAACCATACAACGCATCGGCTATGGGTAAGACAAGCTCATCAATTTCTTTGGAAAAGTCATCAACTAATGCATGAAATGCCGTTTCATCTGCTGCATCAACGACCAGAATTTTTGGAAAGAGCTTGGTGTCAGTCTTTTTAAGATATCCTCTTTCAATTGCTTTGGCCGCAATTTCTTTCTCATCCTCCGTTAAGGAATCCACATCTAACCCATAAATAGCGTTTAAGGTCATCATCAGGATCGGATCCTGTGAAATATTATGTCCGCAGCTAAAACGCTTCTGAATACGATCACCATAAATATTAGCAGCGAAAATCTTACGATAGCCGCAGATATTGGAAGCTGTTATGCCATCACAACCATAAAACCCCAAACGGAGTTGTTCATTTTCTTTGGTTGCAAAGCCAAATACATAAAACTCTCTTTGCAGTAGTTTAATATCTGGAAAATATGTATCGGATAATTTTCGGCTAACTTGTTCCTCGAATGACCAAACAAAGCGAGAAATGAGCGACCAAGTGATGAATCTGATATCGATCTGTTTATTGAGAAAAGGGAATTCGAGAATTTTATCTTTCTGGTTATGAAGATAGTTCTCTATCTTTGATACTAATTCAGTCGTGTAGCTACTGTAGACCTCGTTCACTTTAAGATAGTCATCGGCATCTATCATTATAAAATTCGAGATGAACTTGTTGTTGTCAAGCTTTCTAAGCAGACCGTAATACCCGTTCTCTCCGCGACATTGAATGTCTAGTTCTTCCTCAACAAATGGCATTGGTACATGAAGTAGTTCTGAAAGCTCTTTGGAACTACGGGGCGTATCCTTGCATAGATAGACTAGATTTTGCGAGAAGGTTCGTTCTGCTTTAACTCTAGGGTCGTTCCCTCCCGGACTTCCCGTTCCTACTAAAGTAAGTTTTATTGGCTTTAAAATTAATGAAGTGGATTCCAATTTGTTTACCTCATTTCTGATGGTGTTTCGAGCAGTAAATAATCGTTGTTTGACAGTTGTTTCTGGAATTCCAAGAGTTAAGGCAATATCCAATGTTTTCCTCTCATCGAGATAGTACATGATCATGACGTCTCGATATATTTTTGATAAAAAAGAAATCTCCCGCATGATCAGACGAATAGCATCTTTATCGTGTTCATGGTTGATAAATTCGTCAATAGGATCAGTTGGATGTTTCATGTGGTCATCAGAATAAGCTGCAGCCATAAAGGCTGCATTGTTGTATTTCCTCCGCTTTTCACAGAAATCAGCATAAACTCTATGTGCGATTTGATGGTAATAGATTAGGCAAGTTTATAATTCAAAGACTTGTCTCTTTTTGCCCTCTCTGTTTTCCCACTGTGGCAGTACTTCGTTCTAAACCTCCATTTGAACAAATTTTGACGGATGTGGACTATTTCTTCTCATAAATATATTTTTTGCAGATAAATACAGTTCATTGTGATAAATGTCATGGTTAGCAAATAGTGATTTCGATATGATTAAGCCATCAAGGAGATGTAAGAAGATCTCCAAGGAGGAGAAGCTGATGGCTTCCATTATTACCAATTACTTTGTAGGCAATGGCTTATTAAGCGGCATATATGCAGGACTCGCACTCTCTAAAACTAAAGACCACACCCTCTGCATGGACTATATGATCATTCATTTGTGGTTAAGATCGAGGGTCAGCTTAGAAATAATAAAGCTTTCGGTACTGCTGCATAAGCTCAATTGGCTGAAGATGTAGAATCCACCTTTAACGAGCATGGAATCGATTGTCATTTCAACCGAACTATTCATTACGAGAACGACTATTATCGCTTATCTCAGTATCAATCTTAATGAACAAAATGGAGGTGCTAAGTCATGGCTAAGACAGAAAAGGAAATCATGAAACAGACTGGAACACAAGAGGCATGGCGAGGTTTTGCAGCAGGGAACTGGCAGGAAAACGTCGACGTCCAATCTTTTATTGAAAGAAACATTACTTCATATGAAGGTGATGAAAGTTTCTTAGCAAGCCCAACGGAAAATACCGTAGCGCTGTGGGCACAGGTTAGTGAACTGCTCAAGGAGGAGCGGGATAGAGGCGGCGTACATGATATTGATGTCAATACAGTATCCAGCATTACGTCGCATGACCCCGGATATATTGATCAGGAAAAAGAAAAGATAGTTGGATTGCAAACCGATGCGCCATTGAAACGTGCCGTTCAGCCATTTGGTGGAGTAAGAATGGCAGCTGATGCTTGTGAAGCTTACGGTTATAAGCTATCGCCAGAGATTGAGCGCATATTTACCGAACTGCGGAAAACGCATAACCAAGGTGTTTTCGATGCTTATACGACTGATATGCGCGCTGCGCGTAAAGCCGGCATCATCACAGGCTTGCCAGACGCTTATGGTCGTGGTCGGATTATTGGAGACTATCGCAGAGTTGCACTATATGGTGTTGATCGCCTCGTTAAAGCTAAGAAAGAAGAACTTCTCCAATTAGAAGAAGACGATATGATAGGGAATGTCATTTTACTTCGCGAAGAGCTTTCCGAGCAAATACGCAGTCTAGCCGAATTGAAGCAAATGGCTGCTACGTATGGCTACGATATTGCTGTACCTGCTGCTAATGCGCATGAAGCTGTACAATGGCTATACTTTGCCTATCTTGCCGCAGTTAAGGAACAAAACGGAGCGGCGATGAGTCTTGGACGTGTGTCCAGCTTCCTAGACATTTTTATCGAACGTGATCTACAAGAAGGCGCAATAACAGAACACGATGCTCAAGAGCTAGTAGACCATTTTGTTATGAAGCTGAGAATTGTGAAATTTCTACGTACGCCAGATTACAATGAGTTGTTCAGCGGTGACCCAACATGGGTAACTGAAGCTGTCGGCGGCATGGGGCTAAACGGGAGGTCACATGTGACGCGCAACTCTTTCCGTTTCCTTCATACGCTTTACAATCTCGGACCTGCACCTGAACCTAACTTGACGATTCTTTGGTCAACAGCGTTGCCAGATAGCTTCAAAAAGTATTGTGCACGCGTCTCGGTCGAAACTAGTTCGATCCAGTATGAAAACGATGATCTTATGCGTCCGCATTTTGGAGACGATTATGGAATTGCATGTTGTGTATCTGCTATGCGTATCGGGAAACAAATGCAATTTTTCGGTGCACGTGCTAATCTTGCTAAGGCATTACTCTATGCGATAAACGGTGGCGTAGATGAGACACTTGGCGTTCAAATCGGTCCGGCTATTAAACCATTAACGTCGGAAGTGCTGGATTATGAAGACGTGAAGGCAAACTTCGAGATCGTTCAGGATTGGCTAGCAAAGCTGTATATGAATACACTGAACGTCATTCACTACATGCATGATAAGTACTGCTATGAGCGAATTGAAATGGCGCTTCACGACAGAGATATCGTAAGAACGATGGCATGCGGTATAGCAGGATTATCAGTTGTTGCCGATAGCTTAAGCGCCATCCGCTACACGAAAGTTCGCCCTATTCGTAATGAAAAGGGAATTGCGATTGACTTCGAAATCGAAGGTGAATACCCGCAATATGGCAACAATGATGACCGTGTTGACCAAATAGCTATTGGGCTGGTAGAAGGATTTATGGCCCGTCTTCGCACGCATAAGACGTATCGTAATGCGATTCCGACATTGTCAGTGCTTACGATTACTTCAAACGTCGTTTACGGAAAGAAAACGGGAAGTACGCCAGACGGCCGTAAAGCTGGTGAGCCTTTTGCTCCAGGTGCCAATCCTATGCACGGACGTGATCGAAAGGGAGCGCTCGCTTCACTGGCTTCGGTCGCAAAAATTCCTTATGAACACAGCTTGGACGGTATTTCGAATACATTCTCGATCATTCCTAAAGCACTCGGCAAAGAAGACAATGTACGCTACAACAATCTTGCTGCATTGCTGGACGGTTATGCGACAAGCGGCGGTCATCATCTCAATGTCAACGTCTTTAATCGAGAGCAGCTTCTGGACGCGATGGAGCATCCGGAAAATTATCCTCAGCTTACGATACGTGTATCGGGTTATGCCGTAAACTTCATTAAGTTGACAAGAGAGCAACAAATGGATGTCATTAGCCGCACGTTCCATGGGGAAATCTAACAGCTTGAATCTATCATCGAAAGGAGCGTGGCCTGCATGAAAGGTCGCATTCATTCCATGGAAACGTTCGGCACCGTGGACGGCCCCGGTATACGCTTTGTCCTGTTCATGCAGGGATGCGCATTGCAGTGCCGGTTTTGCCATAACCCTGATACATGGGATACCGCAACAGGGCGACAAGTAACTGTCGATGAAATCCTACAGGAGATTGAGCCCTATTTACCTTACTACAGGGGTTCTGGCGGGGGGATCACAGTTACAGGAGGAGAACCAACGCTTCAAGCACCATTCGTCGCTCAACTGTTTAAAGCTTGCAAGGAAAGGTTTGGCTTGCATACAGCATTGGATAGTTCAGGATTTTGCGATACGACTAACGCTTCCGAACTTATCGATTATACAGATCTTGTATTGCTTGATTTGAAGCAAATTAATAAGGAAAAGCATGAGTGGCTTACTACACAGCCTAACGATCGGATACTAACATTCGCTAAATGGTTGTCAGAGTGTAATAAGCCGGCTTGGATCAGACATGTGCTTATTCCGGGTATAACAGACCAACCTGAGGATTTGATGGCATTAGGTGAATTTATGGGACAGCTTGCTAATGTTGAGAAATTCGAATTACTGCCATATCATCGTATGGGCGTATATAAATGGCAGCAGCTTGGACGGGTTTATGAGCTAGAAGGAGTACCAACGCCCAGCGATCAGGAAGTCGAACGTGCAGGGCAAATAATCGAGGACGCTCGAAAACTTGCGTCATATCGTTCATAGTTACCGTATTATCTAAGACGCGCAACAATTGTGCGTCTTTTTTTTGTGTCCGCCCAGCATGGGCGCTATCTCAAGGGTTAAACTCTCCCTAGAGGGATCATCCTTGCAAAAAGTCAATTTAAGAATAACGATCAAGATATATATTGAGTTACTGAAGTAAAAAGTCCCAGAAAGTAATGGGCATTCTATCGGCTAAAATCAATACCAGTTGTGAATAGGGAGAGAAGGCGGTTCAATAGAAACCTCACTCCAAGCTATCTACATAATCCTTGGCTTCTTTGAGGCCTAGCCCGCTGGCTTCCCTGAACTCTTTTATTGCTTGAATCCTTTTGCCAGAAGCAATCAGCATACGTAAATTGTCGTCAAGATCTGATTGGGGGCTGACATGATTCATATCAGGTGAAGTGAAAGTCATATTTTGAGTTGGTTTGGATAATCCAGACATAAGCTGCCGACTGTTAGGCGACTGTAGATCGAATTTTATTTCATTCAGCTGTCTCTGCAAGCTGAACACTTTTAGCAGCAGCAGGAGAGACAGTATGAGTGCGCTGAGCGCAATAATTTCAACGGTTTCCATTTAAAACCTCCCCGTTTCTTATGATAGTTCATTATAGCATATGACTTATTCAGGACATGTAATAGGTAAAATTCGGGTTTGAGAATGAAATACTTATACACTTGAGATCATTGAAGAAGACACGGAAGGACGTATCTTTGCATGATTCAATCGGCACAGACAAAGAAGGAAATGAGATTACGTTGATTGATATCCTGCGTTGATGAAGCTTTATCATGAGTTTTATAAGGCGAAGAGATGGCGAGTAAATATTAGGATATATCAATTATACGTTTGTATATATCATTGTTATAATTCAGCGACTAATTTAAAATTTATTATAAAGTTGAAAATTTCATCGTGGGCTAAACAGTACATTAACGGAGATGTTCGGGATAATTAGGAAATGAAACGACTGATAGGGACGTTCTTTTTAGTTACTTGGACATCGAGATATATTTCTTTCCGCAAAATTGGAAGCGTTTGCAAATAGAATTCTCTACTTACTACCATTCATGGGCCTTCTTGCAACCTTTGCATACTACCCACTGTATGGTTGGGCTTATGCATTCTTTGACTACACACCGCCGACTCCTTTGTTCCAATCGCCGTTTGTTGGTTTAAAGTGGTTTCATTCCTTAGTCGAAAACCAAGTAAAGATAGACCAGTTGCTTCAGGTCATTAAAAATACTTTTGAGATGAGTGGCTTGGGCCTGCTCTTCTCATGGCTTCCAATGATTTTTGCAATAGTATAGGTGAATCTCTTTATGAAGCAGCCCGCGTAGATGGTGCGACAAGAATACATGTTATCCGACATGTTATATTACAAAGTCTGATGTCCACCTATATTGTTTTGTTGATGCTGCAAATTGCGAGCTTCCTGAATAATGGTCTGACGCAATATTTCGTATTTCAAAATGCATTTAATAAAGATAACATACAGGTTCTAGACTACGCTTTTTGCTCTAATTTGTATATTTCCATTTTACTCTATCATTATTAATACAATAAGTGCCAACGATATCAGCGCCAGAGGTGATTTTGTATTATACCCGCAGCAAATACATTTCCAGAACTATTTGATCGTCTGAATGTTTTCGGGTTTTTAGCCCATCCCGAAATTTCGACGGAAGCTCCGGAAGCTCCCGCCAACTTCGGCAACCTCGACCAACAGGCGGCTACAAGATGGGTCAAGTGCAATAGTGAAGCTTTCGGCGGCGACCCAAACAATATCACCATCGGCGGGCAGTCCGCTATTCCCTCGATTCCAACGAAGTGTATTAAGTTTTTTACTACCGTTACAACTTCTATGACCATCGCAAAATTTGAAATAATATAAGTATGCAGCGATTCTGTTGCGAAATATGTAAATACAACTATTACGATACATTGACAAATATACTTACAGAAAAATACAATAAAACTGACGATAAAGGAGAGCGCCTTCATAAACCATTTTTAGTTGTCTCATTAAGTGAAAAGTATGAAACTACCCATATTGTGCAGGACTCGGCTACAGCTGGATTTAAATATTTCGATTGTAAAGGAATTCGAAAGGTTAAAATCAAGGCCTCCCGGACGGCATACAAACGTTATATATTTTACTTTTAATAGCATGGGGAATGCCAGTTTAGCGTCTTTTACATTGGAGTAAAACTCTTCATGGGATAGGTTGGAGCGGAATAGTAAGATATACTATTCCGCTCCAGTATTTAAATAATCATCTATGAAAACGCATTCAATTGAATGATATAATATGAATACCTTTGAGAGGGGAGAGGATCCCGATCTACACCGTTCTGCTTGTAGACGATGAACCGCTTGTACTGGAAGGCTTGGCGTTCATGATCGATTGGGAAAGCCACGGCTTCCATGTCTGCGGCGAAGCGTGCGATGGAGATGAAGCAATGGACCGAATACAGGAACTTAGCCCTGATCTGGTCGTGACGGATATCAGCATGCCTGTAATGGATGGGCTGCAGTTGATCGAGTACTGCACAAAGGTTTTGAACGCGCCTTGCCGCTTCGTCATTCTTAGCGGGCATGATGATTTTACGTCCGCCCGGAAAGCACTGACTTGCGGAGTGCTCGATTACTGGTTGAAGCCGATCGATGTTGAGGAAATTCACGCTTCGCTCGTGAAACTTCACAGTGAATGGTCGCATCGAGACGGTGGAGCTACCGTGGATTCCCAATCTACGGCCCCGCCGTTGGTAGCGGATTGGAACGTTCCGGAGGCCGGCGATCCAATATTTGATGCGGAGGACCGTCTGTTTCTGGCGATTGTAGCTGGAGGCAGGGTGGCGATTAACGAAGCGGCTGAAGAGCTGTGCCGCCAACTAGAGCTTTCGTTCGGAGGCGATGGAGAGGCGGGTAAAGTTTTCTTGTCAAACGTGTTATTGGAATTGATATGGAAAGTGATGGAGGGAGAGGTGGCGAACTCGGCCTCGGAACGCGAATATGGCCTCCCACTTCCGATCCTGCCCAACAGGGCAGACCGTTGGCCGGACGTCTTGGCATCGTTCGCTCACAAAGTGGCGGAGCAGTTTGCACGGCAGCGGTCCATGACCGGTATCGCTTGGGAGGCAGCCCGGTTAATCCGGGAACGCTACCACGAGCCTCTTCAACTGCAAACTATCGCGAGAATACTTCATTTTCAGCCTGCTTATCTAGGATATTTGTTCAAAAAGCAGATAGGCATGTCTTTCCTTGACTACGTTCACCGTACGCGGGTTGAGGCAGGCCGCAAGCTTCTGCGGCGAACAGATTTGAAAATCGCCGACGTGGCTCGGACGGTCGGATACGCCGACCCCGAACAATTCGCCGCGAAATTCAAGCAATGGATGGACATGACCCCCTCTCAATACAAAAACTTCTGATTTTAAGGAGGTCTCTGCATGCATAGGCAGATCGGCTGGCTTAGCTTCGTTAACAACATTCCACTCAAATGGAAGTTCACGCTTATCTACCTGCTTTGCGTTCTGGTGCCTATCCTCACAATCAACGTTCTTTTTTTTCAGCAAATGTCGGAAAACATACAATCCCGGGAGCAAAATAATCTTCAGATGGTGATCGAGCGAGCGGCCAAGAAGGCTACGGACATGATTGAAGGTGGTGTAACGCTAAGCCATTCTGTCGCGACAGATCGTACCTTATACGAGGTGCTGGACAAGGAATACGTCGATATTGTCGATTTCTACGAAAGCTTCAATGAGGTACTGAACGGTAAGATGAGGCCGTTCATGTCCGCCTATACGTACGTAGAGAATATTTCGGTGTTCACGTCAAATCCGACGGTCGTGAGCGGCAGCAATTACTTCATGCTGGACGAAGCTGCGAAGCATAGTCCCTGGTACGAGGCCGCTTCCAAGTCGCCATCGGCCGTCAATGTCTTGATGTACACCAGCGTTGATCCTATGAACGCGAAAGCTAATAAAGAATATTTCAGCATCGTGCGCAAAATGAACGAGTATCCGCTGTACGGGAACTATGCCAAGTATTTGCGAATTGATCTTAAACTCAGCAGCTTCGACGAGATTTTGGAACAGGAGAAGCCATACATGACACTCAGTATGCTGGATCCGCAAGATCAGGTGCTGTTCCCCTCCTCCCAGTACATGAAGTTGACCGGGTCAACGGACAGCGGTGAGAATGATGGGCTGATGTTCCGAAGCCCCTTAGGCAACCCTTCCTATATCCGCAATTGGACGCTTGTCGGTCTAGCAGAAGAGGAGCGCTTCCAGTCGACCGTTCAGAGCTCAAAGCACTTCATCTGGATGTTGGCTGCCATCAGTACGTTGCTGCCAACGTCGCTCATTTTCATCATGCTGCGTTCGTACAATTACCGGATTCGCCGGCTTTCCCGCCACATGGAGAAAGCGAAGAACGAGAAGTTCGACCTGATCGTGTTGCGCGAAGGAAAGGATGAGATCGGCGGTTTGATCCGCAGCTACAACCGGATGGTCGCTCAGATCGAGTCGCTCATCAATGATGTCTACAAGCTCGAAATTCAGCAGAAGGACATGCAGTTGGAGCAGATTCGTGCCGAGATGAAGCTGTTACAAAGCCAGGTAAACCCTCATTTTTTGTTTAATACGTTAAACGCCCTGCTCGTCGTCAGTGCGAAGAACGGCTATACGGAAGTGACCGACATCATCCGCAACTTGTCCCAATTGCTTCGACGGATGCTCAGTTGGTCCGATGCCGCCGTCACCTTGCGGGACGAGCTTCATTTTACGGAAATGTATTTAAAAATAGAAAAGTTCCGGTTTGCGGACCGGTTCGACTACGTATTCAACATCGAAGAGGAAGCTGCAAACTGTCTGGTTCCGAAAATGTGTATTCAACCGCTTGTAGAAAATGCGTGTAAGCACGGGCTGCAGGCGGTCAAAGGGCAGCGCGTTATTCGAATTGAAGCACGGCGCATGAACACTTATTTGTATGTGCAGGTCGAAGATAATGGCAAAGGCATGGATGAGGAACGATTAAACGAAATCCGAAGCATGATGAACGGCAGTCTCGATTCTGACGAGAACGTGGGAATGCGCAACGTATATAAGCGGCTGCGGCTTCATTACGGGGAGCGTGTCGATTTTTACATTGACAGTCGTCCAGACGAAGGCACGCGAGTCAGCTTTCGGATTCCTGCCTTTCCATAAGATGAAGGGAGCAGAAGAGATGTACTCGGTGCTGCTGGTGGATGACGAACCGTGGGCGATTGAAGGCTTGCAAATGTTCGTGGATTGGGAAGGGCACGGCTTCCGCGTCTGCGGGGTATGCGAGAACGGCGCCGAGGCTCTGTCGGCTGCGCGTGAGCTTATGCCGGATGTTATCGTTACGGATATCCGGATGCCGCAGATGGACGGATTGGAGTTGATCGGACAATTGCAAGGGGAGCGGGGAGCCCCGACCGAATTCATTGTACTCAGTGCCTACAGCGAATTTGCGTTCGCCAAACGCGCCATGCAGCTCGGCGTCCATTACTATTTACTGAAGCCGATCATCGAAGAAGAGGCGGCTGAGGTGCTGTCGCAAATTCGCATGCGGCTTGACACCAATAGGGCGCTCCGGAAGGCGGTAGACGGTGAAGAGGCATCGTTACCGGCGCTGGCGGCGCAACAGATGAAAGACGTGCTGCAAGCGATCGAAGATGCTGACGTGGTACGGGCGGCGGAAGAGATCGACAGCTTATTCCGGAAGATGGGCAACCAGTCGTTTGAATGGGCCGAGCTGTTCGCGGGCTCATTGACCGTCCAATATAGCAAGTTGATTCGCGAATCCGGTGGAGATCCGGCCTTGTTGCTGCTACCCCGCCCGAATTCATTCCGCGAGGCTGCCGAGCTGGAGCCTGTGCGGATGCGAATTCTCTCGTATGCAGAGCAGGCGATTAGAGCACTACAATCGCTGCGCGAACACAGGCCCGGCAATACGTTGACCGAGATCGACCGGTACGTCACTGAGAATTATCGCAGCCCGCTATCGATTAGGGACATAGCGGCACGGTTTTATCTGAACCCTGTTTATCTGGGTAGGGCATATCAAGACAAATTCGGCTGTGGCTTGCTGGATAGGATGCACGATTTGCGAATCGCCGAGGCATGCGAGAAGCTTCGCGGTACCAACGAGCCGATCGGCACTATTGCTGAGCAGGTGGGTTATGCGCACTACCATTATTTTTTGCAGCATTTTGAACGGCGCACGGGGAAGATACCGGTGGAATACCGAGCCTCGGGAGGGTGAAGCTTCGAGAAAAAAATGACTTTCGAAACCGATTTTTGAGGGGGATACGCATTTAATATGTGAATTGTAACGGTAATTAAGAAAGCGCTATCATAAAAGCAGCAAGACGATTGCGCACCGTCTTGCGTCACATTCTATAAGGGGGATTTAACATGAGAGTTCGAACTAGAAAAGCGGCCTTTTGGCTGCTCATGTTGATTCTGACGTTTAGTATCGTTACGTCAGGCTGTTCCAATAACGGAAACAATGACGACAGCTCGTCATCAACTCCGCCGCAGAGCACAAGTACTTCCAAGAACGAAGTCAGCTCAACTGAAACGAAAGTGGAGCCGTTCACCATCTCCCTGTTTACGGCTGCTACGGGACCTATCCCGACGGACGACAACAAGATCTATCAAGAAATTAAAGAGAAGCTCGGAATAACATTAAAGGAAGAATATCTGGTCGGTGATATCGAACAGAAGCTCGGCGTTATGATCGCCGGTGGCGATTACCCTGACATGATTACGGCGAATACGAAGCTGACGGCGGCCAAAGCAGTCATTCCGCTGGAAGACTTGATTGAGCAGAACGCGCCGAACTTGAAGAAGCAATTTGGAAAAGTGTGGGAACAATTGAAAGATCCAGCGGATGGTCACATCTACTGGCTGCCGAACTACGGTGTCTATCAAGGCGACTTCAAGCCGACGGAGTACATGGGACCGGCATTCTATATCCAGAAGGCGATTCTTAAAGAATATGGCTATCCGAAAATTAAGACGCTGGACGAATACTTCAAGCTGATAGAAGATTACGCGGCCAAGTACCCTGAGATCGACGGCCAACCGACAATCGGTTTTTCTTCGCTCGCTTTCGACTGGCGCGACTGGGGCCTGCGCAACGCACCACAACATTTAGCCGGCCATCCGAACGACGGCGGCGTCCTCGTCGATCCGAATACAAACATCGCAACACTATTTGCTGCAACGGATACGGCGAAGCCATACTATAATAAGCTGAATGAAATCAATGCCAAAGGTTTGATGGACAAAGAAGCTTTCGCGCAAAACTATGATCAGTATCTGGCGAAGGTGTCCAGCGGCCGCGTGCTCGGCATGTTCGACCAACGCTGGAACTTCGGGCAAGCCCATGATTCACTCATTTCTCAAGGCAAGTTCGATCGCACTTACGTCGGCTTCCCACTCGTCTATGACGTGAACACGAAGGACTACTATCTTGATCGTCCGCCGATCAACTTGGGTAACGGATTCGGCATTACAATCAACGCTGAGAATCCGGTGAAAATTATCAAGTTCATCGACACGATGCTCTCGGAACAGTGGCAGAAGCGCCTCAGCTGGGGCGAAGAAGGCGTCGACTATCTCGTCGGCGACAAAGGACTCTACTACCGCACGCCGGAAATGCGCAAACAACAAGAAGACGTCACTTGGAAGCAGAAGAACAAAGCGGAATCGCTCTGGGGCTATCTTCCTAAATTGGAAGGAAACTATCCAGACGGAAACGCCGACGGTGCGGGCAACCAGCCGGACGAATTCTTCGCAAACTTGAAGGACATCGACAAAGAGCTGTTGACTGCCTACGGTTACAAAACATGGACCGACTTCTTCTCGACTCCGCCGGAGAACCGCGTGTCGTACCCGGCATGGAACATCGACCTCATCGAAGGATCCGCTGCGAAAGTAGCCAACCAGAAGATGAAGGATCTGGACTTCAAGTACTTGCCGAAGGCGATCTTGAGCAAACCGGAAAAGTTCGAAGAAGTATGGTCTGAGTATGTAGGGCAGATGGGCAAAGTGGATACGAACGCTTATCTGGATCGAGTCAACGAACAACTCAAATGGCGCATAGACAATTGGACGAGTAAATAAGACGAAGGAGGGCGGAAGGTTGGAGCTATTGTTCCAGCCTTCCGCTCGTTCGAGACAGGAGGCGGAAGTAATGCCGCAGCATACGGTCCACAAGGTTGAAATTGCAACTCAGTCCGCTCCGCGGACCGAAAAGTTCTGGAGGAAGATGGTCCGCCAGCGACAGTTGATCATCATGTCTTTCCCAATGGTCTTATACGTTCTGCTCTTTGCCTACGGTCCCCTCTGGGGCTGGCTGATGGCGTTCCAGGATTTTAAGCCAATGACGGGAGTCTCTATCTTTAATCAGACCTGGGTCGGATTGGATCAATTCAAGTTTCTGTTTATGGATGAAGGCTTCACTCGAGTACTTCGCAATACGATCGCGATGAGCTTCATCTCGCTCATCCTCGGGTTCGCCACGGCGATCGGCTTGGCGTTGCTGCTGAACGAAATTAAGAAAACAGGCTTCAAGCGGTTAATCCAGACCATCTCGTATCTTCCGCACTTTCTATCTTGGGTTATTGTGTGCGGTCTCGTCTCGATGTCGTTGTCCACTGAAGGTGGCATCGTGAACATCGTGCTTGTGAAGCTCCATATCATCAATGAACCGATTCTCTGGCTGGGTGAAGGCAAGTACTTCTGGGGAATAGTTGGGATGACCAACGTCTGGAAGGAAGTCGGCTGGAACACGATCATTTACTTGGCGGCAATTGCATCTGTCGACCCGTCCTTGTACGAAGCGGCGGAGGTAGACGGCGCTGGGCGCTACCGTAAAATATGGAGCATCACGCTGCCTAGCATCAGGCCGATTATCGTCATCCTGCTGATCATGAACGTCGGTTGGATTTTGAACGGAGGCGGCTTCGACATTCAATATTTTCTAGGCAACGGACAAGTGCTCGACTGGTCGGAGACGATCGACATATTCGTACTGAAATACGGTCTTAAAATCGGGAACTACTCGTTAGGCGTCGCAGCCGGCATATTTAAAACTGTCGTCAGCATCATACTACTCTACAGTGCGAATTTAATTGCCAAGCGTCTCGGTGAAGAGCGACTTATTTAAGGGGGGCTCCGCATGCAAACAGCCATCAAAAACAAAAAATTTAGGACGGAGCCGTTCCTGTTTCATACGTTCAACGTTTTATTTATGTTGTTCGTCGCGGTTGTCACGTTGTATCCGTTCCTTAACACGCTTGCAATCTCGTTCAACGCTGGCATCGATACGACGCGCGGCGGCATCTACGTATGGCCGCGGGAATGGACCTTTAAGAACTATGAAGCGGTATTCGCAACAGGAAAAGTTTACCATGCATTTTGGGTGTCCGTCGCCCGGACTGTGATCGGCACGGTGGTCAGCGTCTTCCTGACCACTATGCTGGCGTATACGATTAGTCGTAAGGAGTATATGTTCCGCAAACCCGTCACGCTGATTTTTATACTTACGATGTATTTCAGCGCCGGGCTCATTCCTTCGTATTTTTTGATCAAGGATCTTCACCTGCTGAATACATTCCTTGTTTATATTCTGTTTCCAGGAGCTGGGGCGGGGCTGATCAGCGCGTTTAACTTGCTTGTCGTCCGCACCTACATTTATACGCTGCCGGAAAGCTTGATCGAATCGTCTAAGATAGACGGCGCGAGTGACTTCCGGGTATTCTTTAGCCTCATATTACCGCTTTGTACGCCGGTGATTGCGACGATAGCGCTGTTCACTGCCGTCGGCCAATGGAACACCTGGTTCGACACTTTTATCTTTGCCTCTTCCAAGCAGAACCTGAGCACGCTTCAATTCGAGCTGATGAGGTTGATGTCTTCAACGGTGAATTCCAATGCTAATCCGAGTTTGTCGTCTACAGCTGCTAGAGATACCGCAACGATGATTACGCCGCTGTCAATCCGAGCCGCCATTACAATGGTTGCATCGGTGCCGATTCTGGTTGTATATCCGTTCCTGCAACGGCATTTCGTCGCGGGATTGCAGTTAGGCAGCGTGAAAGAGTAATGTCGGCGCCTGGTTGATGGTTAGAATACCGGCAGTTATCTCAGGAATGCAAACTAACGTCAATTGGCAATATGCGAGATATTCTCTCGCGTGAAACATTTTTCTCATTTGGGATCTGCGACTTGTTCTCCGACTGCTGGGTGTATATTTCCTCAGGGCACAGCCTCCTTTTCTTTGAAAGGGGGCTGTGCTATTTAGTAACTGGATGTTGAATAGGCATGTTTGGCTCTTGAATCTATAAATAATTGAATCATTCACAAGCCACCTGCTTGTTAATCTGTATGATTATTAGAATATCATTTTTGGAATAAACGCTAAGTGAAAGATTCTGTATAATTTTTAATATAGAACTGTCGATTTTTCCATACTAGGAGAAGTTCTATTTATGTGCAGCGGTATGGGGATTTATCAGGTAGACATCTTTTATTAATGACGGGGCTCACGATAGGAGACTACAATAACGGACTTTATAGCTCGGATGAAGTAAGCTCAGTAGTCGATTGTTATGGAGCTCGGCTATTCTTACTTTTGGAAAGTATAATGATACTCTTGATGATATTGATAAGTCGTTCACGTGATTCATAGCATAGAAATGTATAAGGCGTTAAAGGAACATGACAGCGGGTTGTGTTTTATAAAGTAGCTATGTTCTGCAGGCCATTGAGCTAAAGAGCAGGATTGCTCAACAGTAAAGACGTTATTTTGTTCTACCTTTGATACAGAAATTCAAGCTGAAGCCGAAGAGCGATTCATGCGTTAGCAGAGTACGGTATCGTCAAAAGCTCATCGGAAACGACTTTTGATTCTGCTTGCAGCTTTACCCGAGCGGAATTTGTCACGCTGCTTGTAAAAACGCTATGCTTGTCCTTTGCTTCTTTGTAACACCCACAGCTTTTTAAATCATCATTCTCCGCACGTATCCTTACAAGCTCACCTTCTACGCTCATTGGTTTTGTCCTTGGACGACCAACATTAACGCCAGAGGCCTTACCACGCCTCTCCTCAAGACCCGTTAGCCCCTCCTGTTCGTATTGTATGACCCATCTTCTTACCATTGAACGTTTTATACTAAGATCCCTCGCAATTGACTTGTAAGATAACTTATTCTCCAGGTACATTTGAACCGCTTTTCTCTTAAATTCAACATCGTAAGTCTTTCTTTTTTCGCCCATAAAAAAACCTCCAAGTAAACTGTAGTGCGCTTTCTTCGCACTGTCTACTTAAAGGGGATAATTTCACAAAAGCACGGGTTATCTTTTGAAAAGATTTCTATGGATGAGAGATCCAGTCCTTCCTTTTCCATTCTATCTTCGTGTGCGATTCATCATCTATAAATGCATAGACAAAAAAGCCCAAGCATTGTACGCATGAGCTTTGATCAGCAGGACGTCGCTGGATTACGCAACAATTATGTCGGAAATTTCGCTCCCTATCAGTTCCGACCCGCCTCGTAAAGCTTCTGCGCCAGCATGCCTGGCCTTGTGCGTGTATCCGTAAAGTGGTCCTCGTCGCCGACGATTAGTCGGAATAGTCCGAGCCGCGAGGACATATGCGGATTCCAGCCGAAGCCCTCTCCTTGTGGCAATACGTTGTCTTGGTAGAAATAGACATAACTTTTGTGTGTAGGCAGTGTATAGAACGCTTTAAGATCCAGTTTCTCGAAAAGTGGTTTCGCTGGTTCTGGACTGACACTTGCATAAAACTGTTTGGCTTCCTCGAAGGTTGCCGTATTGACGAATAAATCCCGGAATAGGGGAAACGGAAGCATGATTGTATCGTCTTTCGATCCGGCTCTGAGCTGCTCGAAACCCTGCCTCGTTTGAGGCGGCAACTCGTCGGCAAGTGATTCGCCGTCTTTCAATACGAATGCGTCCCAGAAGACGAGGCGCTTGATGCGGTCCGGTACCTTTTCGGCAACCTTCTGGATGACTGATCCACCGAAACTATGCCCAACGAGAACGATGTCGCGCAGATTCAGCATCGTTATAAAGTCGACGACGGACTTCGTGATCATTGCATGTGTGACATTTTTATTCGGATCTGTGCCATGACCTGCGTATTCCGGCGTATAGACGGCATGCCCTTGACTGCGCAGCACCGCAGCTACGCCGTCCAGAAGTGGGCATCTGCCCAAGAACCATGGACAAGCAGGAATGTAAGCCGCTGCTGCTCAGGCAGATGCATATGATAGCTTTCGTCTTTCGTCCGATCCATTAGCGCCCCGCCACCAGAGCCAGCTGCCTTCGGTATAAGGGGAATAGTAGTACCCGGGGTGAGTGAACCTGTAATCCGAATATGGGAATTGATGTAATCCAGGTCGAAAAGGAAACATATGAAAACATCCTCTCAAAATGACATATATCAGCTTATGCCTAATGCGTTTGAGAAGTACCCGCACACGATCCCTCGGCAATAAAAGCTTCCTCTCAGAAACAATCCATCAAAAATACGAATTGTTAGTTCAATCCGCAGCTTCGAAACCGCGAACAGCTTTTCGCTTATTCTCAGGATAGATACAGGAACATGTTGTTTATTTTTTGTTTATTGCAGCTTGGTATACTTTTGTCGATTAACAGCTAATGAAGTCGAATCGTCAGGACTATTGACTTATTTCAGGAGGAGGCTTAGCGGCAGGCGATAATCAATTGATAGTAAGACAAAATATAATCATGAATTGAAGGAGTAGGTAAACGTGCGTAAAGCAATGAGAAAAGCGATGGCAATTGTAATGGCCAGTGCCTTATTATTCAATTTATTCAGTATGGTAAATCCGGGAATTGCGAAGGTAAGCGGAGCACCTGCGGAAAAGTGGATCAAAAAAAGCTCGATTAGCCTCTCGAGCATTGCTTATGGCAACAACATGTATGTGGCACTTACAAGCGGCAGTAATCCTAAGATCGTCACTTCGACTGACTTGGTTAACTGGGTGGAACAGAAGCAGATCGATAACCAGACTAAGCCGCTCAATACGATTGAATTCCTTAATGGGCAGTTTGTCATTGGAGCTAACTTTTTTAATAACAGCCAGACAGGTTCCACTTTTTTATTTTCGACTGACGGAGTCGATTGGACGGGACAAACGATCGTAAAGCCACCGCAATACTCGATTTCATCTATTTCATATGGAAATGGCATGTATGTTGCTTCCAGCTTTTTTGGAGAAATGGCATCGTCTAGGGACGGTGTAACGTGGAGCACTCCGGTTAAAGCTTTGAGTCAAATTGCCGAGGTGCGCTTTATTAACGGGCATTTTGTAGCGGTTGGCTACTATGAGACATTGCCGGGTATGTTTATGGGGAATGACGCCATCGTAACCTCGAAGGACGGTTTAACATGGAACAGAAAAGTGCTTTCTTCCTCAATGATGGGGGGATTGAATTCGATCGCAAGTAATGATCATACGGGTATAGTATCTAACTTCTCTGGGGTGTATCGTTTTTCCACAAGCGATTTAGATTTGTCTCCTATGCCAGTGGTATCAATAAATAGTTTGATCAACGGCATGTATTTTAAAAAATTGACATATGCAAACATCGATGATGGCCTTTTTGTTGCGGTAGGAATAGATGCAGGGATCCAGACGTCAAACGATACGGTAAATTGGACGAGTGAGTCTATTTCTGGAGCCAGTGGCGATTTCTTCGATGTGATTGAAGCTGGTCGCTCCGTAGTTGCGGTGGGAAGTATGGGTGTATATCAACGCTTGGGGCAAATTCAGGACTCTGTTCTTACACCGAACACAGGAAACTTCGATAAGAAAACATCGGCTCAATCGGATGTAACGACAGCGTTGACGTTAAACGGCAACACATTAAGCAGCATTACGCAAGGTGGTCAAGCACTTACGCTGGATACGGATTACACAGTAATAGGCAACAGCGTAACGATTAAGAAAGAATACTTGGCGGGACTGCCGGTAGGCACGTCAACAATGACGTTCCAATTTAGCGGCGGAGCCGATCAGACAATGGCGATCACGATAAGTGATACGACACCGAACAATAGTGTGATCAGCCCAGTAACGGCGAGCTTCGATAAAAAAGCATCCGCCCAGTCGGATGTAACGACAACGCTGACGTTGAACGGCAACACATTAAGCAGCATTACGCAAGGTGGTCAAGCACTCACGCTGAATACGGACTACACAGTAACAGGCAACAGCGTAACGATTAACAAAGCATACTTGGCGGGACTGCCGGTAGGCACGTCAACATTGACATTCCAATTCAGCGGCGGAGCCGACCAGACACTGGCGATCACCATTAGTGATACGACGCCGAACAATAGTGTGATCAGCCCAGTAACGGCGAGCTTCGATAAAAAAGCATCTGCCCAGTCGGATGTAACGACGACGCTGACGTTAAAAGACAACACACTCAACAGCATTACGCAAGGCGGCCAATCGCTCGATCTGGATATGGACTATACGATATCGGGAAGCACCGTAACGATTAAGAAAGAATACTTAGCCGGACTGCCGGTAGGCACGTCAACACTGACGTTCCAATTTAGCGGCGGAGCCGACCAGACGCTGGCGATCACGATAAGTGATACGACACCGAACAATAGTGTGATCAGCCCAGTAACGGCGAGCTTCGATAAAAAGACTTCGGCCCAGTCGGATGTAACGACAGCGTTGACGTTAAACGGCAACACATTAAGCAGCATTACGCAAGGTGGTCAAGCACTTACGCTGGATACGGATTACACAGTAATAGGCAACAGCGTAACGATTAAGAAAGAATACTTGGCGGGACTGCCGGTAGGCACGTCAACAATGACGTTCCAATTTAGCGGCGGAGCCGATCAGACAATGGCGATCACGATAAGTGATACGACACCGAACAATAGTGTGATCAGCCCAGTAACGGCGAGCTTCGATAAAAAAGCATCCGCCCAGTCGGATGTAACGACAACGCTGACGTTGAACGGCAACACATTAAGCAGCATTACGCAAGGTGGTCAAGCACTAACACTGGATACGGACTACACAGTAACAGGCAACAGCGTAACGATTAACAAAGCATACTTGGCGGGACTGCCGGTAGGCACGTCAACATTGACATTCCAATTCAGCGGCGGAGCCGACCAGACACTGGCGATCACCATTAGTGATACGACGCCGAACAATAGTGTGATCAGCCCAGTAACGGCGAGCTTCGATAAAAAAGCATCTGCCCAGTCGGATGTAACGACAGCGTTGACGTTAAACGGCAACACATTAAGCAGCATTACGCAAGGCGGTCAAGCACTAACACTGGATACGGACTACACAGTAACAGGCAACAGCGTAACGATTAACAAAGCATACTTGGCTGGACTGTCGGTAGGCACATCAACACTGACGTTTCAATTTAGCGGCGGAGCCGACCAGACACTGGTAGTTACGGTTGTTAATACAACGCCGAACAATAGTGTGATCAGCCCAGTAACGGCGAGCTTCGATAAAAAAGCATCTGCCCAGTCGGATGTAACGACAGCGTTGACGTTAAACGGCAACACGCTAAGCGGTATTACGCAAGGTGGCCAAGCGCTCGATCTGGATATGGACTATACGATATCGGGAAGCACCGTAACGATTAAGAAAGAATACTTAGCCGGACTGCCGGTAGGCACGTCAACACTGACGTTTCAATTTAGCGGCGGAGCCGATCAGACACTGGTAGTTACGGTTGTTAATACAACGCCGAACAATAGTGTGATCAGCCCAGTAACGGCGAGCTTCGATAAAAAAGCATCTGCCCAGTCGGATGTAACAACAACACTGACGTTAAACGGAAATACACTAAGCAGTATTAAGCAAGGCGGTCAAGCACTCGTACCGAATACCGATTACACAGTAACGGGCAGCACGGTAACCATTAAGAAAGCATACTTGGCGGGACTGCCATTAGGCACGTCAACACTGACGTTCCAATTTAGCGGCGGAGCCGACCAGACACTGGCGATCACAATTAGTGATACGACGCCGAATAACAGCACGATAAGCCCAGTATCAGCGAGCTTCGATAAGAAGACTTCGGCCCAGTCGGATGTAACGACAACGCTGACGTTAAACGGCAACACGCTAAGTAGCATTACCCAAGGCGGTCAAGCACTCGTACCGAATACCGATTACACAGTAACGGGCAGCACGGTAACCATTAAGAAAGCATACTTGGCGGGACTGCCGGTAGGCACGTCAACACTGACGTTCCAATTCAGCGGCGGAGCCGACCAGACGCTGGCGATCACGGTCAGCGATACAACGCCAAACAATAGCGTGATCAGTCCAGTAGCAGCGAACTTCGATAAGAAAACATCGGCTCAATCGGATGTAACGACGACGCTGACGTTAAACGGCAACACGCTAAGCGGTATTACGCAAGGCGGTCAAGCACTCACGCTGAATACGGACTACACAGTAACAGGCAACAGCGTAACGATCAAGAAAGCATACTTGGCTGGACTGCCATTAGGCACGACAACATTGACATTCCAATTCAGCGGTGGAGCCGACCAGACGCTGGCGATCACCATTAGTGATACGACACCGAACAATAGCGTGATCAGCCCAGTAACGGCGAGCTTCGATAAGAAGACTTCGGCCCAGTCGGATGTAACGACAACGCTGACGTTAAACGGCAACACGCTAAGTAGCATTACCCAAGGCGGTCAAGCACTCGTACCGAATACCGATTACACAGTAACGGGCAGCACGGTAACCATTAAGAAAGCATACTTGGCGGGACTGCCGGTAGGCACGACAACGCTGACGTTCCAATTCAGCGGCGGAGCCGACCAGACGCTGGCGATCACGGTCAGCGATACGACGCCGAACACCAGCACGATAAGCCCAGTAGCAGCGAACTTCGATAAGAAGACTTCGGCCCAGTCGGATGTAACGACAACGCTGACGTTAAACGGCAACACGCTAAGCGGTATTACGCAAGGCGGTCAAGCACTCACGCTGAATACGGACTACACAGTAACAGGCAACAGCGTAACGATCAAGAAAGCATACTTGGCGGGACTGCCATTAGGCACGTCAATACTGACGTTCCAATTTAGCGGCGGAGCCGACCAGACGCTGGCGATCACGGTCAGCGATACGACACCGAACAATAGTGTGATCAGCCCAGTAACGGCGAACTTCGATAAAAAAGCATCTGCCCAGTCGGATGTAACGACAACGCTGACGTTAAACGGCAACACGCTAAGCGGTATTACGCAAGGTGGTCAAGCACTCACGCTGAATACGGACTACACAGTAACAGGCAACAGCGTAACGATCAAGAAAGCATACTTGGCTGGACTGCCGTTAGGCACGACAACATTGACATTCCAATTCAGTGGTGGAGCCAACCAGACGCTGGTAGTCACGATTAGTGATACGACCATTATTAGTCCGCCAATTATTAACGGGCCACAGCCTACTGAGCCTAATAACTCTGCAGATATTTATGTGAATGGACAAGTGGTTAGCGCGGGGATTGTAACGCAAAGCAAAAGAAATAACCAATCGGTTATAACGATTGCGGTCGATCAAGCCAAATTAGCTGATAGGTTGGTAAAGGAAGGGCAAAATCCGGTTATTACGATTCTAATGAATGCCATATCCGACATTGTCGTTGGGGAATTAAAAGGCAATATGGTGAAGGCTATGGAGAACAAGCAAGCTACCCTGGAGCTCAAAACCGACAAAGCAAGCTACTTACTGCCTGCAATTCAAATCGATATCGACGGTATTCAAAGACAGTTGGGCGACTCTATTTCCTTACAGGACATAAGCATTCGTATTGAGATTGACAAGTCTTCACAAGCTATGGCAAGCATCGTAGAAACCGCTGCTAGAAAAGGAGAGTTTACGATTCTCATGCCTCCGGTTGATTTTAAAGTCAGTGCGAGCTACGGGGATCGAGTAGTCGAAGTGACGCAATTTAGCACTTATGTTAAGCGGCAGATTGCACTTTCTGATGAAATCCTGCGCAGTGGTATTACAACAGGCATTGTAGTCGAGCCGGATGGCAGCGTACGTCATGTACCAACCAAGGTCATCGTGGTTGACGGACAGTATTTTGCACAAATGAATAGTTTGACAAACAGCACTTATGCGGTTGTATGGCATCCAATCGAGTTTGCGGATGTTGCGAGTCACTGGGCGAAGGATGCCATTAATGATATGGGCTCCCGAATGATCGTGGATGGCAGAGGAAATGGGAATTTCGATCCTAGTCAAGACATGACCCGCGCCGAATTTGCAACGATTCTTGTTCGCGCTCTTGGTTTGAAGCCGACAGCCGAAAAAGAGCCTTTCTCAGATGTCAACCAAAATGATTGGTATAATCATGCAATAGGTACAGCACATGCGTATCACTTGATTAGCGGGTTTGAAGATGGTACGTTCAGGCCGAATGACAAGTTGACTCGTGAGCAAGCGATGGTGATGATCTCTAAAGCTATGAAACTCACGCAATTGAAAGAAAAGCTTCCAATGGAAGAGATGGACAAACTGCTTCGGTCATTTGGACTGGCAAACATGTCTAACTGGGCGAAGCAGGGCATTGCTGACTGTATCCAAGCTGGAATTGTAGTGGGTAAAAGCAATTCGGATCTTGCGGCGCAAGCTAGCATTACACGTGCTGAAGTAGCCGTCATGATGAAACGTCTGTTGGAAAAATCGGATCTCATTTAATGAAATGAAATACTGCAGGTTCAGCTCGATCACAAAATGTGGTCGAGCTGATTTTGTAAGTAGGGCAGACAAAAATGAAATATTTCTTTACTCCAATATCGGAATCAATATAATTACGATAGTGGCTGTTCATTCCATTTCTCGATGTGACTACGCCATGTATATGCACTGGCTGTATGCGGAAGATCAGTTGTAGCTTGTTAGAGAAAGGGGAGAAAGCGGTGTTAAGAAAAGTTCTGATGATTTGTCTCATCAGTATAATCTCTATTCTGCTCATTCCGCTGTCTATTTACATGGATAATGGGAAGCGTTCATACGATCCGCAAGTCCATAACGGCATCATGGATTTATCCTCATGGGATTACAAACAAGATGGCAGAATCAGATTGGACGGCGAATGGCAATTTTATTGGAACCAATTGCTGACTCCGGCGGACTTCAAAGCTTCTAGCGATGGGCTGCTATCCGAAGATAAAATATATGTGAAAGTGCCTTCCACTTGGAATCGCATAGATGATTTCGGAAGCCCGCTGCCTGCCTATGGATCTGCTACATACCGAGTCGTATTAAAAAATGTGCCTGTCGAAGGCTTATTCGCAATCAAAAAAACGAATATTCGATTTTCAAGTGTCATCTTTGTCAATGGACATCGTTTGTTGGAAGATGGCAAGACGACAATGCAGCCTGCGCAGTACCAGTCGGGGAATGTTCCACAGTTGGGCTTTTTTGCATCCGAGCAAGGAGAAATCGAGATTATCGTACAAGTTTCCAATTACGATTATATTAACGGTGGTATTCCACTCTCGCTATTTTTCGGGGAACAGTCGGCGATGGTGGGGCATGAGAATAAGACTCTGATGGGTGAGTTCGTTATTCTTGCGATACTGGGGACATTGGCTCTTATTTACCTCATTTGCTTCGCTGTAGCGATGATGTTTCATAGGAAGGATTATTTGCTGCTGGCGTTTTCGTTCATCTGTACGTTGTTTTCGATTTATCACGGACTGATTGGAGAAAGGTCTCTTTTACTGCTTTTACCCGATTTGCCGTTTCAGGTTTTATATAAATCGAAGGATATATCCTCTATTGTTTGTTTAATTATACTGGCTATTGTCTTCTATCAAATGCAAAAAAGTCTGATTTCATGGAAGCTTATTCAATTAATAACTGTTGTGCTAGGCAGTTTTGTGGTTCTGATTGTCATACTGCCAATGCACACGTATATGTCCTTTCAAGGATATGTCGTCGGCATATATGAGTTTATGTTGATTTGGATGCTGGTTAAAGTTGCCGCGTTATATGTTAAAAGCAAAGGGAGAGACCGAATCAAATCCTTGTTGTGGTTCGTAGCGATTTTGACTATCAACCTGTATTCATTGGACATTATTTTGCTTGCTTTATCCTGGAAAGAAAGCCTGTGGCTTTGCCAGTTTTATATCGTGTTCTTTAATCTCATCATGATCTGTCTCATTGTGCTCCGTTTTTTTGAGGCTTATCACACGATCAACGAGATGAAAAATCAATTGGTTCAGTTGGACAAAATTAAGGATGACTTCCTGTCTGATACATCCCATGAGTTGAAGACGCCATTGAATGCGATCGTAAGCATTACCGATACATTGATTAAAGGTGCAGAGGGGCCGATGAACGCGGGACAAGCCCGGAATCTTGCCATTGTTATGGGCAGCGGAAGAAGGTTAAGCCTGCTTGTTAATGATTTGCTCGATTACTCCAAACTAAAGCATGGAGATATTGCGTTGTATCGCAGCTCAGTAGATCTTGCTCCAGCCGTCGATTCCGTCATTCGCATGCATTCCTTCCTGCTGGGTGGCAAAGAGATAGCGATAGTGAATAAAGTGGATGTCACGCTGCCGCCGGTATATGCGGATGGCAATCGGCTTCAGCAAATCTTACATAATTTAATTGGGAACGCGATCAAGTTCACTGATCAGGGTTTTGTGGAAGTTAACGCTAGATTGGCCCGGAATCACGTTGAGGTGAGCGTGCGTGATTCGGGAATCGGTGTTGCGGAGCATATGAAGAGTAAAATATTTCAGGCTTTCGAGCAAGTTGCCGATGATATCCCTTCTCCAGATGCAGGGACAGGACTTGGACTCAGTATAACGAAGAAACTGGTCGAACTGCACGGCGGCACGATTGACGTAGATTCTGCTCCAGGGCAGGGCTCTGAGTTTAGGTTTACGCTGCCGCTGGTTATGAAAGGTGACAGAACCGTCAAGATCCGTCTGGCCGATGTACCAGAGACGGATGCGCTGCATGTTCTCACGGAATATCCGTTCTGCGTGACAGGCGACATTGATGAGACGATTCTTGTTGTAGACGATGATTTTGCCAATTTACAGTCTATGACCAATCTTTTGAAACTGGAAGGCTACTCTTTTGTAGTTGTGAATCGAGGAGAAATGGCGCTTGAAGAGATCGCAAGGCGATCGGATTTCTTCCTGGTGCTTCTGGATATCTCAATGCCTGATATGTCGGGATATGAGGTGCTCCGGAAAATTAGGGAAAGGTATTCGATCTTCGAACTCCCCGTCTTGATGCTAACGGCTAAGAATAGAGTCAACGATATGAAAGTATCGATGGAGATGGGAGCCAATGATTTTGTTGGAAAGCCGTTTGAAGCGGAGGAGTTGATGGCACGAGTAAGAAGCTTGACCCGCTTGAAGGCTTCTATGAAAACAGCCAGGGATGCTGAAATGGCTTTCCTGCGCTCTCAGATCAAACCACATTTTCTTTACAACGCCCTCAATTCTATAGCCGAACTATGCGTGGACGAGCCGGAACGCGCTGAGGAATTGACGCTGCATCTCTCGCAATATTTGCGTAGCAGCTTCGACTTTAAGCAATTGGACTCGTTAACGACACTGGATAGTGAACTGAAGCTAGTTGAGGCTTACGTTCATATCGAGCAGGCTCGGTTCGGCGACCGCCTGCAGGTGGACTATGATGTGAACGCGAATCTGATGGTTCTGATTCCTCCGCTTATTCTTCAGCCTCTGGTGGAGAACGCGATTCGTCATGGGTTGATGTCGAATTTGGCGGGGGGGAAAGTCAACATTACGATTACGGAACAGGGTGGAACGGTCAGGTTTCATGTTGAGGACAATGGACGCGGAATGAGCGAGCAGAAGCTTGAGGAGATATTAAGAACGAATGGAGAGCGCAGAGGCGTCGGATTATGGAATATCGACAGGCGTATCAAGTTGATCTATGGACATCAGATTCATATTAGCAGCCGTGAAGGGATCGGGACATCGATTTCTTTCGACATTCCGGTACAGCTGCGCAACCGATTGGAGAGGTGACTAATGCTGCGAGCCATTATCGTGGATGATGAGTTGTTATCAGTAAAACGATTAAATAGAATTTTGTCTGAAAGCGGAACTGTCGATGTATGCAGAACGTTCCTCAATCCACTGGAGGCTTACGATTACGCAAGAGAGAATCCGCTTGATATCGTATTTCTTGATATTTCGATGCCTGAGATTGACGGGATGTCCTTAAGTGCACGCCTTAGATCCCATGATCAAGAGATTCATATCGTATTTGTAACCGGCTACGATGAATATGCCGTTCAGGCCTTCGACATGAACGCGCTCGATTATTTGATGAAGCCCGTTACGACTGAGCGTGTAGCCCGTACGTTGGAGCGCGCCGGAAGCAAGACTGCCGTCAAGGTTTCTGAATCATTGCTTTCTGTCCGAATGTTCAACGGATTGCAACTGCATCGGCAGGACGAGAGCCGGAGTCTGTTGAGACTGAGAAGTCCCAAAACAGAAGAGCTGCTTGTCTATCTGATTTATAAGGGCAAAGTGAGTCGTGAAGAAATTATTGATACGTTATGGAGCGGGCTTGAACAGGAAAAGGCAATTAAAAATCTAAATTCCACCCTGTATTATATTCGAAAGGCAATCAGTGAAAGCCAATTGAAAAATCCCATTAATGCTTATCGCAAGGAAATATGGATCGAAGAGGAGCATATGGAATGCGATCTATACGAGTTTAAGCGGTTAGTTAAGCAAATCAGGCAGGAACAAGGTATTAGCGCACTGAATCTGATCAGACAAGCGGAAGACCTATATACAGGGGCCTTTCTGAAAAGCAAAGGATATGAGTGGGCTATCTCTCAGAGCAGGCAGCTTGAGCGCGAATTCATTGAATTGTTGGAACAGGCGGGAAAACATTATTCGGAGTGTGGTCAACCAAATTATGCTCTGCATTATTTTGAGGCGATTTTAAAGCTCGATCCGCTTCGGGAAGATATTAGCCTAGAAGCGATCCGTATCTATATGGCGAATGGGAGGATGAACGAGGCGGTTCGCCAGTACCGCAGTCTTGAGCAAATGCTCAAGCAGGAACTGGGGACGGTGCCAGATCCTCGAATTGCGGCGGCCATCCGAAATGGCGATCCGCTAGCCCTTTCTCCGTAAATCAATGTCTAATGTGGAAAGAGCGCATCGCTGTCAGCGATGCGCTCTTTCCATATACGTTTAATCAGAAACGGTAGAGATGCTGTTTTTTTTGAATTCAAGTAGTCGAAATTATGTTGGTTGCCTAACAAATAGTGTGTTAAAATGAAGCTAGATATGGAATTAAATACCGAAAAAGGGAGGTCGAAATGAACGCAGACAGATCGGTTGCGCTAGAACTTAGAACGCTAAGAAATATGCTGCAGAGACAGGTTAGCGGGTTTATGAATCAAAAATATGGCGATCAATTGACCGGCATGCATGGATGGGTTCTGAAGTACTTTGTCGATAACCAGGACAAGGAGGTTTTCCAACGCGATTTTGAGAGCCATTTCACGATCCGACGTTCGACCGCGAGTAAGATTTTGCAATTGATGGAGAAAAACAATCTCATAAAGAGACAATCTGTCCCCCATGATGCAAGGTTAAAGAGGATTATTCTTACGCCTCTAGCCATCGAATACCATAAATCGATTATATTAAAATACGCAGAATTGGAGTGTGAATTAAAGAAAGGACTATCGCAAGAGGAGATGGATACTTTTTTTAACGTGCTCGATAAAATCAAAAAGAATCTAGACTAGTCGTCAAAGTTGTTAGGACGGCTTTAAATAATGTAATATTGTTAGCAGGCTTACAGTTTTATGGCTAACAACTTGGAGAAGGAGCGTTCGATAAATGATAAAGATTTTGAAGTATTTTAATCCCAAAAATGTTTGGTTTATCATCATCAGCACAGCATTTATCGTGTTCCAAGTATGGCTCGATCTCAAGCTTCCTGATTATTTGGCAGAAATCACCAAGCTGGTGCAGACGGAAGGCAGCTCCTTAAGCCAGGTATGGGAGCCAGGCGCCTATATGATGCTGTGTGCCATTGGAAGCTTAATTGCATCCTTCATCGTTGTCTATTTGGTTGCGAAGAGCGCCGCATCACTCGCTAAGAGGCTTAGGAGCCTGCTCTTCGACAAGGTTGAATCGTTCTCAATGGCGGAGATGAACCAATTCTCGACGGCAAGCCTCATTACGCGTTCCACGAACGATATTACGCAAGTACAAACGATCGTAGCGATGGGGCTGCAAGTAATGATTAAAGCGCCTATTTTGGCAGGCTGGGCAATTGTGAAAATCTCAAGCAAGAGTTGGCAATGGACGCTATCGTCCGGCATTTCGGTTGCGCTGCTTCTTTTTATGATCGCGATCGTTATTTTGTTCGCCATGCCGAAGTTCAGAATGATTCAAGGATTAACGGACCAACTGAATCGAGTAACGAGGGAAGGGCTTCATGGTCTGCGAGTCATTCGTGCTTATAATGCGGGACCGAGCCAAGAAGCGAAGTTCGATCACGCGAATCGGGAGTTAACCGATGCAAATCTGTTCACAAGCCGATTAATGGCATTAATGATGCCGGTTATGAGTCTGATCATGAGCGGATTAAGCTTGGCGATTTATTGGATCGGCGCCTATCTGATCAATGGTGCGGATACAGTGGCTAGGCTAGGCTTATTCAGCGACATGGTCATCTTCTCTTCCTATGCCATGCAGATTGTCATGGCCTTTATGATGTTATCGATGGTTTTCTTCATGCTGCCGCGGGCGTCGGTTGCTGCCAAGCGTGTCATGGAAGTATTAAATACGGAACCAAGCATCAAGGATGGCAATTCGAAATCGACTAATGCCGCGAAAGCAGGAGAGATTGAATTCCGGAATGTCAGCTTCAAGTATGCGGATTCGGATGAATATGTGCTTAGGGATATCAGCTTCGTTGCGCGCAGGGGAGAGACGGTTGCGTTCATCGGCTCCACGGGCAGCGGTAAGAGTACAATGATGAACTTAATTCCGAGGTTTTACGATGTGATAGATGGAGAGGTGCTTGTTGGGGGCATAAACGTGAAGGAGTATGCACTGAGAGATCTACATAACAAGCTCGGCTACGTTCCTCAGAAAGCCGTATTGTTCAGCGGAACTGTGACGTCCAACGTCGCCTATGGCGACAATGGGCGAGTGGCAGGGTCGGCGGATGATGTGAAGAAAGCGGTAGCGATCGCCAAGGGCCAAGAGTTTGTCGAGAAGCTGGAAGGCGGGTACGAGGGCAGTATCTCGCAAGGCGGCTCGAACTTGTCCGGCGGCCAGAAGCAGCGGTTATCCATCGCTAGGGCTATCTACCGTAAGCCTGACATTTACATTTTCGATGATTCCTTCTCAGCGCTTGATTACAAGACCGACCGCCAACTACGCTCCATGTTGAAGCAAGAAACAGCCGGAGCTACCAACCTGATTGTAGGGCAGCGAATCGGAACGATCAAGGAAGCCGATCTCATACTCGTACTCGACGAAGGCAAGATCGTAGGAAGAGGCACACATCAAGAGCTGCTTCAGACCTGCGAGGTATATCGTCAGATCGCGAACTCTCAGTTATCGAAGGAGGAGCTTGAAATTGGCTAAACAACAGGTCGCTACCAAGCAAAACATCGATTTCAAAGGCACAATGGGCAAGCTCGTCGCGTATTGCAAGCCGTACATTCCTCTTATTGTCATGGCTCTGCTGCTTTCCGTTGTGGGCACGATATTTACAATTGTCGGGCCAAGCAAGTTGAAAGACATGACGGATCATATTACCAAAGGGTTAATGGGCGAAATCGACATGAATGCGATTCGCAACATCGGCATACTGCTTGCCGTTCTTTACGGATTAAGCGTTATTTTCTCGTTCTTCCAAGGTTATATTATGGCTACGGTAACGCAGAGGGTAACGAGAAGCTTGCGTACGCGCATCTCACAGAAGATCAACAAGCTTCCGTTAAAATATTTCGATTCCAACAGCAACGGCGACGTACTGAGCCGCGTCACGAACGATATCGATACGATCGGGCAAACGATGAATCAGAGCGTGGGGATGCTGGTCACTTCCGTTACGATGCTCGTCGGCTCCTTGGTTATGATGTTCTATACGAACGTATGGATGACGTTGACAGCGATCATTTCAACGTTTCTAGGATTTGCTTTCATGACCGTGATGATCAAAAAGTCGCAAACGCATTTCGTTCACCAGCAGGCGAACCTTGGTGCGATGAATGGCCATGTCGAAGAAATATATTCGGGCTATGATGTCGTTAAGGTCTATAATGGAGAACAGAAGGCGAAAGAAACCTTTAATGAAATTAATAATAAATTATATGAAAGCTCATGGAAGTCGCAATTTTTATCTGGCTTGACGATGCCGCTTATGATGTTTGTCGGAAACTTCGGCTATGTGTCGGTCTGTATCGTCGGCGGAGCATTAGCGATGAATGGTCATATTTCTTTTGGTGTTATCGTCGCTTTCATGCTATATGTCCGGCTGTTCACGCAGCCTTTAGGGCAAATTGCACAGGCTGCGACAAGTCTGCAATCGACTGCAGCTGCAGCCGCACGTGTTTTTGAATTTTTGGAAGAGAAGGAGCTCGAGGACGAGAAGCATAAATCGAAGGTGCTTAAGGATGTTAAGGGGCAGGTCGAGTTCCGGAACGTTTCCTTCGGATATGATCCGAATAAGCTCATCATTCACGATTTCTCGGCCCGTGCTTTGCCCGGTCAGAAGATCGCCATCGTTGGGCCGACGGGTGCAGGGAAGACGACAATTGTTAATTTGCTGATGCGATTCTATGAGCTGAACGGTGGGGAAATCGCCATCGATGGCGTTCCGATCCATGAGCTTCCTCGGGAAAATGTTCATGAGCAGTTTTGTATGGTGCTTCAGGATACATGGCTGTTCGAGGGGACGATCAAAGAAAATATCGTCTTCAACAAGCAGGGGGTTACCGATGCCCAAGTGAAGGCCGTTTGCAAAGCCGTAGGCATTGACCATTTTATCCGGACGTTAACGCATGGTTATGACACGATATTGAACGAGCAAGTGAACCTTTCCGCAGGTCAGAAGCAGCTCATCACCATTGCAAGAGCGCTCATTGCTAACGCTCCGCTGCTCATCCTCGATGAGGCGACGAGCTCTGTCGATACGAGAACGGAACTTTTGATTCAGGAAGCGATGGACCGGCTGATGGCGGGAAGAACATCTTTCGTTATTGCACACCGCTTGTCCACGATTAAGAACGCCGACATCATCCTGGTCATGAAGGACGGCGATATTATCGAGAGCGGTAATCACCAAGAGCTGCTTGCGGCGAACGGCTTCTATGCTGATTTGTACAATAGCCAGTTCGAGACTGCGGAAGCTGTCTTATAACACGAACGTATGCTTGAAGATAACATTGAAACAAATAGGAGGCTGGGTCGATTCATTATCGGTCTGGCTTCTTTTTTTGTCTTTAGCAGCAATTAGTCATGCTTTTCAGATTTCAAAAAAATTATCATAAAACCACATTTAATAAAGAAAAAGTAAGGATTGGAGCGATAAAAATAGCAGTTTGACAATGGATAGAGTTTTCATAATGGTGAGAACTCGGTCATTACGATAATGGTTCGAGTTAGGCAGGCTGTTTAAGGCCGAAGGAGGCATCCCCTTTAATGATTATTTGTTGAACGTGCGCATGGAAAAGGCTAAAGAGTTTTTACTTTATTCCGATAAAAAAAGTATATGAAATTGCTCTAGAGGCAGGGTATCAGGAATTGGATTATTTCCTAGTGCGAATAAAAATACTCCATTCATGAAGATGAGGTGCAAAAGATGAGAGCAAATTCTAACATTAAACCAACCTCGAAACAGCTCGAGTATCAATCCTGGGAGTTTGGATTATTTGTGCATGTTGGTCTAAGAACGTTTTATGAAGGGGAGATTGGAAATGGATAAAGCGTTAAGGTTTCGTACCGACGGTACATTCAAAATTGTTCAGTTTTCTGATACCGAGTATATGGACGATGCCGCCGAGCTTAATGAACGAACGGCTAACATGATGCGAACCGTCATTGATGCGGAGCAGCCTGATCTTGTTGTATTTGCCGGCGACGTTATTGGCAGTTTGCGCTGCAGCGATCCAGAGCAGTCATTCCGGAATGTAGTATCGACTATGGAAGAGCTGAACGTTCCGTGGGTTGCTATATTCGGCAATCACGACTCGGAAGCAGGAATCACTCGGGAACAGCTGATGGACATTCAACTGAGCCATAGCTATTGCGCTGCTGAACGGACGGCTGAGCATGTCAGCGGCGTAGGTAATTATGTGTTGAAAATACGTGGAAATGATGAACGCATAGCGGCAGTTTTATATTTTTTGGATAGTGGAAGTTATTCGCCGCTCCCACAGGTTCCTGGGTACGATTGGATTCGCAGAGATCAAATTGACTGGTATGCGGCACAATCGGTGGCATTCAAGGATCAGAATGGAGGTCAACCTATTCCTTCCCTGGCTTTCTTCCATATTCCACTGCCGGAGTATCAAGAGGTATGGGATACGGCTGACTGTCACGGCGAAAAGAGAGAAGGGGTTTCTTGCCCTCGCATCAACAGCGGTTTATTCGCCGCAATGGTAGAGCTGGGCGATGTCATGGGGACCTTTGCAGGGCATGATCACGGTAATGATTATTGGGGCGAGCATCATGGGATTCGCCTTTGTTATGGACGCTCTTCAAGCTATATTGTATGGGATACGGATATTCCAATTGGTGCAAGAGTGATAGAATTACAACAGGGATCAAGAACGTTTGATACTTGGTTGCGTTTAAGTGATGCATCGACTCAGCAGCGCTCTATAGGGTAACAGGAGGAATGTGATTTTTTGTTAGGGATTTAGTTAAAGAGTAATGATTCAAGCGGAGCAGCCCTATAGAGGCTGCTCCTTTTTTTTGCGAGCAAGTTTGTTCATCCTATTCTCTTGGCAATATCATAACGGAGACGAGATCAAACTCCTTCTGGAGACCGATCGCAAAATACATCGACTGAGGGAAGTGAATTCTTTTGTTTGGTATAAGATGGAAAAATAGCGTAAGAAGCTGATCCGAACATGACGACATTTGGGCACTGCCCTCATCAGAGCATCAGTAGTGTAGCGTCAAACCAAGTTCTAAAAAATAGAAAACGAGGAGATGGAAGAAGTGAAAAAGCTAATTGAATTCAAAAACGTAACGAAAGAATACAAGATAGGTGAAGTGACGATTAAGGCCCTTGCTGGTGTTGATTTTTCCATAACAGAGGGAGAATTCGTTGTTGTTTTAGGTGCAAGCGGTGCCGGTAAAAGTACAATTTTGAATATACTGGGCGGTATGGATACGGCAACCTCAGGTCAAGTGCTTGTTGGTGATCATGAAATCACAAGATTGAGCGAAAACAAATTAACAGAATATCGTGGTAAAAAAGTTGGCTTTGTATTTCAATTCTATAATTTAATTCCGAATTTAAACGCTCTAGAGAATGTTGAATTTGCGACGGAAATATGTAAAAACCATCTGGATGCTAAAGATATTTTATATAAGGTTGGATTAAAAGAGCGTATCAAAAACTTCCCTTCCCAACTGTCTGGAGGAGAACAGCAAAGAGTTGCTATCGCGCGAGCTGTTGCCAAAAATCCTTTACTGTTACTTTGTGATGAACCAACAGGAGCTTTGGATTATGTGACAGGAAAGTCCGTCTTAAAGCTTCTTCAAGATTTGAACAGGGATACGAAAAAGTGCGTCGTTGTAGTCACACATAATTCCGCAATTGCTCCGATGGCTGATAAAGTGATAAGGGTTAAAAGCGGAATGATAGAGAGCGTTACCATTAATGATGAAAAACAAAGTGTTGAAGGGATTGAGTGGTGATTATGAAATTAATATTGAAATTATTAAGGGATATTAAACAATCTATAGGACAACTTATAGCCTTGGTTTTGGTTATCGCAGTAGGAGCTTTTTTCTATACAGGGCTGGTAACGTTGAGCGATAATCTTAGCTCCTATACGAAGGTTTACTTTAAAGAGCATCATTTAAGTGATTTGAATGTATATTACACCCAAATTTCCACCCATGATGTGGCTCGTTTAAGCGAAATCAGAGGTATCAATAAAATAGAAGGACGTTATACCTTTGATGCCACGCAAGCTTTTGACGATTATAAAGCTTTATTAAAAATTCATTCGATTCCTGTAAAAAATGAAATAAATACACCTATGATAATAAAGGGGAGTATCCCGTCAAAACAGGATGAGATCGTATTGGATTCCTATTATGCAATAGAACATCAATTTCAAGTCGGTGATAGGATCAGTATAAATATGAATGGAAGAAGTTTTAATTTTACAATTAGCGGCTTGATTGAGAACGTTGAACATGCAAAAAAGAACGAAACGCAAGACCATAAAGCCTACGGAGTAGCGTATATTGCCGAAGTGACAATACCTGAAATCGCAGACGGCTTTTACTATAATGAAATCATAATCGATGCTCAAGAGGGTTACGATATTGATAAATTAGGTCAATCCATTGAATTACAATCCAAACAACTCCCTTATTTGAGTCAAGTAAGTAAAGAACGAACTTTCAATTATTCTCAAATCAATCAAACGATTTATAATAATAAATTGATGAGTAAGGTTATACCTTTATTTCTTTTTTTGATTGAAGCGGTTATCCTATTCCTTACCATGTCGAGGATAATAGATTCTCAAAGAAATCAAGTAGGTATTATGAAGGCTTTGGGTGTAAGAAACAGAAATATCATGCTGCATTACATGGGATACCCTGTGCTGGCAGGTATAATAGGTTCTATCCTAGGTTATGTGATTGCAGCTATAGTATTTATTCCATTTATAACAGCGTCGAATGCAAGATCCTACACTCTGCCTGACATTACATTTTCACTTTCATTATTTTCTATCATTCCTCCCATTATTTTCTCTAGTGCTTTTGGAGTCCTGTCTTGTTACTTAAGTGGTAGAACCCTATTAAAAGAACGTGCAGCCCAGGTTATGCGTCCTAAACCACCTAAGAAGATGAAGAAGCTATTTATAGAAAGGATTCCGGGTATTTGGAGTCATATTTCCTACAGCTACAAACTCATTTTGAGAAATATATTTTTAAATAAACAAAAAGCTTTAGTGAGTTCAGTTGGTGTTGTTGCAAGTACTGTTTTATTGATAACTGCTTTTGGTACCCAGATGGCTTTGATAAAAGTAGCTAACCAAGTTGAAGATGTGTATACCTATGATTTAAGAGTAGATTATACGATGGGAACCTCTTCTGATACGATAAAACTCCCCTCCGGTATTGCAAATAGTCATGAGTTATCCACCATTCCTGTTGCATTAATAAAAGATGATGACAAAGAAAATGCCACTTTAGTTGTTACTGAAAAAGAAAACGATCTTATTCATTTCTTTGACGAAAATGACAAAGGGATAAATATAGAAAGGAATGGTGTGCTCATACCCAAATCTTACGCTGACAAATATCATATTGCAGAAGGCGATACCATCCAAATAAAGTTCACAGCGCCAGAGCTTAACAATAAATTGGTAGAAATGAATGTTTTAAAAATATCTAATCAGTATACGAATCCATCATTTTATAGCACACCAGAATATATAAAGAGCTTTGACATAGATTACAGTCCAACCTCGCTTTTAGTTAAAGCAAATAGCTCTGCAGATCTGATAAGCGTTCGTAACTTCTTTGAAAAAGATCAACATGTAGATACAATTGCAGATAAAAATGATCTAAAGCAAACAGCTCAATATATTTTGAAACAAAACAGTTTTGTATTCATTATGTTTATCATTTGTGCCGTCATACTCTCCTTTGGCGCTATATATACGATATCCTCCATAAATATTTATGAAAGGAATCGTGAGCTTGCAACACTGAAGGTATTAGGCTATCAAAAAAATAAAATAAGGGAACTTATCTTTTTGGAAAACATCATACTAACCGCCTTTGCGGTTATTGTAGCTTTGCCGATAAGCGGTTATATATATACCATTATTATCAAGGCACTATCGAGTCCCCATCAGCAAATCCCAGATAAATTAAATATATCTATCATGTTGATTTCTATTATTCTTGCGTTCTTACTTACCTTTCTCTCTAATTTACTGCTTCGGAGAAAAGTGTCCCAAATCAATATGATTGAATCATTGAAAAGTATAGAATAAAACGAATATGGAGTTATAGATCAGGTTGTGTTCACAACGTCAAAAAATTAGAAATGGAAGCTTTAGATAAAGATTCAGATAGTCAAAATTTTACTTGCCCAAAGTCATTATTCCACCTTTGATTTGTCACCGTTTGCTCTATAGTAGAATTAATACTGCCACATATATCAACAATACAAGGATGATAAGATATTCGTTCCTCGTTCGGAACGGACTAATCAGGAGTGATAGATATGGGGATTAATTATGATAGATTAATGGAGAAACGTCCTGCTAATGCTTGGACTGAGGCATTTCCAATCGGCAATGGACGCTTGGGCGGCATGGTGTTCGGTGGTACTGGGACCGAAAGAATTCAATTAAATGAAGATTCAATCTGGTATGGAGGTCCAATAGGGAATGATAATCCAGCATCCATAGGAAATCTTAAGGAAATTAGACGCTTATTGCTGGAAGGAGAACCGCAGGAAGCAGAAAGATTAGCCTTATTGAATATGACCAATGCTCCGCATTATTTTGGACCTTATCAGCCGCTAGGTGATTTAATGATTAAGATGGAGGGTCATCACAACGCCTCAGACTATCAGCGAGAGTTAGATCTTCAATCCGGCATCAACACTATTGCATATAAGTCTGAATATAAGTCTGAGCCTATTCACTATCGGCGGGAGGTCTTTTCAAGTGCTGAAGATCAAGTTTTGATTATTCGACTGACAGCTTCGCATCAGGCTGCTCTTACGTTGACGGCTCGTTTGAGCCGAAGGCCATTCGAGGGAGAACTTGGCTGTGAGGCATGCGGCATCTTGACAATGAAGGGACAATGCGGGCCTGACGGCATTCATTACGCAGCTGTATTGCAAGCTGTCGTGGATGGAGGCGAGATGCAGACTATTGGGAACTATTTAGATATTCGCCAAGCCCATTCTGTTACTTTAATCATAGCGGCACAGACCTCGTTCCGATGCGCTGACCCATACAAAGAGGCGCTCAAACAGGCGGAGCTCGCTGCTTCATTGCCATATGAAGAGATTAGGAATAGGCATGTACAGAATCATCGTCATTTATTCGTTAGAGTTTTACTGACATTAGGCTCTGATACTAAGGATGAGCTTAAGCTTGCAGAAAAGCCTACCTCTGAGAGGCTATTGCATTATCAGCAGGGTCATGTCGATCTAGGTCTTGAAGCGCTGTTCTATCATTACGGACGCTATTTGCTTATTGCAAGCTCAAGACCTGGCAGCTTACCGGCTAATTTACAGGGAATATGGAATGAAAGCTTCACACCTCCTTGGGAATCAGATTTTCATCTAAATATCAATTTGCAGATGAATTACTGGATAGCGGAGACTGGCAATTTACCGGAATGTCACGAGCCGCTGTTCGATTTGATCGATCGGTTGGTGGTTAACGGTCGAGAAACGGCGCGTAAATTATATGATGCAAGAGGCTTTGTAGCACATTCCGTAACCAACCTATGGGCGGAAACAGGAATTTTCAGTGCGTGGGTTCCAGCAATCTTCTGGCCATCAGGGGGTGCTTGGCTTGCCCTTCATTTATGGGAGCATTACAGATACAACGGTACTCAAACTTTTTTACGTGAACGAGCATATCCGGTGCTAAAGGAAGCATCACTCTTTTTTCTCGATTATCTGATCGAAGATGACAATGGCAGACTTGTAACCGCACCATCCCTTTCTCCAGAAAACAGTTATATATCAGAAAGTGGAATAATCGGGTCGTTATGTGTTGGCCCTTCCATGGACTCTCAGATTTTGTATGCGTTATTTAGCGCTTGTATGGAGTCAGCGGAAATTCTTGATCTTGATCCATTGCTTCAAGTTGAATGGATGGAGGCTCGGAGCAGACTTCCTAAGCCGGAGATTGGTCAGCACGGTCAGATTATGGAATGGGCTATCGATTATGAGGAAGCGGAGCCTGGACATCGCCACATTTCACATCTCTTCGCCCTGCATCCAGGTGAACAAATTATGGCTCATCGAATGCCTGAATTAGGTGAAGCCGCTCAGTGCACCCTCGAGAGGAGATTGGCGCATGGAGGCGGTCATACAGGATGGAGTCAGGCCTGGATAGCGAATTTCTGGGCGAGGCTAGGTAAAGGAGATAAATCCCATAAGAGCTTGCAGGATTTATTGCGTAAAGCCGTTCATCCCAATTTATTTGGTGATCATCCACCCTTTCAGATTGATGCTAACTTTGGAGGAGCAGCTGCTATTCAAGAGATGTTACTGCAATCGCATGGAGGAGAGATTGTTCTGCTGCCAGCACTTCCTTCCGAATGGCCCTCTGGCAGTATTACAGGCCTACGGGCAAGGGGAGGGTTCATTGTTGATGTTGAATGGTTGGATGGACAGCTAAAGGAAGCCAAGATTCGTACCGAGGTCGGTGGGAAGATTGCTATTTATAGCCATGTACGGCTTGAGGTTCGAGATCTGGAAGACAAACTTGTATTGGCTGAATGGACTAATTATACCTATCAATTTGTGATTCCGCCTGGTGCCCTGTACCTTATTAAGCTTCTAAAAGAGTGACACCTATGCATGGCTAGATGGTTAGACTCTATTAGTATTTAGGGTCAATAAGAGGTTTCTAAAGTCTTGAAAGCGACTTTGGAAGCCTTTTTTTATATTCCGATGATTGATTCTTCGAATTTCCTGAAAAAAAGTCAAAATAATGCACATTCCTGCAAAAATTCATACTCATTAATCTAACATTCTTTCGCTATGATTGGGTTTAAATAAGAAAATGATAATTGAAGGGGGTCTAGCATCATGTGGAAAACAGCTATTGAAGATGCTATTGCAAAGACGCTAAAAAATATAGTGAGATTCGAGGATGAATTTCCTCATGTTAGCAGCAATGGAAAATATGAATTGAATGAAAATAATGATTGGACCAATGGCTTCTGGAGCGGGATGCTTTGGTTATGCTATGAATATTCAAAAGACGAACGGTTTCGAGATGCTGCGGAAAAGTCGGTTACAAGCTTTCATAAACGATTGAAAGATCACGTTGTGCTCGATCATCATGACATCGGTTTTTTATACTCTCTGTCCTCCAAAGCACAATGGATTGTGGAAAAGGATGATTCAGCCCGTCAGTTAACGCTGCAAGCAGCTGATTTGCTTATGAATCGGTGGTGTGAACCTGGCGGCTATATTCAAGCATGGGGGCAAAAGGGAGATGTTAAAGAGGGCGGCCGGATCATAATCGATTGTCTGTTAAACCTTCCCTTGTTGTATTGGGCGAGCGAACAGACGGGAAATCCATCCTATTGGGAGGCAGCTCTTGCACAAGCAGAAAAATCAAGGCGGTACCTAGTAAGAGGGGATGACAGCTCCTATCACACGTTCTTCTTTAATCCGGAAACAGGTGAACCAATCGGAGGAGCGACGCATCAAGGTTATACGAATGGATCAACTTGGACAAGAGGGCAAGCTTGGGGTGTATATGGATTCGCGCTCTCTTATCGCTACACGAAGGATCTCAAGTTCCTCGAAACCTCAAAGCGCCTAGCTCGTTATTTCCTTGAACATTTGCCAGATGACCATGTAGCTTACTGGGATTTTAATGCTCCTGTAGGGAAAGATACGTTCAGAGACAGTTCGGCTTCTGCGATTGTGGCTGCGGGTTTATTAGAGCTTATATCCCACATGGAGGAACAAGATCCTGAACGTCTCTATTTCCAAGAAAAACTTGAGAAATCGATGACCTCACTCGTTCAGGGATACGCTACCATCGGAGAAGAAGACGCAGAGGGACTGCTTAAGCATGGATCGTATTATGTGCATGGAGGATTGTCACCAGATGATTATATGATCTGGGGGGATTATTTCTATCTGGAAGCGCTTATGAGGCTTGAGAAGGGTATGGGAGGTTATTGGTATGAACGTAAATAACCAATCTCATTATGAAGAGAGCATATTTAACCTATTAAATCTAGATTATCAGGGGTTAGAAGAGGTAAAGAAAGCCGTCCTTCAGAATCGGCTTGAGGATGCATTTACGGTATTAAAGCAATATTTTATAGACCGTACATCACCAAGGATGTATCTGCATAAGAGAGAAATAGCAGAGATTACCGATTATGTAAGTGTACATGGTTCAGAAGAATTGCAGGAAGTGATGCAAACTGCGGATGAGGTGGTATCCCAAATCTTCCTATTCCGTTTCCAGTGGGATATGGAGCGTACCCGCGTTCCTGTCAGCTTTGATGGTCTAATAGATTGGAATCATATTCCGGACAGTGATGTGGAATGGCCTTACATGCTCAATCGACATCGGTACTGGATTGCGCTTGGACAAGCCTATCAGCTAACCGGAGATGAGAAATATGCCAATACCTTTAGTCTACAATTAGAAGATTGGATAGATCGAAATCCTGTTCCTTTTGCGCAGACTGCGAGTACGTTAACTTGGCGCTCTATCGAAGCGGGATTGCGCTGTAGTAATTGGATCAAGACGCTGCCTTATTTAATAGAAAGTCCGGCTATAACGCCGCGTCTATTCGCAAAGATGCTAGTCTCCCTCTATGAGCATGCTGAGTATTTATCCTCTTCATTCACAGGCTGGAAAAACATTAGCAATTGGGGAGTTCTTGAAACCAGTGGATTATTCCAAGTGTCGGTATTCATGCCGGAATTTAAACGAACACTTTACTGGCAGCAGTTAACCGTTGAGAGGCTGAGAGAAACGTCTCGACTACAAGTGATGAAGGACGGCATTCATTGGGAGCAGTCCCCTACTTATCATCATGAGGTGCTAAACTGCTTCCTAGATATCATGATTCTTGCTCGAAATAATGAAATGACAATGGAGTCTGGTTTTACTAGCTCGGTAAAGAGTTTGGCTGCTGCCTCCCTCTACTGGGCAAAACCGGATCATAGACAGGTGATGCTTGGTGATAGCGATAATAATGATATTCGTTCGATAATGACGGCTGCTGCGATCTTATTCAAGGATCCCATGTTTCGGTTCGCTGGATACGACAGAATTGATTTTGATCAAGCATGGAATTTCGGACTAGAAGGTATTCGTTATTACGAGGAATGCCCTGCTCAAATACCGCCTCTGCTATCTTATGCGTTTGAACATTCAGGGCATTATGTGATGCGATCTGGCTGGGATGAACAAGCATTATATATGTATTTTCGCTGTGGTCCTCTTGGAGGAGGACATGGACATGCCGATATGCTTCATATAGATATTCATGCGTACGGTAAGGAGCTGCTTACGGATCTGGGAAGATATAATTACTCGGATCATACACCGCTGCGGAAGAAGCTAAAGCATTGCAGCTCCCATAATACAACGGTAGTTGATGATACTGAATTCACAGAAATTATCGATACATGGCAATTTGGGAGAATAGCTTCAAGAACAGGCACCGAGTGGATTTCCGAGCCGGATTATGATTATGTTAGCGGGAGTCATAATGGATATATTCATCTGGATGATCCGGTCTACCCCAATAGAAAAATCATCTTTGTGAAACCATATTTTTGGCTTCTGGTTGATTGCTTTATGAGTCAGAATGAACATACCTTTAAGCAGTTTTTCCATTTTGCTCCGGGAGAATTGAGCTTATCACAGGAGACTGGTGTTTGTCGTACGACAAATGAGAATGAAGCAAATCTTTGTATTATTCCTATCCAGGCTGCTGGATTGAAGGCTGAACAGAGTGAGGGGATTATTTCTTATGAATATAATCTGGTGGAGCCTAACCAATATGTGAGCTACGAGAGGACTGGATCAGGTACGACATCTATGATGCAGGTTCTTTACCCTTTACGTGCCGGGGATACGATCCTGCCTATCGTTGAAAAAGTGCCAGTCTACCTTTATACTGGTGAGTTGGCAGATGACAGCAGCGTAGAAGCATGCCGGATCGTGATTCCGCAATCAACAGAGGCATATATCATTGTTGTATGTCATAGGTGTCCTTCCCTTCATATTGACTCTTACATGGTTGACGGCACACAAATTTTCGGTGAAGTGGTGTTAATTTCCATAAAGAATGAGATCAAAGAGATTACAGTTATAAAATAATGCCAATTGATGAAATGCAAATACAGGCGATAAGCTACCCTGCTACAATAGTAATAAAAGCAACTTGAAAGAGGCACGGTAAAATATGTCTAGGTTGAGCTATTATCAAAAAATACAGATATCATTTCTCCTATTTATTATTGTACCTATCATTACCGTATCGGTAATCTCCTTTGTTCTCATTAAAGAGACAATGGTTGAGAAGCTTCAGTTAAGCAATGATAACTTCTTGAATGTCATTATCGAAGAAATTGGAAAAACGATTGATGATGTTACGTTTGCCTCACATTTTATTGTTAATGATACGAGTGTCCGGTCAGATTTGAAAAAGTTCGCGGATACAGATCGATTGAATACGTATGCTGATTACACAAATTTCACGAATATAAGGGGAGTATTTTCACTCATTACATCCAAACCCTTAAATAATAACATTCGCATGTATCTGGTTAATCGAAAAGGCTTTATCATTTCTTCTAATGAGGATGATTTGAATTTAGTTAAGAGAAACCTAGATGATTTATATGAAAAAGTTAATCTCAACAGGCCGGAAACCCTTCAATGGCTCGGTATGGTAAAAGACGAGTCCGATAAGGAAGGGACCTATTATATGGCGAGAGTGATTCATGATAATGATGATAAACGCTATCTATCGGTTCTGATTATTGGTATTTCAGAATCATACTTTGAAAAAGTTCTGAAGCCAGTTGAGTTTGGTAAAGTAGCACTTTTTGATGCAGGGGGAAATCTTATTGCTGGAAGCACGGATCTCCAGTGGCATGATTCAGCAGCGAAAAGGGATACTCTACGTTCTGAAGTCACGTTGGATAAAACGGACTGGACGCTTGTTTATGAAGCGAATAAAGAAACCTTTACGGGGAAAATTTCAAGAACCTTTTATATGGGTATTGGCGGCGTTATTCTCCTCTTTATTATTTTTTCCATATCTTCTATGTTTATTGCAAGGAGACTGCACCGGCCAATTCAAAAGTTACAGCGTGCGGTTCGACAATTTGGTATGGGAAACCTTGATGTAAAGCTTGAGGTGAAAGGTAAAGATGATATCGCCGAGCTTGGTCACTCCTTAAACACGATGATGGATCAACTCAAAGGGCTCATTAATGCTATTGAGCATGAACAGGAACTGAAGAGAGTGATGGAGCTTGAGGCTTTGTTTATGCAGATTAGGCCACACTTTCTAATTAATACCTTGAACTCTATCAAATGCAGCCTCATCTTGCAGAAGGATCTTCAGCACAGCAAAAGCATCGATTCATTAATGAGCTTGTTGAGAGCCTATTTGAAGGTAAATGAACGGACTACATTGAAGGAAGAGTGCGTGCTGCTGGGGCATTACATCGATATTATGAAGATACGAACGGAGATGAGGCTTGAGTTGGAGGTTGAACTTGAACCGGAGCTCGAGCAATTATTGATTCCTAAATTGATGTTGCAGCCATTAATTGAAAATGCTATCGTACATGGTTTGGTAGACAATCCTGCTGCCAAAATTTCGATTCAAGCAAGAAGAGTAGAGAATGGAATTGTTATTGAAATTGAAGATAATGGAAGTGGAATAGAGGAAGAAAATTTAGCGGAATTGAATCATCATCTGCAGTCTGTCGGTTCGGAGCAGACCTCTTCTTATCAAAGGGTCGGCTTAATTAATGTGATCCAAAGATCAAGATTAACATTCGGTCCAACTGCGACACTAGCTCTTTATCAAAATGCACAGGGAGGGGTAACAGCCTTCCTTCATCTTCCTGTAATTGATCGACATGTTTATACTTCGGAGGGGTGAAACGGTGATGTATAAAGTCATGTTAATTGATGATGATGTCCCTATGATTCGACTTTTGCAGCAAATGTTAGATTGGGAGTCACTCCAGCTGCATGTAGTGGGGGCTACCTATTCAAGTGCAAAGGCATTGCATATGTTTGAAGAAACATCGCCTGATATCGTCATCACTGATATTGGATTGCCGCAAAAAAGCGGCATCGAGCTTGCAGCTATTTTCCGTCAGATGAAACCAGATATTAGAGTCATTTTTTTGACTTGTCATGAGGATTTTCATTATGCACAGCAGGCAATAAAGCTGAATGCGGATGATTATCTTCTTAAAGATCAATTAACGGCGGAGCAGCTTGAGCAAAGTTTAGGGAAATCCATACAACTGCTCAAAATGAAAGTAACGAGGATCGACAATGAAGTATCGAACTATAACAGTGAGCTTTTCAAACAAGGCTTGTTTCAAAGAGTAATTGATGGTGTTAATCCCACATCAACTGTGGGGTACGCAGCTCAGCTAGGTATCTCATGGGGATATCCCTGGTTTATGATGGGGGTTGTCCATATCCATTTTTCAACTTACGAATCGCTCTACGTTCAGAACAATATTTCATTGATTTTCTATGCCATCCACAATATCGCAGTGGAGCTGTCTGCTTCTTATGATGGAATAACACCATTTTTGGAAAAAGAGAACTTAGTGATTTTGTATAATTACCGAAATAATCTCGCGAATAATGCCTATCCTAATTTTCAAAAATATATGCAGGAGCTGCAGGCTCTTTGTCTTCAATTTCTGAAATTACAACTTAGTATTGTCACCGTGACCGATAAAATGGAACTGCAATCAATTGGGTCCATCTATCAACAGGTGGTTCAGTATAAAAATGAGTTTTACAAGAGTAATGAGCTTACGGTTACGAATATGAATATCTTCTTACAGAACATGTTTTTATCCTATCCGCTAGGATTTCTAGATTCTTATAAATCAGATATTGAGCGTGCTATTATGAAAGGCGACTTTGATAGTATCCATAATATCGTCGCTCATATAGGAGAGAATGCACTAGAGAATAGAGTGGAGCCAAGTGAGTTGGTTCAGGATTTATCCACACTCATTCGTAGTATTGATTTGATGTTCTCAAGATGGAAGTCGGATGAGGGAATTTATATCTACCTGTCTTCTGCAAGAACCTTACAAGATGTTAAGGGACTGATTGAGAGAAAGCTTATTCACATTGCGACAAACCGGCAGAAGGGAATAGAACCTGTTATCCAAGAACCGAAATTGCAAGTCATTCAACAATATCTAGATAAAAATTTATCCGAAAACATTACCTCCATTGATATGGCACGTTATTTATATCTGAATTCAAGCTACTTTTCACGCTACTTTAAACGGTTGACGGGTGTTAATTTCACGGATTTTGTTCACCAGTATAAAATGAAAATTGCTGCAAAAATGTTGAAAACGTCTAATCAAAGCATTGAATCTTTAGCTATGGGACTTGGCTATTCGGACAGAACCTATTTTTCAAAAGTGTTCAAGAAGTATATAGGCATGACTCCCAGTGAATACAAAGCAAATTATACGATTAACACCTATGTAAGATGAATGGTCTGCAGTCATAATTTTAGTAACCTGTCCTCCGATACTAGCGGGGTACAGGTTATTTATCGTTCCTATGGTTAATAACCCGTAGGCTGTGTTTTCCATGCATTTAAGCGACTTGGAAAGTCAAAATATTGCTCCTACGAAGTCATAATCTATCGTTCATAGGCTGTGGATTTCTATTATCATTAGTATCAACTTAATAAATGTTGAGGTGATACGAAATGGAAGCTGCTAAACCAATCACAAACCCTGAAATTCTACAGAAGCCAAGAAAATTTTGGACTCCGAGGCGGAAAGAAGCTTTGATCGGCTGGTTGTTTCTTGCCCCAGAAATCATAGGTATGTTATTGCTGAATGTATTTGCACTTGGGTTTTCTCTTTATTTGAGCTTTACTTCGTGGGACTTGTTATCAGGTCTCGGGGGAATTAAGTTTAACGGTATCGACAATTATATTAAAATGTTTCATGATCCAACCATTATTAAAGCGTTGAAAAACAATCTGCTTTATACCGTGCTAACGGTACCCGTTCCTATTGCCATATCACTGGTACTAGCTGTTCTCATTCACAACAAAGTGTTTTGGAAGGACTACTTTAAGGTTGTCTTTTTCATTCCCTACATCTCATCCATTATTGCTGTAGCAGCCGTATGGAGTGCCTTATTCCACCCTTCATTGGGGCCGATTAACCAGTTCCTGATGGATCTAGGAATTTCCAATCCACCTAAGTGGCTTGTGGATCCGAAAACCTCTCTTATCGCAATTGCGATTATCACTTCTTGGGCAGGACTTGGCTATACGATTATTATTTATATGGCCGGTCTTACAAGTATCTCGAATGAACTATATGAAGCTGCAGAAATTGACGGAGCGACTTCAATGACCAAGTTCTTCAAAATTACGATTCCTTTGCTTCGTCCGACGACTTTCTTCTTGTTTATTACGATGTTAATTGGATCTTTTAAAGTATTTGATATTATCTCTTATTTGACTGCAGGTGGACCAGATAATTCTTCTACAGTAATTGTGTTCCGGATTTATGAAGAAGGATTCGTGAATTATAACATGGGATACGCTGCTTCTATTTCTTGGCTGTTATTTGCTATTATTGCTGTCATTACGGCGGTTACTTGGAAATTTAAAAATGAAGAATGAGTATAAGGAGGAGGGATCATCTTGCTTATCATTAGAAAAAATATTTCAAAAATAATCACTACCATTTTAATGGGTGCGTTATCTATATTCTTTTTAGTTCCATTTATATGGATGATTTCATCAGCTTTTAAATTTGAAAAGGATGTTATGCGATTTCCCATTGAATGGATTCCTAAAAATATTAATGTGGTGTACAATTTTAAAGCTGTTTGGATGGGAAATGTAAACTTTCTTCATATTTATTTCAACTCGATTAAAATAGCTGTAATTGTAACTTGTCTCACATTGCTCTTTTCCACTATGGCAGCTTTTTCTTTCACAAAACTCCGCTTTAGAGGGAGAGGTCTTGTATTTACGGCTCTGATTTCGTTCATGATTATACCGGATCAGGCCACTTTAATTCCGCGGTTTATGCTGGTTCGCTGGCTAGGCATTTATGATAGCCACTTATCACTGATTTTTATGGGGATGTTTTCTATTTATTTCACATTCCTACTTCGTCAGTTTATGGCGGGCATTAGCGATGAGTATATGGAAGCTGCGAGAATAGATGGTGCAGGCCATTTAAGAATATTCCGCTCCATTATCATTCCGCTGTGCAAACCGGTACTTGCTACTGTTGCTATTATAAAGTTCATATGGTCATGGAATGATTATCAGAACCCGCTTATTTTCTTGCAATCAAAGGATCTATATACGATCCCGCTGGGTATGAGCCTATTCCGGGATGATTATACGACTAATGATGCCATTATGATGATGGCCTCCTTGTCAGCCATTATCCCATTATTAATTATTTTTATTATATTGCAGAAACAAGTTATAAACGGAATTGCACTTGGCGGCGTTAAAGGATGATATTTAAAAAAAAGTCAAAAAAGTAATCTTTTTACCTCAAAATTATACTCTTATGTGGATCATTCAGTCTTTATACTGATGATGAAAGAAGCGAAGTTATCTATTAATAGGGGGCAAAAAAAATGAATCAAAAGGGCAAACGCAAGTTCTTAGTTTCTATCTGTCTTTTGTTAGCTGTTTTTGCGGTTCTAAGCGCATGTGGCGGTAATTCTAATTCACCTAAAAACACAAACGCTACGGAGTCTGAGGGTGCAGCGGACAAGCAGGTAACCATTAAGTATTATAATTTTGATAGTGCAGCTCAAGAGGTTGGTACGAAAGCCATGCTGAAGGAATTTGAGAAAGAGAATCCAGGTATTAAAGTTGAGCATGTCATTCTTGTTCCTGGTAATTCTTTGGAAATGTTAAAAAAACTTGATTTTCTAATTTCATCGGGTGAAGCGGTCGACGTCGTTAACGTCCCGAGCTCGTCAGCGGTTATCGAAAGAGCAACTAGAGGTGCGCTAGCTCCGTTGAATGAATACTATACGGCTAATAATCTCGTTCCTGAGGAAGAATATTTTGTTAATCCAAAAATCGATGACAAGACTTATGGTATGCAGATGTCAACTGGCTACCAGTTTATCCTACTAAATAAGGATGCCTTAGATGAAGCGGGCTTACCAGTGCCGACATATGGTTGGACATGGGATGACTTCCGCGAATATTCCAAGAAGTTGACCAAAGGAGAAGGAGTAGATAAACAGTACGGTTCCTACTTCCATACGTGGGAATTGTATATGAATGCTCCAGCGCAAACGGTGATGAAAGATCCTTTCCGTTATGATGATGGGACGACTATCTTGTCTGATCCAACCTATAAATACTTCTTCCAGCTGCGCAAAGACATGGAGAAGGTTGATAAATCGGCTAAACCTTATGCGGATGTCCTTGCATCCAAGCTTAACTATCGTACTGAATTCTTCAGTGAGAGTGCTGCTATGATTCTTTCTGGAAGCTTCATGATTCCAGACCCAGGAAATACAGAACAATATCCGCATGATTTCAAGACGGCATTTGCTCCAGTTCCGCTTCCTCCTGCGAATGCGCAACCAAAAGATTATGATGGCGGCAAATATTTTGTAGGTGGAGGACATCTCGTAATGGGAGCGACTTCCAAGCATAAAGAAGAGTCATTCAAATTAATGCGGTTCATGACAACGACTGATTCGGAATCAAGAAATGAGTTCTCAGGATGGAAAAAATCAGACCAAAATGCGGTTCTTGATCGTTTGATCGGTAAAAACGCCGATAAATATGATGTGGAATCTCTTAAAAACACATTGTTTGGTTCTGAAATAAAATATTTGGATGCTTCTCAAGTTGTAACTACAAGTACTGCTGATTTAAGCAAAGTTATAGGTGATGGATTTAGTAAATTTATGCTTAGCAGTGATTCCATTGATGATGTACAAGCATGGATGGTAAAAGAAGCGACGAGAATCATAGATGAGAAGGAAACGAAATAAGACGAGTGAAATGAAACAAGAATTGAGGAGCTTTGAGCAGTCTAGACATGGCTGCTGCAAAGCTCCTTTTTCTCGTGACGGATTAGTGGGAGCTTATGCATTAGAAAACGGAGTGTAAGGAAAGGGAGATTTAGCATGACTAATTTATCATCATCATTATCAGTTCCAACAGAGCAGCAACTTCGTTGGCAGGATCTTGAACTAGGAATGTTCTGTCATTTTGGAATGAATACGTTTTGCGATCAGGAATGGGGCGATGGGAATGACTCGCCCTCCCTGTTTAATCCGGTTGAACTTGATGCTCGCCAGTGGGTGCGTACGGCGAAGGATGCAGGATTCCGGTACTTCGTGCTTACGGCAAAGCATCATGACGGCTTCTGTCTTTGGCCGACCTCAACGACAGATTATTCGGTTGCCTCTAGTCCTTGGAGAGATGGCAAAGGAGATATCGTAAGGGATTGTGCAGATGCTTGCCTTGAAGAAGGAATTGGCTTTGGTCTATATTTGTCTCCTTGGGATAGACATGAACCATGTTATTCCAATCCAGAGGCGTATGATCAATTCTACGCTAGTCAGCTGGAGGAATTGCTAACAGGTTATGGTCCACTCGTTGAGATCTGGTTCGATGGAGCGGGCTCAGAAGGAAGAGAGTATGATTGGAAACGAATTATGAACCTGATCAAGCAGCATCAGCCGGATGCCATGGTATTTAATATGGGAGCACCGACGATACGCTGGGTAGGCAATGAAGATGGTCTTGCCCCTTATCCTTGCTGGAACACAGCAGAATCTGCTCGGGTGAGCATGTTTAGTGAAGGGTCTCTGAAATGGTTGCCTGGGACACCTCGCTGGGTACCGGCAGAATGTGATGTGCCTATTCGTAAGGATCGATGGTTCTGGCATCCAGATGAGGAGCATCTGCTGCTTTCCTTGGAGCAATTAATGGATATCTACTATCGGTCGGTTGGCCATGGTGCAACACTGCTTCTGAACGTAACGCCAGATAACCGGGGACTTATGCCGGAGGCAGATGTATATCGCGTTATTGCTTTCGGGAACGAAGTTCGTCGCAGATTTGATCATTCACTAGCCGAGATGTCTGGTGAGGGAGAGGTTATAGAGCTTGAGCTGCCTGAGAATCTTACTATCGACCATATTATCACAATGGAAGACATTGCTTATGGAGAACGAGTGCAGGACTATAGAATTGAGGTTCAATCCGGCAATGAATGGATAGAAATTATCCGTGGGAGCGCGATTGGGCATAAAAAAATAGATCAGTTTAAACCGATTTCCACTGATAGGATACGTTTAAGTGTGCTCGGGTCAGTAGAACGTCCAATTATACGACGATTTGCCGTATTTAATAGTAAATAGGTTCGTTGCTAACTATGGAAACTGCTAAGGATAGGAGAGGGAACATGAGTCAATTGGAGATAAGAGGTGGGCAGTACTACTTGCACGGGAAGCCTTATCGTATCATGTCGGGTGCCATACACTATTTCCGTGTTGTGCCAGAGTATTGGATGGATCGGTTGCAGAAATTGAAGGCATGCGGGTTTAATACGGTGGAAACGTACATTGCCTGGAATGTGCATGAGCCACAGGAAGGCCAATTTCAATTTGAAGGAATGGCTGACATCGTCCAGTTTATTGAGCTTGCGGGACAGCTGGACTTGCATGTCATTGTTCGACCTAGTCCTTTTATTTGTGCGGAGTGGGAATTCGGTGGATTGCCAGCATGGCTTTTGAAAGAAAGTGATATTCAGCTTCGTTGCTCGGATAAGACCTATTTAACGAAGGTAGATCGGTATTACGATGTATTAATTCCTAAGCTTGTTCCCCTGCTCTCTACAAATAGTGGGCCGATTCTGGCGGTTCAGGTGGAAAATGAATATGGAAGCTACGGCAATGATACATCCTATTTGCAATATATTCGTAATGGGTTAGTACAAAGAGGGATAGATGTGCTGCTCTTCACTTCTGACGGACCTACTGACGAGATGCTGCTCGGAGGGACGATTGAGGACGTTCATGCAACGGTCAATTTTGGATCACGTGTTGCTGAATCGTTCAGTAAATTCCGGGAGTATCGTCCGTCGGAGCCGCTTATGTGCATGGAGTTTTGGAATGGCTGGTTCGATCATTGGATGGAGCCTCATCATGTTCGCGATGGCTCGGATGTTGCAGGAGTATTGGACGAGATGCTAGCAAAGGGGGCATCCGTTAATTTCTATATGTTCCATGGCGGAACAAATTTCGGGTTCTACAGCGGCGCTAATCATATTAAGGCTTATGAACCGACGGTAACAAGCTACGACTATGATGCACCGCTTACGGAATGGGGCGATGTGACCCCAAAATATGAGGCTATTCGTGCCGTTATGGAGAAGCATGGATTCAAACCGGGTTGTCCCTTGCCCGAGCCGAAGCCGAAACGGGCTTACGGCAAAGTCCAATTGTCGGAGCGAGGGGAGCTCTTTCCTCAGTTGGATGGCATTTCGAAACCCAAGGAGAATGCATGGATCGAGCCGATGGAGAAGCTTGGACAATCTTATGGGTTTATTCTTTATTCAACATGGCTGCAAGGACCGAGGTTGGGGCAGAAGCTGCATATTCAGGAGGTAAGGGATCGAGCTCAGGTGTTCCTAGACGGCAAGCCGCTGGGGGTCGTTGAGCGCTGGAATCCGAAGCCGATAGATATTGAAGTGCCTCCCGGAGGGGCAAGACTGGACATTCTTGTGGAAAATATGGGACGAATCAATTACGGTCCGCAGCTGCGCGATACGAAGGGCATTACAGAAGGCGTGCGTATCGACAATCAATTCCTGTATAACTGGACCATCTATCTCCTTCCGATGGATGACAGCATGATGAACAAAGTGTCCTATGAGACTATGCAAAAACCAACTTTGGAGAGGGATCGCGGTCCAGCGTTCTATCGCGGATATTTCGAGGCAGAGACGGCCAGCGACACCTTTCTCCGGTTCGATGGCTGGAAGAAAGGCGTTGCGTGGATTAACGGTTTTAACTTGGGACGCTATTGGGAAGCAGGTCCTCAGCGTGCGCTGTACGTGCCGGGGCCGCTGCTTCGCAAAGGCTTAAACGAAATCATATTTTTCGAGCTGGAAGGTATTCCAGAAGTAGAAGGGCCTGTCGTTACGTTATCGGATCAGCCTGATCTCGGCGCTGCGGAAGCGATGGACGAGTCGGTGCTGAACTTTGTTAATGAAGAAGCTCAGGAAGAACGCGAATAGGGAGGGACTTCTCATGTTTTATAAAAAATTGCCTGCGCCGGTAAACGGTGGTTTCCGTATGGACGGATACTGGGTATGGTGCGGGTCGGTAGTAAAAGGTGAGGATGGGAGTTTCCATATGTTTGCTTCGCGTTGGCCCAAAACGCTGCCCATGCACCCGGGCTGGATAGCGGCTTCGGAAATCGTGAGAGCAATATCCGATACACCGGAAGGCCCATATGCTTTCCAAGAGGTTGTGCTTCCTGCAAGAGGGGCGGAATATTGGGATGGCCGCAGCACTCATAATCCGCAGATTGTGAAATACGAAGATCATTATTTATTGTACTATATGGGCTCTACACATCCGCTTCCAGAGCCTATGCTGGGCGATGGATACGGATTGGAAGATCCTAGGTGCATTGTCGGACGCGCTAACAAACGGATTGGTCTTGCGACCTCAAGGAGTGTCTTTGGTCCATGGAAAAGGCTGGACACGCCGATTTTGCCAGCACGTCCCGGGAAATTCGACAGCTTCCTTACATCGAATCCTGCACCTTGCGTTCATGACAACGGCTCTGTACTGCTCATTTACAAAGCTAGAAGGTACGAAGGTAACCAGCATGGAAAAATGACGATTGGCGCTGCATTCGCTGACCGCTACGAGGGACCCTACCATGCGCTGAGCGAGGATCCCATTTTTCCACCTGAGAACTTCCACATAGAAGATCCGTTTATTTGGAAGAACGGGGATCACTATGAATTAATCGCGAAGGATATGGATGGAACGCTATGCGGTGAAAAATATGGGGGAGTGCACGCTCATTCTAAGGACGGTCTGTCTTGGGAAATTTATGAGAAACCGCTTGCCTATTCTCGTACCATCGAAATGGATGATGGCAATATGAGAACGCTCGGCAACTTCGAACGGCCATTTTTACTGTTCCAGGACGGCAGACTGACTCATTTATTTGGAGCCGTTTCGGATGGGGAGCAGGGGTTTGGGGATGCCAAGAATACTTGGAACATGGCGATTCCTCTCAGTAATTGAGCTCTTTCACAACGACAAACTTTATGGGTAGGTAAGAAACAGGATGTCTCCAAAATCTATTTGATTTGGGGGTGTCCTGTTTTTTTGATCCCCTAGTCATAACTCGATGATAATAGCCTTACTCTACCAAACTGTACAATTCATAAAAAAACAGTACAATTGAACCTATGAGACGCTGGTACATGGATCAGGCGCAACAGCGGGCAAGCTAAGCAAGAGTCAAGTGAATTTGAAAATAAGCTGCTTATTTTGAAAACACAATATGATGATGATGATGATGAAGAGGGATGTTCCTTGATGACAAATAGCATAACGAATCCTAAGGTTGATGCATATTTAAGTAGGGCCAAAAAGTGGAAGGAAGAATCTGAGAAGTTGAGAAGTATTCTTCTTGACTGTGAGCTGACCGAGGAATATAAGTGGATGCATCCTTGTTACACGTTTCAGAATAAAAATGTAGTTTTAATACATGGATTTAAAGAATACTGTGCGCTTCTGTTTCACAAAGGTGCCTTGTTAAAAGATGCCCATGGCATCCTTGTTCAACAAACGGAGAATGTACAGGCGGCGCGCCAGATTCGGTTCACCAATATTCAAGAAATAATTGAAATGGAAACCATCTTGAAAGCCTATGTTTATGAAGCTATTGAAGTTGAAAAAGCTGGTTTGGAAGTGGTTTTAAAAAAGAATACAGAATACATTATTCCTGAAGAATTTCAAATTAAATTAGAAGAAATTCCTGACTTGAAAACTGCATTCGAAGCATTGACGCCAGGAAGGCAAAGAGCATATATCCTGCATTTTTCTGAGCCCAAACAATCCAAAACCCGAGAGTCAAGGGTTGAAAAAAATATGCAGAAAATTCTGGGTGGAAAAGGACTAAATGATTAGGGCGTGTATTAACATAAGACATAAATCCCCCTACCAACTGGTAGGGGGATTTATGTATCATGATTAGCGAATCAGATCACTCACGACTTAAAATAACGATCAATTCCATACCTGAAGCCCATGTAACTGTACATGGGCTTATTTATTAATACTGTCCCACCTCAGGGGAATAGGCAAAAATTTCTTGTAAGGGATTCGATCGTCTAGGACGGCCATTCGATGAAAAACAACTTGCGCTTATTCTTACCCACGAATTTATCCACATCAAGCGATTCGACACACTTAAAAAGTGGTTGCTTGCCGTTGGCGTGTGTGTCCATTGGTTCAACCCTTTCGTGTGGGTCATGTACATCTTTGCCAACCGTGACATCGAGCTATCTTGTGATGAAACGGTCATATGGACATTTGGGCAAAGCATGAAGCCTGCTTATGCTATGGCACTTGTGCGTTTGGAAGAAAAGAAAAGTGGATTGTCCCCAATGATAGTAATTTTTCCAAAAATCCAACTGAAGAGAGGATTATATCGATTATGAAAACCAAGAAAACCTCTATCACGACGACGCTGCTCGCTACTGTAATTGCAGCCGGTATCGTTACCGTCTTTGCTACTTCTGCACTGGACAAAACGGAAGCGGCCATAGGGTTCGACAACCCAATAGCCGAACCTATGGCAGAAAGTAAGCCTGCCTTAAACCTAGGCGAATCCAAGATAGCCTCAATGCCGATTGATTTAACTTTTACCAAATTGGATGTTCCAAAGTTGATCGATAACCTTATCGCTTCAAATTATAGGGCAGTATATATTGACAACAAGATGTATCTGCGTGTAAAGAATGATAACTCCATAATGATTAGTAAGGACAAGGGAGCAGTTTGGAAAAAATATAATACAAAAAGTGTCGACGCAACAGACTTTGCTAACTGGCTTTTGATAAATGATCCGAATCCGGGCTATTCAATAAAAGAAATGCAGAGTCGCTTGGCAAACGGGGCAGAAGTACAACATTTAGTGCTTGAAAACGGTAAGGAAATGTATTTTGTAATGGACTGGAACGGCGTACAGATTGAGCTTGTACAGGCTGAAAAAATAGCTTCGATCCTGATTGACGGTCAAAGAATGATGATTACTTCCGAGAGGCATCCCATCTCTATATCAGCTCAGATGTTGAAATCATTTTATGACTTGCTAGTTTCCAACAATATACTATCAAAAACTCAAGCAGAACAAGGTTTTTTGGAAAAAGTAAAGTATCTTAAAGAAAATGATACGATTTTTACGGTAACGAAATAAGAAGAATTACTGTACGGAGAAATAAAAATTGCTTTTCAATCATGAACGAAGCCGGGGACATTCGCCCCGGTTTTTTTACATTGTCAGACGTCCATAACGTTCGCGTTCGGCATTGTATAGTGATGGAATATGCTCTCGTTAAAAAGAAAATATGAATAAACATAATCCAATAAAGCTTATTATAGGTGAGTTGTAGTTTCTCAAATATTTTCCAACTCTCAATGTGTTAGGTGATGTTAAAATTATTGATGTTACTATAAATAAGTTTATTTTCGTTATCATAGATATCTACTGAATAACTGTTGGAATTATCTTTTAGATTTACATACCACAAATATGTATTCTGAAGATTAATGTCATCAAATATTATTTCGTCTAAATGAATGAGTGTCGCATAGTTGGTTTTATTAACTGCTATATTACCAATATTTTTATAAGAAGTTAGACCGAAATAGAATTTGTTGGTATCTTTAGTTGAATTATTAATAGCCATTGATAGTTTTTGGTTTTTATCAATTTCTAACCCAGTCCCAGAAGTATACAAATAATTTTTCCACCCAAAAATCCCCTTTTTTAACGTTGCTCCTACTACTTTATTATCATTATTTATGAAGAAGTAAAATGCTTTATTTCCGTATTCACTTCCTCCAATAATCTGTTTAATTTGCTGAAAGTCCGCTGAATTTTCTTTGCTATGTAATGCCTCGTTTATGGTTTTAAACGATAGTCTATAATCTTGAAACAAAAAAACAATTCCAAGAATCACTACAATGCTTAAATATGATTTAATTCTATTCATTTTTTCCTCCTTATCAAATTACTGTATTTCACCTAGCATCTTATTTACGAACTTCATAAAAACCCTTATGTTCAGTATTCTTGATATAACTGATTTATCCTTCCTGTAAATGTAATAAAGTGAAGTTACTGTAACCATCTATAGATGAGATTGCAGGCAAAGGAACAAAACATCCCGTGAATGCTCCCCGCAATTGATTGTGCTTCAACAAATTTCCATTGGATTTATATATACTTCGAACAAGAGGATATAATAAAATAAGGTCTGGTTAAACTATGCTTTTTAAAATAACAAAAGAGAAGGTACTGTAAATGTTAAAAAAACTTTCAAATAGAGTATACTATATGCCCCACTATTCGGAGACTGATCGTCCCGCACTCGGATTAATTTGCGGAGATGATTTTAGTGTGATCGTAGATTCTGGCAATTCACCTGCTCATGCAAGGGACTTCCTCCATCTCGTTGAACAAATGGATATTGCACCGGTGAAGTTTGTTGTTCTTACACACTGGCATTGGGATCATATTTTTGGTATGAACACGATGGGGTTATTGTCCATTAGCCATGATCAAACAAAAGAAAAGATAGAATATTTGAAAACCCTAACATGGGACGACTCTTCATTAGATTCTCGGGTAGAGTCCGGCGAAGAAATTGAGTTTTGTAGAGATATGATCAAACGCGAAATGCCGACAAGGGATCATTTGAAGTTGAAGTCGCCGAATATTTCTTTTAATAGCAAAATCGAGATGGATTTGGGTGGGGTATCCTGTATCGTTGAGCATGTTGGAGGCGTTCACGCACATGATTCGTCCATAGTATATATTCCTGGTGAAAAGGTAATGTTTCTAGGTGATTGTATCTATCAGGACTTTTATAGCGGAGAATGGAGTTATGATCAAAACGAACTTACCATCTTATTAAATAAAATAAAAAGGTATGATGTGGATTCCTATGTGACAGGGCATCAGGATCCAAAAACATATGCAGAAATGTGGAGCTTCTTGGATGAACTAACTCATATCGGAGAAATCGTGGATAAAGAGACTTCTCTGAATAAAGCTGTTGCCAGATTTAATGAGGTAAAGAAGACAACGCCTAATGAAGAGCAATTGGAGTATATCCAAAACTTTGTAAGTGGAAATCAGAAGAAATTGTGAAGAAATGAGCTTTAGAAAGAAAATTACTCAAGATTTCTTCTATTGTCACCAAACGAAAAGGCATTACCATGCGCATGTTCCTTATTGGGAACACCGTTGGTAATGCCTTTATCTAATCGTTTTACAGCATAGTAAAGGGATTAGGGAAATTTAAATCTCATTATTTAAACGTACCGAAGTAGCTCCGTTAACACCTGGGGAGTACATAGTTTGTTCAAGACGAATAACAATGGTCACCGTAATTTGATCTGATCCGGCAAAAGAAGCTAGCGGCAATTGAATTTCGGTATTCCAATCCATTATTTATGCTTATGAACCAGGTTCAAAAGAAGCGAATGCAGAATCGAAGATCTCTGTATATTGGGCGCAAATGGTTCCTAAATTGATTTTTGCTAAGAGTGATAGTGAGTTTGAAAAAGTGTATAAAGAAACAATCGAGTCTATGAAAAATCTTGGATTGCCAAGCATTGAAGCTGCTTAATTAACATATGTGGAATGCTGTATTTGCTGGTCCGGTGATTGCCTGTCACTTTCCAATCTTAAGTATTGGCGTTAAAATTAAAAATCGAGTAATATCAAGGCTACAGTCAACTATAACAGATTCTATGATAGGTTTAATCAGCGGCGATAAAATATCCATAGGGAAGTGTTAAACGATGAATTTAGAAATGGTTATGCAGGAACTTGAAGCTCTTGGCAAGGAAAGAACCAAGAAAATTTATCAATCGAATGGCGCGCACGAACCGCTTTTTGGTGTTGCTACAGGCCAAATGAAGCCCATTTTCAAAAAAACAAAAATAAATCAACCGTTGGCTGAGCAGCTTTACGCTACAGGGAACTATGACGCCATGTATTTTGCTGGAATTATTGCTGATCCAAAAGCGATGACTGAAGCAGATTTTGAGCGTTGGATCGATGGAGCATATTTTTATATGCTGTCCGATTTTGTGGTTGCGGTAACCTTGGCAGAAACAGATATTGCACAGGAAGTGGCTGATAAGTGGATAGCAAGCGGAGAAGAACTGAAAATGTCTGCGGGCTGGAGTTGTTACTGCTGGCTTTTGGGAAATCGACCAGATGATGAATTTTCCGAAAGCAAAATGGCCAATATGCTTGAAATGGTGAAAAATACAATTCATGAATCTCCCGAACGAACGAAATATGCTATGAATAATTTTATCTACACAGTAGGAGTATCCTATATAGGACTTCATGATACTGCGTTCGAAATCGCAAAGGCAGTAGGTCCGGTTGAGGTTAAGCGGGACAAGAAAAAAAGCAGCTTTTTGATCGCTTCTGAACGCATTCAAAAGGCAGTAGATAAAAGAGATCTTGGTTTCAAACGTAAACATGTAAGATGTTGAGACTTTCTTCGAAGATTGTACGGAGATAGGAAACGCAATAGTAGAGCGCTTCGCTGTACCGATTTGGTCAGAGCTTGAACCTCGCTAAGTCCACCAACAAAACAAATCACCACGTCCTTGGGGCGTGGTGATTTGTTTTGTTGGTGAAATGCCAAGGGAGAGAACCCTTAATTTGACGATCGAAAAGGTAGGTTTGGAAGGGCGCCTTTTATTTTTCTCTTTAATTGAGAATGTTTATCAATTATAATAATTGAAAAGCAATGAATGTAGGAGAGATGGTCATGAATCTGGATGAGTACATAGCCATATGGAATTACAGCGGAGTGAAAATATTCGATATCAGGCATACGGTCATGCATTCGGGTGATTGGCTGCGTAACTATCGCTTGCCTGCAAGCGGTTTTATTTACGGCGTTCGGGGCACGGCGAATCTGCTTATTGACGGCAATGTTCATCAGTCCCGCCGATTTTACCTACTGCACGGAGCGAAAGGGATGAAGCTGGATATCGAAGCGAAGGAAGAATATGAATTTTACATTATATTCTACCGGGCGAAGCTTGCATTCTCGGGATGGATTGATAGAAGGCGATTTACCAATTCCAGAAGCGGGCTCGATCTGCAATATGGGTTTGAGCCTTCAGATCCCCTAGTCATACAGAGTCTCATGTCTGCTATGAATCATAGTATGATGCAATTGGGCAGCCGTGGCAGCTTGCAAATGAAGGGTTTGTTCTATCAATTCGTCCATGAAGCCATTAAGCAGCTGGATGAAGTGAAACCAGACAACGCAGGAGCGGATATCGTAACAAGAGCGATTCGATACATGCATGAGTATTACCAGGAAGGAATATCGCTCCATTCGCTGGCAGGACGCTTGAACTATAGCCCTAGATATTTGTCCATGAAGTTCAAGCAAGAGACGGGAGCAAGCCCAATCGGTTACCTCATACGCATTCGTATTAACCATGCCAAGAAGCTGCTGCGCGAGACGGATGCCACACTGCGGGATATTGCGCATCATGTAGGCTACACGGATGAGTTTTATTTTAACCGCCAGTTCAAGAAGCAGACGGGCTACTCGCCCGGACACTATCAATCGATGGAGCGCGCAAATCGCACATCGGAAGATCGTACAATGATTAGTTCCGATTTATCCATTGGCGTACCCTCTATAAGACGTTATAGTAATGAGTATGATAATCATTATCAACAAATTACTGGAGGGTTTATCGGAATGACAAGAAACAAAAAATCGGCTTTAGTGCTGAGCGTGCTGCTCAGCTTGACATTGGTGCTCGGCGCCTGCTCTGGTGTAGGGGCGAATGCGGGAACGAACGCGAACGTGAATGCTGAGACGAATGCTTCAAATTTGACGGCAACGGCAACGCCGGCAGCTGACAAGACAAGCGAATCCTCAACGCGTACGATTTCCACGATTAAGGGAGATATTGTCGTACCGGCGGAGCCGAAGCGCGTCGTCGTATTGTATTTGCTGGGCGATGCTGTAGCGCTTGGGATCAAGCCGATCGGCATTTCGGAAGTTTATGACGGAGCTGCCTTCACGGAGCAATTGGCTGGTGTGGAAAACTTGGGGCATTGGTACGAAGCGAATCCCGAAGCCGTCATGAAGCTTGATCCGGACTTGATTATTGTCCCATCCGAGGATACGTATAACTCGCTTAAGGACATTGCTCCCACGGTCTTTATTCCTTACGATCAAATGACGACGGAAGAGCGTATGCATAAGCTGGGCGAGGTGTTCGGCAAAGAGAAGGAAGCCCAGGCGTTCATGGACGGCTTCAACAGCAAAGTTGAAGACAGTAAAGAAAAACTGCGCTCTGCCGGTTTGCTGGATAAGACGGTTACGATTATCGAAGGCGACTCGAAACAAATGATGGTTATCGAGAATTCGCAATTCGGGCGCGGCACCCAAGTTATTTATGAGTATTTGGGAATGAAAGCTCCCGAGGTGGTACAGAAGAAGCTTGAAGTATCTTCGGAAGCGACTTCGGAGACGGTGTCGATGGAAGTGCTGCCCCAATACATCGGAGATTTCGTGCTTCGTTCCTCTTATGAAGGGATGGAGGACTTCTCGAGCAATGCAGTCTGGAACAGAATCCCGGCCGTCAAAAACGGGCATATGATTGAGATCGAATTTGGCATGTTCTACTACAGCGATCTGTTCTCGCTCAACGCTCAAATCGATATTATTACGGAGATGTTGCTGACTGCGGCAGCTGGCAAGTAAGAAGATGAATATATTGAAAATAAAGCGTTCTGCTCCGTTTTTTCGGAGCAGAACCTTCTTCGTAATCTTCCTTTTATCTGGAGTGCTGCTGCTTCTGCTGGCAGCCGCGGCTTCGATCTCCTTCGGTGCGGCTAAGATGAACTTGTCGACGGCTTGGTCGGCCATTTTTGCTTTTAATCCTGATATTCTGGAGCATCAAATTATTAAGACGCTGCGATTTCCACGCACAGTAGCCGATATAATCGTCGGAATAAGTCTGTCCGTGGCGGGCGCCATCATGCAGGGAACAACTCGCAATCCGCTTGCTGATTCCGGGTTGATGGGTGTCAATTCAGGCGCTGCCTTCTCGATGGCGCTTGTGCTTGCATTTATGCCGGGCATTGGCTATACGGGATCGCTCCTTATGTGCTTTGCCGGAGCCGGTCTTGGAGCAGGCATGACTTACTTGGCCGCATCCTTGAACAAGCGCGGCATGACGCCTCAGCGTCTCGTGCTGGCAGGCATGTCCATTACGATGCTGTTCGGAGCGATGGGGACATTTCTCTCCATTCAATTCGACCTCGGTCAAGCGCTCTCCTATTGGACCTCGGGGAGCGTGGCTGGCGCTAGCTGGAACGAGTTGGCCCTCGTTGCGCCATGGTTTCTTAGCGGCTTGATTCTTGCGCTTTCTTTGTCGCCGTCCATTGCACTCTTAAGTCTAGGAGACGAGATCGCGACGAGCTTCGGCCAACGTACTACACAGGTCAAGCTGCTGTCCACGCTGGCCGTCCTGATCCTTGCCGGGTTATCGGCTGCTCTTGTTGGTCCGATAGGATTCGTTGGATTGATCGTTCCGCATATGATGCGTTACCTGATCGGCGTAGACTATAGACGGATTATACCGGCATCGGCCGTTTATGGCGGGTTATTCATGCTCGCCGCAGATTTGATCGGCCGGCTTGTGAATCGGCCGAATGAAGTAGCGCTGGGTATAGTCTTTGCTATGCTTGGAGTACCCCTCTTCTTGGTCATAGCGAGCCGTGTTAGGAGGGAGCAAGAATGAGAGAAATCGAAAGCGATATGCAGAAACAAGCAGCCGCAGAAGCTTCGAACGCCTGGCGGAGAGGCCGGAGGCGGATCTTTATCTTGGTTGCGCTGTTCATAGCACTTGTTGCTGGCGCGATCTTGAGCATGAATCTTGGCCGGATGTCAATTGGTCCGTTAGACGTCATCCGCACGCTATTCGGTTACGGCACTGACAAAAACCATCTTGTCGTATTTGACTTTCGGCTTCCGCGCATCGTATTGGCGATGCTTGTCGGTATAGGCATGGCAGCTTCGGGTACGGTGCTGCAGGGCATTCTACGCAACGACCTTGCCGATCCGGGGATGCTTGGCATAAGCGCTGGCGCGGGTTTGGCCGTCATGATCTTTATCTCAACAGTTGGGCTCGGTGGTTTATCTTCAGCCGTATTATTACCGTTGTTAGCTTTTGGTGGAGGACTGCTGTCTGCACTGCTGATTTATATGATTTCCTATCGGAGAGGTAACGCCCCATCCCCAACGAGGCTTATATTGACGGGGGTAGCGATTAATGTGGGGCTCGGTGCTATGACACTGTTCCTGACACTTAAGCTGGACAACGAAAAATTGGTTTTTGCTCAGAAATGGCAAGCCGGATACTTGTGGGGAGACGAATGGGTTTATATCGGCATTCTCGCACCTTGGGTTCTGCTTATATCAGGTTATGTATGGTTCAGATCAAGCATATTGAATACACTAGGCCTTGGTTATACGACAGCGACAGGAGTAGGCGTTCATGTTAGCAAGTCTTTCCTCACCTTGGCGCTTGCTGCTGTCGCGCTTGCTTCCGGCAGCGTTGCACTCGGAGGCTCCATCTTCTTCATCGGTCTAATCAGTCCGCATGTGGCCCGCAAGCTGGTCGGACCCGATCACAAACTGCTGCTGCCGGCTTCCGGTTTGATCGGGGGCATTATTTTACTAGCTGCGGATACGATTGTTCGGACGATCCAGTTCGGAGCCGATCAACCGGCGGGGGTATTCGTGACCATGCTGAGCGTTCCTTATTTTTTGTATTTATTGATGAGATCATCATAACGAAGGGATGGAAAGTACATATGCTACGTCGTTTTTTTGAATACTACCGCCCTTACAAGGGCTTGTTTATATTGGATTTTTCTTGCGCAATAATGGCTGCGCTGCTCGAGCTCGTATTTCCGCTGGCGCTGAACCGGGTCATTGACGATTTGCTGCCAAGCGGCAAATGGGACGCCATCCTCTATGCCTGCCTAGGGCTTCTAGGCGTCTATGTTATCAGTGCTGTCATGCATTATGTTGTTACTTTTTGGGGCCATAAGCTCGGAATTAACATTGAATCGGATATGCGCAAGAAGCTGTTCGACCGGATTCAGAAGCTAAGCTTCGGTTTTTTTGATAACAATAAGACGGGTCATCTCGTATCCCGTATGACGAATGATCTGATGGATATCGGGGAAATTGCCCATCATGGGCCGGAGGATATGTTCATCGCAGTCATGACGCTTACGGGGACGTTCGCGATAATGCTCAGTATCAACTGGCAGCTAGCCGTACTGACATTCATCATCATTCCGCTTATCGTGTACTTATCCCTATACTTCAGCCGCAAAATGTCGCGTGCGTTCGATAAGCTGTTCGCAAATATTGCTGATTACAACGCTCAGGTAGAGAACAACGTAAGTGGAATTCGTGTCGTTCAAGCTTTTTCGAACGAGAACCATGAGATTAAGCGTTTCGCGAAGCAAAACGAGAACTTCCGGCTTAATAAGTTGACTACTTATCGGATTATGGCATGGAATTCTTCGCTTAGCTTTATTTTGATGAAGCTGATCTCTCTGTTCGTAATTGTCGTTGGCGCATGGTATGTATTGGAGGATCGTATGTCTTACGGTCAGTTCATCGCTTTTGTCATGCTGTCGAACATGTTCCTGCAGCCGATTAGGCAAATTAATTCTTTTATTGAATCATTCCCGAAAGGGATTGCCGGCTTTAAGCGGTACTTGGAGCTGCTCGAGACGGAGCCGGACATTGCGGATGCGCCGGATGCCGTAGCGGTGAGCAAAGTAAGTGGCGATATCGCATTCAAAGGCGTCAGCTTCGGCTACGAGGATCGACCGGACGTAATCAAAGGGCTGGATCTGTCCGTCCAAGCTGGCGAGACGATTGCTTTGGTCGGTCCCTCAGGCGCCGGCAAAACAACATTATGCAGTTTGCTGCCAAGGTTCTACGAGGTGACGGGGGGAGCGATTACGATTGACGGCATCGATATTCGCCGGATGACGCTTGAATCGCTGCGCTCTCATATCGGGATCGTACAGCAGGATGTATTCTTGTTCGACGGTACGATTAGGGACAATATCGCTTATGGCAGATTGGACGCTTCCGAAGAGGAATTATGGGAAGCCGCCCGCAGGGCGCAGCTCGGGGAGTTGATCGCCTCCCAGCCGAATGGGATGGATACGATTATCGGAGAGAGGGGCGTAAAGCTGTCAGGTGGACAGAAGCAGCGGTTATCCATTGCTCGGATGTTCCTCAAAAATCCTTCAATTCTTATTTTGGATGAAGCGACCTCCGCGCTCGATACCGAGACGGAAGCGGCGATTCAGCTGGCATTATCGGAATTGTCGAGCGGAAGGACGACGCTCATTATCGCGCATCGACTAGCAACAATTAAGAACGCCGACCGCATCGTAGTCATTGCGGATCAGGGTGTAGCGGAGCAAGGCAAGCATGAAGAGCTGCTTAGCATGGGTGGTGCGTATAGCCGCTTGCACCGCGCATAGCGAATATATCTTTTGATCAATCACATGACGCGAGTCGAAGCCAATGAAAAAGTAGCTGGAGTAACGATCAACTAAAGACGACTCTCATCCCATTAAATGGGATGAGAGTCGTCTTTTTTTCAAATAGCGGATATGAATTCCTATAGAACAATAGTGAGCTTCGTTTTTGCCTAAATAACGGTTCCTTTTTATATGAAAATAGACTAGATGAGGTCAATAGCTCCTCTGGTCTATTTGTCGTGGTTTTGTATCTAATGATTGGCTGAATATAGATTATGTTGATCTGAAGGCAAGTAAGCCTACCATTTGCGTTCATCCTTCAAGTTCATTCCCCGATTGTTCCCTGTATGTCGAGGGGCTTTTGCCGGCTAATTTTTTAAATACGCGGCTGAAGTAAAGCGCATCCTGATAACCAACCTCTTCTCCAATCCCTTGTATGCTTAAGCTTGTATTCATGAGCAGATATTTAGCCTTTTGAATGCGAAGCTCCTGAACATAAGAGGAAATGGTAATGCCGGAATTTTTTTTAAAGACTTGGCAGAGATATTCATATTTACGCCCTGTTTCTCGTTCAATCCAGTTTCTATCAAGTGGCTTAGCGAAGTTCTCATTTAGTATAGCGATCAAGTTCCTATATGTGAAAAAGGACGCGGAGACTGCCCGATAGTGACGATCTTGCTCCAGCAAGTCATCCGCTATCGTTTCAAATAGATTTCCCAGCAACAGGCTTAATCGAAACCGGAAATAACCCGAGGGGTGGGCAAACTGATGAATAATGTTCTCGAACTGCGAGAGTATTAAATGTCGACGGTTCGGGCGGAAGCGTCGCGGTAAAAGAACTTTATCGATATTTTCGTCAAAATTGGTTCGCAAATCGCTTCGAGCATCATGGATAAAGTTAATATCTCTCCTAGTTTTCGTCCATTCCTTGAATTCCTCCAACTTTGGATCGCACTGGAATTGTATCCAGAAGAAACAACTCTCCTCCGAAATTTCTCTCCATCCGCTATGTGCCTCCCATGGCTGCAATAAGAACAACTCGCCGGATTTGAGCTCCAGCCTTTCGTTGCCGACCTGCATGTAAATAGGACCTTCAATAACTATGAGTATCTCATAATAGGGGTTGGAGTGCACCGACCGATAGAAATCGAGATTGCCCTTGTGAATACTCGCCCACTTTACATCGATTCTGGATAAACGCGCCATCGTCAAGTATTCCATGGATTCCTCCGCATTTTTATGAATTTACGGACGTTATTATTGTCCATATAATGGCTGAAATGCTTGTGCTACAATCATAGCACGAAAGTGTTTCCTGGCAAGCTTGCGAGGATAAAAATGAAGTCATAATGCTTGATAGAATGTAAGAGAAACCAAAGGAGGCGGAGTATTTTGAATATTCTAAATGAACGTGATTACTATCGAATCGTATACGGCGGATGGTTGGGGAAAAATATTGGGGGCACCCTTGGTGCACCGGTAGAAGGTGCTAAAGAGCTGCTTGCTTTGACATTTTATCCGGAGCTGCCAAATGGCCCGCTCGAGAATGATGACCTTGATCTTCAACTCGTATGGCTGCATGCTTTGGAGCAGTATGGTCCCGCTTTAACAGCTCGAGAGCTGGGGCAGGAATGGTTGGATCATATCTTTTTTCCTTTCGATGAATATGGCTACGCCTTGACCAACCTGCGGAGAGGGCTGATTCCGCCTGTTGCCGGTTCGTTCAATAATCCGTTCACCAATTGTATGGGTTCTCCTATTCGTTCTGAGATATGGGCGATGGTCGCTCCGGGTTTGCCAGAAAAAGCTGCATCTTATGCGTACCAGGATGCGATCGTCGATCATGCGGGAGGCGAAGGGGTATACGGGGAAATGTTCTTCGCCGCCCTTGAAAGCGCAATTTTCTTCGAGAAGGACCGCGACCGTCTGATTGACATCGGTATGAAGTTCATACCAACTTATAGCCGCACCTATAAAGCACTAAAAGACTTGATTTGTTGGCACCAAGAAGGGAAAAGCTGGACGGAGGCCCGATCGTTAATTCTCGAGCATCACGGCAGCGACAACTTTACAGATGCTCCCCAAAATATCGCCTTTACTATCCTTGGCTGGCTGTACGGCATTGATTTCGAGGATGCGATTCTTAAGGCGGTTAATTGTGGATATGATACCGATTGCACAGCAGCAACGCTTGGTGCAATATTGGGCATGTTGCTGGGTCCGGAAGGGCTTCCAGACAAATGGGTGAAGCCGGTTGGCGACCGTGTCGTAGTCAGTCCTCCGATCAATGGTTTCCCAGCGCCCAAAAGTTTGGATGAATTAACACTTCGTACAATTCGTATGGGCAAACAGGTTCTAGCAGCATCCGACGTTGATATTAGAGTACATCCCGACGAGCCGAGTTTCTGGGACCGACAGGAGTTTTCACTTCAAGGAATAAAGGAGCTTTGGCAAAGATCAGCGACATCCAATCATTACTTGCTGCCGCGGGGAACTTCGCAGAACACTACTCTCGAACTCATCATTGATTATGGGGCTGAAGGGCCTGCGATCGGCGCGCATCAAACGAAAACAATACAAGTCACATTACTTAATCGAGCCTCGTCCGCAATGACAGGTAAGCTTTCACTTGACCTGCCTGAGAGCTGGATGGGACCGGACGCGCTCGAAGTTGCCGTGCAGCCGAACGAGAAGATTGAATGGACCGTAGACATTACTGCTTCTGCTTCAGCAGGGGCTTATCATGAACTTGCCCTTCTCTGGACAAGGATTCACGATCATGCGGTGTGGGCAACGGAGAGAGTGGCGTTTACACTTATTGGCTCCTACCGCTGGATGGTATGGGGACCTAAGAGCAGCGAAGGTACTGAGGCGATGTTCCCGGGGAACCGCCTGGAGTGGGAAAAGGTAATGGACATTGATGTAGATGGGTGTTATAGAGCAGTAACGTCGCTCTTTAATCCATCAGAACGGCAAGTCAGACTCATTGCGGCAGCGAACGCTCCCATTCAACTAAAGCTTAATGGGAAGATCATCATAGACTGCAAGCAAACGCCTGAATTTATGCCTGCCTATCACCGTGCGCCTAATGATCAGTGGATTGAGTTAACGCTTGCGGCTGGAAGTTATGAATTGGATGTGTCAGCATGGAAGAATGGTGTCCCTCTCCAAGTTTATATCTTGCCTGTAGCGACCATGAAAACGACAGATCCTGGCCCTTGCTACTATTATACTGACATGCTGTTCGGAGTGTAGAAATGAGAATGGACGCCCACCAGTATAAATGGAACGATAGAGAGGGAGTAATTGGGGGATCTAAATGAAAATAGAACTATGGCCAGAAGGCGCTCCTTGCGCGCTTGGGAATCATCTGGAAGATCGTCCTGCCATCACTGCGTATCTCGTAGAGAAGAAAGGAAGCAAACAACCGGCAGTTGTTGTTCTTCCCGGAGGAGCCTATCATTCACATGCCCCCCATGAAGGAGAACCTATCGCGAGATGGCTGAATACACTTGGAATCGCTGCTTTTGTCCTAGAATATCGGGTGACTCCCTATAAGCATCCTGTACCTTTGATGGACGCGAAGCGGGCGCTTCGTTTGATAAGGTCCAGGACAGAGACTTGGAATATTGATTCGACCAGACTGGGGGTACTTGGATTTTCTGCGGGAGGGCATTTGGCATCTAGCGTTGGCATTCAATATGATAGTGGCGATATGAATGCTATTGACGCAGTGGACAGATTCAGTAGCCGCCCCGATTTTATGATTCTATGCTACCCAGTCATAACTATGGGCGAGTTCGGGCATGTCGGCTCTCGGCTTCATCTGCTTGGCGAGAGTCCAACGAGTGAATCTATTCAGCTAATGTCCAGTGAAAGGCAAGTCACGAAGAATACACCGCCAACTTTTTTGTGGCATACGTCCGATGATCCAGCAGTCCCTGTCGAAAATGCGCTTCTGTTTGCCGCAGCTCTTAGCCGCTGCAAAGTTCCGTTTGAGTTGCATTCATATCAAACCGGCTGCCATGGTTTGGGATTAGCGGAAAGTCACCCGGAGGCCCAGACTTGGCCTGATCTATGTTCCCGCTGGTTGAAGCGTATAGGTGTCACTATTTAACATCGATAGGAGCGTGACGGAATGAAAGCTATAGCTGAGACCTGCAAGCCAGGGGAATGCCGAATCCAGATGTTTGATCTGAACGGCAAGGAGACTGGAAAGATAGGCATTCCGGATATGAATCCGGCGGATGGATTTCTAATTCGAGTGACTGACGATAGCCGCACATGGCATATTTTGCTCGATACAGGTAAGAAAGGGCAAGGATCGGCGGTTATTATCCCATGGTTGCGTCAGGCCGGCATCACACGCTTGGATGCCATCATTTTGTCTCATTTTCATTATGATCATTTCGGAGGAATGATCGACTTGCTCGGTGATCCCGAGTTGCATGTGGAAGAATTCATTTATGCGCCGATTGATGAAGAGCTTATCGAACGCGGCGATGCTGGAGAGCTGAATAGGTCGCTGTGGCAGGAGTGCCGTCAGGCCATGGAAGCGTCGGAATGCCGACTTACCGCGCTTGATGGACGTCATCGCGGTCATAGATTTACTTTTGGGGAAAAGCTGGGCTTAACGGTGCTGGCGGTTCCTAATCCTTCAGTCGGGGCGGACGAACCAGTGGTAAACCTGAACAATTTGAATTTGATTCTCATGCTGGACTATGGCCGCTTCAAAGCGCTGTTTCCGGGTGACTGCGGGACGGCTCAAACCGCTGCTTTGCTTCAGCCAGGCTGGAGGGAAAGGATAGCGAATATTTGTCTGCTAAAAGCGGCCCATCATGGAGGAGACGAATCGACGACTCCTGAGCTCATCGAACTGTGTAATCCGCGTCTAGTATGGATTTCTTGTAACGAGACTGTTGTCGAGCATCGACCGTCGTTTGTGGAAAATTTGCATCGATTTACGAGAAAGGGCGCGCGCGTCGTTCGCGGAGATTGGGACAATGATGCGGTGCTGGTTACGGATGGAATGATGGTTGTTTGCAGTACGCATGGAGACGGTAATATGACGTCAACCTATTCGTTAATAATAGAAGGAGAAGGCGAATGAACAAGTGGGAGTGGTTCCTGCAGATGGAAGCGGCATTGTTTGATCTTGACGGCTCCCTTTATTACGGAGAGCAGCCTGCGGAGGGAGCCACGGAATTACTTCATCTGCTGAATGCGAAGGGACTCCAGATAGCCTTTGTCACCAACAATTCGACGCATACGGCGGTGGAAGTGGCTGCCAAGCTGCGCCGTATGTCGCTGTCAGCTTTGCCTGATCAGGTCATAACGGCTACTGAAGCGTGCAGCCGATATGTGCTTGAACGAATGGGGCGCTGCGAGGTGAAAATCATCGGCAGCGAGGCATTGGCGGCGAGCTTTCGCAACCAAGGTTTTGAAGTTGTGCCAATGGAATCAGCGTTGCTTCCGCAATGCGTCATTGTGGGGAGAGATATTGCCTTTACATACGCGAAGCTGGAGGAGGCTGTCCGTTGCATTGATCTTGGCGCCAGACTGATCGTGGCTAATTCCGATGTATCGCATCCCGGGATAGGGGGGCGCCTCGTGCCCGAGACAGGGGCGCTGGCGGCAGCTATTATCGCGACGGTCGGGGGAACGCAAGCGGAATATGCGGGCAAGCCGGGCGACCTCATGTTCCGGATGGCCATGGAGCTTTGCGGCTCCACGGCGGCAACGACCGTGATGATCGGGGACAATCCGTCTACCGATATTGTCGGAGCGAGGAACGTCGGTATGAGGGCGGTTTGGATCAGCAATGGGAGAGCTGGAGACAGCTCTCTTTCTGCGTGTAGTAAGGGCGTAGAGGACGACGTTTGCACAGTCGCCAATATTGGGGAATTGCTGCAGCTAGTTGCGCAATGAACGGATTATGCTGCGGTATTGATTTTTGACAACGGTTACTGTAAAATCGTGGCACTTAGACGGAAGTTACGGCTGACGATCTGTCGACTCCTGGGGGATGATATCACCATGTATAGTCTTCTTATTGTAGATGATGAAATTTATGCGGTTAACGGGCTCAAGGACGGGCTCGACTGGTCTATCATGGGTTTTACTGCCGTTTATGAAGCCTACGACAGCACGATGGCTCGTGATCGGATCGGTTCCACGCCGATTGACGTTATGATTTGCGATATCGAGATGCCTGGAAGCAGTGGTTTGGAATTGCTTGAGTGGGTAAATGATCAAGGATATTCGATGGAGACAATCTTTCTGACATGCCATTCCGAGTTTGTTTATGCGCAGAAGGCGTTGCAGCTTGGAAGCCTGAACTATTTGGTCAAGCCGGTCAGTTTTGTGGAATTGGAAAGCATTATTATGAGAGCGCTTCAAAACCGAGTGCAGGAGCAGGAAGCGAGCTATGTTCAGAAAGAGTACCACAAGTATCTGCAATTATGGGAAGCCAGGAAACCGATGATGCTCGAACGATTCTGGCAGGAATTGCTTGATCATCGTAATCAGCCTGCTGATGGCTGGATCGATCGTGAGCTGGCCGGCTACGAAACAGATTTGTCGAAGGAGTCACGTGTTTTTCCAATTCTGGTCAACATCGAACGGTGGCATAAGGAGATTGATACCCGAGACGAAATCATCATGGAATATGCTCTTCGCTGCGCAGCGAAGGAAATTATGCTGAAAGATGGGGAAGGCATTGTATTCGAGGATCGGGAAGGTATGATGGTGATATTAGCCTATGGCGGTGGAAAGCGGGCCTTTCAGGAATGGAAGGCGGTTTGCGATACGTTCGTCAAGGCATGTAAATCTTATTTTTACAGCACGGTAATCTGTTATTTGGGGAAGGAAACGGATATTCGGCATTTGCGGTCCATGTACAGGGCTCTTCTGTATGAGGAGCAAAACAATGTAAGGCGTGACTCCCAGATTGTTTGCCATATCGAGGATCCATATGCTCGGACGGAGACGTCTGTTATGCTGCCCGATTTCTACGAATGGGCCGAATTGTTGGAGACCGAAGACCCCGGTCTTTTGATTGGGCGAATACGCGACTATTTTACACAGATTGAGAAGGAAGCGGGCATCACGGCGGAATCCTTGCATCGCTTTTATGAAGGATTGCTGCAAATGCTGCACTATCTGCTCCATAAGAATCGTGCGGCAGCCACACAGCTTCAGGGCGGCAGGCTGCCGGACAAACATGCAGCAGCCCTGTCGCTCAGTTCAATGCGAGCATGGGCAGAAATGGCGGTAACCGCATATGCAGAGGCGATACAATCTGGATTGGAGGCTGAATCGCCAATCGACAAGGCCAAGCGTTTTATCAACGAACGGCTGAAGGAAGAGATTAGTCGGGAGCAGATTGCAGACTATATATATTTGAACCCCGGTTATTTGTCCCGACTGTTCAAGAAGGAGACGGGTGAATCGCTGTCGGATTACATTTTGCGGAAACGGATGGCTCTGGCAAAGCGCGAATTGACGCACAATGATGAGCCGATTAGCAAGGTCGCACGGTCGCTAGGCTATAACAGTCTGTCGTATTTCGGCAAATCGTTTAAGCGGTTCTACGGCATGAATCCGCAGGATTTCCGTAATGGCGCCGCTGAGCCGGAAAGGCTCGAACCATGAAGCACAGACGATCGCTTGGTTTCAAGCTATCGGTCGTGTTTGCGGCTGCAGCCTTGCCATTATTGCTCTTTCTTATCTATATTAACCGTTATGCAATGGATGTTGTAAGGGCGCAGGTGGCTGAATCACAGCAGAGCTTGCTCAGCATGCACGCGAACGACATGGATTCGAAGCTAACCCAGATCAATCATTATTTGCTCGGCTCGGCATTCCAGCATGCGGGTATTACTTCGCTCATGCTCAATGAGCCCGACAGTGATGAATATACGCTAACGAGAATTCAAGTGCTGAATCAGATGAACAAGGATATAGCCAATTATAAAAACGTGGAGATGCTCTTTGTATATGCAACGCAGAACGAGGATCTGTTGACGACGGAACCCGGGCTTAACGTATCCAAGATGATTAGGGATGAACTTGCGGATGTCATGCGATCGAGCGATAAGAGGACCATTTACCTGCAAAGCTGGCAAGTAATCGAGTTGAGAGGTTCGCTGTGGTTGATGCGGCTTGAGCAGAACGACTTCAATGTCTATACGGGCGCACTGATCAGCGCGTCCACATTGATGGAGCCCATACAAAACGTCATGGCTGAAGGTGAAGGGGCAGGGCAAGTGCTTCTTCTGAATGAAACAGGCGAATTGCTGCACTCCGTTCCGTCCGCTTCGCAAGAAGCAGCCAAAGGACTTCATCTGGCGAAAATATCCGGAAAGCTGTACGATTCGATACTCGTAGAAGGCGAGAAGATGCTTGTCGTAGAAAAAGACTCCATCCAGTCGGATATGCGGCTTGTTGCGCTGCTTCCGGAGTCTCGGCTGCTGCAGCGGCTGGTAACGTTTCAGACGATCATCAATCTGATGCCGTTTGCCGCCGCCATCTTGCTCTTTCTGCTGCTGTTTTTCCTCAGGAGGGTTGTGCTAAAACCGATTGTTCAATTGGTACGGGGCATGAGGAAAATCAAGGACGGCGATCTGGCCTATCGTTTGGAGCATTCCGCGACCATGGAATTTGAATGGATCACAGGGAACTTCAATGAGATGGTTTCAGAAATCAAAGATTTGAAAATTCATGTGTACGAGGAGCAGCTAAGACTGAGCAAGGCGGAGATCAGGCAGCTTCAATTGCAGATTCACCCACATTTTCTGCTGAATTCCCTGAATGTCGTCTTCCATCTTATACAATCCGGTGAAATCAAACTTGCGCAGCGTATGATCCGTTATATAATGGATTATTTCCGGTTTGTCACACGCTCCGCGGTTGCAATTGTCCGCATGGAGGATGAAATTCAACATATTGTAACGTACCTGGAAATTCAGAAAATGAGATTTCCTCAGTTCCTTGATTTCGAGGTTGATGTAGACGACAAACTGAAGGATGCCTCGCTGCCGGCTGTGTTGTTCCAGCCCTTTGTCGAAAACGCGATCATTCATGGGTTTCGTATTCGCCGTCATCGCTTTCTCATCCGAATTTCCGTAGAGTCCGATCCCGAGCAGACCGATGGAGGGCTGATGATCCGTATTATGGACAATGGTACGGGATTTGAGGACGATCAGTTGAAAGCGTTCGCCAATGCTTCTTTTAAGCATGATCAGGAGCATCTGGGCATCGGCAATGTGTATGAAAGACTGCGTATGCACTACGGAGCGCGTGCAAAGCTTCTTTTCGGCAACAGGCCGGAGGGAGGCGCCGATGTTACAATGCGGATACCACTCCAGATCCATGTCGATTAAATAATGTCAAGATGACGCCCCCGATTGGGCTTTACCCGATCGCGGGGTTTTTTTGAAATATAGGAAAGTATAAGTTTCATTCTTATACTCATGCCTATATTTTTACGCGAAACCGAGCGTCCTTATATTAGGACGACGAAGTCGTTTCTTCTTACGCAAGGGCTTACAGGTGTGGGAGTAACAATAGTGCTATCGGAGGTGACATTTGTTCTAGTGGTTTTCACTTATGATGGATTCAGAGAGAAAAGGAGTGAGCCACGAATGCCAAAGACGTTAAGCAAGCACAGGTCCTTATGGATCATGGTGCTGCCGGGTTTGATTTATTTGTTCATCAATAACTATCTTCCGATGTTTGGCAGCATTATTGCATTTAAAGACTTTAATTATACGGACGGTCTTTGGGGAAGTGCTTGGGCGGGATTCGAGAACTTCAGATTTCTGTTCGGGACCAAAGATGCTTACATCATTACGAGAAATACATTGCTGTACAATGCGGTATTTATCGTATTCAACCTGATCTTCGCCTTGGCAGTTGCGCTGCTGCTTAACGAAATCAGAAAGCGAGTAATGCAGAGCTTCTATCAAAGCGTGCTTCTGCTACCCTACCTCATTTCTTTCAGTATCGTCGGCTACCTTGTATATAGTTTTCTAAGCATGGAATACGGATTCATCAATTCGGCTGTACTTTCAAAGCTAGGTCTGGCTCCGATTTCCTGGTACATGGAGTCCAAGTACTGGCCGTACATTCTTGTGCTTGTAAACGCATGGAAATATATCGGCTACTCCAGCATCATTTATTTTGCGGCGATGACAGGAATTAGCCAGGAATATTATGAGGCAGCCAGACTTGATGGGGCAAATCGCTGGAAACAAATGACCCAAATCACGCTGCCGCTCATCAAGCCGGTTATTATCGTGCTGACGCTGCTTAACGTCGGCCGCATTTTCTACGCCGATTTCGGATTATTCTACCAGGTGACGCTGAATACTGGCATATTACTGCCAACGACGAACGTGATCGATACGTATGTGTACAGGGCGCTAATTCAAAGCGGTGATATCGGCATGTCGTCCGCCGCAGGTTTGTTCCAGTCGGCTGTAGGATTTCTGCTCGTTTTTACCGCCAATCTGCTAATACGGAAATTTGATAGAGAGAGCGCGTTGTTTTGACGCGTTCGGAAGGAGGTCATCTCATGAAAGCAAAACGACATGCTCCGTCTGGTGCAACTGCGCCGTCCGCTCCAACTGCGGGAGCGCAGAGGAAAATTCGCGAGCACTCCATGTTGGCTCAGGTTGCGATTCATTTCTTCTTTATTGCAGCTTGCGTGGTTTGTATGATCCCGATTGTTCTTGTTGTCATCGTTTCTTTTACGAACGAACAGGCCATTATGGCAAACGGATATTCATTCTTTCCAGAGTCGTTTAGTCTGGATGCCTACCGCTATTTGCTTGCGGATTACGATCGCTTGCTGCACTCCTACGGAATCAGCGTTTTCGTTACTGTCGTCGGGACGACAATAAGCCTGCTTATTTCTTCTCTGCTCGCATACCCGTTGTCCCGCAGAGACTTTCCACAGCGCAATGCGCTCGCCTTTATCGTGTTTTTCACGATTTTATTTAATGGTGGTCTGGTTCCCTGGTATTTGGTATACACGAATTTGTTTCATATCAAAGATACGATTTTTGCCCTCATTGTGCCAAACTTGCTGATGAACGGCTTCTACATCCTTATTATGCGAACGTTTTTCAGTCAGTCGATTCCGAGTTCGCTTATTGAATCTGCACAGATTGACGGATCGGGGGAGTGGCGGACGTTTTTCCGAATCGTTATGCCGCTGTCACTCCCCGTGCTAGCCACAATTGGATTGTTTACGACGCTTGGCTTCTGGAACGATTGGTTTAACAGCTTGGTGTTCATTTATGACAATAAGTTGGTTTCTGTACAATATTTGATGACAAAGACGCTGCTAAGCATTCAATTCCTGCAAACCAACACGCAAAACTCGAACATTGGCAAGTTGCTATCGGAGATGCCGACAGAAACGGTGCGCATGGCGATGGCGATCATAGGTATCGGTCCCATTGTACTCGCTTATCCGTTTTTTCAAAAATATTTGGTTAAGGGCTTGACTGTCGGGGCTGTAAAAGGCTAAGTTCATGTACAAATCAATTGGAGGGGTTACGATGTGGGTTGTAAGAAAGAAAGTATTTAAGTTGGCAGTCATTGTATGCAGTATCGGTCTTATATTAGCGGGTTGCGGAAACAGCAAGTCTGAGCCGTCCTCAAGTAATGGAGGCGAGAGCCCGTCACCTACCAATTCTGCGTCAAATGGCGGGAAGGGTGAAAGTTCGGGAGAGCTGAAGCCATACAAGATTACACTTGTATACCCGGGAGACGCACCAAAGGATTTGCAGTTGATTGAGGACGCATTGAGCGAATATTTGACGGAAAAAATCAATGCGACGATTAAGCTGAAGCCAATCGATTGGGGCTCATGGATGGAAAAAACGAATCTGATGTTTGCATCCAAGGAGAAATTTGATATCGTTGTGTCCTCATCAACACTCGGTTACTACAGTAATGTTGCCAAGGGAGCGTATCTGCCGATGGATGATTTGATCAACCAGCACGGGCAGGATATAAAGGGAGTACTTGGCGACGAGATTTTATCCGGAATGAAGGTGAATGGTCAAATTTACGGTACGCCGACCAACAAGGAGTTTGCCGTGTCGAACGGTTTTCTTTTTAACAAGGCGCTGGTAGATAAGTATGATATCGATCTGGATCAAATCAAAACGCTGGTGGATCTTGAGCCGGTGTTGCGCCTAATCAAAGATAAGGAGCCAGGCATTACGCCGCTATTTGAAGGCAACAACCGATTTCTCGGAACCTTTGTCACAAACGGACAGTACGACAATTTGGGAGATGGTTACGGTGTGTTAGACCGGAGCAGTAAGGATTTACAGGTCATCGACAAGGTCGCTTCTCCGCAATATATGGAGACCGCCAAATTGGCTCATCGTTGGTATAAAGAGGGGCTGATTAACAAGGATGCGGCGACCGTGAAGGATTGGGGATTAATGCAAGCCGGCAAAGCTTTCGCCGTCGTTCAGGAGCTAAAGCCAGGCAAAGATGCCGAGATGTCTATGGCATGGGGATTCCCGGTCGTGCAGAAGCAACTGGACATGCCATATACGACAACGGGAACGGTAGCGGGGATTATGCTCGCTTTATCCAAAACGTCCGAGGACCCGGAGAGAGCGATGATGTTCCTAAATTTGCTATACAACGACAAAACATTGGTCAACATGCTTGACTTTGGTCTTGAAGACAAACATTTTGTGAAAAAGTCGGATGTGGTAATCGATTATCCAGAAGGCTTGGCTGCGCAAAGCGTTGGATACCGTAATGAGCCTTGGATGTTCGGTAATCAAATGAATACGTATCTCTTCCCAACTGAAGACCCGAACAAGTGGAACGCTCTCCGTGCGTTTAATGAGGAAGCGGAAAAGTCGATCGCTCTTGGCTTCGCATGGGATTCGGAACCGGTCAAAAATGAGGTCGCGGCTTTAATTAATGTAACACAGCAATACCAAGATGCAATTATCTCGGGTTCCGTTGACCCCGAAGTGTACATTCCAAAGTACATTGAAGCGATGAAGGCAGCCGGATTGGACAAGGTAATCGCGGAGAAGCAAAAGCAGTTGGACGAATGGGCTCAGAATAAGTAGGCTGCAAGCTTGGCGAGAGAGCCACTGCTATTGGATAGTTACGGGGGCATGGTAAAACATGCCTCCTTTTGGTCAATCGGACGAGGGGATGGGATAGCGATGATCTGGTTCAAGATTCTGATTTCTTCGCTCTGCTTGGCTGCAGGTCTGACTTATGGCTCGCCTTATGTTCTGGCTGCCGCAGCGAGCAATGAGTTGTCGGTCTGGGAGCCGCCTGCGGGAACGGTCGCCAACGCCACATTTGAGGTTCAGGTTCGTGCTGCGGGGGAGACGGCTTGGAACGATCTGTTCGTTTACAATGTCAAGGTTGGTCATCAGGACGGGTCGCAGGTGCCGTCCTCGATGGTGAGTTTCGACTTTAATGGCACGGTCGACGTGAAGGTGACCTATGCCCGCGGCGCGCTAGCCGCTTATGACCTTCGACCGACTTCGTACGGCATCACAACGATCCAATCAGGTAATACTCTGCTTTTCTCCATGACCCAGAACGAAGGTTCTCCGCGCAAGCTGGCCTTGCGAATCAACGATGACTGGGAAGAAGAAGTGCTGCATCTGGTGACCAATCCGATCGAGAAGAATGTCGTTCAGGATACGGCTTCCAATGTCTATGTCATTGAGCCGGACGATGAAATTCCGTTGCGACTGCCGGCTGGCAAGGACACCTATTATTTCAAGCCCGGCGTGCATCAACTCCCGAGAGGAATGTGGGTCGAGCTGGATCTGGGTGCCGTTTATTCGTTGAACAGGCTTGTCCTGCATCCGGGGAAGGGAGCTGGAGTGTCGTCGACGGTATATCCGCCTTCTTTCGTTCTTGAAGCAAAGGAGCATGAGGCTGATAATTATGAAATCGCTTACGACGGCAGGGGAAATACGGTTGATGGAACAGTTGATCAGACGTTTACAGCGACAAATGCTCGTTATGTCCGGCTTATGCTAACTGGCAATAATGGCTCTGGTCGCGATTTTTTAAGTGCGTTTGTCAATGAGCTGGAATTGTACGCGAGTGGAGACGCCGTGAACCTGGCCTTGGATAACGCGATCGCCGGAGCATTGCCCGGCTATGAACGAATTGCGGATGGCAATCCGAATACGACGTGGAGATCGAGCTCGGAATATGGGAACTGGCATGCAGGAGAATCCTTCTTCCTTGCCGAGGATAACTATAAGGTTTACCTAGAAGCCGGTTCGATTGTGAAAGGTTCGTTTATGGCCGACGGCCTCAGCAATATCTCAATAACCGGGCGAGGCATAGTTGATGCCGCCGAGTTGACGCATTATCCGGCCACGCTGGCGGAAAGCCGCGCAGGGGCGATCTGGATCGTCAGTGGAACGGACAATAAGGTTGAGGGCATCACAGTGATGAATGCTCCGATGTGGACTATTGTAATGAATTTTTCGACCAGGCCGGTCGTTCGAAACGTTAATATTTTCGGTAATATGATCAATGCGGACGGCATTCATTTTAGCGGCAGTAGCTATGGCCTGGTTGAAGGTGTCTTCATCCGGACAAACGATGATAATCTGGTCATGTACCATTACGCTGCTGGCTCGCATAATATTTTCCGCAACAGCGTCTTGTGGGGCGACGACGCGCATATCGTGCTTTTTGGACTCGGAACCGCCGCCAATGCGGATATTACGAACATTACTGTTAGTAATATCGATGTGCTTGCTCAGCAGGGCGTCTACGATTTGAACAAGTTCAACGGCGTTCTCAAGCTGTGGCCAAACGGTGGCAACGAGATCAGCAATATCCGGTTCGAGGATATCCGAATAGAGCAGTTCAGGGACCCTGCTCATTCAATGATTTTCCAGTTTAGGATCGACGAGCGCTTTCCAGGTGAAGGTGATGGGGCGGGCATACAGGATGTCACTCTGGAAAATGTTGATTATTACGGATCCGGAGAAATGCAGTCCTTGATCAAGGGAACAGGAAGCGCGTCTGTCAGTGATATCAGGTTTACCGATTACAAGCGAGCCGGGGCGTTTGTGACCAATGCCTTGTCGGGCAATATGCGCTTCGAGGGCAGTGTGTCTGGTGTCGAATTCTCCCCGTCCGATTCGGTTCTGGACGATCGCTTCGACGAGCAGACGGCCGGGACGGCGCCGATCGGTTGGAGCAGCAGCCCAGGGATCACAGTGAAGAACATCCCTGACGCGGACAACAAAAGCGTGCGAGTGAGCAAGACCGGAAGCGGAGATATTGTCACATCCCGGGCAATTCCTGCCTCCCGTGGTATTGTCACAGTGGAGGCCAGCATGAATATCGCGGACAAAACGAACTGGAAATCGATGATCGTAAGCGATTCAGCCGGAGCGGAACTGCTGCAGGTTGGGTTTGACAGCGGGGGCCACATTTACGCAAACGACGGTTCGAGCTGGTCGCCCTTGATGAGTTACAACGTTAATCAATGGTATTACGTGCGCGTTGTCATTAACACCATATCGAGTCGCTTTGATCTATACGTCGATGGAGTTCGCATTGCACATAACTGGCAACTTGAGACGTCGGGCGATGATATCGGCTTCATCCGATTTGGTTCGGGCGAAACGCCGACCGGAACGTATTACTTTGACAATGTGAAGGTAACGGTTGTACTGCCGCTTCTTACCGAAAAATTCGATGATCAAAACGCGGCCACGGCGCCTCTCGATTGGACCAGCAGCCCCGGTATTACAGTTGAGCATATGCCAAGCTCAACCAACAAGAGCGTTCGGGTGAACAAGACTGGAAGCGGAGCAATCGCCAGCAAGCGCACCTTCATACCTGCGGGCGGAATTGTTACTGTAAGGGCGAAAATAAATATTTCGGATAAGACTAACTGGAAGTCATTGATAGTCAACAATGCAGACGGCGCCGAGCTTCTGCAAGTCGGCTTTAATGTTGGTGGAAATATTTATGCGAATAATGGCACTGCATGGGGACTGCTTATGAGTTATAACGTCAATCAATGGTACGATTTGCTGCTTCTTATCGATACAGCGACGAATCATTATGATCTGTATATCGATAGTATTCTTAAAGCGGACGATTTCGCATTGGAAATAGGAACGACCAATGTAGGAGCCATTCTGTTCGCCTCGGGTGAAATGCCGACCGGTGCCTACTACTTTGACGATGTTATGGTTGTGAACAGCCCGTAATTATCAATTATCATTATGCGGACGGAGTCTTTAGTTTGTATCTATAGATTTGTATCTGACTAAAAATAATAGATAATTTCACCGACGAATAATTGCCTTTTATAAGGCGAACAGCTAGATGGTGATAAAACTTTATTAAAGCGTAATATAGCTTAGACGTCCTTATATAGGGCGTCTATTTTATTATCATTGAGCTAAAAAATAGGGTGAACACAAATGGCGAGGGCGGAAAGAAACGAATGATATGGTAAACGTTGACAACATTTGCAAAGTAGTTCTATAATTTAGTTGCCATTTATGAAACCCATTTCATAAATTACTGCTGAAATAATAAATACGTTAATTGCTGCTTTTTATGCTTAGCGAATTCATGTATTCGATCAGCGATTTGACTAAGACATTGCTTTCAGAGAGGAAGGTAAGAGATTCATGACTTATACGCTTGAGAACTCTGGATTACAAACGATAATAGACAATACACAGCAAGGAACACTGCTTCATTATGATGCGAAGAGCTTTATAATCGGGGGAAAGAGAGTGTTTCTGAACATCGCGTCCATTCATTATTTTCGGATGCCCAGGCAGGAATGGCGAGAAGTGCTTGTCAAGGCGAAGCTTGCAGGGATGAATTGCGTCGATACTTATTTTGCATGGAACGTACATGAACCAGAAGAAGGAAAATGGGACTTTAGCGGCGACAATGATTGTGGCGCTTTCCTTGATTTATGCGCTGAGTTAGGATTGTGGGTAATCGCGCGGCCGGGTCCGTTCATCTGTGCAGAATGGGATTTCGGCGGTTTTCCTTATTGGCTCAAAACAAAAGAAAATATTCAGTTCCGAACGGACAACGAAGGGTATCTTCGTTACGTTTATCTATACTTTGACCAGATTGTTCCGATTATCCATTCTCGTCAAATTACACAAGACGGCACCGTTATTCTGGTACAGGTCGAGAATGAATATGGCTATTTGGCCGGTGACGAGTCTGGCATGTCTTATATGAACGGCCTTCGCGATGCTTTGTTGGAACGAGGAATTGACGTGCCGTTGATTACCTGTGAGGGAGGCGCGGAAGGAACGATAGAAGGGGCTAACTTTTGGTCAGGCGCAGATGGACATTATGAGAAGTTGATGCGAAAGCAGCCAAGCGTTCCGAAGCTTGTGACCGAGTTTTGGACAGGATGGTTCGAGCATTGGGGAGCGCCAGCTGCCACTCAGAAAACGCCCGATTTGTATGAAAAGCGGATGATGGAGGCGATTCGCGCCGGTTTTGACGGCATCAGCCATTATATGTTTTTCGGCGGCACCAACTTTGGGGGATACGGCGGGCGTACGGTAGGAAGCAGCGATATTTATATGGTGACCTCCTACGATTACGACGCTCCTTTGTCAGAATACGGTAGAATTACGGCCAAATATAGAACGGCAAAAAAGGTATCCTTATTCACGCAAGCGCTTGGCGATTTTTTACTGGAATCGGAGCCGATGGACAATTGCGAGGCGCGTTGCGAGGAAGGTATTCGGCTCCAAGGCAGAGAGTGGAACGGGCAGAAGCTTTGGTTTGCCGAAAGTACCAAGCAGGAGAAGGGAATGTTTCCGATTACGCTCGAAAGTGGACGAACGCTACCTGTGTCGATCAAGCCGGGGCAAATCGTTCCGATTCTTGATCGGATTGAAATTTGTTCAGGTCTAAAGCTCACTAGCGGCGGATTCTTGATCGGGAACGACCGAATTGGCGAAGTCCAAACCGTGATATTGGCGGGAGACGACGGCGTGCGTACGCATGTCATATTCGAAGCGGATCAAGCGATTCAATATGATAACCCAGGAAGTATGCCGCATGAGAGCAGCATAGATGGCCGAACACTGCGGATGGACGTGTTCCATTTCCAAACGTCGCAACGCATTTTGTTGAAGGTTGGCGAGCAGCTTGTCGAAGTAATAACGTTAAACGGCTATATGTCGGACCGGGCATGGAGGCTCCAAGGGGACGAAGTCCGCTGGGCAATCGGCTGGGAGGATATGGACTTAGGAGCCGAAGGCAGCGTAAGCGGAGTAAGTAGCGGTTCCGATTGCGAACCGTTCCTTCTAGGGGATTGGGGTCGTAAAGACGGCGGCGAGCAGGATCATCAGTGCAGAACAGTACGCGACTCAGGCAAGGTGACCAAACCGCTGCTCTCTCCAAGCTTGTCGGAGTGGAAAAGGAAAAGCGTAAATCTTCTTTCACATGGATCAGGCGAGCTTGCCGAACGTCCGCAAGGATTTGCGGAGCTTGGCCAAGCATTCGGCTATCTCATTTACAGCAGTGATGTGGAGTGTGATCGGGATCATGACAGCACTCTTGTATTCTCAGCGATTCAAGATTCTGCACGTCTGTTTGTAAACGGACGAGAGCAAGCGATGATTCGCCAGGTCGGTGCGGCGTCTACTGTCGTTCGGCTTTCAAAGGGACACAATAAGATTCAGCTGCTTGTTCAGCATATGGGCAGTCTCAATTTTTCTCCATTCTTGGGTGAAGAAAAGGGTATATTCGGACCGGTATATAGGGATGGCTCGGCTGTCGATCTGCGAAGAGGCTGGTATTGCGGCGAAGAGGTCGTCCATCTGGACGAGGTGCATGCCGCACCTTTTGCTTCTGTGCTTACGCGAACGTTCGAACTGGTGGGAAATGACCATGCCATACTGGTTGGAGCGTTAAGCAGCGGGCTTCGAATTAACGGTAAGGAGATTGCTATGGATGGCTATCAGAATTGGTTTGCCTACCATGCAGTCGACATTTCCGCCTATCTCGTCAATGGCAGCAACCTGATTGAAATGCCGGTTTCACAAACCCCCATGAATCGGCTGGAGCTGCTAACATACAACGGATCACGGGAACTGAAAAATTGGTCTACAGATTTAATAAAAGACGTAATGGAGTTTGAGGCAGGCTCCGGCTCAGGCTTCATAGGAACCGGACCAGCATGGAATCTTAGCAAGTTCGATCTTCCTGCAATTCCAGAGGATATAAATCCTAAGCTAAAGCTCCGAATGACGGGAATGAGCAAAGGCTATTTGCTTCTTAACGGTCAAAACCTGGGGCGCTATTGGCAAATTGGGCCTCAGGAGGATTACAAAGTTCCGATGGCGTGGCTAAAGCAGACCGGCAATGAGCTGATCTTTTTTGATGAAGAAGGCAGACGGCCAGATCGGGTAAGACTCTTCTTTGACGAGCAATCGAATCGAAGCTGGCAACCGCTAAATGAAACGTAATTAGGTTTTATAGATGGGGCAGGAACGATCGTTGAAACGACGAGCCTGTCCCTTTTAACCATGATAAATGTAACACATTACATACCATGTCCGTCTTTGTTATAATGGGGCTAGACGTGAAATCAGGAAGGAAGCGTTAGGCTTGAGACAGGTCACCATATATGATATTGCAAAGGAAGCAAATGTATCGGTTTCGACTGTATCCCGGGTATTAAACGATACCGCTCCGGTAAAGGGATCTACCCGTGCCAAGATTGAAGAACTTATTCAAAAATACAACTTTCAGCCTAATGCGATGGCCAGAAGCCTTCTTACAAATGAAACTGGAATTATTGGCGTAATTGTACCCGATTTAACCAATCCCTTCTTCCCGGAAGTGTTCGCTGGAGCGGAGGAAGAAGCCCAGCAGTCAGGACAAACATTCCTGCTTAGCAATACGATCGGCGATTATGCTAAGGAATCACAATATCTCAGCATTCTGCGGGAGAAACGTGTGGACGGAATTATCTTCTTGGGCGGAAGGATCAATCTAAAGAATTGCGATGAGCATCTAGTACAGGAGCTCGTGCAGTGTGCTAGCGTCATTCCAACCGTACTAGTCAATGGATCCTTGCGGGGCACCGATTTAATTAGGGTAGCAACGGACGAGTCGGCGGGCACCGCTCTTGCGGTCCGGCACTTGATTGAACTGGGGCATACAGAAATCGGATTCATCGGCGGAGAAAGCCATATGACAACGACTTCCATTAAGCTGCGGGCATTCCGTAAGACGATGAAGGATGGAAGGCTTGATGTCCGTGAGGAATGGCTGCTGCCCGACAGCTTCTCCATTGATTCGGGCAAGAGACAAATGCTGAAGCTGCTCGCGATGAAGGAGAAGCCGACTGCGGTATTCTGTGTCAATGATTATACGGCGATCGGAGCGATCAAGGCGGTGACGGAGGCAGGACTGACGATTCCGGACGATATGTCTATCGTCGGATTTGACGATATTCCGTTGGCGCATCATTTTATTCCCGAATTGACTACCGTTTCCCAGCAGGCACACGAGCTAGGCAGGACGGCAGTTAAAGTGCTTAAAGCGATGATGAACAAAGAAAAAGTTAAGAAGCTTACCTCGCTGGAGCCTCAGCTTATTATTCGGCAAAGCTCGGGACCCCGTAAGCGATGAGCTCGTTACAGCACTCATAAAAGTGAAATTCTTCCTAAAAGAGCAGCATCCAGATTTTCTGGTTGCTGCTCTTTTATTATTTATTGTTCGGTAGAAAGGTTGAGTTGCAGCAATATCTGTTGTGCCAACACTGGAAAATATAAACTTTATTATTGACCAGTAATTGGAATCGAGCTATAATGAAATGGGTTTCATGAAAACCCTTTCATAACCGAGTTAGCGATCAGGATGTGCTGTTTTGGGAGGAGGATAGAATCGAATTTTTAACCGAAACGTCTTGTTTTTATTCGTTTAATCATTCATTAAGGGGAGTGTGTTTAACAGTGAAACAGATGAAAAAAGTGAAACCGATGTTGATAGTTTTATTAACAGCCATGTTGATGATTATGTCTGCATGCAGTAGCAACAGCGGAGGAAATACACCGGCAACCAAGGCACCGGCAACTGAAGCACCAGCTGTAACCGAAGCGCCGAGCGAAGAGCCTGAACCGTCTGCCCCTGATTTGGGCGGCAGAGAAATTCGGATTTCGCATTGGTGGGATGCAACACCAGTCGGAGATTCGGAAGCGGATGAATTAGCGCGCGAAAGAATCAAAAAGGTCGAAGAGAAATACAACGTCAAAATTAAATATCTAAACACGGAATACTGGTCGACTTCTGAGAAACTGTCGTCCTCCGTTATGGCCAACGATCCTTTTGCGGAAATCGTCCGCTTGCCTGACGGATTCATATGGGGACTTATGAATGGCGGATTCCTAACGCCATTGGAAGATTACCTGAATAATACGCGTGTTGCCCCGGACGTAATCGATTCCATGCGTTTTGGCGGTGAGCATGTATTCGGTCTAGAAGGCTGGTTCAACGCCAACGATTCCGGCATGTACTACAACAAACGTATCTTCAAGGAAGCTGGCTTAAAAGATCCTCAACAATTGCTGGACGAGGAGAACTGGAACTGGACGACAATGCTTGATGCTGCGAAGAAACTAACTGTAGACAATAACGGTGACGGCAAAATTGACCAATATGGTCTTGCTGGCGCACATTATATTTTCTCGGAGCAGTTGATCGCAAGCAACGGCGGCCTTATCTACGATGAAGCTTCCAAAAAAGTAGCTTTTGATTCTCCAGCTGCGATGGAAGCGCTTAATTTCGAGTACGAGCTGTACAACACACATAAAGTTGTGAAAGAGAACGAAGGAAATGACTGGGAAGATCCGGCGAAATATTTCGCGGAAGGCAAAATTGCTATGTACCCAGGCGGTCTGTGGGAAATCGAGGGACGTCTGACAGATAAGATGAAGGATGAGTGGGGTTACGTTTACTTCCCTAAATCACCGAATGCAGTATCCTATACAGATCCGCTCGGACAAACAGCTGCTTATGTCATCCCTAAAGGCGTCAAGGATGCGGAAGCTATCGTGAGAATTTGGGAAGAGCTGCAAGATTTCGATAACTGGCAGCCAAATCGCCAGCTTTGGCTTGAAAATGTGCTGCCGGATGAAACCTCCATTGCCAATGCAATGAATGAAGCTGGCAAGGTACAACGGGTATTCGGCGGACGCTTCGGTGGTTTGGGCGTTAAAGATCTGCTCGATTCCGTGACAGGCAAGTTCGTTAAAGGTGAAATTACACCGTCGACGGGTATCGCTCAAGTTATCGGACCCGCACAAGCGGCTGCTGATAAGGTGTTAAGAGGTGAAGTTGAAGAGAAGAAAGAGTAGATTCAAAAAATAATAAAAGTGTACAGGCAGACTGCCCGGTTTTCCAACTACGGACGACCGGGTGGCTGCTGACAAAATAAGATTCCGCTAGTTTGCAAAAGGGGGAAATTAGGTGAAAATCGCCTTTTCCAGAATGACCGTCTCTTGGCTGATTGTCATCACTATGCTGATCTCGATATTGGTTTTCCCTATACCTCAGTCCAACGCGGCAGGTACTGGGGCCGCAACAAATACAGAAGCCGATGCAATCATCGATCAGAACGCCTTGAAGAACGCATCGGAGAAAAGCTACGACCATTATTTGCAGCAGTACAAAGATGAAGAACGGCCGAGTGATGAGGTCGTGATCCAAGGAGCGGACTATACAAGCGCTAATGAAATGAACCCCGAAATCGTAAGCGAGCTAGGCGGAATATCGGGCGATTTCGTCAAGACGGGGGAAAGCGGTTCAATCGGGTGGGAACTCGAGGTACCGAGATCGGGTTTATATCATATCGCCATTCGCTATTTTCCGATAGAAGGCAAAAGCTCCGCAATCGAAAGGGAGTTGTTGATCGATGGAGAGTTTCCGTTCTCCAGTGCCAAAAACCTGACTTTTAACCGCGTATGGAAAAACGAGAGCGAGCAAATCGAGCAAGATAACAGGGGCAATGAGCTGCGGCCGCGCCAAATCGAATCGCCGATGTGGCAGGAATCGCTGCTAAGAGATACAGAGGGATATTACGAAGATCCGTACATGTTCTATTTCTCAGCTGGCAAGCACACGTTGACACTCGTGTCTTCCAGAGAACCGATGGCAATCGACCACATCAAATTGTATCGATATGATGCGCCTGCTGCTTACGAAGAGGTGAAGGCTGACTATGACTCTAAAGGTTATAAACAGACTAGCGGGCATCTGATCAAAGTTCAGGGCGAGAACGCCATATACAAATCATCTCCGACTTTATATCCCATTCCCGACCGTTCCAGTCCGTCTACAGAACCTTATGACGTGTCGAAGATCAGAATGAATACGATCGGCGGCAACAACTGGCGAGTGCCAGGTCAATGGATCACTTGGGAAATCGAGGCACCGGAGGACGGATTATACCGCATTGCTCTTAAGAGCAGACAAGAATTGCTGCGGGGTATTTACTCCACACGCTCGCTATGGATTGACGGGGAAATCCCGTTTAAGGAAATGACGCAAATTCCGTTTTATTACGACTCGGATTGGCAGATGAACGTGCTTAGCAGCGAAGAAGAGCCTTATTTATTCTATTTGACCAAAGGTAAGCACGAACTGAAGCTTGAGGTAAGTCTAGGTGCGGTCGCATCACTGATTCGCCAAGTAGAGGCAAGCGTGCTCGAAATTAATGCCATGTATCGAAAAATCTTGATGATTACCGGTAATGTGCCAGATCCTTACCGAGATTATCAATTAGATAAACAAATTCCCGACATGGTTGAAGTGTTTAAGAAACAAAGCGACATTTTGTATGCCGTGTCGAAAGAGCTAGTACGCTTAACGGGCGAGAAGAGCGACAAAACCGCTGTATTGAACAAAACGGCTTATCAGCTGGCAGATTTGGCGAAAAAACCGGATACGGTTCAAAAGCGGCTGGGTCAATTCAAAATCAATGTAGGCAGCGTCGGTGCCTGGCTTCTCGAAGTTAGAGAGCAGCCTCTCGAAATTGATTATCTGCTTCTTGCTTCATCTGACAAAAAGCTGCCTAAAGCGAATGCTTCTTTTGGCAAAAAAGTCGTTCACGAGGTATCGTCTTTCTTCCATTCCTTTTTTGAAGATTACAATACGATCGGAAACACGGCTGAAGATCAGGAGTCCATAACGGTATGGATCGGAACGGGACGCGATCAGGCGCAAGTGCTGAAAGCGATGATTGACGATTCGTTTACACCGCTTACCGGAATTGGCGTAAATCTTAAGCTGGTTAATCAGGATGTACTTCTTCGTGCGTCGCTCGCGGGTGAAGGCCCCGATGTGGGCATGCAGGTTGGAAACGATGTGCCGGTCAATTTCGGTATGCGGAGTGCAGCGGAGGATTTGACGAAATTTCCGGACTACGAGACGGTTGTGAAACAGTTCAGAGACAGTGCGACTGTTCCTTACCAGTTTGAGGGTCAAGTATTTGGTCTGCCTGAGCAGCAAATCTTTAATATGCTCTTTTACCGGAAAGACATTTTGGAGGAGCTGAATTTGGACCCGCCGCAAACGTGGGAGGATGTATATGCGATGATCCCGGTTCTGCAGAAAAATCACATGGATTTCGCCCTTCCGGTTGCACAGACAACGGGTGTGCCCGTGCTGGAGGCGAACCGTGCCTATGCGATGATGTTATACCAGATGGACGGATCGTTCTACTTGAACAACGGTGCCAAGAGCGGTCTGGATACGGAGATTGGGTTAAGCGCATTCAAGAAATGGACCGACTTCTATACGAGCTACAAGCTTCCGTTGATCTTTGATTTTCCAATGCGTTTCCGGACGGGCGAAATGCCGGTTGGCATTCAGGATTACACCTTCTACAACTATTTGACTGTATCTGCGCCGGAAATCAAGGGCTTATGGGAATTCATTCCAGTTCCGGGATTGAAGCAACCTGACGGTACCATTCGCCGAGATGTCGCCAGCAGCGGAACAGCCGCGATTATGCTCCAGGGGGCCAAGAACAAGGATGCGGCCTGGGAGTTTATGAAATGGTGGGTAAGCAAGGACGCGCAGGTACGCTTCGGCAGAGAGATGGAAGGGCTGATGGGCGCCGCAGCGCGTTATCCAACGGCCAATATCGAAGCGCTCAAGGAGCTGCCGTGGCCGGCTCGCGATTATCTCAATCTCGAAGAGCAATGGCAATGGGTGCAGGGTGTGCCAGAGGTGCCGGGCGGTTATTTCACAGGAAGGCATCTCGACAACGCGCTTCGCGAAGTGATCAACAACGGTACGAACACGGCCGACGCCTTGTATGACTATGTTCAGGAAATCGACTATGAGATCACGGAAAAACGTAACGAGTTCAAGTTGGACGGGAAGGACTAGGGAGGGACTCTTTTGCAAAAAACGAAAATCGCGGCCGAGATTATGATGCAGCCGAAGGGCCGCTCTGCTCGGTTGCAAGGGAAGTGGGAGTTGTTTGTCAAGGACATAAAGCGGGATCGGCATGCTTACGTCCTGCTGGCTCCATATGTGCTATTGTTCCTGTTATTTACCGTACTCCCTGTCGTTATATCGATTTTTTTCAGCTTTACGAGTTTCAATATGCTGGAGGCTCCCCGCTGGATTGGCTGGGAGAACTACTCCAAGCTGTTGTGGAATGATGACGTATTCCTGATCGGGCTGAAAAATACGATGATCTTTGCCGTTATTACCGGACCGGTCAGCTATATTGCCTGTTTCGTCTTTGCCTGGCTCATTAATGAGCTTAAACCGAAGGTCAGAGCATTTATGACGCTCGTATTTTTTGCGCCATCGATATCAGGCAACGTGTTCTTTATATGGCAAATTATTTTTTCCGGCGATTCATACGGTATCTTGAACGGATTGCTGATGAAGATCGGGATCATCTATGAGCCTATTCTATGGCTTCAGAATACCAAATACATGCTTGGGATCATTATTATCGTCCAATTGTGGCTGAGTCTGGGCACCAGCTTTCTGGCGTTCATTGCCGGCTTGCAGACCGTTGATCGTACGTTGTACGAGGCGGGGGCGGTGGACGGAGTCAAAAACCGCTGGCAAGAGCTTTGGTTTATTACGCTTCCTTCGATGCGGCCTCAGTTGATGTTCGGCGCCGTCATCCAGATCACGTCCTCCCTTGCAGTAGCGGACGTCGCGATGGCTCTAGCGGGTTTTCCGAGCGTGCAGTATGGAGCTCATACGATCGTTACCCACTTGGTGGATTACGGTACGATTCGGTTCGAAATGGGTTATGCATCCGCCATTGCAACGGTGCTGTTTATTCTGATGCTAGGCTCAAATCTGGCCGTTCAAAAGTTGCTGAAGAGGGTGGGGGAATAGGCTAGATGAAACTGGCAGTGCGTCTCAAAAAAAGGGTGAACCGCTCCTGGCAAGTAGATATCATGCTGTTCCTTTTGCTGGGCTTGTTCGGTGCCTTTATGGCAGTCCCGTTGATATATGTCATTAATAATGCATTCAAACCACTGGATGAGTTGTTTGTATTCCCGCCTACGTTATTTGTGAGGAATGCGACACTCGATAACTTCTTGGATTTGTTTCAAGTGATGAAAAGTTCTTGGGTTCCATTTTCCAGATATATTTTCAATACATTTTTTATTACGGCGGCAGGCACCGCAGGACATATTCTGCTCGCTTCGGCTGCGGCTTACCCGCTGGCCAAGATCAGATTCCGTGGTCATAAAGTACTGTTCACGGTCATTGTCCTTTCGCTGATGTTCTCTCCGCATGTAACGGCTATTCCGAACTATATGATCATGTCTGTCTTGGGATGGATTGATTCGTATCAGGCTGTCATCGTTCCGGCGTTCGCGTATCCGCTCGGCTTATATTTAATGAAGCAATTCATGGAGCAAATACCGGATGCGCTGCTGGAAGCGGCGAAGATCGACGGTGCCAGCGAATACCGTATTTTCTGGCAGGTCGTCATGCCGCTCGTCAAGCCAGCTTGGTTGACGCTGCTCATCCTGATGATGCAAATGCTGTGGGGAACGGATGGAGGCAGTTTTATTTATAGCGAGCAGCTTAAGACGATGCACTACGCCATGGGACAAATTGTTCAAGGCGGTATCGCCCGCGCAGGGGTGGGAGCCGCAGTTGCGGTTATTATCATGACGGTGCCGATCGTAACGTTTGTTTTGTCTCAAAGCAATGTGATTCAAACGATGGCTTCGTCCGGCATGAAGGACTAAAGCGATGGAGGCGTATAGGTTTGATTATTAAGCGATCGATTCTGATCCTAGCAGCAGCGATGATTATATTCGGCCTAAGTCCGAAGCCGGCTCAAGCATCGCCGTATGAGGGATATACCTATTCGTATTGGGGAGATGACGTTAAATCGCCGATTGCTTATCTTCCTTCCAGGGCGATAACGGGACAGGAATTAGGTATTGGACCATTGACGACGCCGAGCGATATGTTTGCGGCGTCAGACGGCAATTTGTACATTCTGGATTCTGGTAACGGACGGATTGTAGTGCTTAACAGCGAGTGGAAGGCGATCCGCCAAATTCAAGGCTTCGACAATAACGGCAAGCAGGATAGCTTCAACAAACCGGAAGGCATTTTCGTTAACGGTGGGGGACACATTTTTGTGGCGGATACCGAAAACAGGCGCGTAGTCGTACTGGACGGCAACGGAACGTTCATCAGAGAAATCGGCGCTCCGAAGTCGGAGGTACTTAGCGACAATTTCGAATACATCCCACGCAAGGTTATCGTAGATAAAGCCGGCCGTATCTACGTTGTCGCGAGAGGCGTCTTTGACGGCATTATCGAATTTGACAGTGAAGGTGACTTTACTGGTTTTATAGGAACAAATCCTGTGCAATTCGATCCAGTGGATTTGTTCTGGAAAACAGTATCAACCAAAGAACAGCGGGAGAAGATGATCCGGTTCGTCCCGATTGAATTTAATAATACGGATGTAGATGCAGATGGATTTATTTTTACGACTACGGCTGATAAGAAAACTTCAGTACCCGTCAAAAAGCTGAATCCGTCCGGCATTGATGTGCTTCGCGTAAACGGGGGATGGGGTCCAATAGGCGATTTCAGTAGAAACCGATCGGCTTTCATCGATATCGATGTCAGCAGCAATGGGGTGTACCGGACGCTTGATTGGACTAGAGGGCGAGTTTTTACTTACAACGAGGACGGCAATCTGTTGTACGTGGTCGGTCAACTCGGCAATCAACTCGGCACGTTCAAAACTCCGATCGCAATTGAAAGTTTCGGCAATCGAATTTTCGTTCTGGATCGCGATCTTGGAATGATAACCGAGTTTACCGCGACCAAATTCGGAAGCCTGGTTAACGAAGCGAACGGATTATACAGCATAGGGAAGCACGATGATGCGGCGAAGCTGTGGGAACAGGTGCTGAAGCTTGACGCGAATTACGAAATGGCTTATGTCGGAATCGGCAAATCGATGCTGCGTCAAGGCGAATACAAGCAAGCAATGAAATATCTGAAGCTTGGCAACGACAGAGAATATTATTCCAAAGCGTTAACGAAATACCGCAGGGAGTATATGCGCGAGTATTTTGGGATCTATATGACGATTATGATCGCATTCATAGTGGTCATAATGGCCGTGCGCCGGGGCCTGAGGCTTAGAAAGGGGGCATGAAACAGAATGCAGTTTCTCAAGGACGCTAAGTACACGCTGCACGTCGCTTTTCATCCCTTTGACGGTTTTTGGGATCTGAAATACGAGAATAAAGGGAAGCTTAGAATTGCGCTAACCATCTTGTTTGGCGTGACGGTTATGATGATACTAAAACGCCAGTATTCCGGCTATGTAGTCAACTTTAATTACCCGCTTGATTTAAACAGCATTGACGAGTTGAAATACATTGTCCTCCCATTCCTGCTCTGGTGCGTCGCGAATTGGTCGCTCACCACACTGATGGATGGGGAAGGGAAGTTTAAAGAAATTGTCATCGCCACAGGCTACGCGATGCTCCCTTTGATTCTGATCTATCTGCCTAATTTATTGCTTAGCAATGTCATTTCGCTGCGTGAGTCTTCGTTCTATTATTTGCTGGAATCAGTGGCTACCTTATGGTTTGTTTGGCTGCTGTTTATCGGAACGATGACGGTTCATCAATATACAGTTATGAAGACGATCATGACGATGTTGTTAACTGTCGTGGTTATGGGCGTCATCATCTTTTTGGGGCTGCTGTTCTTCAGCCTCATTCAACAAATCATTGGCTTTGTTTACACGATCTATCAGGAACTTTCATTGCGAGCATGAGAAAGGGGGCCAAGCGGTGAAGCGGAGACTTGCGATCATCATGACTGCAGTCATTATCGGCTGCTTGCTAATATCCCAAGGCACCAATTTCGCGGAACCTAAATCGGGGGCGGTGTCCGATTTAGAGGCAGAGGCGGTGTCCGCATCCACGCCAGGTGATGAGCAGACTGTTGAGGTTACGGCTGCGAGTGTCGATCCCGGCAAGGCGGCGAGTATAGCCGAAGGTATGGAAATGGCGGCAGAGAATGAATTTTTGATTTTGTACGTTAACACGGCAACGACGGAAATCGCTGTTCAGGACAAGCGCAGCGGAGTGATCTGGTATTCCAATCCGCAAGATCGCGAAGACGACAAGGTCGCTACCGGCTATAACAAAGCGAAGCTGAATGTGCAGGTCGAAATATCCTATTTGGACAGTACGGGAAATTCATTAAAGTATGACAATTATACACACAGTGTTCAAAACGGCCAATTTGGCTTAGAGAAGGTAAAAGACGGCTTGAACATCGATTATACGCTAGGGGAAGCAAAAAGCGATATCGACGCGATCCCTAAGTATATTAGCGAGGAAAGATTTCAAACGCTAATCCTAGACAAACTCGAAGATGAGGGAGAAAAAAAAGAAGTTGAAAAACGCTTTAAACACAATGAGCAAGAGAAGCATTATGAAAGAAGGGACTCCTCGCTCAAGGGAGTTGGATTAAAGAAGGTAACGGATGCTTTCGCAAAGGTCGGCTACAATGAAGAGCAGAAAGCGATTGATAACGCTGCGTTTGGCATAACCGCAGCCGACAATCTCACTGTTAAGATCCCCCTCCATTATCGGCTTGACGGAGAGCAGTTGAAGGTGACGATTGAGTCGGGCGGGATCGAATATCCAGAATCGCTGAAAATTCAATCGCTGTCCCTGCTGCCGTTCTTTGGCGCCAGTGGACGCGAGGATGAAGGCTATACGCTCGTTCCTGATGGTTCGGGTTCACTAATCCACTTTAACAATGACAAAACGTATGCGGCACCGTTCCGCAAAGAATTATATGGAACGGATTCGTCTATTAGCCAGCAGATCCGAATTCAGAATGATGAAGCTGCGCGATTGCCTGTATTCGGGATGAAATACGAGGACCGGGCATTCGTCGGTATCATTGAAGAGGGAGATGCGGTCGCATCAGTCGAGGCTGACATAAGCGGCAGGCTGAACGTCTATAACACGGTGTCCCCTAGTTTTACGCTCCGTAAACTTGAGGAGGTTACGCTCACGAACGGGTGGCGCTCCAGTACCGTTAAGAAGTTTCAAGCAGAGCCTTTCCAAGGTGATATTAGCATTCGATACGGATTTCTCGGAGCCGAGAATGCCAGCTACTCCGGGATGGCTGCGCATTACCGCGATTACTTGATCAAGCAAGCGGGACTAACAAGGCTTAAGGACGAAGAGGGTGTTCCGTTCTATGCTGAGCTTATAGGCGGGATACCGAAAAAGAAATTTTTCCTGGGCATTCCTTATAACGCCTATGAGCCGCTTACGACCTTTGATCAGGCCGAATCCCTATTAGGTCAAATGCTGGAATTAGGAATTGGCAACATCAAGCTGCGATATACGGGCTGGTTCAACGGTGGTATAAACCATGACCTTGCGAAATCCATATCCGTCGACAAGAAGCTTGGCGGAAGTAAAGGATTGAAAGAGCTGAAAGCTTATGCTGATGCGAACCGCATCTCACTGTTCCCTGATACAGCCTTCCTTGAAGCAGCACCGCAATCGGATGGTTTCAAAAAGTCGCAGGCTTCCCGATTTATTACGGGCAAGCTGGCAAAGGTCTATCCGTACAGCTTTGCCGATTTCAAAGAAGAAGACTATCTGGAGCCTGGTTATGTACTCAGTCCGAAGTCGCTTCCAGAAGTGGTAGGCGGATTTATGCATGATTACGAGAAGCTTCAGCTCACTGGATTGTCGCTTAGCGATCTTGGCAACAAGCTGAATTCCGACTATAACCGTGCCAACGTCATCGACCGCGAAGAAGCGAAGGGTATCGTCGATGAACAGCTGCAAAAAATAAGCGGCTCCGTCGAGGAAATATTGGTGGAAGGCGGTAACGCCTATGCAGCCTCCTATGCGCAGCATATCGTGGATGCGCCGATGACAAGCAGCAACTTTATCATTACCGATGAGTCCGTTCCCTTCTTTCAGTTGGTGTTTCACGGTTATGTTAATTACGCGGGAACGGCTTGGAATATGGCGGATGATCAGGATTCTACGTACAACTTCTTGAAGGCGCTCGAAACGGGCTCTGCTATGAACTATACATGGTTTAATGCTGATTCGTCGGCGATAAAGATGACGGCGTTCGATCATTTGTATTCCGCCGATTACCGCCTATGGATCGATGAAGCGGCACAAAGATATCGCGAACTAAACGATGTACTCCATGATGTACAGTCCCAAACGATTATCGATCATCGGCTGCTGGCGAGTGGTGTGTATCAAACGACATTCGAAAAAGGCAAAACGATTATCGTCAATTATAACGATAAGGAGTCGAATGTGGACGGCATTATCGTGGGGGCAAAGGATTATTGGGTTGGAGGTGAAATGCAGCGATGAGGTTCAAGAAGCTTTCGCTTGAACAAAAAAACAGATATTACGGACTATATTTCATACTTCCCTGGTTTATAGGCTTCTTGTTCCTGTTCATGATTCCGTTGCTGTCCTCTTTCCGGTACAGTTTAAGCAATCTGCAGATCACCGATGGGGGCTTCAGCCTGAAGTTTATCGGCTTGTCCAACTATCGGGAGGCCTTGCTGTCGCATGAATCATATGTCAGGATATTGACGGAATCCGTGATTAACATTGCGGTCAACACGCCGCTTATTATTATTTTCAGTTTATTTTTTGCGGTTCTTCTCAATCAGAAGTTTAGAGGACGGGTGCTCGCCCGGGCAATCTTCTTCCTTCCCGTTATTCTGGCATCGGGAATTATCGCCAGCATCGAGAACGGAGATTTGATGCAGTCCGTCGTTCGAAGCGCGAGCGATACGACCGGTGGCGGTTTGTCCGTTATGAAAAATTTGGAGCTGACCGTCATGCTCGTCGAATCCGGGATAAATATTACCTTTGTCGAGTACTTGACTGGGGCTGTCAGCCGAATCTATGAGATCGTCAGTCAATCCGGTGTCCAAATTTTGATTTTCCTAGCAGGGCTTCAGTCTATTTCTCCCTCCTTATACGAGGCTGCCAAGATCGAAGGCTCGACAGGTTATGAGGCTTTTTGGAAAATTACGTTCCCCATGATCAGCCCGCTGATTTTGACGAATCTGGTCTACACGATAATCGATAGCTTCATCAGCGATGATACCAGCCGGCTAGTGGTGGATACGGCATTCAAAAGCTTCGATTTTGGTCTCAGCGCCGCGATGGCTTGGATGTATTTTGCCGTCATTGCGCTTGTGCTGTGGATCACGACGTCAATTGTGTCGCGTAAGGTCTTTTACCAAGATTAGCTAGCGGTTTAGGTGAATGCTTACGAAGTATGTTTGCTCTGCAAACATTTAAGGAGAGATTACATGAAGACAGAAAACGCAGTGCAACAGCGGCAGGCGAGAGAAGATCGGATACATCGTATAGCTTCTACTGCCTATTGGGTTGAATTCGTAAAGAAATGGATATGGGTCATCGTCCGCTTTGTGCTTATTTTCGGCATATCGTTTGTCATCATCTACCCGATTCTGTTGAAGTTATCGATTGCGTTCAAAAGTATGGACGATTTATACGATTCCACCGTCATTTGGGTGCCAAAGGCGTTTACACTCGATAACTTCAAACTCGTGTTCAAAGCGATGAACTATCCGCGCGTTCTGCTCAATACGTTATTTCTATCTTCCGCAGTTATGCTGCTGCAAACGATAACCTGCGTGCTTGCCGGATACGGTTTTGCGAGAGTGAAGTTCAAAGGAAGCGGTCTTTTATTTGGGGCAGTTGTTTTTACGATTTTAGTACCGCCCAATACGATTATGATTCCGCTCTATTTAAATTTCAAAAATTTCGATTTGTTCGGAGTAATTGAGTTGATTAGCGGTCAATCCGCCAATTTAATCAACTCCTACTGGCCGTTTATTATTTCTGCGGTTCTCGGCATGGGCGTGAAGACGGGGTTGTATGTTTATATTTTTCGCCAGTTTTTTAAAGGGATTCCGCGAGAAATTGAAGAAGCCGCTTATGTTGACGGAGCGGGCTACTTTACAACTTTTAGTAGAGTTATTTTGCCCAATGCGATCCCTTCGATGGTGACGGTCATGTTGTTCTCTTTCGTATGGCAATGGAATGATTCCTTTTTTACAAACATGTACTTGAATGAACCGAAGATCATGTCTTCGATGATGTCTTCTTCCGGGTATGCAATCGCAACTTACCTTAGCGGAGGGGAACAGGCAGCAACGGCGTCCTACGTTCAGGATCCGTTCTTTATGTCCATGATGATGAATACCAGCGTCTTGATGGCTATACTGCCACTCATTATTTTATATTTGTTCGTACAAAGACATTTTGTGGAAAGTGTAGAGCGTTCAGGATTAGTAGGTTAGGAGAGGCGGATGAAGAAAAAATTGATAGTCATCACACTTGTTGCCTTTACATCAGTGCTCGGAATATATTTTGGATTCACATCGGGAGGCTCCGAGAGTCCTAATAAATCTAATAGCGTGAAAGAGACGGAGGAGCCCATGCAGCAGCCGGTCCCTCTGGACGCTAATGTAACGATCGATGGATCGGTACGTTATCAAACGATTGATAACTTCGGCGCATCCGACGCATGGTCAATGGAGCCTCTTGGAAAACATTGGACGGAAGATAATAAAAATCGCGTAGCGGATCTTCTTTTCTCAAGGGAGAAAGGGATCGGGCTATCGGCTTGGCGCTTCAATATCGGCGCTGGCTCGACGGAAACGGACAAGACGATTATTCCCGATCCGTGGCGGCGGGCGGAAGCGTTCAAGAATTCGGAGGATGAGGATTACGACTGGAGCAAGCAGGCAGGCCAGCAGTGGTTTCTGCAGGCAGCCAAGGCTCGCGGCGTGGATACCTTGATCGCATTCTCGAACAGTCCTCCAGTCTGGATGACGAAGAACGGACACGCTCAACCGGATCCAGATATCGGCTCCACCAATTTGAAGGATGGCTATGAGGATGAATTTGCAACTTATTTAATCGATGTCTTGGAACACTTTCGACAGGAAGGCCTGGCCTTCCAATATATAAGTCCCATTAACGAGCCGACCTGGGATTGGAACAAGGCGCAGCAGGAAGGGAACCGTTATAATAACGACGATCTAAAGCGTGTCATTCTCGAATTGCACCAGCAGTTAAAGGAAAGCAGTCTGGATGCGCAAATCAGCGCTCCGGACGGCGTGGAAGTTACTTCGCTGCTAGATGATGAATATTATCAAATGTTTGCGGGCGGCGGGCAATATTCGAGTGGGGCCAACAGTCTGGGAACGGGAAAATACCGCGAATATATTAAGGATTTGCTAGGCGACCCCGTTCTCAAGGAAGCGGTTGGCAATAAAATTGCCTCGCATTCCTATTGGTCCGATTACAGTAAGCCGGGTGACGACCGGTTGGGTAAGCTTAGAGAATTGCTGGATGCCAATTTGAAGAAATATGATGCGGAAGCAAAATATTGGGTCACGGAATATTGCATTCTTGGCGATTACGGTCCTGGCCGCGATCTCGGCATGGATCCCGCTTTACATGTAGCCCGTACCATTCATTTTGATTTGACTGAGGCGAATGCAGCCGCATGGCAGTGGTGGACAGCGGTATCCAAGGTCGATTATAAGGACGGACTAATCTATACCGATTATAAAGAAGCCGGAGACGAACAAAATATTTTGACTTCTAAAATCATGTGGGCTCTCGGCAATTACAGCAAATTTATACGTCCCGGCGCGGAGCGCATCTCGCTTGCGGGGCTGGATGAGAATTCACGGAACGGTTTGCTGGGATCGGCTTACGTTCATGTTGGAGAGCAGACGGTTACAGCCGTGTTCGTAAACGATAGTGAAGAGGATAAACATATTCAGATTTCACTCGACGGCGTGGACAAGAAACATGCCATTGCAGTCATGCAATCGTATACCACATCGGCTGGCAAAGACCTTGCCCGTGGAGAGGACGTACAAGTACGGGACGATCATTCGTTTGAAGCGGTTATTCCTGCAAAATCCGTTGTCACCTTGACGGGAGGCGGGACAGACGGTACAGTCGAAGCTAACGAACACAAGGAAAGTGATGTGACGACGGATATGGTTGATGAGCTTGGCAGCGATGACGTAGTGGTTCAACAGGTTAAAGAAGCGCTAACGGTATACAATATCGACAATGTGCGCGGAAACTTGACTTTGCCTGAGAAGGGGGATAATGGAACGTCGATAACTTGGCAATCCGATAACCCTGGTGTCATTGCGGCGTCTGGGGCAGTAACACGTCCCAAGCACGGCAGCGGAAACCTATCAGTGACGCTTACAGCGGCCATTACAAAGAATGACGTCATAGCGAAGAAAGAGTTCAAGGCAACGGTAATGGAGCGTCCGGCCAAGGAAGAGTATGCCGGTTACCTCTTCTCCTACTTTACGGGCGAAGGGACGCCGGATGGTGAGCAAGTCTACTTTGCGCTTAGTGAGGGGAACGATCCACTGCATTGGAAGGAGCTGAATGGCGGGAAGCCTGTACTTACATCCACCATGGGCGAAAAGGGTGTAAGGGATCCTTTTATCATCCGGTCCCCAGAAGGCGACAAGTTCTATATGATTGCCACTGATCTGAAAATAAACGGTGACTGGAACTGGGATCGAGCTCAAAAACAGGGAAGTCGCTCCATCATGGTTTGGGAATCGGACGATCTTCTGAAATGGTCGGACTCAAGAATGGTCGAGATTTCACCTGCTGAAGCTGGAAACACCTGGGCGCCCGAAGTGTTTTACGATGAGACGACGGGCGAATATATCGTATTTTGGGCTTCCAAGCTGTTTGCGGATGAAAGCCATGTCGGGGATGCTTATCAAAAAATCATGTACAGCAAAACCCGGGATTTCCATGTCTTTACGGAAGCGCAAGTATATATGGATTTCGGATATTCCATTATCGATACCACTATGATCTCTCATAAAGGGAAGATTTATAGGTTTACGAAAGATGAGAGAGACAATCAGCCTTTATCCGCTTACGGTAAAATGGTATTTCAGGAGGTATTAGGCTCCGTATTCGATCCCGGTTATAAAATGATCAAAGAAGGCGTCGGCAGCGTTACAGGCGTCGAAGGGCCAACCGTTTTCAAATCCAATAGGGAAGAGAAATGGTATTTGTTCGTCGATGAATTCGGCGGCAGAGGGTATGTTCCCTTGGAAACAACAGATCTCGACTCTGGCGTATGGAAGGTTTCTCCCGAATACGATTTGCCAAACAGTCCTCGCCACGGAACGGTTATTCCGATAACGAAAACCGAGTACGATGCGATTAATGCTAAATATTTTCTTAAGAGTTGATGGTTTAGAAAGATGGGTCTTAACAGACCTGTCTTTTTTTATGCGCTTGGAAGGTAATTGAGAGCTTTCAGTGGAAGGGTGCGAAGCTGGTGATTTTCAAGGTATGATGTATTGAGAATGAAATTTTATGCAATGTCACACAAATGTTAACGTTAAAAATTCTAAAAGCAATGGGAAAGCAGGACCAGTAATCATGGAAAAATAGCTTTCCTAAAAAATAAATTGAAGAAAACTGAGGTGGGAGAATGAGTGTATCGCATGATTGTTTAGCAGGGGATAAAATATATGTAATTGAGGGTTTTGTTGCGAAACTTATGTTTGATGAGGAAGGAAATTTTGATATAACAAATTCTATTAAGCTAGAAGTTGGAGAGGCTGTAGAATATGTTGATTGGTATGATGAGCATGTTGGGGATAATATATTTAAAAAAATAAAATATAAATACCATTTATCTGAAGAAATACTTTCTGCAGTAGAAAGTTATTTTGTTACTGAAGAAGTTTGGAATGGACTTATAGATTATTTTAATCAAAACTAAACCCTGTTCTTACTATTAAGTTATTGAAATTTTGGAGTATAACAACTCTGAAGTGACCTCTTACTATTAGAGATGTTATATAACGTTCTCCGTTTCTATAGGACTGTCTCAAAGGTCGCCAAACCTAAGAGACAGTCTTTTTTTACGATGAACCGTTCCAATAGAAACATGAAATACACAGATTGATTAAGAAAACACAATTCAATCGATAAAAATGACATGTTAATTCCGATAGAGGAAAGGTAATATGTATGCGATAAGCTGTGGTTTTTTAGTGGTTGGATAAATAAACCCGATGCCGAGGACAGAAAGGATGGTTATCAATTTGTCATTTTCCGTTGACTTAGGGAGCGAAGTAATCTTCAACAAAGTGATGTTTAAACTGAATCATGCCGACAACTTGAAGGGTTACCAGCTCATGTATTCGAATGACCAAACCATCTGGAATGAAGCTTGCAGCAAAAACAAAAATATGAGCGCAGAGGAAACAGTCAGCTTTGCCGCTGTAAGCGCTAGGTATCTTAAGCTGAAATTAAAACCGAGCAACGACTTAAGTGTTGAATTGTCTGAGCTCGCTATATACAACAATACGGAAGCGCCGGTACCGACAGATCTTGTACGTATCTTTATTGCGGATGCAGCGGGAGCAGAGTACCCGAACAACAGCGAGCTCCAGCTGAATAAAGGAGAGGAGGGTATGTTGTACCTGAAGGGGGAGCTGAAATCTGGCAGCATCGTTGACCTTCAGGACTTGGCAAAACTCTTTAAGTCTTCTACGAGGAACGTAGCGGTAGCCCCTTCAGGCAATGTTATGGCAAATCAGGCTGGGGCTTCATTGGTACAAGCGGAGGTACAAGCTCTCGAAACTCTAAAATCAAACTCTCTTTGGATTGTTGTGGATGATCCCGCAGCATTTCAGGATGAAGCTTATGTAGCCAATTCCATGCTGAAGCATCCACGGATGACTACGGAAATTGGATTGCCAGCGGTCCTCGAGCCGAAGGATATCTATCCGACGGTTTCCTTGACTTCGACCGTAAATGGACAGGTTGCCGGCGAGCTGATCTTTAATGAGACACAACTGGTTGCCAAGCTGCCGGATACCTCTTTAGTCAAAGGCCATGCGGTGCAATGGACGCCGTCCGGCTCGGCAATGAGGCAGGGCTCTTATGAGCTGCGCATGATCATTAAGCAGGAAGGAAAAGCCCTGAGTTATGATTCTTTCTATTTTACTGTGCTGGATCCTAAATGCATCCCCGAGGGACATAGCCAAATTGCCTTTCTGGGAAAAGACGGGAGAATGGTGTATATCTGCGATTATCGGGGCAATCGAATTTTGGACTTTTCTAATGCTGGTTATAAGGGAGGCGGCGTCAAAATTCCGCATGTGCCTGTAAAAGCGATCATTTCCCCGGCGGACGGTGACGCAACAGCACGGATTCAGGCGGCGATAGACGAGTTAGCCAAACTGCCGCTGGACAAGGACGGATTTCGCGGCGCGCTTTTGCTGGAAAACGGCAGGTATGATGTCGGAGGCACGTTGGTCGTCAAAGCGAGTGGAATTGTCCTGCGGGGTGAAAGCCAAGATGAAGGAGGAACACTCCTCTATGCTACTGGAGCGATTCCGCGAAACCTGATAGAGATCGGGAAAAACGTTGATCTCGTGCTCGATATCGGCTCAAAGCAGACCATTACAGATTTGTATGTGCCGTCTGGCTCGCGTACTTTCCATGTGGAGGACGGCAGTGCCTATAATGTTAACGACCAGATCATTATTCGCAGAATCGGGGATGAAAACTGGATTCACGAAATTAGCATGGACTACATTTACAATCGCCCGGGCGGCAGCGTAATCCAGTGGTCGCCGTTCAATTTGGATTTCGACAGGGTCATCACCGCCATTGAAGGGAATACGATTACGGTTGACGCGCCGCTGGCCACCGCGATCGAATTACGATGGGGCGGTGGTGAGGTCTATAAATATAGGGATTGTACCCGCATTCAACAGGTGGGTGTTGAGAATATGAGGGTAGAGTCTGATTATGACCCGAGGATCATCGATACAGCGGTTGATAGCGATACAACCGATCCTTATTATGCGGATGAGAATCATGCCGAGCGCTTTGTTGTGTTCAACAGCGTGAAAAACGGCTGGGTTCGGGATGTAACCGGCTATCACCTTTCTTATTCACTCGTTCAAATGAGCCGCCATTCCAAATGGATTACGATTCAAGACAGTCAAATGTACGATATGGTCAGCAAAATTATCGGCGGTCGCCGTTATGTCATCCACCAGATGGGCCAGCTAAATTTAGTGCAGCGGATTTACACGGAGACGGCGCGGCATGCCATTTCCGTGGATAGCTGGGTACCGGGTCCAAACGTATTTTTGGACTGCGAAGCCGTTAATAATTACAATACAAGTGAGCCGCATCACCGCTGGTCGGTGGGCGGTCTGTTCGATAATATCAAAGCTCCGATTTCCATTCGCGACCGGGCATGGCTGGGCACTGGACACGGCTGGTCAGGCGCGAACTATGTGACCTGGAATACGGAAGGAGAGCTCACTTCCCAACAGCCGCCAACCGCCCAAAACTATGCCATCGGCCATGTCGGACCAAAGGTGCCGGGACTGGTGCCGAATGACTATGATCCCCGTCCGCGCAGCGATGGGTATTGGGACAGCTGCGGCCGACATGTCATGTTGCAGAGCCTGTATAAGCAGCAGCTGATAGAACGATTGGGAAGACACGCGATCAATAATATAACAAAATAAATGCAGTAGAATTCACATTAATATATCATTCATTTGCAATATGGAAGCCATGAAGCTCCCGTCACTATCCTCTTAATGAGAATAGGACATCAGGGCAAGCATGGCTTTTTGATTTGACATCATAATAAAACACAACCTCCAGCAATCTATGCCATGGAGAGATCGCATGATCAGGGGTAGCATGGAGTCAGGAGTCAATTCCGAAATGACGGAGATGACGATCAAGGCGATCATTACTTAAGCGGAAATGTAGGAAAGGCCAGGTGAATAAGAGTTGATCGATAGAAAACAAATGGAACAAGAAGCAGCTTTACCAGCAGGCGAACGAGCAGCAGACCGGCTTCGATTATGGTTTACAAGTCCGGCGGCCGATTGGAATGAAGCTCTTCCCATCGGCAATGGGAGGCTCGGGGCTATGGTGTCCGGCGCAATTGAACAGGATAAAATTCAGCTCAATGAAGATTCCATATGGTATGGCGGCCCCGGACGGGCAGCCAATCCTGCGGCTCAGCCCTATTTGGAGGAGATCCGGAAGCTGCTGAAAGAGGGCAGGCAGACGGAGGCAGAACATTTGGCCCGAATGGCGATGACTTCTTCGCCAAAATATGAACAACCGTATCAACCGCTCGGCGATCTGATTCTAAAGTTTCTGGATGCCGGCGAGACCATAGAAGACTACGAGCGCGAGCTCGATTTGGAGCGTGCGATCGTTACAGTATCGTACCGTTCCCGAGGTGTCCGCTACTCTCGGCAGTATTTTGTAAGCGAGCCGAATGGCGTGCTGGTCATCCGATTGACGGCTGATGTGCCGAGGAAGCTCACGCTGGCTGCCAATCTCATGCGCCGTCCGCTCGATTCGGGATGCAAAATCGGTCCTTCCAATACCATTCTGATGAACGGGGAATGCGGAAGTGACGGAGTTCGTTTTTGCGCCGCATTTAGGGCGGTTATCCAAGGAGGCAGGCAAAGAGTGATCGGGGACTTTATCTCGATCGAAGGGGCGGATTCCGTAACCCTGCTGCTGGCAGGACAAAGCACCTTCCGTGTGGACCAGCCAGAAAAGGTTTGTTTAGATCAACTGGAACAGGCAGCAGCTCAGCCGTTTGAAGCCTTGTTGAATAGGCATGCGGAGGAATACCAATCTCGGTTCAAACGCTTTACTATTGATTTGACAACGGATGGTGATCCGTACGCCGGACTTCCTACTGATAAGCGGCTGCTGCGGTTACAGCAAGCAAGAAGTAAAGAAATGGAACAGACAAGCCAAACCGAAATGCGCAATCCCGCGGAGCTTAGTGATCCAGGACTAGCTGCGCTTTACGTTCAGTATGGGCGCTATCTGCTGCTATCCTGCTCCCTGCCAGGTACACTGGCGGCTAATCTGCAAGGAATATGGAATGCCAGCTTTACCCCGCCATGGGAGTCGAAATATACGATTAACATTAACGTTCAGATGAATTATTGGCCGGCTGAAGTGCTCGGCTTGCCGGAATGTCATGAGCCGCTGTTTGATCTGATTGAACGGATGCGGGTGAACGGACGGGCAACCGCTAGGGAAATGTACGGCTGCCGCGGTTTTACCGCTCATCATAACACCAATTTATGGGCGGAGACCCGGCCTGAGGGCATCCTGACTACCTGTACAATCTGGCCGATGGGCGCCGCTTGGCTTTGCCTTCATTTGTGGGAGCACTATCGCTTCGGCCTGGACCTTACGTTCCTTAAGGAACGTGCCTATCCAGCCATGAAGGAAGCGGCACTGTTCCTCCTCGATTACATGGTTGAGGAGGGAGGCTGGAGAGTAACGGGACCGTCGGTGTCACCAGAGAATCGGTTTATTCTTAAGGACGGCAGCAGCGGCAGCCTGTGTATGGGGCCATCGATGGATTCCCAAATCGCGCATTCACTCTTGTCAGCCTGTGCGGAATCTGCGGTACTCATTGGAGAAGACGATGAGGCGTTTCTCTTCGAACTGCGTGAAACGCTAAATCGCATTCCGTTGCCGGCAGTCGGCAAACATGGACAGATAATGGAATGGCTGCATGACTATGAGGAGCAAGATCCCGGTCACCGGCATATCTCACAGCTGTTCGCTTTGCATCCGGGGGAACAAATTGACATGCGGCACACACCGAAGCTTGCAGCGGCAGCCCGTAGGACCCTTGAACGTCGCCTTGCTGGAGGCGGTGGACATACCGGTTGGAGCCGGGCATGGATCATCAACTTTTATGCCCGGCTCGGTATGGGTGAGGAAGCGAATGAACATTTAATGAAACTATTTACCTCGTCCACGTACCCCAATCTGCTGGACTGTCATCCGCCTTTTCAAATTGACGGCAATTTCGGCGGGGCTGCAGGGGTGGCGGAAATGCTCCTGCAATCCCACCGTGGAGAGATTCGGCTGCTGCCTGCCCTTCCGAGGGAATGGGCCTCCGGCAATGTAAGCGGGCTGCGGGCAAGGGGCGGATACACCATCGATATTTCTTGGAACAATGGGATGCTCTCCAAAGTTACGATTCACTCTTCATTTGCGGGTGAGTACCGTCTGTGGTCAGCTGTTCCACTCGATCTGCCGGGATGCGAGAAGCCGGGTACGGCTATTCCGAGAGTAACTTCAAGCCTTGAAGGATTCCAATATACGGTTTCTTCGGTATCTGGTGAATCTCACCACATTCACTCACGATAGGCAATCATAATAAAACACAGGTGAGGCGACAAATTTCCATTTTGATGCTCAGGACAAAGGATTAAGATTAGCGATGTAACGATATAACGATACGCATACAAAGGAGCGATACCTATGCCACAGCAAGTGCCCATCGCCTTTCCAAAGAGCCCCTCGACCCTTTCGCCATTCAAAAAGCGAATGAATAATCTGCGCAAATATAAGGCGCTGTATCTCATTTCACTGCCGGGAATCCTTTTCTTTATCGTATTCAAATACCTGCCCCTTGCGGGCTCCGTCATGGCCTTTCAAAACTACAACATTTACAAAGGCTTTACTGGCAGCCCGTGGGTCGGGCTCGACCAGTTCCGCCGAATGTTTACCTATCCGGAATTTTTGCGAATTCTCGAAAATACCGTCCTGATCGGCTTATATGATATGGTCTTTGCCTTTCCAATACCGATCATCTTTGCATTGCTGCTTAATGAGGTGAGGAAAGCGGTCTATAAACGGATTTTGCAGACCGTCGTTTACCTGCCCCATTTTCTCTCCTGGATCATAATTGGAGGGATCATGATCGGCATACTGTCCCCGACGACGGGGATCATTAATCAAGTCCTGAATGCATTTGGCATCGATCCGATTTACTTTCTAGGTGAAGAGTCGTATATTCGAAGCATTTTGGTTGGAACCGGTATATGGAAAGACAGCGGCTGGGGTACCATTATTTATTTGGCAGCGCTTGCCGGTGTGAATCCAGAGCTGTATGAAGCAGCCAAAATCGATGGTGCAAGCCGTTGGAAACAAACACTGTCCATTACGATACCGACAATCTTGCCGACCATCACGATCATGTTCCTGCTGCATATCGGCAACTTCCTTGATTTTGGCTTTGAACGGGTATTCGTCTTTATCAATTCGCTCAATGAGAGCCATGGCGATATCCTAGATACGTATATTTACCGGGTCGGTCTTATTGACCAGCAATACAGCTACACGACAGCAATCGGGCTCTTTAAATCAGTTATCGGTCTGCTGCTTGTCATGATCGGAAATGCGCTCAGCAAGAAGGCTTCAGGAGAAGGATTATACTAGAGGGGAGATAGATGACAAAATGAAAAACAAAGGTCGCTTATTCGACATTTTCAACTATATTTTCCTGACGCTGGTCGGATGTTTGATGATTTTTCCTCTCCTTCATGTACTCGCCAAATCGTTCAGCGGTACTCATGCTATTAACGCGGGAAAGGTTACTCTGCTTCCGATCGATTTGACCCTAACAAACTATCAGGTTATTCTCGGTGACAGCTCCATCTGGCGGGCATTTCTAGTCAGCATATTCATTACTGTTGTGGGCACATTGATTAATCTCATTCTAACGTCATCGCTGGCCTATCCATTATCCAGATCCGAATATTCGATCCGTAAGGTCATACTGATCTTAGTGTTAATTACGATGATCTTCCATGCGCCGCTTATTCCAAATTATATGATTATCAAAAATCTGCATCTGATCGATTCCTTATGGGTTCTTATCATCCCATCTGCCATCAGCGCGTATAACTTGTTTATTATGCGGTCCTTCTTTACGGCTCTTCCTTCGGAACTGATCGACAGCGCACAAATTGACGGAGCGGGAGAGCTGCGCACGATGTGGAGCGTGATTTTGCCCTTGTCCAAGCCAGTCATGGCAACTATGGGCTTGTTCTACGCGGTTTCGCATTGGAACTCCTATTCGTCGGCATTGTACTTTATCAATAACCGTTCGCTCTATCCACTTCAGCTTAGGCTCCGTGAAATCGTGTTGAGCAATGATCTGGGCCAGGCAGGAAGCTTGCTCGAAGGTGTAAATGAGGTATCACCAGCGGGTGTGCAAATGGCGGTTATCATCGTCTCGGTCCTACCGATCGTTATCGTGTATCCTTTCCTGCAAAAGTATTTTATCAAAGGTATGCTAATCGGTTCGATTAAGTCATAAGGGTTCTGCCTGTATCCTTGAAAAGAAAGCGTTATCCAATTGTCGAGATATGTTAAAATAGAGAACTACGGGTCAATCCCTATTCAGCCAAGATTTATGATCCAGCCGAGAGTAAGAGGGACCGTTATGTAAGCGTTGACAAATATGCAATTTCAAATTAAGTTCATACTGCCAGGCGGCTGGATCCAGACATTTCAGGAAAGGACTTGATGCAAGTGCGTGTATTGATTGTGGAAGATGAACCTGTTATTCAAAAAGGTTTGGTCAAAATGGTCCAGCGTTACCCGGCATCATTCTCCGCGATTTATACGGCCGATGACGGAGAATCGGCCTTTGAAATGATTCAGAAACTGGAGCCTCATCTAGTTCTGACGGATTTGCGCATGAAGCGGATGGACGGTCTTGAATTGTGCGAGAAGATCCACCGTGAATATGGACATGTTCAGGTGGCGATCATTTCTGGTTACAATGACTTTCAATACGCACAGCGGGCAATGGCATACGGCGTCAAGCGATATTTACTGAAGCCAGTCATCCAGCAGGATGTGCATGATATGCTGAAGGAACTGATTTCTGGCATGACCGACAATATTATCCCTGTTCATAAATACGTGGACTTCGCAGAACAGCTTGAGCATAGCATCTGGCTGATGCAGCGGGACGAGACCAATCATCTTCTTGAAGAGGGAAAACAATCTGGGTTATTTGAAGGATTGAACGCCATTCGTATGGAAGCGATGCTGAATGACTGTCTAACTATGATCGTAGATCGGCTGGAACGCAGGGGATGGAAACCGAAGTCCCAATGCCGCGTAGAAAAGGGGACCGCCAATACGAAGGTGGAGACGATGGTCGCCTTTGCCGAAAAGATAAGCGGGATTTTGGATGAGCTGCAGCTTACAAGAAAAGGGAACTTTAAGGATCCAATCGAGGAAGCCAAGGCGTTCATTGATCGGCATCTCGCCGAGGATATCACACTCGAGGAAGTGGCAAAACGGGTAGGGCTAGCTCGTACCTACTTCAGTGCGCTTTTTAAAAAAATGACAGGGGAGACCTTCGTACACTACCGGATCAAAAAACGGATGGAGGAAGCGCGCAAGCTGGTTGCCGTCCCGACTCTGACGATCACGGATATTGCTATTCTAGTAGGTTACGAGGATTACCCTCACTTTACGAAGACGTTCAAAAACTTCTTCGGGGTGTCGCCTTCCGAATATCGCGCTTCGTTTGGCATTGAATAATGAGAGCAACCCTCAGCCTAAAGCTGCTCTTTTATTTTACCATTGTCATTCTACTTTCCTTGTCTGCGGTGGGGATCTCATTTTATAGTATTTCAGCGAAACAGCTGCAAGAAAGCACCGAAAGTCAAATGACTCAGATCGTGGACAATGCGGTTCATCATACGAATCTGTATCTGTCCTCCTATGAACGATCTACCGTGGCACTGTTGTCTGATCTGAGAGTCAAACGGTATATTGACCTGCCGGCAGATCGTGAGGAATATGAAAATTATCGCTATACGACCGATATCCGAGATGCAATCGTCGAACCGGTCTGGATTCGGAATCCCGAGATCGCAGCCTTGTACATCATCGGCTACTCTGGGAATGCGCTGTATTATTATAACGGCGGTTCAGCGCCATCCTTTACGCCCAAAGATACAGCCGAACAGATCCAATATTTCAAGGCGCATACGGATGACAGCGGTGCTCTTACGATTATGAATTACAGTATCCTCGGAAATGATACGCCGATGCTGACCCTAAATCGGAGCATCCGCGGTCTCCAGTCGCCGGAGATGAAAGGATTTGTAGGCATCGAAGTCAAGGCGGAGGAGCTTTCCACGCTGTGGAAAGGAATCAACCTTGGTCCGGACAGTTATTTCTTCATTGTAGACGGCGAAGGAAGAATCCAATACCATAACGATCAAGGGAAAGCAGGGGCTGTTGTCCCAGAAAGCCTAGGCAAGCAGATCGGACAAGCTGGGACCGCAATGTTCCGCAGTTCGGCTGAAGGTATGGAACGCGCCTATATCAGCCGCCAAGCGGACTACTCCGGCTGGCATCTGGTTGTATCTATTCCGTACGATCAGCTGCAAAGGCCGCTTATTACGATCCGAAATTCTATTATCGTTGTAGCGGTGTTGACCTTGATGACGGCACTGTTCTTGGCAAGTCGATTCGGCAAGTCCATTACCACTCCAATCCGTACGCTAATGAAAGGGATGAGCCAGACGGAAAAGGGGAACTGGAAATTCATCCCTCTTCCGAAACACAAGGATGAGGTTACTGAGCTTATGATTCGTTACAATCTAATGGTAAATCGACTCTCAGAGCTGGTGGAAACGGTCTATCAAACAGAACTGAAAAATAAGGAAATACAGGCTGAACGGCAGAAGGCAGAATTCCAATCCCTTCAGCTGCAGATCAACCCGCATTTCTTGTACAATACGCTTGAGACAGTAGTCTGCTATGCTGTTATTCAAGATTCAGATGAGATATCGGAAATCGTCAAAGCTCTGTCCTATATGCTGCATTATTCGGTGCGCACCAATCTGGAAGAAATAACGGTGGCGAATGAGCTGAAGCATGTGATGTACTATATGGTCATTATTAATCACCGTATCGGTCGTTCCTTTGAGATCGATGTGCGTATCCGGCCGGAGCTGCTTCTGCGCAAAATGGTCCGTTTGACGCTTCAGCCGCTGGTGGAAAATGTATTCCAGCACGGTTTCCGTCACGGCGTTGAAGATCATCACATGATTACAATTGATGCCGGAGAGGATGACGATTCCTTCTGGTTCAGTGTCGAGGATAACGGCAGGGGGATGACTCCCGAGCGGCTTGAGGAGCTTCGTACCAAGCTTAGCGAGAACCGATTGGCTGACGAGGAAGAAAACAATGGAGGTCCAGGTGGAATTGGCGTACCCAATGTTCATCGGCGGATTCAGCTCGTCTTCGGAGAAGAGTATGGGGTGTCCGTAGAGAGCAGTCCTGCTTGGGGAACCCGTATGATCATGAGAATGCCGATTACCGGCGATAAGGAACAATATGGACAAGCAGAGCTTTCGTATGAGAAACCTCTCTTTCCTACAGCAGCGAACGGCTAGACGATGAGCCGAGCTCGATCGGGAGAGAGGAATATGAGGTTGTCCTAGGGTCTATTATTGGACCGCTTAGGGCAGCCTTTTCTTTTGTTCCTAAACGACCACAAAAAAACACATGACCACAATAATCCACCCCATGGGAGTTGCGAAAATTAAGCATTATGATGATAACAGGAAGACCGAATACCTTTTTACACGAATGAAAGGGGATAATCCAGATGAAGAAATGGGCCAGTCTTATCCTGTCGGTGGCGCTTGTCACGGGTCTCACGGTAGGTTGCGGAAGCAAAGAAACATCGGGCGGCAATGCCGATGCGGGGGATGAATCAAAACCGCTGAAGTTCAGTATTTCATTAAACACAAGTGGAAACGCTTACGCGGAAAGCTCCAAGGACATTAATAACGATAAGTGGGTCAAGGAGCTTGAGAAAAGAGCAAATGTTGATTTGGACATCCAGCTGATACCTCTGAAGGATTTCGATTCCAAAATGGCTGTCAAGTTTGCCGGCGGCGATATTCCAGATGTCGTTCAGAATGTCGGTGGAGCCACGGACAAATCCATGGCCGGGTCAGTTCAAGCCGGTGTCTTTATGCCGCTGGACGATCTGTTGAAGGAGTATGCACCCAACCTGATGAAGGCTGTGCCGAAGGAAGCATGGGATGAGGTCAGCTACGAAGGGAAAATATATGGCATTCCAACCTGGCTCAGCAATCCGTCTCGACGTGCCACATTTATCCGCACCGACTTGCTGGAGAAAACGGGTCTTCCGGTACCCGAAACGATGGATGATTTCTTAAACGTTCTGCGAGCATTTAAGAAGCTCGGCTTGAGCGCTCCCTATCAGATGAGGGAGAACTTTAAGTATGCGGATATCGTCTTCGGATCGTATGACGCGCTCGGCTATCAGTTTACTGAGATGGACGGACAGATCGTACCGAAATTTTTTAATAGCGAAAACATGGAAAAAGCACTAAATGTATACAAAACGATGTATGACGAAGGCCTCATTCAGAAGGACTTTGCTACTATCCAAGCAACACAATACAACGAAAATATTGCTGCGGGAAATGCAGGGATATGGACGGCTAACGCGCAAAATCTACTGGATCTGCGGACGCAGGTAGCTGCATCGAATCCAGGTGCGAAAGTGGATATTATCCCGTCGCCAATCGGTGACAATGGTCAAAAAGGCTATGGTTTGTACAGCTCGGTTAATACATCTCTGTATATTAACAACAAAGTGAGCAAAGAGAAGGCTGGCCGGATTATCCAAATGTTTGAATGGATGCAGACGCAGGAAGCGAAACAATTCTACAGCTTTGGTATTGAAGGCGAGAATTACACCGTAAAAGACGGAAAAATCGATTATAAACTGCCGGAAAACAAGGCTGCTCAAGACGAAGAAAAATTCCGCAACCAGATGCGCTGGGTTGGCGACGGAACGATTAATCGTGAACGGACTGAACTGCTTCCGGGCGGACAGGATGTGCTGAAAGCGCTGGATGAAACACTGAGCAAAGAAGGCGTAGGCGGTATCGGTTTCGTACCGGATCTTGAGTCATTCAGCAAGTTCCCTGATCTTGCTTCCAAACGTCCGGATCAGGCGCCGAAATTGATCGTAGATCATATGGTCAAAATGATCTATGGCAAAGAGCCTATTAGCGATTTCCCTAAAGTTATTGAGGATTACAAGCAAAAGGGCGGCGATGAGATCGTGAAGGAAGCCACCGAGCGCTACAACAGCAAAGAAGGTATCGTTGAGCAGCAAAACCGTTAATAGATAAATTCTGGGGAAGCCTCTTCTTGCGAAAGGCTTCCTCCTTGTTAGGAGGGAGAAAAATGAGTCAACCTTCTTTATATGAAGAAATCATGTCTTTGCCCGTCATTGATACGCATACCCATTTGGTGGGGAATAAGCTGTGCGCGACCGATTTTTGGGAAATCGCCGATTATTTCTGGTTGAACCGTGAGCTTCAATCAGCGGGATATCCAGCCCATGCGAACCAGCTTCCGGATGACGAACGAGCTGCCGCCTTTGTTCGGGCATACCAAGCCTCTCGAAATACGATGATGAACCGAGCCTTTACGGCGATCATGATCGATTTATACGGGATCGCAATCACGGATACAGCGTCGGTGCAACGGGCAAATAAAGCGGTAAAAGAGCAAAGCAGCGCTCCCGGTTGGGCACAACAGGTAGCCGATCGGCTCCATGTAAGGCGCTTCATCGTTAATCATCCGGATCATGCCGCCTTTGAAGGCATGCGGGAGGATGCTCTTCTGCTTCCGCGAATCGATGGATGGCTGCCAGAGCTGTCTAAGAATATTGCCGATTCCGCCGGTTCCAGCCGGCAGTCGGCATTTGTTCATTCGAAGAAGGTCATTAAGGATCGATTGCAGTCCTATGGAGCGATGGGCTGCCCGGGAATTATGACGACGCTTTCCGCTCTTAATGCTGCGGCTCATGAGGCGTGTGAGCTTAGCGACGATACAAGTACGGATGAAATCATGCTGCTGCTTCTTCATCAAGTTTGTTCCGATCTTCAAGAGCTGGGAATGTTTCTGCAGCTGTTTCTCGGTGTCGAACGCGGTTGGAGCGCTTCGTCGGCAGCTCCCGTGAACAATCCGCTCCGAATCATCCAGCTGTATGGTCTTTTCGAGAACTATTCCATTCCGTTTGAACTTGTGGTCGCTTCAGAATTGAATAATCTGGACGTCGTACAGGCGGCATGGAATTTTCCAAACGTCCATGTAGGAGGCATGTGGTGGTATAACTTCCGAGCGAGCACTTATTTGCAGAGCATGCAGTATCGGGTGGAGGCAATTGCCCCGCTCAAGAGCTCGCTCGTTGTCTCGGATGCGCGCTGCATCGAATGGACATATGGCAAGCTGCTGCTCGTCAAGCAACTGCTGGCACGCTTTTTGGATAAGCAGATTGAGGATGGATGGATCACCCGCGAGGAAGCTCTGAAAGTCGCTGCGGAATGGCTGCATGGAAGCGCCGCGAAACGTTACGGATTAACGGATGAGAGCCGATGAAGGAGTGGGGGAGGGAATGACTTTTTCACTGATGGATCGGATGCTGCCTGCTCCCATGAACGGAGGATTCCGCATGGAGGACTGGTGGGTATGGTGCGGGTCGGTTGTGCTCGGGGAGGACGGTCGCTTTCATATGTTCGCATCCCGCTGGCCAAAGTGGCTGCCGATGCACCCGGGATGGCTGCTAAGGTCGGAGATTGTCCGCGCTTCGTCCGATACCCCGGAAGGTCCCTATACGTATGAGGAAACGGTGTTTCCTGCGCGGGGGGCGGAATACTGGGACGGGCTAAGCACCCATAATCCGCATATTCTTAGTTATGGAGATAAATATCTGCTTTATTATATGGGTACAACTCATCCTTTCGCTGAACGAAAGCCCGGTGAGACATTGGAAGAGAATGACTACCGTGTTATTGCCGCTCGTGCCAATAAACGAGTCGGGTTAGCTGTTGCCGATAGCGTCTATGGGCCATGGAAGAGACTTGACGCGCCTATTCTGCCTACGCGGCCTGGCAAGTTCGACAGTTTTCTAACGTCTAACCCTGCTCCGTGTATTCGCGAAGACGGCTCCGTGCTGCTAACGTATAAAGCTCGCAAATACGAAAGGAATACTTATGGACAGATGACTCTCGGGGTTGCAGAGTCCATTGGTTATGAAGGACCGTATCGCGTCACTAATGAAGCACCACTCTTTCCACCGGAACAATTACACATTGAGGACCCGTACATCTGGCGGACCTCAGATGGATATAAAATGATTGCCAAGGATATGGACGGCCGTGTATGCGGTGAAAAGCATGGCGGAATACTTGCTGTCTCCAAAGATGGAACTGATTGGTGTATAGCGGAATCCACCAAGTCGTATTCTCGACTGGTTCGCTGGGAGGATGGCACAGAGCAGTGGATGGGCAGCTTCGAGCGGCCATTCCTGCTGTTTCAGGAAGGGGTTCCGACTCATCTATTCGGAGCAGTAGCGGATGGGTCCGGAGGATTCCGAAATGCGAAAAATACTTGGAATATGGTTATTCCGCTAAATACAATGCCCTGAAAAAGGATATCTCATCATCATCATTCACATAAATAGGAGGAAATCATATGAGAGAGACAGTATCCAAGCAACAAGTTAGCGAACTAGAAGTGCCGGATTCCATGCAGGAATGGGCTGAACGAGCATGGCAGCAAATTGTGAATAAGGTTGAACAGACCAGCAAGCGGATTGGCGTCAGCTTTCCACATGCTTCTGTCAACGGGGTATACGACAACATGCGCCCATCATGGTGGACCGCAGGGTTCTGGCCAGGTATTTTGTGGCAGATTGCTGCTGACGGGAACCATGCATCGCTGCAGCAGATCGCCGAGCAAATTGAGGAAAAACTGGATGAACCGTTGTATGCTCTCGCCGTTCATCATGATGCCGGTTTTATCTGGACGCTCTCGGCTGTGGCGAATTACCGCGTGACCGGCAATGAGCGCTCCAAGCAGCGCGGGCTGATGGCAGCCGCTCAATTGGCAAGCCGTTTTAATTTGAAGGGGAAATTTATTAGAGCCTGGCATGACACGGAGCAGGTGAACCGGTCTGGCTGGTCTATCATAGATACGGTAATGAACCTGCCGTTGCTATACTGGGCATCGGAAGTTACGGAGGATCCGCGGTTCCGGCATATCGCCTCAGCGCATGCGGAGACGGTATTGGAATATTTTCTTCGTCCAGACGGCTCCAGTTATCATATTCTAAATTTCGACTCAGAATCGGGAGAAAGAATAGGCGCCATGTCAGGTCAAGGTTATGCGGAAGAATCCGCTTGGGCAAGAGGCAGCGCTTGGATGATTTATGGACTTGTCTTGTCTTATCACTATACCGGAGATGATCGATTCCTGACGGGAGCCAAAAGAGCAGCTCATTTCTTTCTTGCAAATCTTCCGGAAGACAAGGTGCCACACTGGGATTTCAGGGCATCGGAAGGGGGCGGAAAGCCGCGTGACACTTCGGCTGGCGCTTGTGCAGCATGCGGCTTGATCGAGCTGGCAAAGATCGTACCGCAGGCGGAAGCCTCCTTGTATCTCCGTGCCGCAGAACAAATCATTCGCTCCCTTCATGAGCATTATGGTACCTGGGACCTTCCGGGAGAAGAAGGGATGATCCTATCCGGCACTTCCAATCTGCCTGGAGGCGTGCATATCGATACGCCGCTGATTTATGGTGATTTTTTCTTCGTCGAGGCCGTATCCAAGCTCAGGGGATCCTCTTTGCAGATGTGGTAGGGACTATACGTCAAGGAAGTCTAATGTAGGAAATGGAGATAAATGATGAACAAACGGAATCAAGCAAAAGCGGATACGGAAAATTTGCTCGATGATCCATTTAATATAGGAACGGACGAAGTACCGCCGCTAGACGACGAACAAAACCAGCGCATGGAGTGGTGGCGACAGGCGCGGCTGGGCTTGTTCATTCACTGGGGACCATATGCCCTGCCTGCCGGAGAGTGGAAGGGGAAAGAAATACAGGCGTCATACAGCGAGCATATTATGCTTCGCGCCCGGGTCCCGATTGCCGAATATGAGGAAATGGCGAGAGGCTTTCATCCGTCAGCCTTTGATGCGGTGAAGTGGGTGCAAACGGCGAAGCGGGCAGGTATGAAATATATCATCTTTACAGCCAAGCATCACGACGGCTATGCGATGTACGACTCTAAGGTATCCGGTTATTCGATCACCAACCACAACGCATTTGGGAGAGACCCGCTTAGCGAACTGGCGGATGCATGTCGAGCAGAAGGGATGGTGCTCGGTATTTACTACTCCCATGCCATGGATTGGCATGATCCGGGCTCCCAGGGGAATACCTGGGATTATCCAGAGAATATTGGCGCCTATGACGAAGTAGAAACATGGATACAAGATGCGGGTAAACGAATGCGCTTTGAAAGCTATTTGCAGAACAAATCGATCCCTCAAGTCCGCGAGCTGCTAACGGACTACGGAAAGGTTGGTCTCATGTGGTTTGATTGCGGAGGCAAGCTGACACAGGAGCAGGGAGAGCAGTTTTTGGCGTCCGTTTACGAGCTTCAGCCAGATTGCTTGGTCAACAGCAGGGTATGGAAAGCCCCGCTCGGAGACTATTCCAATACATCCGATAACCAGCTTGCGACTCGCACCATCAGGCAGGATTGGGAAAATATTATTACGTTGAACGACTCGTGGGGGTATAAAAAATCCGATCACAACTGGAAATCCCCGGTAGCGATTATCCAGCAGATCGCCGATGTCGTGAGTAAAAACGGAAATCTAGTCATCAATATCGGCCCGATGGCGACAGGCGAATGGGATCCGGTATCGGAGTCGATTTTGCTTGAAATCGGCAGCTGGTTGAATACCAATGGCGACAGCATTTACGGTGCCGGAGCGGCGCCCACAGCCAGACCTTTCTGGGGAAGGTGCACCCTGAAAGAAAACACGCTGTATCTGCATGTCTTCGATCGCCCAGCAGGGCGAAAACTGATCATTCCCGGCTTGAAGTCCAGCGTTCAGAGTGTGTTTGCGCTGGATGGCGGCAAGGAGTTGGCTTTTTTACAGGTATCCGATCAGGATCTGGAAGTAGAACTCCCTGCCTTAACAGACTCTAGCGAATCTTCTAACGCCAAGCCGCTTGTCATCGCAGTCGTCTGCGCAGGCAAGGTAGAGGGTAATCCGATCCGTCTGCTGCATTCGGGAGAACATACCTTGCATGAGCTTGGGGTATTTGAAAGCGAAATCTCCGGCTCTTCACTCCGTTATGATACGGGGAAAAAAGACCGAGATAATCTGCTGGATTGGAGGGAACAGGAGGATGCTGCGGTTTGGAAGGTCCGTACATTAGGACCGGCGAGATTTCAGGTTAGTATCGAATATCGCAGCGAAGAAGGAGAGAATGGCGGCGGTGGAGCATACCTAATCAAGGCAGCAGGACAAACGCTGCAAGCTGAAGTGCAGTCTACCGGAGGATCCCATGGTTTCCAAGCATTTAACGTTGGGGAACTGCATTTTCCTGCAGCAGGAGAGTATACGATTCTTCTTCAGGCAGAACAAATTACAGGGACCTATTTGATGCAGCCTAGATGTTTAAAACTGCTGCAAGTATGAGCAATACAGGACTAAATATCGTTGCAAGCACACAAGATCCGATAAACACGGAGTGCTTGGTCATATCTAGAGGGTAGCCAAAGAACGTGATATAATGGTTGCCCTCTTTTTTTTTGCCTTAATCCTATTTTACGAATGAGCACTTATGAAAGCCCTTTAAGCCACTGGCTAATCGGGCGAGCAGGATTGATCGGTAACAATTAAAATAGAAAAGGAGAGAGATCCTCTCATAAAAGTAGTCATTTTGACAGTTTATCATGGCTGCCTCCCGGTCAGTTAGCTCGATCGGGAGGCAGTCTTTTGTTCCTCTATTCACTAACAAAATTCGGATATATCATAACTTTAATGCTGGTATCCTTACTTGTTCGAGCTGTCTCCACGGCTTCCTTAATATCTGTAAGCGCGTACCTGTGCGTAATAATGGACTCGAGGTCAACAGCGGATCGCTGCAAAGCCTGAATTGCTGCTGGATAAGTATTGGCATATCGGAATACCCCATAGGTGTCGATCTCGCCGTCAATTAGACTGGCCATGTCCATTGGCACGGTGTCGGCTGAAGGCAGTCCGACAAATACGATTCGACCGCCTCGCTTGACCAGCTTCACCGAGTCAGCCATCGCTCTGGCATTGCCCGAAGACTCCACGATGAGCGTAATACCCGCACCTTCGGTAAGCTCATTAAGCTTCTCGCCAATCTCATCCTTTGCAGGGTCGAACACCGCTGTAAAGCCCATTTCCATGGCAAGCTCCCTCCGAAAAGCGACCGTATCCGTTCCATAGATTTCGGTTATGCCGAACAGCTTAGCTGCCTGTCCGACGAGTAATCCAATTGGACCGAGTCCCGTAATCAGCAAGCGATCAAACGGCTTCGCGCTGCCGCGCTGCATCGCGTGAAATCCAACTGAGAAAGGCTCCAGCAGCGCTCCTGTCTCATAGCTCATTGAATCTGGAAGCTTGTACAGATAATCCTCCGGCATAACAATAAATTCTGCCCAAGCCCCATTAACAGGCGGAGTCGCGAGGAAGGCTACATCCGGGCATAGATTGTAACGCCCTGATTTGCAATAATCGCAGCGACCGCATGCTACTCCCGGCTCAACCGCTACACGGTCGCCCGGCGATAAACGGGTGACCGCTTTGCCGACCTGTACAACTTCACCCGCAAGCTCGTGTCCGAGAATAATTGGCTCCTTCACGATATATCTTCCGATTTGACCATGCTCATAGTAATGAACATCGGAACCGCATACACCGATGCAGTAAACCTTAACCAACGCCTCGTGATCTCCCGGAATAGGAATATCCACCTGCTCGACTGCAATGGATAACGGCTTGTCCATTATAGCTGCATTCATTTTGCCTGACTTCATTCGTATTCGCTCCTTTAGAAAAAAGATTATTTTTCACAGCCGAATTCGTACTTACAACAGCTGAAAAACCGGATTGACCGGTAAAAAGTGAATGGGCAGCTCAGGGTATGTTTCTCGCAGCCTTTCAGCTAAATAACGCATACCAGGCTCTTCGCTCTCTGCGTGCCCCAATACGAGCAGTGATTTTGAGATGCCCTGATACGAAGAATCCCTCGCATATTCTGGCGTTTCCCATTCAGGACCCTCGCCAGCGATTATCAAATCGACTTTATCGCGAAAGAGTGGAATCGCATTCTCGCCTCCCCCTCTGTAGCCCACAAGGATCCCGATACGACTGCAAGTCATATGAGGATCACCCGCGATTCGCACATAAGGGATGGAAAGCTGTGATTTGACGTATTCTCCCACTTCAAGCGCACGCATCTGAGGTATACGGAGCACTGCCGCCGTTGGCCGCATTTCTTCGACGCAATCTTGCCATTTTAAAGCTTGAATCAAGCCCATCATAATGGGATCTGGCTCTGACCTATGGCAATAGTCATGGTGTCGGTAGACAGCGAGGCCTGTTTGCTCTAGACGGTTTTTCTTATGCAGATATACCGGATCGCTGCCCAGTAGATCATTCATCATGCGATGACTGTAACCAATAGCTTCATGGGATATAAGCAAGTTCACGCCCAAGGAAACGGCTTGTTCAATGATCTCCTGTGTTGCCATAAACGTTGTTGCAATGCCGAGCACTTCAGTATCAGGACTGCCACTCTCCAAACCATCGACTGAATTCTCGATCGTTTGGATGGAGGCATGCAGCGAATCAATCACATTCTTAATGGTTAGCGTCAAGGGTCATATTCCTCTCTGATTGTGTATATCCCATCTCTATTACTCTTCGATATTCGGAAGCATACTCCTTTCAAGGAAGTAGATGCATTTGATCATGTAGACTTGTTTTAACTTGCAGATTGACGTGCTTCCAAATTTCCGCTTAAATCATGATATAGTAGAATAGAGACGTACATAAAATGGTTAAAAGTGTAGAGTATGCAATGCAGCAAGAATAAATAACATCCTATAAAGTTAATTCATTATCCTACTCATTGTAAGCGCTATCGTGTATCTGTAAAAGACAAAATGGTTGAATACGAGTTCAGTACTTTACTTTTCTAAACATGCGCTATGATAAACCCGATTCTAATGCTGTACCCGTTCCTGCAAAAGGTAATTCGTGAAGGGCGTATTAGTTAGGGCATTGAAGGGATGAAACGACTATGAATACTAAAACATTATTTAATGATGGATGGGAATTTGCCAAAAGCAGCCTGGAGGCCCAATGGGAGGAAATCGCTTCCTTGAGCTTCGAATCGGTTGATATCCCTCATGATTGGCTGATTTACAATACATTAGATCTTTATGAGAACAGCATTGGCTGGTATCGAAAGAGATTTGCTTGCACGAAGGATGAGGAGCAGCTTCTACTCTGTTTCGATGGGGTTTATATGGATTCATCCGTATATGTCAACGGTCGGTTTATAGGAGAATGGAAATATGGGTATTCCTCCTTCGAGCACGAAATAACAGAGGCCATTGTAGACGGTGACAATGAAATACTCGTGAAGGTCGTGCATCAAAGCCCGAATAGCAGATGGTACTCGGGAGCAGGAATATATCGGAATGTATGGTTGAAGACAAGAAATCGCAGTCATATTGTGACGGATGGCATTTATATAAGCATGAAACGGGCTGATGATGGCTGGCAGGTAGAGATCGAGTCGGAGCTTATCCTTGGGCAGGACGCCCAAATTAAGCATACGATTTTATACAAGGATCAGGTTATTGTTAGCGCAGCCGACAAGGTTAAAGCGGAGTTCTATTCACCTTCACACCACCGGATAAGCCTGTCTGTACAAAATCCATTGTTATGGAGCACAGATAATCCTCAATTGTATGAGCTTGTAACGGAACTGCAGGCGGGAGCAGGGGAAGTCATAGAAACCAATACGCAGCGGATTGGATTCCGAGAAATAGGACTTGACCCTCAGCAAGGTTTTAGTCTAAACGGAATAAAAATGAAGCTAAACGGCGTTTGCGAGCATCATGATTTTGGTGCACTTGGTGCGGCGTTTAACATAGAGGCACTGAGAAGAAGATTCCTAATTCTGAAGGAAATGGGAGTTAACGCGATACGAACGGCTCATAATATGCCTGCAACGGAGCTTATGGATTTGGCTGATGAAATGGGTTTTCTGATTGTATCAGAAGCCTTCGATATGTGGGAACGACCAAAGACGCCATACGATTACGCAAGGTTCTTCAAGGAATGGGCTCATGCTGACGTGAAGGGCTGGGTCATGCGGGATCGTAACCATCCAAGCTTATTGTTATGGGGAATTGGGAACGAGATTTATGATACCCATGCCGATGAAAGAGGACAAGTGTTAACGAGAATGCTGATGGATGAAGTGCTGAAATATGATCCCAAAGGGAATGCCAAAGTGACCATCGGCTCAAATTATATGCCTTGGGAGAACGCTCAGAAGTGTGCGGATATCGTGAAGGTTGCAGGATATAATTATGCTGAGAAATATTACCACAAGCATCATGAGGAGCATCCAGATTGGATCATTTATGGAAGCGAGACGGCATCGGTTGTTCAAAGCAGAGGGATCTATCACTTCCCATTCGACAAATCCATTCTTGCCGATGACGACGAACAGTGCTCTGCTTTGGGGAATAGCTCGACGAGCTGGGGAGCAAAGTCTGCAGAGGCATGTATTATTGCAGAAAGGGATGCGCCGTTCTCGCTCGGCCAATTTATTTGGACTGGATTCGATTATATCGGTGAGCCTACTCCTTATCATACGAAAAACGCTTATTTTGGCCAGATTGATACGGCTACCTTTAAGAAGGACTCTTATTACATCTATCAAGCAGCCTGGACCAATTATAAGACCAAACCGATGATTCATATTTTCCCTTACTGGGATTTTAATAGGGATCAATTGATCGATGTTCGAGTTTGTTCGAATGCGCCTGTAATCGAATTACAGTTTAACGGGGTTACGATTGGGACTCATCATATCGATCATCAGCATGGAACGGAGCTTACCGGCTGGTGGAAGATCCCTTTTGCAAAAGGAGAACTCAAGGCGATCGCTTACAATGAATCTGGCAAAGTGATTGCGGAAGATATAAGAAGATCCTTTGGGGATGCAAAGCGTATTTGTTTGCAAACGGACAAGGAGAACCTTACAGCAAATGGTACGGATCTGATCTTTTTAGAAATTACGATGGAGGATGAAGAGGGTCATTCCGTAGAGAATGCCAATAATCGTGTCCATGTAGAAGTAACGGGTGCAGGACGTTTGATAGGTCTGGATAATGGCGACAGTACGGACTATGATCCGTACAAAGGATTAAGCAGAAGACTGTTCAGCGGAAAACTGATGGCCATCATTGGGGCGACGACAGAACCTGGCATGGTTCGAATTGAAGTTTCTTCTTCTAGTATGGAAAGTCTTGTTCTGGAACTAGAGTCTATTAAGTCAATGAATGGCGTCTCAAAGGGAAGAGCTGCAAATATAAGAAATCAGGAGCTGCCTTGTGTCATGGGAAGCTTGGAGGAAATACCGCTTCGTAAGATTGAAATCATAAGCGATGCGGGACAAGTATTTAATGAAGCTAACCTAGAAATGATTATGCGAGCAAGATTATATCCGGAAGACGCATCATATGAAGAAGTAGAATGGAGTGTTGTGAACGATACGGGCATCGTTTCCAATATCGCTAAAGTAGAGGCACAGGGTCAAACGGTGAAGATTACGGCTATCGGTGATGGGGAATTCAGAATTCGCTGCATGAGTAAAAATGGCAGTGATAAGACGAAGATCATCTCACAACTAGAATGCAAGGCCGTTGGGCTGGGAACAGCTTATAAGAATCCATATGAACTCATATCGGCTGGCCTGTATGATTATAGCAAAGGAGAAGTTGGGAACGGAAATGAAAGAGGAGTAGCGACAAGCAGAGACAGCGAAACCCAAGTAGGCTTTCGTGACATCGACTTTGGCTCTTATGGCTCTGATCTGATTATGATCCCGATCTTCGCCTTAACAAGCGAGCCCTATTCCATTCAGATTTGGGAAGGTATGCCGGATGAAATGGGCAGTGAACTGCTGGTAGACGACATCTATGAGAAACCATCTAAATGGAATGTGTATCAGGAAGAAACGTATCGCTTGTCGCGAAGAATTCGCGGCATCGCTTCGATTTGTTTTGTCGTTCAAAAGAAACTGCATATCAAAGGATTCTATTTCAAGCTTATGAATAGAGCCTTGGAACTGAATTATGCAGCGGAATGCGACCACATTTACGGGGATACGTTTGCCATTCAAGGATCTAATGTGGAAGAAATAGGGAATAACGTTTCGCTGGAGTATGAGGAAATGGATTTTACGAGCGAAGGTGTAACCAGGTTGGTTGTTTGCGGCCATTCGCCTATCAATCAGAATACCATTCATATCCGTTTCTCGAATGGGGAAGGCGAAAGCAATCAACTGATCGAATTTACCAGAACAGAAGGATACGAGGAGCGGGTATTTTCCTTAGATAGAATAACAGGAGTGCAAAAAGTAACCTTCATATTCCTGCCGGGAAGCCGGTTTAACTTCAGTTGGTTCCGCTTTGAAAGATAGAAGATTTGGAGCAGAAATAGGCAAGATTGCACAGATATCTCTAGAATTCAATACCACAATGGAAAAGGATTCTTGAATTTGAAACATTCACCATGGGAGAGGCTGCTCCTATATGAAATAAACCGCTCAAGGCTGTTCTTGAGCGGTTTGTTTGCTTTTATTGAGGTGAGTTATTATAATAAAACCTCGTGGTTTAGACGCCCTTTTTTACAAAACGATAGAAATAGGTGAACTTAATTTGGTTTTTCTCTGAAATGAGGATGTCTAGCTTTTGAATTGATTCTAAGAACAGCAGCGAGAGGGTAGCAGATGGAACATATCATACATAATTTAGTTGGCGGTTTAAATGATTTTCTTTGGTCTAAATTATTAATTATTATGCTTATTGCAATTGGTCTTTATTTCACCTTCCGATCGAAATTCCTGCAAGTACGAATGATAAAAGAAATGTTCCGCTTGTTATTTGAGTCTAACAGTGGTCCCCGCGGCAGTATCTCTCCTTTTCAGGCGTTCTGCATTAGTATGGCGGCTCGTGTGGGAACGGGAAATATTACAGGTATCGCTATTGCTATCGCGTTAGGTGGACCTGGAGCCGTGTTCTGGATGTGGATAATCGCCATAATAGGTTCCGCCTCGAGCTTTGTAGAGAGCACACTCGCACAGGTCTACAAGATCAAAGATGGGGACAGCTTCCGCGGCGGCCCTGCTTATTATATGCAAGCGGGCTTGAAGAAGCGGTGGATGGGAGCTTTATTTGCTATCTTAATTACGTTGTCTTTCGGTCTTGTATTTAATGCCGTGCAGTCGAATACGATTACGATTGCTTTTGAGAACTCTTTCGGAACGAACCGTCTCGCACTGGGATTGATTATGACGGCGATATTTGCTGTTATCATTTTTGGCGGTGTCAAACGAATTGCCAAGCTTTCCGAATACATTGTCGTTGTATTAGCGGTTATCTATATTGGTGTGGCTCTAATTATTGTTATTTTGAATATAACGGATATGCCGGCTGTACTTGCTCTGATTGTGAAGAACGCATTCGGAATTGAACAAGTAGCAGGGGGTTCGCTCGGGGCAGCACTTATGCACGGTGTGAAGCGAGGACTATTCTCTAACGAGGCAGGTATGGGTAGTGCACCAAATGCTGCTGCTACCGCAACGACCAGCCATCCAGCGAAGCAAGGATTGATTCAAGCATTAGGTGTGCTTTTCGATACCTTAGTGATCTGTACGAGTACCGCATTTATTATTTTGCTCTCAGGGGTGTATGACCAGCAGGGTATAGGCGGAATTGAGCTCACACAAGCAGCACTAAGTGTACACATGGGTTCATGGGCATCGGGATTCCTTGCTATAATGGTCTTCCTATTCGCCTTCAGTACGCTGATGGGAAATTATTATTATGGGGAAACAAATATTGAGTTTCTGAATACTAATAAAGCCTGGTTATGGTTATATCGTATATCTGTACTGGCAATGGTTATCTTCGGATCCGTTGCACAAGTACAGCTTGTCTGGGATTTGGCGGATTTGTTCATGGGGCTGATGGTAGTGGTCAATCTCATAGCAATCACTCTATTATCTCGAGTCGCGTTTGATGTGCTGCGCGATTATATGAAGCAGAAGAAAGCTGGTCTTGACCCGCGTTTCGTGAAGAGCAATGTCAAAGGCTTGGATGACGTTGAGTGCTGGGATGACAAAGGCTAGCAAATAGATGCAATAAAAGGAATAGGGAGCATCCGATGAGTCATGATTAGTGACTTGTAGGATGCTCCTTTATTTGTATGACTGAAGATTATAAGTTAACCGTAATTAAAGCGAATTGCAATAGCTCTTACGATAGGAGCTGGGTGTTTGCTTATGTATTTTTTTGAAGGTTTGACAGAAATGCTCGGGTGTAGCGAAGCCGACTAATTGTGTGATATCACTGATAGATCGTTTTGTCGTGGTTAGATAATAGGCGGCGGCGCTCATTCTTGCTTCTGTTCGCTTCTGTGAAAACGTAATTCCATAACGGTTTTTTATCGTTCTCTCGGTTTGCCGTATACTTAAGCCAAGACGAGTGGCAAGATCCTGTAGTGTAACGGTTGCATAGTTGCCCAGAAAGCAATTCTCGATAATAACGAGCCGATTGTCATCCAGCGTTTTTAGAGGAATAGGGTGAATAGAGCGCTGGTTGCTCGTATAATTGCGTATTAGCTTAATGATAAGCTGTTCAATGATTCTCTGAACCATCTTGAAATAACCTATATATTGGAGAGAGGTTTCTTCTGCAAGCTGGAGGAATAAAGGCAACATATCCTGAGAGTCCTGCCCGATCCAAAAGTTTGTATGAATTAATCGTTCAGCAATTTTGAAATAATCTTGTTCTTCAGTAGATGAGCGTGATTTGGGATTCTCGTTTTCTCTCAGTATTTCAAAGCATATACAGTATTCAGCCATTGGAGCTTCCGGATTTGTAATTTGCTCATGTGCAATTCCCGGGCCCGTCATGAACAACGTATTAGCATAAATAGGGTAGCTTACACCGTTGGCGATAAGGGTACCCTGGCCATGCGGGACAAAATGTAGCTCGTAGCTTTTGTTGCTGTGCGTGTGCGTCTGAATAGATTGATAAAAGTAGCCGAATTTAACGTAGAGAATGTTTAGTTTAAGCTGGCCAAGCCATACTTTGATGTTCATATGATCCATGTGGATGGAAGGGAAATTCATTAGCGACCTCCTTCATGAAAGCTTAAGCCTATCGTATGGCCAAACATCTTTATGTGCAAGTCAAAACTGCGTAATTACGACACTTTTATGTGTATAGATGTCGCTTTGGCCTATTCAAGCTAGTTAGAGGATTAGCTATAATGTGTTGGTAGTTAGAGAATAACGTATAGGGGTGTTGATAGCATGAGCCAGCATTTTGATCAAAAAGGCCAAAATCTTAGCGATTATGTTGTCCCAGAGTGGTTCAGGGAGGCTAAGCTCGGTATATTCATTCACTGGGGTATTTACTCGGTTCCGGCATATGGTGATGAGTGGTATGGACATTGGATGTACAAAGCAAACTCCAAGAGCTGGGCTGGCGATGATATCTACACCTATAACCAGGAGAAGCACAAGGGCTTGGGATACAAGGATTTCATAGCCGGATTTAATGGTAAGTGCTTTGACGCGAGGGAATGGGTCGAGCTGTTTAAAGAAGCGGGAGCCAAATATATTGTACCGGTAGCCATGCATCATGATTCTTTTGCGATGTATGACTCCAAGCTCACGGAATGGAAATCGACGACAATGGGACCTAGAAAAGATATTATGAGAGAACTTGCGAATGAAGCGAGGAGAGAAGGCATGCATTTCGGGTTATCCAACCATTTTGCCGAAAACTGGTGGTTTTTCCCTCATGAGGAGGGATTGGATACATCAGACCCCGCATATGCGAACCTTTATGGTCATGGGAAGGAATTAACTGAAGAGCATTTGAACCGATGGTACGATTTGTCGGTCGAGCAAATCAATGCTTTTCAACCGGAGCTCTTGTATTATGATTTCGAAATTGCTAAGCCGGAGTTCCGTGAGCATCGGAGAAAGCTAGCAGCGTATTATTACAATAAACAGCAGGAATGGAACAAGGGTGTCATCTTGAATTATAAGTATGAATCGTATGAGGATGGCGAAGCGGTGCTTGACGTAGAGCGCGGTCAATTAGCAGATAAAAGGGAAATGCCATGGCAGGCTTGCACGTCGATCAGCAAAAAGTCTTGGGGATATATTGATAATGATTCTTTTAAAACGGTAGAAGAAATCATAACGAACTTAGTGGATATTGTTAGCAAAAACGGTTGTCTTCTTCTCAACGTGGGTCCGAGGGCTGACGGTACTATACCAAGTGAACAGCAAGAGGTGCTTCGACAGCTGGGAAGTTGGCTTTCTGTCAACGGCGAAGCGATCTATAACACTCGTCCGTGGCGTGTCTTCGGCGAAGGACCAACGATGGTGGGTGGAGAAGCGCTCACTGAAAAAGAGAATGTCCCATTTTCCTCTGCTGATCTTAGATTTACGGTTAGCAAGGACAATCGCAGTATTTATGTGATTGCGCTTGGTTCACCATTGGATAAAACGCTGTCTATTTCTTCGATGAGCGAAGATTTATTTGACTCAAACGAAATTGAAGCCGTTCAGCATATTAGCGGATCGAATTTGATATGGAACCAGAATTCATCAGGCTTGCATGTTATATTGCCAAATGATGTTGATCTGGCATCTGCATTTGCATTGAAAGTAACACTAAAATAAGAATAGGGTTCTATTCTGCCACTTCAAATGAAGTGGTTTTTTGTTTTGACTGTGTTCAGTAGAGTGCGAATTTAGAGTTGAATTACTTGATGAATGATCATCGTAAATAATTTAGGTTGAGATTTTATGTAATCGCTTTTACAATAAGAATTGAATTAATATTTAATTGCATAGATTAATAAATACGTTAATTCAACTTCAATTGCACAAGGGGGTGTTTGATGCTAAATCGCTTCTGAAAAATAAGCTGATTAAGCAATTTTATATTTGATTCTCATTATGCTGACTAAAATTCTGATTACATATATTGTTCCCAACTCAATCGCGAAGAGTTTTGCTTAATTTATCAACCATAAATGTTTCTTCGTCAAACGTGTTTGAGTAGAATCAGCGAAAGGATAGGGATAAATGATGAATGATCAAGAAGAGTATGCTGGTTATTTGTTTGCCTACTTTAAAGGCGAGGGCTTCGAGGACGGCGAACAAGTGTATTTTGCGCTAAGCAAAGGCAATGACGCGCTTGCATGGCGGGAGCTGAATGGTGGGCGGCCGGTTCTTACTTCAACGCTAGGCGAGAAGGGCGTGCGTGATCCGTATCTCGTTCGCTCACCGCTTGGCGATATGTTTTATTTGATTGCGACTGATCTTAAGATTCATGGAAACGGCGATTGGAATCGAGCCGTTTCGGCAGGCAGCCGCTCGATTATGATATGGAGGTCGGAGGATCTCATTCATTGGTCTGACCAGTCTATGGTAGAAGTTGCTCCAGCTGATGCGGGCTGCACGTGGGCTCCCGAGGTTTATTACGATCATGACGAAGATGTCTACAACGTGTTCTGGGCTTCCATGCTTGAGGATGGAATATCGAACCATGAATCCAAAGGTTATCACCGAATGATGTGCGCCAAAACGAAGGACTTTATAACGTTCAGTAAGCCTGTCGTCTATATGGATTACGGTTATTCAATTATCGACACGACCATGATTGCGGATCACGGGAGCATTTATCGGATTAGCAAAGGCCATAATGTCATGCAGGAAGCGGGCGCTTCCTTTACCGATCCAAACTATACTTTGATTAATAGCAACGTAGAGCAATCGTTTATGGACCGAGGAGAAGGTCCGATCATATTCAAATCAAATACGGAAGAAAAGTGGTACTTATTTGTCGATGAATATGGTCTTCGAGGTTATATTCCTTTAGAAACGACAGATCTCAGCAGCGGTGTATGGACGTTGCCCGCACAGTATGATTTGCCAAAATGTCCACGACACGGTTCAGTCATACCTGTCACCATATCTGAATATGAGCGCTTGCTAGAACAATACGGCGAAGGAGTTGATTCAGGTGAGTAAGCAAAACCCGACATTGATCGGCGAATGGGCTGATCCCTATTTGTTGAGAGACGGTGACGATTATTATCTGTATCCGACGAAAGATAGTCAAGGATGGCTATATGAGAAATTTCATGTATTTCATAGCAAAGATTTGATTAATTGGGACGGGCCGTATTTGGCATTGGATTTAAATGATACAAGCTGGGCGAAAACGAGTGCCTGGGCTCCCGGCGTTAATAAATATAAGGATAAGTATTATATGTACTTTTCAGCGGAAGCTCAAATAGGCGTTGCTGTCTCCGATTCGCCGCTAGGACCTTTCAAGGATATGCTGGGAAGACCGTTAATCACTAAGAATGAATATGATTGCCAAAGCATTGACGCCGACCTGTTCGTAGACGAGGATGATCAGCCTTATCTTCTGTGGGGTCAAGGAAAATGCTGGATCGTACCGCTCAATGAAGATATGGTTAGCTTCAAATCTGAGCCTATTCTTTTATCCGATCAGTTCTACAAGTCTCAAGGTAAAGATTCTAGCGTATTTGATAGCGGTGTCTATAACGAAGGACCGCATTTGCAAAAAATAGACGGAACTTACCTCCTTACATGGAGCAATTACGATACTCGCGACCCGAGATACCAAATTTGTTATGCAACTAGCCAGCATATTTACGGACCTTATCAGATGCCTCAGGATAATCGTGTAACGCAAGCTTCTGAGATGTATTTTGGTACCGGTCATGCATCTATGGCGGAATATCAAGGGGAGTGGTACCTGTGTTATCATCGTCTGATTGATCCAGCAACAACGCTGCTGCGGGAGACATGCATCAGTAGGATTGACAATATAGCGAACAAGCCGGTAGTTGACGTAGATCATTGGATTTCGAGCGAGACAGGAGGAGACAATCCGAATGAGTGAGGATCTTGGAACACTTCGTATCTATACGCAGCAGCGCGGAGCTGGACTGGGTGACTTATTCGGCATATTTTTTGAAGATTTGAATCATGCAGCTGACGGCGGACTCTACGCGGAGCTCATTCGCAACCGTTCATTCGAGTTTGATCCAATTGATCATTCGGACTACCATTCCTTGACGGCTTGGGAGAAGGTCGAACGTGGCCAAGGCAAAGGCGAATTGAAGATTGAAGATACACTGCCTATGAATGAACGAAACAAGCACTATGCGGTCATTGAGATTTTCTCGGAAGGTGATGGGGTAGGAATCGTTAATTCGGGCTTCAATTCCGGCATTCCAATACGTGTTGGGGAAGCCTACAAGTTTTTCTTCTATGCAAAGCGTGATTCTAGCTTTCAAGAGCCGGTACGAATAATGATAGAAAGCTTGGATGGTAAAGTACACGGTGAAGCAGCCATTAAGGTCGATTCCACTGAGTGGCGGAAATACGAAGCGATCATTGTCGCAAATCAAACGGATAGCAGCAGCAGACTATCGATCGTAACTCGTGGTTCGGGTAAGCTTTATCTTGATCTGGTGTCCTTGTTTCCTGCTAAAACATTTCGTGAGCGTCCTAACGGCTTGCGAGAAGATATCGCAAAGCTGCTTGCGGATATGAAGCCTAAATTTATGAGGTTCCCGGGTGGATGCTTGGTTCATGATGGCTCACTGAATCCCGATGACCGCGATTCGATGTATCGCTGGAAAAATACGATTGGTCCAATTGAGCAAAGACCCGCAAGACGAAATAATTGGCGTTACAATCAGACATTGGGATTAGGCTACTATGAATATTTTCTCTTCTGCGAGGATATTGGCGCAAAGCCGATTCCGATTCTGCCTGGCGGATATGATCCGCATCATAAGCGGATCGTACCTATTGATGAGCTATCGCCATGGATAGACGATGCGCTGGATTTAATTGAATTCGCTAATGGCGATTCTACAACGAAGTGGGGAGCAGTACGTGCCGAATTGGGTCACACAGAGCCTTTTGGTCTTGAGTACATAGGTATCGGCAACGAAGAAGTCGGCGAACCGTTTTTCGAGAGATATACCTATTTCCACAAGGCGATTAAAGCGAAATATCCAGCTATTAAAATCATTAATTCCAGCGGTCCGTTTGCCGCAGGCGGGGAATATGATCGAGGCTGGCAGTCGGCGAAGGAGAACCAATCCGATCTTGTAGACGAGCATTATTACCAATCACCGGAATGGTTCTTGGCTAACTATGACCGCTACGACCATTTTAAAGCGGACGAGCCAAAAGTGTTTTTAGGCGAGTATGCATCATGGGGCAATACGTACTATAACGCGCTTGCAGAAGCAGCATTTATGACGGGTCTGGAAAAAAACGCCCATGCGGTAGGGCTCGCCTGTTATGCGCCAATGCTCTGCAACGTCGATTACGTAAACTGGAAGCCGGATCTTATTTGGTTCAACAATCATGAGGTATTCGGCACGCCGAACTATTACGTACAGAAGCTGTTCATGCATCATCAAGGCGATCAATTATTGAATATCGAAGCAAGCGGATTTATGCGAAAGAAACAGAATACGGTAAAACCGATTAACGGTGCCTTTGAATTAGGAACAGATACAAATTCAGTCTACTATTCGGATGCTAGAATTGTTAATAATGATACGGGTGAAGTCAAAGCCTTTGAAGGCTGGTCCGTGAACTTATCGGATTCCAAGGAAGATCGCTTGAATGGGACGGCAAAACGAGCGGCGCCACTTGGGAATACGGAATGGGTGAATTACACCTTATATATCAAGGCAACAAAAATAAGCGGACCAAAAGGATTCGTCATTTCCTTTGGGAAAGATGATGAGGACAATCAGCTGTTTTGGGAAATTGGCGGTTGGCAGAACCAGGACTCTACGATTAGCTCCCGTGTAAACGGGCGTAATTCCTGTTTAACGCAAAGCTTGTTTACCGTAGACGCTGACATTCAATATGAGCTTGCGTTGGAAGTTTCGGGCAGACGGATTAAGGCGTACATTAACGGCAATCAGATCCATGATACGGAGGACAGGCTTGCTGTCATTGAGCCGCTCTATTATTCTGCCAGTGTTGAAGATAGTACGGGAGACATTATTGTTAAAGTCATTAATCTTCAGGAAAGCAATGTCGAAGCAAAGGTTGAAATTATGGATTTGCCTAATGCTTCGTCGTATACAGCGGTAGTCTATGAACTGTCCGGTCACGCGCTTGAAGATGAAAATAGTTTTGAAGAGCCTGAACGAATTAAGCCAAAGGAAAAATTGATGCATATGGACGAACATCGTTTGCTATATGATTTTCCAAAGCATTCTATTACTATTTTCAGACTTAAGAGAATCGATTGATTCACGCGCTATAAATGACTGAGCAATGTATCCACGAAGCAATGATATCAATAAAAATGAATTGGTATTATTCCTGAAATATGGGAACCCTAATGGTTGAGTTGAATCTTAGAACGATATCGAGAGGGTAGCGAATGGAGCAGGCGATTCAAGATTTTATTGGCGTTGTGAATGATTTTCTTTGGTCAAAGCTGTTGATCATCATGCTTATTGCAATCGGTCTCTACTTCACTTTCCGGTCGAATGTATTGCAAGTAAGAATGTTAAAAGAAATGTTTCGCTTGTTGTTTGAATCCAACAAAGGTCCGAAAGGCAGTATCTCTCCCTTTCAGGCGTTCTGCATTAGTATGGCAGCTCGCGTGGGAACGGGAAACATTACGGGAATCGCTATTGCTATTGCTTTAGGTGGACCGGGAGCTGTGTTCTGGATGTGGGTTATCGCGATTATAGGCTCCGCTTCAAGCTTTGTAGAAAGCACCTTGGCGCAGGTCTACAAGATCAAAGACGGAGACAGCTTCCGCGGAGGACCAGCCTATTACATGCAATCGGGATTGAAAAAGCGGTGGATGGGAGCCTTATTTGCCGTTTTAATTACGCTTTCTTTCGGTCTTGTGTTCAATGCTGTACAGTCGAACACCATTACGATTGCTTTTGAGAACTCTTTCGGTACAAATCGTCTGGCTGTGGGACTGATTATGACGGCGGTATTCGCTGTCATCATTATCGGCGGGGTTAAGCGAATCGCTAAGCTATCCGAATATATCGTCGTTGTATTAGCCGTGATCTATATTGGGGTTGCTCTATCCATTGTTATTTTGAATATAACGGATATGCCGGCAGTACTTGCTTTAATTGTGAAGAACGCATTCGGGATTGAACAAGTAGCAGGAGGTTCGCTCGGGGCAGCACTTATGCATGGTGTGAAGCGAGGACTATTCTCTAACGAGGCAGGTATGGGTAGTGCACCGAACGCTGCTGCTACCGCAACGACCAGCCATCCAGCGAAGCAAGGCTTGATTCAAGCGCTAGGTGTGCTTTTCGATACCTTGGTGATCTGTACGAGTACTGCATTTATTATCTTGCTCTCAGGGGTGTATAACCAGCAAGAGCTTGGCGGAATTGAGCTCACACAAGCAGCACTAAGTGTACACATGGGTTCATGGGCATCGGGCTTCCTTGCTATAATGGTCTTCCTATTCGCGTTCAGCACTTTGATGGGAAATTATTATTACGGGGAGACCAATATTGAGTTTCTGAATACTCGCAAAATATGGCTTTGGTTATATCGCATATGTGTACTGGCAATGGTCATTTTCGGTTCCGTTGCAAAAGTGCAGCTTGTGTGGGATTTGGCGGATTTGTTCATGGGGCTAATGGTAGTGGTCAATCTTGTAGCGATCACCCTATTATCACGAATCGCATTTGACGTTCTGCGAAATTATATGCAGCAGAAGAAAGCTGGACGCGACCCTCAATTTGTGAAGAGCAGTGTTAAAGGTCTGGAAGAAGTCGAATGTTGGGATGACTGAATAGCAAATAGCCGCTCCAATATATTTGTCTTATTGACAATGAATTTGCAGTTCAGCTATACTGACTGTAATCTTATAATCATTATACGTTGAAAGAGCCCAGTAGCAGCTTTGTCCATGTTATAGAAAGTCAGGGGTCGATGGAACCTGATACACACAAGGACTGCGAATTACACTCTGGAGTATCTTGGGTAATGCCAAGCGAAACTAGCGATCGATATCTCGCTGAAAAGTGGCATGAACAGCGCTTATAGGCTGTTAATGCAATTTGGGTGGTAACACGGTTTATTCAATCGTCCCTATGTCTACAATAGACAAGGGGCGATTTTTTATTTGGAAATTTACCGATAAACTGCTTGCGCTCATGTTATTTCAACGTTAAATCATAAGAAAACTAATTTATAAAAAGGGGCTGTATCGCTTTGAACATTATTGACGAACTCGAGTGGCGCGATGCCATTAACCAGCAGACGGATGCGGAGGGCTTGCGCGAATTAACCAATACGAAGGCGGTATCGCTCTATTGCGGCGTTGATCCAACAGGCGACAGCATGCATATCGGTCATTTGATTCCGTTCATGATGCTGAAGCGGTTTCAACTTGCGGGACATCGTCCTGTTATCCTAATTGGCGGAGCTACAGGCACAATTGGCGATCCAAGCGGTCGTCAAACAGAGCGCTCGCTGCAAACGATGGAGCAGGTGCAAGCGAATGTTGATGCCTTAACGGCTCAAATGAAGAAGCTGTTTGTAACCGAAGGCGACAATCAGGTTCGTATGGTCAACAACTATGACTGGACACATAAAATTAATGTGATCGACTTCTTGCGTGATTACGGTAAAAACTTCAGCATCAACACGATGCTGGGCAAAGATGTTGTATCGAGCAGGCTCGACAGCGGCATCTCGTTCACTGAATTCTCCTATCAAATTCTGCAGTCGCTTGATTACCTGCATCTCTTCCAACATGAAGACGTACAGCTTCAAATCGGCGGTTCTGACCAGTGGGGCAACATAACGAGCGGTCTTGATCTTATTCGCAAAAAAGAAGGCTCGGAGGCAAAAGCATTCGGTCTTACGATCCCGCTTATGCTGAAGGCAGATGGTACGAAATTCGGTAAAACAGCGGGCGGAGCAGTATGGCTCGATCCGAATAAAACGACACCATTCGAATTCTATCAGTTCTGGGCGAATACGGATGATCGTGATGTTGTGAAGTACCTGAAATTCTTCACATTCTTAGATAAATCAACAATTGAATCACTCGCTGAAAAGGTGCAAAGCGAGCCTCATAAACGTGAAGCACAAAAAGCATTGGCGGAAGAGATGACGAAATTCGTACATGGTGAAGAGCTGCTGGAGCAAGCGAAGCGAATTACGGCAGCATTGTTCAGCGGAGATATTCGTTCTCTGACAGCCGATGAAATTGAGCAGGGCTTTAAGGAAATGCCAACCTACACGGCGGATAAAGAATCGAAGAACATCGTTGATTGGCTTGTCGATCTTGGTATTGAGCCGTCTAAGCGCCAAGCGCGCGAAGACATTACTAAAGGTGCTATATCCATGAATGGTGAAAAAGTAAGTGATGTAGAACTTAATGTTACAGCTGAGCATGCTATCGGCGGTCGATTTATTATTATCCGTAAAGGCAAGAAAAACTACAGTCTTGTGAAATTGACATAAGAGTAAGCATTGAATCAATGATGTTAACCAGATATATTTGGTTAACATCATTTTTTATATGACCGAATACGATCCATTCCATTTAAGGAGAGCATTAAGAATCCTGTTAATCAATAAATGATAGGTCTTCTAAACTGCCTTTGGACTCGCTTCGCATGCGGAGTTTGAATTCTCTGGGCGAGCACTGATTATGCCGCTTGAAAAGCTTATAGAACTGAGCCATGTTAGAGATACCGACCTCGTAGCTCACATCCATAATACTAAGCTCACTCGTCAGCAGTAAAAGCTCGGATTTCTTTATTCGTTTATAGTTGACGTATTCCACAAAGGAGATGCCCATTGTTTTTTTGAAATATTTTATAAAATAGTGATAGCTCAGATTAAGCAATGTGCAAGCATCCTCCACACTGAGCTTTTCTTTCAAATTAGCATTTACATAATCGAGAACCGGTCTTAATCGGTTTAATTCGGTTTCCCCGGTATAGTTTAGTACATTACGACTATCGCTTCTTAACATTAATAGGATAAGTCTCTTGATTATAGAGCTAACCGCAATTTCGTAGCCTCTAATTCGTGTATGCGTTTCTTTGAAAATTTCCATAATAAAAGCATATGTTTCCCGTTTTGCCGACTCGTTTATATCAAAAATATAGTTTAGAGTATCCAGCGGTTGAGTCAGTTCGGAAAAGCAGTACAGATAGGGCATGGTGCTCTGATCAAAATGTTTCCCCAAATCAATTTGAAACACCACATAGTGCAGGTCTTCTGTAAGTGGTTTATGGGAACGATGTGCCTGTGAGGCGCCCAAAACCATAACGTCACCAGGCCCGAGGATTACATAATTGTGATTGGTTTGTACACCTAGGTTGCCTTCTATGATAGCAAGAAATTCTACTTCTTTATGATAGTGCCATGGATGTTTCTCCACAATGCTAGTATGACTGGCATCTGCGGATATCTCCCATATTTTTAGAAACAGCAGCGGATTCTGATAAATGACCTCTTCATTTATAGCTTCAGAATGCGTATCCATTTTAGTTTCTAATACTGACATGAGCATGGCCTCCTTTTTTGGAGTATATCACTTTTGGAAATGTTGGATCAAATAAATCATCCCCATTTGGCGTTTTTTTAAAAAAATTAAGAAAAGAAGGACACTTTTGAATACAAAGGTGGCATGATTAAGCATTTCCCCTGCGGTGCGGTTTTTCTATACTGAGATTAAATAGCTTAAATAAATTTTTCACTAAGGAGAGTTTATATAATGGTAAAAGTAACGGTATGGAATGAAAATCGTCATGAGAAAAAGAATCCGCTTGTAGGTGAAATCTATCCGGCTGGTATTCATGGCGCAATTGCAGGCTTTTTGAATGAAGCAGGATTTCAAGCTGGCACAGCAACTTTGGATGAGCCCGAACATGGTTTAACAGATGATGTATTGAATAATACGGACGTACTCGTTTGGTGGGGACATCTTGCTCACGGCGAAGTAACGGATGAAGTTGTACAAAAAGTTCAGCAGCGTGTGCTTGATGGAATGGGTTTGATTGTTCTTCACTCCGGTCATTTCTCTAAAATTTTCAAAGCTTTGATGGGTACTAGCTGTGATTTGAAATGGCGTGAAGCGGATGAGAAAGAACGCCTTTGGGTTGTAGCGCCAAGCCATCCGATCGTTGAAGGTATTGGAGAATTTATTGAATTAGAAAAAGAAGAAATGTATGGAGAGCACTTTGATATTCCTGCGCCAGATGAGCTTATCTTTACAAGTTGGTTTGAAGGGGGAGAAGTGTTCCGCAGCGGCTGCACCTTTACACGCGGTAACGGTAAAGTCTTCTATTTCAGACCGGGACATGAAACGTACCCAACATATTATAACAAGAACATTCAACGTGTTATTGCGAATGCCGTGAAATGGGCACAGCCTGTAGATCGCAAGCGTCCAATCTATGGGAATGCACAGCCGTTAGAAAAAATTAAGGCTAAAGTAAACGAATAAGCCAGTCAAAGGTAAAGAAATGTTGAGAGCGTCTGCGAATTTGCGGATGCTCTTTTTTTATTTCCACTTTGTTTTTTATATTCGGATTTGAACAATATGGCATGCGGACTATTCATTTTATAGCGGATAAGATATATATTGTATATATCGTCATTTTTGTATACGCTTTCTAAAATGAAGCGGACTAGTCGTTTGGAGGCGAAAATGAGAAAAAAAACATGGTTTTATCGTCAGCTTTTATCGTATATCCCTGCATTTTTTATCATGATAACATTTATTTTCTTCGTGTTTTTTCAATTGCTTAGTGACCAAAATCGCAAAGAAGCGATCAAAGCGAACGAGACTTTGCTATTTCAGGTCAGAAGCTCGATTGATTCATCCTTGAAAACAATGGAACAAATGCTTATGACGGAATTGTTGAACAATAAGGATCTAACTGCATTTTTTAATGTAGGAAAGCAAAATGACTATTATTTGAATCTTCAAGTTGTAGAATTTATGAGGGATTTTAAAACATCTTATCCTTTAGTTGATTCTATGTATCTCATCCGAACGAGTGATCAGTTTGTTCTTAGCAACGCTACGAGCTCAGATCTGCAGCAATATTCAGATTATGAATTCATCAAAAATTATCTCACACAACCGAAAATGGAGACGAGATGGACTGGAATCAGAGATTTTCAGGAATTCGATTTTCAGTCACCTCAGCATGTTGTCACACTTGTGCTTAAAGCGCCATTTATAACGGATGGGCAAGGCTTTTTCGTACTTAATATAGCTTCTGATTCTATTAAAAATATAATAGAGAGTATGTACAACAAAGATATCAGCTATATTCATATCATAGATTCAAATGATAGCTATATACTTCCAGCTAACGACTCCGAGCAATCAAACAAAGAGATCGTTTCTCTCGATACCTCTCCCTTAACTGGCTGGGAATATCAGAGCGGCTTTATAAATGGAAAATGGATTAGCTTCGTTGATCAATTGTATAATGTCTGGTTTTTAATTGGTATTCTGATGGCCATTGCAGGTTTATTTTGGATTGTACTTATAACAAGAAGAAGCTATAAACCGATTGAGCAGATCGTTTCTCAAATTCAAAAATTTTCACAAAATAAAACGAGCACATTGCTCCAAGGAAATAAGCAGGATGAATTTATATTCATAGAAACAGCGCTGAACAGCATGTTGGAGCAATCCAACAGCTTTCATCAGCAGAGCCGTGAAGATTTGATACTAAAAAAATCTTACTTGTTCCAGCAGCTGCTTGAAGGACAATATCCTTCGAATTTGATGCAGTGGGATACACAGCGAGAAAAGATGCAATTGAATGATTTAAGAAAACATCAGGTTGTATGTATGGTGAAAATGGATAAATATACTCGCTTTTGCAGTGAGTATACACAAAAAGATCAGTATTTGATTAAATTCGCTTTAAATAGTGTTATCCAGGAAATCGCTCATAAGTATGATACTTTCGTTTGGACAGAATGGACCTCTAACTCTGAACTTGGTATTTTGCTGCAGATTGAGAATGGACAGGATGCTGAGCAGCATGTGTTAATGGTTTTGGAGAATGCGCGCGCTTGGATTGAAGAGCATCTCAAGATGACAATTACGGTAGGTGTTGGAGAAACAGCAGCTGACTATACACAAATTCCTGAATCGTATGAACAAGCTTTACAAGCATTAAAATACAAGATGATTCTTGGTGAAAATAGAATTATTCTCTATGCAAGGATGGACAAAGAGAAACAAGATAGCACATCCTTCGATTCATTTGGGCTCATATCCTCTATGACACAATCATTCCGGCTTGGCAAAGAGGAGTGGCGGGACCAATACAAAAGGATACTGCGTAATATTGAGCAAGATGTACTCGATAGAGACAGTGTTCTAAGTTTAGCGGAATATATGATTTACTCCTTCGGGAGAGAAATGAATAGGATGGCAAAAGAGTTCCAAGACCTTTGGGCTGCCTTAGGTCAGCCGTCCTTAAATGAAGCGCTAAAGCAATCGGATACGCTTGAACAGATGGAAAATCATTTTGGGCAGGCGCTCGAACAGCTATATGAACAGATAGGATTGCTTCAGGAATCTCGCAATCACTCGGATACGATACGTAAAATCCGTTCCTATATGGAGCAGGAGTCAGCTAATCCGAATCTTTCTCTCGATTATTTAAGTGATCTTTTTGATATTAGTTCAAAGTCTCTCAGTAAGTTATTTAAAGAAGAGACGGGGCAAAAGTTTGTTGATTATTTAATTGAGCTAAGGATAAGGCACGCGCAAAATTTGCTTGAAGAAACCCATTTATCCATTCAGGATATTGCTGAACAGGTCGGCTACGCGAACGTCATATCATTTGGACGCATGTTTAAGAAGATCGTGTGTCAATCTCCTGGCGAATATCGCGAGCGGATAAGCACGTGTAAAACGGAGACGGATTCGGCTGGATAATAAAACAATTTCCCAGGAAATTCAAGGCAAGTCCCGCAGAGCAGCAGCCTGCGGGACTTGCCTTTTTTGGTGGTTGATAGGAAATAGGTTTAATGGAGGAAAAACATTTATCCAGCCAAAATGTCATTTCTTTGTTCACAGTGCCTAATGATACGGAAATAAGTTGTTCGACGGATTATTGTATATTGTTTGGAGTTACGGTTCTTGTTTAACATGATGCTATCACAAAGCAAAGGAGAGCGGACGATGGGAAGAACAAGCAGTGAAGCCGTTTCACGAAAAAAATGGTCTTTTAACATGAATAAATCAACGAACCATGTTAGAAAGAAAGTGCTCAGACATTGGCAGTTTTATCTGCTCGCATTATTGCCTCTTCTCTATATTATCATTTTCAAGTACATTCCAATGTTCGGTGTCGTAATCGCTTTCAAGGATTACAACGTCGTTCAAGGTATTCTTGGAAGCCCTTGGGTGGGATTGAAATATTTTGAACAGCTCTTTCAAGCACCGTTTTTCTTACAGTACTTGAGGAATACATTAGAGATTTCATTGTATGGGATGCTGATCAATTTCCCTTTACCCATTATTTTGGCGATTGCTCTAAATGAAATACGAAATGGTTTTTTCAAAAAATCAGTGCAGATGGTTACCTACGCACCTTATTTTATTTCAACAGTGGTTATTGTTTCGATCCTTATTGTCAGCCTCTCACCGAATGTAGGATTACTGAGCAATATCTATAGACTATTAGGGATGGAACCCATAGATTTCATGGCACATTCCGGATTGTTTAAGACGATTTATGTCTTATCCGACTCCTGGCAGAATACAGGCTATGGCGCCATTATATACATTGCTGCTTTATCCGGCGTTAATCCTGAATTATATGAAGCTGCAAAAGTAGACGGTGCATCAAGATTTCAAAAGATACGAAATATCGATATTCCAAGCCTGATTCCGATCATCGTCATTTTGTTGATATTGAATCTGGGATCAACGATGAGTGTTGGTTTTGAAAAAATATATCTGATGCAAAATCCGCTAAATCAAAACACCTCAGAAGTCATCTCTACTTATGTTTATAAAGTCGGGTTGCTCGGTGCTAATTTCAGCTTCTCTTCGGCTATTGGATTATTTAACTCAGTCATTAATTTCATATTACTGATTACCGTTAATTTTATTTCTAGAAGAATATCAAATAACAGCTTATGGTAGGAGGAATCAACAGTGAGCAAAGTTGCAATTCGTGAGTCGGCAGCTGATAGAGTGTTCATCGGTTTTATCTATCTGTTCCTGACGTTGGTTTTAATCATCGTTCTGTTTCCGCTTATTAATATAGTAAGCTCGTCGTTCAGCTCGCCGTCTGCTGTCACATCGGGCAAAGTATGGCTATTCCCCATTGATTTTACTCTAGTTGGCTATCAGGCGGTATTTCAAAACGCTGATATCTGGATTGGATTTCGAAATTCTGTATTCTATACGATATTCGGTACGCTGTTAAATGTCACATTCACCGTTTTGATCGCCTATCCGCTATCACGTAAAACCTTCTACGGGCGAAATGCAATGATGCTGCTCCTTGTATTTACGATGTTTTTTGATGGAGGGCTCATCCCCAATTATATGTTGGTGAAATCCTTGCATCTTCTTGATACACAACTTGCAATGATTCTTCCTGGTGCGTTTGCCGTGTTTCAAGTCATTATCGCTAGAACCTTCTTTCAGTCTTTGCCGGGAGAGCTGGCGGAGGCTTCGGAAATTGACGGATGCAGCGATATCAAATTTTTCTTGAAAATCGTTTTGCCTTTATCCAAGCCCATTTTGGCTGTATTATTTCTTATGTACGCTGTCGGACATTGGAATTCGTACTTTAATGCTTTGATTTACTTAAGCGACAGCGATAAGTTCCCTTTGCAAATATTTTTGAGGAACATTCTCATACTCAACTCTGAAAATACCGATATGTACTCCAATATCAATGCGACTCTAGTTCAGCAAGGGTTAAAGGATTTATTACAATATTCATTAATAGTGGTAGCCAGCGCACCCGTGCTAATCATTTATCCATTTGTACAAAAGCATTTCGTTAAAGGGGTCATGATTGGCTCCTTGAAAGGTTGATTTTATGACTTTCAAGGAGGTGATGTGTGGGAAAACCACAGCGGCTTTGTAATCTAATTGGGGTCAGTCAGAAAAATGAGGATAAATAATAAGGAGGAATTTTTTTGAAAAAGTCCATTTTAACCATGATTAGCTTCATGCTTGTTATTGCTTTAACTCTATCTGCATGCAGTACTTCAAAAGGGAATGATAATAATCCGTCAACTGCTGAGCCGCAGGATTCAGGCAAACCGGTAAAATTATCTGTGTTTGCACCGCAAACAGTAGGTATTGAAAACTTGGATGTAAATAAATTTTCTAAGTATATAGAAGAAAAGCTTAATATCAAATTTGATTGGCAAACAACACCTTCAAATGCTTTCAATGATAAAAAGATGTTATTGCTGGCAAGCGGTGATTATCCTGCCGTTCTATTAAGCGCAGGTATGAGCAAAGCGGATCAAATTAAATACGGCCAGCAAGGCGCCTTTATTCCACTCAATGATTTGATTGATCAATATGCACCAAATATTAAACAAGCGATGGAAGAAGTATCGTATTTGAAAGCGGGAATGACAGCGCCGGACGGTAAAATTTATGCGCTTCCTAAGATCAATGAATGTCTGCACTGTACCTATTATCAAAGGGTATGGATCAATACAGCATGGCTTGAAAAGCTAGATATGAAGATGCCAACGACTACCGATGAATTTTATGAAGTGCTCAAAGCATTCAAAGAAAAAGATCCTAATGGCAATGGTATTGCAGATGAGATTCCATTCACAACCTCTACTGATGGCGAGTGGGGCAGCGGAGTAGCCACATTCCTGATGAACTCTTATATCTATAATGATACAAGCTCGTATTTGAGCGTTAAGGATGGAAAGGTTGAATTTTCTCCTGCTCAGCCGCAATGGAAGGAAGGCATTAAATATCTTCGACAATTATTTAGTGAAGGTCTGATCGATAAAGCGGTATTCACGCAAAATGTCGATGCGGTGAAACAGCTTGCCAATAAACCGGATACAACAGTAGGTGTTATCGGATATTCAAACATCGCAAGTGCGTTTACTGATCTTACGGATGCTAATGCACGACATAAGGATTATCAGATTCTTCCTCCGCTAAAGGGGCCAGATGGCGTTCAGTTAGCTGGTTATACTGTTGGTGCGGGAGCTGGCCAATTTGTCATTACAAATAAGGCGACCAAAGAAGAGCAAATCGCAGCTATCCGCCTTGCTGATTACCTGTTCTCAGAAGAAGGAACGATCATGACAACATGGGGCTTCGAAGGGGAAGGCTGGAAAAAATCAGATAACGGCGCAAAGGATTTTAACGGTAATGAAGCGAAATATGATGTGGTAGTCACAAAACCTTCTGGAGGCGGAACTGCCTTGGCCAATACTTGGTGGCAGCTGGGAACGATGAAAATGCTGAATTCGATTCGTGAATCATTTGTAGCTCCAGCAGATCCTTACGCTGAAGGTGCAATCGACTATCGTTTATGGCAGGCTGCAAAAGAATATGAACCATTTGCAAAACCAGAAGTGGTATATCCAACTGATGTGTTTATCGATCCTGCTGATGCTTTGATTGTCTCGCAAATGCAGAGCACGCTGGGTGATTATGTGACATCCAATCTGGCTCAATTTGTAACGGGCAACAAGGATATTGAGAAAGATTGGGACAGTTATGTAGCAGGGTTTAAAGGGATGCGCTTAGATCAATATTTAGAAGTTTATCAAAAAGCATTAAAATAGTATTTGCTGCGATGGAGGTTTCAGAATGAGAGAATGGATTAAATATGCTGCGGAAGTAACACCTTCTGAAAGGCAATTAGGTCTACAGGAAATGGAATTCTATTCCTTTGTTCATTTCACCGTTAATACGTATACGGACTCCGAATGGGGATTAGGAAATGAAGACCCATCCATTTTCAATCCAGTGGAATTTGATGCGAATCAGTGGGTGGAAGCCTGCCATGCGGCTGGTATGAAGGGACTTATATTAACATGCAAGCATCATGATGGTTTTTGTCTATGGCCAAGTCAGTATACGGAGCATTCTGTAAGAAATAGCCCTTGGAAAAACGGAACGGGTGATATCGTCAAGGAAGTAGCGGACGCTTGTCGCAAGGGCGGTATCAAATTCGGTGTGTACTTGTCGCCATGGGATCGTCATGAGCAAACCTATGGCGACTCGCCTAAGTATAATGAATACTTTAAAAATCAGTTAAGAGAGCTGTTAACCAATTACGGCGATGTTTTCTGCGTATGGTTTGATGGAGCATGCGGAGAAGGACCAAATGGCAAGCGTCAGCAATATGATTGGGAAGCTTATTATGCTCTTATTCGAGAGCTGCAGCCGAACGCGGTCATATCAGTATGCGGACCAGACATTCGCTGGTGTGGGAATGAAGCTGGTCATTGCCGCGAGTCGGAGTGGAGTGTTGTTCCGGCATCTATGCGGGAGAATGAAAGCATTCAAGAAAAATCACAGCAAGTGGATGATGGGGAATTTGCAAAGCGATACGATTCAACAGATTCGGATCTTGGCAGCAGAGAAGTGATTAGTCAGGAGAGCGAATTGGTCTGGTATCCAGCTGAAGTCAATACATCGATTCGTCCAGGCTGGTTCTATCATGCTTCAGAGGATGATCAGGTCAAACCGCTTAGTAAATTGTTGGATATTTATTATAATTCGGTTGGCGGAAATGCAACATTTCTGCTTAATCTCCCGCCGGATAAACGAGGACGCATCCACGAGAATGATATGAACCGTTTGCGAGAGCTTGGCGACGTCATTCGCCATACGTTCAAAACCAATTTGGCGTCCAATGCGACTGCCAAAGCTTCTGAGACAATGAGCGGCAGCGATGCGGCTAACATGTTTAACGGAGACCGGGATTCCTATTGGTCACCAGAAGAAGGAACGGAGCAGGTATCGATAGAGATCGATCTGCAAAGTGAACAAACCTTCGACCATGTCGTGCTTCAGGAATATCGTTACAGCCAACGGATTGAACGTTTTGAGCTGGAATATAGAGACGGTGACGAATGGAAATCGTTATACAAAGGGACGATTGTCGGCTACAAACGCATTTGCCGATTTGATACGGTAGCCTCACGTTACCTTCGACTGAATATTACGGAATCAAGATGGTGTCCGACGATTTCTGCTTTTGAAGTTTATAAGAGTAATAGCGAAGTCATTCAAAATTGATACTCTGTAATTGAAACAACCCAGCTTTCACATTCGTGAAGGCTGGGTTGTTTGTTTATGAGCTCAGATCAATCTTTTGAACGCATTATACTCTGTTCATTTTCCTGTACGCAGAGGGACTGATTTTTAGTATTTTGGTAAAGACACGACTTAAATAAAACCCGTTGTTGAAGCCGCATGACAGTGCAATTTTCTCTATGGAAAGCTGGGTATCGATAAGCAAGGCTTTTACTTTCTCTAATCGAATATGGGATAGGTAGCGCGAGGGCGTCATTCCTGTACTTTTGTTGAATCGACGGCTGAGCTGCACAGGACTAATTCCGAGTTCAGCTGCAAGCTTGAGCATGCTCATGTCCCCAAATCCGTTGAGTTGCATGTAGAGCTTCGCTTGCTCGATCAAGGGGTCTAGCTGCTGCAAGCTCTTATCGGAAGCGGGAGCATCAGCTTGCTGGCAGAAAAGCCAAATATCGTTCAGCGCATGATTTTGCCTATAGTGCTTCTGTTCAAATACCGTTTCGGCATGCAGGTTTAAAAACCTCAAATTATCGGCGAGGCGCTCCATATGGCCAATGTTCAGCTTATAGGATGATGAGGCTAATTGAATGCGGACAGCCTGTTCATCCTCGTTCCTCTTAGTCGGCTCATCCGGGACGGCACAGAAAGAAAATCCAATAAAATGAAAAGATAGTGCATGTATAACGCTGCGATGAAAGCTGAGTCCCGGCGGACAAACGATAACATCGCCCATTTGGGCCATTCCTTCTGCATCGCCGATTCGGTAGGAAAAGCTGCCGCCCTCGACAGCAAACAGAACCCAATGCTCGTAAATGTCCACGCTGAATTGAAACTCCTCTTTATGATTCCAAAAGATATGATGTGAAAGAATGGGAAAAAGACTCCAGCTTTGAAGGGTCATTATTCTAAGCCTCCATCGTGAAATAAAGTATATGCTAATATGATAGCGCAGTGCATGTTAAATAACGACCCCCTCGTATAAGATGAAATTAATGACATGCTTGGAGGGGATTCATATGAAGCTTGAACAAGTAAAAACGGATATCACCGTCATTGGCGGAGGATTGGCAGGCGTATGTGCTGCCGTAGCTGCTGCGCGTCTGGGACAGACCGTATCGCTGATTAACAACAGACCTGTACTGGGGGGCAATTCCAGCAGTGAGGTTCGAGTATGGGTATGCGGTGCCACTGCTCATGGGACGCAGCGGTATGCGCGGGAAACCGGCATTATGGGAGAAATGTTCGTCGAGAACCAATATCGTAATCCTGAGGGCAATCCTTATCTATGGGATCTTGTTGTACTCGAGACTGTTCGTGCAGAGCAAAACATCCGATTGTTCCTGAACACGGATGTGCATGAGGTGGAAGCCGATGGAGAGGAAGATGATCGGGTCATTCATTCCGTTACAGGATGGATGATGGGCTCGGAGCGAAAGATTCGTTTTGAAAGTCAAATGTTCATCGACTGTACAGGGGACGGACTCGCAGGTTTTCTTGGGGGTGCCAAATACCGGATTGGACGTGAAGCCAGAGCGGAATATAACGAGGACTGGGCACCGGAGATAGCGGATGACATTACACTTGGCAGCACGCTTCTTTTCTATACGAAGGAAGCAGACCGACCGGTTAAATATATTCCGCCAAGCTTTGCCAAGGATATTACGCAAACGACGATTCCAATTAAACGAGTGATCCGCAGCGGTGATTCAGGCTGCCACTATTGGTGGATTGAATGGGGAGGAGAATTGGATACGGTTCATGATAATGAACGAATTCGCGACGAGCTCTGGTCGGTTATTTATGGAATTTGGGATTATATTAAAAATTCAGGTAATTTCGAAGCCGATAATATGACGCTGGAATGGGTAGGGTCGATTCCTGGCAAACGGGAATACCGTAGATTTGAAGGCGACTACATGCTGAATCAAAACGATATTATCGCTCAGGAACCTTTCGACGACCGCGTAGCTTTCGGAGGCTGGTCGATTGACCTCCATCCGCCGCAAGGCATGTATTCGGTTGAAAGCGGTTCGAAGCATTTATATCCTGACGGCATTTACCATATTCCATTTCGCAGCTTGTATTCCAGCAATGTAAGCAATCTGATGTTCGCGGGCAGAGACATTAGCGCTACCCATGTTGCTTTCGGAACGACTAGAGTAATGGCTACCTGTGCTGTAATCGGGGAGGCTGCCGGCAGCGGTGCGGCTTTGTCCGTCCAAAAAGGAATATCGCCGCGTATTCTTCACCGCGATCATATGAATGACTTGCAGCAAGTCATGCTGCGACAGGATGCATCAATTATCGGTATCGCAGGAGAAGACCCGCATGATATGGCGAAATCAGCCCATATCACAGCATCCAGCACGTTGAATACGATTGCTATTTCTAGCTCGTCATACACGTATCCGCTCGATAAGGATCTCGGCATTTTGTTTCCTGTTCAGCCTGCTCTCGAAACGATTGAGCTGCTATTGGATGCCGCGAAGGCTGCGACGCTTGTGGCTGAGTTATGGCACACGGGCAAGGGAGAAAATTATGTGCCTAAGCAAAGGGTAGCTACAGCTTCTGTGTCAGTAGCGGAGGGAAGCGAGCAATGGATTAAGCTGGACTTGCAATGGCAGCCGGATGCAGCCTGCAATGCTTTTCTTATTATAAAAGCTAACGAAGCGATCAAGCTTCACGGATCGGATATGCCGCTAACCGGCGTACTCTGCTTTGAGAAGGGGCCAAAGCCAGTCGTTTCATCCCTTTTGGAGGATCATCAGCCGGACCAGCCCGTGGCACAATGGAGCATGCGCCAATGGAACCGTCGTCCTTTGTGTTTGCAGATAACACCAAATACACTTGCTTACTCTGCTCAAAATGTGACGGACGGCTATATTCGGCCTTTCGCCGGTCCACATCTTTGGGTGTCCGAAGAAATGACGGCTGGTAAGCCGGAATGGTTACAGCTCCAATGGGAAGAAGAGAAAAGGATCGCTGAAATCCATATAACCTTTAATGACGACGTCAATGAGGATTTAATTAATTTGCACCATCATCGCACCGATTTTCAGGCTATACCAGAAGTCGTGCGCAGTTATCGGATCGAAGCATTCATTCAGGGGAAATGGTTCTCGGTAGCAGAGGAGCAGGATAACCACAAACGCAAAAAAGTGCATCTGCTAGATCGCGAGATCGAATCCAAGCAAATCAGATTATGGATTGACGGAACGAATGGCAGTCCACGGGCGGAGGTTGCCGAAATTAGATTATATGCTCTATAATTAGTTGAACGGAATGTTAACGCTTTCATTTTGTCGTGATTAGGAATCAGCGATTTGAAAGGAGAGGGAATCATGGCCGTGAAGCCGCTTAGCGTACTGATAGTCGACGATGAGATTCCTCTAAGACAGGAGCTTCGGATTTTTCCATGGGAGTCATGTGATGCTGTTCTAATTGGCGAAGCTAGTAACGGTGATGAGGCATTGCAACTATGCACTGTCTGTACGCCGGATGTTGTGATCACAGATATCACGATGCCGGTTATGGACGGTATCACGCTCATACGGGAATTGAAAAAACGATATCCTAATGTTCAAATTATATTACTGACCTGTCACAGCGATTTTCATTATGTGCAAGAAGCGCTCCGCCTTGGAGCGCTTGAATATATTTTGAAGGTGTCGATGGAAGAGGAAGAATTGAAGAATGCCATGGATAAAGTAAGAGCTGCGATTATCAAGGAGCGCGTTGCTCAGGAAAATGAAAAGAGGGAGAAAAGGCTGTTGCAAGCCGCATTGTTTGGCAAACTGCTGCATGGACAAGAGCTGGACAGCTCCGATTGGCATCCGATTGTGCTGAATGGGGAAAATCCCGTGTTATTGGTACGTTTGATTTTGGACGCTCCTGATTCAATATATCTCTCTTTGAAACAGAGGATTCATCAAACGCTAACCGAAATAGAAAGTTCTGATTCGAATTGGCTGACATGGTTGACGATACGTGATAAGGAATACTTTGTCCTTTTGGGTACTCGCTTACCTTCTGAGACCGTCTCAGAATCACTTGGTAAGGTCGTGGAAACCTTAACGGTCCTGTTGAAGCGGGATTCTTCGATACTCGATTATAGCGCAACGGCACATGCCATTGTCAGCAAGCCTTTCACGACCAAAGAGGAGCTTGCGCTGTCTCTCGCTTATTCGATCGAATGGAAGGATGCGCTATTTTATGACAGTTCCTTGGAAAGCCAAGTGTTCATTGGTCACCCGCTGCCTTTAATGGACATGACAGATAAGAAGGCCAAGGAAATGAATGAGTTATTAAGAAAGGCTTGCTGGTCCACTGCGAGCTTGAGAGACTGCTTGCAGGGCGAGTTCTATAATTGGTGCATAAAGCATCGCATTAAGCCTGAGCAGCTAAAGGAACGTATGTTGAATTGGCAAGTGGAATGGCTAAAGGTACAGGAAGGCGCAGAGCTTGACGGCACCAGAATTGCGCATTTGATGGGGTCATATACTTTGGCTCATATGATCGCCTGCATCAACCGTGATATCGCTGCAGTGGAGGTAGGGAGGACGCGCTCGCGCTTCGAAATTCGCTCAGCTGTTCAATGGATCAAAGACCATATGCAAGAGCCGATCGCTCTTCCCCATATTGCCGAGCAGGTGGGTCTTAGCCCGCATTACGTCAGTAAATTGTTTCGCGAAGAAACGGGAAGCTCAGTCAGTCAATATATAACCCGGCTGCGCATGGAGAAGGCAGTCGAGCTGCTGAAGCATACGAATAAAAAAGTGTATGAAATTGCGGAAGAGGTTGGAATTCCGAGCTATCGCTATTTTACCGTTACGTTTCGGAATTGGACCGGGGTGTCTCCAACGGATTATAAAAGGCATAGTTGACTGCATGAGATACCATGCGCGGGGGAATGGAGAATATGTCGAAGCTGTTTAATTGGTATGCCAGCCTTGGTCTTGCCACCAAGCAGTTTATCTATTTATTTATCGTCACTCTTCTGCTGGTTCTGGTGCTTGCATGGCGCAATCTGCATGAGGCTGAGAGCTTGCTGCAAAATCAAGTGGTTCGTGATGCTGAGCTGCTCGTAAGCCGGACCAACCAATATATTGATGCCAGTTTGGACAATGTAGAAAATATGCTGCTGCTGCTCTCAACCCGCGCGGATTTGCTGGAGGAGGGAAATGAGGAGGGGGCCGTCGATACGCTGCGCAAATTCGCCGATTATAACAATTCGATAGCTAAGATGCTATACATGGTTCGAGCCGACGGCAAGGTTTTTGCGAGCGCACAGGTCTATTATGAGATCATCGGCAATCCCCGCTTGCAGGAGCTCTATGAGCTTGCTCTACAAAACTATGGGGCTATTAACGTTAGCGAACCCTATTATTCACCGATGTCCGGACATACGATTGCCTATGTATTGCCGATTACTGATGAGAATAAACAAGTGCAAGGAGTAGCCTTTGTCGAGTTGAATTTGGATTTGCTTACTGAACGAATAGCACCAATGATCTATCAATCCTATGTATTGTTTACGAAGGATGGTAATGTTATTAACCGTCTGGATTCTCGCGATAGGCTTCTTCCTTTTCAACAAGCTTCCTATCCGCCGCAGCTCCAGGACGACTTTCTTAAGCAGCTCGTTTCACTTAAAGTCGGTGTTAGCGGTATTGAAGGGAATTCCTTGAAACCGCTAGTAGCTGTGAAATCGACGAAAAACCGTTTGGGCTGGTCTTTGGCTGCTTTTATCGAAGAGGACTATTTCTATCAAGACCTGCAGAAGCTGAACAATAATTATCGGACGGCGATCATCGTATGGATCGTCGTATTGCTGCTCAGCGCGTATCTGCTCAGCCGATCCTTCACTCATCCGATCCGCAGATTTGTCGAGAAAATGGACAGGCTAGAAAACCTGCAAGTCGTGGCGAAGCTGCCAGTTACGAGAAGGGATGAGATCGGAAGGCTGACGCAAAGCTATAATGCCATGCTCGAGAGGATCCAGAGCCTGCTGCAGAAAACGAAGTCGGCGGAGGAGCAAAAGAAGGAATATGAGCTGAAGATGCTGCGAAGTCAGATCGCGCCGCACTTTCTGTATAATACACTTGCTTGCATAAGCAGCTTGGCCAAGCAGCAGCGGATTGACGAGGTGCGCGATACGATCCGCTCTTTGGTTAAGTTATTGAGCTTTAGCTTTGACAAGCAATCAGAGTATGTTTCGTTGGAAGAAGAGCTGGAAGGGCTGCGGATGTATATGCACATCCAACAAGTCCGTTATGGAGAACAATACAAATATAAGATTGATATCGATCCTGACCTGCTGCATTACCGGATTCTTAAGCTTACTCTTCAGCCGCTCGTAGAAAATGCGTTGTTTCATGGAATAACGCCGCATAACGGAGGCCTTATAATCATTAAAGGTCAGCTGGAGAAGAGCATGTTGAGACTCTATGTGCGTGATGACGGTATAGGTATCCCAAGGGAGAAAATGAAAAAGCTTCTACAAGACGAGCTCGCTCAGGAGCGCTCTGCGTACAGATTTACAGGCATTGGGCTGCGCAATGTGCATGAAAGGATACGAATTCATTACGGTGAGCCGTACGGTTTGCGTATCGGAAGCGCGAGAGAAGCAGGAACCGTTATTCGTGTCGATATGCCTATTCTAACGGAAAGCGATGAACGTTTAGGCATATGGCGTTAAGCTCATATTGGAGTAGTAGAGGCTGTCCCGCGGGACAGCCTCTTTACGTATGTAGTCGTCTTTAAGAGGTGCAGTGCGATCTAATTATCCGTAAATCTGTACATTATTTACGTATTTGTGTATATCGGCGCTGGTTGAAGGTGTTTATACTTACATTATTGGAAGCGCATTCATAAAAGGAGGGAAACGATGGAAGCCAATCAAAACCTGACACCCGCCCCTCAGATACGACCTGCTCCGCTTACGAAGCTGCAGTCGATTCTCAGAGCCATCTGGCGATTCCGGGCATTTTACATCATGCTGCTGCCTGGTGTCATTTATTTCATCATATTTCGTTATTTTCCGATGTATGGAGTTATTATTGCTTTTAAAGATTTTGCCATCCTAGATGGTATAACGGGTAGCTCATGGATCAATCCGTGGTATAAGCATTTTCAGGACTTCTATCAATCGCCCTATTTTGGTCAGCTGTTGACCAATACGATATTAATCAGCTTATACAAGCTGGTCTGGGGTACGCTGCCTCCGATCGTACTGGCGCTGCTGCTGAATGAATGCCGTGTTCGCTGGTTAAAGTCTATCGTTCAAACGCTTACTTATATGCCGCACTTCTTATCATGGGTCATTATTTTCGGTATTCTTCTAACGCTATTCTCTCAAAACGGCGGTTTGATAAATCGCTGGATTGTAGAAGCGGGGGGCAGCTCAGTCCCATTTCTAACCTCCACGGATTATTTCCGAAGCATTCTGGTAGGCTCTGAGGTTTGGCAAAATCTTGGCTGGGGAGCGATTATTTATTTAGCTGCGATGGCAGGAATCGATCCTACTCTCTACGAAGCAGCTAAAGTAGACGGTGCCAGCCGATTGCGCATGATCTGGCATATTACGCTGCCGGGAATCAGAAGCATTATCGTCCTGCTGTTTGTTCTAAAGCTTGGTCATCTGCTTGATGCCGGTTTCGATCAAATCTACATCCTCTACAATATTCAGGTTTATCCGGTTGCTGATATTCTTGACACCTGGGTCTATCGAACAGGCTTACAGCAATTGAATTTCAGCTTGGCGTCGGCTGTCGGATTGTTCAAGTCCATCATTGGACTGATACTTGTACTAGGAGCCAACCGTATCGCGAAAAAGTGGGGTGAGGGCATATGGTAAAAAGCCTCGATGATAAAATTTTCAACTGCATCGTGTATGTCATTTTAGGGTTATGCGGCCTTGCTGCCATTCTGCCGATCCTGTATGTCGTATCGGTATCCATCACCCCATTCGGGGAAGTATTGCGTAATGGCGGATTTATTTTGATCCCAAAAGAAATTACATTCTCTGCCTACCGGACGCTGTTAACGGAGTCGAATATTCCAAAGGCGTTTCAAATTACCGTTCTTATAACGGTTATTGGCACCGCAGTTAATCTTATATTGACCGCCCTGATGGCTTATCCGCTTAGTCGCAGAAATTTGCCGGCAAGAAACTTTTTTCTGCTAATGATCGTGTTTACCCTGTTGTTCAGCGGAGGAATCATTCCAACTTATTTGATTGTTAAGTCAATGGGACTGCTTGACTCCATCTGGGCTATGATTTTGCCTAACGCGGTTTGGAGCTTTAATGTGCTCATTATGAAGAGCTTTTTTGAAGGGCTGCCTGAGGAACTGTTCGAATCCGCTAGGATGGACGGAGCCAAAGAGTTTCGTATATTGCTTCAAATTGTAACCCCGCTCTCGATTCCTGTTTTGCTTACCGTAGGCTTGTTTTATCTAGTCGGCCATTGGAATGAATTTTTTCAAGCGATTTTCTATGTAACCGATCGCTCGTTATTCCCGCTGCAGGTTATTGTCAGGGAAATTCTAATGCAAAGCCAGCAGCCGCTTGAGAATGCGGAGAATATGATGCCCACCCAAACGATGCAAATGGCTTCCGTAATGATCGCCAGTCTGCCGGTCATCATTATTTATCCGTTTCTTCAGAAGCATTTTACGAAGGGTATGCTTCTCGGCTCTATTAAAGGTTGACCAAGGCTGCATAGATAACTGGCCAGCTATGCGGACCTATAAAATAGCAAGATTCAGAAAGGGGATATGAAGATGAAAAAAATATTTTCCTTAATGTTAACCGTTTCGATTCTAGGTGCTCTGCTTGCAGCCTGTTCGGGAGGAGACGGCAATAAAAATGTTGGCAATGACCCAAGCCCTACTGCCAAACCAAGCGCTGAAACAACACAGCCAAACAGTAAGCCGGTTAAGCTCGAAATTATCGAGAGCGGGAACAACCTGCCATCGCCGGATAAGGATATTATTAAACAGGAGCTGGATAAAGCTCTGAATATCGACGTAAACCTGACCGTTTATCCATCGGCAGATGATTACGGCAACCAATTGAATGTCCGTATGGCCTCAGGAAATTTTCCAGATTTGTTTATGGTTGACCGCCAGCAGCTTATTCAGTTTTCCAAACAAGGCTTGCTGCTTGATTTAACGCCATATATGGATAAATTGGAGCAAACGGTAGCTTTCATTGGTGAGGACAGTGTCAAAAAAGGGATGGTAAATGGAAAGGTATACGCTATTTCCAAATCTCCGCAAATTCCTTACAATACCTACTGGATTCGCAAGGACTGGTTGGATAAGTTGCAACTGGAGGTGCCAACGACAGTAGAGCAATTATCATCCGTAGCGGAAGCATTCACCAAAAATGATCCGGACGGGAATGGCAAACCTGACACCTTCGGTTTGACGGGCGGCAAGCTCGGAGCATTCTCTCCGATATTTGGAGCATTCGGCGTTGGGATGCCCGGCAACTTCTATGAGAAGGATGGGGCAGTCGTCAATGCTCTGTATGACCCGGCAATGAAGAATGCGTTGGAATTCATAAGGAAAATGATTGCTTCAGGGTCTGTTGATCCCGAGCTGCTGGCTAATAGCGGACTACAGCATCAAGAGAAGGCAATCAAAGGGCAGGCGGGCATTGTATATCTCGATTGGCCGAATATCACTAAGGAGCAGTTCGTTGAGCAAATCAAAACCGTTAATCCGAACGCGGAATGGCTGCAGATAGCAGCACCAACCGGTGAAGGTGGGCAATTCGACGGATCATGGGATATTGGTGCGACGCCAGGCCGATTCGCCATTCCGAAGGCGCTAGAGAAGGATCCGGAAAAGCTGCAGCGGGTATTCGATCTGCTTAATTATATTTCCAATCCGGAAGGCGGTTCGATGCTTGTGCAATTTGGGGTGAAGGATACACACTTCACGCTTGAAAATGGTAAACCGACGATGACAGATAAAGCTAGCGAAGTTGGTTATTCCTGGCTGTACCAATTTACCGGCAGACCTGAAATGGACTATTTGCAGGCCAAGTTCGCCTCGCAGTCTGCTGCAATTGAATTTGCCAATGACCAACCGCGTGTTGAAGCACTGAACGGATTCATCGATAATCCGGAGGGCTTTAATAAGGCTGATGCGGATCGTTATATGGATGAAGAAATTGCGAAATTTATTTATAATAAACGCCCATTAAGTGAGTATGACGCCTTTATCAAGACGCTGGAGACGTCCATGAACTATAAATCATTAATGGAAAGTGCTCTTGAGCAGCTTAAAACGCTGGGCTACGGAAGTTAGATAATCTGAGAACTTAAAACAAGCCGACCATTTCAATCATGGTCGGCTTGTCCTTCTTTATACCATCGTAGGGTTAGACGCTATATGTTTTTCTATAAGAAGACGGGTTGATGCTGTAAAGCCTCTTGAAGCTTTTGCTTAAATGATGCTCATCTGTAAATCCGCAATGCTCTGCTATTTGGGCAAGGGTCAGTGAGGAATGAACGAGCAGCTGCTTGACTTTGTCCATTCGTAGATTAGAGGCATATGCGCTGGGAGCGATGCGGAACTCACGCTTGAAGAGCCTGGTCAATTGCACCTGACTTATACCAAGCTCTGAAGCGACCTCTTTTAGTGAAATTCCAAACTCAGCTTGCTGCTGCAGCATATGAATAGCTCGCTGAAGCAGAGGTTCTTCGCTGTACAAGGGAGTCGTTTGCTGGTCGGATAATTCAATCTGCAAGAGATAGAGCAGATCCTTAAGAAGATGTTTTTTGTACTGAAAAGCAAGGTTTGCATGTAAGTAATGAGCTTCGCGAAACTGGGAGAGGGAAGACAGAAATCTCTTGTTGTTCTTAAGGCGGAGCTTCCCGATTAGCGGGAAATCTTTGGAACTTGTATGAGTAAAGCCGGGTTCAGGGACCCATTGGAATCCCATTAGATGAAACGATAAACCGTTCGTTTTACGATAAAAGGTCAAATCAGGAGGACAAAGCACGACGTCATCTTTAACCGCCCTGCCGCTTTGATCGCCCATTCTATAGTCAAAGCTGCCATCCTCCACAATAAACAAAGCCCAGTGATCATAAGTGTCATGTGTTTTCTGGAAATGCACGGCGTCTTTCACGTAGACGTGGTAATTCAGATCAGGCTCATGAAATAGAGTCAGCTCCAAAAAAGGTCCCCTCCGATTATGAAATTATATACAAGGGTTTTTAAAGATTCATACATTATAACACGTATATTCTCTATATATAATTAAATTAAATACAAGTAGGAGGAATGAATAATGAAGACAGCCGAGCTGAATATTCCGGAATTAATGAATCAATTTAATGAGCAGGGTTACTTGATTTTACCGGGCGTATTATCGCAAGAAAAGGTGAATCGTCTGAATGCCGCAATCGATGAAGTGGTTGCAAATGAGCCAGACACGCTTGCTCATAATATATATAACAGCGTGGAGCGTCATCCTGAGATTGCTTCCTTGATCGATCAACCGTCTATTCTTCCGTTAATCGTTAATTTGCTCGGTCATAATATTCAGCTGCATATTTCCCACCTGACGATAAGAAAGCCGAATCCGAATGAAGCCAAGACAGCTTCGCATAGCTTTATCGATTGGCATCAGGATGGACCACATCCGCAATTTCCCGTCATTGCTGGCCTTACAGCTACCTATTACATTAAAGCTTGTTATATTTTAAGTGATATGTCGAAGCCTGACCGCGGCAATACGAAAGTTATTCCAGGCAGTCATAAGCAGCCTTACAACCCCAACAATACAGATGTAAGGCAGCAGCTAGATGGGGAAGTTCAAGTGTGCGGAAAACCGGGAGACGTATTCATTTTTGCGCAAAATTTATGGCATGCCGGTTCTCCTAACCTATCCGAATTTACAAGAAGACAGCTGTTTCTCGGCTATAGTCCGATCTGGATGCGTCCAATCGATTACCATACGGCTTCGGAAAGCCTCCTAAAGGATGCTGATCCCATCCGCCGTCAATTGCTCGGTCAAATCAGCGATAACAAATTCAAATATTATGTTCCTGATGATTCGATGGTACCTCTTAAATCTCTGCTTATTAGTGAATCATCGAAGTAATCTGGACGTCACCTCTATAATGAAAACAGGATTTGCCGTTAGCTCATTGGCAAATCCTGTTTTTATGTGTGACATACTATAATTGCTGAATGTTAGATGGAAACGGGCTGACCTTCTTTAATTGAACGATAGCCGGCTAATGCAGCAAGGGTGGAGCGCATACCGTCTTCTCCTGAGATAGGAACAGGCTGACCGCTCCGAATGGCCTGTAAAAATGCACGTACCAGATGCTCATCCATATTATCACCCCAATAATTCCATTGACCTGCCGAATTTTGACGGCTGTACAGCTCATTGACCTGAGCAAGACCATTTACAGAAATGACGCCCTTCGTACCGATGATGTCCAAATTAACATCGCCCCAAGTTGGATAAGGTGCTTTTCTTGACCAGCTCGTATCAAGAACGCCGAAGACGCCGTTCTCAAATTTCACATGAATCATACCCGTATCGTCTACAGTGAGCTTGTCGTCGAATAAAGTGGCAGCATAGGCATAAACTTCTTTCGCTTCAGAGCCATTGAACCAATTCATCAGATCCATGACGTGCACGGTATGATCCAGCAATGCGCCACCGCCGGATAGCTTAGGGTCAACGAACCAACCATCTGGAGCAGTACCGTGATTCGATCCTTTGAAGGCAACAATATCACCGATCTCGCCTCGATCAATTGCATGTTTGGCTTGAACGACAGCTGCCAAGTATCGGCAAGGGAAAGCGGTCATAAGCTGAACATTATGGTCTTGGCAAGTGGAGATCATCTCCTTCATATCTTCTACTTGGATGCCAAGCGGCTTCTCACATAATACATGTTTTCCTTTTTTTGCAGCAGCGATGGTAATCTCAGCGTGAAATGAATTTTCCGAGCAGATGACGACTGCATCTACATCAGTATCAAGAAGTTGATGATAATCGGCGTAATAAGGCAATGAATGCTTGCTGACAACATGACTTACTCTGCTTTCAATAGGATCAGCGATGCCTACAACTTCTACTTCGGGCAAAGCGAGTAAAGATTGAAGATAAGAGAATGCATGCCCATGGGCAAAGCTAATTAATCCAACTTTTAGTTTTTTCATTTTGTGCTTCCTCCTAATGGGAGATGAACGGCTTTGCCTGTACGGATGCTCTCCTTGGCAGCTTGCGCCAGCTCCAATGCTTTATAAGCATCGTTAGCCGTTACGATGGGCTCCAAGCCGGTTTTGATACATGTTATAAAATGCTCAAGCTCAAGCTCATAAGGACTGCGGAAGCCAGGGCTTTCAGGCACGGTTACAAAGGAGCTGCTCTCTGAAGATGCTGCCTTATGAATTTGAAGGGAGCTGCTCTTTAAGCTATTCGCTGTAATAAGCCCATCGCTTCCTGCCATTTCTGCTTTTGTATGGAATGGTCCTGGGAATCCCCAATTCGATTCGACGTTAGCGACTGCTCCGTTGCTGAATTGAAGGGTTACCAAGGCATAGTCCAATTGCTCGCTTGTATGACCCATCGCATATACAGTATCAATCTCACCGAAGCTCCATCTCAAGAAATCCAAATCATGAATCATTAAGTCGGTAATGACACCACCGCTCTTGGATTCATCCTTATACCAGTCTTTGGTATCCCCTGGATGCGGGCCAATGCGGCTGGCATGTGCTACGGCAGGTCTGCCAATCATTCCTTGATCAATCGTATGTTTCATGTTTATATATTCGGGAAAAAAACGGACAACATGTCCAACAAATAGACGAACACCGTTTTCTTCGCAGCAATCAATCATCTCTTTTGCATCTTCTAAAGTGAGTGCGATTGGCTTCTCGCTTATGACATGTTTTCTTGCTTTTGCAGCTAAGAGAGTATATTCTTTGTGTAAATAACTTGGTAGAGTAATGCTTATGGCATCAAATTCAGCCTCAGCGAGCATTTGCTCAAAGGACTGGAAAGCAGGTGCTCCTGTCTTTTTGGACAGTGCATTAGCGAATTCGATTTGTATGTCACATAAACCAGTCAACTCCACACCATCGAGCTTGGAGTAAATTCCTGCGTGGACATTTCCGAGTCCGCCGCAACCTAATACAGCAACTTTCATGATCCGTCTCCTTTGTAACGATGATTTGTTTTTCTAAATCAAATGATACATGCTGAGCAGTAAGAACGTATATGCGATTATTTAGTCAATTTGTATCCATATTCAATCTATCATAGTGAGAAGGAGATAATATGGACAGCTTTCAAGAGCCTATACTCTATCAAAATCCGCAACTCTGCATTAAGGTGTGGAAATTTTCCCATAGTGGCGACGAACAGTATGGTTTACAGCCATGGCATTATCACAAGGAGATTGAATTCATTCTTGTATTGGATGGCATCCACGAAATGTATACGCCTAGCAGAGCCTACATTCTCCATCCAGGAGAAGTCATGGTTATCGGCTCTTCGCAGCTTCACAAAGCACAAATACGATTAGGACAGCATGCTCAATATATTGTACTCCATGTAGATTTAGAGCCTTATTTCGATCCGGCGATGATGCATTATACGAGACATTTCATGGAGATCATGAATCCGCTGGACGATCTGAACTATTTGTTCAGCAAATTTCCCCATGTTCAAGCGGAAGTGGGGGACATTCTGCTGCATATACACGAAGAAGTGATGGAGAAAAAAAAGGGCTATGAGATTGCAGTTAGTATGCATATTAAACATCTACTGCTAACATTGCTTCGTAATGACGACCAGCAGCTGCTATCCGCGCATGAGTACGTGGATGCTGATTTATTGCGACCAGTAGTCGCTTACATTGAGAAGCATCTCACTGAGAAGATAGACATGACGGAGGTCAGTAAGCTTGCTGGTATGAGTTATGTTTATTTTTCAAAATATTTTAAGAAAAAGATGGGGATATCCTTTACTGAATTCGTAAACCGCAAACGGATAGCGAAAGCGAAACGCATGCTCGTAATGGGTAATATGAATATCACAGACATAGCTGTTGCAGCAGGGCTTGAGAATATGGCTCATTTCTATGAGCTGTTCAAGCGTTTCAATGGCTGCACGCCCAAGCAGTTCAAGGAGAACATGAAGGGGCAAGAGGAAGTGTTGTAATTTTTTAGTTGTACCAATAATAGGGCTTCCCTCGTTTTGACGAGAGGAAGCTTTTTTAGTTTTTTAAAGCAAGATAGCCCAAATAATAGCTTAAGTGAACAATATCCCAGTTGCATTTTTATTAAGATGAAAATTTTATAATAGATAAAGCCTGTGCAATTTAGTATCTTTAATTACAATTGCTTTCATTTACACAGAAGCGTTATTGATTTTTTTAGGTAATAGGGGGGAGCTTATGATTAGAATTGGCAAATACAAAAAAGGGGGATCTTTCTTCACCCATCTGATCTTATCATTCACCTTATTGGCGGTTACCTTGATCGGACTCGTAGGAGGATATCTTTATGTGCAGGCCAATCGGTTGATGGTGGATGAGATTGCTAGAGACAGTCAGCAGCGTTTGGCTACATCCAGTGATTTTATTGAAAATACGCTGTTGAAAAAATATGAGAATAGTGTTCGCAACCGTGCTTTATCAACGTTATCGCTAGAGAGCCAATCCATGCTTAATTATTTGCTGGACAGCAATTGGGAAGGGAATGCGAGTCGGATCGCGGCTTTTCGTAAAGACCTTGAAATTTTCAAACTTGCAAATGAAGGCGTTTACAATGTGACGGTGTACTTCCAGAAAGGAAATTATATTGTTGATAGCAGTCAGTTTTATATGAAACCGGATAACTCACCTGATGCCGTTTTTATTAATGAAGGGTTAAGTTCAGCTATAAATCAATGGATGTTTAGAACGTTGTCTGATGAAGAAGAAGTCATGACTTATGCGATTGCCCTTCCATATGGTTCCTTGACGAAGCAGTCCGCAGGGGTGATGTATCTTGATGTGAGTCTGGAATATTTGAATGGGATGGTCTCTAGCACAATGAGCTCGCCGCTTGAAAAATTGTATGCCTTTAATGAAGAAGGCAGCTTAATGATGCATACTGGGCCGGATGATGAAGAGGGCCTTTTGATGGCTAAACAATGGATGGCATCTAATCAGGTTGTCAAGGATATCTATTACAGCAAGAAAGATAAATTTGTATTATCTTATATGAATAACCCGAATTCAGAGATTAACTGGAGTTATGCTTTAATCCGTCCCATGAATATATTTGTATCATCGTCGGAACAGCTTAAAGGTAAAATATTTGGAAGCTGTCTTCTTGTATTAATTATTGGTTTATTCATCTCTTATATTATTTCCAAACAGGTATATGTCCCGATGAAGAAGCTGGTTGCTAATATTCGCAGCTTTTATACGCCAGGTTCCGGAAATCAAATATGGAATGAATACGCTATCATAGGAAGCACGATAAATACAATGGGAAGTAAGATAGAAAATTTGGAGTCCAGGGCTAAAGTAAATGAACTGAAAAACCTAGTATTAGGCGCTGGGAATGGATTGGAATATGATGATTACTTACCTCAAGGATGCCATTTTATAGTTAGCTACATCCGATTGCTGGAGGGCAACGCAGAAATCTTCAAGACCAAATATGAACAACATGCGGTTTATGCCCACTATAAATTTATTACATTAAACACACATGAAGCAGCTGTCATCTATTATTGCGAGGCTGACGTAACTCGTGATGAAATGGAAACGATGTTCCTAACAGAATTGAACGGCATCAAAGGTACAACAGCTGGTGAATGGCGATTCGGCGCTGCCATTGGTTCGTTAGTCCATACGGCTGAAGAAATACCATTTTCATATCAAAGCGCCAATCATGCTTACCGATATTGCTTCTTTTACGGACTGGAAGCCAATGTTCTTCATTCTCGTGTATCAGCCTATAATCGGAAGCCCCATCTGTTTTCCTTCGAGATTTACAAAAATGCCTTAAAGGCGGGGAATGACATTGCTATGCATCGTTTTATCGATGACTTTCAAAAGGCAATGGAAGAAGGCGATACACAGCTGGAAACCGTTGAGCTGGGATTGCTGCAATTAGTAACGGTTTTGTATCAAGTGATCATCGAACTAGATCTCCAGCAAATCGTTCAACCCTCGAGCTTATTCGATGAGTTGAAAATGGAAACGTTAGCTGAAACGATTGTATCTATACGTGGCTTGTCAGATCAAATTGCTGTTCATGTACGGGAAACAGGGAATCATGCTCATACTGAGATTATTTATAAACTAAAGAAGTTTATTGATGAACATATTCATGAAGACTTATCGCTTCAAAAGCTCTCAGAAGTTGCCTCGCTGGCGCCATCCTATATCTCTACACTATTTGGAACGGTTATGAATGAATCTTTTACCGAATATGTGACTCGAATTCGATTGGAGAAGGCCGCTTACTTATTAAGAGAGGATAAGAGATTGTCCGTTGCAGAAATATCGGCACTCGTTGGTTACCGCAATCCGCAGTATTTTCACAACAAGTTTAAAACGCGTTATGGTGTTACGCCAGTGCAATATCGGAATGTTGGCAATGCTGAAGCCTTGTCAAATTAATAAGAAAAAGAAAAAGCAGCCGAAATTCGGTTGCTTTTTCTTTTGTCTCAAAAATTGCAATGGATTTAAGAAGAATGTTGAATGATTTTAATAAAAATCCAATAGAAAAAGCGCTTACAAAACCTTATGTTTGGATTGTCAGAACAACACCAGCACTTAACTTATCTTCTGAAAGGAGTTAGCAACAATGAACCGAGCAGGTACTGCTGGTATCCATGATCAGCAGAAAGGCCTAGAACCCCAAATTCCGAGGTTGAAATCAATTTGGCGCCAATACGTGAAAAATAAGTACTTATTCTTTTTGTTAGCTCCCGTGCTCATTTGGTATGCCATATTTGCTTATGGTCCGATGTATGGTATCCAATTAGCCTTTAAGGATTATTTCATACGTGATGGAATATGGGGGAGCCCTTGGGTAGGTTTTAAGCATTTCGAATATCTATTTACGGCTTCGCCAGACTTTTGGAAAATTATTAAAAATACCATTGTCATCAGTTTTTATCATATTTTATTTGGTTTTCCGGCTCCGATAATATTAGCTCTTCTATTTAATGAGCTTCGGTTTACTTTATTTAAGAAAATTGCCCAAACGATATCCTATTTACCTCACTTTTTATCATGGATCGTTATTGGCGGCATTATGATCACAATGCTGTCTCCAAACTCGGGTGTGGTCAACTATATTATTCAATGGTTAGGTTTTGATTCAATATACTTTCTGGGCAGCGAGAAGTACTTCCGGTTTACGTTAGTCATGTCGGGCATCTGGAAGGAAATTGGATGGGGAACGATCATCTATCTGGCTGCGTTATCCGGCATAGATTCCCAAATGTACGAGGCGGCCGTGCTCGACGGAGCGAATCGTTGGAAGCAAACATTGTATATTACGATTCCGTCCATTCTTCCTGTTATTGCGATTCTGCTTATCTTACGTGTTGGCGGTGTGTTGGATGCGGGGTTTGATCAAATATTAACGCTGTACTCGCCTGCTGTATACGGGGTAGCGGACACTTTGGATACGTATGTGTACCGAATTGGATTGCAAAATTTTCAGTTTAGTTTGACGACGGCTGTTGGTTTATTCAAAAATGTCGTTGGACTTATGTTGGTCTTGTTCGCAAACATTATTGTTAAGAAAATGGGGCAGGAAGGGCTCTACTGATAAATAGTAGGAAAGGCGTGATCAAAATTGCGATTATCTTCTGGAGAGAAAATATTTCAAGTATTTCTAATCTTGTTCGTTACCGCTCTGAGTATAACGATGCTCTATCCCTTTATGCATGTACTCTCTATATCATTAAGCACACCCGCAGAGGCACTGCGTCCAGGGGTTCATTTCTACCCCAAAGAGATATCATTTTTTGCTTGGAAGCGTGTGCTCACGACTGATACGGTATGGCAAACCTTTGGGAATACCGTCTTTCGGACCGTCGTCGGGACATTATTAAGTCTCTTGTTTATGGCCCTCGGTGCTTACCCGTTATCTCGGAAATATCTCCCTCATCGCGGGTTTTATACGATGTTTATTGTTGTGACGATGTTTTTTAGCGGTGGACTAATTCCTACCTATCTCTTGATCAAATGGCTTGGGTTGATTAATTCACTTTGGGTGTATGTTATCCCTGGTCTTCTTAGTACCTTCTCTCTTCTTATCCTCCGCAACTTCTTCATGGGCATACCAGAGGAATTAGAGGATTCGGCGAAAATGGACGGAGCTAATGATCTTCGCATTCTCTTTACGATTATTATTCCGCTTTCGAAGCCAGTACTGGCGACTCTCGCTTTATGGTCTGCTGTTGGCCATTGGAATGCCTGGTTTGATGCCATGCTGTATATGCAGGATCAATCAAAGATTGTACTCCAGCTATTCTTAAGACGACTCGTCATAACGGCCGAGGGAGATCCGATGCTTCCAGTTCCGACTGCCGAACAAGCTCCAGAGATGGTTAAAGCGGCAATTATTATGTTTACCGCTCTTCCAATATTAATGGTCTATCCGTTTCTTCAGCGTTTCTTTGTCAAAGGTATCATGGTTGGATCGCTTAAAGGCTAGTTCAGGCTGATTTTGGATTGTTCTTGTAATGATTTAAACAGCTCGCTTTATCCGCGAACTGTCTAAATATATAATATGGAATAGAAAAGGGAGGAAGTAAAAAAACATGAATCACACAAAAAAGAAATGGTTGGGACTAGCGGCAGCAGCTCTTTCGGTATCGCTTGTAATGAGTGGCTGCAGCAGCAATAACGGTGGTAATGCTGCAACAAACAAGCCAAAGGCTACAAATGGTGCAGAAACTCCCGCTGTTGAAGCCCCTATTGAAATTACTTGGGCAAATAACTTTAATACGCCTGAAAAGGATGGCAACTACGTACAGACTGAACTAGAGAAAAAATTTAACGTAAAAATAAAAAATATTAAATTGGAGCGCGGTACTTGGAAAGAACAGTTTACAGTGCTGCTTGCCTCTGGCGACATTCCCGATATTTTCCCGATTGATGCAACAGAGACCGATATGGTGTTATGGGCAGACCAAAGCATAATAGCAAGTATTGATCCTGCAGAAATAGAAAAGTATATGCCTAAATTTACTGCAGCCTTGAATTCTGTTGATTCCGGTGCATGGGGTGTAGGTCAATACAACGGAAAAAACTGGGGTATTCCGAAAGTTTGGCCAGGCGGCTTGGATGCATTTATTCCGGGCTACAATCAAGCTTGGCTAACAAATATCGGCTATGAAGCGCCTCCTAAAACATTAGAGGAGCTAGAGGATGTGCTTACGAAATTCGTTAATGATGATCCGGATAAAAACAATAAAAAGGATACTTATGGCTTAACCGGCCGAGGCAAGCTTCCGATTCAAATGTTTACTTCTATATTCTCAGCTTTCGGCGTTTCCCCTTACCAATTTAAGCTGGATGCTTCGGGATCTATCGTTTATGGCGGTGTAACAGAAGAAACGCGTAATGCGCTAACATTATTGAATAAATGGTATCAAGCAGGTCTTATTGATCCGGAATTTATCACAACGGATAACAATGAAATTAATATTAAATTTGCTGACCAAAAAATTGGTATGGTTGATAACGGCAAGTGGGGCAACTTTTACAAGGAATCAGGTTTCGTAGCAGCTCCTGGTCTGGAGAAGGGGCAAGTATTCCAAGCTGGAACGCCGATAATTGGACCAGCTGGTGTTGGATACGCTTTCGCATATGGCGCAAGGCAGGCTCCTGTATTATTAGGCGCTCAATTGGAAAAGGATGATAAGAAACGTCAAAAAATTATGGAGATTTTAGAGTATGTAGCTACTGATCCTGAGGGTTACCTGTTAACGGGCTTCGGACAGTTGGGTGTGAGCTATGATATGGAAGGCGATTTGGCTATCGGCAAAACAGATGAAGCTGTTGCTGCGCCTAAGATGGGAGCAGGTAACTTCTATAATCCATTAAGCTCTACAGATGTATCTATGCAAAAATATACGATGTTGCCTGAACTATTGGAGTTGAAAGAAAAGTTGAGCGTAGGAGTAACACCAATGTTTGATATATTGGGACCTGCAGTATTGACAAGCAAACCGAAATATTGGGGTAATTTGCAAACGCTGCAAGATAGCTATCTCATAAAAGCGATTACTGGAGAATCGAACACCGCGAAGGATTTTGACAGCTTCAAGGAAAGCTGGCTGCGCGCTGGCGGACAAGAAATAACGGATGAAGTCATTAAAGTTTATGAAGAGAGAAAGGAATAATCGTAATTTCTGAATAGAGAAGGGTTTATAGGCTGAAGCATGAGTGAGATGCTTCAGCCTATTTTACTGTCGGGACAATGGCACTCAAAGGAATCGAATTGGAGGATAGGATCACATGAGTCAATTAATCGTTTATGAACAACCCTATGAGGCAGTAGAAAATGATGATTTCTCAGTGCGTGTACGTAAGCAAGGCGGGGAATGGAAGTCTTTGTTTGTTTTTGAAGCGAAGGTAGATATGCATGATGTACGATCTGCATCTATGGCTTATTTTGATATGGAGGATGATGTTGAGGTCTGCGTGTTCTCTAATAAGTTGCAGGTTGAAGAAGCGGTTATTCGCCCTTTATCTTTTATATTCCTTTTCAAATAGAGGAGAATGCCATAACTTTCATGTTGGATCAGCCGCGTAAGCTCTCGATTGAAATAAACGGGGAACGCTTTAGCAATTTACATCTATTCGCCAATCCTATCGAGACAGACTCGCCTAGTCCTGATGATACAAATGTACTGCTTGTCCATTCAGGCAAACATCGTTCTATGGATATTGCAGATGGTGTGCAGCGATTGCGGGAGTCGAACTTAGGAGTGAACAAGATTATCTACTTCGCGCCGGGTGTTCATTATTTTGAAGAGTACATGCTGCATGTGCCATCGGATACTACGGTTTATATCTCTGGAGGAGCCATTTTATATTGTTCATTGATCTGCAAGCATGCAGAGAATATTATCATTCGCGGCAGAGGCATATTGTATATGTCCGAATTGGAGAAAACGACCTATTTAAGGGGAGTGCAAATCACATTTTCGAATAATATTGAAGTGGAAGGCATCATTCTTCTTGATCCACCGCATTACAGCATTTATATGGGTCAGTCTGAGAACATTCGTGTTCGAAATTTCAAATCATTCAGTACGCGAGGCTGGTGCGACGGAATCGATATGATGGCAAGCTCGAATGTGAATATTCAGGATGTTTTTCTAAGAACGTCGGATGATTGTATTGCGATATATGGCAGCCGCGGCGAATATGATGGAGATTCGCGAAATATCAGAGTTAGCGATTCTGTACTTTGGGCGGATGTCGCTCATGCGATGCATATTGGCATCCATGGTAATCACCAGAAAAATGGCGATATGATCGAGCATATTCGCTTTGACAATATTGATGTGCTTGAGCATCATGAGCCGCAGGAAAATTATTGGGGTGTCATGGCGATTTGCGCAGGCGACAATAATATAGTTCGCGATGTCATTTTTAATGATATCCGGGTAGAAGATTTTGAGCTGGGTCAGCTTTTCGATGTTCGAGTGATCTGGAATGAGACATATAATCCGGTGCCAGGCAGACGAATCGAAAACATTCAATTCATAAATATCGATTACAAAGGAGCAAATGTGAATCCGTCCCGAATCTATGGGTATGACGAGGAACGGATCGTAGACAATGTTAAGTTCGTAAACGTGCGAATCAATGGTGAAGTAATTAGAGACGCAGCTCATGGTAATATGCGATGCAATGAGTTTGCACATCAAGTTGAATTTGAGAGCTAGTGGGTTAACTGTGGGGAATCGGAGTCTAGGCAACTGCTTGTATGCACATTCTGTGCTAGCGATCTACACATGTATGGTCAGCGGCTTGTATGCACATTCTGTGCTAGCGATCTACACATGTATGGTCAGCGGCTTGGATACACATTCTGTGCTAGCGATCTACACATGTATGGTCAGCGGCTTGGATACACATTCTGTGCTAGCGATCTACACATGTATGGTCAGCGGCTTGGACACACATTCTGTGCTAGCGATCTACACATGTATGGTCAGCGGCTTGATGCACACTATGAGCTAACAGACAACAGTTCCGCTATTTTAGAATTTTAGAGGTTTATGTTGGTATTACGGACATATAATCCGTTATTTGTGTTTAAACACACCTAATTCACGTATTTATTGCAAATAACGGAACCAATGTCCACAAATAGCACGAAACAGATTTTTTTGCACAAATAGCGTATTATATGTCCGCACACGCATCGCCGTAGCTGCAAACCGCAAACTAGTAGGCAAAATCACACGTAGGCGACTTGTACATAGTATCTATTGAATCTAATGGAGTAACCTAGCTTATCGATTTGTTCCAAGCTCTGTGCTACCAATTTGATACACGTTCAGAGTTGGCGGCTAGATGCACATTGTGAGTTAGTGATCTGATACACGTTCAGAGTTGGCGGCTAGATGCACATTGTGAGTTAGTGGTCTGATAAACGTTCAGAGTTGGCGGCCAGATGCACATTGTGAGTCAGTGATCTGATAAACGTTCAGAGTTGATAGCTAGATGCACACTCTGAGTTAGTGATCTGATACACGTTCAGAGTTGGCGGCTAGATGCACATTGTGAGTTAGTGATCTGATACACGTTCAGAGTTGATAGCTTGATACATATTCTGAGTTAGTGATCTGATACACGTTCAGAGTTAATAGCTTGATACATATTCTGAGTTAGCGATCAGATACACATGCAGAGCTAGTTGAATGCACTTTATGTGCTAGCAGACATCAGTTCCGCTATTTTAGAATTTTCGAGGCTTATGTTGGTATTACGGACATGTATTCCGCTATTTGTACTTTAACATCCTAAATTCACGGATTTATCGAAAATAACGGAACCTATGTCCACAAACAGCACGAAATAGAGTTATTTGCACCAATAGCGTATTCAATGTCCGTAAATGTCGCCGCCGTAGCTGCGAATAGTAACCTCATGATTAGTATTATGATTCAAGTAGATGGAATAATCCTAACAAACAAACAGCGACTATATGCAAGTCATAGAATATAGCCGAACACACAATAGCAGAAGCAATTCACAAGTAACAAAATATAGTTTTTCTCATAATAGCACTAGCAAAATACAAACATCAGGATGTAACCGTAGTCACAACTGCAATTCGTCGATGATTTTCAATATGTTGAGATTACAAACGAAGTTTATAAGTACGAGAGCGAAGTTGGCCACTTGAAACCTCAAGGAGGTGTAACTCTACTAGCTTATGCAGAATACGTCTGGCGTGTCGATCGCTTACTCTGAGGTGACTTGCGAGTTCAATGGGAGTAAATGGGCGCAGTAAACGTCTGGCTAGTCTTAGTGTCTCGGCTTCTAAACACATTAGCTGTGAAGGTACATCTGAAGCGATAAACTTTCCGACGAACGCGAGTACGAGCTGCTTGCATTGTTGAGGTTCATCGGTAATGGATGGATAGGCGATAGGGAGGAAAATCCAACCATCAAGTGCTAATAAACTATGTCGTCTGCATAGATCCTTGAAACGTCTTACATCAAGATCTCTGGCATGAGGGCCAAATCCCTGAATTTCAATCCCACCTTTTGCGTTTCCTGGCATGTAGGCGAGATCAAGATAGCGATAGCCATTATTGAAGTCGCGCACTTCCCATTCGGGAAACAGATGATCGAAATGACCAACAGCAGGAAACCATATTGTCCGAAGGAACTCGACCGTGCCGTGACCAAGCCCTTTGTTGAGCAGTTCTCTTCTTCTGTGATTACTCTCTGAATCAATATTCGATTGCAGCCATTCCTCATATTTTTGGTCAAATTGAGACATGTTGATCCACTCCCCTCTACAAAATAAAAACGCCGCATTCATACAAACAAACCCGAGCTGGGATTGGTTGTATAAATGCGGCGTGTTCTTCACGACCTATGTAGTTAGTATAACGCTAGCTGCTTCATTCATCAACAGACAACATATCCGTTCTTTCAGGAGTAAATGGTTACAGTGGTATAGTGGGCATAAAGTCTGTTCTTCCAGCTGCGAGAGGTTAGGGTTGGTATTGTGGACATGAAGGCCGTTAATCCGGCATTCAAGGGGGTTCTTTTGGTTTTACGGACATATAAGCCGTTAAATGTGCTGAAATACCACAAATTCAAGGATTTATTGGTGATAACGGAACTAATGTCCGTAACTATCGCAATACAAAGCAAATTGAACAAATAGCGTATTCTATGTCCTCAACGGCACCCGAAGCCGAAGCCGAAGCCGAAGCCGAAGGTGAACCCGAACCCGAACCCGAACCCGAACCCGAACCCGAACCCGAACCCGAACCCGAACCCCGAACCCCGAACCCCGAACCCCGAACCCCGAACCCCGAACCCCGAACCCCGAACCCCGAACCCCGAACCCCGAACCCCAAACCCCGAACTCGAAGCCGAAGCCGAAGCCGAAGCCGAAGCCGAAGCCGAAGCCGAAGCCGAACCCGAACCCGAGCCCGAACCCGAAGCCGAACCCGAACCCGAAGCCGGACCCGGACCCGGACCCGGACCCGGACCCAAACCCCAAACCCCAAACCCCAAACCCCAAACCCCAAACCCCGAACCCCAAACCTGCATCATCCGCTAATACATCGGTTTTTTGAGAAGCAAGAGATTAGAGTTGGGAATTCCATTATAAATTAAAGCGATTAAACAATAGTAGAAAGAGTTCTAAATCTAAAAGTATCAGAAAATTTAGAAATTTTGTAAAATTCATATTCAACTCGTTATTTTTATGATAATATTACCAAATAGCGCTGTTCTTGGATAGCTGGATATATAGGGAATCTACAAAAACGGAATTCCTTCAATATTTTCCGGCTTAAAAGTTAAAGCGTTTTAACTTTGAAGGAGGCGAAATGATGTACAAAAATCTTTATCGAACGGTTGGCACGGTTAAGAAGGCTGCAATAATTGGACTTGCTACAATTATTGTTGCGGGGTTGTCTTATGTTCCTACATCGTTTGTAAAGAACGCGCAGGCTGCGGGTGAAGCAAAGCCATTTCCTCAGCAGGTCAGTTACACCGGTATTATTAAGCCCAATCATGTTAGCCAATCGTCAATGAATTCTTCCGTTTCGTCCTACTATGATTACTGGAAGGGCAAGTATCTCAAGAACAATCTATCCTCACTTCCCGGCGGTTATTATGTGAAAGGAGAAAGTACAGGGAGTACAGATGGATTCACTCCGCTCGGCACCTCTGAAGGTCAAGGCTTCGGAATGGTTATTACTGCTCTGATGGCAGGCTATGATTCCAATGCGAAGACCATCTACGATGGATTGTTCAAAACGGCCAGAGCGTTCAAGAGCTCCGAAAATTCAAGTTTGATGGGTTGGGTTGTTGCGGATAGCGCAAGTGCGCAAGGTCATTTCGACTCAGCAACGGATGGAGATTTGGATATTGCCTATTCCCTAATTCTTGCTCATAACCAATGGGGGTCAGGCGGGACAATCAACTACTTATCAGAAGCTAAAAAAATGATTAACGCAATCAAAGCGAGCAATGTGACGACTAATAATCGCCTCAATCTTGGTGATTGGGACTCGAAGAGCGCATTAAATTCAAGACCATCGGATTGGATGTTAAGTCATTTGCGAGCATTTCATGAAGTGACAGGAGATCAGACCTGGATCAATGTCATTGATAGCCTGTATACTGCCTATTCACAAGTTAGTAATAATTATGCTTCATCCACGGGACTGATTTCTGACTTTATCGTAGATAATCCTGCTAAGCCGGCACCTGAGTGGTATTTGGATGAGTTTAAAGAGACGAATCAATTTTCTTATAACGCTTCAAGAGTACCGCTACGGATTGTTATGGACTACGCGCTATATGGTGACACAAGGGCCAAGACAATAGCTGATAAAATTGCGGTATGGATCAAAGGAAAAACAAGCGGCTCACCATCTTCAGTGAAAGCCGGCTATACATTAAGCGGTACAGCACTGGTTACTTATAGCTCTGCAGTATTTACTGCACCTATGATATCAGCCGCAACAACGAGCACGGCCCATCAGGCATGGGTGAATGCCGGCTGGGATTGGATGAAGAGCGCAAAATCTAGTTACTTTAGCGATACTTACAATCTTATGAATATGCTTTATGTCTCCGGAAACTGGTGGAAGCCAGGGAGCAGCGGTCCAGTCGTTCCGGGCGGCTCCACACTTGCCGTAACAGAAGACAGCTTCGTGCGCGGCGGTACGTATGATGGGGATAATTACGGTACTCAAACGACGATTACCCTTAAGAAAAGAGATTCAAATGCCTCTTTTGTACGTGAAGGTTATTTAAAATTTAATAAATCAGCTTTTACAGGAACGGTGAATTCTGCAGTATTGAAACTGTACGTTAATAGTCTTCACAGCAATACGACTTCATTTTCACTGCAAGCGATTGGAATAAACAATAATTCATGGACGGAGTCTGCAATTAAATATTCCAATCGGCCGACCGAGTCTGGAACAGCTCTGGGCACTGCTACTGCAAATGCAGCAGGGGCCTATGTAGAGCTTGATGTTACGTCTTTTGTGAAAAACTATACGGGCAATATTTTATCATTCAGAATCGTAGGCTTGATTGAGGATGCGGGAGCAGACATAGCTTCGAAAGAGAATAGTACATCCTCTAAACGTCCAGTCCTTATTATTAACGGAGGCTAGTGTTAAAGGTTTAGGAAGGCCCTCCACGCTCACATGCTAAATGTGTGAGTGTGGAGGGCCTTTTTTTCTGACTAATGACAGGATTAGAATGATAGGCATCTGCTAGATTGGAAAAAGATGCTATGATAGAGCTGGAAACCAATTCGTGTAGATGACAAGTCAACTAGCCATGAAGGAGTCGAATCTATGAGCGAGCCGCTATCCAAACCGATTAGTCAGTCGGTGACCATGAAGAAGCTTTGGTATTTTTTTATACCGCTAGGCGTTTCGGCAAGCTTAGTGACGATTTCACATGTCATTATTAATAGTACACTAAGCCGTGCAGCTGATCCTGAACATGTTATAGCCAGCTATGCCATTGCAATGAGCCTGCTTGGCATTACAGAACGGCCAGCAGTGCTGCTCCGGCAAACCTGTTCGGCTCTAGTTCGGGACAGGCAATCGTTCAAAGCGACGCTAACCGTTGCTCAGCTTGTATTTGCCAGCATAATCGCGATGGGTTTTGTTTTAAGCTATACACCGCTGGGAACATTTATTTTCAAAAATATATTCGGCGTACAGGATGACAATGTTCAGTCCGTCATCAACGTCTATCGGGTGCTCATGTTTGTCAGCTTATTTTCTGGCATCCGTTGTCTTTACCAAGGCGTTATTATTTATCAATTACGAACGAAGTGGTTGACCATAGGCATGGCAATTAGGCTTGCTGGTATGTATATGCTATCTCTTTATTTTGTGCACACAGGGGTAAAGAGCGGGATCGTAGGAGCAATTATATTTTTGTTCGGAATGATGATTGAAGCGGCAGTGAGCTTCTCAGAGGGACGCTTGCTTGTTCGTAAGCTGCCGGAAAGGGTGGAGAAGCATGCAGTAGAAAGCAAACGCCATGTATTCTCCTTTTACCGACCGCTGCTAATGTCGTCCGTTATATCCGTGTGGATTGGACCAGCGATTAACGCTATGCTCGGGAAAACATGGGATGCTCAATTAGCGATATCTTCCTTTGCTATCGCCGCTAGTTTGGTCATGCTGCTCAGCAGCTTTTTTAGTTATTTGCATCAGATCGTTATAAATTTTTATCGTATTGATGCTGCTGCGGTAAGAAAATTTGTATTGATGCTTGGATTCATTCCTGCTTTGCTAATGGGAATCATTGCGTTTACACCTGTGGGGGTGTTGCTGCTGGAGCATGTGATTGGCATTCACGGCAGGCTTCAAGAGGAGAGCATAAGGGTACTGCAAGCCTTCGTATTGTTCGCGTTTGTTATGCCTTGGCTTGACGTTCTTAATGGTCTTGTTCTTGTACGCGGACAAACGAAGCTTATTGTTGGCTCTCAGTTTTTCAATTTATTGTTTACCCTCATCACGCTCATTATTAGTGTGGCGTTGTCACCGGAATGGAACGGTACAATCGGAGCTTGGGCGCAATCTATTGGTATGACAGCGGAGTGTATTTTCGTAGCGCTGGCACTTCGTTTTATTAAGCCTATGAATACCTTTTCTACGGTAAAATGAAACTAGAAATCTAGCACATTTACGGATTGTCCATTATAAATACTGAGAAAGAGCCGCGTTCTTGTGCATGCGGCTCTTTCTTATTTTACATCTCCATACCTCTCCACACCATTAAAGCTGAACCAGCGGAAACTGCTTCTTCTTTAAGTTCCCCTTTGGAGAAGGAGGGCTGATGGTCAGGGAAATAATAGGAATTTTTTTGTGCGATCTCTATGGCTGTTTGGTAGAACTGCTCACTTGAATTTACGAGCACACCGCCAAGGATGATTTTTTGTGGATGGAAGACATTAATTAAGTTGGCAAGTCCAATGCCGAAATAGACAGCAGATTGCTTAAATAGCTCTCGAACATAAGGGTTGTCTTGAGAGTAGGCTTGCAGCAGCATATCGTAATTGATTTTCTCAGGAGAAATATCAGTTCCATTCAATAAGTCTGTTCGACCTAGCTTTGCATGAGTTCTTGCTTGGGTCTCCAAAGCTTGTAAGGATACGAAAGCTTCCAGCGCCCCATAGTTTCCATGCTCATTTAATCTGGGACCGTCCATTTGGATGATCATTTGACCGATAGAGCCTTCCATATCGATAGATCCATGTACGATTTGACCGTATGACATCATCGCGGATCGAAGTCCAACACCGGCGTGGACATATAGCATATGCTGTAGATTTTGACTTCTCATTGCCCACTGTTCACCGAGTAAAGCGGCATTGGCTCCGTTTTCGAGCTGAGCGGGTATGCCTGTTTTCTCTTCCAGAATACTGCAAATAGGTACGTTATTCCAGCCTGCTGCTGGGAAGTTCAGGGGACGAAGAATAACGCCATTATCGCGATCGAGCGGGCCAACAGCGCCAACCCCAATTCCGATAACTCGGCTGCGATCAAGATTGTGATCCAATAGAATGGAGCGAATATTGTTCGAGACGTATTCTACGAATTGATGAGGTGTCATCGCTTCATCCATCCGCCAGCGAATCGAGGATTTGAGATTCATTTTCATATCATAAAAACCGAGTGAAGAGTATCTTCGGGATATTTCCAATCCAAAAAAATAACTGTAATCGGGATTAATTTCATAAAGAATCGGTCTTCTGCCGCCATTTGAAGGGCCAAGACCAGACATAATTAATAATTGCTCAGCTACCATTTCATCAAGCAAACGAGTTAGGGAGCTGCTTGTGAGTGAGAAGGCTGCCAGCAATTCTGCTTTTGAGACGATGCCTTGCTCTGCTATTCGGTTATAAAGCTGCTTCTTGGAAGAGGGAATTTTATTTAAAGATGAGTTACTCATATTGTACCTCTTTTTCCGATTGAAGTAATGGGGATTAATCTAAATGTATTATATCGTAAGTCAGAAAGGTGCGCTACTTCTTATATGTCCTAGCATTAACGGGTCCCATTCATATCAAGTTGCAACATTTAAAACCAAAATGAATTTAACTAAATCTAACCTCTCTTCCGTAAGAGTAATTTTGATCATTTTTAGTTAGGTTATACCCTTTTTCATTCGATTTCAAAATTATTTACACCTATTTTTGAAAACTTTATTTCAAAATGAAATAAAGATGCTATACTATAAGTAGTTGAGTTGAGGAGGAATATGATGAACCTCGAACGTTGGAGTAAAATATGGCATTTATTTATTATGTTTCTTAAAATCGGTCCAGTTACATTCGGCGGCGGCTACGCCATGATTCCTGTTATTGAACGCGAAGTTGTTGAGAAGCGGAATTGGCTGCAATCCGATGATGTTGCTGATGTTTTTGCAGTTGCAGGCTCTGTGCCGGGTGCAATCGCCATTAATTCGGCAACTTTCATTGGTTATCGAATTGCAGGTATTGCAGGTGCTATTGCCGCAACAATCGGAATTTTGCTTCCTACCTTTTGTATCGTCTTAGGATTTTCTATCTTTTTCGTAGAAATGAAGGATAATCCGAAAATTGAGGCAGCATTTATTTCAATTCGAGCGACAATTGTCGCACTGATCGTCTATGCCGCATACAAGACCGGCAAAACAGCTGCAGTAGATATGGCTTCCGTGATGCTTATTCTTGTTACTGTCGCACTTATGTACTTCACTCATAACCAAATTCATCCGATCTTTCTCATTATAGGAGGAGCAATAGCAGGGATGACGATTGTGGGTATTCGAACAAAGCTCGGGAAAAAAACAATACATCATGAAAAAGAGCAAGTGTTTGATTACATGATATAGTGGGGAGTTACTATGTTAATCGAATTGTTTATTACGTTTTTTCTGATCGGATTGGTTTCATTCGGCGGCGGTTATGCGATGATACCATTAATTCAGGAGCAAATTGTTAATCAACATGGTTGGATGGAGCAGCAGCACTTTATTGATACGATTGCCATTGCCAGTATGGCGCCTGGTCCGATCGCTACCAACATTGCCGTATTAATTGGTTACGATGAGTATGGACTAATCGGTGCTATCGTTGCTACACTAGGAACAATTATGCCATCGGTCATTATTATTCTTATCTTGGGCAGGATTTTTTATAAAATTAAAGATAATCATTTGGTTACTTCCTCATTTTATGGCTTAAGAGCAGTTATTACCGGTCTCATTATATACACCGCTTACATGTTCGCCGATACTAATGGTATGCTGGCCTCGATGTCTTGGTATACTTGGAGTCAGATTATTATATTTCTAGGCTCGCTAGCTGCTTTTCTTTTCTTTCGCAAGCATCCCGTCTCGGTTCTAATCATATCAGCACTTGTTGGTATCGCCGTATATGGGTAGATAAAAACCTTATTAGCAAAGGGGAATGGGAACTTGGATTCAAAAAAATCTTGCTGCGCAGCCAGCAGGGAGCAAGTGCTTTCTGAAGGCGGAGAACGGGGTGTTGAGACCGCTCAAATGGTTCAATCATCCCTAATCGCAGCTCATCCAATGAAACATCTCATTACGCTCTCTGGTGGAGAGTTTGATATGGGAACCGATACAACGGAAGGGTTTCCTGCTGATGGGGAGGGACCTATTCGCAAGGTGACTGTTGCTCCGTTTCGAATTTCGCCTTATGCGGTAACGAATGAGGAATTCCAAGCATTCGTTCAAGCCACAGGCTATGTAACAGAAGCAGAAACCTTTGGATGGTCTTTCGTCTTTCATTTGCTCGCATCTGAAGAAACCAAGGCGAAGGTCAAGGATGTTCCGCAGCAGGTTCCTTGGTGGCTTGTTGTGGAGGGAGCATATTGGGCGAAGCCGGAAGGACCGGATTCCAGTATTGAGGATCGTATGGATCATCCCGTAGTACATGTTTCCTGGCAGGATGCAGAAGCTTTCTGTCAATGGTCTGGCACACGCCTCCCGACGGAAGCCGAGTGGGAATATGCCGCAAGAGGAGGACTCTCAAGGAAAACCTATCCTTGGGGCGATCTGCTCAAATTAGATGGCAAGCATATGTGCAACATATGGCAAGGTAAGTTTCCTGTCAAAAATAACGCAAGCGACGGTTATGTTGGCACAGCGCCCGTTCATGCTTATGAGCCTAACGGCTATGGCCTCTATAACATGTCAGGCAACGTATGGGAATGGTGCTGGGATTGGTTCAGCCCAGGCTATCACAAGCAAACGGCTAGCGATAATCCTAAATTTGTACAGCCTACAGGCAGCAGGTCCATGAGGGGTGGCTCCTATTTATGCCATCGTTCTTATTGCAATCGTTATCGGTTAGCAGCCAGAAGCTCCAATACACCGGACAGCTCGACAGGGAATTGTGGATTTCGTGTTGCCGCAGACATATAATCGAGCAGCTTTCATCTATATTCAAAATGATTCAGAACAGCAACAATTTATCCACAAACCTCTCGGTCGAAATCTGATCGAAAGGTTTTTTTATTTCAGAGAAATGAACTCGTTTAATTGTTTCTTTAATTGTATCTCGTTAATTGTATTTCTTTAATTGTGCTTCTTAAGTTTGTGTTTCGTTATATTGCGGTTATATTCGGTTATTCTTTCATTATCGATTCCATGAAGTATAGTAGGGTGTAGAGAATGAGTATGAATCCCGTGACAATTATTTATAATAAGGTGGGATAACCGTATGGGAACCGTCATTACCAAAAATTTTCACTATGGACAAGAGGAAATCGATTACTTGAAAAGTGCAGATGAAACGCTTGGGGCAGCGATAGAACGGTTGGGCAAAATCGAACGTGCTGTTATGCCTGATTTATTCGCAGCGCTCGTCTATGCTATTGTCGGTCAGCTTATTTCTGTCAAAGCAGTCTATACCATTTGGGAGAGAATGCAAAATCAATTTCGAGAAATTACTCCGGATAATATAGCAAAGCAGGACGTAAATGACATTCAAAAATGTGGATTGACGATGAAAAAAGCAGTTTGCATCAAAAATGTTGCCCTTTCGATTAAGGAAGGTATTATTAATCTGGATGAGTTGTATGACTTGTCGGACGAGGAGGTCATCAACAGGTTGATGACCATAAATGGTGTTGGAAAATGGACGGCTGAGATGCTGCTCATCCATGCAATGGAGCGTCGAGATGTCGTCAGCTGGGGAGATATTGCTATACGTCGCGGGATGATGAAGCTATATAGTCTTCAAGATCTGACAAAGGAGCAATTCCAACAATACCGTATTGCCTATTCACCCTTTGGATCTGTAGCCTCCATTTATTTATGGCAAATCTCGTCCGAATAATGGCATGACAGAAGCTATGCGGGAGGAAAAAAGAAGAAGTCAGTCCACCAGTCCACTAAGGTTCAAAACCTTCTTGGCTCACATAAATCTGATCCTCTGAGAAAAAATTGCGCATACGATCATAAACCATACGATAAGCATGGGGATGGTACCATTCTTCTAAGCCGAGCTTCTGATACAGAGCTTGGATACCTAAGTTGCGCGTACGTCTTCCACCGCTCCCATCACCCATAAAATAATCATCCACGCATACACGATCAACGACTTCACGTAATATTTCCGGAAACTTTTCACTGCTTGGCAGCATAGGCGCAATCGTAGCTTGCGTTGGAACACCGGCTTCAGCTAATAAGCGAAGTGTATGTATTCGAGCGCTAATCGGCGGGGCAGACGGTGAGAAATGTTTTCGAATATCTTCTCGATCTGTTTCCACCGTCATGCTGACACGTACGCTATCTCCTAAACGCAATAATAGATCAATGTCTCGAGATACGAGGGGACTTCGGGTCTGCACGAACAAAAAATGAGGCGGATCATTGACCATGACCTCCAGTAAGGAGCGAGTGACCTCTTCTTTGTATTCAATAGGCTGATAAGGATCTGTGCTTGATGACATGAAGATCGTTACGGGTCCTTTCTTCTTGGCTCTCTGAAGCTCCTTCTGAAAAATGGCAGCAGCTTCTTTTTTTATATCGACCCATGTTCCCCACTCTGCTTTGCGAAAGGTAGAGACTGGCATTTGTCGTACATAGCAATAAGAGCAGCCAAATGAACAGCCCGTATAGGGATTTAAGGAATGACTATAGCCAGATAGAAAGCCAGTTCCTTTGTTTAGCAGTGTTTTTGGATATTTGTATAAGAATTCTGTTTTCATTTTTTTCCTCCCATACGCTTTTCGAGAGAATCAGACCTGCTGAGAGACTCCATCAGCCGATATCGCGACTTTTTCCAATTGGAGGAGCTTAGCCTTCATGTCCATACCTCCGCGGAAGCCGGTTAGTGAGCCGTTTTTTCCAATTACACGATGGCAGGGTACACTAATCAAAATAGGGTTGGCGCCAATGGCTGCTCCGACTGCGCGAACGGCAGTTGGTTTTTGAATGTGATCTGCGATTTCTGAATAAGACTTCGTTTGTCCATAAGGAATTTCGCGTAAGGCTTGCCAAACCGCTTGTTGGAAAGCAGTTCCGCGGAAATCGAAGGGCATAGCAAAGCTTTGGCGGGTACCATTCAAATATTGAATATACTCATCTGCATATCGCTTCAGCTTCTCATCATCTCTAATTAACGCCGCTGGAAATCGTTTTTTTGACCACTCAGCGAGTTCTTCAAAGGGCTGCCCCTGAGAGCCGACATAACACATTCCCTTCGAAGTGGCAGCGAGGTACATTTGCCAATCCTCATATTCGAATTTAGTCCAATAAATGATTGCATTGGTGTTGGTTTTTGAGCTCATGATTTAAGATCTCCTTACGAATGGGATTATGAAGCTGGCGGTAGCTGGCGGGCGTATGACTAGTCAGTTTCTTGAACAGGGTTATAAAATAGGGAGCGTTTGACAGGCCTACACTGACACCGACCTCAGCGACTGATATCCCTGTCGAAATCAGTTTTTCTTTAGCATGATGAATACGAGTTAGTTGCAAATATTCAAGCGGTGTTATGCCTTTCATTCTCTTGAATGTCCGATGGAGATGATAGGGGCTGCCATGAGAAATCGTTGCGAGAGTGTCCAGGGTCAACGGTTCCCAATAATTTTTATCTATATAGGCAGTCACCAAAGCTATCCATTCATCATCAGGCAATCGCTGGCCGTTTGGCTTGCATCGTTTGCAAGGACGATATTGAGCGGACAATGCTTGCGCGGCATCTTGAAATATCGTTATATTTTCTTTCTTTGGCGGTCTGGATTTACAGGAAGGACGGCAAAAAATACCTGTCGTTTTTACGGCGTAAAAAAATTGACCATCATAAGCAGCATCATTACCGGTGATGGCTTGCCATCTTTCATCCGTAAGAGATAATAAGCTTGCCATGCCATCAGATTCTTCTCGCCTAGAAGCAGCGTCCTCTAAGTTCTGGAGCTTTTGTTTTCTCATTTTCAATCGCCTCCACGAACAGTATACCCTCATCGATAAACGTTTGTACGCAAAAATGAATGTAATAGCAAGATAACAAAATAATAGGGCGCTATGCAAATTGCTGAAATAAGCTTGTATATTCATCCGATATTGCTAAACTAACAACATAACGAAAATTACATAATGGAGGAAAGTCATGGAGAGCGTGAGAAGCAAAAATGATGACGTATACATTTGTAAACAAATCCAATCGAATAGCAAGGATGTAGATTGGAGCTCGATTGATTGGAATAGCTGCAACGCTGTAGAGTTGACGGATACGGTTACAGGCCTTCCTTCCAAAGAACACACAGAACTGCGGGCTTGCTGGAGTTCTGATGCCTTGTATGTCCGGTTTCTATGTAAGGATACGAATGTCGTATCGGATTTTGAGCAAAGAGATGATCCGCTTTATGAACAGGATGTCGTTGAGATTTTTATTGATGAGGCTGGTACGGGTATTCACTATTTGGAGCTGGAAGTGAGCCCGAAAAATATCGTATTTGATGCGCAAATCCAGAATAATGGAATAGATGCTATTGCTGCTACGGATTTAGCTTGGTCCTTCCAAGATTTACGTACGTCTGTCGAAATGAACAAGGATGAGAGTATGAGTGTGTTCATATGCATTCCAGCAATCAACTTCAAAGGTCCTTTGGAACGCGGGGTGCGCTGGCGGGTTAATTTCTACCGGATTGACGAGGATTTGGACGGCATACGAGAGTATCAGGCGTGGAGGCCTACAGGTGCTGTCAACTACCATATTCCTTCAAAATTTGGTACATTGCTTTTCGATTAAAGAAGAGAAACGTTTGCTAATAAGCAAACGTTTTTTTATTTGCTTTTAGGGGAAATTAGGAATAAATAAATGAATTTATGACTACAGTACATTGCGATTTTGATTAAAAGGAAATATTTTGGCATCTACTTTATGACTGATTATTGCTAATGTGAAAGAGGAGAGAGGTTCGGCTGCATTGATTTATCGTGAATATATCGCATAGTTGGCCTGATTTAGCTTCAAATGTGCGAATGGTTATACAGAAAGGTGATGATCTAAAATGGTGAAAAAAATGTGTTTATTTTGTGATGATGTTGTACCGATCGAAGCAATTGATGATTTTGAAAAATTTATAGGATGCTCCTGTTCGCCTGAGGGCTTTTATAGCATGTTAAAAGAGAGCTATGATCCCATTAACTCGTTCTCTTATTCGCAGAAACGAAAGCTTTTTCCGATTGTGTCGGCTTATATCCGAGAGCTGACGGATTGCGAGGAAGAGGTTCAATTATCGCTTGAAGAGATGGATGCGATTGAGCACTCACCAAGAATACCAGTATCCATTGATGAGAAGGGATTGCGTTTGCTGCAATACTTACACAGACATTCCGATGCGCCAGGCGAATCTGTTCTTATCTATCCACTTGCTAATCATTATAATTTGACGTACTCGCCAAACTTGCAAGAGTTTGTTTATATTATCGAGAAGCTGCGAGAAGAACAGTTTATTATTAGGGAAGGCATGAACTTTATCCTTACGGAGAAAGGAAGAAGTGAGGCTGTCGCTAGAGCATGGGGAAGAAAACTGAAGTCCTGCTTCGTATTAGTATCAGATAACGAATCCTTACGTGCGGAATGGTCTGAAAAAGTGCTCCCTAAAATTCAACAGTGCGGCTATCTTCCGCGATTATTTCATTACTCAGGGGGAGAGCATAACGAGAATCATGCGATAGAGCTGATATCTGAAAGCAAGCTTATTATTGCGGATATATCGGATCTCTCACCGGAGGTTTATTTTGCAGCAGGCTATGCGCTTAGTAAGAACATTCCTATTGTATGGACAGTGAGAAGAAATGACTTGGAGAAGCTGAATATCCAGACATATCCGATTCGACCTATCGTATGGGATACGACAGAGGAATTGGCAGATGTGCTGCAGCAAAAACTGAGCTTGTAAGAAGATAGATTCAGATATGCACCCGAACCTGAAACATGAAGGATCAGGTTTGGGTTGATAACTTTAATGAAGGGGCGTATGATAAATGACTGACATTCAATAGTTAGCAACAAGAACAACAAGGAGTCTTCCATGATGGGGACACTATCGAAAAAACAATCTTTTCTGCTTATTTTATTTTTAGTGACGGTTTGGGGCATAAATTGGCCGCTATCGAAAATTGCATTAGCGTACATGCCGCCTGTCCTTTTTTCTGGTGTTAGAACGTTGCTGGGCGGGCTTCTTCTGCTTGCAATCGCGATCCCACGCTACCAGAAGCTACATATTAGAAAAACATGGTCCATTTATTGCATATCCGCTGTCGTAAATGTGATCTTATATTATGGTTTGCAAACCATTGGGCTTAATTATTTGCCTGCTGGACTGTTCTCAGCAATTGTTTTTCTCCAACCTGTGTTAGTTGGTATATTCTCTTGGCTGTGGCTGGGAGAAAGCATGAACAGGCTGAAAATTACGGGACTCGTATTAGGATTCGCAGGCGTCGGCGTTATTTGCAGCGGTGCTGGCGGGTTGTCAGGCCATATTTCGGTTGCTGGCGTGTTGTTAGCGCTGGGCTCGGCACTAAGTTGGGCTTTAGGTACAATTTTTGTCAAGAAAAATGGACCTTCTGTAGATCCGATTTGGCTTGTGACCCTTCAATTGATTATAGGCGGAATGTTCATGTCTATTGTAGGTACTAGCATAGAGAGCTGGTCCGAGGTAGTGTGGAGCCCAATATTTATATTCAGTCTCTTATTCATCTCCATTTTTGTTATTGCTATAGGCTGGTTAGTGTTCTATAAGCTGATCGATTCTGGCGAGGCTAGTAAGGTAGCTTCTTATACGTTTCTTATTCCATTAATCGCCATTCTGACAGGAACCCTTTTCTTAAACGAACCGTTTACCATTTCTCTTCTAATCGGACTAGTTTTCATCCTGCTCAGTATTTATTTTGTAAATCGCAAATCGAAATAGCGCATGTCGAATATGGAAGTGGAATGAAAATCAGGTTGTCGAGAACTCTCGACAACCTGATTTCATTTGTTCCAGCTTGCTTGGTTTCACATGTACTCCAATTAGCAGTTGCCTTGAGAACCGCCAGTAGGGCTAGCTTGTGCCCCACCAGTACGATTGCCTCGCGGTCCACCAGTACGGTTACCTTGCGCTCCGCCAATACGATTGCCTCGGGAGCCACCAGTACGGTTACCTTGCGCTCCGCCAGTACGATTGCCTCGGGAGCCACCAGTACGGTTACCTTGCGCCCCGCCAGTACGATTGCCTCGGGAGCCACCAGTACGGTTACCTTGCGCCCCGCCAGTACGGTTGCCTCGAGAGCCACCAGTACGGTTACCCTGTGCCCCGCCAGTACGATTGCCTCGTGATCCTCCAGGAGGATTACCTTGTGCCCCTGCTGTGCGATTACCTTGGGACCCACCCGTGCGGTTGCCGCGCGAGCCTCCCGTGCGATTACCTTGTAAACCGCCTGAGCGGTTGCCTTGTGAACCTGCTATGCGATTTCCTCTTGAACGTGGTCCTGGCATGAAATCTCCTCCTCTTTTTGAATCTATATACTCTATGTTTAGAATCTATCATCTGTGATAGACGCTAGCTTATTCTGCTAGAAAATAGACTTCCTTCATATTACGAGAGTAATGGCGTCGCTCCATCGAGCGGTTGCTTTATTTTGTCGATATGCAGGGGAATTTCGAAGGTCAATGCTTCGAATAGGAACACTAGCGGAGAAATTTTCATAAATATATAGGGTGAATGGTCATTGGCATCTCAAACAATTTTGCCAGTTGGATAATTGACTTCAAAAATTCTTTCTTGCCGGTGGTTAAGTAACGAATAGACAACGGAGGTTATAAGGATGACTGATTTTAAAAACGAACTTCAGAATTTGAATATTGACGCATTCCAAGCAAGCGGAATGACACCAAACGGTGGCCAACAAGGCCCGAATGTACCTACTGATCCACGTCTTTGTATAGGCTTTTGTATTGGTTTCTGTATCGGTTTTTGCGGAGGCTGTGCAGGCTGTGGTAACTGTGGAGGAGGCTGTGCCCGCTGTGCCCGCTGTGGAGGTTGTGCGCGCTGCGCAGGCTGCGCCCGCTGCCGCTAAGGAAATGAAGAAAATATTTACCTTCTGAATCAAGAGGTGCCCTTGCTGATATTTCGGCAAAGGCACCTCTCTTTAAGTTCTAGCATGTAGGACAAATAGCCTTACATAACATAAAAGAGGATAAAAGAGCATCAAATGAATGAAAATTGAAGGTAAGGAGGAATAGAATTTGAATCCTTCTATGCGTCTTAAAGTGAAAGGGGATATGTTTTTTCTCCCTGAACCGGACGGAGGCGTCTATTTTCGAAATAATGTCGGTTCATTCCGAATGCAAGGCAACACGATTAGTCAATGGATTGAAAAATTGATTCCTATGTTCAATGGTGAGCATACGATGGAGCAATTAACGGATGGATTGCCTGTACCCTACAAGGAAAGGGTTTATGAAATTGCAGAAGTGCTATATGCCAACGGTTATGTCCGTGATATAAGCGGGGATCATCCGCATCAATTAGAGGATGGGATTTTGAGACGATACGTGAACCAAATTGAATTTTTGGATAGCTTTGGCGGTTCAGGCGCATATCGTTTTCAGCTTTATCGAGAAAAGAAAGTGCTTGCCGTCGGCTCAGGAACTTTTTTAGTATCTCTTATTAAGTCACTATTGGAATCCGGAGTGCCTAAATTTCAGTTCATTGTCATGGATGGTGAAGAGACTAATCGAGAGAGGATTGCAAAACTTGTTCAGCATGCCCGCAAAACAGACCTCTCGGTTGAACTGCAGGAGATTAGTATGCCTGTATATGATGAGAGTGCATGGCGTGCCGTTATTCAGCCCTTCGATTCCATCCTTTATGTTTCGCAGGAATGCGGCGGCATGGAGTGGAGAATGATTCACAAGCTTGGTAAGGAAGAGAATAAAATCCTTATTCCGGCCATGTTCATCGAGCAGACCGGTGTGGGGGGTCCTCTTGTCCATCCCGCTTTGGATGTCTGCTGGGAATCAGCAAGGAGACGATTGCATTTAGCTGCGATTTCTAGGGACGCTGAGCTGCATGCAAGATCTTCTACATCAGAGGCGCTCCTTGCGAATGTAATCGTCTTCGAGTGGCTCAAAACGGCTGCTGAAGCGACGGTATCAGAGCTGGAAAATAGAGTGTATTTGCTTAATTTAGAGACATTGGAGGGAGGCTGGTATTTCATTCTTCCTCATCCGCTCGTAAACGGCTCTCTGTCGATCGATCAGGTAGAGGATTGGGAAGGTTTATTTGAAAGAGCTCCAAATCAAGAATCTACTGATGAATTAATTCCTTATTTTAACGGTTTAACCGCTAGGGAAACAGGTATATTCCATTTGTGGGAAGAGGGAGATTTGAAGCAACTTCCGCTTGCTCAGTGCCGTATCCAAGTCGTCGATCCGTTATCGGAAGGTCCAGCGGAGCTGCTGCCAGAAATCATTTGCAATGGCTTAAATCATATAGAAGCACGGAGGGAAGCGGGCTTAATCGGATTAGAGGCTTATGTATCACGATTATCTGGTCTATCGGATTCATTGGCTTATATAGGAGTTGGAACAGGAGAGACGATCGCGGAAGGGATTTGCCGTGGACTGCAGAAATGCCTGAATGATGAGCTGCGCATAGCGTTCGCCGCTGGTGAGCCAGTAGTCAATCATGTGAGGCTCAGTAAGGTTGAAGATGAGTCATGCAGTTTTTATTTAACCGCGCTAACAGCTATGCAAGGAGCTCCAATGATCGGAATAGGTGAGGAAGTAGATGGTTTTCCTACGGTATGGGTAGGTATGAATGACAAATGGTATGGCAGTGTCGGTATGAATGTAACGATGGCACTGCGCAGCGCCCTTCAGCAAGCATTATTGCATGCTCAGAATAAAGTCAATCTTCTTAAGCAACAGTCGGTGTTCTCAACAGTCCGAATAAAAGAAGAGGCAAGCAGGGACATGTCGATCACCTCATGTCGAAATCGGGATCATAGAGAGATTCTGCGATCTGCTAAGCAAATATTGCATGAGAACCATAAGCGGCTTCTCGTCTACGATCTGACTTCTGAACCGTTCTTAAGACAAGAACTGGCAGGAGTGTTTGGCGTGTCGCTGCGAGAGGAGGTGTTGGAGTGAGTGCCAGCGTAGCGGTAATTGGTAATGGTTTGCTTTCTGAATTTGTTTGTGAGGAATTATCTACCCGCTATCAGCTTCATCGTCAAAAGGACTTTTCTACTGAAGTGCCTGGGAACGCTGCTTTAGCGCTAGTATTAAATGATGCATGGGAACCTGCATATCATGAAATGGCAGAAGAGACTTTTCAGAAATCCAGAACGCCTTGGCTGCGAGGTTTTGTGTTTTTTGGAGAGGGCATAGTTGGTCCGTTGGTTCGTCCAGGTGAGCAAGGCTGCTCACAGTGTGCGGATATGAGGCGATTATTAGCAGGTAACGATCGCCAAGAAATGTGGGAGCTGCAAACAAGACAGTCTGGGCAAAGCTTAGTGAAGAGTGATGTGTGGGCTTCGCGTTCAGGACTTTTTCAGGTCGCTCAGCTTGTTGCTGCAGAAGCTGGAAGGATCATGCAAGGCAGAAGAGCGCATACGGAAGAGCAGCTACTTTTGGTTGATTTACGAACGCTAAAAAGCTCAGCTCATTTCTTTCTGCCAGATCCGCAATGTCCCATTTGCAGTCATGTGCCTGAAGACACTGCTGAAGCAGCGCAGATTTCGTTACAACCAAGCCCAAAGATTAATAGCAATAGCTATCGCTGTCGTTCAATGGACGAACTGAAGGGCATTCTTAACCATGATTATATGGACCCCCAAACCGGTTTTTTGAATGGTAAAATGATTGATCTGATGTCCCCTTTTGCTGATTCGAGTATCAATCTTCCGTTCTTCAATGGGGATGAGGCTTGTGCGGGCCGAACGAATTCCTATGCAGACAGTGAAATGACGGCTATTTTGGAAGGGCTGGAGCGTTATTGCGGCATGTCGCCTCGCGGTAAAAGAACGGTTGTATACGACAGCTTTCACAATTTGAAGGATGCAGCGCTAAATCCCATGAACGTAGGCGTTCATGAAAAACACCAGTACGAGAGGCCTGACTTTCCATTTAAACCCTTTGATCCTGAGGAGCCCATTAATTGGGTATGGGGCTATTCCTTTTTACAACAGCGTTCGATTCTTGTCCCTGAGCGACTCGCCTACTACAGCTCAGGCTGTGGACATGGCTTTGTCTATGAAACTTCCAACGGCTGTGCTTTAGGAGGCAGTTTGGAGGAAAGTATTTTTTACGGTATTTTGGAAGCGGTAGAACGAGACTCCTTCTTAATGACCTGGTACGCACAGCTGCCAATTCCGCGTCTTGATCCTTATTCGGCTGGCGACCTAGAATTGACTTTAATGGTGGATCGTTTAAAAGAGGTGCTTGGCTACGAGGTGTATTTGTTTAATTCCACGATGGAGCATGGCATTCCAAGCATCTGGGCGTTAGCGAAAAATAAAACAAACAAAGGGGTAAATCTGATCTGTGCAGCTGGAGCTCATCCAGACCCCGTTAGAGCGGTGAAAAGTGCCATTCATGAGGTGGCAGGTATGCTGCTTCCTTTAAATGGCAAGCTTGAAGAGAATCGCGAGCAGTATGAAGCGATGCTCCGTGATCCTTATTTGGTAAAGGATATGGATGATCACGCTATGCTGTATAGTTTGCCGCAGGCGGAAGAGAGATTTCATTTTTTGCTGAGCGATAATCGTCCTCTGCAAACGTTTGAAGAGGCGTTCAAGCCAAAGGCTAAGCATGCGGATTTGACCGAGGATCTAAAAGATTTTCTAGACGTTTTCCGCGGAAGGAATCTAGACGTTATTGTGGTGGATCAGACAACGCCTGAAACGCTGCGCAACGGACTATACTGTGTTAAAGTATTGATTCCAGGCCTGCTGCCGATGACGTTCGGACAGCATCTTATTCGTTTATCTGGGCTGGAGCGGGCGTTAACGGTGCCGATGGAACTTGGTTATGTGAAGGAGCCGCTTACTCCAGAACAACTAAATCCATATCCGCATCCTTTTCCTTGAGAAAGGAATATGGATTGTTTATGGTGGTCTTGCTACTGCAAAACCTTGAGGAGGAAAAAGGATGAGCTTGAAGGCCTTTTTGCATCAGCTGCAATTTGATCCTGATAAGGTGAAGCCCTTAGACTGGCATGCAGATTGGGATGATGCGCCTCTTCCGTATAAGCTTTACCGACGGTTACCGACGTTCCCGCTCTGTGCGGAGGTTCCGCTTACGCTTACTGGAGAGGAATTTGTGGGAACTTCGGATTCCCACGCCGATCCTAACTCTGACTTCCACTCGAGCAGCGGGACTCAACCGACCCTTCGTGATATTGGTCATTTTCTTTGGTATGTGTACGGACTTACAACACTAAGCCAAACTATTGGAACTCCCGATTCAATGGAGGAGGAAGCTTTTCCTTTACAGATGTACAGACGCTTCCTTCCTTCCGGGGGAGGACTGTATCCAAATGAATTATATATGTATTTGAAATTGGAGAACTTACCTACAGGTGTCTACCATTATGATGCAGCCCACCATCGGCTGGTGTTGCTTCGGGAGGGGAATTTCGATACCTATTTGAGCGAAGCGCTTGGAAATCGTTGTGAAGTGCCTGCTTGTTTTGGCGTAGCATTTGTTTCAACCATGTTCTGGAAAAATTTTTTTAAATACAATCAGTTCTCATATCGGCTGCAAGGATTGGATGCGGGTGTTCTAATTGGTCAGCTGTTGGAAGTAGCGAAGCGTTTTCGTTTTGAGGCAAGCGTATATTTTCAGTATCTCGACTTGGCGGTCAATCATTTATTAGGGTTATCCCAGCAGGAAGAGAGTGTGTATGCGGTTATTCCGCTGAGCATTTCGTCTTCTGCCAATTGGTTCACCTATGGGAAAAGTGAAGTAGGGAGGAACACTTCTGCTGCTTTGGTGAGAGAACTGCCGTCGGTTCAGCATGAGCACTTTGTTCGATCGAGGAAGGTACTGGATTATCCTTTGCTGGAGAGGATGAACGAGGCATCTCTGCTGGAGAAAGCTTCTTTATTTCGAGTAATGGAAAGCGCGGATGATAACATACCTAAGTATGATCGACAAGCTTTGCCTAGCGTGGAGAGACTATCCCATGATTTGGCGTCGGCATGCAGAAATCGATATTCGCCAGAAGCGGATTATGTTCTAAGCGAGCTTAGTTTGGTGCAGCTGGCCGCTTTACTGCATAGCGCGACAGCATCCTTCCTGTATCGAAATGATTTGGACGGAGAGAGAATGAATGCGCAGCCTCGTGTTTCCCTATTCGGATGCTTTTACGGGTTGAGAGATATTGGGAATGGCGCTTACCGCTACGATGGCAGTACTCATTCATTAGTGAAAATTAGAGCAGGTGATCACAGAGCATGGCTTCAACGCGGTATGTCACTGGATAATGTTAATTTATCGCAGGTGCCTCTCTGCATGCATGTGGCTGGCGACAGAAGCTATTATTATGCACAGCTCGGTTATCGAGGCTATCGCATTCAACAAATGGAAGCGGGGATGTTGGTACAGCGTCTATTGCTGGAAGCTGCTTCTATGGGTCTAGGTGGGCGACCGCTTCTTGGTTTTGATGTGAATTTGAGTGACGACATTTATAGGATGGCTTCGCAAGAAAAAACAAGCCTGATACAAATTCCGATTGGTGCCTATCGCAGACGTTCGCGGTTAGAGGGAAGTTTGGGAGGCTAATCGCTTAGCAGCAAAGAGACCAAATGGAAGCAATCCATTTGGTCTCTTTTTATGCCAAAGCATGGAATTCATTCTACCAGATCGGAGCATAGCCGTCCCAAGGACGTTTTGCAGGGTAGGCAGGAGGGCCTTGATTGGCAGTTGGTTGTGTCCATTCATGAGGGTAGTCAGCTGTGGGTTGATCCCATCCAGTTGGAGCATAGGGATGGTAAGGCTGAGCTGGGTGATCCCAGTGGGCATGGTGATCCCAATGACCATGATGATCCCATGGATGATACATGTGAGGATGGAAATCATGCATGGCATGATAGTCATACATCGGATGGTAGTCATGCATAGGATGGAAGTCGTGCATCCCATCGTGCATTCCATCGTGCATTCCATCGTGCATACCGTAGAAGTCATGCATGGCATGGAAATGGTGCATGGCATAGAAATCATGCATAGGATAAGCTTCATGGAAGCAAATGCAATGAGGTTTGTGTGATGCAGGCTGTTCAGGCATTGGACTTTTATTCATGCTTGCGTTCGTATTGATAGTAGGTTGATTCGGCTCCATTGGCTTTGACGGAAAGAAATTATTCATATTCATATTTTCTTGTTTGGGATTGAAAGGTTGATTCGGTATCATGTTGTTCCTCCTCTTTATCATACTTTACAATATGCTGGGATCAGAAAAAGGGCACATAACCATATAAATTGGGCACTATTCAAGGGACAACTTATGTTATATTTTTATTCAGAGGGGAAGTGTGAGGATGAATGACATGGAGACAAAGGAATTTGTAATTGTATTGTATCCGAGTAAAAAGAAGCTATTAGGGCTTGTTCTGTTGGCTGCTGTTTTTGTTATGTTTGGAGGCGTATTTATTTCGGTTGGTTTATCAACAGCGATAAACTCCATTTTCTTACTTATTTTAGGCTTCATATGTGTGGCTTTTTTCGGTTTTTCTCTTGTTTATATGCTAGGACGGTTAATTAATAAAAAACCATCTATAATAGTAACCGATGAGGGCGTTGTGGACGATTCTTCTTTCAATAGCGGCGGAAGCTTGAAGTGGACGGAGATTGAGGATATTCTCTTATTTGAATATATGGGGAAAAAATTTATCGGATTGAAGCTGCATAATATGGAGCAGTATATGGCGAGGCAAAGCGTTTTGAAGAGGCTTTTGATGAACGTGAATAATAGAATGGTTCATGCACCCATCAATATCGCTGGATCTACACTGACGATTCCGCTCATGGATTTATTCAATATGATGGAGGAGAGTTGGAGTCGGGCTCTGAAATCTAGCAATGAAGGAGAGAAATGAGTTGCAAAAAAAATGCAACAGATAAGCTAATTTAGAACGCATTAGGCTCTAAAAAATGCTCTCTGTTGCATCAATGACAACGATAACCTATTACAGGCTGAATTCGCTAGGGTTTAATCCAAGTGTATTGCAGATTTCGCTGACAGCTGCTTTTTCTTTCGCATCGAAATCGCCGTCTGCTGCGCCAATTGCACTACATACGCCTACAATAACACGGCCGATTTCTGGTTTGCTGCGAAATTTAGCGATTGTTTTTAGTGCTTCTTGTTTGCCGATCATAGCGTCAAATTCGTAGTTTCCTACATAATGATTGAAACGGTTGATAACATCCGTAACATCAAATACTTTAAGCTCTTCGCTCCGGCTTATGTATCCAACCATTTTTTGCTTCTCGGAAGCATCAACTGAACCGTCAGCACCTGCAACAATGGCGCAACCGGCAACGACTGCATCCATGAAGTCTTTGTTCTTGAATTTTTTGACTTGATCGGTTAGTCCTTGTTTACTGTTCTGCAACCAAGTTTTGAATGTACTCATTCTTATAACCCTCCTGAATTGGATATGATCTTTTCTTACCTCTATTGTAGATGTAATAGGCCTTCCAATGCAAATTTTGTAGATTGATGTCCCAATACTGCATATGCTCATGCATGGTACTAAGAAAACATAGTACTATGTGGATAGATCTTCCTATTGTATAGTGGTGGAAGGAGCTAGGAAGGTGAGTATATGGTGAAAATTAAAGTGAACAAGAAGCATGAGCTGCAGCGAAAAGCGGAGATTCTAAAGCATTATGAGGCTTATAGTTATCAAGTAGCTTATTATTTACTTGAAGATGAATCGCTGGCCATGCAGGCGGCTACTGGTGCCTTATCTCAATTACTTAGAGATGATGCATTCTTTACTGACGATCCATATGATCAGAAGCAAAAAACAAAACAAGCTAGCATGAAGCAATCCCTGTTAACCAAAGCGTCGATTCTGCGAGCGGCTTATTAAGGGGACTAATAGGTTTCGAATATATAAAAAAGAGAAAAAAGGCTTTAGTGGCCATAGAGAAAAACAACGAAAAATGCCGGAAAAGCATTCACGTTGTTTTTTTGTTTGTTCGCAGATAGAGGTGCCAAATGATTAAATATATTCTATCATTTCTTTCTCTTTCAATAATTCGACAATTTCTTTGACCGATTGTGCTTTATCCTTCGGACAGATTAATAACGCATCACCTGTATCTGCGATGATGAAGCTATCTACACCAATCGTTGTTATGAGTCTTCCATTTCCATATATGATCGAATTGCAAGTATCTATACCAATATGATTTGCTTTGATAATGTTGCCCTTCTCATCTGGAGGGAATATCGCACCAAGCGTATCCCAGCTGCCGATATCATTCCAACCAAACTGACCAGAAAGTACAACCACATCATCGGAGCGCTCCAAAATGCCATAATCTATTGAAATGTTTTGAAGCGTCGGATAGATGTCCTTCAACAGCTCGGCTTCCTCTTCCATGCCTAGAGCGGGAATGATCGGAAGCATCATCTTATAAAGACGCGGCAAGTAACGCTTGAAATTATTAATAATGACGGAGGTTTTCCAAATGAATATTCCGCTGTTCCATAAATAATTGCCTGATTCTAAATAACTTTGCGCTCTTAGAAAATTTGGCTTTTCTACAAACTCGGCTACTTCATACACGGATACTGGTACGGAAGAAAAAGGCTCTTTATCAAAGGCGATATAACCATAACCAGTAGAAGGGAAGGTCGGTTTTATGCCGATCGTAACAATCTTATCCGTTTTCATCGCAACTGTGCAGGCTTCATCCAGAGTAAGTCTGAACTGCTCCTCATCCGTAATATAATGATCGGAAGGCAAAACGACCATCAATGAGTCTCCATGGAATTTTTCGATAAACAACGCTGCAAAGAGGATGCTGGCGGCTGTGTTTCTTGCTACAGGCTCTATCAATATATTTTGTTTCGATACACTGCTGTGCATAATACTCTCCAGCAATACGGCCTGCGAGCGATTCGTCACAATGACTGTGTTCTCTTGAGGAATGATGCCCTTGAATCGTTCAATCGTGTCATTCAACATAATATCGTTTCCACTAATATTTAGAAGCTGCTTCGGCGTTTCTTGTCTAGACAGCGGCCAAAAGCGGGTACCGCCACCGCCGGCAAGGATAGTCGCAAACTTATCCATGATGCGTCACCAAATGGGCGATTGAGAAGGATATGATGCTCTCTGAGCCTTGATTGAGATTCAGACCCGTTGCGTGAATACCGTCAAAGCAAGCGCCTGATTGGGGGTCTATAAGTGACATTTTCAAAGAATTATTACCTAAGTACCATTCGTAGCACAGGTCAGCGTACTTCGCATACGCGGGGTCTTGCAGATGGAGAGCAGCTTCCTTGCAAGCAAGAATCATTTCACATGCTTCTATCGGCTGTTCGTCGTAGAGAGCGGCGTTTTCCCCTCGCATCAGCCAACCATGACTGCCAATGGGTTTAAAGTACCCTTCTTTGGAGAATGTTTTGGAGATAAGAAAATCTAAGCTTTCTTCAGCTGTTTCCTTAAAGTTAATATGATCTGTACATCGGAATGCTTTGAACATCGCCAGAGGAAGCATCGAGTTTCCATAAGTGAGGCTGTCTTCAAACCAATTCCAACCTTTGCCCTTATTGCTTGTATATTGTTGATGCAGCCGATCTCCCAAATGTGAGATCAGATCAATGATGAATGCTCCTGGGAGCGTGGATTTCTCTTGTGCAGCGCTAGGTGATCGGTGATAAGGAAAGGAGTAGTGGAGGGCATTAGGGGTTTCAATCAGATAGCTTAGACCAACCATGGCATAGGCCCAAGCGCGAGGAGATACGAGTGCTTGGATATGGGATAATGACTGTTCCATTAAATAACGGCAAGTATTTAGTAAATTACTTGGCAGTGTGGAGCACTGGGAGAGAGCGAATCCAAGTGCCCATAATGTACGTCCCTGACAATCCTCAGAACCATTTTCCTCTATAAAGGAACGATTATAATCCATAAAGTTTCTAAAATTCCCATCTTTGTTTTGAGCATGATGGATGAAGGATATATAAGTATGAATAAGGTCTAGTGAGACATCATCCTTGTTCCGATTGTACAATAAAACGGCTGCGATTAATGCCCGGGCGTTGTCATCCGTTGTATAGCCCTTTGAGCGGTCAGGAGTCCCAAACTTAGTATGTTGAAATATTCCCGTATCATCTGTCATTCTACGTAAATAATCGGTTTTAAATTGCAGTTTCGTTTGTACTTCCATTAAATCACACTCCTATTTGTTAACTCAGACATCGCTATTTCATCCTGAAATATGGCGGCATAGGTTTTAGCGACCTCACTCCAAAGCATAGTGCTTCCAAGCTGAAGAGTACGCTGCTCCATCTCTTGAATTAAGGCGGGATTATCCAGCAATAGAAGGATGCATGCTTCCAAAGAAGGGGAGTCGCGGAAGTTTGCGAGCAGACCTCTGCCTTCGGCAAGCATTTCCTCTGCATAACGATAAGGCGTGGAAACGATAACTCTGCCATAACCGACTCCGTATGCGAGAGTTCCGCTAACGGCTTGATCTTTACCTAAATAAGGTGTCATATAAATGTCAGACATGACGAGTGATTGAATAACTTCCTCTTGTGTCAGCAGCTTATCTACGAAGATAACGTTTTGGCTTAATTGGAATTGCTGAACGAGATCCATCAGCTTTTGTCGGTATTCCTCGCCCCTTTCTTGCTTCACTACAGGATGTGTTTTGCCCCAAACGATGTAGAGGGCATCTGGATGCTGTTTCACCACTCCACACATGGCTTCTATGCTGTATTCAATTCCTTTTCCAGGGCTTAAAAACCCAAATGTAGATAAAATTTTACGGTCAGCAAAGCCGTATTGCTCTTTGAGCTTAGATCTTGTTTCCGTTTTGACATAGGGAACGCCATGATGGATGAAAGCAATTTTAGCTGGATCAACATCATATATGGATTGAAGATCCTTAACGGTTGACTGTGCCATCGTGATGACTTTTTGACTTAGTTCTGCTACTCGATTCATGATGTGACGCTGCTTGGGGGAAGGGGTTGTTAATACGGTATGAAAAATAACGATGTATGGCATACTGAGTTTCTCGACAAATGGAATCAAAAATTCTCCGCTTTCTCCACCATAAATGCCAAATTCATGCTGAATAACGAGAAGATCAACGTCTGAGGTGTCAAGGAAGTCGGCTGTTTCTAAATAATCGGACAGCTTATGTTGGTCAATTTCTCTTATCACCTGCTCTTGATACTCGTAAGTTTCATTATTGTTGATGGCAATAACACGAGGTTTGTTGAAGCCTGGGATGTTCTCGAATTGGTCTATTAGGTCTTGTGTAAATGTAGCGATGCCGCATTCTCTCGGCAGACTAGTACCTAGAAAAACGATATTTCGATTGCTGTTTTTATTTATCATTGAAAGAGCCTCCATTGGGGATTTGTCTTTTTTTGAATAAAAAAAGAAAATAAAGTCGTCTTTATTTTCAGGGGAGAGGTTTTATTATTTTCAGAAAATTCCATTAATTTCCTGTCAACAATATAACATGACCATTTTTTCTTGTCAATTTATTGACTCTGCATCCTTCTCCATATATATTGATTTAGGGGGTGTATGTATGTCAGTCATAAGAAGTAAATTAAAAGATGTTATGGAAATGCATGATCCAAAATTATCGATACGCAAGCTTGCAAAAGATATTAATTACCATTTTGATTCCGTAAGACGTATGTATAAAGATGAGATGGTCCAGTATCCGAGAGACTTATTGTTAAAGCTATGTCTATATTTTAATGTTCAGCCGGGACAACTTATTGGTATACAGGATGATGAAGAAAACGACAATATGAATCATGAATCGATCCACCATCAGGAGGACGAATATGACAAGGAAACCGAAGGAAACGGAAACCTGTAAGCAGCTTCTTGAGACTTTTTATGCGAACCCGCGCAAGACTAAGGTGGAGAAGCTAACGTTTGCTGGCGTTGGAAATCGTGATGTATACAACATAACGGCTCCGTTTCAATATGACGGGGAGGAAGTCATATTAGGAAGAGTTGAGGAACGGAACAGCGAGTTCTCTCAAGTCTTCTTTTTTACATGCTGTCAAGGCAAGGAATGGAGTCCTCGTCCACATACGCATACTTATAATTTACAAGATCCTTGTATTGCTTTTATCCAAGGCGAATTGATTATTGGCGGAGTAGAAGTCATTACGGCAGCTGATAATCCAGATAAAATAGTGTCGTGGGTCACGCAATTTTACCGAGGTCACCATATAGATTCTTTATGTCACTTTTCCTCTGGGCCTGGCACAATGAAAGACATCCGGTTAATTGAGCTCATCAACGGCAAAGTAGGTATATTTACAAGGCCGCAAGGAGCTAGAGGTGGAAGAGGGCAAATTGGTTTTACGATTATTAATTCACTGGATGATCTAGAGGAGCAAACCTTTATTGATGCAGAAATGCTGCGAGATCAATTCGTACCTGAGGAATGGGGTGGAGCAAATGAGGCTCATTTATTGAAAAATGGCCATGTGGGTATTCTTGGTCATATCGCTTGCTTTGACCCCTTAGGCAATAAGCATTATTACTCCATGGTCTTTTCCATAAACCCAGATAACTGCGAGAAAACACCGATCAAAATCATTGCGGCTAGAAGTGATTTCCCAATCGGACCTGGAAAACGCCCAGAGCTGGAGGATGTTATTTTTAGCGGCGGTATTATTCGAAAAGACAATGGCCTAGCCGTACTTTCCGTTGGCGTGAGTGATGCGGAAGCCTATCAAATTGAAATTCCTGATCCTTTTTTGGAGTATGAATAACGTTTAGTGTAATTTGACTAGATTCTATGGTCATGTTATAATGATTTTGACAAGAATTTATGGTCAAAAGAGAGCAGGAACAAACAAATGAGTAAATTTATTCAATTGAACAAGCGCACTGGTGAAACAAAGTCCCACATGAATCAAGCAAGAAAACAGGGACGCATCCCCGCTGTGTTGTATGGGATTGGTAAAGATACTTTGTCATTAGAAGTGAATGAAAAAGAAATGCTCGATATTTTGAAAAAAAATCCTCGTGCTATTTTACAAGGTAAAACATCAGAAGAAAATGTCATTCCAGTTGTTGTTCAAAACATTCAAAGAGAAGTTATGTCAGGTAAATTGCTGCATATTGACTTCCATCATGTGAACATGATGGAGAACATGGATAGCAAAGTTACGATCCATTTCTCGGGCGAAGCCATTGGTGTGAAAGCTGGCGGCGTGCTGCAAGTGGAAATGTATGAAGTGGAAGTTCGTTGTATGCCGGGCGTATTGCCGACTTCAATGGACGTAGACATTAGCGGCCTTGCCCTTGGTGATCACCTTCTTGTCTCTGACCTTATCTTTAAGGACGGCATTCAAGTATTGACTGATCCCACAACCGTTATGATCAAAATGGTTCACGCAGATATCGAAGAGACAGCATAATAGCTTTTTAATAAATATAGAGTAGTGGCAACAAAGATGTGAGGACCCCATAGCCTATCTCGTCTAACCTTTGGTTATGCGCGTGAGGCAGTGCGGGTCCTTTTATGATGGAGCGGGGTATGTTAAAGTAGAAGTATAAAGTGTAATAAAATGTTGGGGAAAACATTTATAAATGGAGGAAAACATGCAGCTTATTATTCCAGAACAAATTCAAGATAAAATAAATAGCTTTATTGGCGAAGACCTCTATGTGCATCTGGAGATGACTACTGGAGCATATGCAAGCCATTTGGATAGCTCCAAGCATCCTGCTGCTACGTTTATTTCTAATGCTCAAATACAGTATACACAGGGCTCTATCGCGGGCAATGGGCCATTTCGTGTTGGATTAAAAACATTAACCGGCTGGATCTACTCTGAAGGGCTGACACACTGGGAAGAAACAGAAACCGAGAGACTAATATTGGCAGGACATGACGGGCAGGGAAAGCTGATCGTAGCTTTACAACTAAGCAAACAGCCGTTTTAATGGAAAGAAGAGGTGAAGATCGATGCAACAACCGATTTTAGTCATATTGCCGCATCCTGATGATGAAGCATTTGGAGTAGCAGGCACATTAGCTCAATATATAAATAATGGTGTACAAGTAACCTACGCATGCTTGACTCTAGGCGAAATGGGCAGAAATATGGGAATCCCTCCATTTGCCAATCGAACCTCGTTGCCTCAAATCCGTAAGGCGGAGCTGGAGGAGTCCTGTCGCGCCATTGGCATACAGGATCTCCGCATGCTGGGCTTTCATGATAAAATGATTGAATTTGAAGATCAAACGCATTTGGATGAGGTTATTGCGGGGCTAATAGAGGAGCTTCGTCCTTCTCTCGTTATTACTTTTTATCCGGGCTATAGCGTACATCCTGATCATGATGCATGCGGGGAGGCTGTTATTAGAACGATCGGCAAAATGCCGAAAGAGCTGCGGCCAGTTGTACATTGTATGGCATTCTCCAAAAATACGGTTCAAATGCTAGGCAAGCCTGATATTAAAGTAGATGTAAAGTCTTATTTAGCGCAAAAAATGGACTCAATAAAGGCACATCGTTCACAGTTTCAAGCGGCTGAGCTGCTGGGGAGCAAAGGACTGGACGATAAAGAAATACAAGAGCGATTCGGTACCGAACGTTTTTGGACATATACCTTTCACTAAAAAAAAGCTGCTGCACCTGGTTTTGGACCAGATGCAGCAGCTTTTTTCTGATTTTGTTACGTCTGCGAACATGGACTTCGTTAGAGTATTCTGGAAAATTTGCGATATTCCGATGCTGAAATCCCCTCATGACGCCGGAATATGCGACTGAAATAGTGAATATCGGGATAGCCGACACTCTCACCGATAATTTCTATGGATAACTGTGATTCTCTTAGCAGTCTTCGTGCTTCACGGTGGCGAATCGATTGTACAAATTCGCTTGGCGGCATACCGGCCATTTTTTTGAAGAGCTTTGCTGTATGGTCGATGCTCAAATCAAGCTCCTCTGCGATAATGGCATTCGTCCACGACCTGGCAGGATTAGCTTCGATTCCCTCCATTAGCTTCGTAATCTTGGAATCATGCTGCGACGCATGCGAGATGGAACGCTGCAGCGGGCTTCGCATGAGATGTGCGAGAATGCTGAGCATTAATGCTTTACAAACGAGCTCGTAGCCTAACGGTCTGTTCGTAAACTCATCGACAAGCTGCTCCATCAGTTGAACGCAGACGAGAGAGGGCGTATAGACTGGGTGCATGGACAACGGCGGGAAAGACTCGCAACAAGCCTCTATCGCGAATTTATCCAATTGTATCGCGGACTCATTGACGATCATATCGCTCTCTGTCTGAATATCAACCTCGTCAAAATAATCAAAATGTATCCCAAGAAAACGCGCATCTGGACTAGACACAACTTCATTCTGATGGAAAACGCCAGATGGCAAAAAAATTAATTGGCCCCCATTCAAATGGTAACGCTGACCCCGCATTGTTGTGGCGGCTTCTCCTTGGCACACATAAAGCAGCTCGAAATTATACAAGCGTCTTTCTGTCAAAACAGCCCGGGTCAGCCGTTGAAATTGCGCGTAATGGACGCGGGGCGACCACTCACGAAACGGTGCTTGCCGCTGACGGGGATAGCTCCTATTTAACTGTTCCATTTCATGAACCCCTTATCTTATAGAGTAAATAAAATATAGTAACGGATTTGTCCAAAAAATAGCTTTTAAAGCTAAATAAATAATGCGTTTAATCGTTTATTATATATGTATTATCACATTTATCTTAGAAGCTTACAACATAACGGAATAGTTAAAAAGAAAAAGTGACTTACTCAATTATAAGGAGGCGTTTTGAATGAAAAAAGGGATTAATATTTGGTCTTTTAGTGGAGATAAAAAGATTTCTGAATGTATTACAATCGCAAAGAAGGCAGGCTTTGATGGTATTGAATTGTCATTGAACGAGTCAGGCGAGCTAGGACTTCAAAGCACGGAGAAGGAAGTGCGTGAAATTCAAGCCCAGCTAGCGGATGTGGATCTTGAAATTGCAGGTCTAGCTACTGGCCTATATTGGGATTATCCGATGACTAGTGAAAACCCAGCGCTTCGCGAGAAGGCTGTTGACGTATGCAAAAAGCAGCTTGAGCTTGCTGCACAATTTGGTGTTGATACCATTCTTGTTATTCCAGGCGCTGTAGGCGTGGACTTCATTCCAGGCAGTGAAGTAGTTGACTATGAGCGTGCTTATGAGCGTGCACTTGAGTCTATCAGCAAGCTGGTTCCTTTCGCTGAGAGCGCAGGCGTGTCGATCGGTATCGAAAACGTTTGGAATAAATTTTTGCTGTCACCGCTGGAATTGCGTTCGTTTATTGATGAAATCGGCTCCAGCTATGTCGGTTCTTATTTTGATGTAGGTAATGCGCTGCAAAACGGCTACCCAGAGCAATGGGTTCGTATTCTAGGCAACCGCATTAAAAAAGTTCACTTCAAGGATTACCGTCGTCAAGCTGGCGGCCTGCACGGATTCGTTGATCTTTTAGCTGGAGATGTGAATTACCCTGCTGTTATGGACGCGCTGAATGCAATCGGCTATGACAACTATGTTACAGCGGAAATGATCCCTCCCTATACGCATTATTCCGAGCAAATCATTTACAATACATCAAATGCGATGGATGCCATTCTAGGTCGTACAAATAACAAATAATTCATTAACAAGGGAGGCTTTCTCATGTTGAAAATTGGTCTAATTGGCTTTGGGTTTATGGGTCATATGCACTTCGAAAACTATGTTCGTCTAAAAGCAGAAGGCGCACCAATCGAATTGGTTGCCATTTGTGATTTGAAAATTGAAGAATTGAAAAATGGCGGTGCAGTTGGCAACATTGCAACGGAGCAGGACATCGTTGATATTTCACCATATCGCTTGTACGAAAATGCAATTGAAATGCTGGATAAAGAGCAGCTTGATGTTGTAGACATTTGTCTTCCTACTTATTTACATGCGGAATTGACTTGTGCTGCATTGGAGAGAGGCATGCATGTGATGTGCGAGAAGCCTGTAGCAGGAAGTTCTGCTGAGGCGTGGAAAATGGCTAAGACAGCAGAAAGTACGGGCAAAACGTTGATGATCGGACAATGCTTGCGCTTCTGGCCTGCTTATGAATATTTGAAAGAAGTGGTAGAAGACAATCGCTTTGGCGCCGTTACTGCCGGTTATTTCTTCCGTGGATCTGGTTTGCCAAACGAATGGTTCCTTGATGGCAGCAAGAGCGGCGGCTGCATAACGGACATGCATATCCATGATGCGGATATGATTCACTGGCTGTTCGGCAAGCCGGAACGTGTATCGACGATTGCACGCAAGGTTATTCCAGGCAGCGGCTATGATACGGTTTCCACCAACTATATCTATGAGGACAACAAAGTTCTTAATGCGCAAGCTGACTGGACGCTGCGCGGAGATCACGGCTTCTCGATGACTTATCGGGTTAATTTCGAAGGCGGAAATCTCGTATTTGAGAATAATGTGCTGAAGGTTAATCCAAATGACGCTCCTGGATTTATCGCAGAGCTGTCACCGGATATGGGTTATTATCGTGAAATTAAATACTTTATTGAATCTATTATTGCAGGGAAGCCTGTATCCATCTGTATGCCGGAAAGCGCAGTAGGCACGCTTGAAATTATCGAAGCGGAAATACGTTCAGCTGATCAATTTGGCGCGCTTGTATCTCTCTAATAACGAATACAAAATAGGCTCATATCCCTCATAAAGGGAGATGAGCCTATTTATTTAATCGGTACGGTCCATCAAGCGCCGTAATTTAGCTTCCGTTGAAGATTCTAGGGCAGGCGTGTAGACGCTGCAGCGCAGGTCATTATTGCCTTGAACCTGAAAGGATGTCAGGTTAAACAGCATTTTTCCTACTTTGGCATGTCGGAATTCAAGCAGTACGTCTGGTGCGGTGCTTACCTGACTTTGCTCCCAAAGGGATTGAAACTCAGGATGATCTCTTTTCATTTCATCAATAAACGCTTCGTACCACTCATCTTGCATATATTGGCCGTAGTAGGTACGGAAGATAGCGAGATAACCGCCTACAAAATGCTCCCAATTACCAGCCAGCCGACGAAACTCCTTGCGCTTAAATAAGAGCTGAATAATATTTCGCTGCTCTGCGGGTATTTGCTGAAAATCCATGAAGACATGAGAGGCAGCATGATTCCAACCGACGATCTCGCATCTTCGATCGGAAACGATTGTGGGGCAAAAGCGCAGCTCCTGCAAAATTCGCTGGAGGGATGGCGTAATTTCAGAAGGCTTTTCTTTATGCTGTACCGTGCTGCTGCCTGTTTCCATCGCCAAAGCATATAAATAGTTCCGTTCATCATCATTGAGCTGAAGGGCTGAGGCTACGCAATCCAAGACGGATGTCGATACTTTTATATCTCGGCCTTGCTCCAGCCACGTGTACCAAGTGGGGCTGACGCCGGCAAGCTGAGCGACTTCTTCTCTTCTAAGGCCAGGTGTTCTTCTGCGTGACCCCATAGGGAAACCTACGGATTCAGGCGATATCTTCGCACGCTTAGACTTTAAAAAGGTAGATAATGCTTGTAATCTCGTTTCTCGGTTAATCATTGTACTCATCCTCGGATTATCTTATTGTGGTACTCATTATACTATAATAAACTGCAACTTGTAATAGGATAAAGAGTATGACAAACTACTAACCAACAAGGGAATTTCAGAGGAGGATTTAAAATGATGGAGCGTGTCGTGATTACAGGAATGGGCATAATTTCACCGCTTGGCAATAGTGTGGAGCGTTTTTGGAGCCGGTTAGTACAAGGAGATTCAGGTATATCAATGATTGATACCTTTGATACGTCTAGACATAAAGCAAAGATAGCGGGCATCGTAAGAGATTTTGATTCAGAAGCTATGTTCGGTCGCAAGGAAGCTAGACGGATGGATCGATTTTGTCAATTTGCTCTTGCAGCGGCCGAGCAAGCGATAGAGGATTCAAATTTATCCCTCCAAGATATAGATCGAGAACGAGTGGGGGTTTACGTCGGTTCTGGAATCGGCGGTATCGAGACACTTCTTGGTCAAGCGAAGGTATTACAAGAGCGCGGTCCCGAAAGAGTTAGTCCAACGTTGGTTCCCATGATGATTGCAAATATGGCTGCGGCGATGATCAGCATTAAATATCAGTTACTGGGACCTTCGTTAGCTCCGGTAACGGCTTGCTCCATTGGTAATACAGCGATCGGCGAAGCGTGGCGGTTGATTCGAAGCGGAGGCGCAGATGTTGTCATAGCTGGCGGCTCGGAGGCTGCCATAACAGATATATCGCTAGCTAGCTTTGGAAATGCTACCTCAATCTCCACTCGCAATGATGATCCAGCGGGCGCCAGCCGTCCATTTGACAATAAGCGAGATGGATTTGTAATGGCTGAGGGAGCGGGCATTTTGGTGTTGGAATCACTATCCCATGCGCTGAACCGAGGCGCTCATATTCATGCTGAGGTTGTCGGTTATGGGGCAAGCTCGGATGCTTATCATATGGTAGCTACACATCCAGAAGGGATTGGCGCCTATCAAGCGATGAAGACGGCGCTGCGTGAAGCTAATGTTCAAACTCATGAAGTCGATGTTATTAGTGCGCATGCCACGAGTACGGAAATTGGCGATAAATCGGAAACAGCTGCTATCAAAAAATTATTCGGTGAGCTGGCTTATAATATTCCTATAACCGCAAATAAATCTATGACCGGGCATATGCTGGGTGCTGCAGGCGGAGTCGAGGCGATCGCTTTGGTGAAGAGCTTGCAGGAGGGTATCATTCCTCCAACGATAAATCAGGAGGAGAAGGATGCTGTATGCGATTTAGATTATGTCCCAAATGTGGCGCGGAAGAAGGATATGGAAATAGCTATGTCCAACTCCTTTGGATTTGGCGGACATAATGCCGTTATCATTTTGAAAAAGTTCTCTTTATAGAGAGCTTTTTTTGTTTCTTAGCGCAGCGGAATGGGTATTCTAACCTATACATATAGAAGTGTGATGGAATGGGGTTGAATTCATGATAGATAATAGGAAGTCAGGTCGTATTCGGGCCAATAAGTGGAATGCTTTTACGAGATGGTGCTTTTCGATTATATTGGTGCTGATTATCATTTATTTGGGGTCTCGCGTTGATTTTATTTTTAAACCTATTTTTTCTCTGTTCAGTATGATCATTGTTCCATTAATGCTGTCAGGGTTTTTCTACTATTTATTGCGACCGCTTGTCAACCTAATGGAACGACACAAGGTTAATCGAACATTTGCCGTGCTGCTCATTTATTTGGCATTTGCGCTGCTTATCGTAGGGTTTAGTATCGTTGTATGGCCTTCCCTGCGAACGCAATTATTGAATTTGGTAGAAAATGCGCCGGATTTATTCAATTCCTTAAGCCAGCAGGTAGCTGAATTGGAGCGAAGCGGATTCCTATCGTCCTTCTTGCCTCAGGATGTCAATCCGCTGTCTAAGCTGACAGAGTATTTGAATAAAGGCTTTACGGTTCTTACGGAGTATGTGACCGGATTATTTGCTTTCTTTTCTAATTTCGCGATTGTACTGATTACCTTCCCGATTCTTCTCTTCTACATGCTGAAGGAGGGCGGCAAGTTTGGTAAGCAGCTCGTGAGCTTTATCCCTATACGATTTCGGAGCCATGGCACAGAGGTCATGTCTGATATTGATGCGATGCTTAGCAACTTCATTGTAGGAAGAGTCATTGTGAATGTAGCTCTCGGGGTGCTGATGTATGTAGGTTTTCTGTTCATTGATCTTCCTTATGCCTTGTTGCTGACCGTTGTTGCGGTCATTTTGAATTTCATACCGTTTATCGGTTCCTTTCTCTCGTCTGTTCCGATTGTGATTATTGCCTTTATCGAATCACCTTCTACTGCGATCTGGTCAATTGTCATTATTACAGTCGCGCAGCAAATTCAAGATAATGTTATCGGCCCATATGTGTTCGGCAAGCAGCTTGATATCCATCCGCTTACAACGATCATTCTCGTGCTTGTTGGCGGCGATATAGCAGGTATTCTGGGCATTTTGCTGATCATCCCTGTATATATGATTTTTAAAATCGTGTTTGTAAAAGTTTATGAATTATTTTTCAAAACGGAATGGGAAAATATTTGACGGTTGTTCTGGCAGGAATAGGATCTAATAGGGTGCGCTTTTCACCTCCTTTTGGTATAATGACCTCGGCTAAGGCTAATTTACTGAAAGTACGGTGGCTTAAACAATATGGGAATGTCCAATTTGAAAGACAAAGTGGTCGTAATAGCAGGCTCTCGAAAGACGGATGAAATGAGTTTAATTATAGAAAAGCAGGGCGGTATTCCGCTCGTTCGTTCTCTTCAAGGCTTAACAATGTTTGAAGAGACGTTGCTCGCTGAGCCGCTGCGGAAGTTTGCTGTTGATGGAGCGGATTGGGTCATTTTGACGACTGGAATGGGATCGGACAGCCTTGTTAACGCAGCTGAGAAGCTAGGTGTGTGTGAACCGTTTCTTGCTAAGCTTAGCGAAGCGAACATTGCAACAAGAGGCTACAAAACGACTGCTTTTGTTAAACGAATGGGCTTGAAAGCTCTTGTTAGTGATGATGATGGCACGATGAAAAATTTGAATGAAAACTTGTCCACCCATGACTTTAAAGGGAAGCGTGTTTGGATTCAGCTGCATGGAGAACCGGCACCGGAGCTGGTGCGTTTTCTTGAGAAAAAAGGGGCGGCAGAGGTCGTATCCGTGTTGCCGTATAAGCATGTTCCGCCTCAAACGGACACTTTAGATACCTTTTTGTCTGAGCTGGCTGGAGGCATTGTCGATGCGGTCTGCTTTACAACAGCTGTACAGGTTCACTATTTGTTTCGATATGCGAAGGAAACCGGTCGTGAAGCGCAGCTGTTGGAAGCGCTGGATGGGCATGTCGTGGCGGCAGCAGTTGGCAAAGTAACAGCCGAAGCTTTGAAGGAATACGGCCTAACTCGTATTATTATGCCTCAGCTGGAGCGAATGGGTGCGTTGGTTATTGAGCTTGCCCGTTATTATGACGCGTTAGATAGCCATATTAATGAAGAAAAACAGCAGACAAAAGAATAGACTAGCCTCTCATTTCCAAATTTGTGAGTTTGGATCAGCAAGATCGCCTAGACTCTCCTGGGTGAAATCCAGTTCATAAAAGCCTATCGCATAGATAGCTTCTTCGAATAAGGTCATTATTTTCTGTCCATTTTGTTCCTGTATCCGGAAAGCTTCCGAATTTAAATGGTTCATAAAGATATCCATGTCCGAAATGGAATCCGCCGTTCCTTCTGGGCGCAAGTTCCCATCTTGGATTTCATTTTGAACGAGCTCCTTGAAGGCAGCCTCTGTTGAAGCATGGTCCAGTAACGCATCCTTTACCTGCAGGCGGTCTCCGGTTTGAAGATCAAATACAAATGCTTGTTTTTTCTTTAAGGGGTGAGCCTCTGGCATCATGCTGAAATCGCCGCTGGAGAGAATACTGATAATATGCGGACTAAGGTAAGTCACTTCAAATTGGTTCGTAATATGACCAAAGAAGAAGGACTCCTCTGTCGTACCATAGGTATCAAACCAGCCTTGCCTATCCTTCTCTAGTTCCATGAGGTTTTCCTCTGCTATGATTAAGGCTTGAGCAAGCTCTTCGTCTGCATAGGCTTGCAAGGTTCGATTAATCTTATTTTGTATGTTCTGATCATCCATGCCGCTTAATTGAACAATGACAGAATCTTTGCTGTAGCTCACATGCGCTTCGCTCGATTGCAACGGGAATTTTTCGATTTTGATTTCTTCCTTGGTTTCTTGAGGCATTGGCGTCTCTGCAGCAGGTGTGGGAGATACATTCGTCATTTGGTTTGGATTGTTTGTACAAGCGGTAACCAAAAGAACAGAGAGGCATACAATGATAAGAGTAAATGTCTTCTTCATAGTTCTCCTCCATCTTCGTTATCGAATAACCTATTGTTACGTTAGTTTAACGAAATAAGGGCATGATTGCAAAGTTGAGTCGTGTAGAAAGAGTGACTTTACTTGGAAAAGATTGCGAATGCTTAAATTCTTCTATGGACAATTTCCGCGTTGTCCGTGGGCACATACACTAATGGTGTATAGCCCAATCGGTGCTGGAAGGGGAGGAGCGCTGTGAGTAAGAGGACATTAATGGTGGTGTCGCTTGTACTTTACGCTTTGCTTGCCATTTTATTTCTGATTTTATCGATTTTTGATTAAGAGAAGGCATTGCGAAGCAAGGGCTGCCTCCAAAGTAGAAGTATCTACTTCGGAGGCAGCCCTTTGTTATTCCATATCTTCAAGTGTTCATGTAATCGCTTCATTAATATAGAAGGATTTTGGACGATGGCTGCGAATAGAGTAAGAGTGGTTAAGTTCACAAGAGCAATAACGCAGAGCAGGATGAGAATGGAATCAACACAAATGGATGAAAGAGGTGCTAATGGTATGTTGAGAGGAATAACGGGAGCTGGGCTTGGTCACATTGAGAATGATGAACGTTTAATTGAACTAGCCGGAGCATATGGCTTTCAAGCTGTAGATATAGATGCTGAATCATTGATTCATCGGCATGGCGTGGAGAATGCGCGTCAATTATTAAAGAGCAATGGCTTGGTTATCGGCTCAATCGGACTTTCCGTTGAATGGAGATCAACAGAAGCAGTGTTTCTTGAGAGCTTGAGAGGTCTCGCTGCATCAGCTGCAGCAGCAGCGGAGCTAGGGTGTACGAGCTGCTGTACATATGTATTGCCATCTACTGACTTTAAAGCCGCGCACTTTATGTCTCTTGCCACAAGAAGATTGCGGACATGTGCGCAGGTGCTTGGTGCATATGGCATCCGGCTTGGCTTAGAGTTTGTTGGACCGCATCATTTGCGTACACATTGGGAAAATCCTTTTATCTGGACGCTGGAGGAAACGCTCGACTGGATTGCAGCAATTGGAGAAAGCAATGTAGGCTTGTTATTCGATTCGTATCACTGGTACACGAACGGCTTGACTGTCTCAGATATCGAAGCGCTTCGTCCAGATCAAATCGTTCATGTACATATTAATGACGCACCGGATGTGCCGGTTGAGGAAGCATTAGATAACGGACGCTTATATCCAGGTGAAGGAGTTATCGACTTAGTTGGTTTTGTTAAAGCTTTAGACCGAATTGGTTACAAGGGCGCTGTTTCTCAAGAAGTGCTAACGGCTGAGAAACCATCCGATTCTCCAGAGGTGCTTATCCTTCGTTCGAAGGCAGGCTTTGATAAAGTATTTGGAGAAGCTGGGCTTTAAAAGTTGTTTCTTTTTGATAATTAAATGATTGTTGATCGTTTTGATAGTGTTATGCTTGAATCGCAAGACCAACCAGAAAGTATGGTTGGTCTTTTTTTTGTATGAGGAGGGGATGAAATGCTAGAAAAAAGGGGGTATTTCTTCAACAAACGCTAATTTTCATATGATTTTATATGGAATCTCATGGGTACTGTACGTGAAGGCTATTCCGTTATGATGGAAGCAATAATGAGATTTTGGGAATTCGAAAATAATGAAAGCGATAACAGGAGCTGATTACATGGGACAGTGGATTGCGAATGAACATCCATGGACACTTTGGTACAAACAGCCGGCTTCGAGATGGGAAGAGGCGCTGCCGATCGGCAATGGCCGTTTAGGCGGTATGGTGTTTGGCGGCATCGATAAAGAACACATTCAATTAAATGAAGATACACTCTGGTCGGGCTTTCCGCGCGATACGAATAACTACGAAGCGCTGCGTTATTTGAAGCGTGCGAGGGAGCTCATAGCGGAGAAGCGATTCGTAGAAGCGGAGCAGCTCGTGGAAGCAAGGATGCTCGGAACCAATACGGAATCGTATCAGCCAATGGGCGACTTGTTCGTGGAGCAGCATTTTGGGGAAAGGGCTGTGGAGCATCATCATTTTATCCGGATGTTGGATCTAGATGCGGGAATAGCGACGACAAGCTTTCACATAGATGACACCATTTATCGCCGTGAAATATTCGTAAGTGCGGTTGATCAGGTGCTGTGTACAAAATATGAAGCGCTTGGGAATACCCCTCTTTCTTTAACGGCTTTCCTCCAAAGCGATATGAAATTTGAGCTCACTTCAGAAGGAAATGAGATCATCGTGCTTCATGGACGATGTCCGAGCCATGTAGCGGACAATTATAGGTGGGATCATCCTCTCGCGGTGCAATATGAGAAAGATCGCGGTGTTACTTTTCAAGCTAGGCTTGGTGTAAAGCTTGATGGCGGAGAGGTGTCGATAGTCGGAGAGCATCAACTGAAAATTGAGGGCGCTCATTCGGTTACTTTTATGCTTAGTGCGGTTACAAGCTTCGAAAGATTCGATCGTCAACCGGCTAATTGTGAAGAGAAACTTCATGCAGAGAGCAAAAGGGTGCTTGAAGCAGCTTTTACCATTGGGTACGAGGAACTTCGTGAACGTCATATAAGTGATCATCGCAGCCTTTTCCAGCGTGTGGATCTTAATCTAGGAGAAACGTCTAACGGACTGCTGCCTACCGACGAACGATTGGAAGCCTATAAGAGGGGTGAGCAAGACCCGCAGCTGGAAGCGTTGTATTTCCAGTACGGACGATACTTGCTCATGGCAAGCTCACGTCCCGGTACACAACCCGCTAATTTGCAGGGGATATGGAATCATCGGGTTCAGCCCCCTTGGAACAGTGATTATACGACAAATATTAATACGCAAATGAATTATTGGCCGGCAGAGCTCGCTAATTTGAGTGAATGCCATGAGCCTTTGCTGGATATGATTGGGGAGCTTAGCGAAAGCGGAGCGCGCACAGCAGCTATCCATTACAATAGCGACGGCTGGGTAGCGCATCATAATGTTGATTTATGGCGTACCTCAACGCCGACTGCCGGACATCCTAGCTGGGCTTTTTGGCCTATGGGAGGTGTATGGCTTACTCAGCATTTATGGGAGCACTACATATATAATCCAAGTGAGAGCTTCTTGCGGGATAAGGCATATCCGCTTATGCGCGGCGCAGCATTATTTTGCCTAAGCTGGTTGCAGGAGAACGAGGATGGGCTGCTGATGACGTCGCCTTCCACTTCACCGGAAAATAAATTTCTTACCGCAGAGGGGGAAGCATGCAGCGTAGCGGAATCCTCCGCGATGGATATCACGCTCATAAACGAGCTGTTCGCGCACTGTTTGATGAGTGTGCAAATACTTAATCTTAATGATCCAATAGCAGAACAAATAGCTGCTGCACGCTTGAAGCTTCCACCTCTTCAAATATCATCAGCAGGCTTGTTGCAGGAATGGCATGAGCATTTCGAGGAGCATGAGCCGGGACATCGCCATGTTTCTCATTTATATGGATTATATCCAGGTACAACGATCAACAAGGAAGCGACGCCGGAGCTTCTTGAAGCGGGAAGGCTGTCGCTGGAGAGCCGGATAAATAACGGGGGCGGGCACACAGGCTGGAGCTGCGCATGGCTCATTAATTTGTACGCGCGACTGGGTGACTCAGAATCGTCTTACCGATTTATTCATACGCTGCTTGCAAGATCGACTCACCCTAATTTATTCGATGATCATCCGCCTTTCCAAATTGATGGTAATTTTGGCGGTACTGCGGGCATTGCCGAGCTTCTGTTGCAAAGCCATTTGGACTGCATAGAGCTTCTGCCTGCATTGCCAGCTGCTTGGCCGAACGGTTATGTAAAGGGCATCAAAGCAAGAGGCGGGTTCATTATAGATATGGCATGGGAAGAAGGCAAGCTGACTTCCGCTCGTATTCAATCGACGCATGGACGTACTTGCAGGATCTGCTATAAGGATGCCGTATCCGTTCAATCATCAGACGGTGTCATGATCGACGCTTCAAAACCCTTTAAAACGAAAGTAAATGAATGGTATACCCTATCCCCAGCAACTCAATAAGGAGAGAACAACAATGACAAACAAAACAGGTTTTCCGTTTGAAAATATAGCTTTGCCGGTTGAAGAGCGTGTAATCGATCTTGTATCCCGCTTTACGCTTGACGAGAAAATTGAATCTATGGTGCAATACCAGCCGGAGATAGAGCGGCTTGGCGTTAAGCCTTACAAGCATGGAACAGAAGCGGCGCATGGTATGGCTTGGCTAGGAGAAGCAACGACTTTTCCACAGCCAATCGGTCTTGGCTGTACCTGGAACCCTGTATTGCTGAAAGAGGTTGGCTCTGTAATCGGAGATGAGGCGCGTGTTTATTTTCAGCGTAATCCAGCCATTAACGGCTTGACCCTCTGGGCGCCAACTGTAGATATGGAGCGTGATCCGCGCTGGGGCCGGACAGAGGAAGCCTATGGCGAGGACCCTAAGCTAACAGGCGAGCTGACTGCTTCACTGGTGCAAGGTCTGCAAGGCGATCATCCGCTCTATTACAAAGCGGTAGCGACCTTGAAACATTTTATTGGGAACAACAATGAAATTAATCGCGGCAGCTGCTCAGCGAGCATTGATCCAAGGAATATGAAGGAATATTATCAAGCAGCGTTCAAACCTGCCTTCGTTAAGGGCGGGGCGCAATCCATGATGACCTCGTATAACTCTGTCAATGGAACACCAACCATATTGCATGAAGATGTCAATAAAGTGGTGAAAGAGGAGTGGGGGATGAACGGATTTATCGTCAGCGATGCTGGTGACTTGCTCGGTATCGTTAATGATCATAAATATTATGATTCCTACAAGGACGCAGTTGCTCATTCCATAAAAGCTGGAATTGACAGCATTACGGATGACGCAGAGAAATCTTGCGCAGCTATCCGTGAAGCATTGGCTGAAGGCTTGCTTACCGAGCAGCATTTGGATAAAGCGCTTATCAATACATTCCGTGTACGTTTCCGCCTTGGTGAATTTGATCCTGAGGACCAAAATCCTTACGCGAATACGCCTGAGTCCAAGCTTTGCGCGCCGGAACACGGTGAATTGTCACTGCAAGCCGCACGGGAGTCAATCGTTCTGCTTAAAAATGAGAATAACATGCTTCCATTAAATAAAGAGAAGCTGAACAGTGTGGCTGTAATTGGACCGCTTGCGGATGTTGTATATCGTGACTGGTATTCGGGCTCTCTTCCTTATAAAGTAACACCTCTTGAAGGGATTTCGAGCAAGCTTAGCGGCAAGAGTGTATCATTCAGCAGCGGAAATGACCGTGTAGTGTTGAAATCAGCAGCGAATGGTAAAGCATTGGTCGCTGACGCTGCTAATGAGAGTCGTCTTCAGGCTAGCGCGTCAGAAGCTGATGGAGAGTCATTTGAATTGACTGATTGGGGCTGGGGAAGCTATACGCTCGAGAGCAGCGCGTCTGGAAAGCTTCTAACTAGCGCGGATGATGTTAATGTCGCTGCGACTGCAAATGAAGCGTTCGGCTGGTATGTCAAGGAAGTATTCAAGCTTGATAAGCAAGGGAATGATCAGTTCGCGATTCGCACATGGAATGGCAAGCTGGTAACGGCGCCAAACGGTGGTTCCGATTCTCTTCAAGTCACAGAGGCGGATACGATCGGTGAAACAGAGCTGTTCACGAAAAATGTGATCAAGGATGGCCTTGCAGAAGCAGTGGCAGCCGCTAAAGCGGCTGAGACAGCAATCGTTATTGTCGGAAACAACCCGCTCATTAACGGCAAAGAAGAAATTGACCGTCCGAGCCTGGATCTAGCAGCATCGCAAAATGAACTGATACGTGCTGTGCACGAGGCTAATCCGAACACGGTTGTTGTCGTAATCGGCAGCTATCCATTCACTTTGAATGCAGTTAACGAGCAAATACCAGCCGTTCTTTACTTGTCGCATGCGGGTCAAGAGCTGGGCAATGCTATTGCTGATGTGCTGTTTGGCGATTATTCGCCAGCTGGTCGTCTTAATATGACTTGGTACAAGTCAGAAGAACAGCTGACAGATTTAATGGACTACGACATTCTAAAGGGTAAAAGGACTTACCAGTTTTTTGACGGTGAACCGCTATATCCATTTGGTTATGGACTTAGCTACGGATCATTCAGCTATAGCGAGCTAGAAATAGTGAATGATGCAACGGGTTTAGACGGTAAATTAACAGTAAATCTTGATGTCACTAACCATTCGTCGATAACAGCTGACGAGGTTGTACAGCTGTATGTGCGAATTGAAGGTTCAAGGGTAGTGCGTCCACTGAAGAAGCTGGTTGGCTTCACTCGTGTAACGTTACAGCCTGGCGAGACGAAGGCAGTGCAGTTGATTGTTCCTGCTGAAGAGCTTGCTCTCTGGGATGTAACGCGTGATCGGTTCTGCTTAGAAGAGGCTGACTATAGCTTTACAGCAGGCGGTTCATCTGCGGATGTCAAATCCACTAATACGATTAGAATCGCAGGTGAGAAAATACCAGCTCGCAACCTGTCGGTACAGACGCGTGCAGAGAACTATGACGATTACGAGAATGTTTATTTGGATGAGAGTAAAGAAGGCGGAACATGCGTAAGGCTGTCGGCGCCGGAGGGTTGGATCAAGTTTGCGGATGTCGATTGGAGCAAAGGATCATCGGCTTTCGAAGCGCGTGTAAGCGGCGGATCGCGAGGAGGCCAAATTTCAGTTCTAATCGGCAGTGCCTCTAGTGCTGTAATGAGCTCGAGTCTAGTATCTCCAAGCGACGAGCAGCAATGGGAGACGGTTCGTATCGAGCTTCCTGTTAATCTGCCGACTGGTGATTTGATTATTAATTTAACGGATGGCGTGAAGCTCAGCTTCTTCCAAATGAAATAGAGTCAAATGTAAGGACATAAGGATGCAAGGATGAGCGCGGGGAAACAACTCTAGCTTGGAGGGGGACATCGGAAGACAGAACCCTCCGACTATCAGTTAAAAAAAGGAAAAGTTTTCGTTGATTTGTATTTCGGATATTAAGATCTACCTATGAATTTCTCTCTAAAATATGTTTTATACAGCAAAGAGTTTTCATAGTCGCTGCGTCGGCGATGGAAGCTCTTTTTTGCAATTTAGGTATTTTTAAGCATGAGCAAAAGGTTGCAATTTCGTATATGTCGGATTATCCTAAAGTTTAACGATTGAATCACAAACATAGGAGCTGCTTTCAGATCATGAATGATATTCAGATAAGTTTATACAAGGACTGGATCGACACGGTGAAGTTTATTTTTAAAGGATCGGGTCGCCCGCTGGATAATAATATAAGCGATAAGGATGCTGCTCTTGCTTATTACAAGGGGACAGCTTCATCCGAGGAAGAAGCCATGCAGCAAAGCGAAGCGAATGAAGAACGATTAGCATCCATTGAACGCATTATTTTGGACAACCTAGAGAAAGTTATTATACCGGACATTCGGAAAAGAACAGGCTACACAGGGAATCAATTCATCTTCAAATGGGTTTATAATATGGGCGAGCATGTTATCGAAGAGCATTCATCCTACCGAATACCGCTTTAACAGCTTTTGCAAATAATAGTAAACGCTTTCCTTTAAGAAGGAGGAGAAGGCCTGAATGAGGCTGATCTTAGAAAAGCTGACACATAAAACAAACAATATTCGGATCAAGAACAAGCTTATATTTTCCTTCTTGCTCGTCGTATTCGTTCCAGTATTAATTGTCGGTATTTTTTTGACAACCGCTTTGCGCCAAAATGTGTTGGACCAAGCGACTCAGCAAATAACGAACAACGTGGAGAGAATCAAGAAACAAACCTCAGATATTATTAGAATGCCTATTGAAATATCGGATAAGCTGCTTGTTGACAGTCGGTTGACGAACATTGTGAATACGCAATATCAGTCAACATTTGATGTGGTTCAGGCTTTTTGGGATTATCGTGATTTTCGCGATTACGTTAAGCTTTACAATGAGATTAATAATATTCGGTTCTATACAACCAATACAACTATCCTTGAAAATTGGGAGTTTCTAAAGGTAACGGATGATGTGACCGAAAGTGCATGGTACAAATCAGCGATGGAGAAAGAGGGCATTCACTGGGGGTTTATCAAAGATGAAACAAAGGCAAATAACAACTATTTAAGTCTCGTTCGCAAAATCACCTTCCCGGCTTATCGTACAAGCGGAGTGCTCGTTATTGGGGTTGATCAGAAGCTGTTGAATGCGATGATCAGTCAAGAGCCGTTTGATACGATGATCATCGATGATAATGGTTATATTTTTGCTGCAAAAAATCCGAGCTGGGTAGGTAGAAAAATATCAGAACTTGATTTTGCGAGCCAGTTGACCGACAAACCAGAGGGTACCTATGAGTTTAAATATGAGGGCAAGCCATCTAAAATCGTTGTTGAGAATCTGATGCCGCAATCCAGTGTAAATGGACTGAAGATCATCTCTGTTTTCACAATTGAAAGTATCGTTAGCGGTGCGAACAGAATCAATTTGCTTGGTTTTGGTATCATCATGATCAGTCTTCTAATTGCCTTTATACTGATTTATATCTTTGCGACTATATTAGCGAAGCGTATGCTTGTGTTGAATAAAGACTTAAATAAGGTCGCTATGGGAGATTTGAAAGTTGTTTCTCATGTGACAGGCAATGATGAAATCGGTATCCTCGCCAAGCAATTCAATAATATGGTTGTCAATATACGAGGATTAATGGATGAGGTTGCAGAGTCGCATAAGCAGAAGGGTCTGCTTCAGATTAGGCAAAAGGAAATTAAACTGAAAATGATGGCTAGTCAGATTAACCCTCATTTTCTATTCAATGCGCTGGAGTCGATTCGAATGAAAGCCCATTTGAAGGGCGAGACGGAGATTTCTTCTATCGTACGAATGCTAGGCAAAATGATTCGTAGAAATCTAGAAGTAGGTACGAAGAAAATTGCTTTGAAGGACGAGCTGGAGCTTGTTCGGTGTTATTTGGAAATTCAAGCCTTCCGTTATGGGATTGATAGATTAACCTTTCACTTAGATACAGATGAGCGGGGTCAAGATTTGGAAATACCTCCGCTTATTATTCAACCCTTAATTGAAAATGCCGTTGTGCATGGACTTGAGAATATTGCTGAAGGCGGCTTTGTTCGGTTAAATACAAAGGTTGCTGATGGGATGCTGCGAGTTGAAATAGAGGATAACGGTGTAGGTATTTCAGAGGATAAAATCATTCAAATTAGTGATTCCTTACATGATATGGAGGAAGACGAGGAGTATAGAATTGGATTGCGCAATGTTCATCAGCGTTTAGTTCTGATTTATGGGGAAGAGTGTGGTTTGACAATCAAGAGCACGCTTGGGTCAGGTACGCTTATTACTTTTGAAATTCCGATTGGGGGTCATCTACATGCATAAGGTTATGATCGTTGACGATGAACCAATGATTCGTGAAGGTCTGAAAACATTAATTGATTGGGGAAAGCATGACTTCGAGGTTGTTGGCGTTGCTGCAAATGGTCGTGAAGCCATAGAGAAGCAAAAAGAGCTTGATCCAGATATGATCCTCATCGATATTCGCATGCCAGGTATGGATGGATTGCAAGCCATCGAAGAAATAAGAAAAACGAATGGCATCTGTCACTTTTTAATCTTAAGCGGTTATGCTGATTTTAGCTATGCGAAGAAAGCTATTGCACATAATGTAGACGGTTATATTTTAAAGCCAATTGATGAGGATGAATTGGAGAGTTATGTAGAGCGAATTAGCGCGGTACTTAAGAAAAAGTCTCAATCCCAGCTGAACACGCAGCAGACGACTGTACTTCTTCGGGATGAAATGCTGCAGCAATTAAGCACAGGCAAGCTCGGTGGAATTGGAACAGGCATTCAAGATTTGCAAAAGTTTCTGGGGACGCCTGCTAAAAATTATCAATTGCTGCTCATTGAGCTTTATAGCCGAGAGCATTCACTGACGATGAACGCACAGCTTAAGAAAAAGCTGGCTGAAGTTGTGGAGCAGAAGGAAATCGGCTGGGTATTTGCGGCAGAACCGTTTGTTGGTGTTCTGCTAAAGGATTATATGCTTCAAAATAGTGCTTTGGAGCAAATGACGGGTTGGATTGAGGAATGCTGCGGGCCAAGAGTGCGTTTCGCAGCGGCAGCGAGCGAACCCGTTCGTGAATTGAATGAGCTTCAGGAGTGGCCTCCGGCTGTGCGCAAATTGCTGAAGCAGCGATTTATGCTTCTGGGTCAGCGTATTCATATTGCCTCTTTATCCGAGGTCATTAATTCAGCAGAAGATAAGCATGCGGAGGAATTCTCCGTTGAAGGGCTTGCACAGAGACTTTATTACATGCTCGACATTGGGAGCAAGGATGGCGTGAACTCTGCTATAAAGGAAGTATCTGATCGTATTTGCGGACATGATACCTCTGAGCAATTTGTGAAGTCAAGCTGGGCTCAAGTGCTGACGATTGTCCTTAACAAAGCAGCAACGTCGAACCCTCAGGTATCGGTACAAGAAGATTTACTTATGATCACAGCCCTGTATCTGACCCATCATTATGATGAAATGCTTTCACAGCTGCAGCAGAAATTATCGCATTTGGCAGAAAAGATTGGGAAGTCGGACAGCGTGTCTGTTCTCAAGCAAATGACTGATTTTATCGAACGTCACTATAACGAGAATATTAAGCTAGAAACGCTCGCGGAACTCTTTAACTACAACAGCAGCTATTTGGGTAAAATGTTCAAAAATTACACAGGTGAGCATTTCAATACGTATTTGGATCAGATTCGCATTCAGCATGCAATCGAGCTGCTTCAAGAAGGTTTGAAGGTGCATCAGGTGTCAGAACGTGTCGGATATGCAAATGTGGATTATTTTCATAGCAAGTTCAAGAAATATAAGGGTGTTTCACCGTCATCCTTCAAAAGTGCGACGGGAAAATCTCCTACAGAATAATGGAATTGCATGAAAACCTGCATGGCTCTAAGAGAAAAGACGTATTTCCCTCCTCATTTCCTCGGAAAAGGAGAGGTGAATTTCGTCTTTTTTTGTCTTTTTTAAACCTAATTTGTGGTAATGAAAGCGTTTGAAAAATCTTATTTTCATATGATTTTAGGTCTAATTTAGTGGGTGCAAGAGTATCGTGTTCATCGTTTATGATGGAAACAGAGAAGAGAGAGTAAACAAAGCAGACAAGAGAAAGCTTTTTATTTAGGAGGAGCAGCGATGAAACCGCTAACAGAAGGTACCCAAAAAGCAGGGTCGACGAACAGAAAGAACCGATTTTGGTTCAGAGCTTTCCAGCAGCGCTACTTGTACATGATGTCACTTCCATTTGTTATATGGATCTTCATTTTCAGTTATGTACCGGTTTGGGGCTGGTTGACCGCCTTTCAAAACTACAAACCAAAAAATTCGATTCTCGATCAAAAATGGGTCGGATTCGATAACTTCGTAGAGCTGTTCCAGGATGAAAGATTTTATATCGTCTTGCGGAACACACTAGCCATGAGCTCGATGGGCTTAGTTATTGGATTTACAATTCCGGTCATTTTCGCTCTATTATTGAATGAGTTGAGAGGCCAGTTCTTCAAGCGCTCGATTCAAACCATATCTTATTTACCTCACTTTGTATCTTGGGTCGTTGTTGCAGGACTCGTAACGAAGATGCTTTCTACGGACGGCGGAGCCATTAACCAATTGTTGATGTATCTAAATATTATTGACACGCCGATTCAATTCATGGCTAAAGGAGAATGGTTCTGGGGTATTGTAACGCTTTCCGATCTATGGAAAGAGATGGGCTGGAACTCCATTATCTTCCTTGCAGCTATGGCGGGTATCGATCCTGAGCTTTATGAGGCATCGACCGTGGACGGCGCAGGCAGATTCCGTAAAATGTGGCACATCACACTGCCAGGCATTCGAACAACGTTTATGGTCCTTTTCATCCTATCGATTGGACATTTGGTCAGTATTGGATTCGAGAAACAGTTCTTGTTAGGCAATCCTCTCGTATCTGACTTTTCAGAAGTACTTGATCTGTATGCGCTGAAGTACGGTATTCAATTGAGCCGATATTCGTATGGTACGGCAATCGGTATATTCAACTCCGTAGTCAGCATCCTATTAGTGTTCATCGCGAACGGAATATACAAACGAGTCACCAAAGAATCGATCATATAGGAGGAACGACATATGCATTATGCACAAAAAAATATAGGCGACAAATTATTCGATATCTTCATTTATGTGTTCATGATTTTTGTAGCAATCGTAACGCTGTATCCGTTCCTGAATGTACTAGCCATTTCGTTTAATGATTCAGTAGATACAGTAAGAGGCGGCTTGACTATCTATCCTCGTGATTTTACTTTGAAAAACTACGAGACGATATTTGGATTCGACGGATTGCTTACTGGATTCAAAAACTCCGTCATTCGGACGGTTGTTGGTACGATAGTCGGAGTACTTTCGGCATCTATGATGGCTTACACGTTAAGCCGTCCTGATTTTCAGGCGAGAAGATGGATGTCTGTCGTGTTCGCACTTACGATGTATTTCACAGGCGGTCTAATTCCAGGCTTCTTGTTGATGAAAAACCTAGGCTTGATTGGTACTTTTTCCGTTTATATCATTCCTGCTATCCTGAGTGTTTGGAATGTATTCGTAGTACGCTCGTATATCGACGGACTGCCTTATGCACTTCAAGAATCTGCAAAGATCGATGGCGCTAATGATTGGACTATATTCTGGAAGGTTATCCTTCCGCTTTGTCAGCCGGTGCTGGCAACCATTGCATTGTTTATCGCTGTAGGACACTGGAATTCCTGGTTTGATACGTACTTGTTCAACAACCGGAATCCTGATAATACGACCCTGCAGTACGAGCTCATGAAGGTGCTTCTATCTACACAGACAGGCAGCAACTATCGTGACCCGAATTCACAACTGTCGCTTGCTTCAGTTTCACCGGAATCGATTAAAATGGCGATTACGATTGTCGTAACGGTACCTATTCTTCTGGTCTACCCGTTCCTTCAAAAGTACTTCGTTAAGGGCATGACGCTCGGAGCTGTAAAAAGCTAACTTTGGTAATAGCAGATTTTCTGTTATATACATGTTATCAGGTAAAAGAAAAAGGGAGGCATTTTAGAAATGAAGAGAAAAATGCAGATGGTTCTTAGCTTGATGCTCGCACTCGTATTCGTATTCGTCACAGCTTGCGGCAATTCGAATGAAGGCGGCACAAACAAAGGAAAAAATGAAGGTTCAGCAAATGCTACAAATGCACCAGCTGAAGTGGAGAAACTTGATCCTATCACGATTCGTGTCGCTTCAGGTGATAACAATCCGAACTGGGATGATATGAAATCCGATGTAGGTAAAGTCATTCTAGAAAAAACAGGCATTACGATGAAACAAGAATTTCCTGTAGGCGGTTCGGACGCTGATATGTTCGCACTCATGGTAGCAAGTGATGATTATCCGGATCTTGTTATGCCAAAAGGTCAAGCAGGGAAATTGGTTGACGCAGGCGCTTTGCTCGACCTTCGTCCATTGATCGAGGAGTACGCTCCTAACCTGAAAAAGGTATATGGCGAATACTTCAACCGTCTAAGCTGGAATGCGGATGACGATGCCATCTATATCCTGCCGCAAGACGGTGTAGGTCAAACTTACTTTGATGCAGGCGGCGGCTTCCAATTGCAGCACCAAGTGCTTGAAGCAGCTGGTTACCCAGCAATCAAAACCGTTGAAGATTATGAAGCAGCAATCAAAGCATATATCGAGAAAAATCCAAAAACGGCTGACGGTCAACCGACTATCGGTATGTCACTTAACGGCGGCGAATGGCAGATTGTAATTTCTGTAACGAACCCGGCTTTCTATGCAACTGGCGCGCCAGATGATGGTGAGTTCTTCATCAACCAAGAAACACATGAAGCAATCATGCACTACCAGCGTCCTGAAGAGAGAGAATATTTCCGTTGGTTGAACCACATGAATGATATCGGTCTTCTTGATAAAGAAAGTTTCGTACAAAAATATGATCAATATAAAGCGAAAATCGCTTCTGGCCGTGTGCTTGGACTTATTGATCAGAACTGGGATTACGGCGATGCTGAAAATGCATTGAAAGCTGAAGGTAAATTTGGATCCACTTACGCTCGTTTCCCTGTAACCTTGAATGAAACGTTCCAAGACCATTCTTTCCAAGGAACAGGTTATATTGCAGGTAACGGTATCGGTATTACAAAAGGTGCTAAAGATCCTGTTCGTTTAATCAAATTCCTTGATTACCTGGCTTCTGATGAAGGTCAAGTACTAGTGAACTGGGGTGTTGAAGGTACACATTACAATGTGGAAAATGGCAAACGTGTCATTCCTGCAGATGTTCAAGCTCTAAAATCAAATGACCAAAATACATTTAAGAAAACAACAGGTATTGGCAACTACTTGCTATCAGCTCGTTATGGCGATGGTGTGTTGGATCCATCTGGAAACTACTACACAACGACATTCCCTGAGCAAATTCAAACGGCTTATTCCGATCAAGACAAAAAAACTCTTGCTGCATACGGCGCAACAACTTACAAAGATCTATGGCCTGCGGATGATTCATTCCCAGAGCGTAAATACGGCGCAGCTTGGACGCTTCCTTTCGAAACAGGCTCCCAAGCAAACGTCATTCAACAAAAAGCACAAGACATTATGAAAAAGCGTATTCCAGAAGCTATTCTTGCTAAACCAGCTGATTTCGATAAAATTTACGATGCATTCTTGAAAGATCTTGATGATGCAGGCGTAGCTAAATTGAATGCTGAATTTACAAAAATGGTACAAGATCGTGTAGCGCTTTGGTCAAAATAAGCTTAAAATAAGCACGAATGAAGAGAGCTCATATCATGAGCTCTCTTTCCAGCATTCAATAACATGAACGACAGTGAGGAGAATGAAATAATGATACATAATAAACTTCCTAAAATATGGTACGGTGGAGATTATAACCCTGAGCAGTGGAGCGACGAGACGATGGAAGAGGATATTCGCATGTTTCATCTTGCGGATATTGACGTAGCAACAGTCAATGTCTTCTCTTGGGCGCGTATTCAACCAAATGAAGAAACGTACGACTTTGGAGGGCTGGATAAAATCATTGACAGGCTTCACCAAGATAATATCTCGGTATGTCTGGCAACGAGCACAGGTGCTCATCCCGCATGGATGGCAAAAAGGTATCCAGACGTTACTCGTGTCGATTACGAAGGACGTAAGCGGAAATTTGGCGGTCGTCATAACTCTTGTCCAAGCAGCCCGACCTACCGGAAATATTCGAAGCTCATTGCAGGCAAGCTCGCAGAACGCTACAAGGATCATCCGGCGCTAGTCGCTTGGCATATTTCGAATGAATATGGCGGTTATTGCTATTGTGATAATTGTGCTGAGGAATTCCGTGTATGGCTGCAACAGCGTTATGGCACGATTGAAGGACTTAATAAAGCTTGGTACACAAGCTTCTGGGGACATACGTTCTATGACTGGGATGAAATCGTACCTCCGAATGCGCTAAGCGAGGAGTGGGCCGGTAATCGTACAAACTTCCAAACGATCTCGCTTGATTATCGCAGATTCCAATCTGATAGCCTGCTTGATTGCTACATCTTGGAATACGATGAGATTCGTAAACACTCACCGAATATTCAGATTACGACAAATCTGATGGGTACTTATCCAGAGCTTGATTATTTCAAATGGGCTAAGCATTTGGATGTTGTATCCTGGGATAACTATCCTTCTATCGATACTCCGGTCAGCTTCACTGCAATGACACATGCTTTGATGCGCGGTCTGAAGAGCGGACAACCCTTCATGCTAATGGAGCAAACGCCAAGCCAGCAGAACTGGCAAGCATACAATGCGCTCAAGCGTCCTGGTGTTATGCGCTTATGGAGCTATCAAGCGGTTGCTCATGGTGCGGATACAGTCATGTTCTTCCAGCTGCGCCGCTCAATTGGAGCTTGTGAGAAGTATCACGGTGCGGTAATTGAGCATGTTGGGCATGAGCATACTCGGGTATTCCGTGAATGTGTGGAACTCGGACAAGAGCTTACTGCTTTATCGGATAAGCTGCTTGATTCACGCATTGAAGCGAAAGCGGCAATCGTATTTGACTGGGAAAATCGCTGGGCGGTCGAGCTCTCTAGCGGACCGAGTGTCGCGCTTAAATATGTAGACGAGGTTCATAAATATTATGACGCTTTGTTCGAGCTGAATGTTGAGACTGATATGATTAGCGTAGAAGAGAACTTTGAAAAATATGATCTCGTTATCGCACCTGTTATGTATATGGTAAAACCCGGATTTGCCGAGAAGGTAGAGGCTTTTGTTGAGCGCGGAGGCACATTTATTACTACTTTCTTCAGCGGCATTGTCAATGAGAATGACATCGTTACAACGGGCGGTTATCCTGGCAAGCTTCGCAAAGTACTCGGCATTTGGGCAGAGGAAATTGATGCATTGCTTCCTGGCCAACAAAACCAAATCGTAATGAAAAACGTAAATGGTGCGTTGAGCGGCACATACACTTGCAGCATTCTCTGTGACTTGATTCATTCGGAAGGCGCTGAGGTTGTAGCAGAATACGGCTCTGATTTCTATAAAGGAATGCCTGTTGTAACAGTTAACAAGTTTGGCAAAGGTGAGGCATGGTATATTGCTTCAAGCCCTGATGAGCATTTCTTGAAATCCTTGCTGACGAACATATGCAAGGACAAAGGGATTGAAGCGTTGCTTGATGTACCTTCTGGTGTAGAAGTGTCGCGTAGAAATAAAGATGGCAAGTCATTTACTTTTATATTGAATCATAATTCGGAAGCGGCAGAGCTGCAGCTTGGCGTAGAGCCTCGTACGGATTTGTTGACTGGCGAGCTTGTTAGCGGAGCTTATAGCTTAGCAGCGAAAGGCGTAATGATTATTGAACAATAGAAATGACCAATCCATATAATAGAAGGAAGAGGAATGTCCTCGGCTGATTGTCAGCTGAGGATGTTCCTTTTTTTTTATGTTCGAATATTGTTTCCTCTAATTACAAATAATGTACATGAACGAAGGGGAAGATTAGAAATATTCGGTTACTGGGGAAATGACAACCATTAAGGAGAGTGCAGCATTGGCTAAAAAACGCAGCGGCGGTCAGCCTTATAAAAAAATGACGATGTCTCCAAAAGAATATCAGTCTTTTGCCAAAACGATGGAACCGCCTCGCTCCATCTTCGGAAACTGCATAAAGGCCTTTCTTTTTGGCGGCGCATTATGCGTCCTTGGACAATGCATTCAGGAGCTGTATGTGCATCTTATGGGAATGACTGAAGAAGCAGCTAGCAACCCGACAGTTGCGACGCTCATTTTAATATCTGTTATTTTAACGAGTTTGGGTGTATACGACAAAATTGCACAATGGGCGGGAGCAGGCTCAGCGGTTCCTGTAACCGGCTTTGCGAATTCGATGTGCTCAGCAGCACTTGAGCATCGAGCTGAGGGTCTAGTGCTTGGCGTTGGGGCCAATATGTTCAAGCTGGCGGGGTCCGTTATCGTATTCGGAACCGTTGCAGCTTTCTTCGTCGGTATTGCACATCTCATACTGGGAACAGGAGGGCAATAATATGCTGCGCGGTAAACAAACGTGGTGGTTCGAGAAGCGTCCTGTCATTATCGGTGAGGCGACTGTTGTTGGTCCTGATGAAGGGGATGGGCCGCTAGCAGCAGATTTTGATCTCGTTCATCCCGAGCTGGAGATGCAGCAGAAAACTTGGGAGAAAGCAGAGAGGCTGCTGCTGGAGCAAGCATCCCAATTTGCGGTTCAGAATGCACGTATTGAAAGTGACCAAATTCAATTTTATGTCGGCGGCGATCTCATGAATCAAATTATAAGCAGCAGCTTTGCCGCAAGAACCTTAGGTGCTCCATACCTCGGTGTATTTGGCGCATGCTCAACCTCTATGGAATCGCTGGCGATTGCGTCCCTGATTGTTAATTCAGGCTCTGGGAGTCATGTGCTGGCCGGCACATGCAGTCATAACTGCACGGTAGAGAAGCAATTCCGTTATCCAACGGAATACGGCGCGCAAAAGCCGCCTACCGCACAGTATACCGTGACAGGTGCAGGTGCAGCCGTAATAGCAGCAGAGGGCGAAGGACCAGTGGTAGAATGTGCAACAATCGGTAAAGTCATTGATTTGGGCATTACGGACCCGTTCAATATGGGTGCTGCGATGGCGCCGGCAGCGGTAGATACGATTCAAGCTCATTTTAATGATACAGGGCGTACGCCGAGGGATTATGATCTCATCGTAACGGGAGATTTGGCCGGAGTTGGGCACCCCATTGCTAGAGAATTGCTGCTTCAAAACGGGGTGCCGATTAATGATACGGTATTTGGTGACTGCGGCTTGATGATCTATGATGTGGCCAATCAGAAGGTGCAGGCTGGCGGAAGCGGCTGCGGCTGCTCAGCGGTCGTCACGTACGGGCATTTATTGAAGCGATTGAAAAAGGGAGAATTGAAGCGAATATTGGTTGTTGCCACAGGGGCTTTGCTTTCACCGCTTTCTTATCAGCAAGGCGAGAGCATTCCATGCATTGCACATGCGGTTGCGATCAGCGCAGGAGGGGAGTAAGCGTTTATGATTTTTTTATGGGCGTTTCTAGTTGGTGGAGGAATTTGCGTATTGGGTCAATTAATGTTTGATGTAGGCAAGCTGACTCCCGCACACACGATGTCAACCCTTGTTGTTATTGGTGCAATTGTTGACGGGTTTGATTTATATGAGCCTCTAGTGAAGTTTGCAGGGGCAGGCGCTACGGTACCGATTACAAGCTTTGGCAACGCTCTCGTTCATGGAGCATTGACAGAGCTTCATGATCAGGGCTGGATTGGTGTCATTTCAGGGATATTTAAAGTAACGAGCGCTGGTATTTCGGCAGCTATTATTTTCTCGTTTTTGGCGGCGCTGATTGCCCGTCCCAAAGGCTGAATATCGGTCTATCAATTGGAGGATCCTGTGGGATCTTCCAATTTTTTTTGGAACGAATTCGTTTGTACTACGTAAAGGTATTACTGTAAAATAGTAGTATTGTAACATAGAATGCAGCTTTATTTTCGGGAGGTAATGAAATGGATATTCGTCCTGCAGACATGCAATTATGCGCTACTATATTACGCAATTTAGAAACTTGTATTCTCGGTAAACAGGAAGAAATCCAGAGATTGCTTATCGCCGTTATCGCAGGTGGACATGTTCTGCTTGAAGATGTGCCGGGAACTGGAAAGACGCAATTGGTGAAAGCGCTGGCAAAAACGATCGGCGGGCAATTCCGACGTATTCAATGCAATCCAGATCTGCTTCCTACTGATATCACAGGTGTTTCTATTTACCATCCGAAGCAAGAAGCTTTTATTTTCCGATCAGGTCCTGTAATGGCTAATATTTTGTTAGCTGATGAAATTAATAGAGCGACGACGAAGACGCAATCTGCGCTGCTTGAGGCGATGGAGGAAGGACATGTAACGGTAGATGGCGATACGTATGAGCTGCCTAAGCCGTTTGTTCTGCTTGCCACGCAAAATCCAATAGAATTCGAGGGCACCTATACGCTCCCAGAAGCGCAGCTGGACCGGTTCATGATGAAGCTGTCGCTAGGCTATCCAAGTGAAACCGATGAACAGCGGATGGTCTTATCTAATGAAGGAATACATCCATCAGACCGAATTGAGCAAATGATTAATATAGAGGATATGATCCATATTCAGGATCAGGTGCAGCATGTACATATCGATGATGCTGTAGGCAAATATTTAGTTACGTTAATTCGCGGCACAAGAGAACACGGGAGCGTTATGCTGGGCGCGAGTCCGCGAGCAGCGCTTGCACTAGCAAGAGCCGCTAAGGCAAGAGCCTATATTCAACAGCGTCAATTCGTTACCCCGGATGATATTAAGGAGCTGGCTCCTTTTGTTCTATCACATCGCTTGCTGCTTAAGACGGAAGCAAGAATGAATGGGCTGAGAGCAGAGGATATCATTTCACAGGTGATTCAGTCTACAAAAGTGCCGGTCCGGCTAGAGCGCTAGCCCAATGAAGGCCATCCAATCATCAAAGCTGCGTTGGCAGCTTGTCGCTGTGATTTATGTAACTAGTCTATTTTATTTATTGTTTCAGGGTGGAAAAACAGCCATTATGCTCTTCGTTATCTTAAATTTACTGCTCATTTATTTAGTGCTTGGACGATGGAGCGGTATTCATAAAGTAAATGGACAAAGGTCTTATTCCACATCAGGTGGAGCGGTGTTTGAACAGTCCCTTTATGCAGGAAGCTCGCTTGATGTCAGCTTGAATGTGAAAGTACCAGGTCTTTATCCCATTCCTTATGTACTTGTAAGAGATCAACTGCAGCGACATAACGGTCAAAAGCTGGCATTTGAAACGTCATTCGTACCGAACTGGAAGCGAAGCGGCCAAGTTGTCTATCAAACGCCTCCGCTGCAGCGAGGAGAGTATCGCTTCAAGCATACGGAATGTATTTCGTATGATGTATTCGGATTGTTCGAGCATACGGGAAAATTCGGAATGGAAACGGTATTCAGCGTCCTGCCTCAGACAGTACCGCTGAGGCAATGGCATGGAATTCAGAGAGGCATACGCGGACCTTATTCTCATGCCATAGCGTCACGCTCAGCGAAGGAAACGACACAAATTAATGGTGTACGCGAATATCACTATGGCGATCGTTTATCACGTGTACATTGGAATGCAACGGCGAAGACGGGGCAATGGAAATCCAAAGCGTTTGAGCGTGAATCACTGCCGCGTACAATCGTTATTCTTGATAGGCACCCAAGCGGCTATGCTGGCGAGCTGGCTACTCGTTTTGAAATTGCGGTATCTGCGGCTGCCTCCTTGCTGGAGAATGGATTAAAGGACGATACAGCAATGGGTCTGCTCTCTATCGGAGAAGCCATGACCATGTTCGCTCCAAAATCAGGAATGGATCAGCGCAGCTTATTAATGAAGCATTTGACATTTGTAGATGCTGATGCCGCGTATCCGATATCTCTATCCTTGCAGCGAGCAGACTCCTTGTTGGAGCCGGGCAGCTTTGCGGTTATAATCACACCGGAATCAGGTGCTGGTGTTGTTCGCAGCATGGAATGGCTATCCCGCAAAGGGTTAACGCCTTGTCTGCTTCATGTCTCATCCTCTATTGATCATCTAAGTCATGATAACGCTTGGAAGCTTGCCATACGTGAGCGAGGGTGGCCGGTATTTGAAATCCGCGAGCTGCAGGATCTGCCTAGCGTATTGGAAGGGGGCGGGATTGCGTGAAGATGATGGCGAGAGGGATCGTGAAATACGTAGCAGCCAATTGGTATGAGAAGCTGATTTTTATTTTCGTCAGTGTTATTTTATGGAATGTCATTTCTGTTTTCGAAGGCTTCTGGTGGGATGAAACCTATGCCATTGCTCACTATACAATCCTTTGGGCTGTTTTAATCGACCTGCTCCTTCCCTATCGCAGTCGAGTTGGGAAGCTGCTGCTTCAAGTTTTTGCTGGTATCCTAACGACGGTTGAGTTGGCACGGATGGACTGGATGGTGGTTAGACCGGCAAGCTGGCAGGACTGGCTTTGGTGGTTCCAAGTCCATGTCGTACAGCTCCATCCCTTTATTTGGGTCAGTGCAGCGCTGTTAGCTTTGTATGTGCTATTCGCTGTATGGACGGTCACTCGACCGCGTATTTTCGGTCTTATCGGCGTTAGTATTTTGTCGCTGACCATTGCGGATTCCTTTACACCGATTTGGCTTTGGGATGAGGTAGCCATGGTCGTGTTTGTTGGTTTGCTTTGGCTTGCAGCAGCTCATATGGCGAAGCTGCAGCGTGAGCATCCGAGCAGCTGGAAGGAGCTTATCGAATATCCGATCCGGTTCTTAATGCCAATTGCTTTAGTTTTGTCGGTATTAATGACGATTGGACTCAGCATGCCATCCCTTTCACCTATTTTGCAGGACCCCTATACGATTTGGAAAGAGTCCAAGGGTGAAAAGGTGGAAGTGTTTCTTGGAGATAAGGGGCTAGATGCTTTAACGCTCGGAAATAAAGGAGTTGCAACCTCGGGCTATAGTCGAAGCGACGATACTCTCGGCGGGGGGTTCGAATATGATTATTCACCAATGATGACGGTTACCACTTCTCAGCGAAGCTACTGGCGAGGTGAGTCGAAATCATTTTATACAGGTGACGGTTGGATTGATGGAGCAGAGAATCAGTTCGATACGGAATCTACTTACGGGGTCGAGTACGGTGTTGAGTTTGCATCTCTTGATAAACCGCCAATAGCAGGAACTCTTCAGATCAATCAAATTGTTACGATGGTACGCAAGGATGTATATCCGGTGTTGTTCGCCGCTGCTCCTGCTTCAAAACTGAACTGGGTAGGCAGTGAAGAGGCTGATAGACGAACCGATCTAGCTTGGGTAGCCAATTCATGGGAACTAAGATTAATGAACTGGTCCATGAAGAACAAAAAATATCCGGAAGCCTATTCCGTGACATCCATGGTGCCGGTGCTCGATGAAGCGGAGCTAAGGAAAACGAAGGCTGGATGGTCTGATGCAGCTGATGCGGCCCGAAATGAATACTATTTGCAATTACCAGATTCAGTTCCTGCTAGGGTTAAGGATCTGGCGCTGCAGGTTACCGCTGAAGGGACAAATGATTACGATAAAGCTAGATTGCTTGAACAATACCTAAGATTCAATTATGTGTATAATAATAAACCGGATGAATCCAAGATTAAAGACAAGTCACTTGATTTCGTTGATAAGTTCCTCTTCGAAGTGAAAGAAGGCTATTGTGATTATTTCTCCACAACGATGGCTGTTATGGCACGAAGCCTCGGCTTGCCCTCTAGATGGGTAAAGGGGTTTGCGCCAGGCGTTCTTCCAGCCAGTTCCTATGGTCCTCCTGGTGGCGGCTATATGAATGAAGAGGATATGAATCCGACGGGTGCAGGTACTTATACCGTGCGTAACTCGGACGCACATTCATGGGTCGAGATTTATTTTGAGGGATTCGGTTGGATTCCATTTGAGGCTACGGCAGGGTTCGCTTTCCCTTACACGTATGCGGAAGAAGAACAAGCAGCATTACCTGATAGCTCATTGGATGATAGCGGAGCTTCTGTACCAGTTAAAACGGAACGTAATCTTAATCTAAAGGTATGGGCGTGGAGTTCTGTTGCGCTGTTGGTTGCCTTATCAGCGGTTTGGCTATTTATTCGTCGTGAAAAGATTATCTATTCATGGCGCAAGCTTCGTCATGGCTCTTATACTTCCAATGATCGGATTGTGCTTGAAACACATAAGCTGATTCGTGTCTGCAAGAAGCGCGGTATGGAGCGTCAAGATCATGAAACCATGCGAGAAGCTGTGCTTCGCTGGTCACAAAGTCAAAAGAGGCTGCGTGAGGATTTCAGATCTGTATTGGATGGTTTTGAGCAGGCAAAATATAGTCCGGTTATTGCCTCGTCAGAGGATGCTGACCGTTTTGCTGCAAAGATTAGATCACTAATTGATCAGCTAAAATAAAAATTTTAGTTTGATGTTATACCTTGTTGAGCATTGAAACGCGAATAAGAGCCATTATAATGTACAAATACCGTCTGTCATTGAAATTGGCAGCGGTATTTTTTTGCAACAAATTTAGTTTATATGGTATAGTTTCGTAAGATAACAGGCAGAAAGCAGAGGGATATCTATTATGTTTGAACGGCTGTTGCCGAACATGCGTGTAAATACAGTGTATGATATAAGTTTAGATGAGCTGCATAAGCAAGGCGTACGCGGCATCATTACGGATCTGGATAATACGCTTGTCGGTTCAAAAGAAGCGTTAGCAACACCTGAGCTGGTGCAGTGGCTAGATTATGTGCGCTCACGAGGCTTTAAGGTTATTATCGTTTCTAATAATAATGAGACCCGTGTTGGGAAGTTTGCCGCACCGCTGAATATTCCTTTTATTCATGCCGCGCGCAAGCCAGCAAACAAAGCATTTCGCAAAGCGCTTACCTTACTCGGGTTGCCTGCGGAACATACAGTTGTTATCGGCGATCAAATGCTGACAGATGTGCTTGGCGGCAATCGAATGGGACTATATACGATATTAGTTTTGCCGATTGCTCCTACCGATGAAGGTATTATGACGCGAGTAAATCGTCGAATCGAACGATTCGCATTAGTACGTCTACGAAAAAAAGGGTTATGGTATGAGGAGGAAACAAAGTGAATGAAGAACAGCTTAGTCAGGCATCTTTATCATGTGCAGGCTGCGGCGTGCAGCTTCAATCAGAGAAACCTGAGCTGGCAGGGTTTTTACCGGAAGCGGCAATGGGGCGCGAGCCGGTCATTTGTCAACGATGCTTCCGCATTCGCAATTATAATGAAGCTTCGTCAGTTGCGATTGATCAGGATGATTTCTTAAAGCTTCTAGGCAGTATTGGAAGCACAGATAGCTTAGTGGTGCATATTGTCGATTTATATGATTTCGAGGGCAGCTTGATTTCCGGTTTGCAGCGTTTTGTCGGAAATAATCCTGTTTTGCTCGTCGTGAACAAAATCGACCTGCTCCCAAAAGCGATGAATGTGAATCGCCTGCGGAATTGGGTGCAAAAGCAAGCGAAAGAAGAGGGACTTCGTACGGTTGATGTCGTTCTTTGCAGCGCGAAACGCAACATGGGCTTTGAACATGTTATTGAAGCGCTTGATAAATATCGGAACGGCCGTGATGTGTATGTGGTTGGAGCAACAAACGTTGGTAAATCAACATTGATAAATCGCCTTATTCGCGATTACAGCGATATGGAACGTGAGCTTACGACTTCCCGTTACCCGGGAACGACTCTTGATGCGGTTCATATTCCGCTCGATGATGATAAATCTATCATTGATACGCCGGGAATTGTTTATTCGTCACGGATGACAGAAGTTGTACCGCGCAGCTTCCTCAGTTCTCTTTTGCCGGACAAGCCAATTAAGCCTCTCGTGTATCAATTGAATTCGGGTCAGACGCTGTTTATAGGCAGTCTAGTCCGCTTCGATTTCGTTGAGGGCGACCGTCAATCCTTCACCTTCTATTTGTCTAATGCATTGAATATACATCGGACAAAACTGGAGCGCGCAGATGAGCTTTACGCTGATCATCGCGGTCAATTGCTAGGTGGGCCTACACTTGAAGAGCTTGAGACGATTCCTGCATGGACGCGGCATTCACTTCGTGTGAAGCGGGGCGAGAACAAGGATGTGTTCATATCCGGACTTGGCTGGATTCAAGTAAATGGTACTGGTGGAGCTTTGCTTGAAATTTATGCGCCTAAAGGCGTAAAGGTCATGCTTCGCGACTCTATGATTTAACAGAGCTTTGGAAGGGGATCTCACTGTGGCGAATTCAGGTGCAGGAAATCAGATCGACAGCAATACGATCGTGTATGGAGTGATCGGCAACCCAATCCGACACTCCAAATCACCTATTATGATGAATAGAGCTTTCCGTGAAACGGGAATTAACGGTGTATATGCGGCCTTTCATATAACGAGTGAGCGCCTAGCTGATTTTGCAGCAGGCGTTAGAGCGATGGGTATACGCGGCGTAAATGTAACGATACCGCATAAGCTTGATATCATGAGTATATTGGATGAAATCGATCCAGGAGCAGCAGCTGTTGGAGCGGTTAATACAATCGTGAATAACGATGGACGGCTAATCGGTTATAACACAGATGGTATCGGATATGTTCGTTCCCTAAAGGAAGAGGCGGAGCCTCAGCTTGCAGGGAAGCGAATTGTTGTGATCGGTGCTGGCGGGGCATCCCGCGGTATCGTATATGCGCTTACGAATGAGAAGCCAGCTCATATTACGATTTCTAATCGTTCGATAGAGCGTGCAATAGGTCTGGCAAATGATTTTAGCGACAAAGCGGATATTGAAGCGGTATCCAATGATCAGCTTAAAGCTGCATGTCAGGAAGCAGACATTGTCATCAATACGACATCGGTAGGGATGTTTCCTAATATGGATGAAACACCGATTGATGCCACTTGGCTGAAGCCGGGTGCGGTGGCAAGTGATTTGATTTACAATCCTATAAAAACAACATTTTTGGAGCAAGCCGAGCAGCGCGGCTGCCGCATCCATAACGGCCTAGGCATGTTCATCTATCAGGGTGCATATGCATTCGAATACTGGACAGGTCAAGCGGCTCCCGTTGCAGCGATGCGTGAGACGGTTCTTGCCGCATTGCAAGGCTAAGGCTATTTTTCTTATATTTTATGGAATCATAAAGAGTAACTAACGAGATGAAAGAAGGAACACATATCATGCTTACAGGTAAACAAAAACGTTATTTAAGATCATTGGCTCATCATCTAACACCGATCTTCCAGGTCGGCAAAGGCGGTACTAACGATCATCTTGTTCGTCACATCGAAGAAGCGATCGAAACACGCGAGCTAATCAAGGTTTCCGTTCTTAATAACTGCTTGGATGATCCAAAGGAAATCGGCGTAGAGGTTGCAGCAGCAGCGGGCGCTGAGCTTGTACAGGTTATCGGCAAAACAATCGTTCTCTACAAAGAGTCAAAAGACTACAAACAAATCGAGCTTCCAAAACCAGCTCGCAAATAAATCGAATACGTTTGTTCTGATTTAAGGAGGGATCAACAGATGCGCAAGATAGGTATTATGGGCGGAACGTTCGATCCCATCCATATCGGTCATTTGATTGCAGCTGAAACGGCGCGCGAGCAGTGTGATTTGCATGAAGTATGGTTTATACCCTCCTATGGGCCTCCGCTCAAAGCGAATGAACCGCGAGTCAGCGGTCAACAGCGCTACGAGATGGTTCGTGGAGCGATTGAAAGCAATCCTTCCTTCCGAGTACTAGACATCGAATTGCAACGTGGCGGAGTAAGTTATTCTTACGATACGATTACGGAGCTGGAGCGACTTTATCCGGATGCTTCATTCTCTTATATCATCGGATCTGATCGGATCAATGATCTCGCGGAGTGGTATCAAATTGAACAGCTGGCGGCCAAAATCAGCTTTATAGGTGTTGAGCGTCCAAGTGAAGCTATTCACCTTGATACGCTTCCTTTGTTTTTACAAGATCGCATTCAGCTTATCCATATGCCGGCTATTCCCATTTCCTCGACGGACATCCGAACGAGAGTGAAATCGGGGAAGTCGGTTCAATATTTTGTATCGGAACCCGTATATAGCTACATGAGGAGGCACAGCCTGTATGAATCGTGAGGAAATGATCGCTAAGGTGAAGGCAGAGATGCCGGAGCGCAGATGGCTTCATACACAGGGAGTTATGGACACGGCAATCCTTCTCGCTGAGCGATTCGGAGAGGACCCTGTTCGCGCTGAACTGGCTGCCATTTTGCATGATGTGGCCAAATATTGGGCAACTGAGCGTATGGAGAACATGATTCGCATCAACCATTTGCCAAGCGAGCTCCTGCTTTATGATAAAGATCTGTGGCATGCGCCTGTTGGAGCTTGGGTTGCGGAGCATGAGTATGGCGTGAAGGATGCCGGCGTGCTGGATGCTATTCGCTATCACACCTCTGGACGAAGAGAGATGTCCAAGCTTGAGAAAATTGTTTGCTTGGCCGATTATATGGAGCCGGGGCGGAATTTTCCAGGTGTAGAGGCAATACGCGAACTGAGCCAGCAGCATTTGGAGCAAGCTCTACTTGCGGGCTTTAATTCAACGATCACCTTTTTGTTGGAAAAGGGAAAACGTATATTTCCACTAACGATTGAAGCACGGAATGCTTTGTTGGAATAAGATAAATTAGGAGGCTGAGCTATGGCGGTACATTCAGATGAATTGCTCCACATTGCGGTGGAAGCAGCAGAAGACAAGAAAGCGGTAAACGTTGTCGCATTAAATTTAAAAGAAGTTTCATTGGTCGCGGATTATTTCGTGATTTGCAGCGGTAATTCCGATACACAGGTACAAGCTATCGCTACAGAAATTAGAAAGCAAGCCGAGAAGAACGGCAATCGCATCCGCGGTATTGAAGGCATGGACTCCGCTAGATGGGTATTGATCGATCTAGGAGACGTTATCGTTCATGTTTTCCATCGTGATGAGCGCGAATACTATAACATTGAGCGGCTTTGGTCAGATGCGAAGGTTGTGGAGTTCGCATGAGTTTTGTAGCTGGAACGACAGAAATGCTCAAAGTGGACCGCGAGGTATCACCCTATGGCTATTTCTTAACGAACGGCGAATCAGATGTGCTGCTGCACTATACGGAGCTTGTTGGCAAAAAACCGAAAATCGGAGAAGAAGTAGAAGCCTTTATCTTCTACGATTCTGAGGATCGATTAGCGGCAACGATGAAGAAACCGCTTCTGCAGCTTGGCCAGCTTGGACGCTTGCAAGTAGCAGACGTTCATCCGCGGCTTGGTTGCTTTCTAGAAATGGGACTTGGCAGACAGCTGCTGCTCCCGCTCTCTGAGCTTCCTGAAAGCATCGACTACAGACCGCTTCCAGGCGACGAGGTTTTCGTTGTGATGAAGCATGATAAAATCGGCAGACTTGTCGCGAAAATTGCTTTTGAAGAGGAACTCTCCGAACTCGTTTTTGCTGCGCCTGAAAGCTGGAATAACCAGTGGGTAGAGGGCTGGGTAACCAAAACATTGCAGCTCGGATCTTTCGTTATGATCGATGGAGGAGTCGTGGGCTTCGGCGTATACGGACTTATTCCAAGCTCTGAGAGAACCAGACCTCTAAGGCTTGGCGAGCGCGTGAGCGCACGAATAACGTTCATACGCGAGGACGGCAGGGCGAATTTATCGATGGCGCCGCGCAAAGAAATCGGACGAGTTGAGGATGCTGATCGTATTCTGGCTTTCCTGAAAGAACGTCCAGGCGGCGGGATGCCTTACTCCGATCAAACGGATGCTGATATTATTAAGCAAAAGTTCGGAATCAGCAAGGGCGCTTTCAAACGCGCGATCGGAAAGCTGATGCGTGAACGCTTAGTGACGCAAAAGGGAAGCTGGACATATCTGGCTGAGGAGCCGGCAGCTGACGGTTCAGATCAGACTCAGCAGCAAGCGGAGGTTAACCCATCCGTTTCTGAAGGAGTTGACGGTCAATGACACGCTCCTATGGCCAGTTTGCGAGGGTCTATGATCAATTGATGGAGGACATGCCCTATGCAGAATGGCTGGGCTTTGCAAGAGCAGGCTGGTCGCGCTATGGGATGCCTGCTACGGTTGTTGACTTAGGCTGCGGAACAGGCAGCCTATCGATTCCGCTGGCTCGATCAGGGTTCCATGTATATGGAATTGACTTGTCTTCGGACATGTTGACGGTAGCTCGCAGCAAGTGGGATGAGACGCCGCAGACGGTCATTAGGCCGAGTCCAGGCTCGATCAGGTGGCTTCAACAGGACATGCGTGAATGGGAGCTTCAGGAGCCCGTTGACGCGGTCATATCGTTTTGTGATTGTCTCAATTATTTGACGGAGGAAGCGGATATCGAAGCTGCCTTCCGATCCACCTTCGCGGGCTTGCGCAGTGGAGGAACATTCCTATTTGATATGCATCCGCCTAGGCAGCTGATCCGTTATGCGGAAGAACAGCCTTTTGTGCTCGATGAGCGGGATGTCGCTTATATCTGGACTTGTGACTTTGAAGAAGAGCGTTGTGAGATTGAGCATAGCTTGACGATTTTTGCGCGGGAGCAGGATTCGAAGTTCTATCGCTTCGAGGAATCTCATGTGCAGCGCGCATATGATCCTGATTGGATTGAGGCAGCGCTACGAAGAGCTGGCTTTCAAACGATCCATCGTTATGCGGATTTTGAGTTGGAGCCGCCAACGAGCGAGTCAGAGCGATTGTTTTTTGCAGCGGTAAAGTAGAAGAAGCAACAAAAGAAGGGCTCTCCTATGAGGTCTAGACCTCATGGAGAGCTTTTTATCTTTGCATATGCCAAAATAAGTGTATAATCGACAAGGGACAATTTTAGGAGTTAAGCATTATTATTGAATTTGCTCTTGCGATTGCGAAAGATGTGACAGCGAAGAACGATGAAATCTGTCGTTATGCTAGATCTAGATGTTGTGTTTCACTTCTCCGCTATTCGCGCAGGGCATCCTTTAAGCGGCTGTTCATTCCTGCAGCTGCTGACGCTTTTCGAACGGCATCCAGCTTTAATTTTTTGATCGTTTGCTTCATTTCATGATTGTCTTTTTCTAAATTCTCGATGTATTCTAGCAGCTCTGGAACCGTGTATTTGGCTTCCTGAAACAGTTTCTCTATAGACTCTCGAATTTGTTCTGCAGTTGTTTTAACGTCCATTTGGGCCTCCAAAATAGCAATAAAATGACACTATCCCATCATATCCTTATCTGTTAAAATAGTCGAGTGCGCCAAAAAAATAGATTAATATTTTCTCCATATTTTTCATTGACTCCACCTATATATTGATGTAGAATCAAGAACAGCAACTAGATATTGATGATTATAGCTGTCATCAATGAGTAACTACTAGTAATTGGGATTTAAGCGCAACTGACAGAAACGCTAGTCAGAAGCGCTTTTTGATTTCTTACATTCAATAAAGGGAGCGAACGTGCAATGCTAGTCGTCTATGATTCCAGAACGGGTAATGTCAAGCGTTTCATCAAAAAATTGAATATGCGGGCAATGCCTATTGATGCAAAGGATGAGGTGGACGAGCCGTTCGTGCTGGTCACGTACACTACAGGGTTCGGTCAAGTGCCGGAGAAGGTTCAGTCCTTCTTGGAAAGTAATTCTGAGCACCTCCGCGGCGTATCTGCAAGCGGTAATCGCAACTGGGGAACAGGGTTCGCCAAGAGCGCGGACACGATCTCCGAGAAGTATCATGTTCCCGTTATTTTGAAGTTTGAATTATCTGGCACAAATCAAGATACGCAACATTTTGTCGAAAGGGTGCGAACCATTGAAGCATATTGAACTGAATAACGAATTAATGCAACGCGGAGCAGACGGATTTTATCAGCTTGAGAAAGATAAAGAGGCTGTTGTCGCTTTTATGGAGGAAGTAGAAGAGAAGAGTGTGAAGTTTGATTCTCTTCGCGAGAAGCTGGATTATTTAATCGAAAATGATTATTACGATAATGTATATGATAAATATACATATGAGCAGGTTGAGGCTGTGTACAATTTGACAGCGAACAGCGGCTTTGAATTTCAATCGTATATGGCTGCTTCCAAATTTTATAAAGATTATGCTTTGAAGACTAACAATAAATCGCAATACTTGGAGCAATACTCCGATCGTGTAGCCATCGTTGCTTTGAATCTTGGTGAAGGTGATCCGGCCAAAGCGCTTAGAATTGCTGAAGCGATGATCGATCAACGTTTGCAACCCGCTACACCAACTTTTCTAAACGCAGGCAAAAGCCGTCGTGGTGAAATGGTTTCTTGTTTCTTGCTAGAGATGGATGATTCACTTAATTCCATTAACTTCGTGCTCGGTACTTGCATGCAGCTTTCCAAAATTGGCGGCGGTGTTGCTGTCAACTTGTCCAAGCTTCGTGGACGCGGAGAGCCAATTAAAGGCGTTGAAGGCGCAGCGAAAGGCATTATGCCTGTTCTGAAGCTAATGGAGGATGCTTTCTCCTATGCAGACCAAATGGGTCAGCGTAAAGGCTCGGGCGCTGGTTATTACAATATTTTCGGCTGGGATATTATTGAATTCCTAGATTGCAAAAAAATTAATGCTGACGAGAAGGCACGTATCAAAACCCTTTCGATCGGTCTTATTATACCGAATAAATTCTATGAGCTTGCTGCTCAGAATAAGCCTCTCTTTGCGTTCGGACCACATTCCGTGCATAAAGCATACGGCAAACATCTCGATGACATGGATATGGACGAGATGTACGAAGAATTACTTGCTAATGAGCTTGTAACGAAGAAGAAAATTATGAATGCTCGTGATATGCTGACAAAAATCGCCTCGATTCAGCTTGAATCCGGCTACCCATACATCATGAATAAATCTAACGCGAACAGCGTTCATGCTTTGAAAGATATCGGCTCTATCAAAATGTCCAACCTTTGCACGGAGATCTTCCAACTGCAAGAGACATCTGAAATTAAAGATTACGGATACGAAGATGTAATCCGTCGCGATATAAGCTGTAACCTTGCTTCCCTTAACATTGTTAATGTGATGGAGCACAAAAAAGTGAAGGAATCCGTTCATGTTGGTATTGAAGCATTGACGACAGTAAGCGATTTGTCTAAAATCGACAATGCGCCTGGCGTTCGCAAAGCCAATGAAGAGCTTCACTCCGTTGGACTTGGCGCTATGAACCTTAACGGCTACCTTGCAAAAAACAAAATTGCTTATGAAAGTGAAGAAGCAAAAGATTTTGCAGGCGTATTCTTCATGATGATGAACTACTATTCTCTTGAGCAAAGTATGGAAATTGCCAAAGAGCGCGGTACAACGTTTAAAGACTTTGACCGTTCTGAGTACGCGAAGGGCACTTATTTCACACGTTATGTGGAAAATGACTTCCGTCCGAAGACGGATCGCGTTAAGGAATTGTTCGAAGGAATGGAAATTCCATCGCCGGAAGATTGGGCAGCATTGAAAGAGAACGTTGTTAAGTATGGTCTTTATCATGCTTACCGTCTTGCAATTGCCCCAACACAAAGCATCTCGTACATCCAAAATGCTACATCTAGCGTAATGCCGATCGTTGAGCATATTGAGACTCGTACGTATGCAAACTCAACAACGTATTATCCAATGCCATATTTGGCACAAGACAATTACTTCTACTATAAATCAGCTTACAACATTGATCAGTTCAAGCTAATTGACCTGATTGCAGAAATTCAGCAGCATGTCGATCAAGGTATCTCTTCTGTATTGCATGTTAACAGTAATGTATCGACTCGTGAATTGGCGCGCTTCTATGTTTATGCTGCACAAAAAGGACTTAAATCGCTCTACTACACAAGAACGAAACGCCTTTCCGTTGAGGAATGCACAAGCTGTGCCGTTTAAGTTGGAACGATAAGAGATCATGGATTTATGGTTAGATCCTTGAATGCATGTCGTATTTAACCGCGAAACGTAAGCTTCGAGAAATCGACAGCTTGCGTTTACGCATGATTTTATCGATGCTTACGTAGCAAAGAAGGAGCTCACTCTAATGAAAGCAGTAAACTGGAACCGGCCTGATGACGATTTCACGTTGACATTCTGGCAGCAAAATGTAATGCAATTTTGGACGGATGAAGAGATTCCGCTCTCCGATGACAAAATGGATTGGATGGAAATGACGGATGCTGAACGTACGCTATATAAGAACGTACTCGGCGGTCTGACTTTGCTTGATACGATTCAAGGCGGAATCGGCATGCCGAAAATTTTGGAGCATGTTGAAGGCTTGCAGCGCAAAGCTGTCCTCTCATTCATGTCCATGATGGAGCAAATTCACGCAAAATCGTACAGCAGTATTTTCACAACGCTGGCATCAGGCGAAGAGATCGATGAGATCTTCAAATGGGTCGAGCAAAATGAACAGCTTCAGAAGAAAGCAACAATGATTTCCTCGTGGTATGCTAACATCACAGGACCGATTGAGCTTTACAAAGCGATGGCTGCATCCGTATTTCTAGAAAGCTACCTGTTCTACAGCGGTTTCTTCTACCCGCTATACTTGGCAGGCCAAGGCAAAATGACGAGCAGCGGCGAAATTATCGACTTGATTTTGCGTGATGAGAGTATCCACGGTTTGTATGTTGGTGTTCTTGCACAAGAACTATTTGAAACGTTCAGCCCAGAAGAGAAAGCTCAGCTTCAAATCGAGCTTTATGCACTTCTAAACGAGCTTTATGAGAACGAGGTTGTGTATACAGATCATTTGTACGCGCCGCTCGGTCTAGAAGAAGAAGTGAAGGTTTATGTCCGTTACAATGCGAACAAAGCGCTGATGAACCTCGGTATGGAACCGCATTTCCCAGAAGAACCGGTTAATCCAATCGTATTCAACGGTATCAGCACACACACAAAGCAGCATGACTTCTTCTCCAAAAAAGGTAATGGCTACGTTCGTACGATTCACGTAGAGCCGCTTAATGATGAAGATTTCGTATTTAACTTTTAATAGTTAGACAAGTACCGGATAAGGTACTCTATAATCTCATATAAATCGCTATTTATTCTGTTTTTCCCTTAGAATGAATAGCGATTTTTTTTCGTCTTTTATTCCATAAAAGGCTTTTTTTCGTTGTGTGTACTTGCTCGAGCTGTGCTTATTTTGTGAGTTTACTCATGAGTGAGTGAGTGACTGGAAGTCTGACAGACTGACTGTCTGATTAACCGATTGACTGATTGATTGAGTGAGTGAATGACTGACTGGAAGTCAGACAGACAGATTGATAGGTAGACAAATTGGGTGATTTAATGACTGATTCACTGATTGAACGTCTGATGGACTCATGGACTAATTAACTGACTAACACTGACACTGACCTGACTAACACTGACTTGACCGACACTGACTTGACCGACACTGACCTGACTGACTACTGTTCGATCGACTATTTGATAGTCTAAATGACTGATTGATAATTTCAATTTATGAACTTAATTGATATAGAAGTAAGTAAATTGAAGCCTTAGTTTCATTTTTTGAAACTACTTGGCATTCTACGCAGGAGGTGCGTGGTCAAATGGTGATTTAATTTCAACTGATGACGTTAATAAGAGGTGTTTTGAACTAATTTATATTTTAATTTCAGAATCTGAAATTAAAATTGATGGTCGCAGTAATGAAGATGGTCGCAGTAATGAAGATGGTCGCAGTAATGAAGATGGTCGCAGTAATGAAGATGGTCGCAGTAATGAAGATGGTCGCAGTAATGAAGATGGTCGCAGTAATGGTGATGGTCGCAGTAATGGTGATGGTCGCAGTAATGGTGATGGTCGCAGTAATGATGATGGTCGCAGTAATGATGATGGTCGCAGTAATGATGATGGTCGCAGTAATGGTGATGGTCGCAGTAATGAAGATGGTCGCAGTAATGAAGATGGTCGCAGTAATGAAGATGGTCGCAGTAATGAAGATGGTCGCAGTAATGATGATGTTCGCAGTAATGGTGATGGTCGCAGTAATGGTGATGGTCGCAGTAATGGTGATGTTCGCAGTAATGAAGATGGTCGCAGTAATGGTCGTGGACGCAGTAATGGTGATGGTCGCGGTAATAGTCAAAGTCGCGGAAATGGACGTGGACAGGGTAATGGTTTTGGTTATGACATTCATGGTGAAGGTCATTTTAGTAGGGATAAGGGGGTGGGGATGTGTAATAGACTTGCTTGAATTTCTGTTGACACAAAATAGGATGAATGCTAATATCTGTATTCCAAAATAAGGTCGGGGGTAAAAACAAATGATTACGATAAAGGGTATCAAAAAAACGTATCAGGTGGCAAAGCGTTCATCGGGTATAGGGCAAGCTGTTAAGTCATTATTTCATAGAGAATACACTTCTGTGGAAGCGCTTAATGATATTTCATTTTCAGTGAAGCCAGGTGAAATTGTTGGTTATATTGGACCAAATGGTGCAGGTAAATCGACGACTATCAAAGTGATGAGCGGAATACTTGTACCAGACAGCGGCTCCTGCACGATCATGGGCTATACGCCGTGGAAGGACCGCGTCGCTTATGTGAAAAATATTGGGGTTGTATTTGGTCAGCGTTCTCAGCTGTGGTGGGATGTTCCGGTAATTGATTCCTTCGAGCTGCTTCGCGATATTTATAAGGTGCCAGAGCAGGAATATCAAGATAATGTTGCGCTGTTAACAGAAACGCTCGAGTTGCAGGACATTATACATATGCCTGTTAGACAGCTGAGTCTTGGTCAACGGATGCGCTGCGAAATCGCGGCATCACTTTTGCATAGTCCCAGTATTCTCTTTCTTGATGAGCCGACAATCGGTTTGGATGCGGTATCAAAAATCGCTGTTCGCCAATTTATTCGTAGAATTAACGAGGAGAAGGGTGTCACGGTCATTTTGACGACTCATGATATGAGTGATATTGAAGCGCTGGCACAGCGGATCATTCTAATTGGAAAAGGCAAACTTCTCTATGATGGAAGCATTCATGAAATTCGGAATCAGTTTGGCACAAGGAAAACGATAACGGTTGAATATCGCCATCAACAGAAGCCTCTTAGCGTTGAGGGAGCGGTTCTCGAATCTTGGTCGCCTGAGAGAGCTGTGCTCGGTGTAGATTCAGATAAAGTATTTATTTCAGAGGTGTTGAAGTCCATATCGGAGCAGGTGGAGCTGCTGGATGTAACGATTGATACGCCCCCTATTGAGGATATGATTATCCAATTGTATAAGGAGCATGAACTATAATGAAGGCGTATATATCAGTCTTTAAACTGCGGATTTATCATGGCTTGCAATATCGCGCTGCTGCTTTGGCGGGGATCGCGACACAATTTTTCTTTGGCTTTATTTTTATAATGGTCTACCAGGCATTTTACAGTCAATCGGGATCGGACTTTCCCATTTCTCTTTCGCAGCTCATCACCTATGTATGGCTGCAGCAAGCTTTCTTGGCTTTTGTCATGTTATGGTTCCGTGACAATGAGCTATTCCAGCTTATTACAAGCGGAAATGTTGCTTATGAGCTTTGCAGACCAAGCGGAATATACGGCTTATGGTACGCGAAGCTGCTAGCTCAGCGCTTGGCGAGCGCCATTTTACGAAGCTTGCCTATTTTGATTATCGCTTTTTTCCTGCCGGAAGCTTATCGATTGCCGTTACCGGAAAATTTCACTGCATTTCTTTTATTCGTCGTTGCCTTGCTGCTTGGTTTGCTTATGATTGTAGCGCTCTCTATGTTGATGTACATTTCCGTATTTATTACGCTGTCTGCAGCAGGATCTTTGTTAATGTTTGCTGTCGTTGGTGAATTTCTAGCGGGTATGGTCCTACCTATTCCTCTTATGCCGTCTTGGCTGCAAAGTATTGTGTACGTGCTTCCGTTCCGCTGGACTGCTGACTTTCCGTTTCGCGTCTATTCCGGTCATATTACACAGGATGAGGCATTGATCGGAATTGGTATTCAGCTCCTTTGGTTTGTAGCACTCGTTGCTATTGGCCGATTTGCGATGAACCGGGTTTTGCGAAAAATAGTCGTACAGGGAGGGTGATAGGAATGAAGCTTTATTGGAAATACATCGTCATTTTATTCAAATCGCAAATGCAGTATCTGACTTCATTTTGGCTTCTTTCATTTGGTCAGTTTCTCGTTCCATTTTCGGTATTCGCCGGTTTATATTTTATGTTTGAACGCTTTGGACAGATTAAGGGCTGGGAATTTCAAGAGGTGGCACTCTGCTTCTCCATTATTCACATGGCTTTTGCAATAAGCGAATGCTTTGTTCGGGGGTTTGATTCTTTTTCCAGTATGGTGGTTAATGGAGAATTCGACCGCGTATTGGTACGGCCAAGGAGCACGATCATTCAGGTACTGGGTTCCAAGTTCGAATTCACCCGCGTCGGCAGACTGGCGCAAAGCGCATTGGTCTTAACATGGGCTATCAGTCAGCTTTCTATTGATTGGACGCTCCCTAAAGTCATTACGCTAATCTTTATGGTTCTAAGCGGGGTTTTCATTTTTTCAGGTATATTCATGCTCGCGGCAACGATGTGCTTTTGGACGATTCAAGGCCTTGAGGTCGCTAATATTTTCACGGATGGAGGGAAAGAGATGGCCCAGTATCCGCTTGATATTTATCAGAAATGGGTAAAACGATTCTTTACCTTCATCATCCCATTTGGATGCGTCAACTATTTGCCACTGTTGTATATTTTGGACAAAACAACTGGGAATGAACTGGCTTACATGCTGGCTCCTGCTGCTGGCATCTTGTTTATTGTACCTTGCCTGCTCCTATGGAGAGTAGGCGTTCGCCATTATCGATCAACTGGCTCTTAACACATGACGAGCAACGAACAAAAGGATGACGATTTGGTTACAAGAGCAGGGAAAGGCTAGGCGCTGTTGAATAATACCTCTAAAATGTATGGTAAATGTTATTCAGAATAAAAGGAGGTGCCGTACCTTGAAATCGGTAGAAGTAAGAGAGCTTGCAGAAAAATTATCGCTAGAGGTGCTGGCGGGCGCAGATAAGCTGGATCGTAAAATAGTTAAGGCTCGCGCATATCGCCCTGGGCTTGAGTTTGTTGGTTATTTTGACTTTTTTCCACAGGAGCATGTGCAAATTTTAGGGAAGAAGGAAATTAACTATTTGCATACGTTGACGGAGGAGCAAAGAAATCATCATATTGGCAATATCGTAAAATATCATCCACCATGCTTTGTCGTCACCTCCGATCAAGAGGGACTCAAATATTTGACTAAATATTGTGAGGAAGAGGGCATTCCTCTTCTTCGCACTAAAGTCTTGACTGCCCCTTTCCTAGGCATGCTGGATGCTTTCCTGCTAAAAGCACTTGCTCCGGAAATATCCGTTCACGGCGTTTGCTTAAATGTGTCGGGTATCGGTATTCTGCTGCGCGGCAAATCTGGAGTAGGCAAGAGCGAGACGGCTCATACGCTGATCCATAGAGGCCATCGCTTAGTAGCGGATGACATCGTTGTGTTGAAAAAGCTAAGCTCTCAAACGTTGCTTGGTACACATAATGAGAAAACAAAAGAATTTCTTGCCCTTCGCAGTGTTGGTCTTGTAAATGTTGTTCGTTTATACGGAAGAAAAGCGTTCCAGGATGAGACGCGCATTGTGCTTGATATTGAGCTGACCAAATGGCGTGAGAATGAGCTTAACAATGAATTGGAACTGGAGCCGAGCTTCACAGAATATATGGATGTGAAAATTCCGCATATCGAAATTCAACTGCAGCCAGGAAGGGATGTAGCGGGATTAATTGAAGCAGCTGCAAATAACTGGTATCTCAAGCAGCAGGGATATAGTGCTGTTGAAGAATTTATGAAGCGATTGGAAATGGACTAATGATATCGTATGAAAATGTAAACGACTACCATATGACAATAAAACATGATACACTATTGTAAGATCAAGCTCATCCCAGCGCAAAAGTCCTGACAGATTAGAAGGAGGAAATCGCGTGGAAAATTGCTCAATCGTAACAAAGCCTGCGCTCCATTTAGTAGGACTTAGCTACTGCGGTCCATATTCAACATTTCCAGATGAGGCCATTCGCTTGCAAACGGAATTTTTAAGACGTAAGCATGAGCTGAATGACGCAGCAAAATCAACTGTACTATACAGTCCTTATTTCGGAAATGAAGTGTTTGCGACTTATTGGGCTTGTTATGAAGTGCAGCATTTGGAAGAGGTTCCGCCAGGTATGGTGCAGTTTACTATACCGGAGCATCGTTATGCGATGGTTGCCTGCTCAAATAAACGGATCGGCGAGGGCTATGAGCAGCTGCATACGTGGATAAATGAGATGCGGCTAGAGAAACAGGAAAGTGCAGTATCGCTAGAATTATTTTATATTGACGAGCATCATTTGGAGGAAGAGCCGGTCGAACTGCTTATTCCACTCAAAGATTAACTTATATGAAGTGCTTGCGCGCAGACGAAACGGGCTAATGATTGACCATCATTCATTCCGGTTCGTTTTGCGAGGGCAGGTTCTTTTTTTTTCGTTTTGATCTATAAAAACGAGAGGTTAGTGGATGATTAGTAAGCTTCCAATATCTTTGCTGATGACCCAAGCAGTTTATTTTACAATTTTGCTTACATGGATTTTTTCGATCGGAATAATTTTGTGATTGAGTAAGGGACATCAAAAGTTTGGCTAAACGACTAGAGCGTATGAAATAGATGACTCGTAATAATGAGAAGGAGAATAGGATTACTTTATGAATAAACTAATTCTAGTCTGCTTATTCATTCTATTAAATGGTTGCTCTTACACTTCTCCTGTACTGCAACATAAGGGTGACAATAAAATAGTCATTGAGCAGTATTTTCATTCTGAGCAGGAAGATAGTCTTAGGAGCCTATCCCAAAAGCTATCTCAAATCGGATATGAGATCAATGATTTTAGATCCTTCGAATTAGAAGGGGAAATAGAATGGTATTTCTACTCCTCAAAACAAATAACTGAAGATGAAATTAATGCCGAGGATACTAAAAGTGAAAAGTATGCAGGTGAGTTTGAAGTACGCTATGATGGTCATGGCTTTATGCTGGACTAACGAACGCTTATAATATAAGGAATACATTGAATTGAAGGGGAACTAGGAATTGCAGCAGCTAGCTAGAGCGTTTAACATGAATCAAGAAATTAGCGTTTATGAAGCGAATCAGTTATATGGGCAAATTGGAAAGTATCGATTTCTGCAGTTTTCAGAGAATGCGATTCAAGGCGCCATTGACTTGAAGGATCCAAAGCGCGTAGTGCTAGAATATCCTAGAGCCATTATACATTTGTTGGAGACTAACGATCCGTCGTTCGAAAATGCTTTTATTATCGGGCATGGAATTGGAACCATAGCAGGTCATTATCCTGAGAAATCAGTTAAGGTTGCCGAAATCAACGAGACGGTTGTGGAGCTAAGCAGGAAGTTTTTTAATTATCGCAAGGATAATGTAGTCATTGGAGATGGGCGTGAGATTCTTCAAAATGAGGAAGCGGATGCTTATGATTATATTATTTTGGACGCGTTCACCAAAGAAGGCACTCCCTTTCATCTGACAACGCTTGAATTTTTCAAAATGACCTATGACAAACTAAACCCTCGCGGATCGATGATTATGAATCTGATGGGAAAAGTCAAAAATGATCCATTTTTAGATGCGATACATACGACCTTCGATGAAGTCTACCCTTTCTCAAAAGCTTTTGTGCTTCCTACGGAGGATGCAACTGACATTCGTAATATCATCGTAATGGGAAGCAATAAACCTATTGAATTTAAACCGCGGGCTATGGCAGGCTTTATGGAGATTCATTTAGGGCAAGGACATATTTTAATGGACAAATGAGGCATTACCATGGATAAGGGGAACAGCGATGGAATGGGGCAAAAGGGGATATCTTGAATCGCAAAGGACGTTCATTGCATTGCTGGGAAGAGGGGGATTAGCGGGTCTTGTGAGCGGAGTCGTACTTGGATTCTTAATGAAGCTCATTCAGCATCTGACCGGATCAGCAGTATATGTGCTGCTTCTCAACGTAGATTTTATAAAATGGTTGCCCAGTGACATGCCAGAATGGGTCGAGTTTATGCTGCATTTGAGCGTCTCTTTGCCGCTTGGTATTATTTATTTGTCGCTCTTAAGGCTTTGGGATTCACCTTTGCGTCTCAGTCTCCTATTAAGCTTTGCGGTTGCCTGCTGCACGTGGATACCGCTTACCCAGCTCTCAGAGCAGACACCATCCATCGATGATTTTGAAGCTTTAATAGGGTGGATAATCGGGCATCTTATCTATGGCTTGATATTGTCCTTGTTTGGATATAATCAAGTGAAAAAAAGGAGTTTACAGTTATGAGTTATCCTATTTATATGGTCGATGCATTTACAAATACAAGATTTAAAGGCAATCCCGCAGCGGTCTGCTTGCTCGATGCTCCTCAGAGTGAAGGATGGATGCAGGACGTCGCTGCTGAAATGAATCAGTCGGAGACGGCATTTTTATCGCCTAACAATGAGGGTTATGATCTGCGCTGGTTTACACCCACAATAGAAATGGATTTATGTGGACATGCCACGCTAGCGTCGGCTCATGTCTTGTGGGAAATAGGGAAGCTGGCCAAAGAAGATGCAGGAACATTTATGACGAAAAGCGGTTTGTTGACGACAAAGATTACTGGAGATTGGATTGAAATGGATTTCCCTTCTGAGCCAGCTGAAGCAACGATCGCGCCAGAGGAGCTTATACAGGGGCTTGGACTTATTCCGCGCTTTGTTGGGCGCAATCGGATGGATTATTTCGTTGAGATAGATAGTGAGGAAACGATCCGAACACTAAAACCAGATTTCGGTATGTTGGCAAAAATACCTGCTCGCGGCGTAATTGTTACGAGCAAGGCAACCCATCCTGATTTTGATTTTGTATCTCGAGCATTTTATCCAGGGACAGGCATTGATGAGGATCCCGTTACCGGTTCGGCACATTGCGCGCTTGCACCTTATTGGGCTAAACGGCTAAGAAGAGACGAGCTAGTGGGCTACCAAGCATCAGCACGAGGCGGCGTCGTAAAGGTGAAAGCAGCCGGTGAACGGGTTTATTTATATGGACAAGCAGTGACTATACTTAAAGGACAATTGGAGGGTTAATGAATCATGATAATGATGAAACTGCCTAAGGAACAAAAGGATGAGCTAGTGGAACGTGTGCAAGCTTTTTTCGAGCTGGAGCGTTCGGAGACAATCGGATCTATTGCTGCGGAGCAGCTGCTTGATTTTATGATAAAAGAAATAGGACCTCATCTATACAATCATGCGATTAAGGATGCACGTAAAACGGTAGTTGAACGAATGCAAACGATGGAGGATGAACTGTACGCGCTGGAAAAACCGATAACGGTAAAGCGGTAATAGTATCAAGTAAAAGGTATGAGGAAGTAAAAGAGAAGGACTGTCCATCGGGTTTTGAACCTGATTGGACAGCCCTTCTCTTTCTTTGTTACAGCCTTATTATGTATCCCATTGCTAGTGTTTTGAGGATGATATGGATTTGAACGCGGTCACTTTGTTTTTGCCATGTGTCTTGGAGAAATACATGGCTTCGTCGGATTGCTTAATCAACTCATGCACATCCTTGCTCTCTTTGGATGTACTGAAACCAACGCTAATGGTAACCATTGTCTCAAGCTCGACTCTTTTCCGAATGGATTCAGCAACAAGCTCCGGCTTGACGCGCTCCGTTCCGATGCAGGCGAGAAGTTCTTCTCCGCCGTAACGTCCTGCAGAGCCGATGCCGCTTGATTCTTCCTTCATGATTTCAGCGACCTGCTTCAGTACAACGTCGGCTTTGTCATGTCCATGGGTATCGTTTAATTTCTTAAAGTTATCAATGTCGCAGAAAAGAATCGCCATTGGTTTGTTTTTGAGCATTAATTGCTGTGCTTTCAGGTTGAAATGTCGGCGATTATACAGTCCTGTTAAGCCATCCATAATCGACGAATGATAGGTAAGAATAAGACGTTCGATGACCCATTCGAATAAAAGAATAAATAATAACGTGTAGTAGATAATGGGCAAAAGCTGAGTAAGCATGACCAACCACATGAGCGAGCCTTGAAAAACATAGGCATTTGCCAACCGAGCAAGCTCACTGGCGAAAAAGACGATTAAGCTCGCATAATACTTCGAATTCATCTCTGCGCTTCTCGTACCAAGCAGGATCATGAAGATGACGACTAGTCCATAAAAATCGAGTGCTGGAAACGTAAAGACGTAGGAATCCAATTCGGTATCCATTGTAAAAGGCGTAATGACAAACTGAACGCCGGCGATAACGAAAGTCAACAGTCCAATCACAATAAAAGGTGCCTTTTTAAGCTGGGCGGAACGATGTGTATATAATTTCATGAAAACAAAGTTTATAATAATAAATGAGATGATCTGAAGCACAGCGAAAGACAAATAAAGCCACGGGGATAGAGACCAGCCCGGATAGGCAAGTAAAACGAGCAAGCATTGTTTCGCAATGATAAGCGGAATCGTCGTGATCAGCAAGCGATAAATATGTTTATTGCGGTAGCTGACGTAAAGCTTGACCGACATAAAGAGCATTAAGACGAGAATGACGATAACAGCCGATGATGAGAAGAGCTGGCCATTAGGGCCAGAGAGCCAGTGCGCAATTGACATTTGTTAACCACCAGTTATGTAGGATTATTATAGTAGCTTTACAGAAACATATGTTCTAATATATCATATTTTACGATGTGTGAACAGATATGACATAAGCTTTACATCGAAGGGATGAAACATATGAACATTTTACAAGCACTGTTTTTTCCACCAGAGCAGCCGGGCGGAGTATCCTCCATGATCCCGTATATACAAGAAAGATTCTTGAAAATCGGATGGCAAATGGAGCTATTTTCGTTGCCTAAGCGAGTTAGAGGCAAAGGTCAAGAAGAGGTTGTGTTCGAAACCTTTGATCATACCATTTACAGCGGAAATGCCATTATAGATAAATATATGCAAACCTATAAGGACTACGTATGGTGGACAAAATTGCGAATCAAAAAGCCATACGATATCATCCATGCGCATCATCCCATAGCCGCGCTTGTTATGAAGCAGCTATATCCTGAAACACCGCTTATTGTAACGATTCATTCCAGCTATGAGCGTGAGCTTATTTTAAACGGAAAAATAGAAGAAGACGGACCGGAGCACCGTTTTCTCATGAGTATTTATGGAGAGCTGGAAGCGAAGGCAGATCAAATGTTGACCGTCTCTGAATCCTTCCGTTCTTATATCGGTCCATATGTTAAAAAACCTGAGCTTATGAAGGTCATTCCGAATGGATTTGATGAAAAACGGTTTAAACCGATCGCGCATGAAAATGCAGTTACACAGCTCATTACGGTATGCAGACTCGTTCCAGCAAAAGGGCTGGATATCCTGCTAAGGGCATGTGCGGTGCTCAAACAGAAGGGTCATCCTTTTGTTCTTCATATTATTGGAGATGGACCGATTCGTGAGGAGCTGGAGAAGCTTGCGGTAGAGCTCGACTTGTATGACGATATTATTTTTTATGGCTATATGCTGCATCCGGAGGAGTTCATGCCGTTCTTTGATGTGTTCGTTCTTCCTTCCCGTGCAGAAGCATTCGGCTCTGTTTTCGCTGAAGCGGCATTATGCTGGCTGGCTCTTGTTGGTACGAATGTAGGCGGTATCGCTGAGCAAATTGATGATGGCGTTAATGGCTTGCTCGTTCCTCCGGAGGACCCAGAAGCACTAGCCGAAGCGCTTGAAAAAGTGCTGACAGATCCAGACTACCGCTATCACCTCGCGCGGGCAGGCTGGGATAAAGCGAAGAAGGTTTATTCCCTTCAACGTGTTATTGCGCAGCTGAAGAAGGTATACATCAGTATGAAGCCGGCGGAGTAAAGGCTCCAATATTATTGGATAGGTGGGAATAAAATGTCGGTGCCTTTTCGATTCATTCATGCTGCGGACTTGCATTTGGATAGCCCGTTTCGAGGACTAGCGAAGGCTCCAGAAGGGGTTCGAGATGCCTTGACGGATTCGACCTTTGCTGCAGTTCGGCATTTGACCGAAACAGCCATTCGGGAGAAAGTGGACTTTATTGTGCTGGCGGGTGATCTATTCGATGAATCGGATCGCTCGCTTCGCGCGCAGCTTATGCTCGTTCGCGAATGGGAGAAGCTTGATGAGCATGGCATAGCTGTTTTTGTTATTCATGGGAATCATGATCCTCTGAATGGAGCGCGTGCTGTCTTAAAGCTTCCACCAAATGTATATGTTTTTGGAGCGGATGGGATGGAATATCGGCCGGCTTATCGCAAAAGCGGTGAGCTGGCTGCTTTTGTTTATGGTATATCCTATGGTACGAGGATTGTAACTGAAAATGTAGCTGCAACCTATGAGATTCAACCAGAAGCGCCATTTCATATTGCCATGCTTCACGGAAATGTTGATGGCGATGCTACACATGACCCCTATGCACCCTGTACACTGGATGAGCTTATTTCAGGCAAGGGCTTTCACTATTGGGCGCTTGGGCATATTCATGGTCGCAGAGTGCTGCATCAATATCCGCATGTGGTCTATTCCGGCAATACGCAAGGCAGAAATCCGCGTGAAATAGGAGCAAAAGGTTGTTATCTCATAGACGTGAATGCTAATCATGCAGTGGAATTAACCTTCAAACCGCTGGACGTGGTGCGTTGGGTGGAGCATACCTATTCAATTGCTGATGCGAGCACGGAGCAGGAGCTTCTCCAGCAGCTTGATTCTTTAGTGGATCAGCTGCTAACGGAAGCGGATGGCCGCTCGATTATGCTTCGTATCCATTTGTCGGGGCGCGGCCCGCTGCATGGAAAGCTGTCTGATTCACTCATTATTCGAACGCTGCATCAACAGCTTGGGGAGAACAGGCCGATAACAGCCGGTGAGCCATGGGCATATGTGTACGGACTTGAAGTGAATACAGGCGCTTCCCTTAATTGGGACGAGCTGGCGATTGAAGATAGCTTTGCAGGTGAGCTTTACCGATTGAGCGAAAGGCTTGGTGAGGATACCCAGCAGTGGCGTGATTTTGCGAAAGATGCGGTAAGCTCGCTGTCTGGTCACAACAAGTTAGGCAAGCTCATGCGTGACAAGTGGGAGGAGCTTCCTGAGAGCTGGCTTGAGCAAGCAAGAGAGCTGACGCTTGGGTCAATTTCAGAAAATGATGGTGAAAGTTAATGGTTACAAAATTCGGTAGAAACCAAGCTTATGCTTACGAAGTAGGTTTTCTACGAAATTTTAAGCTTGGCTTATAAAATTTTGGTAGAAAACCAAGCTTATGCTTACGATGTAGGTTTTCTACGAAATTTTAAGCTTAGCTTATAAAATTTTGGTAGAAAACCAAGCTTATGCTTACGAAGTAGGTTTTCTACGAAATTTTAAGCTTAGCTTATAAAATTTTGGTAGAAAACCTTTAGGAGGGACAATCATGAAGCTTTTGAAGGCTGAGATTGATGGGTTTGGCCAGCTATATGGACGAAGCTTGGAGCTGGATGCCGCTGTCATCATTGTTTACGGCCCAAATGAAGCGGGAAAAAGCACAATGTTTGGCTTTATTCGGTCGATGCTGTACGGCTTCTCCAAGCGGGGACAAGCCTCGGAACGACAAGAGCCGGTAAACGGCGGCAAGCATGGAGGCAGATTGTTTTGGAGTGATAGAGACGGTGAGAAGTTTGTGCTTGAACGCTATTCAGCCGACAGCTCTGGCAAGCTGAAATTGCGAGCTCTTGGAAAAAGTACGAGCGTAACGTCAGGTATGATCGGAGCCTCAAACGAGGAACCTGTGAATGCGGGTTTGATAGAGGGCGCTGTTCTTCTGCAATCGGACTGGGAAAGACATTTCCTTGGGGGTATAAGTGAACGGCTGTATCGTCAGCTATTTGCGGTTACGCTTACAGAGCTTCAGGAGGTTGGAGCATTGTCAGGCGATGAGCTTGGACGTTATCTGTATCAAGCAGGCTGGGATAGCGGCAAGTCTATAGCAGTGGCAGAGAAACGGCTGTCTCAGGAAATGGACTCCTTATTTAAGCCTCGCGGTACCAATCAACAAATCAACCAAAGTCTTAAAACGCTGGATCAGCTTGAGGCCGAGCTGCGAAAGCGTGTCGATTCGATTGCTTCCTATAACGAGCTGACACAACGGGTAGAAGTGCTGGATGCTTCATTAATTCGCCTGGAAGCTGAGCTTCCGCGTAAGGAAGCTGCACATTTGCTATTGAACAAGGCCTGTGCGGTAAGGCCGTTATGGATGCGTAAGCAAAAGCTGCTTATAGAGCGTGAAGGCTATGCACATGCGACTATGCTCTCGCCGCAGGCGGAGCGAAGCTGGGAGCAGCTGCTGAGGCAGCGCTCCGAACGACGCGAGGAAGCTGAGAAATATCGTCAGAAAGCTTTGCTGCTGGAGCTGCAGCTCGATGTTATCAGCTTTGATGAAAGACTTATTCATATTGCTGATGAGGCCGAGGCTTTGGTGCAAAGGTCTGATAGTATGACCAAGCTGAAGGGCGATTGCGCTGAGCTGGAAGTGGAGCTGCGCGAGCATGATGATGCTATTGCGCGCTTAGTAAGCAGCATTGCGCCGGAATGGTCCGAACGTCAGCTTCGAGCGTTTCATGTGACGATTGCTGATCGTGATCTAGTAAGAAGCACGCGGCAGGCGGAGATTGATAGATCCCGAGTGGAGGAGCGCTTGGCGGCAGAGCTTGAGACATTGCGGCAGCAGGAGCGGGAGGCGACTGGAGCTTGGGAGGAAGCGGAGTCGGCAGTGCGACGCGACCAGAATCAGCGCGAGGCAGATAGCGGCGAGAGCTTTGCGCTGTTGCCGCGCAACCGTGCGGCGCTGATGGCGGCGTGGAACGCCGTTGACAGCGCACTTCGCGAGTGGGAGCTCGAGCGGGTGCGTACTGCCGCCGCCGCGGGTGCGAGCGGAAGCGAGGAGGCAGGCCTCGGTGCGGCAGCTGCGGGCCGAGGCGGAGCCGGTCCGTTATGGGCTGCAGCGGCAGCAGCGGGCGGAGCTGCTCTGGCGCTTGGCGCGGCTGCGCTTAGCGGCATTGCCGCGGGCGAAGCAGCCGGCGGAGCCGGCATGGCTGCGCTGGCGCTGGCGGGAGCCGCGCTGGCAGTTGCTGTAGCTGCGGTGATGCGAAGCCGCAGCGTTGGAAGTGCCGCGCTGGGCGGAAGCCGCGGGGCTGGGGTTTCCGCCGGTCGAGCAGAGGGCGAGAGCGGGCGGGCTTGGTCGCCCGAAGAGGACGGAGGACGAATGCGGGGGCGTGGAAGAAGCAGCTTTAGCGGTTCCGCTGGAAATGGCAGAGCTGATGAATCGCTGCTTAGTCAGCGAGAGCAAAGCATACATAAAGCGCTGGCATCGATGGTACGCGAACCAGCCGAGGCCGCTGCATCGTTGCTCGCAGCGAAGCACCACAGCTCGCCTGAGCATTTGCTCGCTGCTGAACAGGCGCGCGCCCAGCTGCGCGCCGCAGTGGAAGCCCGTCTCGAGGCGCTGCAACAAAGCGCGCGCCTCATCGACAATGCAACTGAGCTCGCGAGCCGCCTTGACAGGCTCCGCGCACTCACCGAAGAGCGCAGCCAAGCGGCAGCCGCCGCTGCGCAAACCAAAGAAGCCGCCGCCGAGCAGTGGGCCGGCTGGCTTGCAGCTCGCGCATTGCCGGCGGGCATGTCGCCGTCAGCTGCGCTCGAAGCGTTCGAGCTTGCCGAGCAAGCAGTGCAGCGGCTGCAGCAGTACGACCGGCTCACGGCGAAGAAAGCCGCCGCAGAGCAAGTACTGGCAGCATTCGCTGCGCAAGCTGCCGAAATATGCGGGCATTTCAAGGAAGCAGAAAATCAGCTCGCGGCTGACGCTTCGCTCGCTTTACGGCTGCTGCATGCCGAGACACGCCGGCATGCAGCAGCGAAGCAAGAGGCGCAGGCTATTGAAGCGCAACGTGCGGAACAGCTTGTAGCCCTGCAAGCAACAGAAATGGGACTCAAAGAGCTGCAAGACAGCATCACCGAGCAAATGGCTGCAGCTGGCATCCAATATGAGTTAGATTATGAGGCTGCACTTCAGCAACGGGTGCGCTTGCAGGAACTGGATCTAGATCTGTCCAAGCTGGAGCTTGAAATAACAGCAGGCATGTCGGCTGATCGAGTGGCAGAGCTGGAGATGCTATATGGCATGTATGATGAGGAGCAGCTTCAAGCGCTGCAAGCAGAATCAAGCGTCGAGCTGGATAAGCTTGAGAAGCAGAAGCGCGAAGACCTTGAGCAGCGGGGACGCTTGCGTCAGTCGATTGAGCATCTGTTGAAGGAGGACGAGCAGCATAAGCTGCTAACGGAGAAAGAAATGACGGTAGCACAGTTGGAGGCAGATGCCGAGCGATATGCGGTATTGGCGATTAGTGCTGCTTTGATTCGCCGTACGAAGCGGATATACGAGGAGGAGCGTCAGCCAGTCGTGTTGCGAAATGCTTCCAGATACATTGCCATGCTCACCAATGGCAAATATACGCGAATTCTGACTACACCAGGCGAGTCTGCTATTCGATTGGAATCGTCGGATCATCGCTTAATCGAGAGTACGCTGTTAAGCCGAGGAACGGCAGAGCAAGTGTATCTGGCCATGCGATTTGCATTGGCGGAGGAAGCGGCGCATGGAGCAAAGCTGCCGCTTATGCTGGATGATGTCTTCGTTAACTTTGACCGTGGACGTCTGCATGCCGTAACGCAGCTGCTTGCGGATATGTCGCATGAGCGGCAAATCATAGTGATGACCTGTCATGAGCATGTTCGAGACGCAATGCTGGAGCATTGTAAGGACGCTGTGCTCGTCCAGATCTAAATGAATATATTTCGTAGCTCTTTTTGTTAATTGTTATCTTTGTTCTGATTACACGCAAGGTCCAGCAATTATTCTCTTGCCACCTTCTTGCGGATGATTAAGACTAACCAACCGAAGCTGATCAAGCCGAATATCGGATAAAGAGTAGACAGAAGAGTTCCGAAGCCGAGTTGACTGGCTACGTAACAAATAGCGAGAATGAGCATAACAATCAGGCTCCGAGCCCATTTCAAACGTTCATGGAGTTGAAGCGTTAGACCGTAAATATCGGCAATAAGTGTTGTGAATATTTCTGCAAAAATAATAAAGATATAAAGGAATTGAATGGTCGGTCCAAGCTGCATGGCAATGCCGCCCATTGGGATTGAAAACTGCTGAATGCCCGGCATATGAACAGATAATGCGATATGCCCGGCCAGCAGCATGAAGCCAATTCCGATGCCGCCAACCCAAGAACCGGCAATAATTGTTTTACGGTCACGAATTTCTGCACCAAGCGGGACGAGAACGGCTTGTGACATTGATAGATTAAAAGCTGTATATAAAAATGGGGAAGCCCATGCTGCCCAAATGGAATGATCGCTCGTTAATGTCAAAAACTTGCCAGAGCCTGGTGAGCGAAGCGTATCGACGATGATGATAATAGTGAACAGCAGCATGATGGGAACAACAATCGAGTTAACCGTCAAAATAGCTTTCATTCCTTTGCGCAGCAAAAAATAACAAGCCACTATCGTAATTAGCAGTCCAGATTGATATGAAATACTCCAATGCTCGTAAAAAATGGTTCCTGCACCAGCCAGCATGACGGCTGTGACGCCAAGCAGAACGATGATCATGAAATGGCTAACGATTCTTCCATATTTTTCACCAAAAAGGACTTTATTGAGATCCTCATAGGATTTAGCGCGTATTTGACTTGAAATGAGCATCATTTTGGTGCCAAGCCATATAAACAAGACCGTAGATATACCAATTGTAATGCTTCCCCAATAACCGTATTTAGTGAAAAACTGAAGTATCTCTTGGCCAGATGCAAATCCGGCTCCTACTATCGTTCCTATGTAGGTCGCTGCAATTTGCAGCACTTTTCCTGTACGTTTCCACATTATCAACAGTCCTCCGTTCGATCATCCTTCTTTAAGAAGGTATGTCCAAATGGGGACAGGCATGACTTTTTTCAAAATAATAGCCTTTAAGATCACCAGTCATCGTAAGGAGACCGAAACATGTCTATGCTTATTACGATTGTCGTATTCATTCTCACATTAGCGACAATTATTATAAAACCGAAAAGGTTAAATGAAGCCTTTATCGCTCTAGCAGGAGCGGGGCTGCTATTCGCTGCACAACTAATAAAACCAGAGAATGCCGCCTATATTTGGGGCTTTGTATGGAATGCAACCTTCTCATTAATCGGGATTATGATTTTTACAGTTCTACTTCATCAAAATGGTTTTTTTCGTTGGGCGGCTCTCCATATCGTTCATCGCTTTCATCAGAGGCAGCTGCTGCTCTTCATCGGCTTGTCGTTGCTTGCAGCACTTATTACGGTGTTTTTTAACAATGATGGCACTGTCCTTATCATGGTTCCGATTGTTCTTGAGGTGACGGCACTCCTTAAAATGACTAGAAAAGGCAGAATCATTTTTTTGCTGGGCGTGGGATTTATGGCAGATACCGCAAGTGCGCCGTTAATGATGAGTAATCTAACGAATATTTTAACAGCTGATTTCTTTCATCTTTCATTTAGTGAATATGCATCACGAATGCTGTTGCCGGGAATAATGGCAATTGCCGCGACCATTTTTGTTATGGTTCTCTATTTCCGTAAAACCATCAAAAAGGAAGAAAGCCTGAAGCTTGCACCAGAGAAATTTCCGGAACCGTCTTCGGCTATTCAACATAAAAAACTATTTAAGTATTCTTGGATTACGATCATTCTAATGATTGTTGGCTATTTAGGTTCGGAGAAGTTAGGAATTCCGGTGGCAGTAGTTGCAGTAGGTTGCGCTGCGATACAGTGGATGATATCAGCTGCAGCGAGCTGTGCTCCGTTTAAGGAAACGGTCATGCGAGCGCCTTGGCTTATAATTGTATTTGCCTTATCCATGAATCTTATCGTATACAGCATGCATGTTCACGGGGCATCTGCATGGTTGCCTACTGTTATTGAAGCTGTAGTAAGTACGAATGAATTCATTGGTATTATGGGATCAGGACTAGTATTCTCTCTGCTTGCGGCACTTATGAACAACTTACCAGCTGTACTTATCTCTTCTTTAGCTATTGATGAAGTTGCAGGACCACATTATTTGCCATTCGCCAGCTTGCTAGGCACCACAATTGGGGCAAAGCTTACGCCGATAGGCTCACTTGCTACCTTGCTTTGGATACAGCTTGTACGACAAGGCGGCATAAGGTTTAGCTGGCGAGAATATACGAAGTATGGACTGCTCTTGACGCTGCCTATTTTATTCCTATCATTAGTTGGATTATGGTTCCTTGATTGGTCATGATGGATTACGAAATGGAGAGAAGCTTTATAGATACGACTGAATTTTGTTCGGGGTCCAAATCCAGTTTGAGCAGCGCACCGACCGCTTCGTAGATTAGCAAATAGGTGGTTTGCTTCTCAGGCTTGCCAAGTTTTTTGAGGGCAGCTTCTGGCGTATCCCCAATCTTCAATCCACTCAGTCCGGTAGAAATGCTCTTATCGTATATTTCTATGAATTCAACCTTTTGTTTGCCATTAATCCCAATAGCAAAGCCTTCATACTCATTCACTTGAATGCGATCGGTTTCAATTTCTAAATCATAGGTATCACTTGATTCTCCAAATAGCTTAGTAACCTTGGTTTTGCTGTCACCAATCGCTAATCCGTATAGCTTCGGCTTTGCGGCAGTCCACACGGAATCATTGCTTTCCGTTTTTACGGGGGCTTTTGAGCTGTCATCGTTATTGCGAATAGTGGAGGTTTCGGCATACCCATCAGTCGTTGTATCGACTGTATTGCGATGCGGTTCTTCTGATTGCAGATCTTGATCTTCCAGTTCGGAATAGTTTTTTTGCAGACTATCCGTTTCATTTTCAGATTTAGGCAGGCTAGGTGGAACAGATTGATTTGTTGGACTCACGGAAGGCGCCGGCACTGCACTCTGACAGCTTGCAAGCAGAATGACTAGCGCTGAAGCGGCAGTCAGCAATGCTGCTCTTGATGCAGCGTTTCTTGTTACAGTCATTATTCATACTCCTTTCAATTTGTTTATATAAAAGTTAACGGTATTTATCGCTTTATTTAGTAGATTAGACGTAAAAAACAAGGGAAAGGTTTCTTTTTATTACCTAATAATTGAATTTATACCTAAGAAATACTATCTGATGTGGGTGTTTAAAAAGGAACCTCCCATATAGGTTGCGCTTTTTGCCTCACCTATGGTACGTTAACGAAAAGGATTTTGGTGGAGGTTATGAAAGATGGAAAGCTTAAAACAACGTATATTAGCGGAATCGTCCATATTATCGAGCAATGTGCTGCGAATGGACGCTTTGATCAACCACCAGGTCGACCCTGAATTGACAATGGAAATGGGACAAGAATTTGCAAAACGCTTTGCTGAAGAGAAGATTACGAAAGTGATTACGGTAGAATCCTCTGGAATTCCAGCAGCCTTTGCTACTGCGCTAGTACTAGGTGTACCGCTCGTATTCGCTCGTCGCAAAAAAACGTTAATTGCAGATCCGGATGTCTACTCGGAACGAGTGCCTTCTTTTACAAAAGGAATCGTTACCGATATTATGGTATCAAAGCAATTTCTGACACAAGAGGACAGGGTACTATTTATTGATGATATCATTGCAAACGGCGATGCTGCTCGCGGGCTTATCAAAATCATTCAACAGTCAGGCGCAGCCTTGGTTGGTCTCGGCGTAGTAGTCGAAAAATCATTCCAAGCAGGCGGTAGAACGTTGCGGGAACAAGGTATTCGCGTTGAGCCGCTGGTACGTATTTCGTCACTGGATAACGGTGAAATTAAATTTGAGTAATAAGTTCCAGTACGATTGCCCTTTTCCCATCTGAAAATATCGCTTATAATAATACAGTAGTAATCGAGGGGAGGCACAAGTTATGGGGGAAATGTCTGCAGAGTTTATGTATGAGAAACTAAGTGACGCTAAGGTTCATTTCGAACGTGCACTAGATTGCAAACATACGGAATTTGATGATTTGTATCCTTATATGATTGAGCATCCGCAGTTTTTTTGGTACAAACGTTATGTAGCTTGGTCTGAGCTATTGACGATTGTGAAGCTGTGCGACGAATTATCTATTGAATGGCGCGAACAATTCACGGACCGCCAAAGCGAATATATTGGTAAAAGAGTAATGTCCTCGCGAGTATTGGATGAGTGGTATGAAACCAATGATGCGAAAGAGCATGCAGGCTAAAGGAATTTATCCTAGTCTGAGATTGAATATGAAATAAACCTCAATGCATTGCGTGAGCAATCATTGAGGTTTTTCAATTACGGTAACCAATCTATGAAGAGGGAGGGGGAAATCAATTGGTTAGTGAAGAGCAGCTAGACCAGTTTCGCATAAAAGGCGAGCCCGTAAGAGTTGTGCGGGATGAAATGGAACAAAATGATGTGGTTGGCATTGTCGTAGCATGGGACGAGTCCTCTGTTGTTATTCGTCGTCCAAATCGCAGAGTGGTGAAGCTTAGCCGTATTTACACCTATGCGCTGGCGTCAGAGGAACGAGGCAAGCCATTTGAGGATATTACATAGAGATTAATAAATTTACATGCAAAATTCAGTTGAAAGCTTCTGTCTCGAATGGGACAGGAGCTTTTTTTATTGAAAAAGAAATGGAAATCTAATGGGATAACGGGTATTCTTAAAAAAGAATATTTTAGACTCTATTAAGAACAAGAGAGGAAGGTGTTTGAACTGGAATTATCCAAGCAAGATACTAAAAATTTAAAAGGGGTTGCAATTTTATTTATGGTTTTACTCCATCTCTTTGCTACCAAGAATGCAGATGGTATGTTTGAAACGGCACCAATGATTAACGGAGTACCGTTCGTATACTACATAGGTTTATTAGGAGATGCGTGCAGACCCATATATATGTTTGTAACCGGCTATGCCTTTTATGTGGTGATTCAAAAATCTAGTCAGTATATTTTTTTGAAAAATCTTAAACGCATATTAAAGCTTTATGTAAACTACTGGATCGTGTTTGCAATATTTGTACCGCTGGGTCTTATTTTTCAAAATGAAAATGGATTTGATTTTCATAGATCAAGATTCTTTATGGATATTTTAGGGTTTCAAAATACGTATAACGGCTCATGGTGGTTTTTCCGCATTTATATTATTTTTGTGCTATTTTCTCCATTGTTAATAAGGATAATAAGAAGAATTAATTCCGTTGCCTTACTCGCTGCTTCAGTTATTATATATGTTTTTTCTCATATGCAAAGGTACAATGAGATTATAAATTTTGGTGATCACGCTGTAATGGATTACTTTGTAACATTAGGGTATCTGTTAGGCACATCATTGTTGTCATTTGTAATTGGTGCTCTTTTTGCCAAAGAAAAATTATATACGAACATTTACAATCGATTTTATGGATTACGCCTTAAAAATACGATTTGCAGTATCGGTATTTTGAGCTTAATTGTTCTGCATGGTTTGATAGAGTCTTCCATCCTAGCACCATTTAATGCAGTCTTGTTTATTTGCTTCTTTCTGTTAATGAACAAGAGTAAAGCGATACTTAAGGCATTGGATTTTATAAGCAACCATTCCACAAATATTTGGCTGACTCATATGTTTTTCTATTTAACTATATTCCCAAAACTGACCTTTGCCCCATACCAGCCACTATTTATATTTGTATGGTTAATTATTTTATGCTTAGGCGCATCATATATGATCAAGATGTTCACCAATCCGCTTTTTAAGCTAGTAGATCAGAAAATAAATGGTTCCATAGAATGGAAAAGAAAATCCTTTAACAATCAACGAATCTGAAACGAAAACATCGTATTTTTAGAAAAAGGGCTAGTAACTAGCCCTTTTTCTATTGCTGAAAGGTTTCAAAGCGATATTTAAAGAGCTCAATGACTTTTTATGAGGCCTTCGAAATCGAAAAACTAAATGCTGACCGCCTGATAAATCGCGTTTGTGATGGTGTCTATGGTATTCGATATAGTTGACTCTGAAAGGCTTAGCAATTTAATTTGTCTAATAGCCTCTTGACCCGAATTTATTAATTCCAGAAGCAATAATGTTCGTTCATCGTACGTAGTCGCGACGTTAAGTTTATTTTGTACTTCACTCCATTTGTCTTGGAAAGCATACATTATATTCTTTGAAATAACATTTGGGTCTATATCAGAGACTATGGTGACTTCTTTCTGGAAAATGACTTTATTCCCTCCACTTATGGGATTGACGAGGACAGCTTGAATGATTGCCGTTGCTGTATACACCTCTTCAGGAATGGATACGACACCATCTGATGTGATATTGAAAGTTGAGCTTCCGGAGACCTTCTCCCATATTATCGCTTGCGAAGGAATATCAATGGAAGCAAGGTTCAAGCTGTAATTGTGCTGATTGCCTTCACTGTTAACTTTAACTGACGCTTGCGACATGAAACGGATATAAGCAACTGTTAATGAATCAATGGCTGCTTCATCATGTTTTAATTTCTTTTGGAAATTAAGAAATGTCGATAGAACATCATTTGCAGTGACATTAAGATTTCTCATGATCGAGCTAATTTTGTAATAGCTTGTTTGATTAAGCTGAGTAGTTATTGCTTTCATCAGGGCTTCTGTCATTTTCTGATTATCGACTAGATGATCCATCATTTCACTGGGCGACAATTGTGAGAGATAATAGAGAGTTTGACCTTCGATACCTCTAAGATTACTGCCATCCCCGAAAGCGAACGAAAGAATATCCTCCATCGTCAGGCTCTTTTCTCCAGCTGCCGCTGCTAACGTGTTCAAAGTCTCCACAAATTCGTGATCAGATAATAGAGCTTCTAGCCCAGAATCCTGTTGATAGAGTGAGAGCGAACCAATCGATAACATCAAATGAAACAGTTTCGTTTTCAACTGATCCTGATCAACTGATGCGGGCAGCTTAAGTTTGATTTTGTTCCAAATGGGATCAATCAAGGACTTATCCGTTACCTCATCTAATGAGGACAATTCAGCTGTAAACCTGCGAACATTCTCTACATCTGCAGGATCACCTGCGAAAAGGGAGGCAGTTAGTTTATTTCTTCGTTCTATAATTGGCGATCCCTCCTCGTATTTTACTGTAAAGCTGCTGTTGTATCGCGATTTATTTCCATCATTATCCGTGACAAGAATCAGAATGGAATGAATTCCGTTTGGCAATCTAGGAGCAAGCGCAGTAAGTGTCTCAGTTGCTTCGTCATAACTGAATGGCACAACCCTATCGTCGACACCGACCATACTCATGAGTGGGTTAATACCTGAGTCCCTATCATATACATTTGCGGTGATTATGGGCCAGGCCGTCGTTAATTCATCGCCATCAGCAGGAGATACAGACTCAATAATCGGGTTAATACGATCCTGAGGGAATGTTGACACCGAGATGGCAGGACCATCCGTGGTCCAACTTCCGTCAGAGCGTTCAGCTTCCACCTTAAAGGAATATGGTGTATTTGGAGTCAGATCTGTTGCATCATAGGAGGTTGTAGTACCATCTACACTTGCAATCAGTATGCCATTGCCAAATATTCTGTAACTTAAGCTCTCACTAGCAGGCATCCAGGATAAATGGAGTGAATTCGCTTCGATATTTGTTGCTTCCAAGATACTGTCCCTCCATACCGTGAGCTGAACATTGAAAGTACTCTTGTACGCCTCCAATAAATTCATATCATGGTCTAACACATGAATACTTAGGGAATGGTTACCGCTTTGCAAATTAGAGCAATACGTAAAGACCATACCATGCTGAAAATTGACTTGCATCGGGTCTATCAGTTGGTCATCGATCATGATCATAATTGAGCTCGTATCTGCTTGTGGAATCCCTAGTGCAAAGCTTACGAGTGTAAAGTTCTCGGTAATCACAGCGCCATCCACCGGACTCACTTTACCAATAATGCTTGATGAATCAGCTGATACTGGGGTGACTCGGTTCTCTTCCGCATAGGTAATCGGGGGAACTAAAAGTAAGAACAATAAGACTAAAATGAGCAATTTCGGTATTCTTAATCCAAATGAGTTCATAAATTCCTCCTTATTCTTCCCTATTAATTATTCATTTCGTGTAATAATATACCATCTAAGTTCGCGATTTGAATATTATTTTTTTCTGAAAAGAAGTTGTCCTTTTCCAATGCTTGAGAAGATTATGATGACTGGTTTTGAAACCTAATGGAATCTAGCTCTGCCGCTGTTCTTGTTTAGCTGAAAAGGCTTGACATGAAACACATCCATAAAATAACATTTATTGCATAAAATTTATTATTTAAGGATATGTGCTGAAATATCTACTCATTTCATTGATAATCTATAAGTTAAATAAGGAGTAAGTAACTTCACACTTCAAGGTGTTAATGTTCATTGAAGGAAGGTCAAGGTGATGAATCAAATGATGGGGATTAAAGTTGGTGAAGGCGGCTGTTCAGAAGTATACGAGTGGGAAACCACTCAAAAAATTATTAAAATTGGAAAGAGCAATACGAATTTTGATGCCATGAAAAGAGAGTTCCAAAATAACCAGATTGCATGGGATAATGGCATATCCGCACCTCGCCCCTATGAGCTTTTGGAAATCAATGGACGCCCTGGTATTGTTTTTGAGCGGATCTATGGAGAGTCGTTAATGGAAAGATACTTCAAAGCGTTTATACAATCTTCTTCGACAGGAACGAGTAGAGAAGAGCTCGTTGATGAAAATGTTAGAAGGACCGCTCAGATACTAAGTGATATTCATAGCAGAACCAATCTATCTTTACCTCCTCAAAGAGAAATGATGAAGGATTTCATTCGCGGTCCTCATTATTTAACATCAGCCCAAAAGGATCAGATCATTGAGCGATTGGATCGTTTACCGATGAAACAGCAGCTCTGTCATGGTGATCCAAATCCAGGGAACATGATGATTCGAGAGGATAAGGTTGTTTTAATAGATTGGATGAATGCTTCTATTGGAAATCCAGAAGCAGACTTAGCCGAATATACGATCATGATAAGACATGCAATCCTTCCTCCTAATTTGCCAAACGAAGCCATTCTTTTCTTTGATTCAATTAGAGAGCGAATGCTCCAAGTGTTCTGGGAAGAATACAACCGTATTTCAGCGATTACATACGATGAAGTGGAGGAGTGGATCCTTCCGGTTGCTGCTCGTAAATTATGCGCTGACGGCATTAGTGAAGAAGAAAAAGAATTGCTTTTAAAAGAAATTCGTTCGAGACTTTAGTAGAATTTTCGAGAAGAAGTGAGGCCATTTTTTGTTACATGATCTCAATACGATCATTCAAAGAATAGGCTGCCGGAAATGTTAGCCTTAAGTTTGGTAAGGCAAATATAGTTTGATATCACAACTTGTTCCGGACTCGTTACTTTTTATGTCATTGTTCAGATGGACTGTGAGTAGTATTTGACGTACAGATGATTTGTTTGTTACAATTTCTCCATCAAAAAGGAAAAGGATGAGGACGATGGTTCGTCGTTTGAAACGGTTTAAGAATGTAGCTACTGCATTAAGCTTCTAAGTAAAAATGATCTATACTACTTAGAAGCGAGGGAATTATATGAAACAACATCGGTTTAACCACTGGTCCGAAATTAAGTATCTAAAGGATATTGTCACCAACCCATTGATTGAAGTGGGAGAATACGCCTATTACTCTGGTTATTACGATAATCATGATTTTGAAGATGGGTGCGTTAGATACCTATGGGGAGATGAAAAATCAAGAAACTTATTCAACCCCATCAAAGAGTATGGTTGGCATTTAGATAAATTGATTATAGGAAATTATGTATGCATTGCAAGTGGTGTAATTATTCTAATGGGTGGAAACCACAATCATCATCCTGAATGGATTACTGTGTATCCGTTTGTAGAGCAAATTGAAACTTCTTACAAACCCAAAGGGGATACAATCATAGAAAGTGATGCCTGGATTGGCATGAATGCAATGATTATGCCCGGTGTGAAAATAGGTGAAGGTGCCATTGTTGCGGCTGGATCGGTTGTTACAAAAGATGTCCCACCATATACGGTAGTAGGCGGCAACCCTGCTAAAGAGATAAAGAAACGTTTTACAGACGAAGAAATCGAAAAGTTAACGGAAATGCGTTGGTTCGATTGGGAACGTGAGAAAATCGAACGTGCCAGTCATATCTTATCAAGTTCTTCAATTAAACAACTATATGAGTTTTATCAAAAGGAAATACAACCATATGATCATCTCATTAAATAAATACGAATAAGTTTAATAAGCAAAAGACCCTTCTTAATAGCTAATTAAGAAGGGTCTTTAATATTCAATAATAATTGATTATTACCCACATTATTGGAAGTTTCAATTATGTTAAGACTGTCTCACGGCAGCCTTTTCTCAACTAACGGCGGGCGGAACGTAGTAGCAACTACCACAGCGTAGTTGTATAAATTAATGACACTCTCTTTCAATTGTGAATCGACTCGCTCTAATGGTATGATGAAAATAGTACGACAATGTTCATACAATTGGACACCCTGTTTGCTGCTTTTTAAAAGACTAAAAAACAAAGGTTGTTGGCAGGATAAAGAACCTTAAGAACCTTTGTTTAGAAAAATATTGGAGGCATTTCTATGAGTCAACGCTATCGAATTACAAGAGAATTTCAGGAAAAGGGACATTCAGGCCAAACCATCTCTTTAGAAGAGTGCAAACAGTATTTTGCAACCAAACCTGATTTTTTCTATACAACAGAATTCAAGGTCACAGGCGCAACCACTATGTCTATTGCAGGAGATTTCTTCATGTGGAGCTACAATGATAAGAAGATCCCATTTAGACATTATCAGGGAGATATATATGTGTCAGGCACTAATGCAGCAGTGGTTCCTATAATGATGGAGGTCGCTGGTGAATTAGAGGCGGATGTACTGGAAGATTAACTGAAATATCTCATTTGATCCGAACCTATATTTATTAGGTCTTATGAGAGGTTTTAATATGAATTTGAGTGAATGATGGTGTTATAGGATAACAGAGAAGGCTGCCGACATTTAGTATGCGGCAGCCTTTGTTTTGTGCGCAACACCCTCTTTCACCACTACTTTCTCTCGAACGGAGTATCTGACTATGGAAAACTTAAATTACCGTTTGAATTTTGAAAAGCTATGTGAAAAATACAATTTAGGAAAAATAACAACGGAACCAGAACAAATATTTGGCGGTTACCTTCATAGAATGTATCAATTAATAACAGACAAACAACAGTATGCAGTGAAAGCTTTAAATCCTCAAATTATGGAACGTAAAACAGCCATGCCTAACTATATGTTTTCTGAAAAGGTTGCAAACCTGGCGTGCAAAAATGGAATAAACGCACTGCCGGCAATCGTATCAAATGGCAGGTGTATGCATGAGGTGGATGGCCAATATTATCTATTGTTTCCATGGGTACAAGGGAAGACATTACCCTCAGGGGTGATTGATATGGCATGTTGCAAAATGATTGGCGGGATACTTGCGGCTCTACACAGAACTGATTTTTCTCAACTTATTGACGACAATCAGAATGAAGACTTTCATGCATCCTTAGTGGATTGGAATGAATATGCCCTTAAAGGAAAACAAGATAACCTGGAGTGGTCTACCTTGCTGTTAGATAACTTGAAGAAGTTATATCATTGGGAAGAGCTGGCAAATTCGTCGGCGAAATTATTGATGAATCATACGGTTATCAGCCATAGGGACTTGGACCAAAAGAATGTGCTATGGGATGAAAACCATACTCCGATCATTATTGACTGGGAAGCCGCCGGTACGATCAATCCAACACAAGAACTTATTGATGTAGCGCTATATTGGTCCGGCTTTGAATCGGGTAATTTAAGTAAAGATGCTTTTCATACCATTATTAGCACTTATCAAAATCATGGAGGAGAGATTGGTGACAACTGGCGTGATGTGTTGAACGCTGGTTTCAAAGGTAAATTAGGATGGTTACACTATAATTTTAGACGATCCCTTGGATTGGAATGCACGGATGAGATGGAACAAAAGCTTGGAACAAGTGAAGTATTAAAAACAATTGGGTCTATAAATGACTATGCTGATTTTATTCCTCTATGTATAGAATGGTTATCAGAAATGGATGAGCAGGCGCTTCGGTAGCGTGCTTGCTTGCAATGCTGTGAGATGTACGTGTAGGAAATTATCTAGATGGTGGGGAATACGTTGAATATAGAATATTGAGGTTGAATATTTTTATATCCATGAGAGGAGTGCGGCCATGATTAATTCTGAGACGAAAGCTATTATTGAAAAATATATTGAGGCTTATAATACATTCGATGTTGAGGGTATGATCAATCTTTTACATAAGGATATCCAGTTTAGAAATGTTTCAAATGGTGAAGTTAACACGGAAATCAAAGGCATACAAGGGTTTAGAGAGTTGGCAGAAAAGTCGTCAAAACTTTTCTCTAGTCGGTCTCAAACCATTACTGCCTATCACGTTATAGGTGAAAAGGTAGAAGTGCAAATTAATTATGAAGGGATATTAGGTGTTAACCTGCCAAATGGTTTGAAAAGTGGAGATAGGATTCAACTAAAAGGTGAGTCATTATTTCAGATAAAAGCAGGAAAAATAGCAGCGATTGAGGATTACAGCTAAGTGAAACGAGGGTATAGCTAAAGGCTATAACTAGGTATAGCTTAATACAGTTACACTATAACAGCTAATACGTGATATCTTTCTTGTAACAATTTGTATAGGAGTGTTACACGATGGTGAAAAGCAGTGTATTGGGATATCCACGTATTGGTGCAGATCGCGAATGGAAGAAAGCACTTGAAGCGTTCTGGTCAGGCAAGATCGAAGAATCAGAGTTTCACGGTAAGCTGCAAGAAATTCGTTTGAATCATTTGCGTAAGCAGCAGGAGAAGGGAATTGACCTCATCTCGGTAAATGATTTTAGCTATTATGATCATATTCTAGATACTGCTGCTATGTTTGGAATTATTCCAAAGCGCTTTTCTTATGAGGGCGGCGTTGTGCCATTGTCACTTTATTATGGGATTGCCCGTGGGACAAAGGATGCGACTGCAAGTGAAATGACCAAGTGGTTTAACACGAACTATCACTACATCGTACCTGAACTGGATGGAGCAACACCGGTTCTTACAGAAAATAAACCTCTAACAGCATACCTAGAAGCTAAGGAAAAGCTCGGCATAGAAGGGAAGCCAGTTATTGTAGGACCTTTAACTTTCCTGAAGCTGTCAAAAGGATACAACCAATCTGAGACGGATGCTTGGCTGGAAAGATTGCTTCCGCTCTATGTACAGATTCTGCAAGAGCTTGAGCGTGAAGGGGTTCAGTGGGTACAAATAGACGAACCGATTCTTGTAACAAAATTAAACGATGCTGATCTTCAGCGCCTTAAGACTATCTATGAGACACTTGCTTCGTCAGTGACTAACTTGAACATCATGCTGCAAACCTATTTTGAATCCGTAGAAAACTACAGCGATATCATAGCGTTGCCAGTCAAAGGAATTGGACTAGATTTCGTACATGGACTGTCGGGAAATCTATCATCGATTAAAAAAATCGGTTTTCCATCAGACAAGGTTCTCGGTGCAGGAGTTATCGACGGCCGTGGTATCTGGAAGGCGTCGCTGCGCGATAAACTGAATCTTTTAAAAGAGTTGACTCAACTTGTAACGGCAGAACAGCTAATTGTACAGTCTTCATGCAGCTTGCTTCATGTTCCGGTCACGGTAAAAAATGAGGCAAAACTCTTACCAGAACTAAAAGGTGCTCTTGCATTTGCCGATGAGAAGCTGGATGAGATTGTCCTTCTAGTGAAGGCAGTTACTTCAGGTGAAGCATTGATTACAGACGAGCTGGAAAAATGCGATAATGCCCTTAAGGCACTCAAACAATCTGGCGAGCGTAATCGCAATGAAATTCAACAAGCAGTCGCTGCTATTAGTGAGAAAAATCCAGAACGTAATCTGCCTTTTGCTGAGCGTCATATTGCGCAACAACAAAAATGGCAATTGCCGATTTTTCCAACAACGACAATTGGCAGCTTCCCGCAATCAGCAGAGGTACGTAAAGCCCGTCAACAATGGCGTAAGGGTGATTGGAACAACGAGCAGTATGCTAACTTTATTCGTGAGCAGATTGATATTTGGATTAAGCTTCAGGAAGAGATTGGACTGGATGTACTTGTACATGGTGAGTTTGAACGTACAGATATGGTTGAATTTTTTGGCGAGAAGCTTGCAGGCTTCGCGTTCACCCAATACGGTTGGGTACAGTCATATGGTTCCCGCTGCGTAAAACCGCCAATTATATTTGGAGATGTAGCATTCGAGAAAGCGATGACTGTTGAGGAAACCAAGTATGCTCAGTCCAAGACTGACCGTCCTGTAAAAGGAATGCTGACGGGACCGATTACAATAATGAACTGGTCGTTTGTCCGCGAAGACATCACGCGCGAGCAAATCGCTTACCAGCTTGCCTATGCACTTAGACAAGAGGTAGAGGCGCTTGAGGATGCAGGTATTGGTATGATTCAAGTTGATGAGCCTGCTGTTCGTGAAGGACTGCCGCTTAAGGAAGAGGATCAAGCGAACTATTTAGCATGGGCTGTCAAAGCATTCCGCATGACTACCTGTACGGTTCAGGACACGACACAAATTCATACGCATATGTGTTATTGTGAGTTCCATGACATGATTAATTCCATTGAAGCAATGGATGCAGATGTTATTTCAATCGAGACATCACGCAGCCATGGTGAATTGATTCACAGCTTTGAGCTGAATACTTATAAGCTGGGTATCGGCTTAGGTGTATACGACATCCACAGTCCGCGTATTCCACGAGTGGAAGAAATGACGAGTATGATCGAACGCGCCTTGCGAGTACTGGATCCAAAGCTTTTCTGGATCAATCCGGACTGCGGATTGAAAACGCGCGGATTCGAAGAAACGGTCGCTTCCTTGCGCAACATGGTTGAAGCTACGCAAATCGCTCGTACGAAGCATTCCATAAACGTATAACAAGAGGATTAAAACATATAAGTTTTATTGAAACGTAAATGGGATATTTACGATTGCAGAGCAGGTGCCGTGGCGCCTGCTCTTTTTCTCATGAGGAGTTAGATATTTCTAATTAATCTATACTTGTGATTCGGAAAATGATTTAATAAGTTGGATAATATCTCCCTTGCAAGGGGAGCTTTCATTGAGTAAAACTCACAAATAAATATAGGATTCAAATAAACGAGGAGATGGATCATTTGAACGGAAATGAGGAAAGAGAAATGATAACGACTATTTATTTGGTTCGGCATGCACACTCGGTTTATACGGCAGATGAGAGGGGGAGACCTCTATCTTCGCGTGGTCTAGAAGATGCAAGGGGAGTAACTCAAATTCTTTCACAGGAGAAAATAGATATTGTCATATCAAGCCCTTATAGGCGTGCAATAGAGACGGTAGAAGGAATTTCTAAGAATAAGAGGACTGAAATCATAATAAAAGAAGGATTCAAAGAAAGAGAGCTATCCTCTAATCCTATTGATGATTTTGAAAGTGCCATAACAAAGGTATGGCAAGATGAATCTTTTGCATGGGAAGGTGGAGAGTCAAATGTTGTGGCACAAAAACGAGGAGTAGAAGCCTTGTTTGAGCTTTTGCAAAATAATAAGGGTAAAAATATAGCGGTTGGAACGCATGGCAACATGATGGTCTTAATCATGAAGTATTATGATAAATCCTATGACATTAGTTTTTGGAAGGGACTAGATATGCCCGATATTTATAAACTCCGTTTCGATGGATTAGTCTTGATGGATGTGGCAAGAGTCTGGGAAAGATAAGGGTTTGCAACAATAATGATCTAGTTTCGTCTATCCTTTTATATGGAAAAATTAAGGGGGAATAGATGTGAAACGATTATGCTCTATGTTATTTGTTCTATTATTGATGACTAGTGGCTGTAGTACGGAAACGGAGCGGGGGGCAAACTCCAATGTTGAGAATCGGACTAAGGAAGTAAATAAGGTTCAAAATAGTATGCCAAATGAAATGCCCAGCGACTTCGATTTCTTGGTTCGTTACGGTTACGGAGAAGTTAATAAGAATGAATTTAATACCTATGATGATACAATTACAAAAGATTTGGTTGTGAAGGGAACTGCGAATGCAAGCTTTACTTTTACAACGGATGAGATGCAAAGTATTTATGAGAAAATGAAAAAGATTAATATAATGGGAAAGAAAAAGCTCAAACCATCTAAAAAAGGGTGCTTACAGACTCCTTATAGTGTTGATAATTGGGAAGTAACAGTAGCTGGGAAAAAAGAAGCGTTTGTATGGTCTGAGGAAAATTGCGAGCTAACGGATGATGCCAAGCAGCTAAAGGAATTACGAGAATTTATACGAAACATCGTTGAGGAAAAAGCGGTATATAAGGAACTGCCAGCAGCAGAAGGCGGTTATGATTGAAGCTTAGAAGAAAGCAGGTCTATTCGCATTAATGATAGAATGGAACCATAGCGGGGGAATTTAATGAGTATAAAAATTGTTTTCTTCGATGTTGACGGAACCGTTGTAGATAATGAAACAGAGAAAGTACCGGTATCAGCTATTCAAAGCATCAAGAAATTACAAGAAAAAGGTATTCATGTCGTATTAGCTACGGGTCGATCATACTTTTTTGCAAAGTCGGTAGGGGAATTGCTTGGTGTTCATAACTTTATTAACTTTAGCGGTGCTTACATAAGATTGGATGGAAAAGAAATTTACAAAGACCCTATTTCCAAGGAAGACTCTGATCGTTTGGTCGAAATAAGCCATGTAAAGGGCGATCATTTATCTTGTTTCGGCATAGAAGAATCATACTCAAACGGACAAGCGAAAGAGATTGCTCTACCCATTTTGAAACATATAGATTGCCATGAGATTCCGAATCTGTTCCCTGAGCATGTTGTGGAATATATGGGTATGTGTTTATTTTTAGACAAGGGTGTTATTGAAGATTATAATAAATGGTCAAGCGATCTTCAGTTTTATCATTGGGGAAGTAATATACCAAACGCGTATAATATTGAGAGAAAAGGCAACACCAAAGCGAGAGCATTAAAAAAGGTATTAAAACATTTTAACATTAGTTCGGAAGGAGCAATGGCCTTCGGGGATGGTGGAAATGATATAGAGATGCTTCGAGCGGCTAAGATTGGGATTGCCATGGGAAATGCAAGCGATAGTTTGAAAGAAAAGGCAGATTTCGTGACGAAAAGCGTTAATGAGGATGGCTTAGCATATGCCCTTAAGAAATTTCAAGTCATCTAAAAAGAATGTTAGAGACTCAATACAAAACATTATTTTTTGACCAGACAATAATATTCAATAGTGGAGGCTTTCATTTTATGAAACAAAATAAATATGATGATTTAGGTTTTTTTGAAAATTACAGCCAGATGCCTCGTTCGGTTGATGGACTAAATGCTGCTGGGGAATGGACGGAGCTCCGTGCAATGCTTCCTGAGCTGCGCGATAAAAAGGTGCTTGATCTTGGTTGTGGCTTTGGCTGGCATTGCCGATATGCGCGTGAACTGGGAGCTAAGTCAGTGGTGGGCGTAGATCTTTCAGAGAATATGTTGGAGCGGGCTAGAGCGATGACCAATGATTCAGACATTTCGTATCAACGACTTGCTATCGAAGACATCGATTTTCCAGCAGGGGAATTTGATGTGGTGCTAAGCTCGCTTGCACTCCACTACGTGGAGGATTTCGATAGTATTTGCAACAAAATTTATGAATGCTTAGCCCCTGGCGGGACTTTCGTTCTCTCATTTGAACATCCGGTTTTCACTGCGCTTGCTGCACAAGACTGGCACTACGGACCGAATGGTGAGAGATTGCATTGGCCAGTTGATGATTACAGCAGTGAAGGGTCGCGGCATGCAAGATTTTTGGACAATGATGTCGTTAAATACCATAGAACGGTTGCTACTCATATGAACGGACTGATTCAAGCAGGCTTTAGAATTACGAAGGTTTCGGAGCCTCAACCGACGCAAGAAATGCTGGAATCGATTGACGGCATGCGCGATGAGCTTCGTCGTCCTATTTTCCTCATGATAGCAGCAATTAAAGACTAGGTAAAGAAGTCCCTTTTGGGGCTTCTTTTTTTTATTAAAGATCATCGGACTATTTAGAATCATGGCTCAAAACCATCTCAATGAACTTCCTATGAGCTTTGGACAACCATTTATTTTTATGATAAGAGATTTGGGCATAAAACATAAGATTTTCACAAGAAGATGCTATCATTTTCAGTTTATTGTCTCGCAGCAATGCTTCCACACTTATGTTTGGCATCAAGCTAATCCCTAATCCGCTTGCAACACACTGTTTCATAGCCTCCATACTTGTGAATTCCAAATAATTAGATGTCCCAATTCCCTTCTCAACTAAATATCCTTCAAAGAATCGTCTTAACGAACAATTTTTCTCACTAAAAATGATACACTCACCATTTGCCTCTTCTATGGTTTTAATCGAATGGTTACTTTCCCCTACAAAGACCAAAGGCTCTTCGGAGTAGACTTCAGTTATTAGTTGTGGATCGCTAACCTGTGGTTCTAATGTTATCGCAATGTCTAGCTCACCTGAATGCAGTCGTTCACGCAGAGGCATACAATTATCATTTATTAGGGATATCGTAACCTCTGGATATTGCATTTTATACGTGGATAACACCTCTCCAAGTTTGTATACGGTCATCGTTTCGGATGCACCTATGCGGAGATCACCTTTTATTGTGGAGTCATCAGAAGAAATATGTGTAATTTTTGAATAGACGGACAGTAACTCTACTACATAATGATAAAGTTCCTGCCCTACCATGGTGAGTTGAATTTGCTTGCCTAATCGGTCAAACAAAGGAACACCAATCTCATCTTCAAGCTGCTGTATATGAGAAGTGATAGATGCCTGTGAGTACTGGAGACTTTGAGCTGCCTTTGTGAAGCTATTCAACTCCACGACTGCTTTGAATGATTGAAATTGACGGATTTCGATTTCTATCTCCTCCATGTATCGGGATTGTTATCAGAAATTCTAAATATATAAATTAGTTATTTCAATTTTACTGATGAGTTATTCTATCATATGATTCAATACAAAGGAGATGATTCATGTGAAAAAAGTATGTTTACTTCTACCGAATGGTTTTGAAGCCGTTGAAGCAAGCGTGTTTACAGATGTGATCGGATGGAATAAAGCAGAGGGAGATGGATCAACGGAACTTGTTACAGTTGGAACACGAAAGGAACTGAAATGCACCTGGAATTTTACGGTAATACCTGAGAAGGTTTTATCAGAGGTGACAGCTGAACAATTTGATGCTTTAGCCGTACCAGGCGGATTTGAAGAAGCCGGTTTTTACGAAGATGCCTATCGCGCCGATGTGCTCCAATTTATCCGTGAATTTGATAGACAAGGGAAAATCATCGCATCCATTTGTGTAGGGGCGCTGCCGCTTGGTAAAAGTGGGATTCTAAAGGGGCGAAACGCGACGACCTATAATCTAAATAATCGTAAGCGACAATTTCAATTAGAAGAGATGGGAGCAAACGTCATTCCAGATCAACCCGTCGTCATAGATAACCATATCATTACTTCATTTAACCCATCAACGGCTTTTACAGTAGCCTTTACACTTCTAGAAATACTCACTACGACAGAAAATGCAAACCAGGTAAAAAAACTAATGGGATTTCTCCCATGATTGCTTTTAAATGATGAAGTATACTTGGATATTTCTTACTTTTGAGTTATACTCTTGAGTAGCAATTATATAGTCACGGGAGCTTGGTGGGACCAGGCTGAGAGGATAGTTATAACTATCGACCGTCAAACCTGATCTGGATAATGCCAGCGGAGGAAATGGAGTTTTATTTCTATTTGTCTACTCTAAGACCGCCTCTTATTCAGGGGCGGCCTTTTTTATGGAGTAGAACATACTCCGCTTGATCAAATCACCCTATAGGAGGAATTGAGATGACAAGCGAAATGAAGAAGGATCCAATTAATCTATCAGCTTTTCCAGCAAGTCAAAAAGTATATGTAGAGGGTTCACGACCAGACATTTTGGTGCCCATGCGGGAAATTACACTCAGTCCAACCTCGGGCATTCACGGAGATGAGGAGAATGCACCGATTCAAGTCTATGACACAAGTGGTGCCTATACGGATACCGATGCCCATACGGATATCCGTCAAGGCTTGCAGCCCAATCGCTTAAGGTGGATCGAGGAACGCGGAGATGCAGAAGCTTATGAAGGAAGAGCCATAAAGCCTGAAGATAACGGAAACGCGCAGGGTAAAGCCGCGGCTGAAGTATTTCCAGCGCTTCAACGAAAACCGCTGCGAGCAAAAGGAGAAAAGAATGTCACTCAAATGCATTATGCACGTAAGGGAATCATTACTTCGGAAATGGAGTACGTTGCCATTCGTGAGAACGTAACACCGGAATTTGTAAGGGATGAGGTCGCGCGCGGTCGTGCCATTATTCCAGCGAATATCAATCACCCAGAGAGTGAGCCGATGATCATCGGACGGAATTTTTTGGTGAAGATCAACGCCAATATTGGAAATTCCGCGGTATCCTCTTCCATAGAGGAAGAGGTGGAGAAGATGAGATGGGCGACACGCTGGGGTGCAGACAACATCATGGATTTATCCACGGGAAAAAACATTCACACAACGCGTGAGTGGATCATTCGTAATTCTCCTGTTCCGATTGGAACGGTACCCATATATCAAGCACTAGAAAAAGTGAATGGTAAAGCAGAAGATTTAACATGGGAGATTTATCGCGATACCCTTATCGAGCAAGCCGAACAAGGGGTTGATTATTTCACCATTCATGCTGGCGTTTTGCTTCGCTATATTCCGCTTACTGCAAAGCGAATGACAGGCATCGTATCAAGAGGCGGCTCCATCATGGCGGCTTGGTGTCTTGCACATCATAAAGAGAACTTTTTATATACACATTTTGAAGAAATATGCGAAATCATGAAGAAGTATGATGTCTCTTTCTCACTAGGTGATGGGCTGCGTCCAGGTTCCATTGCTGATGCTAATGATGAAGCACAATTTGCTGAATTAGAGACATTGGGAGAATTAACCGCAATCGCTTGGCGTCATGATGTTCAGACCATGGTCGAAGGACCGGGACATGTGCCAATGCATTTGATTAAAGAGAATATGGATAAGCAGCTTGAAATGTGCAATGAAGCTCCTTTCTATACATTAGGTCCACTTACGACAGATATTGCTCCCGGTTATGATCATATTACTTCTGCCATTGGCGCGGCGATGATTGGTTGGTTCGGCACGGCTATGCTATGTTATGTCACTCCTAAAGAGCATCTTGGTTTACCGAATAAGGAAGATGTACGTGTAGGAGTTATCACTTACAAAATAGCAGCTCATGCAGCAGATTTAGCAAAAGGACATAAGGGTGCGCAAGATCGCGACAATGCTCTCTCTAAAGCCCGCTTTGAATTTCGCTGGCGTGATCAATTTCATTTATCATTGGACCCGGAGAGGGCACTCGAATATCATGATGAGACATTGCCAGCCGAAGGAGCTAAGACGGCACATTTCTGTTCCATGTGCGGACCGAAGTTTTGCAGCATGAGGATTTCACATGATATCCGTCAATCTACGAGAGTTCTGGAGCAAGAGGAACAGGATACATTTGAAGCAGGTATGTTAGAGAAGGCGCAGGAGTTTGTTAAGGGTGGCAGCGTTATTTATAAATAGATGAGGTTATTGAGCAAATATAGGAAGAAGGCTGCCGATTATTAAATCGGCGGCCTTCTTTATTGAAAGGTCATAGTCAATTTTTGGAGAATATATAGTGTATGATTTCAATTTATCTCATGATTTCCCCGAATGTTCTATGTAACCTATTAATGATCACCATTTGAGTCTCCTAGTGACATGCAAGAGATTACGCTTAGCGGCCCTAATATGTGTGTATGGGAGATGCGAGTTCTTCATTATGAGAGGGGGGCTTGGGTCGATCACATATTAGCAAATTCACAAGGTCCGGATTTAGAAATGTATATGAAAGCTCATTTAAATGAAGATGTCTAATTTCGTTTCAAGCTAACCGTGAAAGGTGGTTGAGACCAAAATGAGTAGAATATTCATGTGGCATTCACTTACAGCTTGGATTGTTGTAAGAGCAATTTCGATCCCTATGGCTATAATAATTGGTATAGAACCATTATTTGATGATGTGTACGCTATGAATGATTTGATATTTCCAATATTCACTATATTAAGTGTTACAAGCCAATTACGGATCATGGCTTTAAGAAGTAAAGCTATTCATATCAATAAAACAGAGTGATTTTATAGGGAACTAAAGGGGAAACTAAATCAATCAGTGGCTGTTTCGAAGCCTAAATGAGTATCGAAAATTAAAGGGATTGGAAAACTGGAATTCCGTAGTTGCAGGAACTCCAGTTTCCTTATTTAGTGTTTTTTTTTGCATTTACATTTGGTTTTTCTTTTTAACCTGCAGCGGACACCCACATCGACGGCAGTAATTGTAGTAATCTTAATATAAGAGACGACACCCTTCACATTAATAACGACACTATTGGCAACAATGCCTAAGAATATTCCAGTATGGAATCCGCCGCTAAAATGAATTCTGATATTCGGTGTGCCTACTCCAATCTGCGAAAGAATGAGGTTAACGCCGCTTCGATCTCCTGAACTTTTGCAGCAATGACTCCGGTTTCCAGAGTTTTTGCAACCGCAACTGCGATCTCCTGAACTTTTGCAACCCTGACTTCGGTCTCCAGAGCTTTTGAAACCGCCGCTTCGATCCCCTGAACTCTTACAACCCTGACTTCGGTTTCCAGAGCTTTTGGAACCGCCACTTCGACTTCCCGAGCTTTTAAACTTTTCCTTTTTGGACACTAGCATCATCTCCTTTATTAAACTTGCAATCAGTATATGTAAATTGATAGATTTCAGTGTGTATGTATATACTAGTTTGTAAGAATTGGAAAAAATAATTGACAGAGATGTATTTAGCTTTTTAATCTAAAACGAAACGGGGTTTCTATATGTCAGAGCATTGGGATGTTTATTTTCCATATATTGAAGATAAGATTGCATCAATTGTGCTAGATATGAATGTAGCTGATGAGACGAATAAAAGTATTTACAGATTTCCTCTGGCTTTAAAGATATTCATTAAAAATCCCAACGATAATGGCTTCGCTATTCATGCTGAAGCAGATTTATTTAATGAGCTAGAGGATTTAATTAATGACTCATTAGGGAATAACTATATTAATGTTGGGAGACTAACTACGGATGGTGAGAGAGATGTTTATTACTATAGTTCCGAGGAAGAGTATGATCATATTCGTAACTTAGCAGAGAATTACTTAGCTCAGCATCAGTATGAATATAGAATTTATTCTATTAATGAAAATGAACCATGGGAATTTTATTTTGATTATCTCTTTCCCAACAAGTATCAGCTTCAACATATTAGTAATCGTAATTTAATCCAGTCTATTGAGGATATGGGAGACCCTTTAACGGTTGAGCGGTCCATTGAGCATTGGATCTATTTTAAAGAAGCAGATAATAGAGAGGCATTTAAACAAGCGATTCTAGAAGAGCAGTTTGAAATCATAAATGAAATTAAAGGTAATGATAATTATTCTATCGTTATTTCAAAAATAAGTGAACTGCATGCTAATTTGGTTGATGAGCTAACAGACTATTTGGTGGAAATGTCAGAGAGGTTTGATGGAGATTATGATGGATGGGAAACAGAGGTGAAAAAAGAAGGAAAATGACTAGTATGTAAGCTAGAAATATCTGTATTTAGGTTATGTTTGTACGTTGTAACATCCTAGACGTTGTGCTAATATATTACCAACAAAATAATCGATAAGCGTTGAAGAGAATAAAATACAAGGACATTATGTTCAGAGAGCAAAGGAAATGCTGAGACCTTCGCCATAAACCTTGTATGATGTCGTCTCGGAGCTTTTTGATCGAAAGCGGAAACTAATGGTTAGGTGGTTCTGTCAGTAGACTCAAACGGAATGGTACACGTTATCGTGCTGAAGGTAAGGATAGAACCTTACTTCATGAGGCTGGAATCGTAAGATTTCAGTAAATCAGGGTGGTACCACGAAAATTTACCCCTTTCGTCCCTAGGCTAGACAGTTGGTTTTCTGTCGCCTGCGGATGAGAGGGGTTTTATATTTTTGAAATAAAATAAGCGTTGAAGAGAATAAAATACAGGGGACTTTATGTTCAGAGAGCAAAGGAAATGCTGAGACCTTTGCCATAAACCTTGTATGATGTCGTCTCGGAGCTTTTTGATCGAAAGCGGAAACTAACGATTTGGTGGTTCTGCCAGTAGACTCAAACGGAATGGTACACGTTATCGTGCTGAAGGTAAGGATAGAACCTTGCCTCATGAGGCTGGAATCGCAAGATTTCAGTAAATCAGGGTGGTACCACGAAAATTTACCCCTTTCGTCCCTAGGCTAGACAGTTGTTTTCTGTCGCCTAGGGATGAGAGGGGTTATTTATATTTAAGGAGGAAGTCAAATGGAGGAACCCAAAATGTCTACGAACAATTTGCATCAGCACTCTCAGGAATTAATAACAGGATCAGAGGCTCTTTTACACACATTACTACTGGAGGGAGTTGAATGTGTATTTGGATATCCGGGCGGAAATGTCCTATACATCTATGATGCAATGGTAAATAATCCAGACTTTAAACACATCCTGACTCGACATGAGCAAGGAGCTATCCACGCTGCAGACGGTTATGCTCGGTCGACAGGAAAAGTGGGCGTTTGTATCGCCACATCTGGTCCAGGAGCGACAAACTTAGTAACCGGTATTGCTACTGCCTATATGGATTCTGTACCTCTTGTTATCATTACTGGCAATGTTCCAACAACCGTTACGGGTACTGATGCATTTCAGGAAGCGGATATCATTAGTATTACAATGTCAATAACGAAGCATAATTACTCCGTTCGTGATGTGCATGATCTTCCTCGGATTATTCATGAAGCCTTTCATATTGCGAACACGGGAAGGAAAGGACCGGTATTAATCGACATCCCTAAAGACGTGTCCAATCATAAAATGATTTTACAACCTTCTACCAAAATGAATTTACGCGGCTACCATTCGAGTCCGAGTCCGGATCAAACAGAGATCGATAAACTCATTCAAGTTATTGCGGAATCGGAAAGGCCAATGATTATAGCTGGAGGGGGAGTCGTTTATTCCAATGCATCAAATGAGCTCCTTGCGTTCGTAAATAAAACGAACATTCCGGTGACAACTACATTGCTTGGTTTGGGCGGATTTCCAAGTGATCACCATCTGTGGCTTGGTATGCTAGGACATCATGGAACGTATACAGCGAATATGGCAATCCAAAACGCAGATTTAGTTATTTCTATTGGTTCTCGATTTGATGATCGGGTAACGATGAAACTTGATGGTTTTGCTCCGCATGCCAAACGGATTGCTCACATTGACATTGATCCTGCAGAAATTGGAAAGAACATCAAAACGGATATAGCATGCGTCGGCGATATAAAAGCGGTTCTCGAATATGCAAATAAAAAAGCAGTGTCTTCTCAATCAGACCGTTGGATCACTGAGGTGCTGGAAAACAAAGAACTGTATCCATTGCGCTACAGGGATTCCGAAACGGAGCTTAAACCTCAATATGTTTTAGAAATGATCAATGAGACAACGCAAGGGAATGCGATCATTACAACGGATGTAGGCCAGCATCAAATGTGGACTGCACAATTTTATAAGTTCAAGCATCCCCGCTCATTGATTACTTCGGGAGGACTTGGAACAATGGGATTCGGCTTCCCGGCTGCAATAGGTGCTCAGATCGGAAATCCAAATCGACTTGTGGTTTCTATAAATGGTGACGGAGGCATGCAAATGTGCGCACAAGAGATGGCTATTTGTGCTATTCATAATATTCCTGTCAAAATTGTCGTAATTAACAATCAAGTATTAGGGATGGTTAAGCAACAGCAGGAACTCATGTATGAGAGACGCTTTAGCCAGATTAATCTTGCTGGTAGTCCCGATTTCGTAAAGCTCGCTGAAGCATATGGAATGAAGGGATTAAGAGCAAGCAACAAAGTAGAGGCGTCCCGTATTTGGCAAGAGGCTCTTCAGACACCTGGTCCTGTACTTGTTGAGTTTGTCATCCCGAAGGATGAGAATGTATATCCCATGGTTCTAGCTGGAACGACATTGGATCAGATGATAATGGGGGATTTCGAATGATTCGATTATCCCCAAGGGATAAATCTGTTGACAATAAATAGCTTCGATGATACTATAAAAATTAATTTCATACTATACCACTAGGAATTATAAGTGATCTTTTGTGGCCATTGACCATTCAAATGGAGATGTACGATTCGATAGCGAATCTACGTCTCTTTTTTTATGTGAATGTACAAGTTTGGACTAAGAAGGAGGCATGATGATGAGTGAAGATAAAAATATAAAACTAATAGCAGACGTATTAATTATTGGCGGAGGACCAGCTGGCGCATGGGCAGCATGGAGTGCGGCATCACAAGGCGCCAAGGTGGTACTTGTCGATAAAGGTTATCTCGGCTCAAGCGGTGCGACTGCTGCCGGAGGGACAAATCTTCTCTATTTGCCGCCTGACAAGGAACTGAGAGAAGCAGCCGTACAAGCGCGGCTAAAGTCGGGCGGTTATTTGGCGGAGGGTGAATGGATTCATCGCGTGCTGGATCAGGTTTATATTAATTTGGAGCTCGTGGAGAAATGGGGCTATCCCTTTGTTCGAGATGAGAATGGCACACCAATGCGAGATCATCTGCAGGGTCCTGAGTATATGAGTTTAATGCGTCGTGTCGTCAAGAAGGCTGGCGTCAAAATATTAGATCATTCACCAGCATTAGAGCTTCTGACTGATGAGCATGGGGTTGGCGGTGCACGAGGTATATCGCGTCAGAAGGATGCGGAATGGGAGGTACGAGCTAATGCTGTAGTTATTGCTACGGGAGGCTGCGCTTTTTTAAGCAAAGGGCTTGGCTGCAATGTACTGACTGGCGACGGGTATTTGATGGCGTCTGAGCTTGGGGCTGATCTTTCAGGTATGGAGTTTACTCGGCAGTTTGCACCGAGTCCTGCATTCAGCACGAATACGAGATCACGTCTTCTTGGTTGGGCGACCTATTATGATCAAGATGGGAATCAACTTCCTGGTCTTCGAAAAGGAGATTTCTTAGCTAAGCATCTGCAAAAAGGTCCCGTGTACGCCATTATGAATAAGGCAGATACACCTGAGAAACAAGCGATTCTTCGAAGCTCACATGCTATTTTCTTCTTGCCATATGACCGTGCTGGCATCGATGTATTTAAGGAGCCATTCCCACTTACGCTTCGTTATGAAGGCACGGTTCGTGGAGCGGGCGGAATCCGAATCATAAGCGAGGAATGCGGAACAACGGTTCGTGGGCTTTATGCAGCAGGAGATGCTGCATCGCGAGAACGCATTACGGGTGCCGCATCAGGCGGAGGTGCTTTTAACGCTTCATGGGCGATTTGTTCGGGTACTTGGGCTGGAAAAGGCGCAGCTCAATTTGCATTATCGAGCGGTATTGATGCGGAAACACGCCAGCTTCGTGCTGCTGGGAAATATGGTTTGCGAAATGAATCTCAAGGGACTGAGGCTGCTGCTGTTGTTGATACTCGCGAGCTGATCAAGGCGATACAAAATGAGATGCTCTCGCTTGATATCAATTATTTCCGGACAGAAGCTGGCATAACGGAGTCTCTTGAGAGGCTTCATAAGCTGTGGCCAAAGGTGAATGAGCAAGCTCCTGAAACCGTTCATGAACGCGTACATGCCAGAGAAGCCGCGGCAATGGCAGCGACTGCGAGATGGATTTATACAGCTGCGCTAGCTCGGAAAGAGACACGCGGTTCGGGTCTTCACGGACTTGCAGAATATCCTGATGTCGATCCGAAGCAGCAATATCGTCTGCTTGTAGCAGGTCTTGAGGATATTCAAGTACGACCGGAATCAGAAGCGCCTGAGCAAGCGAATGACCCGGGAAATAATTTGAATGCTTCTCCTGAGCCTGAGAAGCTGAAGGGGGTGCAAGCAGGATGATTGAGCTCGTAAGCGATGATCGTTGTATACAATGTAATTTATGTGTGAAGGTATGCCCGACAAATGTATTCGATAAGGTTCCCGATGCTGCACCCATCATTAAACGTCAAGAGGATTGCCAGACCTGCTTTATATGCGAAGCCTATTGCCCGGTTGATGCGCTTTATGTATCGCCATATGCGGATAAAAAAGTTGAGGTCAATGAGAGCGAGCTGGCGGAGCAAGGTATATTGGGGAGCTGGAGAAAGAAGATTGGTTGGGGGCCTGGACGCACAAAGCTGGCATCCATTGATCAGACTGCATTTATTGATCGAATATTGCCGCCTCGACCCGTGCAAATTGCTGGCGTATCTGACGTTAAGGTGCAAACGAGCTAATCCGATTGAAAAGCTATGAACTCATAAAAACAACGGAATCATTTCTATTATTATAAGAAGATTAGGGGATGAATGAACATGAGTAAAGTTGGATTGAACACGGAAGCAGAAGTTTTACAGCATTACAACAAAGAGGTAGCGGAGAACAGGAGACCCCATTTCCCTGTACATCCTCTTATTTTGAATCGCTGGTCACCGCGGTCTTATTCGGATCAGAAAATCAGTGATGAGGTGCTTCATACGGTGTTAGAGGCGGCGCGTTGGGCACCTTCAGCTAGCAATGCCCAGCCATGGCGTTTCTACGTTGCGCAGAATGCGAACGAGCATGAGCTGTTTCAATCCTTTATCAAGCCAAGAAATCAACTGTGGACGTCTAAAGCTCCTGTATTGCTGCTCCTCGTTTCCGAGAGGGTTAAGGAAAATGGAGATGTGAACGGCGCTCACGCTTTTGATGCAGGAGCGGCATGGGCAACACTGGCTCTGCAAGCCAAACTGCTAGGGTTATCAACAAGAGCGGTTGGAGGCTTTGATCATGAGATAGCGCGCGAAGTTCTGCAAATCCCAGAAAACCTTGCGACTCATGCAGTCATTGCATTAGGCTATCGAGGTGATCTGGATACTTTGGATGCCTCCTTCCACAATCTAGAGCTTCCGACGGGTCGCCGTCCTTTAAGCGAGAGTATTTTACCTATTCCAGTTAAATAAAAAACGAGGTCAATAAGGGAACGTTGTCACTGCGACGGCTTCCCTTATTAACAATTTTCAAATGTAGAGGGAGGATGTTAGATGACTCGATCTGTGGAATTGACAGATGCATGGCTGAAAAAAATCAAGGAGCAGGTATTGGGTATCGAATTCGGCAGTGTTCAGATTACGGTTCATGACGGACAAATTGTACAAATAGATCGGACAGAGCGAAAACGATTTGATACGAATAAATTGAACTCTGCAACAAGCAAACGCCATTAATTTTTAGCATACAAAAGGATGTCTCCAAAGCAGCTAGTCTGCAAGGAGGCATCCTTTATTTTGTAATAGCTATTTAACTAGTTATTATTGTGTTTTACTGATCGTCTCCAGCTCTTTCAGAATAGCATCCTCCGCTGTTCGAGCTGCTGTATTAATATCAATGCCATGCAGGGCAATATCCTCGAATGCTTTCGTTAAGTGCTTGGAAACATCATTTTCGAGTGGATGCACGTGAAGTTCGGATGGCTCTGTTGTGAAAATATTTGCGATCTTTTTATCTTTCAGCACCTCGATATCCGCTCCGAATTGCTTCTCCAGCCCAGGATTAACGATAGCAGGCACGCGTCCGTTTCTTGCAACGATCGTCTGTACTTCCTCTGATAAAATGTGGGCAATGACCTGGAATGCCTCATCCTTATGCTTGCTTACGCTTGAAATGACGAGAGAGTGAACATTTGCTTCCTTGTTAACTCCGAGGTTGTCACTAAAGTTCGGAATCGGAGCAATATCCCAGTTAAGCGGCTTGCCTTGTGCTCGCAGCTCTTCTAGAGGCCCAATTACGTTAGCGAGAAGGGTTGGTCGCATAGCAATGTTCTGATCTACTAGGAACGCATCGCGGTCATACGTATACTTGTCGCCTTGAACAAATCCTGGAATATCAAAGCTTTGCTTTAAAGCACGGAAAACATTTTGCCATTGTGGAGATTGGAGTATCGGCTTACCTGTTATAGGATCTAGAGCTCCGATACCGTAGCTGCGCTGTAGTGTAGCAGGTCCGTTGTTCAGATCAATACCGACGTAGTTTACACCGCCGTCTGTCCGCGTCAGCTTCTCACCAATTTCGAGCGCTTGATCCCAAGTAAGCTGTTCGTCAGGAGGGTAGGCTACTCCGAATTTATCGAAAATATCCCTGTTATAAAATAAAGCTGCAACGTTAGAGGAGAATGGCAATGTGAAAATTTCTCCTTTTTGCGAGAAGTTTTTAATGGTATCAAACAAAACAGGTTTTAAAGTAGCAGTATCAAATTTATATTTTTCAATATACGGTGTCAGATCCTCCATTACCTCTAAATCTTGAAAAGCATGATAGGAGCCGCTTGTTAAGTAGATGATATCAGGCACATCATTTGAGGTGAGCACCTCTGCTGGTTTTACACCCTCTGCCGGCTTGACGAGTTCAAGTGTGATGTTTGGAAACTTTTTCTTTACAGGCTCTACGAAAAATGTGTTAAACTCTGTATCCGTTAGCGTTCCTCCCCCGACATAAAACTTAAGGGTGACTGGCGCTGCTGAAGGCTCTTTTGTTGAAGAATCATTTGTTGCTGCGGGAGTTTGGTTCTTCGTTCCATCTTTGTTGCTCTCTTTCGACTCGCTTTGCCCAGCGCAGCCTGTAATCATTGTCAAAATAATAATAGCGATAAGTGATAATAAGCGAATTTTCATAAAGAATAAACCCCTCTCTTATTTACCTCGAATAGATCTTGTTTTTTAGCTCCTTGTTGATCACAAAGGAAGAATACGGTTAATGATTTTACAGTGCATACATCGATTTTCATTTGCTAAATGGGACATGCGCTTATCACCTCCTTAGGTTGCACCAGCCATTCATCACCCCAATAAACAACAAACGGAGATGCACATAAAGCGTGCATCTCCGTTTGAACGGTCGATTGTCTAGGGCCTCGTTATGCTGCAGCGAGACAGTTAGCGAGCCCTCAATCCACTAAAAATACTATTCACAGTTGTTTAGTTGGTTATTCATGTCGTCATCTTATACTTTGTGATAGGTTTCGGTCAAGTGCGTTTTGAAAAAAAAGAAATAATGAAACCAAGTGGCTCTAATTATAGAGTGACAGACCATGAAGAAAATTAAACATACTTGACAGGTAGGAATAATGTGATAATATCAGATTAACTGATCCACCGGATAACCGGAGACATACCCTACTAGGGGAATGTCTCCTTTTTTTATTACAAAATACCGGAGGAAGTATTTTAAATGAAGAAGGGATGCGCATATTATGGCCTTTACATTAACAATTGGTGAACAGGCGCCGGATTTTAACCTGCTTGCAACGGACGGTAAGCGTTATAGCTTGATTGATTTTGCTGATTCTAAGGTTTTAGTCGTATTTTTCACTAGCAATCATTGCCCTTTTGTTAAAGGCTCCGATGAGGGAACTCGTCAAACCGTTAATAAATATGCACCGCAAGGTGTTTCCTTCATCGGCATAAGCTCAAACAGTGTAACCTCATATCCTGATGATTCATATGAGAACATGGTGAAGCGGATAGACGAGAACGGATTTCCTTGGACGTATGCTTATGATGAGAAACAGGATGCCGCACTCGCTTACGGCGCATTAAGAACACCGCATTTCTTCGTATTTGATGTGGATCGCAAGCTTATCTATACAGGTCGCGCTACGGACTCGCCGAGAGAAGCAGAGAAAATTACTGTCAATGATTTGGAAAATGCGTTGGATGATTATTTAGCAGGACGTGAGGTTGCCGTAGCGTTGACGAATCCAATTGGCTGCAATGTGAAATGGGAAGGCAAAGATAATCGCTGGATGCCGGAAGAGGCTTGTGACCTCGTTATTCATTAATCGTACTTAGGGCCAAGTGATGGCATACAGGCGTTCCGAGAAAATGTCCTAGCTAAATAATTGTATTATAGGGTCGACCGTATAAACGGAGACGTGCTTCTAAATTAGAAGTACGTCTTCTTTTTTTATGGACATAAATTTGAAATCAAATAAGGCGGGTGCTTCAGTATGAGAGAAAAAGGATTATTGCTCATAAGTATCATTTTGGTATTGGCGATGGTGTCAGCATGCTCTTCCAATGGAGGTAGCAAACCAACCGTTTCAAACAAAGCGGCAGGAATGGACAATAAAACAGAAGCTGTGAAAGCGGACAATTCAGAGCCAGTTACGCTTAAGGTGCTGAGAGCCGGAATTACAGTTACAGAAACGGAATTCCAAAAAATATTAGTTGAGCCGACAAAGAAAAAATTTCCGAATATTACCCTTGAATGGGTAGATGCTCCCGAGGATGTTGAATTGGAGCCGCTTATTACGTCGGGTACGGTGCCAGATATTATTTTCACAGGTACGGCATTCCTTCCGACAACCTATAAGGATTTGGATTTAGTGGAGAACTTACAGCCCTATGTAGATAAGTACAAAACAGATCTGAGTCATTTGAAGCCAGTGGTTCTCGATACGATCAAAAAATATTCAGAGCCAGACCAGTTAGCAGCTATTCCATTCTCCATTAATCTTCCTGTTCTCTTCTATAATAAGGACATTTTCGATAAATTCGGCGCCCCGTATCCGAAGGATGATCAGTCCACATGGGATGAGCTGATCGAGCTTGGAAAGCAGGTGACGAGAACGGATAACGGCGTTAACTATATCGGCATTGATTTGTTCGGTCCAACCAATATTTCAACAGGTATAGATCTATCTATTGTAGACCCAGATACAGGCAAAGCGGATGTTACGACAGCAGGCTGGAAAAAGGTGTTCGACACCTTGCAAAAGAGCTTCGAGGTTCCAGGCTATATTGGAACTGATGGCCGCTTTGAATATGCGAATGATGATGACATATTCTTCAATGAACAAAATTTAGCTATGCTTCCCTTCAATATCGCTCATTTGTTAGGACCGCTTGAAGAATTGCGTCAGCAAGGCATCGAGCTGAACTGGGACTTTGCTCCTTTCCCTAACTTTAGTGAGAACCTCGGAACAGGCAAAGCGGCTAATGTTCACTCTTTAATCGTGACGAAAGCTAGCAAACATAAGGATGAAGCCTTCCAAGTAATCGCAAATGTACTATCGGATGAAGTACAAGAGCTGCTTGCTCGCAACGGCCGAATTCCGACTGTAGAGAATGAAGCGTTCGAGAAGCTGTACGGCGCAGATATTCCAGTATTAGAAGGGAAGAAGATTGAAAATATTTTCAAAGCAGAGCCGCGCAATGTCATTAGACCGCATAAGTTCGAGAGCAAGGTTCGCAAACATGTAAATGAAGCAGCGAAAAACATAGCGGTTAACGGTCAAGATGTCAATACAGCGTTGCGAACGGCGCAGGAAGCGATCGAGAAGGATCTCGAAACACTTGGAAAAACACAGTAAATACAGAATTGATTGATCAAATGATAAGGGGGTGGGCTTGTGGCAGGCATCCGTATTAACCACCTATACAAGCGGTATGGCAAAGACAAACAGGTTGTCGTCAATGACTTCCATCTAGAAATAAAGGATAAAGAATTTTTGGTGTTCGTCGGTCCATCCGGCTGTGGAAAATCGACCACGCTGCGCATGATTGCAGGACTGGAGGATATAAGCGAGGGCGAGGTTTATATCGGAGAGCAGCTCGTAAACAACTTGCCTCCGAAGGATCGCGACATAGCGATGGTATTCCAAAACTACGCACTTTATCCGAACATGAGTGTTTTCGAAAATATTGCTTTCGGTCTTCGTCTTCGCAAGCATCCGCGTCATGAGATTGATCAGGCGGTTCGGCGGGCTGCTCGCGTGCTGGAGATTGAGCCTTATTTGAACCGAAAGCCGAAGGAGCTCTCTGGCGGACAACGTCAGAGAGTTGCGCTTGGCCGAGCGATTGTTCGTAATCCTCAGGTATTTCTTATGGATGAGCCGCTGTCCAATCTCGACGCCAAGCTTCGCGTACAAATGCGCATGGAAATCATTAAGCTGCATAAGACGCTTGGCGCTACGTTTATTTATGTCACGCATGATCAAATTGAAGCGATGACAATGGCTGATCGCATTGTTGTCATGAAGGATGGTGTCATCCAACAAATCGATACGCCGGAGGTCGTTTATACAACGCCTAACAATATGTTTGTAGCCAGCTTCATAGGCTCACCGCAAATTAATTTTATTGAGGGAAAAGTGACGGAGGAGCTGCCAGGGGTTCTTAAGTTCAGAACCTCACGGTTTGAATTGCCCATTCCTCAAGAGGCTGCGCGTGTGCTTATCCATCACAATAAAGTGAATAAGCGAATAACGCTTGGCATACGACCAGAAAATATCGGACCGGAGGGATTGTACTCTGACGCCATTATTACGGGAGAGTACAAGGTAAGCGAGCTGATGGGAGCCGATCGTTTCCTGCATTTGCATATCGGGCAAGATCGACTGCTTGTTGTAAGGGTTCATGCTCATTATCATTGCGAGGAAAATGAGAAGATTCGTATTGTACCGGATATGTCCAAGGCTTTATTTTTCGATACAGATAGCGGTAAACGAATGACGATCTAACGAGTCGTTCGGAAAGGAGCGTAATGTTATATGGTGAGCAAAATCATACAGTCAAAAACGTTTAAAATCGTTTTTCCACTCGCTATTGCAGGACTTCTTGTTCTTTTCTTCGTAGGCTGGGCATCACGTGCAAATTCGGCGCTTAAAGCCGGACCGTACCAGCCGAATCAATTAGAAAAGTCCTTTGCCTGGTGGGAGAATACGTCTCTTGCCGAGGCAGATCTTGAGCCTTATTATGCGAAAGTATTAAGCGGGCTGCAGGAGAAAGGGGTTAAGGCAGCGCAAGAGTCGGTCATCATTAACGGAGCGACTCCTTCCCGGAGATCCGATGATAAGGTGATTGAGGTTGGCAGCTATGAAGGGGAAGAAAATGTATTAATTTGGAATTCGACAGATGCGAACTGGATCGAGTATACGTTCAATGTTGCTCAAGATGGACTTTATGAAATTCATACTACCTATCATCCGCTGCTTGGAAAAGGTTTTACGAGACCCATTGTGTGGGATGTAAAGGTAGATGGTAAGCGTCCTTTTCGGGAATCCTCCTCCATTACGTTATACCGACAGTGGCGGGATAGCGGCATGCCTCAAATAAACGACGATGGCGATCAAATAAGACCAACCTCTGTAGATATATCTAAATGGTCAACATTCCCCTTTATCGACTCAGGTGCCAATTATGCTGAGCCCCTTAAGTGGCATTTTACGAAAGGAACCCATACGCTTCGCTTCGAAGGCTATGAGCCCGTTGCTATTAGCGAAATCTCACTGCAGCCGCCACAGAAGCTTCCCACTTATGAGGAAGCATTGGCTGCCAATCCGCAGAGTGATCGGGTAGAAGGGAAGGTCATCACGCTGCAGGCGGAGCAAATGACCTCCAAAAATGATCCATCCGTTCAAATGATGTCTGATCGCGATCGACGTACCGTTCCCCTTGCGAAGGGTAGAATCACGTATAACACGGTCGGAGGCGTAAGCTGGGATTGGCCGAATCAAGAGGTGTCATGGACCTTTGAGGTGCCGGAGACGGGTCTATACAAAATCGCTCTTCGAACACTGCAAAGCAGGTTCTCACAGAAGGCGTCCTTTCGAACCATTCGCATAGATGGTGAAATACCATTTGATACGTTTCTTACCTATCGCTTTCCCTATGCCTCAGCTTGGCAGGGGACTGTGCTGTCAGATGAAAATAATAAGCCTTATGCGGTTTATTTAGAGAAAGGGACGCATTCGCTATCCATGGCGCTTACACATTCGACGGTTAGTCCAATCGTTCGCGGCATTGAGAATTTAAGTGCTTTGCTTCGCACTGTCGATCAGGATTTACGATCACTGACAGGCGGAGTAGTTGATCGCAACCGGACATGGAAAATTGCACGGGATCTGCCTGACTTGAAGGAGAGGCTAGAAATAGCAGCAGCCAATTTAGATGTGTTGGCTGACGAAATGGCTAAAGTAAATGGTCGCAAAGATAGTGCAAGCGAGGGTTTCCGTTCTTCAGCTGTAGATCTGCGGGAGCTGCTGAAGAAGCTTGACGAGATTCCTTATCATATCGATGAGATTGCTTCTATTGATGAGAAAATTAATAACTTTGTCGTTAATCTCTATAAGCAGCCGCTTCAGCTTGACGAGATTTACATCGCTCCTCTAAATAAGGATTTTCCAACTATGACGGCGTCATTTGCTGCTAAGACGGTAGGACTGTTCGCTAATTTCGTCTACTCCTTTCATTCAAGAGAAAGCCTGAGCGACATGGATGACAAGGAGCTAAATGTATGGGTGCAGCGTGGACGTGATTATGTCACACAGCTGCAGGAGCTTACCGATGAGCTGTTTACGCCAGCAACAGGCATAAAGGTGAAAGTTAATCTGCTTCCGAATCCGCAGCTGTTAGTTATGTCAAATGCAGCGGGGCTTCAACCGGATATAGCGCTTGGATTATCACAGGATTTGCCGGTTGATTATGCCATCAGAGGCAGTGTTACGGACCTCACACAATTTCCTGATTTCAACGAAGTATTTAACCGATTCAGTCCGGGCTCTTGGCTGCCGCTCTATTATGACAAGGGTTATTACGCAGTACCAGAAACGCAATCCTTTCATGTGCTTTATTACCGTAAGGATATTTTGCGGGAGCTTGGGCTGGACATTCCAAAAACCTGGCAGGATGTTTATGATTTGCTGCCGACCTTACAGCAAAACTTTATGAACTTTTACGTAGATCCCGGAGAGTTCCTTCCCTTTATTTTGCAAAACGGTGTGGAGTTCTACAAACCAGACGGCTTCACAACAGCGCTCGACTCGCCGGAAGGCTTTAAGGCATTCAAGCAGTGGACGGATTTATTTAATACGTATGCGCTAGAGAAGCAGGTGCCGAGCTTCTATCAGCATTTCCGCACGGGTACAATGCCAATCGGCATTTCGGACTACAACATGTACGTTCAGCTCTCAGCAGCCGCGCCAGAGCTTAATGGCAGATGGGGAATTGCTTTGATACCGGGAACGGAGCAGCCGGATGGCACCATCAACCACTGGGCTGGCGGAGCACAGACGACAGGCGTTATTTTTGAAGCCTCCAATAAGAAGGAACAAGCATGGCAGTTTATGAAATGGTGGGTTTCTACTGATGTCCAGGAGCGTTACGGTTCAGATTTGGAATCTATCAACGGTGTGTCCTTCCGCTGGAACACTTCTAATGTAGAAGCATTTGTACGATTACCTTGGAAAACCGAGGATGCGAACGTCATATTGGAGCAGTGGAAGTGGTACAAGGATAAAGTGAATCCGCCGGGCGGTTATTTCCTCGGAAGAGAGCTGAACAATGCTTGGGTTCGTGCTGTTATTGACGGTATGAATTACCGTGCTTCCCTTGAATCAGCAATCCTTGATGTTAATCGGGAGCTGAGGAGAAAGCAGCAGGAGTTTGGATTCATAGACGAGAACGGCAAGTCAATAAAGAGGCTTGATTTTCCAATTGTTAATAAGCCTTGGGAGGGGGTCGACGAATATGTCAAATAAGCTATCGAGCAGTAGTGTGGCTGTCGCTCAGAAAACGAACGCAAAACCGGTCGTTAAGGAGAAGAAGCGTGCGGCTGTTCGGTCTCACCCCGGCCTACTAAAGGAAATATGGTCTTATCGGCTTAGCTATTTGTTCATTGCGCCGTTTATGCTTTGTTTCACGGCCTTTATCGTCATACCGGTACTCGCAGCAGTGGCACTTAGCTTCACTTATTTCAATGCGATTGAGCCGCCGCGTTTCATAGGCTGGCAGAACTTTCAGTATCTGATTTCGCAGGATTTACTCTTTCTGAAGCATGCTCTTCCAAATACATTCAAATTCGCAATTATCGTCGGCCCCGGCGGCTATTTTGCAGCGTTTATGCTGGCATGGCTCATCTCGCAGCTTCCAGACAAAACAAGAAAATGGTTTGCGCTTGCGATGTATACGCCGTCGCTAACCATTGGCATCGCGATGTCAATCGTATGGCTTCCGATGCTGACGGGCGATCGAATCGGTTATTTAAACAGCGTGCTGCTGCGTCTAGGCATTATCGACGTACCGAAGTTATGGGTTACTGATCCCTCATATTTGATGAATGCGATGATTATCGTAACCCTTTGGTCGAGTATGGGTGTAGGCTTTCTAGCCATGCTGGCTGGAATCCTGAATGTAAATCGTGATTATTATGAGGCGGCTCGAATTGACGGGATGAAAAGCCGCTTGCAGGAAATTTGGTATATTACGATACCATCCATGAAGCCGCAGATGCTATTCGGTGCCGTAATGGCAATTGTAACGACCTTTAAGACTGGAGCTATCGGTGTGGAGTTATCAGGAAGCAACCCAACGCCTGCTTATTCGGGTCATTTAATTATCAATCATATCGATGACTTTGGATTCATTCGCTTCGAAATGGGCTACGCCGCAGCTATTTCGGTGTTTCTATTGGTGCTCATGTATGCTTCAAATAAATTAAGCTGGGGCTTATTCGGCTCGAAGGAGGATGAGTGATGATGCGTTGGCAATCACTTCGCAGAGGTGTGCAGCAGCTAGGCGCGATGGATGGCTTTCAGAAACTGTTGACGCTGCTCATGATCGTTATGTCTATCTTCATGCTGCTGCCGATTGTTTATATTTTCAATCATGCTTTTAAGCCCTATCATGAGCTGTTCGTGTATCCGCCTGCTTTTTTCGTTCAAGAGCCGTCTCTGCAAAATATAAACGAGCTGATCTCAGTAACCTCCCGATCGACAGTGCCTATGATTCGCTATTTATTTAATAGTGTGTTCATTTCAAGTATGGCGGTCATATTTGTCACTGGAGTAAGCGCAATTTGCGCTTTTCCGATATCGAAGCATAAATTTCCCGGTGCAAAAATCGTGTTCTCGACGATTTTGCTAACGCTGATGTTTGCACCTGAGGTTGTGCAAATTCCTCGCTATCTTGTTGTGAGCAATCTGGGCATTATGAATACGTATTTCGGACATCTGCTCCCCATGATGGCAATGCCGATCGGTGTGTTTCTGCTTAAGCAATTTATCGATCAAATTCCTGATGCGCTGCTGGAAGCCGCTCGGATTGACGGCGCGAATGAATTTGTCTTGTTTCTTCGTATCGTGGTGCCAGTCTGTATGCCTGCCATCGCAACGGTTGCTATTCTTGCCTTCCAAAATTCATGGGGCAATACAGAAACTTCCGCTTTGTTCATGTTGGATGATGAGATGAAGAGCTTCGCATTCTTTCTATCTACACTAACCAATAATCTAGCAAATAACGTTTCTATGCAGGGTGCGGCGGCTGTTGCTTCGCTGATTATGTTTATTCCAAATTTAATTGTATTTATTTTCTTGCAGGGTAAGGTCATTACGACGATGGCGCATTCCGGCATTAAATAAGAGAGGAGGGCTCAGCGTATGCTTAAGCGGCTGATTACTCGCTTCTTGCCGCTTATGATTGCGGCAATGGCTGCAATAGTTTCCATTTATCCAAACCACGTATTCGCGGATGTTCCTTACCAAACCTACTATAAAGACAATTATAATCAGCTCTTTGAGATGCAAGCTGCTTATACCCCGGCGGGAGTCATTGGAAGAGAGCTGTTCCTACCGGATCCATCTAATCCGAATGGAACGGTATACTCACCCTTGAAGCAGCCTCAGGACTTGTTCATCGATCAAAAGGATCATATTTATATTGCGGATACGGGCAATAACCGAATTGTTCATTTGGATGCAAGCGGGAAGTTGGTTCGTATCTTGGATTTCCCTGACAGTCCGTTAAATCGTCCGCAAGGCCTATTTGTAGATACCAATGGCGATATCTACATTGCAGACACAGGCAATCATCGCGTACTGCGGTTGAATGCGGAAGGCAAGCTATTGCGTCAGTTCGATAGGCCGGAATCAAAGCTTATTCCAGAGGCATTCAAGTTTGATCCGATCAAACTCGTTGTGGATAAGCGGGGGTTCCTTTATATTGCGACGTTAGGCGGCTACCAGGGACTGCTTCAGCTAGATCCTAATGGTGAATTTCAAAGCTTCTTTGGTGCAAATAAAACGGGCTTCTCCTTTACGGATTCCATCAAGCGATTGTTGTATTCGAGTGAGATGTATGAACGTGAAATAAGCAAGCTGCCGGGATCAATCGCCAGCACGGATAAGGATGAGAATGGTTTTATTTATACGGTTACGAAAGAAGTACGAACAGGGCAGCTGAAAAAGCTCAATATTGCGGGATTAGATCAGCTTGCAGGCAAAGGGGAATTCGCGGATACATTATCGGACGGCAGCTATGGTGAATATGTGCACCGTGTAGGGCGTTCGGGCGGTCCGCAGCTGCATGATTTGACTGTAGATAGAAACGGAAATATTACCGTCGTGGATTCCAAGCTAAATATAGTCAGTCAATACGACGGGAATGGCAATCTGCTCTTCTTCTGGGGCGGGGAGCTCGAGGATACAACGACTAAGCTTGGCATTGTCAAAATACCAGCAGCCATTGAAACGAATGCCGCGGGTGATCTCTTCATTCTCGATAGTGAAAATAGTATTGTACAGACCTATCGGCTCTCTGAATTTGGCGCACTTGTACATAAAGCCAATCAACTCACACAGGATGGTCGGTATGAGGAAAGTGAGCCGCTTTGGCTTGAAGTGAATCGGCTGCATGCTTATTATGCACCGGCTATTTTAGGACTTGCGAAGGCTGCGTACAAGAAAGGGGAATACGAAAGAGCACAGTCGTTATTCAAGCAAGCAGGCTGGGCGCAGGGCTATTCCGATTCCTACTGGCAAAATCGTCTGCTCTGGTTTCAGTCTAATTTCGGCCTATTTATGAATGTACTTTTCGCAGCCATTATTCTCTTCTTCCTAGTGAAATTTGGAGCTAGGAGATTTGGTTGGAACAATCGCAAGAAGGAAAGGGAGAAGAATGGACATCCGCTAATCGGTCAGCTAAAGCATGTTTTCTATGTCATGAAGCATCCCATTGATGGCTTCCATGCTATCCGTTATGAGCAAAAAGGAAGCTTGCTTAGCAGCTTCATCATACTTCTGTTTGCTGTTGCATCCTATGCTGTCATGCGTGCAGGCATCAGCTTTATTTTCAATCCTTCTATTATTATAAATGTTGAAATCATTACGGTCCTCATTCAATTCATTGTGATCTGGATCAGCTTTGTCATATGCAATTATTTAATCAGCTCCTTGCATCAAGGTGAAGGACGTTTTCGGGATGTATTTAACGGAAGCGCCTATGCTCTTTTTCCATTCATTTTATTGGGAGTGCCGTTAACGCTGCTTTCCAATGTAATGACGCTCAGCGAGCAATCTATATTCAGTTTTCTAGAATTCGGCTTGTATGGATGGGTTGCTTTGCTTATTTTCTGGAAGGTGCAGGGCATTCAAAACTATAGCGTAGGGGAAACAATCATTAATTTGCTGCTGTCGCTTCTCACGATGTTCATTGGCGCAGTATTGTTGTTTATCGTATTCAGCTTATCGTCAGAGCTCATTAACTTTATTTATTCGGTCTATCAGGAGGTGACGATCCGATGAAAAGAAAAATGATCGCTTACTTAGCGGGTGCAGGGATCGTAGTGCTCCTGATTATCGGATTAATCATTCTGATTCAGTCCAGCGCAGGCGCGAAGACAGCTTCAGTGAAACAGGCTGAAGAGGAAGCATCACATGCAGCTGCAAGAGCTACAAAAGGAAATATAGCTGCATCGGCACCCACAGAGCCAGGACTTCCCATCGATGCCGATTTCATTAAGACGGCGGAGTCGGAGCGTTTTGTGCTATGGGTGGATAACAGAACAGCTCACTTCAAGCTAGAGAGCAAGCAATCGGGAAAGATATGGCGTTCTTATCCGAACCCTGACTATTGGGAATCCGAGACGACGACAGGCACATGGAAGAGCAGCTTGATGTCTCCAATAATGGTCGAATATATTGATGCTTCCAACTCCAAATCACAATCGAAGATCACCAATTGGATGGAGGAAAGGGGTGTATTAGAGAGCTTTGAGACGATAAAAGACGGCTTTCGGGTCACCTTCCATTTTACAAGCACGGGGTTCAAGGTTCCTGTTGAAGTCACGCTTGCTCACGATTATGTAGAAACGAAGATTATAGATAATGAGATTGTAGAAGGCAAGCTAAGCTTACTTAATCTTAAGCTGTATCCACTATTTGGCGCTGAGCCCTCACGTGGGCAAGAAGGTTATTTGCTGCTGCCAGACGGATCAGGCGCATTAGTGAAGTTCGATGAGAATCGGACGAATGACAAATCCATTTATCGTGAAAATGTGTATGGCGCCGACCTCTCATTTTATAATGATAAAACGAATAGGAAAGAGATAAAAATGCCGATTTTCGGATTGAAGTCTGGTGACCAATCCTTTCTCGGTGTGATGACCAGCGGAGAAGAATATGCGAAGCTATTCGCAGCTCCTGCGGGGGCATTAGGGCAATCCAATTGGATAACGCCAGAATGGCAATATCGGACTAAGTTTTTTCAAAGCACGAACAAGCAAGGAAATGAAGGCTTCTATACGTATAGCAAAGACAGGTTCGAAGCACCGTCTCGCGGGGTGAGGTATTATCCGCTGGAAGGGGAGAGGACCGACTATACAGCGCTGGCAGCAACATATCGAAATTATTTAATAGAAGAGAACGGTTTGGAGCGTTTGAAGGCATCAGCTTCTGGTATTCCGCTATACGTCGATATTATTGGCGCTGATGTGAAGGAAGGCTTGCTATGGGATGACTATATCAAAGGGACGACAACGAAACAAGCGGGAGTCATGGTGAAGGAGCTTCATGATTCTGGCATCTCTAATTTAACCGTCTTCTATTCTGGTTGGCAGAAGTGGGGATACAGCTCCTATGGCGGATTGTTCCCAGTGGATAGACGGCTGGGTGGCAATGCTGGCATGAAATCCTTTATTGAAGCGGCACATGAACTGGATTCTAGCGTTTATTTGTCGGCTAATTACTCGCTGAACAGCAGTGGTCGCGGCGGTTTCTGGGCACTGAATGATGGACTGCGGAATCTAGCGGGAACATTGCAGAAGCAGTCTATAAAGGGGAATGATGATAGCGTCACGCTTACTAGTCCGCTCTATGGCATTCAGGAGGCTAAGTCCGATCTCGCTCATTACAAGGAGCTAGGCGCGGATGGGCTTCTATTCACAGGCGGCATTGGCAGTGCGTTGAATACAGATTTCAACAGTCGCTACAAGGCGAGCAGGGCTGATGTTTTGACGGGCCAGCAGTCTCTCATTGCCCTCGCGAAGAAGGAGCTCCGCGGTGTTGGTGTAGAGAATGGCGGGTTCTATTCACTTGCTGGTGTTAATCACATTCATCGAATGGCAGATGACTACTCCTATGATATTTTCGTAGATGAAGCGATTCCTTTCTCGCAAATTGTTCTGCATGGGCTTATCACTTATTCTTCGGAGTGGGCGAACCTGCGTGATGAGTATAATACCGACTTCTTGCGAAGCATCGAGTTTGGCGCCTATCCTTCATACGTCTTTACCGCTGCTTCTTCAGATCAATTCAAGCAAGCGTATTCCATTTGGTACTACAGCATGAATTATCGCGACTGGAAGATATCTGCGGCAGAGCAATATAAGCGAATGAATGAAGCGCTTGGCGATGTACAGGATCATTTTATTATCGGACATCGGACGCTTGCTTCAGGTGTGAAGGAAACGGTATACGAGGGCGGCAAAACAATCATTGTTAATTATAATGAGGAGCCGTATAGAAGTGGAAGTACGCTAGTTGCAGGGAAAAACTTTATTGTGAAGATGGGAGACGGAGCGAAATGAAAGGCAAACTGAACGTAGTCACGCTTCGCAAGCTGGAGGGCTCCTTGTTCATTGCACCTTGGATAATCGGCTTTCTAGCCTTTGTTGCCTTCCCGCTCGGTTATTCGCTTTACATGAGCTTTCATCAGGTGCGTATAACCGTGACAGGCGTTAATACAACGCCTGTCGGCATGCAATACTATCGGGAAATTTTGTTCGCTGACGGTGGTTTGCTGTATGATGACCTGTTCCCGTTTCTAAGAGAAGCGCTAGTGATGATTCCCATTATTATTGTGTTTTCACTGCTGATCGCTATTTTGTTGAATTTGAAGTTCTATGGGCGCACGATATTTCGGGTCATCTTCTTTCTGCCGGTTATCTTCTCGTCAGGTCAAATTATTACGGAATTTATTGCGCAGGGTGAAGGCGAGCTAGCCATCATCAAAGGTCTGCGTGTGGACTCCTTCTTAGCTGATTATATCCCTGCTGCATGGGCAGGACCGATTGAGAATGTCATCGGCTCCTTCGTACTCATCCTTTGGTATTCAGGCGTTCAGATTTTAATTTTTCTTGCGGGACGTCAGACGATATCGGCATCGGTCTACGAGGCTGCGCGTATTGACGGTGCTGATCCTTGGAGTACCTTTTGGAAAATTACTTTGCCGGGTCTTACTCCATTTATTTTCTTGAACGTCATTTATACGATCGTTGATTTATTCACCTTCCCGTCAAATCCGATCATTAGTAAGGTCACAACGGAGAACTATGGTGTATCCAGCGCACTTGCGTGGATTTACTTCATGATTGTTCTATTATTTATCGGGCTTGCGATGTTGATTTTCAGCAGAGTAAATAAATCATTGGCGATCAAGCGCTAATCGGAAAGAGGTGCCGAGTGGGAAAATTAACGGGGATTAGAAAGAAACTTATTGGTATAGAAGCGGATAAAGGCTTGCTCTTCCGAATGTTTATGTACCTGCTGCTTATTGATGTCGCGTTCATTTATTTGAAGCCGGTATTTTATATGGTAACGACGATGGTGAAAAATGCGGGAGATCTGCTTAATCCAGCCGTCATATGGGTGCCAAGTGCGATTTATGGCGGACATTTGGCAGAAGCCTACAAGCTGCTAAATTACTTGGAGAGCTTCACGATAAGCTTGACGGTCTCAACACTGGTAGCTGTGCTGCAAGTTATATCCTGCGCAGTAGCGGGGTACGCATTTGCTCGTTTGCAATTTCCATTTAAGAAATTAATATTTGCTGCACTGCTGTTCACGTTTATCATGCCTCCGCAAGTTACGATACTCCCATCTATTTTATTGTTCAAGGAATTGGGCTGGATTAATACGTTTGCGCCGATGGTTGTGCCTGCTTTATTCGGTCATGGTCTTAAAGGTGCTTTGTTTGTTATTATTTTTCGTCAATTTTTTTCCACTCTTCCGAAGGAAATGGAGGAAGCAGCGCGAATGGATGGAGCAGGGGTATTTCGCATATTCTTCCGTGTCATGCTGCCGATTTCAAAGTCTGCTATTGTTGTCGTCTTTTTATTCTCTTTTGTGTGGACTTGGAATGACGCTTATTATCCTTCAATGTACATGTTTGGCGCCTCGGATATTCCACTTTCAATTGGAATGGCTAAGCTGAATGCATCACTGAGTATGGAGTCCGATCAGGGAGGTTTGCGCGTATTTGTTGAACCGCTCAAAATGGCAGCTTCGTTTTTGATCATATTGCCTCTGCTTTTACTCTATACTTTTACTCAGCGATGGTTTGTTGAAGGCGTGGAGCGGACGGGTCTTGTGGAGTAAATAACAGATAGGAAGTGATAGTCATTTGAAGTCACAGAGGATTCTGGCAGATTTTTTTAAAGAGACGTGGCATATTTATTTTTTCTCGATTCTGTTTCATTTGATAGCGAACAGCATTAATGTTCAATTTCCGAAGGTGCTCGGCGACTTTACCAATGCGTTAGAGGCGGGACAATTATCACAAGCGGCTGTCGTCAAATACAGCTGGCAGCTGCTTGGTATTGGAGCAGGCTTCGCGCTAATTGGGGGCTTAGCGCAATATTTGGTTATGTATGTCGGTCGGTTATTCGAATTTTTGACAAGGAGGAAGCTGTTTAATCATTTTACTGAACTGAGTGAGAGCTTTTATTCCAAGAATGGTGTAGGCAAGCTGCTCAGCTATTTCATGAATGATGTGACATCTGTTCGGGAATCAATCTCGATGGGTGTCAATCAGACGGCTGGAGCGACAATCTTGTTGGTTGCAACGGTCACGATGCTCCTGCTTAGTGATATTCCAGTCTATTTAATCATTGCCTGCATCGTTCCCTTGCTTGTTATTCCTATTATTGTCGTGAAATTTGGGCCTGTTATTCGCAAACGATCGCTGAAGGTTCAGGAATCACTGGGAACGATGACAGAGTCTGCTGAGGAACAATTCGGCGGTATTCGTGTTACCAAGAAATTCGCGGTTGAGTCGATCATGAACCGCAGATTTGGCGAGACGGTTGATCGCATTCGAGACAATCAGCTTCATCTCGTGCGAGTATCCTCCTTTTTCCAAGCACTTATTCCGTTTCTTGGTTCACTATCGCTTATTATTGGACTTACGCTAGGCGGTTATTTGACCATTACGAAGCAGATACCGCTCGGAAGCTTTGTAGCGCTTATGTTTTATATTCGAATGCTAATGAACCCGCTGCAGCAAATCGGCAACGTTATCAATACGATGCAGCGTTCGCGCGCATCGCTGGAGAGGCTGAATGATTTGCTTAGCAAGAAGCCGGATATTGAACAATTTAAGGATGCGCTTGCTCTTGATTTCGAGCATGCCGGCATTCATATTCGTGATCTAACCTTTTCCTATGAGGATGCCTCTAAGGAAGCCTTGCATGGGATCAATTTGGATATTAAACCTGGAACGACACTTGGCATCGTCGGTAGAACAGGCAGCGGCAAGACCACTTTAATGAAGCTGCTGCTGCGTACGTATGATCCTCCGCCAGGCACCATTTGGTTTGATGATACCGATATTCGTGAGCTGACGCTAGAGAGCTTGCGCGGTCAGATCGCTTATGTGCCGCAGGATGGCTTTCTGTTCAGTACGACAATTAGGGAGAACATCGCCTTTTATCAGAGAGACGCAACGATCGAACAAGTAGAAGCAGCGGCTAAGCAAGCGCAAATCTATAACAATATTATTGAATTTCCCAATCGCTTCGATACGAAGCTGGGGGAGAGAGGCGTAACCTTATCCGGCGGGCAGCGTCAGCGAACCAGTCTGGCTCGAGGCATTATTAAGGGATCGCCCGTTATGATTCTAGATGACAGTGTAAGTGCTGTTGATGCGGTGACGGAGACCGATATTATTGAATCCATACGCTCCAGCAGAAAAGGAAAGACGACAATTTTGATTGCGCATCGTATAAGTGCTTTGAAGCATGCGGATGAAATTATCGTGATGGATGAGGGAGAAATCGTTCAGCGTGGCACGCATGAGCAATTGCTCGCGCAGGAGGGTCTTTACGCTGTACTTCATGCGATTCAAGAGGAGGGAAGTCAGCATGCCGCAGGCCATTAATAATTGGCAGATGGATCAGAAGGCCGATATGAACGGTCCGACTGCCAAACCCAAATACTTTTCTACCTTTCGAGTGTTATTGCGGTATATTAAGCCGCATCGGTTAGCCTTTATTGGAGTATTCTTCAGTACGATCATTGCCATTGCGGCTGAGCTGCTGCAGCCCTATCTCGTTAAAATTGCGATCGATGATCATCTGATGGCTGGCAAAGATTATAAAGGTGTACTCCTTATTGGCGGCGTGTATCTCGTCCTGTCACTATTGAGTCTACTATTTACTTATATACAAAATAATTTATTGCAATACGCAGGTCAGAGCATCGTCGCTAAAATTCGCAAGCAGTTATTCGAGCATATTACGAAGCTTTCGATGTCCTATTTTGACAAGGTGCCGAGCGGCAGTCTCATTACCCATGTATCGAGTGATACAGAAGCATTGAATCAATTCTTTAATCAAGTGCTGCTAAGCTTGCTTCGAGACGGCATGACACTAATCTTTATTATTGTACTGATGTTTCAGCTGGACGTTACATTGACGTTATATTGTTTAATCTTACTGCCCCTCATTGCTTTAATCGCTATTGGATTCCGTTCATACATGCGGAAGACGTACCAAATGGCTCGAACGCGCTTATCTCGTCTTGTTGCATTCGTGGCAGAAAATCTATCCGGTATGAACCTTATTCAAGTGTTTCATCAAGAGAGAGAGCAGGGCAAGCAATTTACGGAGCGTAATAACTCCTATTTCCAAGCGAATGTGAGGGAGATCCGCACGAATGTGCTGTTTAACCGCTCCTTTGAAATATTAAGCAATATATCAATCGCTTTGGTCATTTGGCTTGGCGGCTCGGCGGTTATTGACACAGCGCTTGAGTTCGGTGTCTTGTATGCGTTTATTACCTACATTCGCCAGTTCTTTCAGCCCATCAATAATATTACGCAGCAGTGGAACACCCTTCAAGCGGCAACGGTTGCGGTAAATCGGATTTGGGGTATTTTTGCCATTCAGCCTGATGTCAAGGATAAGCCGGAATTGACCAACTTGCCGATCTCAGAGGTGCAAGGTCGTATTGATTTCAATGAGGTATCCTTCGCATACACACCAGGAAGCCCTGTCATACGAAATCTTGATCTTCATATTGGAGCAGGAGAAATGATTGGCATTGTAGGCACGACGGGAGCAGGCAAGAGTTCTTTAATTAGCTTGTTATGCCGTTTCTATGATGTGCAGCAGGGCAGCGTCCAGATTGACGGAACGGACATTCGAGATATTCCGCAGGCTTCGCTTCATCATATTGTTGGTCTTGTACAACAGGAGCCGTATCTATACTCGGGCTCGATACTTGATAATGTGCGTCTGTTCGATGAGAGTATTTCGAGAGAAGCGGTTATACGTGCTTGTGAATTTGTAGGTGCAGATTCATTGATCTTGCAAATGAAGGATGGCTACGACACAAGGCTTTCTGAACGAGGAAGCGGTTTATCAGCCGGTGAGCGTCAGCTAATTTCATTCGCTAGAATTATCGTATTCGAGCCGAAAATATTAATTTTAGACGAGGCGACAGCAAACCTTGACTCTCATACGGAGCAGCTGATTAGCTCAGCACTGGGGCTTGTTTCGGTGGGCAGGACGACGCTTGTCATTGCGCATCGATTGTCAACCGTTATGGGAGCTGATCGCATTTTGGTCATGAAGAAGGGTGAGATTATCGAGTCTGGCACGCATTCAGAGCTGCTGGCACGTGGAGGCTACTACAAGGAAATGTACCGCCACTCTCAAGGGAGTTCGATAATCGAGGCTGGATAAAGCATATATGAGGAGGAATAGGGTATGTCGAAGGTCGTTCAGAACATAACGGAGCTAATAGGAAATACACCGCTCGTAAAGCTAGGTCAGATTGTCCCTGAGGACAGTGCGGAAATTTATTTGAAGCTGGAGTTCATTAATCCGGGCAGCAGCGTAAAGGATCGGATCGCACTGAGCATCATTACGGAGGCGGAGCGGGAAGGCAAGTTGAAGCACGGCGATACCATTATTGAAGCAACGAGCGGTAATACTGGCATTGGGATAGCTATGGTCGCAGCAGCACGGGGCTATAAATCGATTATCGTCATGCCGGAGACGATGAGCTTGGAGCGAAGAAGCTTACTAAAGGCGTTCGGAGCGGAGCTCGTCCTTACGCCCGGCGCAGAAGGGATGAAGGGAGCCATTCGTGTTGCGAAGGAAATTTTAGATCGCAATCCGCATTATTATCCAGCTCAGCAATTCGATAATGAAGCGAATGTGAAAATTCATCGTGAAACGACAGGACCGGAAATTGTTGAGGCTGTAAATCATTCTTTGGACGGTCAGTTAGATGCATTTGTTGCAGGTATTGGAACAGGGGGCACCATTACAGGAGCAGGTGAAGTGCTTCGTCAGCATTTTCCTAACATCCATATTGTAGCAGTAGAGCCTGCCGCATCACCGGTACTGTCTGGAGGTGCCGCCGCTCCTCACAAGATTCAAGGAATTGGCGCGGGCTTCATACCATCCATATTAGATACGGAAGTATATGACGAGATCATTCAGGTGCAAAACGAGCAAGCTTTCGAAGTAGCTCGCCAAGTGGCAAAGGAGGAAGGAATTCTGGGAGGCATATCATCGGGAGCAGCGATCTACGCTGCTCTGCAGGTAGCCCAAAAGCTAGGCAAAGGAAAACGTGTTGTGGTTATTATACCGAGTAATGGTGAACGTTATCTATCCACCGTGCTTTACCAAGAGGAGCAGCAGCTATAAATCACATTCAAATATAACCTACTCGCGGTCCGATTATCAGACTAGGACCCAAAGAAAAGGGTTGAACAGGAATTTTATGCTGTTCAACCCTTTTTTCTATTTCCCTTTGTTTAAGAAACATCTTTGGTTACGAGTGTTTTTGAATCACGTCCCCTCCAGAAGAAGAAAGCGAATACCCCCATACATAAGAGTGCGATGATCGAATTATACGTAAATACGTTGCGGATACCATAGCTGGTCGTTGCAATACCGCCAGCGAAGCTGCCAATGATACGGGCAACGCCAAGATTCATCAAACCGTTGAATGTTTGACCGCTCGCTTTTAATTCCATAGGTACTTCTTTGTTAATGTAGGTTGCCATTGTGACGGATAAGACGATGAACATGAGTCCATGCAAAGCCTGTACAGGAAGAACCCAAATTGGTGCTTCTATGATAGAAAATAGATACCAGCGCAATGCCGTAAACGCCGCAGCGCCTAATAAAATAAAAGGAATCTTCACTCGTTTGAATATTTTGTCTGCAAATAATAAGAAGGGTACTTCACTTAATGATGAAATTACCATTGACCAGCCGATCATGACGTTATCTCCGCCAAGCTCTCTGAAATACATAGGGAAGAATGAGTAATAGTAGCCTAAAGTGATCTGCAAGATAAAATTGATTCCAAAATAGAGCATAAGCATGCGGTTGCGGAAGAGCACCAGGATCGACATTTTTCGGCCCTGCGATTGATGTCCTTCTACTCTTGGGAACTTTAGAACGAGCAGGAAAGCGACAACAATGATGCTGGAATAAACGGCAAATAAGGAGCCGATATGGTTTTTGGAAATGATCCCGAATACGAGAGACATAATAGCAAAGCCAATCGTTCCTCCCAGACGGATATGTCCGAATTTACCTAATTTATGCTTGTCCAATACCTCTAGCGTAATGGTGTCGCTGATCGCAAATATCGAGGTTTGGAAAAAAGTAAAGATACAAATCATGAGCAATAAGTAAGTGAACGCATTAGACAAGGGGTATAAAATCATCGTAATCCCGCAGCCACCCAGTAGGATGAGAAGGATTAAATTCTTCGTTCTCGCACGATCTCCAAGTGCTCCCCAGATGGGTTGAGCAAGAATAGCAACGAATGGACCTAAGCTAAGCAGCGTACCGATCTGCATGGCAGTGAAGCCGATATCCTGAAAATAAAGCGGAAGAAACGTGCCATATACGGCATTTCCAGCATAAATGAACACATAGAAGAACAAAAAGTAGCTTAAACTGGTCTTCACAGATTGACTATTCTTCATTAAGACACTCACCTTTGAACAAGTAGTTATGCACTAGCATTATACGGAATTATTTTACAAAAGAATAGTGTTATCCAAAAATCTCGTTCTATTTTTATATTAAGCTTTTTATTTTGTAGGGATAGTAGTGCATTTACTAGGGTAAGAAGTGCAATTCATGCGGTTGTCGCACAGTAGTAGAAAATAGATAATTTTAGAAGGAGGGAGGAAAATAGAGAGGATGCGCAGATTACCTTCTATTTCTGTAAAAAAACCGCTCTCAATTGAATGAATTAGAGGGGTGATTGTAAATGAAAAGCATAGTTGCAAAACGTACCGTATGGAGTGAACAACAAAAGCCCAATAAAAAAAGCTATATAAAGAGATTAAGCTCACAATATCAACTCTTGATTCTGTCTGTACCATTCATAGCGCTTATTATTTTGTTTAACTATGTACCTCTTTGGGGCTGGATCATGGCATTTCAGCAATATTCACCCGGGAAAGGGATATTTGGAAGCAAGTTTGTAGGGTTTGAGCATTTTGCGGCCTTGTTTCAGGATGAGATGTTTTTTTTAGTGCTTCGAAATACGTTAGTAATGAGCGTGATGAGCCTCACTACTGGTTTTTTTGGCGCTATACTTCTAGCCTTGCTGCTTAATGAAGTTCGCTCTAGTTTTTTTAAACGAACGATTCAAACGATTACCTACATTCCTCATTTTGTTTCATGGGTCGTTATTGCAAACATTGTAATGGTAACGCTTTCTCCAAATGGCGGTATTGTAAATGAATTGTTAATCAAATGGGGAATTGTTAGTGAACCGATCCTCTTTATGTCCAAAGGTGAATGGTTCTGGATTATTCACACCGTGTCCGGATTGTGGAAAGAGCTGGGCTGGAGTACGATCATCTATTTGGCTGTTCTAGTAGGTTTAAACCAAGAAACCTATGAAGCTGCCGAAGTAGATGGAGCAAATCGCTTTCAGCGAATGCTGCATATCTCTATACCAGGGCTAATGCCAACAGCGGTTATGTTGCTCATTCTGAATACAGGAAGCTTGATTGCAGGTGGTTATGAATCGCAGATGCTGCTCGGGAATCCTTTAGTTCAAGGGTATTCGAAGGTGCTCGATCTATATGCGCTTGATTATTCTTTTGGTATCGGACAGTATTCGTATGGGGTAGCCATTAGCATGTTTAAATCGGTTATCAGCATATTACTCGTTCTCTTTGTCAACAAAATTGCCAAAAAATTCGGACAAGCTCACGTATTTTAGAAGCGAAGGGAGAGGTCTGAATGCTTGCTAAAAGTAAACCTAATGATTTATTGTTCCAAATCATAAATAATTTGTTGTTGACGTTGCTGGGTATTATGACATTGTACCCTTTCCTGAATTTGCTCGCCATTTCACTAAATGATTCCGTAGATGCCAGTAGGGGCGGTATTTATCTTTTTCCAAGATTATTTTCACTTGATAACTACGCCATTATTTTTCGAAATAATCAATTGTATTCGGCTGCATTGCTTTCTGTAATAAGAACGTTAGTCGGTACAAGCTTGTCCGTTCTATGTACAATCATGCTTGCCTATACATTGAGTCGCAAGGAATTTTTACTTCGAAAACCATTCAACATTATACTTATTTTCAGCATGTATGTGAATGGCGGACTCATTCCGTTTTATGTACTTATCAAAAACTTGGAGCTAAATAATACCTTCTTGGTTTATATCATTCCGGGACTTATTGCCGCTTTTAATGTCATCATTATTCGCACTTTCTTTGAACAATTACCAGAAGGGTTAATTGAATCGGCCAAAATTGACGGTGCGAGTGATTTCGGCATATTATTTCGAGTCATACTGCCCATCAGTATGCCGGTTATCGCGACGATTACATTATTTGTAGCAGTTGGCCACTGGAATGCATGGTTCGATAATTATTTGTACAACAGTAAACAATCCTTATCATTATTGCAATATGAACTGATGAAAATTTTGACCGAATCGATGCAGCAAGTAACCTCAAGCGCTTCCGGGCATGTGGATAAGGAGGTGCTGAGTGTAACGACGCCGCAGTCTATTCGTGCCAGCATGACTATTATTGTTACTGTACCGATACTATTTGTTTATCCGTTTATGCAAAAATACTTTATTAAAGGCATTATGATAGGCGCAATGAAAGAATAATAGAGAATGAGGAGGGTATTTTTGTGAAAAAGATAATTTCTGTATTTGCATCACTCTGTATGCTCGTAACAATTCTTGCCGCTTGTTCAGGTAATGATGCGTCAAATCAAAATAAAGCTTCCAATACAGAAGGTGCAGAAGGGAAGCAAGCGCCAATTAAATATACACTGAATGTGCTCAATTCCCAATTTACTTGGAACAATAACGTTTCTCAGAAGCTGACGGAAGCAACAGGCGTTTCCTTCGACTATCTTCCGATTGTAGGGGACAGAAATCAAAAAATGGATCTCTGGTTAGCGGGTGAGGATTATCCAGACGTTCTTTATTTGCAGCCAAGACATATTGGAAAATACCGTGATGCGGGAGCAGTTATTCCGCTGGAGGACCTTATTGATCAATACGGTCCCAACATTAAGGCGAAGTTTGGTGATTATTTTGATCTATTAAAAGATGCTGACGGGCATATTTATTCTCTATTCAGTCCTAACCTTGCAGTAGAAACACCACCCAATAATGAAGCGAGTTTCCTTGTCCGCTATGATGTATTAAAGGATGCGGGTTACCCTGAAATTAAGACGCTAGATCAGCTATATACCTTGATTCAAGATTATTACAGCAAGCATCCGACTACTGAAACCGGTGAACGGACAATACCATTCTCTGGATACGGCGGTTCGGCAGAGCCTGACATGTTAACCAATAATCCTGCTTTTATGGCGGCAGGTTTGCCTGATCATGCGAGATTTCTCGTGAACAGTGATAATACCCTTTCGATTAACTTTGTATCCGAGCATATGAAAAAATATCTTGGTTTTCTGAATAAGCTATTCAACGCAAATTTGCTGGACAAGGAATTCTTTACAATGAATGCCGAGATGTCACAATCAAAATTGGCGCAAGGTACGGTTCTTGCTGGTTATTATCCTTCATGGACAATCGGGAATGCGGAACAAGCGCTTAGAGCTTCTGGCAAAGCTGAGCAGCAGTATGCAAGCTTCTCTCTATTATATAATGAACAAATAGTAGATCACACCAATACAAAAACACCGACGAACTCCAATAATAACTGGGCGATCTCCGATAAAGCCAAACATCCGGAACGCATCATTCAGTTTATTGATTTCTTGTTCACAGATGAAGGTCAAAAGCTGATTAACTGGGGTATAGAAGGTCTTCATTATGATGTGGTAGACGGAAAACGTGTTATGAATCAGGAATATGAGGATAAATTGGCTAAAAATACGGATTTGACATATATGGATGGTCCATCAGGGCCATATCAAGTACTTTCATTTGGAAACGGAAGTATGCTTGAAGATGGCGATTATGCAACGCCAATTACCAAAGATTACGTAAGTAGTAAATATGATTCGGCCACAATTGATTTTCTGGCGCACTATAACAAAAAGGTATGGGCAGAATTTCTGCCTGAACTAGAGACCGTTCCAGCCTATACCTGGCAATTAAATGAACCAGAAAGCAATAAAGTAGAACTGAAACGTATTGTTGATATTTACACAAGTGAGGTTCCAAAAATTGTCTTTTCCGGTGATGAACAGTCCTTCGAAAAATTATGGACGAATTATTCCAGCAAGGTGGATACAGCAGGGCGTGAAAAAGTCGAAAAAGCATGGTCAGATAATTGGCAAAGCTACATGAAGCAATACAATGATGCTGTAGGTAAGTAATATTGTAAATCACAACCTCACGATAATGGTATAATCGTGAGGTTGTTTCTTATGGAGCCAGGAAAGGTGATTAATCTATCATGAATATTCGCACAAAAATGTTTCTCAGTAATATGATGGTGGTTGCCATTCTACTTGGTTCCCTTGCTTATTTTTTGCAGCAATACAGCGGTGAAACGGTCTATAAAGAAATAGAGAAAAATAAAATGTACTCCTTATCTCAGCTATCTCAAAATATTGAAAATCTCCTGTTGTCTTATGAGCAATTAGTTGATTTTATGTTTACAAACGATGAAGTGCAAAATCGCATATCAACCGTCTATTCCTCAACACCTGAGGCTTATTATATGTATGCAGACTTTATTGAACCGCTTTCAAGTTCAATTTTGGGTTCAATGAATGTGCTCAATTTTAAGATATATACGGATAACGAATCCGCCCAAATGGGGATTATCCGACCTATAGAAGAAGCGTATGAACAGGAATGGTACAAGGACTATAAGATCAACCCAAGGAAATCTCGAAGCTGGACACCAGTAGAAGGCGACAATAAAATTATACGGCTTACGCAGCGATTGAATAATTTTGAGCTGGATGCAGAGATGTACATGACAGTGGATGTGGAGATTCGGCATATTTTCAAATTTATAGCGAAGGAAGATCTTAATCAACGTTATTTAGTCGCTTTTCCTGACGGAACTGTATTGTTTGACCGTAATGGAAGCAGTACAAGTTTGGGAGGGCAGCTGCAGGATGAGTTTTTTTATGAAGCATTAATAGAAAAAGAATCAGGAAGTCGATTGCTTGAGGAGAAGGGGAAAAATAACCTTCTACTATTCCAGACACTGCATTCCAAACGCAGTACTCAAGGCATAAAGGTCATATCGCTTATACCGATAGATGGCCTGTTGTCTAAGGTTAATGATATGAAGAAAGTGGCTTTAACTCTCTTTATCGTATCTCTCATTCTATCTTTCTTGCTGATGTATATCATTACAGCTAGTTTGACCAAAAAATTAATTCAAATGGCCAAAGGAATTAAACAAATGAATATGGAGAAGCTGCAGCCTCTTCAAGGTATTCAGGGAGACGATGAGATCGGTTATTTAAGTCGTGTCTTCAATGATATGATTATACGTTTAAACAAACTGATAGAAGAAGAATATAAATCGAAGCTGAAGAGTAAAGAATTGCAGTTGAAGGCAAAAGAATCTCAGCTGTATGAGCTGCAAGCGCAGATTAATCCACATTATTTATTCAATACCTTGAATGCGATTCGTGGAAGCCTGCTTAAAAGTGGAGATCACAAGCATACGGAAATCATCGATTTGTTTGCACAGTCCTTCCGAAATTTGCTGAATAGAAAGGGGCAGGTTGTCAAACTAAACGATGAATTGGATATAGTAAATACGTATTTGAGGGTGCAAACGATTCGATTTGGCGAGCGTCTCATTTATGAGATAAATGTGCCGGAATCGCTGCGGGAGCAAGCTATTCCCAGCTTATCGCTTCAAACATTAGTTGAGAATGTCATTATTCATGTGCTGGAAAGAAAGCCCGGTATTACGGTTATTTTAATCGAATCGAAAATAACAGAGCAAGGTGATTATTGGATCTCTGTAGAGGATAACGGTCCAGGACTGACCATGGCACAATGCAGCTATATAAAGAGTAAATTTGAAGAGCAATCCGATACAGATGATAATCAGAATATAGGACTTCGAAATATTCATCAAAGATTGCAATTGTTATTCGGTGAAAACTATGGATTAGAGATAGAAAGTGAAATTGGAATCGGAACCAAAATAGGGATGAGGCTGCCTCAAACGAATAAATAAAACTGGAGGAATGTTCGTCATGTTGAATGTTTTGCTGGTTGATGATGAGTACGGTGCAATAGAAGCGATGAAACATGTGGTGGAATGGAATGAGTTCGGATTTCAAATAGGCGGTGAGGCAAATAACGCGGATCAAGCACTTGAGATGATTGCACACTCCTATTACTCACTCATCATAACGGATATCAGAATGCCTGGATTGAACGGAATAGAGATGATTCGAGCCATTCGGAAGCTATCAAATGTACCCGTTATTGTTATGAGTGGTTTTGAGCATTTCAGCTATGCCAAGGAATGCTTTAAGCTGGGAGTAAAGGATTATTTGTTAAAGCCTGTTGTACGAGATGATTTGACGAGAGTACTTGATGATGTGAAGAATGAGTATATTCGCGAGAAACAGATTCACTATGGGTTGCCTGCGCTTAGAGAACAATTATTTAATCGTTGGGTTAGTGGTCATTTAAGGCAGGATGAGGTCATGGCGCAGTTTGCGCTATTACATATACATCTGGATAAATATATACGTTTTGGATTAATGGTCTTTGAGGTGGAATTTTCAGATCTGACAGATTCCTATTGGACGGAGTCAGAGATGCGTATTGTCCGATTTTCTGTTTGTAATATTGTAGAAGAATTGCTGGGCAGTAAGGGGTATTTGTTCCGAGTCAATAAGGATCGATATGGCATTGTTTTATTTGAAAAATCGGAGGCCTTTGGACAATCGGCGATGCTGGAGATCGCGCATATGATCCGTAAATGCACAAAGCAGTATGCTAAAGTAAATGTAACCATCGGTGTTTCTAATTTGACTGATACACCTTACAACATTGAGGAAGCTTTTGTTTTGGCAGAAAAATTGCTTGATAGAAAATTTCTCATTAGCGGACAACCTATTATTTCAACCGATCAATTCTTCGAATCACAAACAAGCAGCATAGAGAAAAGGACTGAAAGCGGACAATCGCTGTTGGAAGCAGTTAAGGAAGGCAATCGATCCGCTGTTCATTCTATACTTTCGGAACAGATGAGTGAATTAATAGAGGCTCAGTCTTCAAAGGAAACGGTTCAGTCGATGATTATTGAGTTATTTGTTCATTTATATCAATATCTGCAGGAAAAAACCAAACAAGAGGAAGACATTTTCCAAGCAAATATGAAGGACTATCTCAGCATTATGGAATACAAAACGATTGAAAAGCTGTTTGAATATGTGGAGCAAAAGTGTGTAAGCATTATGGATTACGTTTCAGAATCGCCGACATCACCGCCACATCGCATGGTGCAGAGGGTTAAGCGGATCATCAGTGAGGAATATGGGGAAAATATAAGCTTAAGAAGCATTGCGGACCAAATGTATATTAACCCAGCTTACTTAGGTAGAATATTTAAAGCATATGAAGGCATATCTTTTAACGACTATTTAATGCGCTACCGAATGGAGAAGGCAAAAGCACTGCTGGAAACCACAGATAAAAAGGTTTATGAAATCGCAACGCAGGTTGGATACAAGCAGTTGGATTGGTTCTATAAGAAATTCAAGGAATATACTGGAGCGAGCACGAGTGACTACCGTAAAGCCAGTGGATAACGTGAATGTAAGTGAGTTGGTACTGTGAGAAACCACTTCGTAAATGAAGTGGTTTTTTCTATGGAAACATAGAATTGTGCATACTAAAATATGGTATAGTTGGTTGGGTGGATGAAATAAATGCAGGCTGGAAAACATTTGATTTAAGTTAAGCACATACAGATATAAGAAAATAGAATGAGGTGACTATAATGAATCTATTACATTTAAATATAGCTCTAAAAAGCAGCAAAATGAAGAAAAAAGTGGATTGGAATGGACGTTTACCAAAACATATTGCTATCATGATGGATGGTAACGGACGATGGGCTAGCAAACGAGGATTACCGCGCACAGCAGGTCATTTTGCAGGTATGCAAACGATGAAAAATACGATTCAATATTGTCAGAATAACAAAGTGGACTTTCTAACGCTATATGCATTTTCGACCGAAAACTGGAAACGCCCACAACAAGAAGTGGATTACATCATTAGCTTAGTCCAAGAGTTTGTTACTGATAAAAGACTGAGTGAATTAAATAAAAACAACATAAAGATTAAATTCATCGGCGACATATCAAGGTTCAATCCAGATACGCAAAAGATAATGAATCATGCTGTAGCATCGACCAGCTCAAATAGTGGTATGACTGTTAATTTTGCTATGAACTATGGCGGTCGAGATGAGATTATACAAGCTGTTAAATCATACGTGAACGAAATAGATGGTGAGCCTACCATCGAGGAACTAGAAAAGTATCTGTACACTTCTGAATGCCCTCATCCAGAGCTTATTATAAGGACCAGCGGTGAAAAAAGATTAAGCGGATTTTTATTATGGCAATCTGCTCAGTCAGAACTATGGTTCACGGATGAGATGTGGCCAAGTTTTAATGAATTTCTATTTTATAAGGCTATATATGATTATCAGTGCAGGCAAAAACGATAAGGGGGATAACATGGATAAGCATTTATTTCTGTTTGGAGGCGGTCCTCCATTCACTTTAAATATGGCAAAACGGTTTGTAGAGCAAACAGCCCAAAAGAGTGCTCCTGTCTCAATCTTACTGGTTGAGAGAGAAGGTTGGGAAGAATATATGCCAAGGTATACGCAAGCCTTAATAGATTTAGGTTTAAAAGAGTTTTATTATTTACCTCTTCCTGTTACCCCTGTCGACGATGTAGTCAAAGCTATAAAAAATAGTTCTGGTATCTTTATTGGCGGTGGAGAAACGAATTTGTATGCGGATTACATTGTAGAAACATCAATATCCAGTGCAATAAAGGATAGCTATGAATCAGGTATCCCTGTTGCTGGTTTTTCGGCAGGTGCGTTAATAAGTCCTGAGCTTTGTGTTATTTCTCCTAAAGATAATGTAGAGTGCGTATTTCAACATAGAAAAGGTTTAGGATTAATAGACGATGTATTGATTGCGGTACATTTTACAGAGTGGGATGAAGAAGGTCATTTAAGAAATGCGGTCAATACCTTTAGTAACCATATAAATTACGGAATAGATGAAGAAACGGGTATTTATTTCCGAAATGGACAGATTGAAGCTACCGAGGGTAATGGTGTTTATACGATTGAAAATGAGATTTTAAAAAGAATTAATTAGTTTATATGCTAAGCTAAAGAGTATGGCTTTTTTTATATTTTAGATATGATCGAACGCGGAGGATCCTGGATGAAAGAGATGGCGTATTCGATTTGGATTGAGGCGGAAGAATTGCAATAGTTACATTTAAAGATGGCTCAAGAAGGGTTGCTTCATTTTTTACCTATCAAAATATCCTTACTCTTTCTAAAAAAAACAGTAAAACAGGCGAACTCTTGAATGGTAAATACTTTTGGGGAAGCGATATGCTGCTTGTAGATGAATGTAGTCGTAAACGCATTGAGGAAGTAGTAGAGCATCTAATTTTTGGTGAATGTTCGGGTGAAAATATTCCATTCGATAACTTAACTTGTTGAACTATCCATATGAAGATGAGTTTTGGATAAGATTTAGAGTGCTATCATAGTCTTCTTGTTGGATGGATTCAAAATATAGTATTTAATTCTAAGCGACGTTTGGCATATGTATGAAAAAGACTAGATTCTATATGAAAAGATTTCTAGAGCATCGCAATTCTCAACTGAAAATTCTTGCTGAACAAACAACTACAAATAAGATTATTACACCTATATAGAGGTAATCGAAAAGAGGGAAATATATATGCCTAGCATACGAATCCTGTCCTACAACATTCATCATGGTGAAGGTAATGATCATATCGTAAATTTACCTCGAATTGCTAATGTTATAAATAGCTTGAATCCAGACATCGTTGCCTTGCAAGAGGTGGATAAAAATGTTCCCAGAAGCGGTAACGAAGATCAAGCTGAGAAATTGGCGGAGTGGACGGGAATGAATGTAGCTTTTGGTAAAACCATCGATCTTTCAAGTGGCGAATATGGAATGGCGCTGCTTTCCCGGTTCCCAATTACCACATCAGAGAAATTTTTACTACCGAAATTAAGTGGAGATGAGCAGCGTGTTGTGTTAACTGCAAAGCTTGCTCCAACCAATGGCTTGCCTGAGTTCACGTTCTCCGGGACACATTTGGAGTGGAACCCGAAGAGTATTCAGGCTGCACAAGTAAATAAGATAATTGAACGTTTCCGATCAACATCACCTCATATTTTAGCTGGTGATTTGAACGCGACTCCTGACACCGATTCGATTAAGAACTTAACGAGTCATTGGACAGATGCTACGGCGGGAATTACGGAATGGACCAATGAAGAGGATGGTAAGATCGACTATGTGATGTACGGAAACAACCATCAATGGACCGTGGTTAATGCTCAAGTAATAAAGGAAGATATCGCTTCTGATCATAGACCGGTTCTAGTTGAACTGGAGTGGATGGGTTCTTGTCTGTAAGATAATGAAATGTTGTATATTGGTTACCCATTAGCAAACTTGATTTAACATTCAAATAACGGTAACATCGTATGGGAAATCATACTCTACGAGGAGCTGTTATCATGTCTCAAATTATACTTAATACATCTAAATCAGTCCGTCAAATGGTGATTAAGCAAGTTGAAGCCATTCCAGAAGAACTATTTGATATTCAACCATCAGCATTCAACAATACGATTCGTTGGAACGTAGGACATATCATTGCTTCATTAAACGGATTACTGTCACGTGGTGGATTTGTTTTAGACACTAAGCTGCCAGAAAATTATTATTCGCTCTTCCTTACGGGTACCAAGCCTTCTGACTGGACTGTAACTCCGCCTTCCAAAGAAGAGCTTTTAAAACTACTAAGTGAGCAATTACAAGCTATATCTGAGATTACTCTAAATGCTTTAGACAATGTACTTGAGCCTGCACTGCAATTGGGTCATATGAAATTTGAAACACTAGGTGACTTATTTAACTTTGCAACCATCCATGAATCCATGCATACAAACACCATTTCTTGTCTAGCAAGAGTAATCAGACACGAGCAAGCTTAAGGTATCAGCCATAGAAATAGGGCTTTTTTATTGTGAATTTATGCAACAAAAAAACCACTTCTTATCATGAATTCGTTTCATGATAATGAAGTGGTTTGAAGTTACAAAGTAGGATGCGGCCAAGAGGACTCGAACCTCCACGGCTGTTACACCACTAGAACCTGAATCTAGCGCGTCTGCCAATTCCGCCATGGCCGCATATGTTTCAATAAAATACATTTTATCATGCATAAAAGATGGTAGTCAAGCACATCGTATGAAATTATCGAGTAGAGAAAAGAGGCCATTCAGCCTCTTTTTTTTCGTTCTGTCAGCCTTTCGATGCTCCAGCAGTCAAACCTTCGATAAGGAAACGCTGCAGGAATAGGAACAATAGCGTTACGGGAACGGCGACAAGAACAGCGCCCGCAGCAAACATTGTAAATTCGGTGGAATTGCGTTGGCTCACCATTCGGAAAAGCCCGACAGCAAGCGTCCGATTTTCCTCCGTTCGAAGAATGAGGTCGGCGAAAATAAAGTCGATGAACGCGCCGTTGAAAATCATTAAGCTGGCGTAAGTCAGCATCGGCGTGGACAGCGGTATGATAACGCTCAGGAAAACGCGCAAATGACTGGCTCCGTCGATACGGGCGGCGTCCTCGAGGCTCTTCGGAATCGTATCGAAAAACCCTTTGGCAATGAATACATTCGTAATAATCGATCCAGAACTATAGACGAGAATGAGCGCCCAATGCGAGTCAAGCAAGCCTATTGCGTTAAGCAAAACGTAGATGGCAATCATCGCCATAAAGCCGGGAAACATTTGCAGCACCAGAAAAATTTTCAGCGTCGTCTTTCGTCCGACAAAACGGAAGCGGGATATAGCATAGGAAGTGAGAAGCAACAGGCATGTTCCGAGCACGGTAGAGAAGAAGGCGACCTTCAATGTATTGAGAAACCATGTAGGATACATTGTTTTTTGAAACAGATCGCGATAGTGCTGAAACGTCATTTCATCCGGGATGAACGAATCACTGTATAAGCTGTTGCCTGTTTTTAGGGAAGACAGCAAAATCCAAAGTGCTGGGTAAATGCTAATGACCGTCAATACGATAAGAATGAGGTAGGTGATGCCAATTTTCCATTTGGCCGATGTTATATTCAATGGGTCATATCCTCCTCTTTGTATGATCGCGTCCGGGTGTAGCTCCAGATTGAGAAGGAAGCGATAAATAAGAATATGAAAATACCGATAACGGAAGCGAAGCTGAATTGCGATTGATTGAGCGCCAGCTTATACAGCCATGTAACAAGCAAGTCGGTATGTCCCGCGAACTGATATTTGACGTTGATGGGATCGCCGCCTGTGAGCAGGTAGATGACGTTGAAATTATTGATGTTGCCCGCAAAATTCATAATCAGAATCGGTGCGGTGGAGAACAGCACCATAGGCATCGTAATGAAACGGAATTTTTGGAAAGAGCCTGCGCCGTCGGCATCCGCTGCCTCGTACAAGTCGCGCGGAATCGTAGACAACACCCCGAATGCCAATATCATCGTAATCGGAATGCCCATCCACATATTTACCATTATGATTGTTACCTTTGCCCAAAATGGGTCGGTGAGCCACGGCAGTCCGCTCAAGCCTATTGATTTTAAATAATCGTTGACGGGTCCGAATTGGTTGTTGAACATATTGCGCATAACGAGCAGTGAAACCATATTCGGTATGGCGAACGGTATAATGAGCGCGGTGCGCCAAAACTTTTTGAAGCGGACGGCCGGCTGGTGAATAAGAACGGCTACAATAATGCCGCCCAGATAGGTCGTAATCGTAGCGATAACGGCCCACACGATCGTCCATTTAAAAATGCCGACAAATGTACTGCTCCAAACTTTCATGTTCAGCATTTTATAAAAATTATCGAAACCGACCCAATCGACGAGATTGGCAGGGGGCAAAATCGGATCCGCATAATTCGTGAAGGCGATCAATATCGAGAATATGAGCGGCAGCACGGTCAAGAAAGCGATGGTGATAAATGGAGGGAGAAGTACCATATAAGCAAAATGCTTCTGTCCGAGCAAAGACAGCGATTGTCTAAAATGATTCGGCTTGCCGCCATTGTCACGGAGTTGTCCTACCAAATAAGCATCGCGAACATTCAAGACGTAATAACAAAGAAAAAGCAGCGCCGCAAGCAATGCGACAAGCCCTTTGATCATCATGAAGATCGAATGGTCGCCTTCGACGAGGCGCGTCATTTTGCCTACCTTTACGAAACCGCTTGGTTGTTCGCCGAGCGTGATGAGTCCAAGGAAATGGTCGTATAGCTCAAAAACAAAATAATAAATGCTTGCCGCGCCCAAGGCGAAAAACAAAACGCCTTTCAGCCATTGCCGATTGTAGAGTTGGCCAAGGCCAATGATAAGGGCGGATAAGATCGCTCCGGTTGCTTTGCTGTTCATGAGGCTGTAACCTCTTTCCTTCACAAGATAGAGATTTCACCCGCTGGCTTAGCAACGGGTGAAATCTCTTTATCTATCGTTGACGATCAGGAACGATTATTATCTGGCGGCTAGGCCGTCTTTGATCGTTTGGACCATATTGTCCAGCGTCGTCTTAATATCCAAGCTCGTATCATTCCAGAGGGCGATGAACGTTGCTCTCAGCGCTTCCCAGACGAGATCAACACCTGGAACGGATGCCATCGGAACCGAATTGGCGAACTGGAGGAAGAAACCGCTCGTAATCGGGTCATCCTTGATAAGCGGGTCTGCTCCTGCTTCAAGATTAGTAGGAATGGCACCGGTCATTTGGTAGTTTTTCAGTTGATTTTCTTTGCTGCTTGCAAAATTAGCGAATAGGTGAGCGGCTACAGGGTATTGCGTATAGGAATTGACGTAATAGGATTTCACGCCGGAGAAGGAAATAGAATCATTGCCATTCGGGAACTTCGGCAGCTGTGCTACGCCAAAATTGACTTTATCCTTGAATGCCGCAACGGACCATGGACCGTCGATATTCAGCGCCAGCTTGCCTTCTTGAAACAGCTGTGTTTTGACATCATACGTAATGTCGCCTGCGTTCATCGGCAAAATCGCTTTCAGCTTACGGAGATATTCGAAGCCTTGCACGACATCGCCTTTGTTGAGGCCGATATCGTCTGCATTCGTATTGTTGTCGCCGAACATATAGCCGCCGTAGCTGCCGATGAAAGGGTACGAATAAAAACCGACGAATTCCCACATGATTGCGTATTTCTTTTCATTAGGTTTGTTAAACGTTTCGCCGAAAGCTATTATTTCATCCCATGTTTTTGGAGGCTCGGGAAAAATGTCTTTATTGTAAAACATGGCATATGTTTCGACCGATTTCGGATAGCCGTAAAGCACGTTTTCATAAGACGAAGCGGTAATTGCTGTTTCCACGTTGTTGGCGCGCGTTTGCTCCTCGAATACTTCATTCGGAAGCAGAAGACCCGCTTTAACCGCGAGGCCGATCTGATCATGCGGTAAAGTCAATACGTCGGCCGCTGTTTTGGAAGGGCCGTCTGTCGTTAGGCGTGAGCCTTGATCCCCACCCGGGACAACCTCGACGGTAACCGGTACACCATATTCTTGTTCAAATGCTTTTCCAACCTCCTGCATATATGCTTGCTGCTCCTGCCCTTCCCAAATGACGAGCTTAGCGCCCTTCTCCGGCACGAGTTCTTCGTCTTCTTCCGTTACAGATACAGCTTCGCCATTATTTTTATTCGTTTCAGGCGCAGCGGTTTCGGAAGTTCCGTTTGTTTTTGTTCCTGAACTATTGCAAGCAGCGAGAGCAAATACGAGTATGACGCTAACGAGAATCGATAACCATTTCTTGCTTTTCAACATAAAAACACCCCTTTGAATTTGTTGGAAATGATACGGACCTGAACAACCCTAAAGATTATTTGATTGTTTACTTGTTCCTAAAACGATGCTGCGAACAACACCCCGCTTTCTCATTGGGACAACAAAAGGACAACAAAAAAAGGCACAGCCTCATTAACACATAAACGTGTCGAGGTTGTACCTTCGCAGGTAACATCGCCTTCATATTGTCGGATACTTACGTTCCTGTTGTCCTTTACGCACCAATTATATAATGATGATTAAAGCGCTTGCAAACGGTGAATTCAGTCAAAATCGCCCAATTATGCAAACATTTCTACTGTTTTCGCCATATATGTGGACGTAGGAGGATTTTTCCCTCTTTTTTTGAATAATTGGGGTCCAAAACCACAAGGGAGGTGCAATAGAAAAAAATAAAATACGCCAATCAAAAACCAAAAGTTTGATTATAAAAATTGCGGACTCAAAGCCCTTCAATAGGTTTTTTTTGCTTTTAAAATGGTCTGTTCATTATAGGAACTAAAAAATGCAGGATTAAGCATATTTTACATCATCTACACAAACACTGAAGGTAAAAGGTGAGAGGTGTGAGTAAGATGAATGGACGGGATAAGAAGGATATGGACGAAAATAACAAAAGTAGAAGAGGGGGTTTATGTATAGCGTTCTTGAACCGAGCTGGGTTGATGATCGTTTTATTTGCTTTGGTCATAGGCTTAGGAAATACAGAGGTGCTGGCTGCAGATGAGAAGGAAGCTCGTACGCTTGCCATTGTTATTGATGATTTCGGCAATGGGATGGATGGGACGGAGGAGATGATGAAGCTGCCTGTTAAGTTTACAGCAGCCATTATGCCTTTCATGCCAACTACGAAGAAAGACGCAGAAGAGGCATATCGGCTCGGACATGATGTCATTGTACATATGCCCATGGAACCGAATAAAGGCTTGAAAAAATGGTTGGGACCAGGTGCTCTGACGACGGATTTAAGTGATGCAGAAATTCGTAAACGGGTGGAGGCAGCAATTGATGATGTGCCGCATGCCATTGGAATGAACAATCACATGGGCTCCAAAGTGACAGCGAATGAGCATATGATGAGAATCGTACTAAGTGTTTGCAAGGAGCGAGGCTTGTTCTTTCTTGACAGCCGAACGACTTTCAAAACGGTTGTTCCAAAAATTGCAGCAGAGCTAAATGTGCCCATTGTTTCCAATGATGTTTTTTTGGATGATGTGTACACCGTTCAACATATTTCCAAGCAAATTGGCGAGCTGCGCAAGCACTTGGAATCGCATGTTAGCTGCATAACGATTGGACATGTCGGACCTGCGGGCAAAAAAACAGCATCAGTCCTTCATCAGTCCATTCCCGGCATGCAGTCTAACGTACGGTTCGTAAAGCTATCTCAAATGGTTCCCGATTCAGCGGGTGATCCATTTATATTGCCGAATCCCTGATGCTATGGCATATGCAATTTCTTTCTGGCGCTGTGGATCAGTGAGCATAGCTCGGTCGTTCTCACTGCTGATAAATCCCATTTCAACGATAACTGCAGGTTGATGCACCTTTCTTAATAAATAGAACGTATTTCCTTCTCTTGGAAGGAATCCTGTATTCTGCTGTCGATTTAATGAATCTTGAATACAGAAGGCGAGCAGCGCACTCTCTCCGCTTTCTTGATGGAGAAGAAGCGGACCATGCTTAGAAGCGTTTTTGGACCAATTGACATGTAGACTAACGAGCAGCTCACTGTCGATTTCTTCGGTGAGCTGTCTGCGTTGCGACAGATCCTTGCGATGTCTGGAACGACTAATATGCCAGCGATTTTCTTCACTGAGCGCATAATCACCATTACGGTTCATTACAGCTGGAATGCCCTGGCTCCGCAAGATCAGATAAAGTTTTTTTGCTATGGCCAAATTGATATCCTTCTCTAAGGTATCACCAGAAGAAGTACCCCCGTCAATGCCGCCATGTCCAACGTCTATGATAACGGAAGTGGAAGGAAGCGCCCAATCATGTTCTGTAATTGCTGGAAGCAGCGGCCAAGTTGAAGCGGAAGCTATACTGCTCGATCCAGTAAACCACAAGGAAAAAAGAACGATAAGGATTTTAAATCGCATCACGAAGTTCCTCCAGCTCATTTTGATATAAGGTTAGCGTGGCTTTTTGGAGGAAAACTCATGCATGTTTACTTTCGATTGTTAGAGGGAAAGCTTATAACATCATCAACTGCAGCAACTAGGAGGAGTGAGTGGTATGGCAAAAGGCGACGAGTACGTGAAATATGTGACGGAGCAATTTGTAGCTTACATGGAGACACCTAGGGAAGAGCGAAAACAAACAAAAACATCAGCCAAAGCACTTAGAGAGCCATGGCTGACGCGTTGGTTTGGATGGGGTCCAATGAGTATTATGCTTTGGTGGCGTGGACGCGCGGAACGTCATCGGTAAAAGTGGCCAAGCTGGAGCATAACGAGAAGCGGAATATATCTACGATCTGAGCCATCTTCTTCCGCTTCTATGGCTACATAGATTTGACCATTTTCCCATTTGTTATATCCAACAACTGACCATGCATAAAGCATTTGGTTTTGAAACAGCTCAGCTGTAAAGCGGAGCTGTTCTTTGCTGTTTATTTTTACAAATAGAGAAGAATATGAGCTCGTGCTGAGTTGTAAAGGAGCTTTAGAAAGCCAAGGCAGCTTAGCGTAACGATCGAATGAAGGCAGGGAAACATGCTTCAGCAGCTTTGTATTAGCTAATATTTGATTCTTGTGATCATCTACCAAAGGAGAAGAGGAGGCGCTTGTCCAATCCGATTGAACGACAGGCAGCAGTTCACCACTTGCAGCATCTAGAAAATAAGTTTCTTTCGCTGTCGTAACCTTCCATGCAGCGAGTAGAGGGTGAACATATAACTGCTCAATTTTAGACGGAGGATCTATGAGTTCGAGCTGTTTAATGGAACGCGTTAGCGTTTGAGTGTCAAATAAAGGGCTTGTGCTAGTACCGTATTCACCTAGTTGAAAGCCGCCTTGCTCTACTGCATTTACAATTAAATAGCCAACTGTGACCTTGTTTTGCTTGACAAGCACGAGCCAGCTATGAGTGCCTGGACCAATTGGCGAGATGTTGAATGATGCTTTTTTCCAATTCGAAAAATTTGGCTGATTGCTCAGTTCATCTGCCCATTGCTGTACTTGCTTTTGCAAAGGCTCATTGGTCGCAACATTGTTTTGGGCATGAGCTGCAAGGGGGCGTCCATCCAGCCCGCTGGAATATAAGAGAAGTGCTGTAAATACGCATGCCGCGGTCAATCGAATGTATTGCTTTTTCATAGGAAATCACCTCATATGTATTGTAAGGGACAAGCTCTAAGAAGACTGTTATAACCTGTCACGTAATGGCGGCCCGAGGACCGCCTTTTTTTGACGTATTGCTGGGTATAACGTCTAATTCACGTCAATCTATGCCTTCAAGATGAAATATCCCGCAGTTAATGGCGGACGCAGTCACACGCGGCTCATATTGCCAGCGAATTTCTGATTGCCGCTGAGCGAACTGCTCTTCAACTGCTGGTCTAGACTCTTCAGTAGCATTCTTAATCAGCAGCTCGTAATAACCGCCGATTCGATCAAGCTCCTCTGTAAGCCTCTCAGAAGCACCCTCCGCCCAGCTGTAATCATAGGTGCGAAGCTTACGTTCTAGTGCTTGCTCTATAATACTGAGTGCTTTGTTGAAGGATATGCCGTTTTTGGTTAGATGGATATTTGCTGGGAGTCTGGGTGTAAGCTTTTGCAGCAGCAGTCGATCATAAAACTGTTCCACACATTGCCCTGTTGCAAGTGATACACCGTAGCAATGAATCTCCTCTCGTTTCCGATCGCTGGCGAATTCTACACGCATATTAACGCCCAGCCATGCGGTGTAAGGCGTTGAACTAAAAGGATTCTGGCTCCGTTTGTCCGGCTCCTGAAACAAATACACATAGCTCCCCTTGGCCTTAGCCGCATCGAACAGCTGATCCAGCTTGCGTGCGCCGTAATATAAATCCTCACGAGGCACACGAATTGCTGTAGTCAGGCTCCCATGTACAAAACCAAGAGAACGACCGAGTGCTGCGTTTGCAGCATCATCCTTGGTGTTCTCTGTCCCCTCAGTCGTCGTATCTGCTACTTCAGGAGGGGTTATTTCATCCACTGCATCATATTTTTGCTTATCCGTTACGAACAAGTAGGTCATTGTTTCTGGCTCAGCACCCACTCTATCTACGAAGCTCCAATAATAGGGACGGTTTGTTAACTCACGGTCTGCAAAGGGAGAGAGCTTAACGGTAAAGTGAGCAGGTGATTTCTCTAAAATAGAACATTCCGTAGCCTCTAAGTAACGATTGACGAATTTGTGTACCTGCTTTTCATTCAAGGCCGCACCTCCACTGTTTGTCCTAGGGTATCCAAATTGACTAGCAGCTCAGGACTTGCATTTGGAGCTAATTCACTTGTCTGTACCTCATCGCGTATACGGCTTAATGATGATCCGAGATGATTGATTTTCTGTTTCAATTCGGAATCATTTCCTGCTTCGAGCAGCATGCGGGCAAGGCGCTGCTCAAGTGAGCCGTCGCCTTTCTCGAATTTCTCCAAAATATGATCCAATTCACCGATTACGAGCTCGAATAAATTGATTTTTTCATGAAGCAAGTTGACTATATGCTCTTCGATTGTTCCTGTGGTACAAAGGTTGTAAATTTTCACATCCTCAGTTTGACCAAGTCGATGAACACGTCCGATTCGCTGCTCAACCCGCATGGGGTTCCATGGCAAATCGAAATTAATCATATGGTGGCAAAATTGAAGGTTAATGCCCTCGCCGCCAGCTTCCGTAGCGATCAGTATTTGGGCGCGGCCTCGGAATAAGTCCATCATCCAATCCTTTTTCCCTCGGTTCATTCCGCCGCGATACGGCACAGCGATCATATTCTGAGCACGGAAAAACTGCAGCAAATATTCCTGTGTCGCACGGTATTCGGTGAAAATAATGACCTTGTCATTCATTTCTTTGACAAGCTCCATGGCTTTTTCAGCTTTCGTATTGGCTTTAATGCTGCGGATGTTCTCAACCAGCCCCCAAATTTTTGGCCGCATTGGCGAATCCTCAGCTGTTTTCTTGAAAAGGTTTACAAGCGTTAAGAAAACAGCATCACGGCTGCTGCACACTTCACGTTGAAGGGTTACAAGAGAAAGCATACTGGATAAGTCGCCTCCGCTTTCTTTATAGCGTTCCTTCACGAAACCCGTCACGGCATCATACAGTGCTTGTTCTTCCTCGGAGAGGGTAAGCGGAATATTCTTCACGATACGCTTCGTAAAATGAATACCGCCATCTCCACGCCGATTGCGAATCATGACCGTCGATAATGCCTCTTGAAGCTGATCTTCGTTTTTTGGCAGACGTTTGTCGACTACGAAATTAGCAGCAAATTCACTTTGACCGCCAAGCTGTCCAGGCTTCAGAAGCGTGATGAGATTGTAGAGCTCGTCCAGATCATTCTGAATAGGTGTTGCTGTCAGTAAGAGACAATATTTTTTGCGTAAAAGATTAGCGAATTGATAGTTTGTCGTTTTTTTGTTTTTCAGCTTATGAGCTTCGTCTATGACAATTAAATCATAGTCGGTTCCAAGGACAACTTCGCGATGCGGATCCCGCTTAGCCGTATCAATTGAAGCGACGACGACGTCATAACCCCAAGTATGAGCCTTCTTCTGGGCGACAGCAGAGATACCGAATTTTTGATTCAGCTCTCTTACCCATTGCAAAACAAGGGAAGCCGGCACGAGTATCAAGATGCGCTTGGCAAGTCCGCGAACGATATATTCTTTCAGGATTAGTCCAGCTTCTATCGTTTTTCCAAGACCGACCTCATCAGCCAAAATAGCGCGGCCGCCCATCTCATGCACGACTTTACGAGCCGTACTGATTTGATGCGGCATCGGTTTGAACGAAGGCAGGGATCGCAAGCATAGCAATTCCTCAAAGCTTTCAATGCGTTTGGCTTGCTCAGCTTCCATTGCGAGTTGATATAGGGTCCAGTTATCCCAAGGGCCATTGCGCGTCAATCGATTTTGCAGTTCCTCAAACCAGGTGCGATCGCACTGCAAATCAACTAGCGTATGCAGCTTGCGAGTGACGATGGCTGGACCTGAATCGGCTGAGGCAGCTTGCGGCGTTGTATTAAATGACATTTTCTGCAGCTCCTTCCTCAGTAAAAGGGATAAGATATTATCAGTATTGCCTTTTCATCCATTATTAATAAGAAGACGCATAAAAAAGAGTATGGACAAGCAAATGAATGAGAGAAGTCATGTAAGCGACAACGATTGATGAATATGGTCTAAAATGCATATGATAATCAATATGTAGTGTAGTATAATAAACTTATTACACAATATATTGTGCTTTTAGGTTTTGCGTCGTACATAAACGCATAAGCGTGAAAGGTAAAAGAGGAGGAAACGGATACAATGGTGATGACTAGTGGAAAGCCGCTAGAGGGACTAAGCGAAAAGATTTTTTTGGATCGCTACGCATGGAAAAATGCAGATACAAATGAAACGAAAATTGGAGATATTGTGCTTGTACTGACGAAGGATGATCCCAAATTCCCTGCGAAAGAGGTTGGGGAGGTTGTGGAGCGTACGGGGAACCATGTGAAGGTTCAACTGAGAAACGGCGAATTTGTTGATTCTAACGTGGAGAAGCTTACGCTTACGATTGAGAAGACACCGCAGGAAATGTGGGATCGTCTGGCTGGAGCGATGTCATCCGTTGAAACCGGGGCAGAGAAGCAACGGGAATGGCAGGAGAAATTCAGATATATTTTAGATGATTGGAAGCTTGTTCCTGGTGGACGAATTGCAGCGGGTGCCGGTGCAAGCGAGGAACTAACGCTATTCAACTGCTATGTCATACCTTCTCCGAAGGACTGCCGTGGAGGCATTATGACAACGCTAACGGAAATGACCGAAATTATGGCACGAGGCGGCGGTGTAGGGATGAATCTTTCCTCTCTAAGACCAAGGCGGGCTATTGTGGCTGGGGTGAATGGATCTTCAAGCGGTGCCGTTTCTTGGGGCGGCTTGTTTAGCTATACGACGGGATTGATCGAGCAGGGAGGCAGTCGCCGCGGTGCATTAATGCTTATGATGAATGACTGGCATCCGGATGTGCTTGAATTTATAACCGTTAAGCAGAAAATGGGTCAAGTAACGAATGCTAATCTCTCTGTTTGCGTCAGTAATGCATTCATGAAAGCAGTCAAAGAGGATTTAGAATGGGATCTCGTATTTCCAGATACAAAAGAAAAGGACTATGACGAGCTATGGAATGGAGATTTGGAGGAATGGAAGAAACTCGGTAAGAGAGTCATTCTGTACAAAACCGTTCGTGCGCGGGAAATTTGGCAGACCATTATCGAATCGGCTTGGAAATCAGCAGAGCCGGGTGTCGTATTTATGGAATACTATAATCAGATGTCGAACAGCTGGTATTTTAATCCTATTATTAGTACGAATCCATGCGGCGAACAAGGCTTGCCAGGCTGGGGCGTATGTAATTTGTCTGCGGTCAATTTGTCTAAGTTTTATGATGAAGATAACCATGATGTAGCTTGGGATGAGCTAGCCAAGGTTACACGCTGGTCGGTACGATTTCTAGACAATGTCATCGATAAGACGCCTTATCATTTTGAGGAAAATGAAAAAAATCAGAAACTGGAGCGTAGAATTGGGCTCGGAACGATGGGGCTTGCAGAGCTTATGATCAAGCTTGGCGTGCGTTATGGCAGTGCGGAGTCATTAGAATTTCTAGATAAGCTGTATGGATTTATGGCTCGTGAATCCTATTTGGCATCCACAGAAATTGCTGCGGAGAAAGGCTCTTTCCAAGCTTTTGATGCTGAAAAATATGTGCAAAGCGGCTTCATGAAAGGTCTGATTTCGGAATTTCCGGAAATCGGAGAAGCAGTTGCAGCTAATGGAATGCGCAATGTTACGGTCATCACGCAAGCTCCGACTGGCAGTACTGGTACAATGGTCGGAACGTCTACGGGAATTGAGCCTTATTTTGCATTTGAATATTTCCGTCAGAGCCGTTTAGGCTTCGATAAGCAGTATGTGCCCATTGCACAAGAGTGGAAGGATGCACATCCTGGAAAGGAGCTCCCGGACTATTTTGTCACATCAATGAGCTTGTCGGCAGAGGATCATATTCGTGTTCAAGCTGCTATTCAGCGCTGGGTAGACAGCTCGATTTCAAAAACCGCGAACTGTCCTGCCGATTTTACAGTAGAGGAAACAGGCAGATTATATGAGCTAGCCTTTGAGCTTGGTTGCAAAGGTGTGACAATCTACCGTGACGGAAGTCGTGATGTACAGGTTCTCTCAACGAGCAAGGAAGAGAAGACAGAAGAGAAGCCGGAACAAAAGCTAGAAGAGAAGCAAGAATCTACTTCTGTGCCAGCTGCTGGCAAGGAAGATGAGCATTTTGAGTTGGATCTTGTAGAGCCTGCTATTCCTTCTGTACAATCTGATGGTGAGCTTGATAAACAATACAAACGCCGTCCGCAAGTATTGCGAGGAGCGACATACAAAGTAAATACTCCTTTTGGAATGGCCTATATTACAATAAATGATCTGAATGGAACACCGGCTGAGATCTTCCTTAATGTTGGGAAAGCAGGCTCGGATGTGTTTGCGATGGCAGAGGCTTTGGGACGTGTTTGTTCCTTATTCCTGCGTTATGGCGATCATGGCAATAAAGTGAAGCTGCTTATTAAGCATTTGAAAGGTATAGGTGGGTCAGGAGCAATTGGCTTCGGTGCTAATCGAGTGGAATCTATTGCAGATGCAGTTGCGAAGTCGCTAGAGATTCACTTGGCAAGTGGTGAGGAACAGTCAGCAGCCACTGAAGAAATTCATTCGTACACGAGCCAAGGAACTACCCAAGTGGAAACCATAGAGTCAGCACCGTATAAAGGTGAAAGGCAAGTCTTTGATTTATGTCCTTCTTGCGGGTCGGCAACTCTAATCAATATTGAAGGTTGCAAGCAATGTAGCAATTGTGGGTTTAGTAAGTGTAATTAAGAGTATATTTTATAAAAAGACTAGAATTCAATTCCTGTTTAACGGATCAATATAGAAGATAAACAAAGTTAAGTTAGCAGTCTAACTTTATAGAACTGTATGCGATTATCACTATAAAGCAATACCATGAGCGGTCTAGACTAGACTCTCTTGGTATTGTTTTTTTGTTTTTTAATGAAGAGACAGAAGTTTTTTATATAGGTCTAATGTATTAATTAAGTATACTTTTATCAAAGTATATTGATTTAAGAATACTTTTCGAATATATTATAGGCGAAGTTGAAATATAATTGATCGAGGAGGTTGTTTATGTCACGTTTGCGTGGAATCTCGACTATGGTTGCATTGGTCATGTTGCTTCAATTATTTCTTACTGCTGCAGTCTCGGCTGGAGCCTATGATCCAGGGCTTCATGAATCGGAGCATGTTACAACAGGAGAGGACTTGTTTCCTGCTCTAATCATTAATGATTTCAATACGCAGGAGGATGCATCAGTCTGGAAAGCAAGCACGAATACGAAGGAGGTTAAATTTGTAACGAGCATCCTGAATGGACCAAATGGGCCTTATGAGGGTGTCGGAGCGTTAGAGCAGACTCCGGATAATGTGAAGGTTTATGAATGGCGGACGATTTATCGGGAATTCGATCAGCCGCTCGATCTTTCCTCTTATCGTTATTTAGCCTTTGCGGCAAATAGCTGGGGATGGCAATCTGCAGCCGACTATGTTCTAAAGATCAATTTATATAGTGGTGACGATGTATTTGAAAGCGTTGCCACGATTCGTCCGGACAGCTGGAAACGAGTGTTTATTAAGCTAGATGAATGGGCTGGACGCAATGCTGTGTCGAAGATGGAAATCTCTTTTATGCAAAACTATGATCTCGCTGACGTATCACCAGGCCAACCAGGCTATGACTATTGGAATGGTCATTTCCAGATCGATTATATTAGTGCAACGAATGCAATTGACTTCAGCTTCAATGTTGAGGGAGAAACGGAAGGCTTTACTGCTTCGTCTGGAACGGCGGTAGCAACAGGCGGGGAACTGTTCTATGAATGGGACGGGCAGGGTCTGCTGGAGTCGCCGGTATTAATGCTGGATACAGCTAAACGAAATGGCATGTCGATGACCATGACTAATGGTTCAGGCTCCTCGGAGGTTCTTATACAGTGGCGAACGGGGGATGGTATTTGGAGTGAAGACAATATGAAACGCTTCACCATTCCAACGGAAGGAAAATTTACGCAGGACTTTAACTTCTCAGATCAGACAGGCTGGAATGGGGAGATTACTGCATTTCGAATCATTCCGCAAGCTGCTTCAGGAACATTGAAGGTTGATCAAATTCGTTTTAAGCAATTTGCCCAACTAGAGAAGCCTTACGATGGAAAGGCACAAGCACGTATTGAAGGCGGAGGACTGGTGATCGACGGTACGGTGAAACAGGCTTTCGTAGAGGCTCATCCTTCGGAGCAGCTATACTTGATTGAATTGGCTACCTACGAGGATGCGAAGTCGGCGCTTGCGGCGAAGTCACCAATCGCCGAAGCTAATCTTGCACAAGCATTCCGGTTCGAAATTGGGTTAACCGATGCTGAACGCAGTCGTCTTTACTCTAAGTTCGTCGTTGCGGCTCGTACAGACGAAGGGGAATATGTAGCCATTGATGCTCCTCAGTATGTAATCAACGCAGAGGTGATGGCTAGTAATACGGAGCCATTCCCGCAAGCACAAAGCATTAAGGGGCTTCAGGTGCAAATGACAGGAGATGCGCAGGAGCTTGGAATTAGCCACGCAGCACTGAACGTTGCCTATAACGAGCTTATGTACAAAGCTAATAATCACCCTGAAAATACGATCGCTTACGAAATCGAGGGTGAGACCTATTACTTCCGCAAGGATAAAATTGAACGGATGGATAACGAGATTAAGAGCATGTCCGATAATGGGATACTCGTATCACTCATCCTGATTATGTATGACAATAAGGACCCCGAATCAGCGAATGAATATTTAATCCATCCAGACTCGGAGCCGGGCGGTACTGTATATGCCTTGAATACAGCGAATGAAACTGGCGTTAAGTATGTAAAGGCAGCAACCAAATTCATGGCCGAGCGGTACTCTATGGCGAATGAGCAATATGGCCGAGCGGTTAATTACATTGTTGGCAATGAGATTGGTCAGAACAAGGTATGGAATAACATGGGGCCAAAAACAGTTGATACCTATGTTCATGAGTATGCACAAACACTTCGTCTGATTGATACAATCGTGAAGTCGGAGTATGCCAATGCGAGAACCTACGTGTCATTGGATCATTTCTGGAATGAGAACCTAGAAGGTGATTCCAAGTGGAAATACGATAATAAGGTCATTGTGGATCGTCTCACCCAGTTGACTGGCGCGGAAGGAGATTTCGCTTGGAATCTCGCATTTCATCCTTATCCGGAAGATCTGTTTAACCCACGGTTCTGGAATGACGCAACGGCAACACAATCTTTTGATACCAAACGCATTACCTTCAAGAATCTAGAAATTCTCGTAGATTACATGAAGCAATCTGATTATTTATTTGATGGTGCGATGCGCCGCATTATTTTATCCGAGCAAGGCTTCCACAGCTTGAGCAACGCTGCCGCTGATCAAGAGATTCAGGCAGCAGCTTACGCTTATGCCTATTACAAGGTTAAATTCTTGGATGGCATTGATGCTTTTATTTTGCACCGTCACGTTGATCATGGACAAGAAGGGGGCTTGAACCTCGGTCTATGGACGCATACACCGAATTCAGTTACCGTTCCTGATCAGCAAAAGGCAATTTATGATGTATTCAAATATATCGATACTAGCAGATCGCTTGAGGAGACGGCTTTCGCCAAAGCGATCATCGGCATTAATGATTGGAGAGAAGTTATTCCGAATTTCGACCCTTCCAAGTTAAATGATCGGTCGGAGCCTGTGTTGAATGGATTGGATTTTATACGAAAAACGGAGAAAAGCATTAATGATGGCGGCTTTGAATCCGGTACTGACGGCTATGAGGCGTCGGATGAAGTCAGCTCTGTAGCCCATGTTACAGGAGAGGCTTTCAAAGGTACAGGCTTTCTGAAAGCTGCAATAAACAGTCCTTATGGCATAAATTGGGCAGGCGTGCAGAAGACCTTTGAGCAGCCAATCGATGTGAAGAAAACACCTTATTTCACAGCGGCGCTCAAGCTTCCTAATGCGAATCCAGAAAAGGACTACTATGCTAAATTCATTGTTTATAGCGGTGCTCAAAGTGTAGAGGGAATAGCGAAGCTTGATCCGACTGCCGGGTGGCAGCAGCTGGCACTTCCGCTCGGAAAATGGAATGGCACCAAATCAGTTGATCGGATCAAGATTTGGGTACAAACAGAAGGTGGTGACCCTTGGAAGGGTGAGTTGTATATTGACGAGGCAGCTTTCGCTAAGAAGGTAACAGAAGATAAAGATTATCTCAACCTCGAGGTTACCGCGAACCAGATGTCCCAGAAGCTAGAGGTCGGATCACAAATTTCTGTGACCATAATGAATAATAGCTCTGACAAGCTCAATAAGAAGCTCAAGGTGGAAACGAGCAAGGGGCTTCAAGTGTCTCCGAGCAGTATTTCATTAGATGGTCTTAAAACGGGACAAAGCAAGACGCTTACTCTTAAAGTAACGAAATACAAGCCGAACGATGGTGTAGAGCCTAAGGTAACGCTAAAGTATGAATCACGAAGCTTCCAGTTTCCACTGCAAGACAAAGATCCTGTAGTTGAACCTAGTGATACGTTGTATAGTTTCGAGGATGGTGTGCAAGGCTGGACAGCGGGTGGAAATGTGGTAAGTGTCGCGGCTGTTCAATCCTTCGCTAATGGACCAACTGTGCCTAATGAGGGCAAGTATGCGTTAGCGGCTGTAACACAACCTGCTGCTGCAGATGCTTGGAAGACGTTGACGGTAACCACTTCTGCACCGATTGATCTGACTGCTTCGTCTGTATTTTATTATCACATCAATTCTTATGGAGGAGTGCCTAACGCAACCTATGAGACGAGAGTGATACTCAAAAGCGGTACAGAAGCGTTTACACATACAGCAGCCATGTCGCCGGATCAATGGAATAAGATTGCAGTCGATACCTCGGAATGGGAGCATCACGATTCAATCACTGGTATTGAGATTTCATTCCGTGCAATAGGCAATTCGATGGCTTGGGCTCCGCAATTCCAAATTGATAACATTGGCAGTGAGTAATTAAATCAGCAGCGGTATTCTCGGTATTAATCGCAGAATACCGCTGCAATTACAACACGGAGAGGACAGGCAATGAAAGGGACTGTTATGCCTAGACTAGGGCAAGCAGTTCCTTTTTCTCAAAAAGGGAACATTTCGAGAAACATACTGGAATTATTTCGAGTATATTTAGTTGAAATTAGATCTAATTAAGTATATTATGGATTAGTAAAGAATACTTTGGTTCATGAAAAACGAAGGGGAACAATAGTAACTTTGATCATCTATTATGTAGCTTTTTGTTATACGAAGTGGGTGGTATCTCATTCGAGAGGAGGCAATTAGGATGTATGATAAAGATGATCTCTATTTAGTCGATCAATGGGGAGGGGTTGACGGGCTTGGAAGAGAGCTGCCATCCAGGGATGAAGCTGGTCCGATACGACCTGATCATTACGTAGGTCTATTTTATTTTCTTTGGCTAGGACAGCATGGGACATCAGGTCCCTATGACAATACCCAGATCTATGCCAATTGGCCAGAGGCTGTACATGATCCAGAACATCCGGCTTGGGGTCCTCCGAACTCATTTCACTTTTGGGGCGAACCCTTATATGGTTATTACTTAAATAATGATGCATGGGTGCTTCGCAAGCATGTACAAATGCTGACAAGCTCAGGTGTGGACTTTGTTGTGTTTGATACGACAAATCAAGTCATTTACAAGGAAGTCTATGATGTACTGTTCAAAATCATGGACGAAATTCAAGGTCAGGGCTTCAAAGTGCCTCAATTTGTTTTCTACACGAATACGGAATCGGGCAAAACCATCTCGGAAATTTATGAGGATATCTATAAGCCAGGTCGTTACGAGCATTTATGGTTTCGATGGAAAGGAAGACCTCTAATCATTGGCAATCCTGATGAATGTGATGCAGAGCAACAGCAATTCTTTACATTCCGTCTGAATCAATGGCCTAACGAAGACGCAAAGACGAATGGGTTCCCATGGATTGAGTTTCAACGTCCGCAGCGTGTTTTTTATAACGATGAAGCTCAGAAGGAAATCATTAATGTCTCTGTAGCACAGCATCCGAGCGTTGCCATGAGCGATACGCCTTTTTACGGATATGGTGATAATTGGGGTAGAGATTATCACGATGGAATGGAGTTAGGGGAAGCGGGCTCGTCGGTTGATGCAATAAATCAAGGGATGAATATTGCAGAGCAGTGGGAATTCGCGCTCAAGGAAGATCCACAGATAGTATTTGTTACAGGGTGGAATGAATGGATCGCTATGCGATTAACGGGAACTGCGGAGCGTCCTGTGTTGTTCGTAGATCAGGCCACATTGAACTTCAGTCGAGACATTGAGCCTATGAAGGGCGGATACGGTGACCTTTACTACATGCAATTAATCAGTTATATTCGTCGCTTTAAGGGAATGTCGGAGAAAGGCAACAGTAGCTTCAAATTGAAAAAGCCAATCTTGATGGTGCCTGATTTCAGTGAATGGCATCAAATTATTCAGCAGTACAGAGATTTTGCGGGAGATACAGTCGCTCGCGATCATCCCGGTTATGGAGATCTTCATTATACGAATGATACGGGAAGAAATGATTTTGTTACGCTAAAGGCCGCACATACCGATGAAAGCATTTACTTTTATGCACAAACGAAGGAACCCATAACACCTTTCACAGACCGCTACTGGATGATGCTGCTTATCCGCGTTAGAACGGAAAGCGACAAGGGATGGGAAGGCTATCAATATATTATTAATAGGAATGTTATAAGTGAATCAACAACTTGGTTGGAGCGAAGTATAGGCGGTTGGAAATGGCAGCCAATAGGAGAAGTGCGATACGCCTGCAAAGGGAATGAGCTGCATCTTGAGCTTCCGCTTATTTCATTGGGTATGGATGAGATGACCGAGGGAATTTGGTTAGAGTTTAAGTGGGTGGATCATATGCAGAATGACGGTGAAATTACAGACTTCTTTCAGTATGGCGATGCAGCGCCTGAAGGAAGATTGAACTATATATATAAATTTGTGAAATAAAATAAGATTCAATTATTTACTAACCTTAATGTTTAATTACGGGGGGAACGTCATGATACAGGAAAATTGGCAGGCGGAGTGGATATGGGCAGCAGAAACCGCTCTTGATAACAATGTTTATGTGGAAGCTCGTACAATCTTTGCTATAGATAAGGTAGTTAATCAAGCGAAGCTGCGAGTTACGGCTAATCAGTTCTATAAGCTATATGTGAATGGTATTGAGATTGGAAGGGGACCGACTCCTACGGATCTTTCCTGGATTTCATTTGATACGTATGATGTATCTGATTATGTGCGAGAAGGAAGCAATGTGATAGCTATTCTCGCACATAACTTCGGCAAGGATATGATTGTGACGGGGCAATTGCAAGGACCTGGTGGTGTGATTTGTCAGCTGGATTTATATGATGAGGATGCGGTGGCAGGCAGCTGCATACGGACAATTGCGAGTGGTTCGGACTGGAGATGCAGACGTTCACCGCGCTGGAAGCCGGAAGTAAGCCGTCTGCATTACTGGGGGGGGTACCGTGAAATAATGGATCTCTCCCAAGAGGATGGGTGGGAACAACTAGATTATGAGGATAGTTCATGGCCTATGGCTGTTGTACTTGCAGAAGCAGAGCAAGCCGATTCTCCATGGCCGAGGCTGATGCCGCGAGAAATCCCTTTTCTTAAGGAGACGCTTGTTTCACCTATTTCTGTTGTGTCCTCTGAGTTTTTTACGGGGGCGATAAGATCACCGGAGGCTCCACTGTCATCAGCTGGGTCAGTCATAATCGATGCGTCAGTGCCGGGTTCTTTTCCACAAATTACTTATGACTTTGGAGCTGAGGTTGTAGGTTATCCAGAGCTGGAAGTGTTCGCAGAAGAAGGCGGCGTCTTGCAATTGTTTTATGGAGAATCGCTGGAAGTAGCACTGATGGACACTTACCTTTTACGGAAAGGAGCTAATCGGCTGTCTCCATTTGGGAGACGGGCATTCCGTTATATGAAAGTAGCTGTTATGGCTACGCCTTTACCTATTGAAGTAAGAAGTCTGCAGCTTCGGTTCGTTCATTATCCGTTCGTTGAAAGAGGGAAATTTCATTGCAGTGATGAACGATTAAATAAAATTTGGGAGACTGGCCGTTATACGACAATCGTCAACAGCCAGAACCATTTTGAAGATTGTCCGCACCGTGAGGGAGCGTTATGGGTAGCGGATTCGGTCGTTATGGCCAAGGTAGTCTATCAGACCTTCGATGATCCAGCGCTTGTTCGCAAGTCCTTATTGCAAGCAGCAAGAATTCAAAATGAGGATGGTTCTATACCAGGTACAGGTCCACAGCATAATTCATTCCTACTGCCTGATTTTTGTGCACATTGGCTCTTCGGTGTATGGGAGTATTACACCTATACCAAAGACACTAGCTTTCTGAATGAGATATGGCCTTATGTGAATAGACTCGTTGATTGGTTTGCTGATCAGGAGGATTCATCGGGATTGTTCGCAAATGCCGATCGCGAAGGCTGGTGGTGTTTCATCGACTGGTCAGATGATATTGAACGGAAAGATCGCGTGACAGCTATTTCTTGCTTCTATTATAAGTTCCTGATTACATCGGCTTTAATGGCTGAAGAGCTGGGTGAAAACGACGCTGGAGCAGCATTACGGGAGAAAGCAAGCACCCTGCGTGAAGCCATTCGCAATCTCCTTCGAGTACCAGGTACAACAATCTATGCGGACTGTCTAACTCATGAAGGTTTATCGACAAGTGTGACTGCACAGACCAATTTCGCTGCGGCATGGTCGAGTGTCATGGATGAGACAGAAGTGGTGGCCTTTGTTCAGGACTATTACTTGCCGGGAAGATTGCCTCCAATTCGCGGAGCTTTCTTCTACCATATCGTACTAGAGGTGTTATTCCGTTACGGCTTCGCGGAAGCGGCTTTAACTCGAATTCGTGATTATTGGGGCTCCATGCTCGATAGAGGGGCTACAACCTGGTGGGAAACATTCGATCCATCCCTGCCTTTCGTTATAACGCCTAGCCCTTATTTAGGTCATACACCTACCTATTTGCAAGACTCCATTCCTGTAAGTCTATGTCATGGGTGGGGAGCATCGCCTACGTATTTGTTAAGTGAGCAATTGCTTGGTGTTGATGTAACTGAGCTCGGTGTTGGATCTGTTACTCTACAGCCGACAGCTGTAACAGGCATTGAATGGGCGGAAGGAACTATTCCAACTCGACAAGGTGATATACAAGCAGAGTGGAAACTTGATAAGGACGGCGTGATCAACTATGTTGCAACCTTGCCGAAGGAAATCTCGTGGATAGCAATTGGACTAGAGGAACTTTCAGTCGATACGGATGAAGAGAGAGTTAGAATTACTGGTATTATAGCTGCAAATGAACGAGTAAAATGCTTGAATTAACGACGCACATGAAGGGGATGAAACTGTATCCATTTACGAAGGCAGTGCCTGACCGCTTAGGTCTAGCGCTGCCTTTTATCTTGCACTAACCTTTGTATTAAAGTATACTTAACTCAATTATGTAAGGAGTGATGGATTGATGGATATCGATAAGACGGACAAGACTCCGATGTATCAATATATAATGAATGACATTAAGCGCAAGATTAGTGCTGGAGAGCTTAAACCACATGATCCTCTTCCGACTCAAATTGAGTTAGCGAAGGAGTATAATACGAGTGAAATTACTTCCCGAAGGGCATTATCCGACCTTGTGCAGGAAGGTTTTGTTTACCGGGTTCGGGGCAAGGGCAGCTTCGTTAGTGAGAACCCGACTTCCACTGGAACTCAAAGGATCCGTACGATTTATTTCGCGCATCGCAACTATGAAGTGAACACGTTTAACCATCCGTTCTTTACAGATATGTTTGAAGGGATTAAGCAAATATGTAACGAGAATGAGATCGCATTCTATATATGGGATATCGGTGAAAATTACGAGCTTCCGAACGATCCCCATGCTGGTATTATCCTGTTGACTATGAGTGATGGGTTCGATTTGACACGGCTTACAGCTTGGCAGGAAGAGAATCGGCGTATTTTAACAGTTCATTTCTATTACCCGCATTTGGGTATACCTTATGTCATCGTAGATAACCTTACAGGAGGGTATCTAGCAACTCAGCATTTGTTGTCTCTGGGGCATAAGCGAATTGGTGTTATATTGACGGGCAGTTCAATAATGGATTTAAACCAAGAGTTCTCTCTAAGGCTGCAGGGTTATCGTCTTGCTTTGTCACAGCATCAGTTGCCATTTGAATCTGAACTTATTGCTGTTATGGCTGGAGAGGATGAGCGAGTATTGATGGGAGAAGAAGGTTTCAGAGCGTTAATGGCGCTTCCGAATCCCCCTACAGCTGTATTTGCCACAAGTGATTACAAAGCGATGGGCGCGATGAATGGTGCTAGAAGCTTGGGCATGAAAATTCCTGAAGAGATTAGTATTATAGGCTTTGATGATGTGAAGACGAGTGAGTATTCTTACCCGAGACTTTCGACTATTAACCAGAATACGAGAAAGCTAGGCGAACGTGCAGCAGAGATTCTCTTGTTCGAACTTAAGGATGGAGAGAATCGCTTAGTGAAGGATGAGATCGTTCCCACGCTCGTTTTGAGAGACAGCACAGCTCCGATTTCTTCCAAGCAAAAAGGTAAGTAGAATAGTGAATAAGCAGGCTCCCTAATATACGGGAGCTTTTTTTGAATAAAAATAACGAGAAGTTAAATGATCCCCAAGCATACATTTCTCACTGAAAAAATTGTTGCAAAAACCTCTTCTAAATAGTATACTTTGTATTGTAAAGTATACGAAATATGAAAATTTATACTTTACGAGAAGCGCCGCATTTTTTTAAAGTCAACATGGAAGCGCTTAATTTTTAAAAAAATTAGGGCAAGGGGAGACTAACATGATCAAAAGAAAAGGATTTGCCATTCTCTTGAGCATCGTAATGCTGCTGTCCATATTGACAGCTTGCGCCAAAGATGATTCATCAGGGAAAAATGATGGGAACAATGCCGCTGCAACCAAAGCACCCGCCAACACAGAAACCCCGGCAGGTACTGAAGCGCCAGCTTCTACGTTGACCGGTAACATTAACATCTCCTTAATGAATGCTTCGTCCTCAGTCTGGAATGCGGTTGCTAATGCTTATATGGCAAAAAATCCAGGTGTCAAGGTGAAAGTGGATAATAAACCGCCTGATGGCTACAAAGAATGGTTGACGGCTCAATTCGCAGCAGGCGAACCAAGTGTGGACATTGTCAATAATAACGAAGTAGGCGGATTAATAAATGACGGTAAATTCACGAATTACTATCCATACTTAGATAAAACGAACAATTACACAGGTAAACCTTGGAGCGAAAGTTTTGATCTCAAAGCAATGGGCATTAACTTGGAAGGAGTAAGCACGGAGGATACTCTCTTCAATCTTAACTTCGAATCTGTACAAATTGTATGGATATACAATAAAGAGATCTTCCAAAAGGTAGGCATTACTGAAGCGCCTAAAACGTTCAATGAGTTGATTAATGCTTTCAAAAAAGTAGATGAAGCGGGGTACACGCCGCTAGCACTTGCGGGCGATGCCAAATCGATGTGGAGCGGTCAAGCAGGCTGGTTGGTTCGTATCTATGCTGACCAATATTTACGGGATTATATTAATGTAATTCGTTCCCAGGAACAAGACTACTCATTCATCCCTGGTATAGATGACACCTATAAGTATGATCTAACTGATCCTTTTAATGACTCAAACAGCAATGTTACGAAAAATGAAATGAGACTATGGAAAGCGATTAAAGATAAAGAGGGTCCATTCAAAATCGCTGGAAATCCACAATGGAAAGCTTATTCAGAGAACTTGAAAACATTGTTCAGCTATGTTCCTGATGGCTTCTTCGGTGTTAAAGAGGAGCAAGCTTATAACCTCTTCTTAACTGGAAAGGCAGCAACAATGGTAGGTACGCCGGGATCTTACTGGCAATTGCCTAAAGACTTTGCTGATGAGGCGAAAACAGGTGCAAAAGGCGGCGTGAAGCCGTTTGATTATGGATTCTTCAACATGCCATCCATGGAAGGCCCAGAGGTTATGGCACCTGCTCGTACCATTCAAATTCCTGTTGGCTTCTACGGTATCGTGAATAAGGATGCGAAACAAAATGAGTTGAATATGGACTTCATGATGTATATGACAAGTCCTGAAGGTTATCTCGTATATGCAGAGGCTACTCAGAATAGTTCTGATGCAGCACTGTCTGGTGCACCAGCCCTTAAAGACATTGTGCTTCCGGATGAAATGAAATCTGCGTTCGCTGACTTTGAACCGATCGGTAATACTGAGGGTTATAACAGTGCAGCTAACAATCTTGCTCGCGGAATGTGGGATCATCAACCATCCATTCAAGATTGGGTAGGGTTAGTGCAACGTTATTTTGCTGGCAAAGTAACAACGGATCAATATTTGGAGCAGCTCCAATCTAATATTGATAAGTATATGGAGCCTGCTATGAAAGAAATGAAACGAGAATTGTCCGACATAGAAAACCCAGAACGCAGACCGCCTGAACGTTAATGCGCTAGCTTCAATCTGCACAGGTGACCAGCCTGTGCAGATTGATCATTATGGATAAGAATATGGCATTTGCCGTCACAAGGACGGAAAGAAAGGGGGGACCATCATGAGAAAAAGCGCATGGATGTTTTTGGCATTACTACTGCTGCTAGGCGTTATCCCGCAGGCTGCTTTGGCTAAAGACAATTGGTCCATCGAAGGAGCTGGGAATATTACCTCCATATCTGTAGCGGAGGATGGCAAGCGTCTGGCAATTGGTACGCACAGTAATCAAGCTTTAATGTATGACGCAGATGGAAACCAACTATTTGAAGTGAAAACAAGCAATGTTGTCACAGGAGTTGAACTGCTTACTAACGGAAATTTATTTATATCTTCAGATGACCGTCATCTATACTCCTATGACAAAGACGGTGTACAACTGTGGGATATCGATATGAAGAAACAAGTCAAGAGCATTTCTGCTTCACAAGATGGTACTGTTTTTGCATTGGTTGTCCAGCGTTCCGATCAATTGCTATTCATCGATGCAGATTCTGGTGATCAGAAAGATGCGGTTACAATCGGTACGACATTGAAATATGTCAAGGTATCTCCGAACGGGAAATGGATTGTCGTTGCTGCAACGGATCAATATGCTTATCTCATTAATGAGAATAAAGAGATTGTTTATAAAGCTGGTGCAAGTGACCAAATTCAAGGTATTGCTGTGTCGGATGAGGGCGTTATGGCCATCGGAACGAAATCGAGTACGGTAGAATTATTTAATCAAGATGGAAAAGCAAGCGGTATCATACAAACGAGGGATATTGTTACAGATGTGAGCTTTTCAAGAGATGGAGCGAGTGTCGGTGCTTCGGATTTATCTGGTTACTTCTATATCTTTGATCATAATGGCAAGAAGCTTTGGGAAAGCAAAGTAAGTGTCGAGGGCCGGCAAGTTGAATTTGACAATGAAGGCAAGACTTTATATACAGGTGCGGGTAAAGGTGCTATTTACAAGTTCGATGTAGGAAGCGTGGTTGAGGAAGCTAAAGGCAAGGCAAGGGTGACTATGATTTTGTGGGCTATTGGGTCACTCGTCCTATTTGCGGGCTTGCTCTCTCTATTCTTATATATGAAGAAAAGAAATCGTCTGGGTGTATTTCGTTCCATCTGGCGTTCCAAATGGGTGTATCTCGGTCTTGCACCGACATTTCTTCTTCTATTCATCTTTCAATACTATCCAGCATTCTCAGGACTAATTCATTCTTTCTATGATTGGCAGCCGGGGGGAAGGACAACCTTCATCGGCTTAGATAATTTTGAACGAATGATTCACGATCCATACGTAACGAAAGGAATATGGAATCTATTACTGCTCATCGTAACGGGATTAATTAAAACACTAATTCCACCTCTGATAGTTGCGGAGTTAATCTATCATTTGCGGAGCAAGAAGCTACAGTACCTCTTCCGTACTTCATTTACGGCATCGATGGTTATACCAGGTGTTGCGATGTTATTGATTTGGCAAAATTTCTATGATCCTAACGTAGGCTTATTCAACAACCTGTTGCAAGTCATTGGACTAGGCTCATGGGCGCATGGTTGGCTCGGTGATCCGAACACCGCATTATGGTCCATTATCTTTATGGGCTTCCCGTTTATCGGTATCCTTCAGTTGCTTGTTTTCTATGCAGGTCTACTGTCAATCTCAGGGGAGCTAATTGAATCAGCTAAGATCGACGGAGCAGGCTTGCCGCGGATTATTCGGTCTATTCATTTGCCGCTTCTTACGGGTCAATTCAAGTTTTTGCTCATCTTAGCACTTATTGGCATCATTCAAGACTTTAACGGCATTCTGATTGTCACGGGCGGAGGTCCAATGGATTCAACTTATGTACCTGCCTTGCAAATGTATTATGCCGCTACTAAATTCAATGACCTTGGCTATGCATCAGCACTTGGTGTAAGTATGTTCTTGGTCGTCTTGGTCATTACTATCATCAATATGAAATTTATTAAAACATCGAATGATTAAGGAGGGACACAAACATGATCGCCAGTCAGGATGCGAAGTCATTGAAGGTCGGAGCCAAGGTTAAAAACAAGGGTCTGTTCAAAGGGAACATGAGCATCAATCAAATTATCATCGTCATACTGCTGGGGCTGCTCGTTGTCCTGATGCTAGTTCCAATTCTGTTCATGGTGGTTAGCTCACTGAAGAGCAATGCTCAAATTCTAGGGAACTTCTGGGGACTACCTTCACCTGCCAAATGGGCGAATTATAGTGAAGCTTTCAACAGTATTTGGCGTTATATTATCAATACATTGGTCTATGCGATAGCTGCAAGCTTTCTAGTTATGCTTCTATCCGCCATATCCGGTTATATCTTTGCCAAGAAAGAGTTTCCCGGCAAAGAGATGCTGTTTCTCATGATGCTGGCCATTATGATGATTCCAGGTATTCTAACTTTGATTCCTGCTTATGTACTGTATGAGAGTATGAATCTGACGAATACGCCTTGGGTTATTATTATTGCCGCTGCTGCCGGAGGCCAAGTATTCGGTACGTTTCTATGCCGGAGCTATATGTCCGGGCTGCCAAGCGAATTGTTCGAAGCGGCACGTATTGATGGGGCGGCTGAAATGCGTGTTTTCTTTCAGATCGTCATACCGCTCTCTGTGCCTATCTTGGCTACCTTATTTATTATGCAGTCTGTAGGCGTGTACAACGACTATATTTGGCCGTTGCTGACGATTCAAGACAGCAGTATTCAAGTTATTTCAGTAGGATTGACACAATTTACGAAGCAATTCGGCATTACCGATGTGGGTACTAAATTCGCAGCCTATGGCATCTCTTCGATACCGCTTATTCTGATCTTCTCCTTCGGCATGAAATATTATATTCAAGGCATGACACAGGGCGCTTTGAAAATGTAAAGGTGGAATTATCAATGCTAGATAAACAACAGATGCTCCCTCAATGGATATGGCATGGTGATCGTGAGAAGACGAGCAAGGTAGAATTAGTGAAGTCCTTCATGCTTGAATCCGCTGTAGACCATATAGAGTTTCGAATTGCGCTGACCGGTGCAGTTGAGGTGGAATTGGACGGCAACATCGTTGGTGTAATAGAAGAAAGTGCAGCTAATATTTGCGCTTTTCATCGGATACTATCTTTTCCGATGAGTCTTGAGGCTGGTCAGCATATACTTCGGTTACGAATTATTTGCACGAATATCATTCCAGTAGTGCCGATCAATATTCATCTTCAGGGACGACAAGCTGGTTGTATCGCTTATTTGAAGGCAGATCATTATTGGCTTTGTACAGATGAATCTTGGCTTGCGAATGGTGAGCAAGCAGCTAGCATCTGCTTGCTCGGTGAGGAGCCTTACGGTGATTTGGAAGAAGGACCGGAATGGTTCGTAGCAGGAGGGTTTGGAGATATCGTTGCCTCTCCATTAGAGTGTGTTTCTCTATTGTCTGTTAATGAGGCAGAGGCACAGTTGCTTAACAACCAAGTTCTGCTCATCGGAAGAGGGAAAGGAAATATTCATATTCCGGCGCCGATTCGCAAAGATTTTCATATTTTCTATCATGTTCGGAAACAAACGGAATGGCGTGATAGGAACACTTTTATCCGTGAGATGAACTTTTCGGGCATGCCTGTTTGTGTGTTGGATTTGGACAAAGAATACAATATGCGCTTTCACCTCAAGAATCGTTCTAATACATCACTTACAATTGTATGGAATGGTGCGGAATCGCTGCAGGAGCTTGAACATTATGAAGGATTAATTACAGAAACCATTGAGCTTGAAGCAGGCGGAGTTCACACAACCCTTCCGCAAGGTCTTCGTTATTTCCGTATGTATGTGTTGACGGATGAAGGATATCCATTTGAAGTAGAGTGGCAGGGGGAAGAAGTGGGAGTAGCGCTAAATCAAACGGGGTCACTTCGGACAGATTCAGCGCTTCTAAAACAAATATTTGATATCTCCTTACATACGAATCGGGTATGTCATCAGATTGGATTATGGGATGGTATTAAGCGAGATCGATTGAACTGGACCTATGACTTTTATCTAGCTGCCAAAGCCGATTATGTATTATGGGATGATCTTGCTGTGCTTCGCCGTTCTATCGTGGAGCTTGGGCAAGGGACACCAGACGGTTATTGGATGAACGCGATTCCTTCCTATACGCTGTGGTGGTTGAATAATGTATGGGAGTACTATTTGCACACTGGCGATAAGGAGTTTGTATTGTCCATTGCGTATGATATCGTAAGACACTGCCGGCTAGTGGAGAGCAATATTGATCCTAATACTCATGAATTGCTCAATGTTACACCAACGCTGATGGAATGGGTGCAGATGGGGCCGGAAGAAGGGGTTCTAGGCATGCAGGCTTTATTCCGTATAACAGGGGATAATCTTCGCAAGCTGAAAAGCTTTATACCAGAGCTAACCGAATTAAACGACTGGAGTCATCCGCAGATTGAAGAGGAGAGCTTCCTTTCTGGTGAACAGTTGATTACGAAGCTGATTGGTATTATTGCAGGGTATGTCTCGGCTGGGGAAGGTGAGGCATTCCTGCGCTCTTATCAAATCCAGGATCCGATAACACCGTTGTCCGCTTATTGGTTGTCCGAATGCTGTTCTCAATTTGGGCTACAGGAAAAGGCTTGGAAAGTTATATCAACAGTATGGGGTAAAATGCTGGAGGAAGGTGCGACCACCTGTTGGGAGAGCGTTACGCTTAAACATGAAACAGACTTTCATGATGCTTTAACAACCTATACCGCCTACAGTTCATATCGAATGAGCCTATGTCATAGCTGGGCAGGTACTCCTGTTCATTGGATATTATCGCGGGTGCTGGGCATTACACCACTGGAGCCGGGCTATCAGAGTATCGCTTTCCGTCCACAGAAATTGATCGGGATTGGGACCTGCATGGGCAGCATTCCAACACCTTTTGGTCCAATTGAAACAGGCTGGGAAGAGGGGCATTCGGAACCGCATATTTTACGGCTTCCGGAAGGAATTAAGCTGGCGGTAGAAGTATAGGGAAATATGATCGATAACAAAAGAGGTTGTCACAAAAGCAGTTACCTAGCTGGAGAGACAGCGCTCGCCTTGAACAGAAATAATGACTTACATGAAAAAATAGCAGTGCAGGGAGTATTCCTGTACTGCTATTTTCTATTTTGATCTATGATTTTTGCTCGGTTTAGAAGAAGATGTACCCATAAAATAATAAACGTAGTAAGCGAATGATTCTGGAGGGTTCAAGTCACTTCTATTGGCTCACCATTACTTTCTACTCATTTGTAAGTTCATTTTCCGTTACCCACTTATGAATCGTCATTTTTTCACCACCGGTAGTCGGAACGTAATCAATCATGTATACCGTTGTTTTTTCTGCTGAATCTATAGTAGCGATTGTTCCGTCCATACCCTTCATATGATCTGCCTCTAAGACAACCTTAGCACCTTGATCATTGTTTGCAGTGTTCTCCGTATTTGTATGATTTCCGCATCCACTTAGAGCAATCATTGCAGCGATACTAACTAAAGCCATTCGTTTCTTCATCTTAATAACACTCCTCTGTGTTGTTAATTCCGTTTGTTAGAATTTACAAACCCCCTATAGGTATTTTTGAATCGTTATCTATTCGCAAGTAAATGCTATACTAATACTCCAAAGATCTTCATTAAGGAGAATAGAATGAACATACTGATTGCAGATGATGATCCCGATATGCTTAAAATCGTGAATGCTTATTTTAAAAATGAAGGTTTTCAAGTATTCCTTGCGGAGGACGGACAACAAGCGCTGGATATTTGTTTTAATCATCAAATCGATTTGGCCATACTGGATTGGATGATGCCTAAGGTTAGTGGTTTAGAGGTATGTAGGAAAGTTAAAGAGCTGCAATATACAAAGGTGCTGATGTTAACGGCAAAGGGTGAGCAGGAAGATGAATTGATGGCTTTGGAGAAGGGGGCGGATGATTATGTGCGAAAACCATTCGAGCCTCGTATTTTAATCCTGCGGGCAAAAAAACTTCTCCACATCGAGGAAGATATCATGCTTGGACGTTTGCGTGTCAATATGCGTGGCGGAAAGGTTTTTAAAGATGGCGTTGATCTTGACCTTACGAATAAGGAATTTTTATTAATGAAGTGCCTGCTCCAACATAAAGGGCAAATTTTAAGCAGAAAGGCTTTACTGGATCAAGTATGGGGGTTCGATTATTACGGAGACGAACGAACAGTTGATACCCATATTCGGAGACTGAGGGAGAAAGTAGGAGCAGAAAGGATAAAGACATATCGAGGCAGTGGGTACAGTCTGGATACTACCCTTGAGTAGGCTGGGTCGCAAGTTATTTTGGCGTATTGCCTGCATCATTTGTTTGGTCTTTGTTATTTCATTTTCTGTGAATACGTACTTTTTGCCAAAATATATTCTGTATCAGAAAAAAGTAAATTTAGCGAATCTGACCAACAAAATGGAAACAGAGACGGTCGAGGCTCTGATTCGCACAGAAAGAGAATTGGAACAGCAATACGATGTTACGATTGTAAGCACGGAGTTTGTTACCAATCCGAACATCTTGAATGATTCTATACGAACAAAGCTAAGCAGTGAAGGGATTGCACTAGCGAAGTTTTGGATAACGGAAGAACGCATTGAGCAGCTCAAACAGGGAATACCGGTATACAATCTTTATAGCCAGACGAAGCTTAACACCAGTTTTCTTGTTACGATTATACATTTGGATGATAAGCTCTTCGTTATTGGAGATTCGATCGCGCATTCGAATCAATTGATACGAAAGGTGAATCAATTCAATCTTTATATTGCTATAGGTGCGCTTTTATTTAGCTTAGGATTAGCATGGGTTATGGCTAGGGGAATTATCCGTCCCCTCAGAGTACTCTCTAATAATGCGAAGGATATATCCAATCTCAAATTCCAAACCACACATATTAAGACTGACGACGAAATTGAAGATCTATCCGATAGCATTAATCAAATGAGTGATAAGCTGAAGGAAGCACACCTTGCACTGGAAGAAAAAAATCAAAATCTGAGAAGCTTTATTTCTGATATTTCACATGAGCTTAAAACGCCGATTTCATTGATTAAAGCTTATTCTTCCGGTATGAATGATGGGCTGGACGATGGCACTTTCTTGAAGGTCATTGATAAAAAAGCGGATGAATTGGCCCACCTTGTGGACAAGCTGCTTCACTTGGCGAAGCTTCAGAACGAGCCGCATGTAGTGGAAGTATTTCAATTCAGTGAATTACTCCAGCGTACATTGGATAATTTTCAAGTTGCGATTCAGAAAGAACAGAAGTCTGTGGTGCTGGATGATCATCAACTCCTTCACAGTAAGGTGAAAGGTGATAGACAGAAAATCGGAATCGTACTGGATAACTTCATGAGCAATGCACTAAAATATTCAAACGGGCCTAAAATAGAGATAACCATACTAAACGATGGAGATCAGCTCGTATTTACAATCCGCAATGAGATTCGGAACGGTGACATTCAAGATATTAATCAAATATGGCAGCCTTTCTACGTGCTGGAGCATTCACGAAATAAACAGCTCAGCGGGTCGGGCCTCGGTCTATCTATCGTACAGGCTATTCTAGAAAAGCATAAAGCACCATACGGTATTTATATCAAGGAAGAAGAAATTACGTTTCATTTCTCCTTACCCATTCAACTCGATTAAGGATGAGACATGGCAGCGATTTTGCTGCGATGTCTTTTTTTATTTTTGTCACATTGGCGTAACAATGAGAGGTTATGATGACTTTCGAGGTGATTTTAATGCATACATTAAAAAAGAAAAAAAGATGGTCATTGTTAAGGACAAGTTTACTGCTTTCCACTATCCTAGCTACTGCAGGATGCAGTCTTAATTCGAACGGACCATTAGCAACGAAAGATCCAAGTAGCAGCCAAGAGGAAAATATGAAGATTCCTTCGGTAAAAATGAACTATTGGAACGAACAGCGAACAGGCTCCAATTTCATGAATTCAACTTCAATTCCTGAGAACTATCAAGCGGCTAAGGATCAGGGAATCGAGTTTATCCGCCTTGCGCCAGACAAATGGGGCAAAGATCGAGATATGTTATTTAACGATAAGGAAGATCCCAATCCCGATGGGGATTTTCTGATCGGAAGCGCTGATGGCTATGAGGGCATTGTGGAAGAAGATTTTGCAAGGCTAAAAGCAGATTTAGATGAAGCAGAAGCCAAAGGAATGAAAGTTATTCTAACGGTTCTTAGCTTGCCAGGAGATCGCTGGAGACAGTTTAACGGATATGAAAATGATGATCGGATATGGCAGGATCTCGACTATCATAAGCAAGCAGCCCTCTTCTGGAAGGATCTAGCGACAAGGTTGAAGGATCATCCTGCTATTATCGGCTATAACCTTATTAATGAGCCTCACCCGGAGACAGCAACCGGTTATAATGATTTCTGGACTCAGAACTATAGCGAGTGGTACGACAAAGTACAGAATACAGCCGCGGATCTTAACGTGCTATACGATGAGATTATTAAAGCAGTTAGAACAGTTGACACGACGACACCAATCATTTTGGATTCGGGACTATACGCAACACCTTGGGCATTCAGTTATTTGAAGCCCATTGATGACCCCAATGTTCTCTATGCCTTCCATATGTATGAGCCTTATGAATTGACCAGTCAGAATAAGAAAAAAGGATTCACTTATTCTTACCCGGGAACCGTCAAAGTTGGAAACAACAAAGAGGAAGTGGAATTTAACCGACAAGCCTTGAAACAGTTCTTGGAGCCGGTTGCCAAGTGGGCAAGTGATAATAAAGTACCTGCTAATCGAATCATAGCTTCAGAATTCGGAACGAATCGAATGGTTGAGGGTGCGGATCAATACGTAGCCGATCTTATATCTATATTTAATGAATACGGATGGCACTGGTCATTCTATGCATTTCGTGAGGATACTTGGGATGGGATGGACTATGAATTAGGTACGGAGAAGCCAGATTGGAAGTACTGGGATGCTATAGAAAAAGGAGAGCTTCCTGTTCGAGTCCCAACGGAAAATTCCATTTGGAATGCCATTAAGCAAGGCCTAGTGAATTGATTTTTAGAAGGATATTGATTGTTTTGGTTACTAGCTTGCTCTTCATCTCAGGGACTGGATGGTATGCGGTAGAAATGGAACCGAAGACGCTTAAGGTGACTTCTATTGCTATTGAAAGCAAGTACGTGCCGAAATCATTCGATGGAATCAAAATCATTCAATTCTCGGATACGCATTTAGGAGATCATTATACCGTTGATCAGCTTCAAGAATTAGTTGATCAAATGAATCTTTTGAAACCAGATATTGTCGTATTCACAGGTGACTTAATAGATAACTACGTTCAATACGGTCCGAAGAACAGAGAATTAGCTCAGAAGGTATTAGAACAAATAGATGCTCCTCTTGGGAAATATGCTGTATTTGGCAATCACGATAGGGGCGGAGGCGGAAGTCGAGCTTATAGCTCTTATATGGAGGGTGCTGGATTTCATGTCCTTGTGAATGAGTCCCAAACGCTTATATCTGATTCAGGTGAGAGAATTACAATGGTCGGGCTTGATGATTTCTTGCTTGGAAAACCCCAGGTTCAACGAACACTTCAATCCCTTCGCGCGACAGATTTTAATATACTGTTCGTTCATGAGCCGGATGTGGTGGATCAATTCATGAATTATCCGGTCGACCTTCAGCTCTCTGGGCATAGTCATGGGGGGCAAGTCCGGATTCCATTTCTTAAGCCTTTGATTACTACGTCATTAGCGAATAAATATATTGAAGGGCTATACTCATTTAACGGAAAGGATCGACCATTACAATTATATGTGAATCCAGGAATAGGGACAACTCGCTTCCCCATTCGGCTATTCGTAAAGCCTGAGCTGACTGTGATTCAATTGATTCATTCCGCATAGATGAGTTGTGATCTAATAGATAAGTCATGTCAACGTCCATAGACGAAGACATGACTTTTTTTTTATCTTGCGTAAAATGATATTTTCATATAGAATTTGATGCGCAATCTAGGTATTAAAATCACTAGCAAACGGAATATCGTCAAGTGCGAAAGTAAGGGAGACCGAACATCATGAAGCTTCAAGCGAACCAGTTTTTATCCGGTTTTTTATCAGCATTACTGGCCTGTACCGGAGGAGCTGTTCTCATTGTCAGCACCGCCGAGAAAGCGGGATTTACGAATCTTGAGCTTGTCTCTTGGTTGTTTTCCGTTTATTTTTTGGGGGGACTTTTTAATATTGGATTGTCTCTCTATTATAAGATTCCTTTCGGCGGGGCGCATTCGATAACAGGGATAGCCTTTCTGAGCACATCTGCCGTCATTTTTTCAATAGAAGAGCTAGCAGGTGCAGCCATAATGGCTGGGATACTCATCGCTATTTTCGGATTAACGGGTTTAGCGGACAAAATATTAGCATTTCTTCCGAAGCCTTTAATGGATGCGATGCTTGCAGGCTTAATCTTTAACCATGTAGTAAAAATCATACCGGCTATCAAAGATATTCCTTTTATCGGGCTGATTGCAGTTATAGGTTACTTTTTGATTCCGAAGCTAATAAAAAAATGTCCTCCGGTAGTGGGCGTCATTATTATGGGAATGTTGGCATTATGGATTAGCTATGATTTTCCGAAGCTTGAACAAATTCCGTTTGCACTTCCTCATATCGTAATGCCAGTCTTCACATGGAATAGTTTCATTTCATTGGCAATACCGTTGGCTTTACTCGTTCTAAGTAATGATCTCTTTGTCGCTTTAGCAGCGCTTAGAAAAAATGGTTTTGAGCCTTCTGCGAAGAAAACCGTAATGGTGTCAGGCTTAGCAACATCTTTCGTTGGTCTGTTTGGCGGGCATAGCATTAATATTGGCGGAATGATGACGATGCTATGCAGCAGTGAAGAGGCGGGTCCAAAAGAAAAAAGATATGTTGCCGCTATCGTTTCGGGTGCGATTGTGTCCCTGTTTGGTTTAATGTCTTGGAAAGTAATTGCCTTTCTGAAAATACTGCCGCTATCTTTTATTCTCATCATAACGGGCTTTTCATTATTGGGGATTTTTGTACAGAGTATGCAGTCTGCCTTCTCGAAGCCGGAATATCGTTTCTCCATTGTTTTTACTTTTGTAATTGCAGTGTCGAACGTTTCCTTTATAGGCATTTCAGCGCCTGTCTGGAGTTTAGTGGTGGGCTTGCTAGCTATCAAATTGCTCGGTGAGGGTAGAAGAGAGAACGAAGCTCAACATTAAATGGATGGTTTATCTTCCTTAAAATTGGACGGTTACAATCATCATAATTAGGCTTAAGCTTTAATCAGTTAATGATTGATGAAATGAAGAATAGATATCCTTACATGCAAGATATAAATGAATGCCATTTGCTGTATGCCAAAAAGGAGGAATTCAGAGATGCAAGTACCTGTAAGTGTATGGGTTGTTTCAGCCATTATCGTCGCTATCTTATCTTGGATTACGTTCTGGATTACGAAAAAAGCGTATTCAAAAAGATGGGAAGATCATGATGACCGTATTGACGGTCAATAAAAGTATAAGAATAAAACGAATAGCGTGCAGGATTTATTTTTCATAAATGTCCTGCACGTTATTTATTTAAGGACGGCGCGCAGAGCTTCTGCAAATTTAGCTATTCCTAACGTAATTTCTTCTGTTTTGGCTCTTGCATAGTTGAATCGAACATAGCTGGCATCTGAGCCATAAACGCTTCCTGGTACAAACACGACTCCACGTCGTATACACTCTTCCAGCAATTTACCCTCATTGAATTTAGGTTTAATGCTGCACCATAGATGCAGCCCTCCACTCGGAACTTTAAAATCAACTTGATCAGCAAGCTCGTTCCTCAATGCCTCGATAATCAAATCCCTTTTAAAAAGCAAATTCATTCGCAATCGATCCAGATGCGGGTCGAAATACGGTGACTGAAGAAACTCGGTTGCAATTCGCTGCGGAATTACACTTAGACCATAATCCATTTGCTGCCTTGCATCGGCAAGACGACTAACAACCGAATTCGGAGCTACCATCCAGCCTATTCGCAGTCCTGAAGCAACCGTCTTGGAGAGAGAACCGATGTGAATGACGGAGCCAAGCGTGTCAGAAGCCTTTAGCGGCATGGGAGGTACGCCATCATAAGCGGTTAGGCTAAATGGATCGTCCTCGACAATAGGTATGCCTAAATGACTGGCTGCATCTAATAATTGCGCTCGTCTTTCTTCATCGATGCTAATGCCTGTTGGGTTTTGAAAATTCGGATTTACGAAAATCATTTTTATGCGATGTTTTTTATACAGAGATTTAATATCCTCAGCTTTGACACCTTTATCATCAACCGGCAATCGAAATAAACGAAGCCCAGCAGACTGAAACATAGGCAAGGAATAACAGTAGGAGGGGTCCTCTATTGCGACTGCATCTCCAGGGGTTAGCAAGCATTGTGTAATTAAATAAAGTGATTGCTGTGAGCCTGAAGTGATGAGAATAGAAGAATTCGTCGTATCAATCCCTCTGTAATCCTTCAAAAATTGAACAAGCGCTTCTCTTAAAGGGATGTAACCTTGAAGATGATCATAGCCTAAATGCTCTGAAAAAGGATTTTCGTTTAAAATGAATTTGATTTCTTGATTGGGCAATAAATCCGAAGCCAAATCCCCGCTTGCAAAGTCGATCAACTTATTATTTTGCTGAAGCGCTTCCCTTATGCGTCGAAGAAAGGGCACGTTAGGAAGAAAGTTTCCTCCCTCGACATATTGATGCCAGTTTGGCGTTAGCTTTGGAGTGACTCCCCATTTGAGCTTGCTGACCCTTGTTCCTTCCCCTGAACGGCTCTCTATAATACCCATCGCTCGAAGCTCTTCGTAAGCAAGAATAATTGTGCTTCTGTTTACTTCTAGTTGTTCGGCTAATTTTCGTTCAGAAAGGAGCAAGCTGCCAGGAGGAAACTCACCGTAGGAAATTCTTTTTTCAATGTTGTCGGCAATTTGTTGGTATAAAGGAATCTTAATAGAACGATCGGGCTTCCACATGACATTCACCACCTTGAATCATTTATTTTATCATACCCACCGCATAAGAGACAGGAGCCAGAAATGGATACTTTCATTTGGAAGCCTGCATTAATCGGACTTATTGCTCAAGTTGTTCGGTAAGTTGAATCCCAGCTACAATGGAAGAGGCTCCTGCTTTTGGCAGGAGTCTCTTTTCTAGTGGAGACACCCTTATATGAGTCGATAAATAATAAAGTTTTAGGATATATGAGAGAAAATTTTTTTCTATTCGTTATATAAAGTGTGAATGATTTTCAAACAAAGGAGGGTCGATCTTGAGAGCAAATGAGAATAATTTTATCCATCGGTTGAAGCGGCAAAAGGAAGATGCATTGGATTTTATCGTGGATACCTATTTGCCATTAATAAAAGGAGTCGCCTATAAAGTTCTCTCTCCACTAGGAGACGAGGGATTAATAGAAGAATGTATGAACGATATTTTACTTTCCATTTGGAACAATGCTGAAAAATTCAATGGAGACTCCACTGATTTCAAAAAGTGGGTTTGTGCGATTGCTAAATATAAATCTATTGATTACTACAGAAGGAGCAGTAAGAAAGTTGAATTTATTACAACGGGTATGGACTTGTATCATGAAAAATCGGCAGAAGATGAACTAATCATTATGGAAGACAAAACGGAACTCATCCATTTGATCAATCTATTGGAACCAGTCGATCGAAATATTTTTATGATGAAGTACTTTCTCGGTATTCGAACAGAGGGGATATCAGCAAAGCTCGGTTTAAGCAACGCTTCAATAGATAATCGAATTTATAGAGGTAAAAAAAGACTTAATAAGTTAGCTTTGAATCTTCATTTGAGAGGTAGTGAATGATGAAGGATATTTATACATTGTTAAATGAGACGGATATAGATATGGGAGAATTCGAGGAAATGGAAGTAAGTGAACTTGAAAAAGCGAAAATAAAAAGAACATTAAGAGGATCGATAAAGAGAAAGAAAAAAATAAAGGTCTGGAAAATAAATGTTGCTGCAGCTGTTATTTTAATTTGTTGTTCTTTTACCATGTTAGCAGTAACATCCCCTGCTTATGCAGGTAGAATTCCAGTGATAGGAGATATTTTTAAATTTTTAGATGATGGGCGAGCAGGCGGTCTCTTCGATGAGTATAAGGAATACTCCAGCGAAATAAACCTGTCTCAAGAAACGAATGGTATTAAAGTCACCATAAAGGATGCTATTTTTGATGGAGAAACCGTTATTATTACCTATTCATTAGAAAGTGAGCAAGATTTAGGGGATTCCCCTTATTTATTTGGGCGCTTAGATATAAAGGGAGCAAGCGGCGGCGGTGGTGGCAATCAAATTTTGAAAATCGATAAAAATAATTATGTAGGGGTATTGAAAGAAACTCCCCATAAGCTCAAAAGGAGCAATAGAGTAAATGTAAGCTGGAATATAGAAAGTATATCGAATACAGACAATGTAGAGAAGATAACTGGAGGTTGGACGTTTTCTTTTTCCTTAAAAGCAGTTGATAGCGAGATACATTTGGTGAACGGTAGTGCAGAAAGTGATGGACTAAAAGTAACAGTGAGTAAAATAGCTTTCACACCGATGTCTTTTATTGTTTATTACGATCAGCTTGTTAGTGAGGAAATAAGAAACAAATGGGATGGTGTAGATGTTGATTTAGAAATAAAAGATGACTTAGGGAATCAATACTCGGGAAAAGGAAATGCAGGATCAGGGGATAGAGAAGGCTATAACATGAACTGGAGCAAAACTTTTGAAAAGATAGACCCGAATGCAACGAAGCTCGTTGTAACGCCTCATATTAGGTTATATGAATTTACCGCTGATAATCATGGTTCTTTAGAAATAACGAGAGAGGATCAAGAATCAAAGGTAAATGCATTATCGCAAAAATTAGGTAAGGGTGAAAAGAAAATTGTTTTAGACGATATCATAATGGAATGGAATAAATAACGTTGTAACAAGAAGTTTATTAATAACGATGTTTGTTAAGGAAGCCACTCCGTAAAAGGAGTGGCTTTGTCTTTAAGTGAAAAAATCAAGCGATATAAAAAAATTAAAATAACTGAGATAATTCTTTTCATAAAAGAGTCTAATGGGTAAGGAGATTATAGGACATATGGAAAAATAAGTATAAAAACAGATAAAAATGGCGGTGAGACTGATGGATAGAAGTCAAAGAATAAATCGTTTGAAGGCTGTAGAAGTCATAAGCTATCGGTTATGCTTTGCGATGCTGCAATGTGAGAGGCTTGCTCATGATGCGACGAAGGAGCTTATGGTTAGGCTTTTTCGTGATGAACGGTTTTTCACAGGGGCAGCTGAGAGCGACGCGCAGCTGTTAAGAAAAGAAGCGTCAGCTATCTGTGGACGCTTCTTGCAAAGACAAGCGCTGGCTGGAAAATAAAGTTCCTATTATCCTCTCATTTCACAAATTGCATGATTTGTCTTTGCAGCTCTTCTGTAATCGATCCCATTGGCAAACGAAGTGAATTTGACGAGAGGATGCCTTGCTGAGCAAGTATCCATTTTAAAGGTGCGGGATTGGATTCTTTGAAGAGCTTTTCGATGAGCGGTATCAAGGAATCGAACATGATTTTGGCTCCCGTGAAGTCACCGCTGCTAGCAAGGCGATAAATTTCAATAAATGCGTCTGTTTGTAGATTAGCTGAAGCAAGCATTCCGCCACAAGCCCCTAGCTTTAACATGTCATGGAAAAATATATCTTCCCCGCATAGAATCGGTTTGGTCACATGTCTTTGCAGTTCTGATAGGAGCTCAGTCCCGCCTGAACTATCTTTTAGCCCAATAACCCCATCAAGCTCCAAAATGGCTTGAAGCGTATTCGCAGTTAATGTAATTCCAGTACGGGTTGGAACCTCGTAGGCAATGACGGGAACACCGACTTGTGCGACTCTCCGGAAATGCTCAACGATGCCTTCTTGTGATGCTCGGCTATAATAGGGGGTCACGACGAGGACGGCATCAGCCCCTAGATTCCCCGCCAATTCTGTCCTTTTTACAGTGGCAAGGGTATGATTCGTTCCGGTGCCAATAAGGAGTGACATTTGTTTATTATCGTTGATCAAGCTTGTTTTTGTCGCTTGTACGAGCAATTCCACCTCTTCCCATGATACAGTAGGCGATTCTCCTGTCGTTCCGTTAATAACTAGGCCTTGGATATCATGTACGATCAGCTTTTCTAAATAATGGTGGTACGAATCCAAATCCAGCTCCTCGTTTGTTAGGAAAGGTGTGACAACAGGGACATAAATACCTTTTAAGTTTGACTCATTTAGCATCGAATGATCCTCCCCATGTTCGTTGTGACTTTACTTTAACATGGTATTTATCATCAGTGTTATCTATAATAAGTGATAATCAGTATCAAAAATAATGATGTGGAGACTACAATGGAACTCATTTATTTTCAAACTTTCCGAGAAGTAGCCTTGCGACAAAGCTTTACAAGGGCAGCTGAGGAGCTGGGCTATGCTCAGTCTAGTGTAACGATGCAGATTCAGAAGCTCGAGCGATCATACGGCGTACAGTTGTTCGAACGTTACGGCAGAGGACTACGACTTACTTCTGCTGGCGAGGAACTGCTGAAGATTGCCGTTCAAATGCTTGACCTCTATCAGCAATCCAAAGAAAAATTGACTCTGCAAGGCGGGGGAGTCTTATCCATAGGGACCATTGATTCATTGGCCTCTTATTTTCTTCCGCCATACCTCCAACAAATTCGGCAACAATATGCTGACCTTGCTATTCAGCTTCGGCCAGATCGTGAAACCGTCATTATGAACAAAGTGAAGGAAGGCGAAATGGATATCGGATTAATTTTAGAAAACAAACCATCCGACCCGGCGCTTAAGTGGATTACTGTTAGAGAAGAACCTCTTGTTCTGATCGCTAGTCCTATACACCCCTTATCACAGCAAGGTGAAGTTACGCTCGCACATTTAGATGGTGCAGAGTGGATGATGACGGAAGCGAGCTGCAATTACCGGATTATGCTCGAGAAGGTACTGCGGACAAATGGGATCTCGTTTCGAATCGGTTTGGAGCTGGGAAACCCGGAAGCCATAAAACGTTGTGTGATGGCTGGCTCAGGGATATCTCTTTTGCCTAAAATGGCAGTTGAAGAGGAGATCATGCGAGGAGAGCTGATAGGCCTTCCTTTCCAACATCCTGATATTCGATTGGATTTGCATATCGTTATTCATCCGAAGAAGTGGATGTCTCATTCTTTAATTGCATTTATTGAGCTATTAAGATCTGCTTCAGGTTGAATCGTTTTCGTTATCATGCATAACGAGAAGTTGCAGGACGCACTTATAGTAATATATTCATATAAAAGCTGAACAGAGTACATTGTTTCAAAGAATGATTTTCACTATTCTAAAAATGAGGGATGGGTCAAGCTGGTCCATTGAATCACATCAATGTTGAAAACGCTAACAAGATGTTATCATTAACTGCTTATTACATGGAACAAAAGTAAAGCGTTTTCTTTTGATAGAAAAGGAGAAGCAATATTGAAATTCTCATTGCGAGCGCAAATGGTTATTAGTTTTTCGGTTATTTATATTCTTCTGATTATCCTCTTTGGCGGTTTGGTCTTAAATTATAATATTTCTAGCTACCAAAAACAAAGCTATGATTACATATACAAGGTTGTTAAAGCTAATATTCGATTGGCTGATAATTACTTTGAGCAGTTAAGTAATGTTTCCCAAATAATAGCGAATGATTCGGGCATTATCCGTGCGGTTTCTTACCGGAATAGTGTTGATACGATTGATTACTCAGTTGAATTATACAATCAGCGAGAAGTAGCCGCCAAAATAAAGCAATTGGATGTAATAAGAGACATTTCGAATGCAGTGATTATCGGTGTTAACAATGAATATTTGTATTATTACGGCAGTTCACCTGTAAAAGGCTATAATTTTAGTAAGCAAGAATGGTTCAATGAAGCAATAGCGGACAATAAGTATATCCGGTTTACAAACTTTCATCCAACAGACTATTTACTCAATAATAAACATCAGGAGACAGTGTCAATCATTACACCGATATTGAGTTTAAATCCATATAGCTCAAATAAATTATCATATTTAATGTGTGATTTTAATCTTAGACCCATTATTTCCGATGAAAATGAATTAGGCTCTGCTCAAATTGCTATTTTCGATGGTACAAACCCGGTGAAATTTTTTGGATCAAGCTATTTATCCGATATTCAGCAACAGCAGGTTATAGAAGCGTTAGAAGAGAAGAAAAAGTATTTTATTTTGCCCAAAAGCAAAGACAATCCTGTTTCCTTGCTTGTTGTCAATGAGATGTCGGAGAAGTCGGGATGGTCAATGCTAGGCATTATGCCGCTTACCGAAATCGAGCAAATGCGTACAATGAATACTTCGTTTGTAATAATGATGATTATTATTGCCTGCATACTTGTATTAATTTCTGCGATCGTTATTTCTAGATCAATCATGATTCCGATGCATGGCTTAATTAAAAATTTCAAAAGAATAGCATCAGGAAATCAAAAGGTTGTTTTTAAACCATCCAAAAGTATTGAAATTAATGCTATTGCTAGAACTGCAGAGTATATGCTGATGAACATTAATCAACTAACCAGCGAAATAGTAGAGAAACAGAAGAATCTGTCGATGGAGCAATTGAAGGTGCTGCAAAACCAAATCAATCCTCATTTCTTAAATAATGTGTTGCAGTCTATTAAGGCGATGGCGGTATCTGGAGATACGAAATCTATTTCGAGAATGACTACGTTATTAGGTAAGGTTCTTTCATACTCTGTCTACAATCCATATGAGAAGGTAACGTTGAGAGAAGAACTCGATTATACGGAAAATTATATAAGCATTCAGAATATCCGATTTAATCAGTTAATCACCTATAATATCGATTGTGAAGAACAGCTTCAGCAGATTTATGTTCCTAAATTGATCATACAGCCACTCATTGAGAATGCAATTGAACATGGTTTTAGCAGTTGCGAGGAAGGGCATATTTCGATTGAGACAGAGGATGCAGGCAATGAATTTTATATTATAGTGACGAACAATGGTTCGATTCTGAATGCTGACGAAATTGTTTCTTTGAATGATATGCTCAGTAATGAAGATGCCTATAAGAAGAAGCACAGTATTGGGCTCTTAAACGTTAATTTACGTTTGAAAAGCAGCTTTGGCCCCCAAGCGGGTTTAAAGATCTTTTCCAGGGAAGGCATGAAAACAATTGTTGTCATAACAATCCCAAAGTAAGGGGAATCCGATATGCTTACAGCTATGATCGTGGATGACGAAATATTATCATTGAAAATGTTGGAGAAAATCGTTGACTGGGAAAGTCTCGGCATAGTCATTGTCGGTACTGCCCAGAATGGATTAGATGCTTTGAATTTATATTATCAGCATCCTACTGATCTGATCATTTCAGATATTAAAATGCCTAAAATAAATGGGCTTGAATTCGTGAAGAAGGTTAAAGAAGTAAATGCTGCTACCGAATTTATATTAATTAGTGCCTATGCTGACTTTGATTATGTCAAAAAAGCTATTGATCTTGGTTGTTCCAATTATATTCTAAAACCTGTAGACGAATTTGAACTGGAACGTACCATTAAAAAAATAACAACGAAAATTAATGAAAAGCAAACAGCTGAAAAATATGCTGCAAGGAATTGGGTCGAAAGAGAAAAACAAGGGTTATATCGATATACGGTTACAGGGAAAAATCAACTTGCAGCTGTTAAGTGTGCAGCTAATTTGAATATTAACTTTTCCTCCTATGGTATGTTTCGATTTAACCTCAGCGATAGCTCGATGAATAATTATATAGAGAACAACCTCCAGTTAGATGCTCAGATGGAGTATATTATGGAGCAGATGATTGCTGTTATGAACCAACATGGGAAAGCGATACTGTTCGATTATGAAGATAATGGTTGGACTGCAATATTAACAGAGTGCGATGCACAGCACTTTCCTTTATGCGCGGAGCAGATGATTTCATTTTTCGCCGCTGAAACGAAGATGGATATACATGTTTGCTTTAGCCAACAAGGAAATGAGCTTAGTGATATGCCTCAATGCTATCAACGTTTATGTAATTTAAGTCGCTATAGTCTCTATATTGGGGACGAGCCTATTCTCGGGTATGGCTATAATTGCGAGGAAACAACATTCAGGCAGCAGGAATTATTGCCATACTCTCATAGCATAACAGAGGCATTGCGCAACAAAGATATTCCATTAGCAGCACAGAAGCTAGATCAGCTCTTACTTTTATCCTGCAAGGCGGATCCAGAATCACTTCATCTTTTCTTTGAGCTTTTCTATAATGTCGTCAGTATGATAAGAGACCAATTAAATGCTGCCAATAAATTGACGGATGATAATAACTTTATATTAAATTTAAGCTATAAAGATATTGCCCGGATTTCTAAAGTTGAAGATATTAATCAGTTAATGAGGCATTTGTTATTATTTCTTTCAGATTCTAGTTCAGCTACCTTGGAATACAGCGATTTAGTTAATAAAGGCATCCAATATATGCATGAAAATTATGATCATGATTTCTCTTTAAATGATATATGCAATGAGCTTTCAGTCAGCAAAAATTATTTCAGCTATTTATTCAAAAGGGAAACAAACCAAAATCTATGGGTTTACCTTACCGAGATCCGATTAAACAAATCGAAAGAACTGCTGTGCACAAGCGATCTGAAAAGCTATGAAATTGCGTATAAAGTTGGATATGATAATTCTAGCTACTTCTCTAAATTGTTCAAGAAAAAAACAGGACAAACACCGAGTGAATTTCGCTTGGCAAATAAGTAATAAATGAATAGATAAACGGAACAGAGTTTATCGTATTGTGGCTTATCCTTCCGTATTCTAAATGAAGAACGGGGGGGATAAGCCTTTTATGATTATTCAGATGATGGAGCAAGAATATTGGTATGGTGGATGTGTAAGTAAAGGGAATCGTATGCCTATAGGTGCAGAGGATCAAATCCAATTTGTGTTCGATCAGAATCCTACACCAAACCAAGCGATGCCGCTGTTCCTTTCTTCAAAGGGGCGCTATTTATGGAGAAAAACAGGATTTACGGTTGATTTTAATCAAGGGAGTATCAGCTGTCCGGAGGATGTCCAAATTGGAACCGGATTCGGCAATTTGCGCGGCGCATATCTTGCAGCAATGAAGAGACATTTTCCCTTCTCTACTATTCATTTATCAGAGAGGTTATTTGACGAGCCGATTTTCAATAGCTGGATTGAGCTTACTTTTAACCAAAATGAAGAGGACTTGTTGAAATATGCAAAAAATATTATCCAAAATGGTTTTAAACCGGGTGTATTAATGATTGACGATGGCTGGAGCGAATACTATGGCAATTGGTCATTCCACTCAGGAAAATTTCCTCATGCTAAGCAATTTGTTCAGGAACTCAAAGAGATGGGCTTCGCCATTATGTTATGGGTCTGTCCATTTATATCGTCGGACACGGTTGCTTATCGTGAAGCGAGAGATCTCGATTTACTAGTCAAGACTTCAGAAGGTAAGCCTTATATATGCAGTTGGTGGAATGGTCATTCTGCTGTTCTAGATTTTTCTAATCCAGCCGCTGTAGCTTGGTTTGACCATCAAATGGGGCAGCTTCAGCAGCTTGGTATAGACGGATTTAAATTTGATGCAGGGGACAGCAGCTTTTATTGTGATGATAACGTAACGTTCGGGAATGTCTCGCCGGATGAGCAATCGCGTCTTTGGGCAGCGTACGGAAGCAAATATAGCTTTAACGAATATCGCGTTACATTTGGCGCAGGCGGATACTCGCTCTTCCAACGTTTATGCGATAAAGAGCATTCTTGGGGAGACAATGGGATTAGAGCTTTAATACCTGATAGCTTGTTGCAGGGTATTACAGGTCATCCATTTAGCTGTCCCGACATGGTTGGTGGCGGTGAATATTTACATTTTGCTGAGCTGCAGCAAAGCGGATTGGATCAGACTCTATTTTGTCGTCATAGTGAAATTGCTTGTTTAATGCCTGCTATTCAGTTTTCCGCAGCACCTTGGCGTATTTTATCCGTTAACCATTTAGAAAAAATCCATGCACATTTACGACTAAGGAAGCAATACGCTAGTCAGTTGAAGCTGGCCTTCCAAGCAGCTGCACAACAAGGTGAGCCTATGATTCGCTACATGGAATACCAATTCCCGGGTGAAGGAATGGAGACCGTTACCGATCAGTTTCTACTGGGAGAAACACTGCTTGTCGCTCCCATTTATGAACAAGCTGCCATTAGCCGTAGAGTAGAGATTCCACGGGGAATCTGGAAATTTGGAGATCAAGTGATAACAAGTGGGGGAGAATCCATGACTTTAACCCCACCAACAGGTATGCCAATTGTATTGGAATGGCAGGGAGTGGATGGCTGACTTTTATGCATTTCGTAATAAAGAATTAGCTTTAATAAATCAATCGTAATATATGGCATGTCATTGCGTTAGACTTACATGAAATAAGTTCATTGATTATGATGATAATAATTTCGTGCTATTAATGAATGATAGAGTTGCTTCTCTAGTTATTGCTCTATTGTTAAGATGATCTTGCAAGACATTACATATTTAATTGGGGGAAATACGAATGAAAATGAAATGGCTTTCAACATTAGTCAGCATAGGCTTAGTGGTCTCCATCCTTGCAGGATGTGGAGGCGGCAATGAAGGGAATAGCTCGTCACCATCGAATGCTGCACCTCCTAATGCTGGTGATCAGAAGCAGGTAGAGATTCGGATTATGGGTTATAATGCTGAAGCTTCTCGAGCAACTTACTTGAAGTTGTTGAAGGAAAAGCTGCCGAACATTAAAGTAACGTTTGAGTTTGTCGCATTGGATAATTTCAGCAATGTTTTGAATTCACAACTGAGTGCCGGTCAAGGCCCAGATATTATTGAAGTGGGCGGCGAGACAAGATTGCTTGCTAATGCAGGATACCTGATGGATTTAACTAGCGAGAGCTTTACGTCTAAATACGCTAATGCTGGCCTTGCTCCTTATTCTGTGGATGGAAAAGTTTATGCGACACCTCTGCAAAGCTGGTATGAAGGAATCTTTTATAACAAAGCCATTTTCCGTGAAAACAATGTTGAAGTTCCGAAAACTTTCGATGATTTTATTAAGGTTCATAAAGATTTAGCTGCCAAAGGCATTAAAGCTCAAACAATGGGTGCTCAATCATGGGAACCAATGATGAAACAAAGTATCGGATTAGTTAACAATGAATTTTACTCAAAACCTGAAAACAAGCAATTTGATGAAAAGTTCAATGCTGGTGAGGCTAAACTTTCAGAATCATGGCTGCCTTATGTGAAAGAATGGTCGCGCATGATTTCAGAAGGCATTTTAACGCAAGACATGCTAGGACTTAGCTACGATCAAGCACTTGATGAGTTTGCTACAGGCAAAGCAGCAATGTGGGAAAGCGGCCCATGGGCTGTAGGAACAATTCTTGAGAAGAACCCTGACATGGAACTAGGCATGTTCCCTATTCCTGGATTAACTGAAGGTCCAGGCTGGTTGATTGGTGGTCCAGGCTCTGCACTTGCGGTTAATGCCAAAACCAAACATAAAGATGAAGTATTACAAGTACTGGAACTGACGGCAACGCCTGAAGCTCAGCAAGCTTTGATTGCAGATAATGCGGGAAGCTCATTCTTGAGTGGTGTTGAGGTTAATCTAGGTGAAATTTATTCCGATGCAGAAGAGGCTTTTAAAGCGGGTAATGTGTATGCGCCATGGACAGCTGCTTGGGTTTCAGGAAATCCGATTGTGGAAGGGTATGGAAAGGCGCTGCAAGAAGTATTGGCTGGCACCAAAACAGTGGATAAAGCTCTGTCAGATGCGGATGATGTTAACGAAATGATGCGGAAATCTCTCAAATAGAACATACACAAATGGAACATTCCTGAATGCCCAGCTTAGGTATTTAGGAATGTTTCTATAATTTAACTGGGAAGGCGAAGTGACTGAAGTGATCGCGAAAAAAAGAAACCGCATCTATTTTTTTATGATTCTCCCTGCTTTTGTAGGGTTTCTTATGTTTTTTATTCTTCCTGTAATCATGAGCTTTGCATATAGCGTGACAAATTATTCAGTCTATAAACCGAACTATCAGTTTACTGGATTAGACAATTATATACAGTTGCTAAGTGATAAAAAGAATGTGATAGCTATAGGCAATTCCATTAAATATGCTTTAGTCATTACCGTTGCTCAGAACTTATTCGCTATTATTTTCGCTGTGATACTGAATCAGAAGCGATTCATGTCTAATATCCTAAAGTCGGTTCTCTTTTTCCCTGCTGTACTTAGTATTCTGGTAGTAGGTTTTCTTTTTCAGTATATTATGACCTCAGCAGATTACGGATTGCTGAATAATATCATTACTTTTTTCGGAGGAAATCCAGTAAATTGGTTAGGGGACGGCAAGATTGCCTTGTATTCTGTCTTATCAACACAAGTATGGCAATGGACAGGCTGGAGCATGGTTATCTATATAGCAAATTTGAAAAGTATTGATTCATCCATATATGAAGCGGCAAGCATCGATGGAGCTAGTAAAATGCAAACATTATCCCGCATAACGCTTCCACTGCTTTATCCGGCTGCGTCTTTTAACATTTTAATGAGTTTAATCGGCGGTTTGAAAGTGTTTGATGTTATTTTTGCTATGACCAAAGGCGGTCCGGGCTATTCAACGGAGACCATTATTACGACAATGATTCGAGAAGGCTTTAACAGTGGACGTACCGCTTATGCATCTGCCATTGCTGTAGTGTTTCTCATTATCGTATTTGTTTTGACCAAATTTATAACGTACTGGTTAAATAAATGGGAGGAAAAAATATCATGATATTCAAACGACGTTTTACTAGCATTTCGACCAACCTTTTGTTTGCTTTAATTGGTTCGATCATGATGCTGCCCATTTATTATCTGGTGGTTACAACCTTTAAAACTCCAAATGATGCAGCTGCTAGTCCTTTGGGCTTACCCAAGCATATCATGTTTGATAACTATATAAATGCTTTTACTGCTATGCATTTCCCTAGAGCGTTTATGAATAATCTCATCATAGCTTCGTTTGCAGTTACAGCACTGATTATTGTTTCCTCAATGGCTGCTTATGTCATTGCTAGAAGTGACAAGAAAATATTCAAGTGGATGTTTCTAGTGTTCATGGTTGGCCTAATTGTTCCATTTCAAATTGCCATTATTCCGCTTTATAAAATTATTGCCGGAATCCACTTGATGAACACATTTCCAGGTGTCATTTTAATTTCAATATTTTGCATCAATCTCCCTTTATCCATCTATTTATTTAAGGGATTTATAGGAACAGTGCCGATAGAATTGGAAGAAGCTGCGGCAATTGATGGTTATGGAACATTTCGTACCTTCTGGGGTATTATCTTTCCACTCCTTAAGCCGATAGTATCTACTGTCACGATATTGGATGCGCTGGCGATATGGAATGATTTTATGACTCCATTGTTGTTTTTGCAAGATCCCAAAAAGGCAGTATTACTACAGGAAGTGTATAAAAACGTCGGCCCTTTCTCTACGAATTGGACATCGTTTTTCCCCATGCTTGTTCTAGCTACCTTGCCATTGATTATTTTCTATCTCATTATGCAGAGAAGTGTTATTGAAGGTGTTATTGCAGGTGCAGTCAAAGGGTAATGAATGGCTCAAGCTTAGTATTATATTTTAACGAAGAAGGGCCATCCCACAAAGGATGGTCCTTCTTCATGGCAAGAGACTATTGTCGGTACAGTTTAGTTATAGTTATTTATTACATTTGTTTCGATCGTAAACATGTTAGTATATGATCTAAAAGTTGAGGTGAAAATGGTATGGAAGAAAGAATATTGCAATTTCTAAATAAATCCTATCCAATTACTTTTCATAATGTAGAGGCAGTAACAAATGAAATGTACCGCTGTCAATCAAAAGAAGGTGTCTTTTTTGTTCGAATAACGAATTATAAGACAGATGAAGAACAATTAGAAGAAGTGAAGTGGTTGCAATATCTATTTAATCAAGGCGTAGGGGTTCCTAAGATCATCCCCTCATATAATGACTCTCTTATTGAACATTTTCGTGAAGATGAAGAAAATCGAGTAGTTGTATTTCAGGCTGCTTCCGGCATTCATCTGCCACGGTCAAAGTGGAATAAGCTGATATTAAGAGATATTGGGAAACAAATGGGTAGAATGCATCGAGTGACTAAAGCATATTTGGAACGTGAGCATACAGCGAAAATCAAAAATTGGTGTGAAAACAATGAGTATGACTTTCTCAAACACATACCTGCTGAAGAGACGATAATACGCGGAATTGCACATGATGTTTTAAAACAGATTAAAGATCTGCCTCAAGATCATTCCAATTATGGTTTAATACACGGGGATTTATGGCTTGAAAACATCCTTATAGATCGTGACTCTAAAATAACGATGATTGATTTTCAAGATTGTGAAAAGCATTTTTATATTTATGATTTAGCTGTTCCCATCTATTCTGCACTAGAATTCTCTTTTTCAGGAGGAGAGAATATAAGCGATTATGAACAATCCATTACTAAGGCGCTAATAGATGGTTATAAAGAGGAGAATGAACTCTCTTCTGAGATGATATTGAAATTACCATTGTTTTTAAAACTAAAAGAATTGTTTGAATACGGTTTGATGCATATGTACTGGGATTCGAAAGAGCTAAGCGAGGAACAAGTTCGAATTCTGAACTTATATAGAATGCGATTAGAGCATAGACACTCTTGAACTAAAATGAAGAAGGGCAAAAACCGGGTGATAAAGACACCCGGTTTTTTGAGTTTTTTCAATCTTACATACGGCTAGGTGCAGGTAGTCCAAGCACAGATAGCGCATCTCCAATTGTATCTTTGAATTTTGATGTAAGCCAAAGCCTATTTGCTTTTTTATCATCATTTGCTTTAAGAATGGGACAAGCGCCATAGAAGTTATTGAACAATACGGCCAATTCATGAGCGTAATTACATACTATGTTTGGAGACAACTCGTTACATGCGATGTATAAAGTATCTTGCCAATTCGCTAAATGTCTAAGCAGCGCGTGTTCTGCTTTCTCTAGCTGATTGAATGCGTTAGGAACCAACGGTTTGATAAGCCATTCGTCTTCAGCTTTGCCTAAAATACTGACTGCACGAGCATGAGCGTACATTAAGTATACCCCAGAGTTTCCAGTGATTTCGGTGGCTTGCTGGATGTCGAAAACAACCTCAGTCAATAAACTAAAGCGGAGCAGGTAATAACGAATCGCTGCCGCTGCGATTATTCTACTGGGCAGACCTTCTTTATCTGAACGTTTATTTTCAATGATACCTTCCATCAGGTCGAGTAAATCGGATATTTTAATCCCGATGCCTTGTCTTCCGGACATAGCGTATGAAGCTTTGCCAGATGAAGTGTCTATACCTAGATCGTTTGCAGCTGCCGGACTCAGTGAGACCACGCCATAACTGACATGACGAAGCTTCTCTGCTTGCGCAGTGTAACCTAAAATATCAAGCGCTTGTTTAACCATAGCTTGAGGATATTGCTGCCGATGGTCGATTACATTAATGACGATGTCTGCCTTTCCATAAGTGGAGCTGGTTCCAGAATTATGAGTTGACCATAAACCCTCTGAAAAACGTTTATAACGGAAATCCTTATCTAGCAATCCAAATTTCCAAAGGTGATAAGCAATATCTTTTGCTGTGTAGGTCAAAATTCCGTTTGAACGAACTAAAACTTTATCCATGTTGTGTTCAGAATCACCATCTTCTAAATCAGTCGCAGCTGTTTGTTTTAATACCCAGCATCCTTCTAGCTTCCCGGAAGTTTCTTGATAGAATTGTGAGGTTTGATTCAGCAGGCTAAATGCCGAATTCCAAAAACCCTCTCTTACAATATTGCTCTCCCACACCAACAAATCATAGTGGATATGGAATGCGTTCATTTCTTCGAGATGTTCACGAACGATTCGCTCAGCTACAAGCAGCCCAACCCAAGATAAATTTTCGTTACCTTCCTCCAGCGAATGAAGAACCTTCGTTCTCTGCTCCATGAGAGGGGGATTCTGCGTATACTCCTTATTAACCCTAGAATAAATATCCCAGCAAAAATCTCCAAAACGTAAATGCTCCTTCTTGTGGGGGATATTTAATATACCTACCACAGTATCTGCTAGCTGATTCCCTAGGTCATCGATATAATTATGCACTTCTACGTTATAACCGACTCGCTTTAAGAATCTCACAAGAGCATCGCCAATACATGAATTTCTTAAATGTCCAATATGGGCTGACTTATTTGGATTAATGGAGGTATGTTCAATGACGACCTTTTCACCAGCATTCATGGGCAGTTTAAAATCCGTTTGAGCCCATTGCCCCCAGTCGATATACATATTTACAAAACCTGGAGGAGCAACTTCGATTTTACTAACTAAATGTTCGATATTTCCTTCTTGTTCCAGTTTTCTTTTTAACATTTCAGCTATTTGTACGGGTGCTTTACGTAATACTTTAGCTAGCTGCATGGCAATATTCGTTGAGTAATCACCATGTTCCAAATGAGCAGGTTGTTCGACATTGACCTTCAAATCATCCGTATAGTGGAGACCTAACTCGTTAAATAAACTTTTTGTGGCCTTTTCTATACTGCTTACAATCGTTTGGCTTATCATTGATAATCCTCCTTAAAAATAATAAAAAGCCCTCGTCTCCAAAACAGAGACGAAGGCTTATGCATTCGCGGTACCACTCTTGTTGTTAAACTTTCGTTTAACCACTCAATAAGATAACGGTCTTAGCCGTGACTTCCTAATGTAATTTCAGAAGTCATTCTCATGGGTGCGATTCACTGATTGACTCCGTACCGGCTCTCACTATTCCGGCTCGCTTGGACTTATGTCAATCGTTACTATCCCAGTCATTGAATTTACTGTATTTTCTGAATATATAATTAATTGAAAGGGAAGTCAACATAAAATAAGAAAACCATTAGGTTGCTGTAGTCAATTCATTTCATTAAACTAAGGACATATTAGTCTGATCTTAGAGTCATGGCTAATTTACTAAGACGTTTAACATTTATATTGGTGTAGATAGGCGTTTATGTGAGCGTTGTATAACAAAAAAATCCAGTCTCATTAGAGACCGGATTTTTTTGCGTAGAAGATAATCTGATCCGTTATGAAGTCCCGCGCACAGAATTTTCAAAAGCAGGTTTGCTGGAAGCAAGCTTGTCCTTCTTGATTGCCTTTGAATTATCTCGGACAGGTCCAACGATATATTTGCCGAATGGGAGCTTGTTTAAATATTTCGTTGTCAGCCATGCGGCGCTAAAGCAAGTCAGATATATGATTGGTATCGTAAGAAACGGATGAATGTACTTCGATATCGGCATGTAAAGAATAACGAAGGCGCGCATAAATACACTGTGAGTTAAATAAATGCCGAAGGAATGATCGGAAATAGAGACCATAAAGCTCGGAATGGATCGCATTTTATTCGAGATATAAAAGATTAGAAAAATAACTGAGGGAGCAAAGAGCAAGTAACTGACTCCCTTTGAACTGATAACGGGAGAGATATCGAGAAATTTAAAGCCCCATACGGGAAGCACCGTAATAAATGGTAACGCCCATACAATCCTTTTATTTCGATTCAGCACCTTTATGAACTGCTCATAATGTCTGCCGCAATAATACCCTAATGCGAAATAGAAAGCCCAGCCGATAAAAGGCAGCCAGCTCGTATAATACCAAATATACTCCGCGGTGCTTTGACTCCCAAAGCCAAACGGCGGTACGAAATTGAAAAAAGCAAGATAGACAAAGTTGATCATGAAGGCGCCCGGAAGCACAATTTTAGGAGACCAAGTTTTTAATTTATTATGTAAAAGATAGTGAATGAGTATGAATTGTATGATAATCAAAATAAAATAGCCATTATAATCACCCATAAAAACATTCCTGAACGCAGCATTTAGTAAATTTTGTACGGTAAAAGGCTCTTGATTTTCATTTACTTTATAGATGGACCCAATAATCCCCATCATGATATAAGGAGGAATGAGAACCTTCAAGCGCTTAGATAGAAATGCCTTAGGCAAGTTTTCTCTATAATTCTTGGCAATGAGGAATTCAGTGATAAAAATAAATAGGGGAGTGCCTACGTTAAAAACGAGTCTTGCCGCATTCAATATCGCGCTTTGCTCGTATATTCTTCCGGTAAATATGAGTGAATGGACCATAACTACAAATAAACAGCCGGCACAGCGTAATAATAGAATTTCATAAGATATTTTTTTCTCCACTCCAAAACCACCTTTATGTAATAGTTATTCGTTTTGAATAACATATTACATTAAAATACTCGTTTTGACGACAAAATGGAGGGGTAAAGGCATAAATCACGACTTGATAACTAGTTTTTATACTTATAAAACGACAAGCCCTACGCCTATCAGCGTGATAAAAGAAATAAGCTAGCCTTCTCCAAAAATGCAAAGGAGGCAGGCTAGCATGACTTATTTGCCCTTACGGGTCATTTCCGCAAGAACATTCCATTGCTCTGCAGTTACCTGGGACAAGCTATTAAATTGACCGGCGCCTTGCAGCCATTCGCCGCCGTCAATCGTAACGACCTCACCATTCATATAGCTCGCATAATCGGATATGAGATAGGCTGCAAGATTAGCAAGCTCCTCTTTATTGCCAACACGACGAAGAGGAATACGTCCCAGCATTTGCTCCTCCAGCTCCGGTGTAGGAGAGAGGCGTGACCAAGCGCCTTCTGTTGGAAAGGGGCCAGGCGCAATGGCAATCTGGCGTATGCCATAAGGTGCCCATTCAACGGCAAGGGATCGCGTCAGTGCTAACACACCAGCTTTTGCCGCTGCAGAGGGTACAACATAGCCTGATCCTGTGGATGCATAGGTGGTTACAATGTTTAGCATCGTTCCGCTGCGACCTTGCTCGATCCATCTCTTTCCGAGCTCCAGTGTCGTATAAAAGGTGCCATGAAGGACTATGTTTAGCACGGCATCCACCGCTTTTGGAGAGAGCCGTTCGGTTGGACTGATGAAATTTCCAGCTGCATTATTGATGAGCACATCGATGCCGCCAAAATGAGCTTCCGTCGCTTCAATCAACTCATAGATCTGCGCGGGGTCTCTAACATCGCAGCTCTTGTAAAAAACTTGATTTTCCGCAGAGCTCATTTCTTCCGAAGCTTTTCTCAGCACTTCTTCCCGGCGGCTTGCGATAGCCAGCTTTGCGCCAAGCTCCAAAAACTTTTCACCCATGGCGCGCCCGAGACCGGTAGCACCGCCGGTTATCAAAACAACCTTATCTTTTAATAGATCACTTGCGAAGGCTCCCATATGCGTTCATTCTCCTTTACACATTTATAACTAGTGTATGTTCAGAGAATGTGCAGCAATCCATTGCTTGTATAGGAATGTTGTAGGGTTGTATATATTTTTACTGAATGAACCTTCCGATAAAACCAGCAACCTTCTGCTCATAAGTTGCTTTATCTGTTATATACGCCATACCATGGCTTGCGTCTTTCACAAGCAATATATCCTTTTCTGTTTTGCAGGCGTTATACAATCTCCAAACCATTTCAGCAGGAACAAAGGTGTCATCGACTCCATGAATGAAAAGCATTGGCAAATTATTCTTTTCCAATTGGTTCATGGAGGAAGCCTCTCTAAAGCTGTAGCCCGCTTTCAGTTTTGTTAATAAGCTTGTTGTGTGCAAAAGAGGAAACGGTTGCATTTTATACATACGCCGCAGCTGGTAGGCAAGCTGATCATAAACGGATGTATAGCCGCAATCCTCAACGATCACCTTCACTTGAGGGGGCAAACTCTCGCCGCTTATCATCATGACGGTAGCGCCGCCCATAGATATCCCATGCAGAACGATTTGAATATCCTCGCCCTTGTCTTCCACTAGTTTATTGATCCAGCGCAAATAATCGAGACGATCAGCCCAGCCAAAACCGATATAGTCTCCTTCACTAGCACCATGTCCACGATCATCTGGCATAAGGACGTTGTAGCCTAGCTGTTCGTAGTAAAATTTGGCTAAGAGGCCCATATCCTTCCCACAGCCTGAATATCCATGTGCTAAAACGACTGTTTTTGTTGTTGGAGTCTGTGCAGTCAAATAATAGCCCACTAGCTTAAGTCCATCATGAGAATGGATATGCCAAGTCTCAGGAGAGAGACTATTGACCCATTTGGGACCATCAAAAGGAATTGGCGTTGGTTCGTCAGGCACTAAATCTTTATTATCGCTCAAAAATTGTTTGGAATTTCGTTGTATAGCCATATTGTAAAAATATAGACTGATGAGTATCAAAGCTCCTGTGATAAGGAGAGCCAAAATAATTATTGCCCATAAAACGGGATGCTCCGTTATTCCCATAGCGCCCACGTATCCTTTCTTCTCTTTCCCTTCCATACGAAAAACTTATCCCCTTTATTATGCGATAATGTGCTTGCTTTTAATTCCATTTTAACATGGTGGATAAAAAGAAAAAGTTAAGGGCTTTAAAAAAGCAGCAGCTGCCTCAGGTCATGGACCATAGAGACAGCTGCTGCTTCATTAATGCTTCAGTTCTGGCAATTGAAATTTAGAGAAATAACCATTCGATGAGCCGACATAAAGATCCTTGCCATCATAATTGATATATCCGCTCGTTACATCGAAATCTCCAAGCTCAGGATAGCCGAACATGACATCTTTGATCCGTTTGACATTCTTTCCGCTTTTCTTATCGATGAGTAAAAGGTCACCATTATAAGGAAGTAAGATATAATCCTTCAAAATGGTGAAGGTGCCCAAACCATAGTGCCAACCGTTTGGAGAAGAGCCATTCGTTTGAAGCTGCCAAATGATGTGCCCATTCATTTTATTGAATGCAGAAGGAACACCGTTGATGGTTGCGTATACGACATCTCCTTCAATGACGGCTTTGAAGGCTCTGCCCGGTAAAGTCCACAACGTTTTACCAGAGATGGTGTCATAAAAATGGGTCTCATATTGATCTTCATCTGTATCAATGGATTGACTTAATTTTTTATGAATCATTAAAAATCTCTTGTCTAGTGGATAGACGAAATCATCATAAATGACCTTGTAGCTTCTTAATATCTTGCCAGTTTTTACATTGAGCAATATTTGCTGTGATCCAAGCAGCATCCAGCGCTCAGTAAGATCGGTGCCAAGGGGATTAGATTGCTGTTTAAATAATCCAGCTGAATAAAACTCATCCATTCCCCAGTCGCCTTTTATTCCTTGCACATTAATGCTCCATACTATTTTACCCGTTTTAGGCTGCAGAGCCTGAAGCTTATCTCCCGCCTCTATCAAAATATATGGATCATATTCACTGCGATTGTATATTTCGATTGGTGCATCATAGTTTTTGCTCCACATCTGCTTGCCTGTAGCTATATTTAAAACAACTAATTTATGCTTATCAAGAGCATCATTAGGACGATTATAGAGAAGGACGCTATCCTTAGCGCGAGCCATAATAAGAAACTCATTCTCCTGAGGCAGGTTGTAGGCCCAGATTAGTTTACCGTCGGAGAGGCGAATATGCTGGACACGCTGAGCATATTTTTTTGTTTCAGAGTTAAATGGCGTAGAAATAGTTACCGCCTTCCGGGTGGTATCAAGAAAAGCAGTGAATCCGCTATGCCCGGCTTTAACCTGCCACAGCAATTTTCCAGTCGTTTTGTTTAAGGCATAAAGATCAGAATTATCATGCATCCCGCTAAAATATCCGTCATCCCCTTTTACAAGGAGTACATCATCCAAGGCCGCATATAGGAAGTTAAAGGCAAGCCAGTGCTGGCTTCTCCATTCCCAGTTAGGCTCTATAGTAGGGGCAAGCTTTAGAAAACGATATTCATAGAGCTGATCTTCTGGATATTGATACCCGTTTAATGCGGTCTGACCGCTTTCTGTCATCCGCATAATAATGGTTCGTTCTAACAACTTTTTGTCCTTAGAGAATGTTACCTTCACCTGACCATCTTCAAGCTCATATCGCCAAGTAAGGTCAAGCTGGACCGGGCCGTTATTGATATTCATGTTTCTCGATGATTCAATGAAATGAGGTTTACCAAGCAGCTGTTGTACGCTTGATGCATCCATTCCCTTATAGAGAACTGCTTCCATAATCTCATTTATTTTCATAGCGGGTATCGCTAAGCTTTTGTCGAAAAGTCCAGATTTGATCTCTTCCTGCGTGCTAATATCTTTTTCGTTTACCCAGAGAAGAAGTGGGCGAAATGTTTTGTATTCTTGGTATGGGGGATTTGGAGACAGGAGCACACCATACCAATCATCCCAGCGAAGTACGGAATAAAGAGGGACGCTAGCATCCACGCCTTTTTTTCTTGTCAGGCTATTTGGGAATAAGCTGGGCTCAATATCCTTATTTAATGTAAGGCGAGTGGGTGTAGTTAGCTTAATATTTTTTGAAGCGGATGTGCCGTACCAGACAGGAATCCAGTGCAAACCGTCTTCTTCCGATGAAACTTGAATCATTTCTCCCTTTTTTTGCTCAACTGGAAGCGTAAGGTTAGGCGCGCCATAATATTTCACCTTCACAACACCATCCAAATTCATCCCTGGATCATCGATAAAATAGGGTGTGTAGAGACCCAGTGACATTTTGCTTTGAGGAGACGGCAATGTCAGAGGAGTTGGCGTATCCTTCACTGCCTCAGATGGAATCGTTGCAGTTGGATTGATGAGTGGGGACTGTGCCGCATTTGTACAACCCATTAGTATAATAACGATGGATACTAGCATGGCGAGCAAACACTTTTTCATCCGAATGACTCCTTAACAAGAAAAATATGGAACAAATAGATAGACGTATGGAAAGTGGAAAAAGTTATTCCCGTTAGCTTAGTTTTATATTTCACTCTGATGGGAATCCCATGGTTATTACCAGAAAATAGTATATAATAGGAGGAAACAGCATACATTCGGGAACCGTGAGGGGTAATTATTTTATGGGCTTAGAAATTGTAGAGGCAACCATTTCGTCCATTCAAGCGGCTTTGGAATCAGGAGAACTGACATCACGGGAGCTCGTATTATTTTATCTTGATAGAATTGCTACCCATGACAAAAATGGCTTGACCATTAATTCTGTTCTTGAAATCAATCCAGATGCCCTTTTTATTGCCGCAGCTTTAGATAACGAGCGTGCTGCCAAGGGGGCTAGAGGTCCATTGCACGGTATCCCTATTATGCTCAAGGACAATATTAATACGGGTGACAAGATGCACACGAGTGCAGGCTCTCTCGCATTAGCACATTCCTATGCAGGAGAAGATGCATTTATCGTCAGCAGACTGCGCACTGCAGGTACGATTATATTAGGTAAAGTCAATATGACGGAATTCGCTAACTTTATGACAGATGGAATGCCTTCCGGCTATAGCTCGCGGGGCGGACAGGTTCTTAATCCTTACAATATCTCAACACCGACAGGCGGATCAAGCGCAGGCTCAGGAGTGAGTGTTGCTTGTAATTTTTGTATGGCTTCCATAGGGACGGAAACCTCTGGTTCCATATTAAATCCCGGAAATTTAAGCTCTACGGTCGGCATCAAGCCAACAGTAGGACTCGTCAGCCGTTCTGGTATTTTGCCGCTTTCGAATAGTCAGGATACAGCTGGACCCATGGCTCGAACGGTAACGGATGCGGTCCATCTATTGAATGCAATCGTCGATCAAGACGCCAATGATGCTGCAATGAGAGGCGGAGAATGGGAGGAGCGTATAGATTATGCGGCTTTTCTGAACGAGAACGGATTAGAGGGAAAAAGGATCGGAATTCCGAGGGATTATTATTTTGAAGAATTAACGGACGAGCAGCTTGATCTATTTAATGCAGCGGTGGAACTTATGAGAGGGCTGGGGGCTGTCATCATTGATCCTGCCGATATACGAACAGCGCGCCAGATTGTTTACTCATCTGTCGTCTTGAATGAGTTCAAATCATCTCTTAATGCCTATTTATCGAAGCTGCCGGCGGGGGCTAGAATACGCAGCCTGAAAGAGATTATTGCCTATAACAACGAGCATCCCGTGGAAACTTTAAAATATGGGCAATCGACCTTGCTTCAAGCGGAGACGGCTACATCAGGCACGTTGACGGAGACACCTTATATACGTGATCGAATGACAGACCTTAAGTTATGCAAGGAGGAAGGCATTGACGCAACGATGAAGGAGCATAATCTGGATGCGCTATTGTTTCCAGCTGATTTTGGGGCAAGGATAACATCGCGATCCGGCTATCCCTCTATCGTAGTTCCAGCGGGCTATACGTCTAAGGGTGTGCCCTTTGGTGTAACCTTCTCTGCACGAGCTTATGAAGAGCCCAAGCTTATCGAGCTTGCTTATGCCTATGAGTCGCATAGCAAGGTGCGCAAAGCACCTTCCTTGCAAAGCTTTATTTAAAAAAGTGATATGAAGCAAAAAAACTCCCTTAGCAGGGAGTTTTTTTCTTTCACAGCGGTTATTTTTTTGCTTTGAAATGAACAACAGCGCTGTAGAGCATTTTCTCTATTTTCGGATTGAAAACAGTATGATGGCTAACGGTAAATACCTCTAGCAGGAGCCCTTTATTATTCTCGATTTGCTGATCGATTTTGAGCTCCAACGTTTTCAAGTCATAAGCTTCGAAAAACTCGATTTTATTCTCAATAAGATCTAAACGAAAATTCATCGGCTTGTCTCCTAAACATAAATGCATTTGATAGCTATATTATACCTTGAGACAGCTATAGTTACAAAGAATCGTTATAGGAGCGGGAATAGCTTTAATTCGGTTTCTTTGCTGTCCATAGCGTTTGAATCTCTTCAAGCGATTTGCCTTTTGTTTCAGGTACAATTCGCAGGGTGAAGAGGAATGCGATCAAGGACATGCCGCCATATATCCAGAACGTACTGGCTGGGCCTGCAGAGCTGAGCAGCGGCGGGAAAGATTGAGATACGATATAATCCGCTATCCAAAGCGCCATAGCTGCGATGGCTGTCGCTTTACCGCGAATGCGGTTTGGGAATATTTCGGACATAATAACCCAAACAACCGGTCCGAATGATACGGCAAAGGCTGCTACATAGAGCAAAATAAAGATGAGCACGAGCGGACCAGAAGTATGTCCCGTGTGAAAGGCGAAGCCAATGACGACTAAACAAATGACCATAGCGGCAGAACCGACAAGAAGGAGTAATCTGCGTCCTACTTTATCGATGAGCCAGAGCGCAATAATCGTAAATACCAGGTTGATCACGCCAACCATAATGGTCTGAATAAGCGATGCGTTTGTGCCAGCGCCGGTTTCTTTGAATATCTCCGGTGCATAATACATGACAGCATTGATGCCTACAGCTTGCTGCAGGACTGCAAGTCCTACACCGACAATGAGGGCTATGCGAAGTCCCGGCTTGAATAGTTGACGAAGGGACCCGCTTTCCTGTTCGAAGGATTCTTTGATGTCAATAACTTCCTTCTTCGCTAGCTCTTCGCCGTGTATACGAAGTAGAATAGGTAATGCATCTGCTGGTCGCCCTTGCTTAATGAGCCATCTAGGGCTCTCTGGTACAAAGAACAGGAGGACTAGGAAGATGAAGCCTGGTATGGCACCTACGCCGAACATCCAGCGCCATGCAGTCGTAATATCCCATGCGTCATTTCCTGAGCTGGAGATCCATAGGTTAACAAAATAAGTGATAACAATACCCGAAACGATAGCAAGCTGATTTAAGGCTACAAGACGACCGCGGTATTTGGCCGGAGCGATTTCAGCGTTGTAAAGCGGACATAGGGTAGAGGTTATCCCAATCCCAAGACCTCCGATGATCCGAGCAATGATAAATCCAGAGAAGGTATCTGGAATAGCAGAACCGATCGACCCGATAATAAATAAAATAGCAGCTACAATAAGTACTTTTTTACGTCCAAATCTATCACTTAGCAAGCCTGACATAGCTGCACCAATAATACATCCGATAATTAAGCTAGAGACAGCCCAGCCAACTTCAAGCTTTGTTAAATCAAAATGATGCTCCATAAATCCGATAGCACCGGATACAACAGCTGTATCAAAACCAAATAATAAACCGCCTAAAGCAGAAACCATGGAAACAAGCGTAACAAACTTCATGCTCACTTGTCCGTTTTGCATTTTATCTTGTGTATCCAACCTCGTTTGCCCCTCTCTGACTTACATATTCCGTAGTAAAGCGAAACTCATTATAGCATGTAAAATCGCTAATTCTTGATCCAATTACCTTCACATATTAGTGTTGTTCCCGCATTAAATTGGGACTATGCGCCAGATAAGCTGCGTTTCGAAAAAACTAGCATATTGTTAACCTCTAGAGAACAAAAAAGTCCATGTCAGCATGACATGAACTCCCAAGAGATGAACTATTTGGTTCCGCTTCGATAATCAGAAGGTGTGACTCCCGTTACTTTTTTAAACACACGGCTGAAATAATTAGGATCATTATAGCCAACCTCAAAGCAAACTTCCTTCAAGCTTAAGTTGCCTAGTGCCATTAATTCCTTTGCCTTCTCAATCCTCAAACCTGTGACATAATCAATAAACGTTGTTCCTACCTGCTGTTTAAAAATTTTGGAGAAATAGTGGGGGTTGAGATGGACGTACTCCGCTACATCCTCAAGCGAAACCTCTTCCATGTATCTGTCCTCAATATAGCTCTTAGCCCTGCTCAGGACCGTTTGCGTTTGCTGCTCTCTTTGCTCACGAATTTGCTGCATGGCAGAGATCACATAAGATTGGCTGCCGAGTTCGACGTCTAGCCCTCCGTTGCCAGTGCGAGGGGATTCGGAAGCTGTACCGCGCTTTAATTCGTCAAAGCGGCATATTTCTCCGTAGCGATCCAAGTAGGTAGAGGCGAATACCGCTTCAAAATAGGACTTGCGGAGCCCATCAGCGCCGCTATGCATCATGCCTATTCCGATTGATATATCAATGCTTAGCTGGCGTGCCGCTAGTGCGCATAGCTCCTCTCCAAAGGAAACCGTATCTTCCATCCACTCATTTTCTGATATGTCGCTCGCTTTTCTTTTGAAAATAGCCATATGGCGATCAATTAATGAACTGATAATACTGGACGGTTCATATGATTTGGCAAAGCTTCTAATGCGATCATGCAGCTTTTGCTTGTCATTCATATTCACTTGCTCCGGAAATGCAATGACAATGGCGGAGCCTTGATCGAGAGGGAAGCTGAGCCATTCAGCAAGCTGCTCTATATTCATATCAGTGACGGGATCAACCATAAACATCAAGGCTAATTCATTCTCTGCCAGCGGAAGCAATTGAGACAGCTTATGACGAAGCTCCAGCTCAATAGACCGTTTCTGCTTTTCTTGATCCAGCTCCGTTGTAAGCCTAGTGAGTGTTTCCACCACTAGCTCACGCTTGGCAGGCTTAACAAGATACTCGCTTACTCCTAGTGCAACGGCTTCCTTGGCATATGCAAAATAATCATAAGCGGTTACCAGCACAAATTTGGATTCGGGCAGCTTTAATTTGATTTCACGGATGGCCTCCAGCCCTTGAATGCCGGGCATGTTGACATCCATCATAATAATTTGAGGTTTATACTCCTCAGCGCGTTCAATAGCTAGCCGGCCGTTCTCGGCGTGAAATACCTGAAAGGTATGCGGCATCTTGTGTGAGATAATCCATTCCAGCCCCTCGCGTTCCAGCGCTTCGTCATCTGCAATTAATATGCGGTACATGTCATTATGCACCTGCCTCTCTTAAGGGAATCAGAAGGATAATGGTCGTTCCTTCTTCAAGCGCGCTTTCAATGGTTACGAGATCTTCCATTTCATAAAATAGCCGCAGTCTTTTAAACACATTTTTGGTGCCTAATCCTGTTGATTTATTATTATCCGATCGAGCTTCCATTTTAAGCATGGCAAGTCGGTTCTCTTCTGTCATACCTTTTCCATTATCCGATAGCGAGATGCGCACGCTCTCACGAGCGCGAGCAATGGATAAGGAGATGATTGCGCCTGACTCCATATGCTCAATGCCGTGAAGGAAAGCATTTTCTACAAGTGGTTGTAAAGTAAGGGAAGGGATCGGCTGTTGTAGAACGGATTCATCAATGTCTAATTCTAATCGAATTCGATCACGGAAGCGGGCTTGTTGAATTAGAAAATATTCCTTCACATGAGCGACTTCATCACGCAATGATACTGGCTGATCGAGATTCCGCAAATTGTATCGTAATAAATTGGACATCGAAATGATTAAATCACTTGTTTTCTCAGAGCCTTCCAGAAGGGCGAGCTTTGAGATTGCGTTTAGCGTATTAAATAGAAAGTGGGGATTGATTTGACTTTGCAGCGCTTGAAGCTCAAGCTCCTTAACCAGTCGATCCTTCTCTAAACTAGCTTTATCCTTCTGAATCAATACGACTAGATCACGCGACATTTGCTCTAAAGCGCCTGATAATAACCCAAGCTCATCATTGGAATGCAAGGGACGAGGCTCAACCTCTAATTGCCCCTTTGAAATTTGTTTAGCACGATTGACGAGCCTTCCTACAGGTCCAGTAATACTGCGTGAGATCCATACTGCGAGCAAAATGCTCATCAGTGTATTAATGATGAACACACTGATGCCAAGTTTGTTCATTCGTTTATTTTCCACTTGAATTTGCTTATAAATCGGCTGGTAGAAGCTTAGCTCAAGATCCACAAGCTGCTGTCCCTCCTCACGTATAAAGCCAGCCGTCTTCTCCGCTTCCTCGTAATAAGCGAGTAAGGCGCGTGAGGCATCTTCCCTCTTAGTTGAGGAGGCAAGGCTTTCTTGCTTCATATACGTATCCAGCATATTCACATAACTAAGTAAGGATTGAGATTGGCGTGAGGAGCTGGATTCTTTTTGCAGCCAATCACGTTGTTCTTTTATTTTTACTCTTGTTTGTGCAAGCAGAATTAGATTTTGTTCATCAGGATTCAGCAAGTAGCTGTTAAGCTGTTTTAAATTTTCCTCGACAGATTGTGTAGCTTGCTGGTACAACAAGATACGATCCATCATAAGATTATAGCTTTGCTGTACAAGCTTACCGCTTGAAAATAGAAAAAGAGTGACGCAATTAACGAGCAGCACGAGCAAAGGGATGAAGATGAGTAGTTTCGTACGAATGGTCATGGATTAGAAGCTCCAGTCTTGATATCCTCTAGATTGCTGCGATCGAGGATAGAGGTTGCCGTATAAATCTGATTAGGAGGCAGCTGGCCTTGAAAATATTGATCCAATACGCTAATCGCTTCATATCCCATTTCAAGAGGCTGCTGAATAATCGTGGAATGAATGTCTCCTGCTCGTATTCCCTCAATTGTTTCTGCTAAATCGTCAAATGCAAAAATTTGAAGGTCCTTATTGCCCGTTCTTACCTTGGTTTGCAGCATCCCAATTCCGTCTAAAGCACTTAAGCCTACCATAAATTCGATTTTTGGAAATTGAATTAACATTTCCTCAGTTTCCCTAGCAGCCTGAAGCCTTGAAATATTAGAAGGACGAACATCGACGATCTTTAAGGCTGGATACTCAGCAATGATCTCACGGAAGCCTTTTAGTCTGAGCTGTTGGTTTGGTGAAAGCTCATTTCCAAATAGCACGGCTATATCTACTTGATTTCCGTTGCCGGCAGTCTTTACTACAAGCTCGCCCATCTTCTTGCCAGCCTCCAAATTATCACTTCCTACATAATAGAGGCGATTGCTGCCAGGCTCGTCTGAATCGATGGTAATGACGGCGATGCCTAAATCAATGGCTTTTTTAATTAATGACTTATAGGCAGGATCATTGATGCCTTGCAGTAGGACAGCATCGACCTTCGCAGCTATCGCCTTCTCCAATAATTTCATTTGTTCATTGCTATTGATTCGGAATGGGCCGACATAGTCAAGCTCCATATGTAGCGAAGCAGCAGCCTTTCGCGCCCCCTCCTCAATAGATCTCCAATAAGGATTATCTAATTCCTGCGCGATCATAACGATATGGCGTGAACGGCTCCCGTGCTCATCGCGGGACAGAAGAGGCTGCACCAACTCTCGGATACGAAGAGTAGAGAGCAGGAAGCTTACGAGCAAACAAATAAATATAATAAAGAGAATAGTTATTCCAATATTCCATTTTCGACTGGTCATTCTGAGGCTCCTTATTAAAATCTTATGAACGCTTATTATACAAGAACGGTCAAGCAATCAAAAGGATAGAGGAAATGCCGGCTTGGCTGCTAACTCGAATTATATACAGATAATTGTAAAACTGTTATAATTCATGAAAATCAGGATAAGGGAAGGAGATCTAATAGTGGAACAGCAATCAAGAAATTCTATCAGCCAGCTTAGTTTGTCTCAAAAAATATGGAAATATAAGCTTCATTACATCTTAGTTATTCCTGCTTTAATATTGATCATTACTTTTAAAATAGTCCCCTTGTTGTATGGATTTATTTTATCCTATGAGGATTACACGCCATTCCGAGGTATAATCGATAGCCAATGGGTTGGTTTCAATAACTTTAATCAACTATTTGATAACGCTGATTTCCGAAACGTATTTTCAAACACAATCGTTATCAAAATAGGATATATTCTGTTAAGCGGAATAACGGCATTGATTATGGCACTTGTTTTATCTAGTATCCGATCTAATTGGCTTAGACAAACTTTTTCGACTATTTTTCTTATTCCTTTTTTTATTCCTGCCATTGTCTTTGCAAGTGTCGCTATGCTGGCGGTATCGCCAACCAAATCCCCATTGTATCAAGGGGGAATATTCTTACTTACAGAACCTCATTGGTTCAGTCCATTTCTTATTTTCATAGAAGTTTTGAAAACCTGCGGCATTCCGATTCTGATTGCTCTCGCGGCAATTGCATCTAAGCATCATTCATTATCACAGCGTACAAATGATTATCCTCATCAAAGAAGCAATTACGTAGGCATGAATCTAATTCCAGCACTTAGAGCTGTATTCGCTTTCATGCTGCTCCAAATGTCTACAATACTAAGTACTGATTTTGAACTGATACACAGCTTGCTAAATCCGCTTGTTCGTGAGAGCGGGGATATGATTGAAACATTTATCTATCAGGTTGGACTTGTAAATGGGAATTATAGCGTTGCCGCTGCAGTTAGAGTCATTCAATTTGGCATTCAGCTTGTCTTTACAGCAGCAGCATATTTAATGGTTAGAAGCTTGTTTTTTAAAGATCTGTTCCATTCATTAAAAGCGGCGGATTCGAAGCTTATGATGGGCAGTAAAGGAATTGGGATTATTGGGATCATAATAGCAGCAATATTTTCCCTTATGAGTTTATTGCCGATTTACTTGCTATTTGTACATCCTTTTACGTTGGGAAGCAGCGGGGAAACCTCTTTAATTGACGGATCAATCATATGGCAGCTTATCGTAACTTTCATTATTAGTTGCACAGCGGTTATCATTCATTTATTAATGACGATTACATTAGCTTACCCTTTGACGGTAAAGGCTCTGCCTGGCCGTCGGTTGTATAAGTTCTTTCTGTTGTTTGCTCTCTCTATTGGAGTGGGTGGAATCGGAGAATTTATGTTTTTCCGAAATTTAGAAATGGTTAACACCATCTTTCCTCCATTCATTTTGGGCTTCTTTAATATCGTGAGCGTGTTAGTTCTAAAGAGTATCTTCAACAGCAAGTACAGTGATCTAAAAGAAGAAGCGGAGCGGGAAGGAAAAGGAGAGCTGCATACTTTTTTTAACCTCTTTATTCCTAAAGTTTGGAAGCCGGTGGTTGCGCTTGGCGTACTTCAGTTCGTGTCCGTGTGGAACAGTTATTATCAATCATTGGTTTATATCAGCAATGCTGAACATTCAACCGCTCTTATGCGTTTTATGCAAATATCCTATTCGCAGGAAGCAGGAACTTCATCGCATTTACTGTTAGGAGCACTTCTGACCCTGCCTCCCGTCATTCTGTTTTTACTAGTCCGCAAGTGGTTGACTTCCGAAGTATTTATAAGTCAGATCAGAAAACTTTAGTACAAAGACGAAGGGGCTGCGCCATGGCGAGCCCCTTCGTTTTTAATTGCTTCCATAACAATGTTTAAGCTAGCAGACTAGAGCCTTATTTCCTTAATAGCTGGAACATGCCAGGTGCTCTGGTAAGATAGCTACATCTTGTACATAATATTACATGGCGCTATCGCCAATAATTCGACCTATGCCAATGATTGCTACCGAAAATGATCCTATAAAATAATCGAAGAAGATGTAGGGAGGCAAATAGAGATGAACGTTCCTGTTGGCGTTTGGATTTTCACTGGTATTATCGTTATTTTGCTGACTTGGGTGACCCTGTGGATTACGAAAAAGGCTTACTCCAAAAAATGGGATGACTCTGACCACTAGCCACTAGGTTGCTTGCGAGTATTTCGTTACTTTTTTCGTTTGTGGTAACGAGAAAATAGGAGGAGATGCATGCTACTACAACCGCAGGAAGAGCAGATGAATAGAAATCTGCTCTTTTTAATTATGTCTTCATCGGTAATGGAAATTCGTGTATAATGTGGTTATTGTTTTTTAAGGGGTGGTTATTGTTAATTCGTATTTAGATCCTTCGCTCATTCATAAGAAAGAGAATCGTTATTTTGTACTTGCGCTTATTTTTAGTATTCTCGTCTACCTATGCTTGTTCTTTTCTATTATTTTTATGTTTTTAATTCCGATTCTTATTCTTTTGCCGCTCTTCGCTCAAGCGATAATGATGGCAAGCATTCGCTCTAATGGCGTAAGAATAACACCAAGACAATTCCCAGAGGTGTTCGCAACCTTTCAAGAGCAATGTGCTCGAATGGGCTTTACAACTGTTCCGGATATTTATGTCATGGAATCTAGCGGAATTTTGAATGCTTTTGCCTCTCGTTTTTTTGGACGAAACATGGTTGTTCTTTATTCGGATTTATTCGACTTAATCCAATCAGGGGGCAGCAAGGAGCTAACTTTCGTTATTACCCATGAGCTTGCGCATATTAAACGAAATCACATCGTTAAGCAGCTTGTTATTCTACCTGCCTTATGGTTTCCGTTCATCGGGGAAGCCTACTCGCGAGCATGTGAATACACTTGTGATCGAATGGCGGCTTATTTTACGAATGATGCGGAAGCGGCAATGGATGGACTTACGATACTTGCAATTGGTAAGAAGCTTTATAAGCAGGTAGACCGCGAAGAATATTTGATGCAAAGCAGTCATGAGAAGGGTATGTTCATTTGGCTCGCAGAGAAGCTGTCTACACACCCGCCTCTGCCGAAGAGAATTCATGCTATACAACAATATGCTGGCATTCCAACTAACATTGTATTTAAATCTTCCAATATAGGTCTCGTCCTTGTCATTGCCGTTACGATCGTGTTTGCAGGTGCGATAACCGTCGGCATTGCCTTCTCTTCGTCGATAATGAAGGTCGTTAATACGATGTCAGCAACGGATGATGAATTGCTAACAGCGGCCTCTGAGAGCGATTTGAAGCGTGTGCAATCATTGCTTGCTGATATTGATCCGAATGTAACCGATGAGGAAGGATGGACATCGCTCATGTGGGCAGCACAGCTGAATAATACAGAGATTGCTGCTGCTTTGCTCGATGCAGGTGCTGATCCTAACCTAGTGGAGCTTACCTACGAAGAAACAGCATTAACTGTTGCACTATATAATGATAGCATCGATGTGGTTAAACTTTTGCTAGAGAAGAATGCTGATCCCAATTTACAAGACAGCTCAGGGTGGACACCGCTTATGACAGCAGCTAGCCGTGGAGATGCAGAAGGTGTTCAAGTGCTGGTAGAAGGCGGGGCGGATCCTGCATTATTAGATAACTCGGATTATACAGCTGCGGATTACGCATACGAGAGCGGTTATGAAGAGGTTGCAAATTTGCTCGATGAGCTGGGAACAAAAACACACATAAAAAAAAGAAGCTTGATTACTCAAGCTTCTTTTTTTTATGTATGTTTTCGTTACGAATGTGCTTGATGGTCGGGACGACACGATTTGAACATGCGACCCCCTGGTCCCAAACCAGGTGCTCTACCAAGCTGAGCTACGTCCCGAGAAAAAGATGGTGCCGTCGAGAGGACTTGAACCCCCAACCTACTGATTACAAGTCAGTTGCTCTACCAGTTGAGCTACAACGGCGCGTGTTTCGTATAAGCACAAGATGTATTATTGCATAGATTCTAGACTAATTGCAAGTGTTTTTTCGAAAAAAGTTTTAGAATTTTAAAAATTAGTTTGGAAGTGAGTATCCATATATAAAATGGAGATGAACTTCATATCTTTCAGGGATATAAAATTAAATATTAATGGGATGGCTTTCGCTTGCTCTTAATCTATTAAAGCTAGCAGTTATAACGCAAAACATAAAAACAGCGGAACTGGAGGTTAACTCCTGTTCCGCTGTTTTTTTAATTTTTACAAAGATTAAGCGGTTTCGCCTTCGACGAGCGCTTCATTCTGTTGAATAAGCATTTCGACCTTGCGTATCCGGTTTTTACTTGTTTCACGGATAATAAACTTATATTGCTCGTGAAAATGCTCTTTACCTGGCTTCGCATCTGGGACCTGACTATACAGCCAGCCGCCGACAGTATCGACATCCTCTTCATCGAAGTTCATACCGGTCAGGTCGCTCAGTTCGCTGAGTGATACTTTACCGTCAAGCAGGTAACAATTTTCTGCGAGTTGTTCAATTTCTTTCCGTTCGTCAGCATCGAATTCATCTCGAATTTCACCAACGATTTCTTCCAAGATATCTTCAATTGTAATGATACCGGACGTTCCGCCGTATTCATCGACCAAGATTGCGATATGAACGCGTTCAACTTGCATGCGTTTTAGAAGCATTTTAATCGGCGTAACCTCAGAAATACTTAGTACCGGATGGACAAGCTTTTTGAAATCCAAATCGCGATCCGCATCGTACTCCAAGAAAAGCTGCTTCGTATTAATCATACCGACAATGTTGTCCTTGCTCTCATGAGCGACAGGGAAACGTGTATATTGTTCTTTACGTATAATTTCCATGTTTTCAGCTAATGATTTATTCGTAAATAAACAAATCATATCGGTGCGAGGTACCATGATTTCTTTTGCTAGTAATTCATCGAATGCGAAGATCCGACTTACATAGCCGTACTCTGTATTGTTTATCTTACCGCTCTGGTAGCTCTCATTAAGAATAATTTGAATCTCTTCTTCTGAATGGGCTTCTTCGTGCTCTGTAGCAGGCTTAAGTCCGAAGATTCGAACAAGTCCGTTTGCAGAACCATTTAACAACCAAATGAACGGGTACAGCACCTTATAGAAAAGAATAATCGGTTTTGCAGTATGAAAGCTAATAAACTCGGCTTTTTGAATAGCCCATGTCTTCGGCGCCAATTCGCCGACAACAACATGCAAAAATGTTACGGAAAGAAAGGCAATGATGAAAGATAAAACATGACTAATATTTTCGTTTAACGCAAAATGGTTAAACAAGGGTAAAAGTAGTTCTTCAACTGTCGGTTCTCCCAGCCAACCAAGCCCCAATGCAGTAATTGTTATACCTAATTGGCAGGCTGACAAGTAGGCATCCAGATTACTCGTAACCCGTTGAACGGCGAGTGCGTTCTTCCGGCCCTCAAGCACTAACTGATCAATCCGACTGGAGCGAAGTCTAATGATGGCGAACTCCGTTGCGACGAAAAAAGCAGTTAATAAAATAAGAAGAGCAATCATGAATAGACTGAATCCTATACCCATTTTCGTTTCTCACTACCCTTTTTTTATTATATTTTTGTATTCTTATGATCTACTATAACGAATCTGATCAGCTTATGACAACCGCCATTTGCAACGTTAACAGCCTTTTACGACCATTTAGAGCCATTTAAGGGGAGGGAAAAGCTCATTCTCATTGATTTACGAGCCTTTACATCCGTCTTTCGCAGGCATATGATGAGTTCATATGAACTTGTAATGAAAGAATGGAAGAAAGTAAGCTAAAATGCGGAGGAGGGAAAAGTATGGAATCCTTTACGCTTACTCGAAATGACATGGCGCGCTTGCTGCTAGCTCTTGATGGAAAGTACGAGCAGAAGCCGCTTCAGGTATTGCAAACGGTATGGACGAAGAGACATCAGTATGATTTGGCGAAGGGAACGGTTTTGCCTGCTTTTCTAGCTACATTACTGCCGCCTATAATGGAGAAACTCATCAAGGGGATTAAGCTTAAAGGCTTTTCACTTCATGAGATTGCAGCGCTGGGTCAGTTGATAGAGCATTCCAACCTATCGATTACCTCTATGCAAAATTGGGTAAAGCGTGATTTTAAACCTTATTTTGATATTGATAGAGCTGGCAAGAAGTATTCGCTTGAACAAGCCGCATTGTTGTTCATTATTGATGATTTAAAATCTAATCTTGATTTTGAATCCATTCGAAAGCTATTTGAAATTGTTTTTAAAAAACCTCATGTGGAGTCGTCAGACGATCTCGTCGGACCTATTGAATTATATGCGATCTATTCTCGTATGTTTGAAGAGCTTGATGCGAATAATGATCAGCTGCTTGATATAGCGGGGCATCTGAAAGAAAGTTTACAGCATGATTCTTTGACGGAGCATGTCATTCGCTCTTCAGCAAATGAATTTGCAAATAAACTGCCGAATTTGTCGGAAAATCAGAGGGAAGCAGTGCGAAATATTTTGCTTGTGGCTGTTATTTCCATACAAACGTCCTATTTTCATTCCCTATCCAGACGTTATTGCAATGCGACTTTATTTCTAAATCCGGAATAATTTAGTTCATAAGTATGTACAAGCAGTGTAAAACAACCTATACTGGTTAAGTTGTCAAAAACATACATGAACTGAAAAAGGCAAACTTATCGAAAGGTAAGGACGCAAAGTTATGGGCCTAAGGTGAATGATCTATGGCTGCCAAACCGCCGGAAGGATATGAAAGCTATTTAAGCTGTCCGCCTCCAATGGTGGATAGCTTTTTTCTTTTTCAGGATACAGAAAGAGGAGAGAAACAGAGTGGTAAAGGCGACATTGCAAAAATGGTTGAAGAAGTTAAAGAGCGTGCAACTCAAAAAGATAACAACAAGACTATTACTGATTACAGCTATCATTACTTTCTTCAACGTAGGCTCAGGCGTATTTATTTACTTTCAAAATGTATCGGTCACAAAGTCTGTGTCATCTTCAAATGAGTTAACCGAAACCGAGCGGAGCTATCAGGCAATTACAAGCAGGCTATTGAAAACGATGCTTCTCATGGTTGATGCCATAGAAAATGGCAATGATAATGGGGATACAATCATGAAAGATCTGCAGGCACTCCCTGGGAACATCAATGATTTAGAGAAAAAATTAATAAAGATGGATGAAAAATTCCCTGCAAAAGAAAACGTTCTTCCATATAAGAACCAAGTGGATGTCCTTCGATTTGCTTTACAGAAGCTAGAGGCAACGGATTTAAACGTAAAAAATCTGACATCCGTAGAAAAATCATTGCGAATCAGTAATCTAATTACGGTTTATACGGTTGTGCTCAGCTATTCAAATGACTTTATGATTGATCGGTTTGAGACGGATGCGAAAACAAATTCAGATAAACTAAACAAAGATATGTCCAATTCAAATCTGATCATTCTTATCAACGTCATTTTACTGGCGATTCTACCAGCTCTTATGATTTACGGTATATCCCGCAGTATTAAGACAGGGCTTGTCGGTATTTCCAAAAGAATTGACGCTTACGGCAGCAATGACTTTACAAGCCAAGAGAAGCTTGTCCGTTCAGATGAATTCGGTCAAATTGATGAGGCTCTCTCCGATATGGGTCATCGTCTGCGCGATACCATTAAATCTACGTTAGAGGTAAGCAAAACGGTCCTCCATGTCTCTCAAAATATGGGCACGATGATTGTTAATAACCGTCAAGCCTCTGAAGATGTGAAGGGTCAGGTTGATCTAGGCAGACAGGCATTGCTCTCGCAATATGACGATGCTTCATCTATTTCTGCAGTAACGGAGCAAATCTCTGCCAGCTCGCAAGAAATTGCAGCGTCCAGCGAATACATTAATAACGATATGGTTCAAATGAGACATTCTTCTCAAAATGGTTCACAGCAAATGGCCGGCGTTGTCCTTATGGTAAATGAAACAGTTGAGCAGTTCGCTAAGCTTACGGAAGCATTCCAAACGATGAATAATCGTTATGCCAATGTATCGAAGTTTTTGAACGGTATTCAAAATTTGAATACACAGACTAATCTGCTGTCTCTCAACGCATCTATTGAATCCGCAAGAGCGGGTGAGCACGGAAGAGGCTTTGCAGTAGTAGCCGAGGAAATTCGCAAGCTATCCATGCAAACGGACAGTATTTCCAAACAAATCACCAAGGAATTGACGCTCATTCAATCGGATGTAGCAGCGAGCAGCCAAACAATTGGAAGCTTTGCTAATGTAATCAATTCCACGAGACAAGCATCCGAAACAGCTAGTGAAACCTTCCAAACGCTGGAATCACAAAGCAGTGTGCTGTCCGATCAGGTCAAAGAAATTTCAGCTGCTATTAGTGAAATCACTTCAGGAATGACACATATCGTGTCGGCAGTTGATAAATTGCTTCATACTTCCACAGATGTAAATGGAAAAATGGAGCATATGAGCGAGCTATCAGTGAAACAAAATGATATTTCAGACAGCTTGCGTACACTTGCTGAGCAGCTAACCGACTCTTCAAATGATTTGAAGGATCGCGCTTCTGTATTTAAACTATAGAAATATTTAGGAAACGTCTGGCGATTATGCTGGACGTTTTTTTGTTAGACAAAGGGGAAGGGAGATAATTGGATATCCTTTAGCACTAAAGAATGTCATGAAAAAGTCACAGCACCGTTAAAAAAGTCACGAACTGAGCAGTATAATGTTAGTTTGAGACTGTACGATAGACAGATATAGATGATGATGGAGGTAATGGGGAATGACCACTGTACAATTTCCAAAAGATTTTAAATGGGGAACAGCAACGGCGGCTTATCAAATTGAAGGCGCTTTTGATGAGGACGGAAGACAAGCAAGCATATGGGATACATTTGCTAAAACGCCAGGCAAGGTACTAAATGGCGACACAGGCGACGTTGCTTGTGACAGCTATCATCGCATTGATGAAGATGTGAAGCTTCTTAAGGAGCTTGGCGTATCCGTATATCGTTTCTCCATCGCATGGCCGCGTGTCATCCCGCAGGGCAGTGGGGACATCAATGAGCAAGGTCTTGCTTATTATGAAGAGCTTATCGACAAGCTGATTGCTAATGACATCGAGCCGTTTGTTACGCTATACCACTGGGATCTTCCGCAGACGCTTCAAGATGAGGGCGGCTGGGAAAATCGTGCTACGATCGACGCTTTCGTTCAATACGCGGAAGCTGTATTCCATAAATTCAATGGCAAAGTAAAAAGATGGATTACTCTGAATGAGCCTTGGTGTATCTCTATTTTATCCAACTACATAGGCGCGCATGCTCCAGGCAAGCAGGATTTGCAAGCAGCGCTTGATGTTGCCCATCACATCCTTGTTGCACACGGCAAGACTGTGAAGAGATTCCGCGAGCTTGGCATCCAAGGTGAAATTGGCTATGCGCCGAATACAGAATGGAGAACGCCATACAGCACATCGCCTGAGGACGTAATGGCAGCGCAGCTGCGCAACGGTTCTTTCAATGAATGGTTCCTCTCCCCTGTTTTGAAGGGGGAATACCCTGAGCTTCTCGTTAATTGGTATGCTAACAAAGGCTTTAACGTGAAAGTAGAAGCTGGGGACATGGAAATCATTTCTCAGCCGATTGATTTTCTTGGCATCAATTACTACACAGGCAGCCTGATTCGCCACGCAGAAGGCAATGATCTGTATGACAGCGAAGAGATCAGCTCCAGCTTCTCTAAAACAGACTTCGATTGGAATATTTATGCGGATGGTTTCTACAATGTGCTCACATGGATCACGCAAACCTACGGTCAAATTCCGATTTACATTACGGAAAATGGCGCTTGCTATGAGGCAGACGTTGTAGACGGCAAAGTAAATGATGCTGCACGGATCAGCTTTTTACGGGACCATATTATGGCTTTGCATCGCGCAATCCAATCAGGCGTGCCAGTTAAGGGCTATATGGTTTGGTCTTTAATGGATAATTTTGAATGGGCATTCGGTTACTCGAAGCCATTCGGACTCGTTCACATTAACTTTGAGACGTTGGAAAGAACGCCGAAAGAAAGCTATTACTGGTACAAACAGCTTGTGGAGAGCAATGATTTAGAAGTGTAAGAGCGAGCAGCAGATGCTTTAGAAAACAGACATCATCCTATTTTATAGGACGGTGTTTGTTTTCTTTTATGTAAAATAAAGAAGGTAAAGCTCAAAAATCGGGGAATGAACGAGGGATTGACTAAAAGCAAACAGAAGTGGTTCAATTGAACCAACGACAACAGAGAGGCAGTGGCACATTTATGTTTCAACAATTTATGAAGGCTTCTCGGATAAAGGTTCTTCCGGTTATGCTTATTCCGATTGCGCTTGGCAGCTTGGGAGCTTTTGTTTGGGATGACGTATTCCATCCGCTGCTGTTTATTATTACACTGATAGGAGCAGGAGCTGCTCATTTATTTTCGAATATGATCAATGATTTATGGGACTATTATAACGGTACAGATGTCGCAGCACATACGACAGAAGGGGCTATTTCCACCAACTCTGGCTACTTGACCAAGGGCACTTGGAGCATTCGAATGTTTGCTGCTGTAACATGGGGACTGCTTGGCATTGCCGGAATATGTGGAATCATTCTCACGGTATACAGCGGCTGGGAAGCACTAGTATTTGCTATCTTAGGCGCATTGATTGCATATTTCTATGTTGCACCGCCAATCCAGTTTGGCTATAGAGGAAAAGGCTACAGTGAGGTTGCGATTTTGCTCTCCTTTGGCGTATTGCCAGTCGTAGGCGCATATTTTGTCCAAACCGCACATTTAGATTATCGTGCTTTTTTGCTATCGCTGCCGATTGGATTACTGACTACTCTTATTCTTTTCAATCATCACTTCCTGCATTGGCAGGCTGATCTTCAAGCAGGCAAACGTACTTTAGTTGTGGTTTGGGGAGAACGCAGGGCGCTGCTCTTCTCAAAAACGCTGCTCGCGCTTGCTTACTTCACGCTTGTGATAGGTGTGATTGCAGATGCATTGCCGATATACGCTCTTCTTGCGCTGCCGACAGCTATTCCTGTCTACCGAGTATATGGACGGTTATCTTCTCATAATGAATCGATTGCCTATTTGCCGCTCATGGGCGGATCGCTTAAAGCGACTATGCGCTGCGGCTTAATACTTATCGTTGCACTTATCATTCAAGGCTTGATCTAATACAATCTAATGCATTCAACATAGAAAGAGGTTGCAAAATGGGAAAACAATGGACTATAGGTGATTTTCATACGATTTTAAATGAAGGCGAAGTTTGGAAAATAGGCGGTTTTCCATTGCCTGACGGCTCCTTCTGGGAATACCGCGAGCCGAATGCAGTCGTTATTGTACGCAATGGAATGCTTTATGTTCGAGCTCCGCTTAGCCGCTCGAATGATCACATTCAAATTTTGGATAATGCCAAACATATGTATTATTCGGCTGAGCCTGTACAGGTGCCGGAGACGGGTGAAATTAGCTTTGAGCTGCAAATTCGGGCTCGTTCGCAAAATACAGCGCCAAATGATTTGTATGATGGTTACGTATCATTGAATTTATTAGATTTCACGACTGGCGGAGCGCTTGATTTCTTCGCAGGAAATGATAAATATGCAAGTGTCTATGCCGTTCTGCCTTTTCCAGGCGTAGATGTTCCTGAAACGGATAAAACTCGTTATTTCTGCGTATTCAAAGAGGATACCGATTTTGAAGCAAAAGCATTTAATACGTATAAAATTACGTATAATCGCGACGAAAATGAAGTTGTATTTTATGTAAATGGACGCGAGATTCGCAGAGAGCGGAATGTACCCGTTAAATTTAATCAATTTACCGTTGCTCTAGGCATCATGACAGAGAAGGATTTAAGTCCAGAAGGCAGTACGTCTTTGCATGGTCAGGTCGTTATCGGAGAATGGTCACCGGTTAAGATTGAAATAAAAGAGTAAGAGCAGTAAAGAGAAATGTTGTGAAGGAGCTTGCTTTCCTATGTTGTTCGTTCTTATTGCATTGTGGGCCATAGCGGCTATTATATGGCTTGCGGATCGACGAACGCCCATCAATCGTTGGCTGGGAGCCGTTGCATTTAGCGGGGGAGCAGGAGCTCTAGCCGCTGTGCTTGATATGCAGTGGCTGCCAGCCGCAGCTGATGCGGGCATGAACCAAGTAGCTCAGCAGCTGCTTTACCGCTTACAGGCGGCAGCCTCCGTTTTATCCTATTACGGTCTGCCATATTCTTTCCTTTTGTTTGCGCTGGCCTACCGTCCTGTTCCCATGAAAGCTCAATTGCAGCGAATGATGCCTTATTTATTATTTATACCGATTCTTGGCTGTCTCATCTTTACGCCTTATTATAATGAAGTGTATCCCATTACATTTAAAATTGTCGTTTGGTGGGCTGTGCCTTATATTCTATACGGTACCCTTCAGGTATTGCTTAAGCGACAGATGCATGCCGCCTTTTCTCGCACGCACTGGATCGTTTGCTCCGCGGTATTGCCGCCGGTCATCTTTTGCATGGTTATGAATTATGTACTTCCAAGCTTAGGCATGCTGCGAATGTGGGTTTATAATACATGGATTGTCGGTCTGGGTGTTTTCGTTTTTTTTGGCGGATTGTTTACCTATGGTTTTATGGGCGTTCGAGTCATGGTAGATCGGCGGCGATTTGATTCTACCTTGAAGGCGGTTACATCCGGAACAGCGATTCTCAACCACGCGGTAAAGAATGACGCAGGAAAAATTCGATTATTTTCTGAAAAAATGAAAGCTTATGCTATTGAGACTGATCAGCAAGAGCTGCTAGCGGATGTAGAAACGGTTCTTCATGCATCAAGCCATTTGCAGGGAATGATTCAACGGGTTCATCGTCGTACGGAGGATTTAGTTTTACGAATAGAAGCTGCCGATCCAGCGATCCTAATTGAGCAAGCGTTAAAAACCTATTTGCCGGTCTTAAAGGATGTAGAACTCCAAACTCATTTATCCAAAGGTTGGATTTGCTATTTAGATACTGCACAGGTAAGTGAGGCACTTGGTAATATTGTGGCCAACGCGTTAGAGGCGATGAACGGCAAAGGGAAGTTGATCGTGGAATTAACAGAAACGAAGCGAGAGCTTATAATTGAAGTCCGTGATACAGGTCCAGGTATGGATAAAAGGCAAGCGAAAAAGGTGCTGGAGCCTTTTTATACAACCAAAACGGGCAGTGACACTAATTTCGGCCTCGGTTTGCCATATGTATATCATGTGATGCGCAAGCACCGGGGAGTTCTTCAGTTGCGCAGTAAGCAAGGGGAGGGAACGTCCGTATTTATGACCTTTCCGAAGCGAAGCGTGAAGGCGGAGAAGATAAGTGTTTCTATTCCGAAAGGGAGTGAATTGCATGGATAACATTCGGGTATGGATTATCGAGGATGATCCGGACTGGCTGCGAGGCCTTGTCGCGTATTTGAGTAAGCAAAAGGATATAGAAGTAGTATGGTCGTCTAACTCTCCGGAGACGGTCAGGGAAACCTTGCAAATGGAGGAGAGTGTTTCACAGCCTCCGGACGTCATTCTGATGGATATTATGCTTCATGGTAAACCTGAAGGCATCTTGCTTGCAGAAGAAACTGCCATTGCTACTGGAGCGAGAGTTATTATGCTCACATCGATGGAGGAGAAGGAGCTCATCTTCCGATCCTTCCAAGCAGGAGCAATTGATTATCAAATAAAATCAGAATTTGAGAGCTTGCCTGAGGCCATCAGATCTGCTGCAAGAAGTCAGTCCCCGATTAATGCTGCTGTCGCGGATCGGATGCGTGAGGAATTTCGCAGGCTGAAGCAGATGGAACGGGAGTTTGAAGCGAAGAAGCTGAGCGATCTCATTACACCTTCCGAGCTGCAGTTGCTTGATTTGATTGATCAAGGCTACACGCAACCGCAAATAGCGGATAAACTGGTCGTCTCCATTCGAACAGTCAAAAACCATGTAAACCATATTCTCAAAAAGCTGAATTTACCTGGATCTCGCGATGCGGCGAGCAAAGCGAAGGAAATGGGCTTGTTGAATAAGCGTAAGGAAAACGACAAGGATAGTACCATTTGAAAATGGTACTATTTTTTTATGCGCAATCCTTCCAAAATAAGAAACATTAAGGAAGGATTCACTGGATGCTATAGGTATGAGAAAGATGGGGAGGTGCCTTAAGTTGGGATTTGAAATGTTTTCTATAGCTCATATTGTCGGCTTGATTACAGCGGCGGTCGTGTTTGCAGGCATTATCCTATTTCGAAAGCAGCTTCGGCGAAAAGAGTGGAACGGAGTCGCTCGCTTCAGCTTAGCGATTATTCTTTTGTGCTGTGAAGGGTCCCTTCAATTATCATACGTATTGGAGCATAGCTGGAATGAAGGTTCCATGCCCTTTCAATTATGCAGTCTCATGGTATTGCTTGGGGCTGTCCTGCTTATGACCGGCTATAAGAAACTGTATAGTGTCCTCTTTTTTTTAGGAAGCATGGGAGCTTTGCAAGCGCTATTAACCCCGAATCTTGATCAAACCTTTCCCCAGTTCCGTTATTTTAATTTTTTTATCGCACATATCTGCATTATTGGAGCTGCATTATTCATAACTGCCGTGGAAGGCTATCGTCCAACCTTTCGGGATTTGATTCAAGCTTGGCTGTGGCTTCATATCCTGGCAATACCTGCTGCCATAACGAATTTGGTTACAGGCACGACAAACTTTATGTTTCTTGCCGGTAAGCCCAGTACAGCTTCCTTGCTTGATATGCTTGCCCCATGGCCATGGTATTTATTGCAGTTGGAAGTTGTCGTGATTTTAATTTTTTTACTGTTATTTTATTTTACAAAGCTGGTTGATTTCTTGCTTTGTTTGAGACCGTCTGGGCGATCAAAGGGTTGAATTTACTGGACTTATTAAGAGGTCGACGGGGGATACTGACTTCGTTCGGGTTGACAAACACCCTTGAATATAATAGAGTTACTTACGTAAAGTAATAAGGTTTACCGTAATTAGTTACAAACGTTTTATTTCTATTTCGTAAACAATTCCCACACAACACACACACATGAGAGGCAGGAGAAATAATGACTTCACAAGCTTTTATGGATGCTGTAAAAACAAGACGTTCGATTTATGCAATTAGCAAGGAATCGGTCATTTCCGATGATAAAATTGTTGAATTGGTGCAAGATGCTGTTAAGCATACGCCATCATCATTTAATTCACAAAGCGCACGACTCGTTGTTTTGCTAGGCAAAGACCATGATAAATTCTGGGATATTACAACAAATACATTGCGTGCGCTTGTTCCGGCTGAAAACTTTGAGCCTACACAACAAAAAATGACTGCTTTCAAAAACGGCTATGGCACAGTGCTCTTTTTTGAAGATAAAAATGTGGTTGACGGCCTAATGGCTAACTTCCCTGCTTATGCACAAAATTTCCCGATTTGGTCACAGCATTCATCAGGTATGCACCAATTCGTCGTATGGACAGCGCTTGAACAAGAAGGCTTCGGCGCTTCGCTTCAGCACTATAATCCACTAGTTGACGAAGAAGTTAAATCAACTTGGTCATTGCCAGACTCATGGCAGTTGATCGCTCAAATGCCGTTCGGCAAACCAACTGCTCCAGCGGGCGAAAAGCAATTCCAACCTATTGATGAGCGTGTAAAAGTATTCAAGTAATTCACATTCGCATGAATGAGTTTAAAATAGCTTTATTCTTAAACGGAATGTCCTCTCTGATGGGGGCATTCCATTTTTTTTGTTATAATAAAAGTCAATAGATTTTGGTAAGCAATAGGGAGGGCAATGCGTGATACGAACGGTTTTTTTTGACTTGGACGATACATTGTATGATCAGCTGAGGCCGTTTGAATTGGCGTTTGAACGAGCCGGATTGAATAAGCGATTACCAGTTGATTTGCAGCTTGAGGATCTATATAAAAGAATTAGACGCCATAGCGATCGATTATGGGCGCAGCATGCTGGAGGCGAATTAACGCTTGAGGAGCTGCGTATTGCGAGGACAACAGCTGCATTTACGGATATTGGTGCAAAGATTTCAGCTGAGGAAGCGCTGTTTCTGCAACTCTGTTACGAGCAGGAGCAGTCACGTATAACGCTTCGCCAAGGCGTAATACAGCTTTTTGATAAATTAGCGCAGCTAGATGTTACGTTCGGAATAATAACAAATGGACCCGTGCAGCATCAAATAAACAAAATAGAGTCATTAGGTCTTCTGAGCAGGGTGGATGCGAGACTCATACATATATCTGATGGAATTGGCATTGCTAAGCCCGATCCAGAAGTGTTTCACTATGTTCAGCGCCAAGTGAATCAGCTGCCGGAACAACTTCTGTATATTGGCGATGCATGGCATAATGACATCATTCCTTCTTATCAGGCAGGGTGGACGCCAATGTGGCTGAACGCAAGAAAGCAGCAGCCGCGAGCGGAGGGATATCATATCCGGTACTTGGAGTGTCATTCGGTCGAAGAGGTATCAGAACAGCTTGAGAAGCTTTGTTCATCAGACCCTGCAATCTGCTAGAAGATTACTCTAAAAAATAGGTGCAACAAAACCGATATAAAAAATATATAGTTAAATAACTCCGGAACTAATCCCATTATTGTTCATACGACCTTTTACATTATCGAATCATACGGACGCACACACAGCCATAACGCAAGGAGGAAATTATGAGTATCGATCCGAGAATCATTAAGACATTGCTGCAGCTGCAGCTTGCACCAAAGCTTGATCTGCAATCCACCAACCCATTGAATGCAACAGCAGGTGACGGCTCTAAGTCGCTGTTTGATACGTTGCTTTCTGATTATATGTCAGAGGAATCCTTGAGCGGTGAAACTTCACCAATTATGCCTGCGGAAGCTCTAGCTCAGTTAAGCGCATTAAGCGGTTTGACGAATATTTCTTTGGGAGGTACAAGCTCTTCAGCTGGTGCTTCCAGTGAATATGCTTCATTAATAGAGCAGGCATCTGCGAAATATGGTGTTGATGCTTCCTTGATCGGAGCCGTTATCCAAACCGAATCCGGATTCCAAGCGAATGTCGAATCAGGTGCAGGAGCAAAAGGATTGATGCAATTAATGGATGGAACAGCTAGAGGGCTGGGCGTAACAAATTCCTTTGATCCTGCGCAAAATATTGAAGGAGGCACCAAGTATTTATCCTTGCTGCTTCAGAAATACAACGGCAATGAGCAGGTTGCTCTTGCAGCCTATAACGCTGGTCCGGGACGTGTTGACCGCGCGGGTATTAAGACAAATGAACAGCTGATCGAAAAATTAGAATCGCTGCCTGAGGAAACACAACGCTATGTTGCTAAAGTTCTTCAAGCAAAGTAATATTTAGATAACATGAAGATCACGATAAGTCATTCTGCTTCATTAGCAGAGACGGTCGTTGATCTTTTTCTTTTTACGGAAAGGGGATTTTGTTTGTATGCTTTATTTTGATCATTGCGCATCTACGCGGCCGTACGATGAGGTTGTTCAAACGATGATGGAGGTTATGAAGACGCAATATGCGAATCCTTCATCTATTCATCGCTTTGGTGCGGATACAGATAAATTGATTGAACGATCACGCGGACTCATAGGCGATCAGCTGCATACGAAAAGAGGCGATTGGATTTTCACTTCTGGTGGAACAGAATCTAATAACCTTGCACTGAAAGGCGCCGCTAAGCAATATAGGAGCAGAGGGAAGCATCTCATTACGACTGGAATCGAGCATGCCTCTGTATATGAAACATTTGCCCAGCTGGAACAAGAAGGCTTTGAGGTTACTTATTTGCCAGTCAGCAGCTCTGGTCATGTATCAGCAGCACAAGTTAAGGAAGCGATGACAGATGAGACCATACTGGTAAGTGTCATGCATGTGAATAATGAGCTTGGATCGGTTCAACCGATTGAGGAAATCGGCAAGCTGCTGAAGGAGTACCCTCGCGTTATTTTTCATGTGGATGCTGTTCAGAGCATCGGCAAGCTTCCGATAGAAATCGAAGAATGGGGTATTGATTTGCTGAGCGGCTCTGCGCATAAGCTGCGGGGTCCTAAAGGGGTTGGCTTCTTATATGTCCGCAATGGCATAACTCTCTACCCGCTGCTTACAGGGGGATCACAAGAGGCTGGTCATCGTGCCGGTACGCAAAATGTCCCTGGCATCGTGGCGTCTGCTAAAGCGCTGCGAATGTCCATGGAGACGCAAGCGAACCGAGCTCAGAGAATGTCCGCGCTGAGGGCGCAGCTGAATGGGATTCTTGATGAGATACCTGAGCTGCAACGCAATGGCGGTGAACCGTCTGCCCCGCATATTATTCATTTCTCCTATCCCGGTATGAAGCCGGAGGTAATCATTCATATGCTGGAGGAGCATGGTATAATGGCATCAACGAAATCAGCATGCTCATCAAAGGACGATAAACCAAGCCGGGTCTTACTCGCCCTTGGAGTAAGCTTGGAGCAAGCGACAAGCGGTATACGAATCAGCTTAGGTGATGAGCATGAAGAGAAAGATATCGTAGCATTAGCCGCAGCGCTTCGCCTAATCGTTGGAAAATTAAAGCCGCTTGAGAGGAGATTGACTTAATCTTGCTTTACGATCAAATTGTACTTCGGTACGGAGACATCATGGTAAAGGGACGCAACCGCAATAAATTCGAGAAGCGCATGCTGGAGCAAATCAAGCAAGCGACGAGTGAATATGAGAATGTCACCTATTTTAAATCATTTGGCCGTTTATATGTAAAGCTAAATGGACATCCCTATGAGCCGATCATTGATCGGTTAAAGGATTTATTCGGTATTATTTCATTAAGTCCCGTCATTAGTACAGAGCTGGATCTAGAGAAAATTAGAGCCGCAGCACTAACGCTTATGGAATCACTTCCTGAGGAGCCAGCAACATTTAAAGTCAGCGCAAAGCGCGCATGGAAGAAATTCCCTCACAACTCTCAAGAAATGAACCATTTGGTGGGCGGTCATGTACTGCGGGCTATGCCTAACCTTAAGGTTAATGTCAATAAGCCGGCTGTTGAGCTTCGTGTTGATATACAAGAGGAAGCAACCTATGTGTTTTGCGAGGTTATTCCGGGGGCTGGCGGCTTTCCTTATGGCTCGAATGGGAAAGCTATGCTACTGCTCTCAGGCGGTATAGATAGTCCCGTAGCGGGCTGGATGGGACTTCGCAAAGGGCTTGAGCTGGAGGCTGTACACTTTCACAGCTACCCATTCACCAGCGATAAGGCTAAGGAGAAGGTTATTGAGCTTGCCAAGCGTCTTTCCTACTTTAGCGGTGAGCCGATTAAGCTGCATCTTGTCCCTTTTACAGAAATTCAGACGACCCTTGCTGGAGCAAAAAGCGATAATCTTATTATTACGCTGATGCGCAGAGCGATGCTTCGCATAACGGAGAAGCTTGCTCTCCAAAATGGAGGAAACGGTATCGTTACTGGTGAGAGCCTCGGACAGGTGGCGAGCCAAACGCTGCCAAGCATGAATGTCATTGGGCGGGCAACTGATCTTCCGCTGCTAAAGCCTCTTATTATGATGGATAAACAAGAGATTATTAATATTGCTGAACGAATCGGCACATTTGAAACATCCATATTACCCTATGAGGACTGCTGTACTTTGTTTTTGCCGAAATCGCCGAGCACAAATCCAAATCTCAGAATTATTGAGAAGGTGGAGTCGCTTATTCCCAATTATGACGCATTGCTAGAAGAAGCGATTGCAGGGACGGAGCAAATGCTTCTAACAGCGAATAGCAATTCTGCCGTGCAGGAAGCAGGGGAAGACAGCTGGTTTTAAAAAATAAAAAGCAAAGAATCCGTTAGTGGGATTCTTTGCTTTTTTGTTTTGCTTTTTTATTGCGATTATTTGTGAATACACCTGCAGCAATCGTAAGAAGAACTAGAATAACAATAAATGACCAGTAAAGGAGAGGATGGTCATCGAAATACGGATCAAATGATTTTTCATGGGTGATCATTTTAGCGGCTGTGTAAGCGAGTACCGCAGAGCCGAGGTATACGATCCATTCAAATCGATTAATGAGCTTGATGAACAAGGTGCTGCCCCATACAACGACGGGTACGCTTATGAGCAGACCGAGTATGACAAGCAGCGTATCGCCATGCGCAGCTCCTGCTACCGCGATGACGTTATCAATGCCCATCGCCGCATCGGCAATAATGATGGTGCGTACAGATTGCCACAGTGTATTACCGGATTTTATATCATCATGAGGATCTTCCTGAACAAGTAATTTATAAGCGATCCAGAGCAATAATAAACCGCCTACAAGATTGAGCCAAGGCACATTCAACAGCTGAACGACAAGCAATGTTGCGATGATTCGAATGCCTACTGCTCCGACAGTTCCCCAAATGACTGCTTGCTTTTGTTGCTCTTTAGGCAGATTGCGAGCTGCCAATCCGATAACAATGGCATTGTCTCCGGCTAAAATCAGATCGATAAAAACGATCGTCAACAGGGCTGAGAAAAATTCGACCGAGAATAGTTCCATTTTTCTGTTCCTTCCTTTCCAATCACGCGCTGTTTCTGCTCTTCCATAATTATGACCCGTCCCCAAAATTGATTCGATTTTTTTTGGGACACATAATCCACACAGCTTGTTCATACAGCTGTTGTAGAGGGGGAATGCTTTGTGGACAGCCTTTTTATATTTGTGCAAATTGTTTTAATTAATGTATTGCTCAGCGGAGATAATGCCATTGTGATTGCCATGGCAAGCGCACAGCTCCCGCCTGAGCAGCGCAAACGCGCGGTATGGTGGGGGGCTCTCGCAGCAGTAGGACTGCGCTGCATGCTAACTCTGGTGGCCATACAATTGCTTCAGGTGCCTTATTTGCAAGCAATCGGCGCACTGCTGTTGTTTTATATCGCTGTCAAGCTGCTAGTGGATGCAGGAGGACAGCAAGATTCGCATACAATCAAAAAAGCATCAACAATCGGAGGCGCAATCTGGACGATTGTTGTAGCAGATTTTGTAATGAGTCTCGACAACGTGCTCGCGATCGCAGCCGTTGCAGACGGTGATCCGATACTCATTTTACTGGGAATTGCGCTAAGTATCCCCATGATTATTTGGGGAAGCCAAATGCTGGGCAAGCTGCTGCAGAGATTTCCAGCCGTTTCCTATATTGGTGCAGCTTTACTCGCTTATGCGGCAGGTGGCATGCTCGTTCACGATCCGGGACTCGATATTTTGATCATTCATGGGTCAAAAACACTCTCCGAGGCCATTCCGCTGCTATGTGTACCGCTTGTCATCATCCTAGCCATTTTGAGAAAAAAGCCTATTTAATGCGGTTTTCGACAGTTTCCGTTCTCGAAAAAAAGGGCATAATGGTTTTTTTTTGCTCAGAGACGCGCTACGTACTGGTATTTTTCCTTCAGTTCCATTAAACTAATATAGATAAAAACTGTCGTCTTTCGCCAACACTTGCGTTGGACGTTGTAAGGAGCGGAAAAGCGAATGCCTAATAACAAATATTCCGCTGGAATTATATTGCTGTTAGCTGGTGTCGTTATTTTAATGGGCAAGTTAGGTGTGTTCAGCTTTTTGGGGGCGATTTTTTGGCCATTGCTGGTCTTGATTCCCGGTGTATTGCTGCATGTGCTGTACTTCGGTCGATTAGTACCAGCGGTAGTTCTTGTCCCAGGTGGAATGCTCGTCGTTTATGCCCTGCTATTTATCATTTGCAACCTTTTTGGTTGGGATAGCATGAAATATTTGTGGCCGCTGTTTATCTTTGGAGTCGCGGCAGGCCTTTACGAATATTATTTGTTCGGTTCATCCAGACAGCGTGTTTTGCTCACGGCATCGATGGCGCTTGCTGCCGCTTCGGCCGTGTTCATCGTATTAGTGCTTTTGTGGAGCTGGGGAATTTATGCGATTGCTGTAGCGTTTATTGCAGCGGGTGTTTGGATGATGCTAAGCAAGCGCAAGCGTTGGTAAGAGACTTAAGCAAGTGATTTAAGGCAAGTGATTTAAATAAAAAACAAATGGAGTGGATTACAAGTTATGCAAGCAAGAGAGAACTTACGGAATATCGCGATTATTGCCCACGTTGACCATGGTAAAACAACATTGGTTGACAAACTGCTTCAACAATCAGGAACGTTTCGTGAGCACGAAGCAGTTCAAGAACGCGCAATGGATTCTAATGATATTGAGCGTGAGCGCGGTATTACGATTTTGGCTAAGAACACAGCTATTAACTACAAAGACTTCCTAATTAACATCGTTGATACACCTGGACATGCTGACTTCGGCGGCGAGGTTGAGCGTATCATGAAAATGGTAGACGGCGTACTTCTGGTTGTTGATGCATTTGAAGGCTGTATGCCGCAAACGAAATTCGTTTTGCGCAAAGCGCTTGAATCGAATCAAACGCCAATTGTTGTCGTAAACAAGATTGACCGTCCGAATGCAAGACCTTCTGAAGTTGTAGATGAAGTGCTTGACCTATTCATCGAGCTTGGCGCGTCAGATGAGCAGCTTGAATTCCCAGTTGTATATGCATCAGCGCTTATGGGTACATCAAGTCTTGATCCAGAAAAACAAGATGAGAACATGGAAGCTCTATATGAGACAATCATCAGCAATATCCCGTCACCGACTGAGGATGTTGAGCAACCATTGCAATTCCTTGTTACTTTGCTTGATTATAACGAGTACATGGGTCGTATTGCGATCGGCCGTGTTAACCGCGGAATCATTAAACAAGGTCAACAAGTAGCTGTTATGACACGTGAAGGCGGAACAAAACAAGCAAGAATTGAGAAGCTTTTCGGCTTCCAAGGCTTGAAACGTATTGAGATCGCTGAAGCGGGAGCAGGCGATATCGTAGCGATCGCAGGTATTCGTGAAATCAACATCGGTGAAACGATTGCTGATCCGCAAAATCCTGAGGCATTGCCAGTTCTAAAAATTGACGAGCCTACTTTGCAAATGACTTTCCTTGTAAACAACAGCCCGTTTGCAGGCCGTGAAGGTAAATGGGTAACATCCCGTAAACTTCGTGAGCGTCTATTCAAAGAGCTTGAGACTGACGTAGCACTTCGCGTAGATGAAACAGCAAGCCCTGATGCATTTGTTGTATCCGGTCGTGGTGAGCTTCATTTGAGTATTCTAATCGAGAACATGCGCCGTGAAGGTTTCGAGCTTCAAGTATCGAAGCCTGAAGTAATTGTTAAAGAAATTGACGGCCAGAAATCAGAGCCTTACGAGCGTCTTCTAATCGATACGCCTGAAGAAAGCATGGGCGCTGTTATGGAGAGCCTTGGAACACGTAAAGCTGAAATGGTCAACATGATCAATAACGGCAACGGTCAAGTTCGTCTAGAGTTCATTATTCCTGCACGTGGTTTGATTGGATACCGTACACAATTCCTAACAATGACACGCGGTTATGGTATTATGAACAATGCATTTGACAGCTATGGTCCACTTGCTGGTACTGGAGTTGGCGGCCGTCACCAAGGCGTGCTAGTAGCGAGTGAGAACGGTACTTCTACTTTCTACGGTATGATGGGCGTTGAAGACCGCGGTATTCAATTCTTGGAGCCAGGTACTGAAATTTATGAAGGTATGATCGTCGGCGAGCACACGCGCGAGAATGACATCATTGTCAACATCTGTAAGGTAAAACAACTGAACAACATTCGTTCTGCTGGTAAGGATGATACGGTTACGTTGAAAAGCCCGCGTTTGTTCTCCCTTGAGCAAGCTCTTGAGTATTTGAACGATGATGAGTTCTGTGAAATTACGCCGAAGTCGATTCGTATGCGTAAAAAAATCTTGAACAAGAGCGAGCGTGAGCGCGCGGACAAAAACCGTAAAAACGCTCAAGCCAGCGTTTAAGAATCATTGATCATCGATTAAATAACGTAAGGTTTTGCTAAGGCAAAACCTTACGTTTTCTTTAAAATATAAGTGGGATTATAAGTTTAATACTTATAATCCCACTTATATTTCACAGTGCATGCAAGCTGTGCAACTAAAATACGACAAATGTCGTTTATGTTATCGAAGGAGGTTTACTATATGCAGGCATGGCTTAGCGATCATAAGCTTGTTTCCTATTTACTCATATTAGGCTTCACGATATACATATTTAACAAAGTGTTTCGTGCACAGCAGAAGCTGCCGCTATTCAAAGAAATACTCGTCTATGCCCTGATCGCATTTGGATCATTTGTATTGATGATTTTGCAGGTTGATAAGCTGCCGATTATTCAATGTATGGGTGTAGCGGTACTCATGATGATGATGCTCCGCGGTCGTCAATTATATGACAAGTGGAAGGGCAATAACACGAATGATACGACTCCTCCAAGTGCGGAATCCCGTAAATGAAGCTTGAGGATGCTTTATTTAATTGGCTGCAGATACAGCTGGTTGCGAATGCCCGTCCCGATGATGGGGCCGCGCAGGATACCGTCCTTTTTTTTGCACAAATATTGACGGAGGATCACGGATTATCTCATTTTGAGATTCTGAAAATGGATGAAACGATGATTCATGTGAAATACGAGAAAGATGGCCGGGCAAAGCTGCAGCTGTATCCGCGTGAACGTTGCGAGCAGCTGCTGACGGACATTGAAGCTAATCCAAAATACAACTAGGCTTGAAGGTGGAACATATGAGCAAAGGTTCGTCAGAATTACCTCCAAGAACGGGTGCCCGTCAACCGTCGAAAGTCAAAAAGAAAAAGGCGCGCAAAAAAAGGTCTATTTTCAAAATATTCTTTATTCTAGTATTCGCTATCCTGCTTATCGTAGCTGCTGTACTTGTTTATCTTGTAGTTAAAGCAGATGAGGCAGTGGACAAAATTTCTGAAGTGGAAGATTCAGAGGTTGTCATACCAGCTGAAGAATCGGTCAAAAAGAAGTCAGTAGCGATGCTGCTAATGGGTATTGATTCGCGCTCACACGGAGGCGGCTTGAATACGGATGTGATGATGATCGCGGCATTCAATCCTAACTCGGGAACGACTACTATCGTAACGATTCCTCGTGACTCCAGAATTGATATTGATGGTTATCGCGCACGCAAAGCAAATAGCTTCTATGCAGATTTCTATATGAATGCGCTTAGTGAGAAGAAGCTGAAAAAAGAACAGGCATATTCCGATGCGAAGCAAGAAGTGCGCAAAGTGATGAGCAAGCTGTTTGATATTGATATCAAATATACAGCGGTTATTAACTTCCAAGGCTTCTCGGATGTGGTAGATGCACTTGGCGGTGTCGATGTAGATGTTGATATGGATATGAAATATAAGGATTCTGCGGACGGCACAAATATTAATCTCAAAAAAGGTCCACAATTGCTGGATGGAGATAAAGCGCTTGATTTTGTTCGCTATCGCAAATCAAATAATGGTAAAAATATGTCGAGTGACTTTGATCGAAATGCTCGTCAAAGTCAGGTTATCGGCGCTTTAACGGATAAAATGAAATCATTAAGCGGAGCGTCCAAAGTAGGTTCAGTTATTGAGGCAGTCGGCAATAACTTAACGATGGATATGCCGTCAAAAGAAATCAAAAACATGATCAGCACTTATTTTGGCATGAATCGCAGTGATATTACCTTTATTCCGCTAGAAGGCGAATGGAAAAGTCCTTATGTATATTTAAATGATGCTAAACTTAATGAGGCGCGTGCGGCGTTGCAAGCAAAAATGGCTGAATAACCATAGACGGACTTTAATAAGCTAGATATAATAATGCTACGGAGGCCGTTTTGTATTCTGTTCAGAGGGAGGTCATGCAGATGACCGCAGCCGTATCCGCACGATTCGAACGAATGATTAGAGCTAAGCACAAGCAATTCTCTATTCCAATGATTACGAATGATACGGATTCCCGCAGAGAGGCTTCTGACATTATAGCTCGGAATAAAGCGTTGCTTTACGGCACTCGCTTGTCCTATGCTGAGTTATGCGAAAAAAAGAATAAACAGCGCGCAGGAAATGACTTGGAATCGCAAGCATTTGCTGCCATGATGAAAGCCTAGTGAGAACTCACTAGGCTTTTTGTGTCTTCAGAAGGACATTTACTTTTTCTTCATCTTTAAGGCTTCTTGTTTTTCCGACTCCTGCGGAATAACGTCTCGCGGCATTTGAGGAATGATTCGTCCCATAATATCAGCCAATTCTTCTGCAAAGCCGACTATCGGTCTACCTTGCCTGATATCGTGACCCATTTCATTAATTCTTTGGGAGAGATCGATATCAGCGGTGACGAGAGCGTCAATGCCATACGGATCTTTATGGAATGCTTCAGCAACGGAATATTTTATCGTACCGACTCTGGAGCGTTCCATCTTGGGATCAACGTCAATACCGACAATAGCTGTATGACCGAATACAACGCAATGTGCATTAGTCACACCGTCAACTCCTTTGGCGAGCTGCTCCAAATGTGCCGTTACCTCTGCAGCATTTTTAATTTCCTTTTTCGCAGGAGTCGTTTGCTTCGCTTTATAACTGGTATTATTTTGTGGAGAGGGTGATGTTTCATTACGTGCGGCGGTGCTGCAGCCTGTCGCAACAATCGCAATAATGATCGCTGAAGCCATCCATTTGAACATGTTTGCCACCTCTTTTTTTTCGTTGAAAATGAGAAAGTCACTTGTCCGCCATAGTTTACCCGCAGATTAGTAAGGCTATGTATGGCTTTTAACGAACATCCAACGCCGGGAGGGTTCTCATGAAAAAAATATTCGTGCTCGATACTAATGTGCTGCTTCATGATCCGCAAGCGATATTCGCTTTCGATGATAATGAGGTCATAATTCCCGCAGTTGTGTTGGAGGAAATCGATTCCAAAAAAAGACTGGCCGACGAGCTGGGACGCAACGCTCGCTCCATCTCGCGCTTGCTTGATAGTATGAGGGAAAAGGGACATTTGCATGAAGGGATAGAGCTTCCAAGCGGCGGGTTGTTGAAGGTAGAGCTAAATCATCGAAGCTTTATGCGTGTGCAAGAAATGTTTGGTGAAATGTCTAACGATAATCGAATTTTGGCGGTTGCGCTGAATTACCACATAGAGCAAGAGAACCAAGAAGAAAAGCAAAGCATTGTATTGGTAAGCAAAGATGTGCTCGTCCGAATTAAGGCGGATGTACTGGGCTTGCAAGCTCAAGATTATTTGTCCGACCGAGTCATTGTCTCGTCAGAGTTTTATACGGGATACATGACACTCTATGTGCATCCTGCTGTTATTGATGAATTTTATACGTACCGTTTTCTGACTGTGAATAATCTGCAGCTGAAAATGCGATTAAATCCGAATGAGTTTGTTATTTTGCGCGATGAGATGGGTACTTCAAAGTCTGCGCTTCTCAAGGTCAGCCAGGACGGTGCAAGGCTGGAGCCCTTGTTCCTTAGCAATGATCCCGTCTGGGGAATAACAGCTAGAAACGCACAGCAGCGAATGGCGCTTGAATTGCTTCTGAATGACGATATCCCGCTCGTTACTCTCTCAGGCAAGGCTGGTACCGGAAAGACCCTTTTAGCGCTAGCAGCAGGGCTTCTTAAGACTGAGGATGAGCATAAGTATAAGAAGCTGTTAATCGCAAGGCCAGTCGTTCCAATGGGGAAGGATATCGGTTATCTGCCTGGAGAGAAGGAAGAGAAGCTTCGTCCTTGGATGCAGCCCATCTATGATAACTTGGAATATTTATTTGATACGAAGAAATCAGGCGATATTGATAAAATATTAATGGGTATGGGCAGTATTCAAGTGGAGGCGCTCACTTATATACGCGGAAGATCTATTCCGGGACAATTTATTATTATCGATGAAGCGCAAAACTTAACGAAGCATGAAGTGAAAACGATCGTATCTCGCGTAGGTGAAGGCAGTAAAATTGTTCTGATGGGAGATCCAGAGCAAATTGATCATCCATACTTGGATTCCATCAGCAACGGGCTAACACATATCGTAGATCGGTTCAAAAATGAAGGCATAAGTGGTCATATGACGTTAGAAAAAGGCGAACGCTCGAAGCTTGCTCAGTTAGCTGCTGATTTGCTCTAAACCAGATATCATTCTCTAACGATAAAATAAGGGACTTCTCCATCAGGCTATTTACTAGCCTGAGCGGGAAGTCCCTTTTCCTTTCGTTCCGTAATTAGGGTTAAACAGTGACCTAGAATGCTGTAAAGAAATTGTCCTAGGTATAAAGATTCACTTTCGTTTGGACAAAGCATCAAATTATTGTTATCCTATTTTTAGTAGATTTATGGATGAAAGGAAGAAGGCTGTGTCTCCCAGAAAATATGTGCCGCTCGTTATCGGCGCGTTACTGTTAGCAGCACTGTTATTAATCCCCTTCTCAAGAAATACGAGCTCAGTAAGCATAGGGAAGCCTGACGGAAGCTCTCCGATTCAGCCTCAGCCCGGTGTACTTGAAGTGAATCAGCAGTCGAGCATTCATGTAAACGTTTCCTTGCCTCCTGAACAATATAGACAGCTAATCAAACTGAATCAACATTTTATGATGAAATATCCGAATATCCAAGTCAAGCTAACGAACGAAACCTCCCGTGAACGCGCATATGAACAGTGGGCACTGCAGAGCCAACAAAGAGAGGCTCCTGATGTTATGCTGCTTGAGAGCGGCTGGGTTAAGCCGTTTGCCGTTCGGGGGTTTCTACAGTCCGTTGACAGCATGCTGACGGGAGACGCGCTTACAGATCAAATGGCGAGCCTCTTGGACCCATTGAAATGGAATGGCTACCTTTGGGGTGTTCCGAAGGATGTTAACCCTTATGTTGTCGTTTGGAATCATACATTATTGAAGCAGGCGGGGCAAAATTCGCCGCCGACCGACTTTGCAGCTTATCAAGAGATTGCTGCCAAGGTGCTTGAGCTGGATGCGGAAACGAGTATTCTGAATTGGAGTGCTGGTGATCTCATTCAACAGCTCATTTGGCTGGCTATGTTTCAATCTGAGCAATCCAATATTATTAACGCTCGTCCTCTAAACGAAATTCAAACATCACAGCTCAAATGGATGCAAACGATGGAAGCCGGGATTAGTCGAATAGAGGTAGAGGATAGCGCAGCATTGAACGAAGCTTTTCGTGAAAATAAGCTGTTAGCTGCTGTTATACCTTGGGATGCTTATGAAGGTATGACTGAGACGACTAGAGACGGTCTAATTGTGGATCGTCAGCATATCTATTTTCCGTGGTTAAATGGGCGAAGCTATGTGATTTCCTCCAACAGTGAGTTTCAAGAAGAAGCGATGTTATGGATTCAGGAGATGACGGATATTAACACACAGCAGCAAACCTATGATCTTTCTGGGCTGCTGCCTGCCAAAGCATCCTTGTATACCTTTAACAGCTCATCTGGAGTCGAACAAGGGCAAATCCCGCCGGCATGGTGGAAAAAAGTGCTGGACGAGAAGCAGCAGGATGATCAATTGCCGCTCCCTGATCCGTTTTGGCCGGAGAAGTGGCTGCAGTTAGAGGGTAAATGGAAATTCTATTCAAAAGATACGTTCGAGATCGATAATTATATTGGAGCTTTGGATGCAGCATGAAAGTAACAAAAAAAGAATGCCCTGTTTAGACATTCATAACGGGGCATTCTTTTTCTTTACAATTTTAAGCTCAGCTTTATGATCAGCTCGCCGTCATTCATTTCAACTGACTTTGCCTTTAGGAAGGATACGATAAGATCAGGGTAGAAGCCTAAATCAAATTCCTTTTCCAGCGATTGACGAGTCGTATCCGGCAGGGAAAAACCGTTGAATATCAGCTCGTCTACGTGAAAGAGAATAGCGTTTTTGGGATCATTTTCGATCGTATAATGGCCGGTAATTTTGATTTCCATATTATCTCGTTTACCTTGTGCAGTAACTTTACCGTCGGTAAATTGGAATGAGAAATGCTTAAATATATCATTTTGCTGGCGTAAAAAGTCGTTTAAATCATCTTCGGGCACTTTTATTGTATAGTTGAAGCCTTTTATTTCTAACAGTTCCTTATGATCTTGCACCCAAGTCGGCAGCTTCTGCATCGCCTTTGACAACGCTCGGAAGTACTGCTTGACCTCATCGATACCAGCGGACTCCCAGAAGGAGGTAAGCTCCGTAATCATAATACGTATTCGCTCTGCATCGGATCGACCTGCAAGCTGTTCATCGAGGTTTTTTTCTAAGGCAAGCACACGGTCACGCTGTGTTTGCAGCTGCTGCTCTATTGCGATGAGTTCCTCGCGCCTTGTCTCAAGAGCTTGATAGCCGTCCTTTACCTTTCGATATTGCTCCACATATGTATTCAAGGTATGCTGATCATTAGTTAATATAAATTCGGCGTAGTCCATAATTTGAAATAGTTCGGCTAAGGAATCAAAGGATAGAAGCGAGGCAAATATAAAATCTCTCTCACCCATATAGTAAGCACGCAGGATACTTCCGGCTTCATCTTGCTTCTCCGAAATTTGCTGCTCCTGCAGCCATAATTGCTTCTCTGTATCCGACATGGTCAATGTTATTTGTTCCTTCTGCTCTTGAATCCTGAGAATTTCTTTGTCGATTTCGATGACGGATAAGCTTTTCTCAAGCAGCGTATGCGTATCATCCTGGTCTGCTGTCTGGGGCTCGGCCCATACGGGAAGCCGAATGAGGAGCGTTGTGATAAGAACCATGACGATAGCTGCTATGCCAATACGCTGTCGTTTAACGGATATGATCAATGGCATCCTCCCTTCTCAGCATTCATTTTATGCGGCAATTAATTCTATTATATCTTACATTTAGAAAAGGATGAACCTTGCGATGAAGGAAAATGTGCTTGCTCAATCTCTTGCAAAGCAAATTGCTGAGTCCCAACAAGCTGGATGGTATACCGATTTTGAAGGGAAAAGTCGTACCGTAAATTGTATATCCTTTCTTCAGTATATGAGCGCTTGTCTATATGATGCAGACCACGGCTATTACCGATCGGGTCCTATTCGGGTAGGCAAGGAGGGCGATTTCTATACAAGCTCAGCCATTGGGCACGTGCTGGGAGAGGTGCTTGCTCGGTATTTTGGAGATTATGGGAGGATATCGGGGAAGCCGTTAAAGCTGATTGAATGGGGTGCTGGAACAGGAAGATTATCTGCTCAAATTATGAATGCCGGGAGAAGCAGGGACACGGATTGGGATAAGAAGATGGACTCGATTCTCATCGAGGATCACCCCTTGCATGGCGCAGCTGCTTCGCATGCGTTCGATGAAACGAAAGATGCGAATATTCGCCCTAAGCTGGCAACATCCTATGAAGCTTGGGATGCGAATTGGTTGAAAGGACCTGCTATTGTGCTTGCAAACGAACTGCTGGATGCTTTTCCTGTACATCGGGTGCAATGTGTCGAAGGACAGCTGGTTGAGCTGGGTGTTGCGTACAATGAGGTGCTGGGCTTTTACGAGGTGTTTATGCCTCTAACCGATGAGCGTATATACGGCTGGTTGGAGCAAGGCGGTATTCGGCTCATGGAAGGACAGCGAACAGAGGTGCATGGAGGCATAGTTGATTTTTTGAAGCGGCTTGCAAGCGTAATGAACGAAGGACGGCTTGTTATTATTGATTATGGCCATGAAGCGGAGGAGTACGGCGCGTCGCATCGTATGCTAGGTACATTGATGTGTTACTGGCAGCATCAAGCAAGTCAAAGTCCCTATGTTAGAATTGGCGGGCAGGATATCACCTCCCATGTTCCGTTTACGTTCGTTCAGCGTGTCGCTGAGGAAAACGAGTGGCAGATCGTCAGTTATTCCACTCAGAAACAATTTCTGATTGATCATGGCGTGATGGAATTGCTGCAAAACCATGAGAGCAGGGATCCCTTTAGTGAGGTTGCTCGAATGAATCGGGCGGTGAGACAACTGCTGCTTAGCGATCAAATGAGTGAGACGTTTAAGGTGCTCGTTTTGGATAAAAAATAATTACATTGCAAAAAAACGGTGTCAACCCGAGGGCTGACACCGTTTTTTTGTTAGCTTTTTGTATGTAGCTTCCCTTAGAAGGGCAAGTCCATCTTGAAGACCGACCAATACGTGAAACCCACGAATGAAATGATCATATATCCCCAGAACATTACAATGTAAGTTCTCTCAGAGAAATTCAAGTAGCCAAGAAATACGAAAGCAACGGCTTGTGCGAAGAACAACAACGCAAATTCCGTCATATGGCCTGCAAAAGCCATAAGTCCGATTACCAAAGTCCAAAAACCAAGTACCCGATACATACGTGCCAAGATAAGATCCCCCTTTCGCTGCGACCCGATTTTCTAAATTTCATTATAACGTTTGGCGAAATAAGTGTAAACCAGAAACAATGACAAATTGGTAAATTTTTTTTGCTGCATATTTATTTTGACCCTATCTGCAAATAGTTTACCCAAATATAAGCGCGATCATGTATGAGCTGTGAGAAAAATGGTTATACAAATTAGTATCCAATAGATTCTATGAACTCTACCAAGAGCATAGAGATAAAGTAAGCGCCTTTACGTTAGGAGGTTTTTGTTGCATGACAGCAGTTAGACAAGATGCGTGGAGTCCGGATGATGATCTTATACTCGCCGAGGTTACACTACGCCATATTCGCGAAGGTAGTACACAGCTTGCAGCTTTTGAAGAAGTGGGCGAAAGAATTGGACGCACGTCAGCGGCATGCGGTTTCCGTTGGAACAGCTGTGTTCGCAAACGTTATGAAGATGCGATTCAAATCGCCAAGCAGCAAAGACAGAAGCGTAATTATTTGAAAAAACAAACGATTGTCGCAACGCCTCACGTTTCATCCATAGCCGTTTTTGAAACGGATGAACGTGTATTTAAACAAGATACGGGTTCAATCGAGGAAGGCTTATCGGTTGATGCAGTTATTCGTTTTCTTCGTGGATGGAAGACGACTTATGGGGATTTAGCGCGTCAAATCAAGTGGTTTGAGAAGGAAATGAAAGAAAAAGATGATGAGTTGTACCGACTTCGTGATCAGAATGAGAGATTGTCCAAAGAGGTTAACAATGTTCAAACGGATTATCGCGCTGTGAACGATGATTACAAGACTTTGATTCAAATTATGGATCGCGCAAGAAGATTGACGGTTTTAACGAATGATGATGAAGCAAAGCCTAGATTTAAAATGGATGCAAACGGTAATTTGGAACGAATTGAGTAGGCTTTTTAATGAAATAAGAGAGGCTCGCCCTGAATCTATGGGCGAGCCTCTCTTTGTATAGCTATTGCATTATTTTCAACAGATTTGATACGATATGTGAAATATCATAGTGGAACAATAAGGAAAAAGAACGGAATTAAGAGTAACGTACGGACTGTAGGAGGGCTGAAAGTGCAATTTGATATTATAGGCGGAGGATCTATCGGACTACTCTATGGCGCAAGACTGGCAGAGGCAGGAGCTGATGTAACGATATGGACAAGGAGTGAAGAGCAGGCGTCCATGCTCCTCTCAAATGGTATAGCACTGCGAGAGCTAGACGGGGTAAGTGAGCGAGTTGTTAAAGTTATGAGTAGATGGAGTAGAGAGGCTGCAAGCCTGTCAACTCAACTAGTAGTCAATGAGCGGGCAGTCGATCGATGGATTCTATTGACGGTGAAACAAACGGACATAAATGAAGAGCTGTTAGATCAGTTAGTACATATCGCAACATGTGGCGGACATCCGTCTACAGCTGTTATTTGTTTGCAAAATGGAATTGGTCATTTGGAAAAGCTTCAGAACAGGCTGCCACAGACACCGTTGATTGCCGCGGTTACTACGGAAGGGGCAAAGCGTCTTGATGGACGATCTGTTGAGCATACGGGAAAAGGACAGCTTTGGTTGGCAGAAGGAACTGAAAATCAGCGTAAACAAGACGATTCTTTCGAAATCTCGCAAAAAATGTTGGTTAACATGCTGCAATCGGCAGGATTTACCACAAAACTGTCGAATGACATAGATAATCGGATTTTTAGCAAGCTGCTTATTAACGCTGTGATCAATCCTTTGACTGCAATATTTGATGTAACCAATGGTGAATTGCCGAACCACTCTTCACGAGAAAACCTAATGCGAGCGCTTTATAGGGAAAGTGAGCGAGTTCTACGAGCGGCGGGAATGACGACTGAATGGGATGGATGGCAGCAAATTATAGAAGTATGCAAGCTTACTAGCGGGAATGTCTCGTCCATGCTAAGTGATGTTCGTGCTGGTAAGGAAACAGAAATTTCAGCTATTAATGGCGGGATTGTAAGACTGGCCGAGAGCTGCAGTCTGGAAGCACCGCTAAATAAAGCAATAATCGAACTCGTACACGCACTACAACCGAAGCTGAGTTAGAAGGAGTGGAAGACGATGGAAATGATTTGGCATAGCATCAAATATTTATATGCGTATTTGGCAGTCATCCCCATCATTCCTTTCACTGCTATTTTGTTTGGCTATGGTGCCTTTATAAGGGATCGAAAGAAAGCGTTTCGATTAGCAATGGATGTAACAACTGCTCTTTTGATTGGTATCGTCGCTGTTTTGTTTGAGCTTATTTTTAAGAGCAAATTCGGTTTGTACGGTATTTTACTATTCATGATTCTAGGCGGAGGGTTGTTAGGCAATGCGCAATTCCGCAAGCGAGGGAAAGTGGATGCCAAAAAGATTTTCCGAACGATTTGGCGGTTAAGCTTTTTTACAATGAGCTTGCTCTATGTTGTTTTTATGATTATCTATATTGGCAGAACGGTTATGCAAGCCTAATCAAATTCATACTTGGCAAGCGCCTCTACCTAGTTGAGGCGTTTTTCTTTTGACGGGTGCCTGCCCCTTTGTGTACAATTACTTTGTTATTAAAATTTATTGATAAGTCGTGTAAACGACTGACAAGCGGGAGGTTACGGGCTGCGCTATGAGAAAAGAATCTTATTCATTGCCAAGCGCTCAGCCTTTAACAGAGGCTTATATACATCGGACAGATGACCGTATTGAAGCGTTGTACGGTTATCACGCTGGAGCGGAGCAAGATTGGATTAGACGGTTGAAGAGGTTGGATGAAAGCAGCAACGTGAGAGCAGAAGCTGCCGCAGTGGCAGCAGTATTGCGTGCATATAATGAAAAGCTTGGTGCTGCATCAGAGGTATTTGCAAGTATCGCAGCTATTGCTGAGGGAGCGCCAGTAGTCGTTGGCGGACAACAAGCCGGCCTTTGGACGGGACCGTTGCTAGTGATACATAAAGCAGTATCCATTATTGGCGCTGCGAAGTCAGCGAGCCAGCAGCTTGGCCGAGTGGTCGTCCCTGTATTCTGGATTGCAGGCGAGGATCATGATTGGGATGAAGCGAACCATGCCTACGTCATAACTGCGGAGCAGGAGCTTCGCAAGCTTTCTGCTGCACGTCCAGAAGGTGCAGCGCGCACAGCTGTCAGCCGCATTGGTATTTCAGCTGAAACGTGGGAGCAATTGTTGGCAGAGCTAGAACAGACATTGCCGTCCTCTGAGTTTAAGCCGGTCATGCTGGAGGAGCTGCGGAGCATGACGCAGGAAGCTCATTCCTTATCTGATTTGTTTGCCAGAATTATGAGTCATTTATTTAGCTCAACGGGCTTGGTTTTACTAGATGCCGATGATCCTGCCGTACGCGGTTTGGAGTCTCCGATGTTCAAGCAGTTGATCAAGAGAAATGATGAATTGGAGCAAGCTTATCTGGCTTCTGCCCATCTGGTGAAGGAGTTAGGTTATTCCTTACAGGCTGATGTGACACCGGGAAGCGCCAATCTGTTTCTCTTTCACAAAGAGAACGGAGAAGAGCGTACTCTTCTATACAAGAAGGATGGTACCTTCCAGGACCGTAAAGGACAATTGTCGTTAACGGAGGAGCAGCTGCTGCAAATTGCAGATCAACAACCTCAGCAGTTAAGCAATAATGTGCTTACACGTCCGCTTATGCAGGATTATTTATTTCCTGTGCTGGCGACTGTGCTAGGACCTGGTGAGATAGCTTACTGGGCTTTGACCGGAGAGGCTTTCCGCACGCTTGGCATGGAAATGCCAATTATTGTGCCGCGCATGTCCTTCACACTTGTCGAAGGCATAATAGCCAAAAACATGGAGAAGTATGAGCTTTCATTCGAGGATATCATGCTTCGCTTCGAGGAACGCAAGGAGCAATGGCTGAAGGAGCAGGATGGATTGTCCATCGAGCAGCAATATGCAGATGCAAGGGATAGCTTCGAGCGTCTATATAGACCGCTGTTAGAGCTTTCGACGTCAGTGCAGCCTTCACTTGCAAAGCTGGGGGACACGAATCTGCAAAAAATTGTCGAGCAAATTAATTATATGGGTTCGAAAACAGTGGATGCCTTTAATAAACAGTTCGAGGCGACGACACGTCAGCTTGATCGCATCCATTTATCCATTAAACCGCAAGGGAAGCCTCAAGAACGGGTTATAAACATGTCCGCGTATTGGAATCGTTACAGTCTAACATGGCTGGAGAAGCTTCTTGAAGCGCCTTATTGTCGCACAGGCGGGCATGAGATCATATATTTGTAAGAATACTGGGAGGTATGAATACATGAGTGCAGCAGATAAAAGTATTATTACGGATTTGGCATTGGCACCTGATGGTCATTTGAAGATTGATTGGGTGCGGGCGCATATGCCTGTATTGAATACGATTCGTGAGCAGTTTGAGAAGGAACAGCCATTTAAAGGGTTGAAGGTTACCATTGCCCTTCATTTGGAAGCTAAAACGGCTTATTTGGCAAAAGTGGTCAAAGCTGGGGGAGCAGAAGTAACGATTACAGGCAGCAATCCATTATCTACACAAGACGATGTCTGTGCTGCTCTCGTAGAAGACGGCATTACTGTGTTTGCAAAATATAATCCGAGTGCTGAAGAATTTAAGGAACTAAACATCAAAGCGCTTGAATGGAAGCCTGATCTCATTATTGATGATGGCGGAGATTTGGCAACGATCCTTCATTCAGAGCATCCTGAGTTCGGCGAGAATTTACGTGGTGGAGCGGAAGAGACAACTACGGGAATTATTAGACTCAAAGCAATGGAAAAAGACGGTTCCCTTAACTTCCCAATGGTTGCTGTTAATGATGCCTATTGCAAGCATCTCTTTGACAACCGTTATGGGACGGGTCAATCGGTATGGGATGGCATCAATCGGACAACTAACCTGATGGTTGCTGGTAAAACAGTTGTTGTGGTTGGCTATGGCTGGTGCGGTAAGGGTGTAGCGATGCGTGCGAAGGGTCTTGGCGCGAACGTAGTCGTAACTGAAATCGATGCAATCAAAGCGGTAGAAGCCTATATGGATGGCTTCGCAGTAATGCCAATGCTTGAAGCAGCGAAAGTGGGAGAATTTTTCGTGACGGTAACAGGAAACCGCGACGTTATTCGCGGCGAGCACTATGCAGTCATGAAAGACGGAGCTATTATATCTAACGCAGGTCACTTTGATGTGGAAGCGAACAAACCGGAGCTTAAAGCAATGTCAGAGAGCGTACGTACCGTTCGCCGCAACATTGAAGAATACAAGCTGACAGACGGACGCAGCATATACTTGCTTGCAGAAGGCCGCCTTGTTAATCTAGCTGCAGGTGATGGACATCCCGCAGAAATTATGGATATGACATTTGCGCTACAGGCAGTAGCATTGAAATACGTGAATGAGCAATACGAAGCAATCGGCAAAAAAGTAGTTAACGTGCCTTACGATCTTGACGAGCAAGTAGCACGTTTGAAGCTGCAATCACTTGGCTTTGAAATTGATACGCTGACACAAGAGCAAATTTCTTATTTGGACAGCTGGAAAGAAGCGGAATAAATACAATAAAACGCAGGAAAGCCGTGAGCAATCACGGCTTTTTTTATTTGTGTAACCTTTTATTACCAGTATCCGTCTAATGGGAAAATAGTAAGGGGGGAAATTCCTTGATAATAAATAAAAAAGGAATTTGGTTTCTGGTAGCAATGGTTATTGTAATGGGTCTGTTGTCTAGTTGTTCCTCAGCAAGCGATAATTCAGCAGGTGCTTCAAATAGTAAAGCTGCTAGCAACCTGGACCGGAATATGAGTGATGGTGAGACTGGAAGTTCTGAGGCTATAGCCCAAACAACCGCGTCAAGTGCTGAGGGGGTTAAAGGTGAAGCTGGGGAGTCTGTTGCAGGCGGCGGTTTTGCATCAGAGTTAGCTTCCAGCGCGAATGGCTTCAATCAAAAAATTATATATACGGCATCTCTGAGTATGCAGGTGGATGAATTGACAGCAGCAGCAACTCTGCTGCGCAATGCGATCCAACAAAGCGGCGGCTATATTTTGGAATTCCAAGATATGAAGCATGATGGTGAAATTGGCTCCAATTATACGATCAAAGTGCCGGCAGCTGGGTTTATGTCCTTTATTGATCGGGTAGAGGGGATAGAGCATAAGGAGTTTGAACGAAATATCGGTGGAAAAGATGTATCCGAACAATATGTTGATTTGGAATCCAGACTGAAAGCGAGAATGCTGGTAGAAGAAAGACTGCTCCTCATGATGGATAAAGCAGTTAAAGCCGATGACTTGCTGAAGTTTTCTCAACAGCTGTCTGAGGTACAGGAAAATATTGAAATGATCAAAGGGAAAATTCGCTACTTGGATCAGAATGTATCCTTCTCCACGGTAGAGCTTCGTTTGTATCAAACGAACCAAAAACTAAATAGCATCGGCTCAGATAATCCGCAATTGGGTGGAAGGATGTCGGATGCATTAGTAAGCAGCACCAAGTTTGTATGGGATAGCTTGAAACTGCTGTTAGTCATTTTGGCGGGTGCATTGCCTGTGCTTGTCGTACTCGCTATTTTGGCTGTACCGTTCTACTGGGTTATACGCCGTAAGAAAAATACAGCTGCAAGTCGGCAAATTAAGCCCTCAGATGAGGAGCAGCCGCCTACCTCATAATTATTAACAGTATAAAATATTTTAAAAAAATCCTGCTCATTGAGCAGGATTTTTATTTTAGGTGGCGAACTACTGTATCTTAGTGGGGAAAAGTGGGGCAAAGTGGTGGGATGAGGGGAAGGGGTGGGGCTGAACTATGTTTATGGGTGAATATCAACATAGCATTGATGAGAAAGGCCGCATCATCATACCTTCAAAATTCCGTGAATCCCTTGGTTCCTCGTTTATTGCAACCCGCGGATTGGATAATTGTTTATTTGTTTATCCCATGAATGAGTGGGGCGTTATGGAGCAGAAGCTCAAAACATTGCCGTTGATGAAATCCGATGCGCGTGCATTTACCCGTTTTTTCTTTTCCGGCGCCACCGAATGTGAGCTGGACAAACAGGGAAGGGTAAACATACCCAGCCATCTCAGAGAGTATGCAAAGCTGGATAAGGAATGTATGGTGCTTGGCGTATCAGGGCGAGTAGAAATTTGGAGCAAGCAAACTTGGGATGGCTACTATGAGCAATCAGAGCAAGCATTTAATGAAATTGCAGAGAAGCTCGTTGACTTTGATTTCAACTTCTAGAATGGACAACAAGAATGGGAGGGCTGAGACATGTTTCAGCATATTACAGTGCTTTTGAAGGAAGCGGTTGACGGTTTGGCAATTAAGCCGGACGGTATATACGTCGATTGTACGCTTGGAGGAGCGGGACATAGCGAGCTTATTGCATCCCGTCTGGGCGAAGGAGGGCGTTTAATCGCATTCGATCAGGATGATTGGGCACTGGACAATGCTCGTGTTAGGCTTGCTCCTTATATGGATAAAGTAACGCTTGTGAGAAGCAATTTCCGAGATTTAGAACAGGAGCTTAGAGGCTGCAACGTACCTATGCTAGACGGTGTGCCTCAGGTAGACGGCATTTTGTTCGATCTTGGTGTATCAAGTCCTCAGCTTGATGAAGCAGAACGCGGCTTTAGCTATAACCACGATGCACCGCTAGACATGCGGATGGACCGTGAAGGAGATTTAACTGCACATGAGATTATTAATACGTGGGAGGAGCGAGACATTTCCCGTATATTGGATCGTTACGGTGAAGAAAAATTTGCTCGTTCCATTGCAAGAAATATTGTGAAGGCTCGCGAGAAGGCGACTATAGAGAAGACCGGAGAGCTGGCGGAGCTGATCAAAGTATCTATTCCAGCCGCAACTAGACGTACCGGCGGTCATCCAGCCAAGCGTTCGTTTCAAGCGCTCCGTATCGCAGTAAATGACGAGCTGGGAGCAGAAGAGGAAGCATTGGAGCAAACGATTCGCTGCTTGAAGCCAGGCGGTCGTGCTTCCGTTATAACCTTCCATTCGCTTGAGGATCGCATCTGTAAACAGATGTTTGCAAAGTTTGTGGAGAAATGTACCTGTCCACCTGATTTTCCACTATGCGTATGTGGAAACAAAGGAACAGTAAAATTGATAAACCGTAAGCCAATTGTCCCTAGTGAGGAAGAGCTTGAGCTTAACCCTAGAGCAAGATCGGCGAAGCTCAGAGTAGCAGAAAAGCTATAAATAATATGAACATTAAAGGTAAGAGGGGGATTTGAATTGGCGTACGTGAATGGCAATTTGGCTTTGCAGCCTAAGCGAAAGCAAGATCAGCAAACGGTAATAAAAGAAACAAGACGAGTAGTAACGACTCGAAAATCACTTCCAGGCCCAGAAAAGCTTCTATACCTATTTACTGTATTGATGCTGGTCGTCGTAGCGGGCGTCATTATTTTTCGATTCTCTCAGGATTATCACATGAACTTGGAGATTAAGCAGCTGACGAATGAATACCGGACAATGAACATTGAGATGGAAGATTTGAAGAAGCAGGTTGAGATGCTTAGTGATCCTGAACGTATTCGCAAGATGGCTGAATCCAATGGAATGGTTAGTTCAATTGAAGGTGGCATCAATATAAATACCGGTGATAGCGAGATCAAATCCGCTATGAGTGAGTAGGGTGGATATATGATGAAAAAACGAATTAAAGTACGAACATTATTATTTGGAGGGGTAATGACCCTCCTTTTTCTCATTTTAATCGGCCGAATCTATTATGTTCAGGTAGTAACAGGCGCTGAATGGTATGATTTGGCGAAAAAACGCTGGTCAGCAAACGAAGTACTGGTTGCTAAGCGGGGAACGATATCAGATAGAGATGGCAATGTGTTTGCCATGGATACGATTGCATATAATGTTTCGGTCAATCCTCAAATTATTAATGATAATGAATTGACAGAAGAAATCATAGATGGACTACATGAAATACTAGGCAAATCAAAGGATGACCTTCGGAAAATCGTGACTGCTAAGAAAGAATCGGATGGGAAATATTTCACCCAACGTGACATACGGCCGGAAGGACTGAAGATCGACAAGACAACAGCAGATAAGCTCAAAACATTTCGTGATGAACTGAAGAAGGAAAAGAAGGTGAATGATGTCGGCATTATTTTGTCGGAAGATTTGAAACGCTATTATCCTAGAAATTTGCTAGCTTCTCAGCTCGTAGGGTACTTAGATCGAGATGGAATAGCGATGACAGGCGTGGAAGCTTCTTTCGATGAACAATTAAAAGGTGAAAACGGTTTTGTCCACTATGAGAAGGATGGCCAGCGCGTACAGCTATCAGAGGGTGACTTTGAGATTGAACCGGCGAAGGACGGTAAAGATATCAAATTAACCATTGATAGTGACATTCAGCATTACGTGGATGAAGCTTTGAATGAAATTGTACGGAAATATTCGCCGAAGAGCGCAACAGCGATCGCTGCAGATCCACAAACGATGGAGATTTTAGCGATGTCGAGCGCACCTGCCTATAATCCGAACACCTACTGGAAAGATAACGGGAACTCCTATAATCATTCTATTAAATCTTTGTATGAGCCAGGCTCCACTTTCAAAATCGTTACGCTTGCAGCAGCGGTAGAGGAAGGAGTCTTTAACCCGGAAGAAAAATATAAGTCAGGGCAAATAAAAGTTCCAGGCGGCTTGGTTCGCGATATTAAGCGTGAAGGCTGGGGAACGATTTCCTTCTTGGATGGCTTGAAGCATTCCAGTAACGTAGCCTTCGTTAAGCTGGGCTATGAACGCTTAGGTGCAGAAAAGCTTCGTGAATATATAACGAACTTCGGATTTGGGAGCAAGACCGGCATTCAACTAAGTAATGAGCTTACAGGTTCGATTCGCTTTCAGTATCCGCTCGAAGTGGCGAATGCTACATTCGGTCAAGGGGTAACCGTTACACCAATTCAGCAGGTAGCAGCTGTAGCTGCTGTTGCAAACGGCGGTAAGCTGTTGCAGCCCCAGATTGTTAAAAGTATTACGGACCCGGTGACCAAGACGACAACGGAGGTTGGACCAAAGCTTATTCGCCAAGTCATATCCAAAGAAACGTCGACTCTGGTGGGTGAATACTTAGAGCAGGTCGTCTCTGACCAAGTGGATGGTTCAGGTAAAAATGCATATATCGAAGGTTATCGAGTCGCGGGTAAAACAGGTACAGCACAAAAGGTAGACGGGACTAATTATTCCAAAACGAAATTTGTAGTGTCCTTCATCGGCTATGCGCCTGTTGAAGATCCGAAAATTGTCGTATATGTGGTTGTCGATGAACCGAATGACCCTCTGGTAGGGGGCGGTAAAGTTGCTGCTCCTGCATTTCGCGAGATCGTGCTCAAAAGTCTTCGTAAAATGGGCGTAGCACCGACTTATAAGGCGGATGAGAACCCTGCGAAGAAGGATGTTACAGTGAAGATTCCTGATCTGTCAGATTTGAAAGTAGCTCAAGCGAAAGCGGAATTGGCTGCAAAAGAGATTGGATTTGAGTTTGTTGGCAATGGCGGAACCGTGTTGCAGCAAATACCTGCTGCGGGCTCCATTGTGCATCCATCGCAGCGTGTGTATCTCATTACGGAGCAGCAAGACAAGCTGGCTGTTCCAGATTTGACAGGGGTATCCCTCAGAGATGCTCTTGAAGTAACATCTTTGATTGGTATTCGAGTTATTACAGAGGGGACAGGATTCGTCGTTTCCCAGAAGATAGAGGAGCAAAATGGTAAACGCGTCATTAGAATCAAGCTTAAGCCCCCAGGTGATCTGCCAGCAGGGGAAGCTGATACTAATAGTGATGCAGACGCTGCTGCTTCGAATGCCTCTGAAGGAACTGACAATGCTAAGGGAGATCAAGCGCAACAGTCTGATAAACCTGAATAGCTAATATCTAAAGCTTGTTCTATCATCCGCTTGTCCCGAATAGGTTTGGAATGAGCGTCAGCATATGCTGCGCTCCTTACGAAACGTTCTAGCGGAGGAGGAACAAGTAATGAAGGTATCTAATGTGACAGTAAGACGCCGCTTATTTATAATTTTGATTTTAGCAGGTATTGCATTCATCGCCTTATGCTTTCGGCTAAGCTACGTGCAGCTATGGAAAGGCGAAGAACTAGCAAACAAAGCTGAAAATTCATGGAGACGGGATATTCCATACGTCGCGAAGCGAGGCGAAATTACCGATCGCAACGGCGTTCAATTGGCGTATAATGTTAGCTCGCCTACGGTATGGGTCATTCCTGTACAGGTAAAGGCTCAAGAAGCAACGGCTGCTGCGCTTGCTCCGCTTTTGGACATGTCAGAGGAAAAGCTGTTGACGAAAATCAAAACCAAAAAAATGATCGTTCAGCTTGGACCGGGCGGACGTAAAATGACGCTTGAAAAAGCAGAGCAGATTCGCGAGCTTGCCCTGCCGGGTATAGTAGTTGCTGAAGATAATAAAAGATATTATCCGTATGGCAGTCTTGCCGCGCATGTGCTCGGCTTTACAGGCATTGATAATCAAGGGCTTACAGGCGTGGAGGCAAAATATAATAAAGAACTGAGCGGGATTGGCGGAAGTGTGTCCTTCCTTTCGGATGCGGCAGGACGGCAAATGCCCAACTCTTCCGATACCTATGTGGAGCCCAAGGAAGGACTCACCATGCAGTTGACGCTGGATAAGGGAATTCAGACAGTCATGGAGCGAGAGCTCGATCAGGCGATGACCAAGCTGCAGCCTAACGGAATTATTGCAATTGCGATGAATCCGAAAAATGGTGAAATTTTGGGCATGGCCAGTCGCCCGACATATGAGCCGGATAAGTTTATGGAAGTTCCCTCTGAGGTTTATAATCGGAATCTTCCCATATGGATGACTTATGAGCCGGGCTCGACCTTCAAAATTATTACGCTTGCTGCCGCATTGGAGGAGAAGAAAGTTGATTTGCTAAAGGAACGCTTTTTTGATCCCGGTGCAATTGAGGTGGGAGGTGCAAGACTTCGCTGCTGGAAGAAGGGCGGTCACGGCAGCCAAACCTTCCTAGAGGTCGTAGAAAATTCATGTAATCCAGGCTTCGTTACCCTTGGACAACGATTAGGGAAAGATAAGCTGTTCGAGTATATTAAGAATTTTGGCTTCGGAACAAAAACCGGCATAGATATTGGCGGTGAGGAGAATGGTATTCTCTTCAAGCTCAGTCAGGTTGGACCAGTTGAGCTTGCTACAACAGCCTTTGGCCAAGGGGTATCCGTTACGCCTATTCAACAGATAGCTGCTGTTTCCGCGGCGATCAACGGCGGTACCTTATACAAGCCCCATGTTGCAAAGGCATGGATCAACCCGGAAACTGGCGCTGTTGTGGATACGGTGGAGCCTGAAGTGGTGCGGAAGGTTATTTCCGAGGAAACCTCAAAGACGGTGCGAGAGGCACTTGAGAGCGTTGTTGCGAAAGGAACAGGACGTAACGCGTTTATCGATGGATACAGAGTTGGCGGCAAAACGGGTACAGCGCAGAAGGTTATTAACGGACGATATTCGCCTTCAGAGCATATCGTTTCCTTTGTTGGATTCGCCCCAGCGGATGATCCGCAAATTGTGATTTATGTAGCGGTCGACAATCCGCAGGGCATTCAGTTTGGTGGAGTCGTAGCAGCGCCGATCGTTCGCAACATGCTGGAGGACTCACTTGCCATTTTGGAGGTGCCAGCTCGCGAGAAGCAAATTGATCGGATTTACAAATATGGAGAAACGCCAATCGTAACCGTGCCGAATTTGATTGGAAAATCGGTCTCTGATCTATATGAGGACTTGAATATGAATTTCAATCTCTCATCAGCAGGCTCCGGCAATATCGTCATTCGACAAGCACCAGCTGAGGGCACACGAGTAGATCGCGGTTCTACGATCCGGATCTATTTGGGAAATGATGATAATATATCCCACTCACATTGACTATAATGATAGTTAACGAGGACGCCGCGGACGGCATATAGTAAATCCGTTGGCGTTTAAGGGAGGGGCTGAAGCAGATGCGTCTAAAGGAAGTTGCGGAACTGCTTATCACGTCGCGGCTTGTCGGTGACGGGGAGACGGAATGGATCGGCATTGAAACGGATTCACGAAGCATTAGCGCTGGATTATTGTTTATTTGCTTAAGAGGTCATACGGTAGATGGTCATTTGTTTGCTCCGCAAGCGGTTGAAGCGGGAGCGGCTGCTTTAATTGTGGAACGAGAGCTTAACCTGCCGATCCCACAGCTAGTTGTAAAGGATTGCCGACTGGCGATGGCTGTTATCGCGAATCATTTTTATACGTATCCCAGCGATCAGCTTAAGCTAATAGGCGTTACGGGGACGAATGGAAAGACTACAACCACCTATTTAATTGAGCAAATATTGAATGATCAGGGAAAGGCATCAGGCGTGATAGGAACGATAGAGCTGCGCTATGGCGGCCAGTCCTTCCCCATGTCGAGCACGACTCCGCAAACGCTCCAGCTGCAAAAATATTTAAGTCAGATGCGAGATGCCGGTACGCAATATTGCGCAATTGAAGTCTCCTCCCATGCATTGGAGCAGGGACGAGTAAAAGGCTGCCGCTTTCGAACGGCTGTCTTTACCAATCTGACTCAGGATCATCTTGATTATCATGAGACGATGAGCCGCTATGCCGCAGTAAAGGGCTTGTTTTTCTCTCGACTCGGCAATGTTTATAGGGCTGATGAGAATGAACGATCATATGCCGTGCTCAACGGAGATGACCCATTATCAGCGGAATATGCGGAGCTTACTGCAGCTGAGGTCATAACTTATGGCATCGACAACGAGGCTGATATAAGGGCGTCGAATATACGTATAACTGCTCAGGGAACTACCTTTCATGTAAAAACCTTTCGAGGCGAGACAGACGTAACCTTGCAGATGGCGGGCAAGTTTAATGTATATAATGCGCTGGCCGCTATTAGCGCCGTGCTTATTGAAGGAGTGCCGCTCGAGGCTATCGCCGCTAGCCTAAGTGCAATTCCGGGCGTTCCGGGACGAGTAGAAGCGGTGAACGCCGGTCAAAGCTTTGCTGTCATAGTAGATTATGCACATACACCAGACGGATTGGAAAATGTGCTGCGAGCTGTTCAGCAGTTCGCGGAGAAACGAATTCTATGCGTGTTTGGCTGCGGCGGTGATCGTGATCGTAAGAAACGCCCGTTGATGGGGTTAATTGCTGCCCGCTATGCCGATCATGTCTTTATAACATCCGATAATCCGCGTACCGAATCACCCCAGCTTATTCTTAAGGATATTGAAGAAGGACTTATAAATAATGGTGTTGATACAGATAAATACCAATTAATTGGGGATCGGAAGCTTGCAATTCAAAAAGCGGTTGAAATGGCAAGCCAAGGAGATGTAGTATTGATTGCGGGGAAAGGTCATGAGACCTACCAGGAAGTGAATGGAATAAAGCAACCGTTTGATGATCGAACCGTTGCGAAAGAAGCGATAAGGGGAATCATACATTGATTAAACGTACGATGGAACAACTAGCCGCGATGAGCGGTGCAAGATGGAATAAAAATGGTGCTGAGCTTCTTGTAACAGGTGTAACGACGGATTCGCGCAAAGCTGAAGCGGGTCAATTGTTCGTTCCGCTTGTTGGCGAGCAGTTCGATGGGCATGAATACTTGGAGCAAGCTGTAACTAATGGAGCTGTAGCTGCGCTTTGGCAAAAGGGACGTGAGCTGCCTGAGGCGCTTGCTAATTTTCCTCTTCTCATTGTAGGAGATACACTCCTTGCTCTGCAACGACTAGCGACTGCTTACCGCAGTGAGCTTTTTGTTCGCGTTGTTGGGATAACCGGCAGCAACGGTAAAACAACGACTAAAGACATGGCAGCAGCGATTCTAGGCACTTCTTATAAGGTTCACAAAACAGAAGGCAACCTTAATAATCATATCGGACTGCCGTTAACGGTGCTCCAGCTCGACGAAGATACAGAAGTGGCTGTGCTTGAAATGGGTATGAGTGACTTTGGTGAAATTGAGCTATTGACGAAAATTGCACAGCCCGATGCCGCAATCATTACGAATGTTGGAGATGCCCATATGCTCCAGCTTGGCTCACGAGCGGGTATTGCGAAAGCTAAGCTTGAGATTGCTCTTGGATTAAGCGAGGACGGTATGCTGCTTTACAATGGTGACGAGCCTCTTCTGGAAGCAGAATTGGAACGTGCAATATTGCCTAGCGGTATTAACCGCAGAACTTTTGGACTGACAGCACGCAACGAATGGTCGGCATCCGACATCGTCATTGCTTCGGAAGAGACTCAGTTTACAGCGCTTTTTAATGGTACGCCGAGCGGTCTTGGTACCGTTCGAATACCTGTTCCTGGTCAGCATAATGTCAGTAATGCGCTTGCTGCTATCGCTGTTGGGCGATACTTCGGAGTGCCGGCGCCTAAGATTGTTGAAGGCTTGAACAATATGAAGCTTACGGGAATGCGAATTCAGCCAGTTGAAGCTTTTAACGGAGCTAAAATTCTGAATGACGCATATAACGCTAATCCGACTGCGGTTCGAGCAGCTATTGATCTCGTAGAGCAATTGGAAGGCTATGGCCGAAAATGGATCGTGCTTGGTGATATGCTAGAGCTTGGTGAGGAAGAGCAAGAGCTTCACTTCGGGATCGGCGCTTATATTACACCAAGCAAGGCAGATGCCGTGCTTACATTTGGACCTCTGTCACAGCATACGGCTGACGGAGCGAAATCACGCTTCTCCAAAGAAGCGGCTGATGCGTTCATTTTACATTTTGATGATAAAGAAGAGCTTACTGCATGGCTTAGAAACAAGCTGGAGCCCACGGACATCGTACTGATTAAGGGCTCCCGCGGCATGCGGATGGAACAGATTGTCCAAGCTTTAGAGGTGGGGTGAGGATATGGACATGATGGTCATATTATTATCAATTGGTGCCTCTTTTTTGCTAGCGGTTTTGCTCGGACCATTGTTCATACCGTTGCTTAGACGTCTGAAGTTTGGTCAGCAAATTCGTACAGAGGGTCCTCAAAGTCATTTGAAGAAAAGCGGAACGCCAACAATGGGCGGCATTATCATTATGCTTGCTCTCATGATCGCCTTCTTGAAATTTTCCGATAAAACACCGGAGTTTTGGGTGCTTCTTACGGCATCGCTTGGTTTCGGACTCGTTGGATTTCTAGATGACTATATTAAAATTGTTTTTAAAAGATCGCTTGGACTTACAGCAGGTCAAAAGCTATTCGGACAGCTGCTATTTTCCATCATTGTCTGCGCGATGCTGTACAACATGAATCATAGTACCGAGATTACGGTTCCGGGTACAGGATGGGGTTTTGATCTTGGCTGGTTTTATTATCCGTTAGTCGTTATTATTATGTTTGCAGCGAGTAATTCCGTTAACTTTACGGATGGGGTTGACGGCTTGTTGGCAGGTACTAGCGCGATTGCTTTCGGTGCTTTTACCGTAGTGGCTTTGCAAACCTCCGCTCACGAGTCGGCTGTGTTCTCCGCAGCTATGGTTGGCGCTGTACTCGGATTTCTTGTGTTCAATGCTCATCCAGCGAAAGTGTTTATGGGTGATATGGGCTCACTCGGCATCGGCGGCGGTATTGCGGCGGTGGCGATTTTGACGAAGATGGAGCTGCTTCTCATTATTATCGGCGGAGTTTTTGTTCTGGAGATGCTGTCGGTGATATTGCAGGTTGGTTCCTTCAAGCTGAGGGGCAAGCGGATTTTTAAAATGAGTCCGATTCATCATCATTTCGAGCTGAGCGGCTGGTCGGAGTGGAAGGTTGTTACCGTCTTCTGGTCCGTAGGTTTAGTTTTGGCGGCAATTGGTTTATTATTCGTTATATAAAATAAAAAATGCTCAGAAACGGCTTCTGCATCATTGAAGCCGTTTCATGTATCCATAGAAGGGACTGTCTGTTATGAATCATCCGGCATCTTATCAAGGCCGCCGTGTCGTTGTGTTAGGCTTGGCTAGAAGTGGAGTAAGCGTTGCGAAGGTGTTTCACCAAATGGGCGCTGAAGTTGTTGTGAATGACAAAAAAGAACGTGAATTATGCCCCGAAGCGGATGAATTGACTGCTTTGGGCATTTCTGTGCTATGCGGTTCACATCCAGATGATTTAATTACTTCGGAAACCGCGTTATTGATCAAAAATCCAGGTATTCCCTATTCATCGCCTCCTGTGGAAAAAGCTGCCCAGCTAGGCGTTGAAATCATTACGGAAGTAGAAGCAGCCTACTGGTTGTCGCCTGCGCCTATTATCGGCATTACAGGCTCCAACGGAAAGACCACTACGACAACTTGGCTCGGCGAGATGCTCAGCGCAGCAGGCATGAAGGCGATTGTAGCTGGAAACATCGGCCGTCCGCTTTGTGAAGCAGCAATGGAGGCAACGGAGGATCAGTGGATTGTTGCAGAGCTGAGCAGCTTTCAGTTAAAAGGGACAAACTCCTTCCGGCCGCGTATCGCCTTGCTGCTGAACATTGCAGAAACGCATCTCGATTATCACGGCGATATGGATGACTATGTGAACTCCAAGGTGAAGCTGTTTGACAACCAGACAGAGGAAGATGTTGCGGTTATTAATTGGGATGATCCAGAATGTCGGGCGATTTCAGAATTTCTAGTCGCACAGCTGTTTCCGTTCTCTTTATATGACAGACTTGAAGCAGGCATATATATAGATCCTCCTTACGAGAGAGAGCCTGTATCACTTTCTGAGGAAGGGACAGTTGATAGACAAATCGTATTCCGTCAAGGAGACGGTGTTGAAATTACGATATTGCCAGTGGATGAGCTAGGTATACCAGGACGTCACAACGCCGCTAACGCGCTTGCGGCTATAGCGGCTAGTTTGGCTGCTGGCGCTTCTCCGGAACAGCTTATAGAGCCGCTGAGAGAGTTTGGTGCAGTAGAGCATCGGCTGGAGTTCGTGCGGGAAGTAAATGAGGTCAAATATTACAATGATTCAAAAGCGACTAATCCTGTTGCAACGACAACTGCGATTCAATCGTTCACAGCTCCGATCATATTAGTAGCTGGAGGACTTGACCGCGGATCGGACTATATGGAGCTTGTTCCTATTTTCCGCGATCGGCTGAGAGGGATCGTAGCGTTTGGCCAAACGCGTGAGAAGCTCGCTCATGTTGCAGAGCTCGCAGGTTTAGCTAAGGTGGAAATCGTCGAACCTAATGAGGACGCCGAATCCGTTCTCCAGCAAGCCGTGAAGCAAGCAGCTGCTCTGGCAGAGCCGGGTGATATTGTTCTGTTATCCCCAGCGTGTGCCAGCTGGGATATGTTTGCATCTTACGAGCAAAGAGGACGCATTTTTAAAGATTCGGCGCATACCTTGTAAGTAGGGGGCATGTCCCTACTTTCCCATGCTAAGAGGTGTGTTCGCTATGGTTAAAGCGCGTTCTGCCCCGGATATTTGGATGCTGGCTGCGATTGGGCTTATTCTCTCCATCGGGTTGATTATGGTTTACAGCGCTAGCGCTGTGCTCGCTTTTCACGAGTTCGGTGATCGTTTTTATTTTGTGAAACGTCAAGTTTTATTTGCTGGGCTTGGAGTAGGGGCATTAATATTTACGATGAATACCCCTTATACCATATGGAAAAAATGGGCGCCTATGGCTTTGCTTGTTTGTTTTGGACTGCTCATTCTCGTACTTATACCTGGTGTCGGCGTCGTACGGGGCGGGGCGCGCAGCTGGCTTGGCATCAGCTCTTTCGGTATTCAGCCGTCTGAGTTTATGAAGTTGGCGATGATTCTATTTCTGTCAAAATGGCTTTCAGAGAAGCAGCAAACGATTACGCTATTTACAAAAGGGCTATTGCCGCCGCTTGGTTTGGTTGGACTAGCATTTGGGCTCATTATGCTTCAGCCTGATTTGGGTACTGGGGCAGTTATGATGGTAGCCTCTTTGCTGTTGATTTTTACGGCAGGTGCTAGACTCACGCATTTGGGAGGCTTAGCGCTTATCGGCGTAGCAGGCTTCGTTGGACTCATTATCGCAGCCCCATATCGGCTGAAGCGTATAACATCCTTCCTCGATCCATGGTCAGATCCGTTAGGTGGAGGGTATCAAATTATACAGTCCTTGTTCGCTATTGGACCAGGGGGTCTAGTAGGCTTAGGACTGGGCATGAGCCGTCAAAAATACAGTTATTTGCCTGAGCCGCAAACGGATTTTATTTTCTCGATATTAGCAGAAGAGTTAGGCTTCATTGGCGGAGTAACGCTAATATTATTGTTTTTGGTTGTGGTATGGAGAGGCGTGCGTGCGGCAATCGCAGCACCTGATACCTTTGGCAGTTTGCTTGCTGTTGGTATAACTGGAATTATAGGCGTTCAAGTATTGATCAATATCGGGGTAGTCATCGGCATGATGCCCGTAACCGGCATTACGCTGCCTCTTGTTAGCTATGGCGGCTCATCACTTACCTTGCTGCTGACAGCGTTAGGTATCTTACTTAATATCTCGCGTTATTCCCGTTGAGCTTTTTTGTGGGAGTTACGCTCATTATTACATGAAGTTGGATTCATCCAAATTATGAGAATAACGAAATACCGGATTAATTTAATCCGGTATTGTCTATGTATAGAAGAGCGATCCATGTGCATCTTTATATGACTACAGACTTATTTTCGGCATCCGCTGCGAAACGTTTATAGGTAAGGCCAACGAAAGGTTGATTTGAGAAGGGCATGGTTTGAAGCTTCCAGGCATAAATGGCTGACAAATAGGCGATTGTCACACAAAAACCGGCAAGGGCATAGGATACACTATATTCGTGACCGTCGCCCTGAAGGAGCGGTTGTTACAACGAACGTATTCCCAATCATAGCCGCTGAGCTTTGATTGGAATACAGAAGAATCGCATCGGAATCAGCTGTGCAAAACCTAAAGCCCATGCTTACGAAGTGGTTTTGCTTCGCAAAACCTAAGCTCATGCTTACGAAGTGGTTTTGCTTCGCAAAACCTTTAGGAGGTTCGACCTAATGGAAGCATTTAAAGCGGAATTGGAACAAGCCGATCTTGGCGAAGTTTTGTATAATGAGCCGCTAACAAACTATACAACTTGGAAAATCGGCGGACCTGCCGACATACTTATCCTCCCTCGAAGCAAGGAAGATTTGATAAACGCTGTACGGTTGGTGCAAAAGCATCAAGTGGCGTGGACGAATCTAGGTCGAGGTTCAAACATGCTGGTTAGTGATAAAGGGATTCGCGGCGTTGTAATTAAACCTCATAAAGGGTTAGATTACGTGCGTTTTGAAGGATCGCAAGCGATTGCTGGCGCTTCTTATTCGTTTATTAAGCTAGCAGTTATGGCCGGCAAGGAAGGGCTGACTGGTCTTGAATTCGCGGGGGGAATTCCGGGTACGGTAGGCGGAGCCGTCTATATGAATGCTGGCGCGCATGGGTCGGATGTGTCACGTATTTTCAAATATGCTGACATTGTTCTGGAGACAGGAGAATTGGTTCGCTGCGAAAGAGAGGATATGTGCTTTTCTTACCGTCATTCCATTCTGCATAAACAAAAGGGAGTAGTCGTTGAGGCTGCTTTCGAATTAGAACAGGGAGAACGGAAAGAAATTTCATCCATGATGGCCTCTTACAAAGAGAGACGGCTACGTACACAACCGCTGCAGCTGGCATGTGCTGGAAGTGTATTCCGCAATCCGCCAAATGATTTTGCCGCGAGGCTCATCGAGGAAGCGGGTTTAAAGGGTTATCGTCTCGGAGGCGCACAAGTATCCCCGCAGCATGCCAATTTTATCGTCAATTCGGATCAATCGACTGCTGAAGACGTTCTCGCCCTCATGAAACATATACAAAACACCGTTCAGGACCGCTACGGCATCCTGTTGGTGCCGGAAGTATTGGTGGTGGGTGAGCGGTAACTTGGAGGTGATACATTGGACAAATTGGTGATTGAAGGTGGGAAACCTCTCTCAGGAACCATAGTTATCCAAGGAGCGAAAAATGCCGCTTTGCCGATATTGGCTGCCAGTTTGCTGGCTGAAGGCACAACAACTTTAGATCACGTGCCCGATTTATTAGATATCGACGTTATGCTAAACATTTTACGCGAATTAGGATGCCGCGCTGAGCATACGGGAGGTACCGTTGTGCTGGATACTGAATCTGCACATACACCCCACGTGCCGGAATCGTTAATGAAACAGATGCGCTCTTCTATTTTTCTTATGGGTCCGTTGCTCGCTAGATTTGGCGAGGCTCAAGTTTACCAGCCAGGCGGATGCGCGATCGGGGAACGGAAAATAGATCTGCATCTGGAAGGCTTGCAGGCGCTTGGAGCAGAAATCGAAGAATTCGGCAACCGTATCGTGTGCCGTGCAGATAAACTGCGAGGCGCAGATATTCATCTAAGCTTCCCGAGTGTTGGGGCCACTGAAAACATTATGATGGCCGCAGCTTTGGCTGAAGGCCGAACTACGATTAGCAATGCGGCTCGAGAGCCGGAAATTCAAGATTTGCAACGTTTTCTAAATACGATGGGCGCGAAGATTATGGGTGCTGGAACAGACACGATAACGATAGACGGGGTACAGTCGCTAACACCATGTCGTTATAAGGTTATTCCGGACCGAATAGTCGCAGGGACCATAATGGTTGCTGCCGCCGCAACACGCGGTCAGGTGACGCTTCTAAATACACAACCCGCGCACTTATCTTCCTTGATTCATGTTATGCGCCGTGCAGGTGTTCAAATCATTGTCGACGGTGATATAATTAAAGTCGGCAATGCATCCAGACCTCGAGCTGTTGAAAGAATCGTTACTTCTCCATATCCTGCCTTTCCAACGGATTTGCAGTCTCAGGTGATGGTGCTGCTTACTCTTGCAGATGGTGTGAGCGTATTAAAGGAAACGATTTTTGAGGGCCGACTGAAGCATGTGGATGAATTATCCCGTATGGGCGCCGATATTCGTGTAGATATGAATGCTGCTTTTATACGCGGTGTGCCTAGACTATACGGTGCAACCGTTGAAGCTACCGATTTGCGGGCTGGAGCCGCGCTGGTAATCGCTGGTTTAGCAGCGCAAGGAAAGACGGTTGTGGAGCAAATTCATCACATTGATAGAGGCTATGAGAAAATCGAACTCATGTTGTCAAGGCTAGGTGCACGCATATCACGTTATGCACCTGTTCCTAATAACTAATTCTATGCAATTGAGCAGCAAGATAGAAACAGCCGGTAGACCTCTTTAGCGAAGTTTTCTTGCTAAGCGGGGCCATCCGGATGTTTTTTGGGGAAGGAAGGGACAAGCTATGAGCACTGGTATGCCTGTGCTGAAGGAACCTAAGCGTAAACGAATGGGCAGCCGCAGGCTGTTGACCATTCTCATACTTTTGTTTATTGCTCTGCTTGCTGTATTGTTTTTCAACTCTTCAATCAGCAAAATATCAGATATTCAAATTGAGGGAATGAGATTCGCTACGCAAGAGGAAGTTGGAGAGGCTGCTGCCATATTGGTCGGCGATGCTTTTTTCAAAACCTCCTCCGCTACGATAGAAGAGAGAGTCCGCAAGCTTCCGCAAATTAATAAAGCAACCGTAACGAAAACATTCCCAGGAATCATTAAAATTACGGTAGAGGAATTTCCGGCGGTAGCGTTCGAACTGTCAAGTCAAGGTGAGATGACTGCGCTCTTGTCAAATGGAACGAGTATCAGTGCCAGCAATGATGAGCTCATGCTTGTGGACAAGCCGGTTCTTTCAGGCTGGTCGCCTGATGATCCTGTAAAGGCGGAGCTAACGAGTGAGCTTGGACTAATTCCAATGAAGCAGCTGTCTGATCTATCAGAAATAACGCCATATCCATCATCGGCTTACCCTGATCGAATTATCATTTATACGAGGACGAAATTTGAAGTGGTGACCGCTGTATCTGTGCTTAAAGAGAAAATTGATGCGCTGAATGCTGTTATCGAAATTCAAGAACCTGGTAAGATTACAATGCTCTTAGCAGACACATATGTTCCCTTCAATATTGAAAGTCTAGAAAATATGGATGATGATCAAAAAGAGACTACTCAATAGGCTGAAAGAATGGTAGAATTTTAGTTATCGCATTTATACTGGATGAAGTTCGATTACAACAGGTGTTTTAAGACGCCGCAAGGGGCGGCGATCGACAACAAATGAGAGTATTATGAAAAATTTGTTGAAAAAAGAGGGAAAATATTAAAGGCGTTGAATATGTAAAAAGACCTTTTACATATGGAAAATAAATTTTTATTGAAACGGAGGTGCCGCAAGTTGAGCAGCAACGACATCATCGTCAGTTTGGACATCGGTACATCCAAAGTTCGTGCTATTATTGGTGAAATGAATAATGGATCCATTAATATTATTGGAGTTGGATCTGCCGACTCAGAGGGTATTCGCAAGGGAGCAATTGTAGATATTGACCAAACCGTAAAATCGATTCGCAGTGCAATAGAGCATGCGGAAAGAATGGTCGGTATTCAAATATCAGACGTTTATGTTGGAATACAGGGCAATCATATTGCACTGCAAACTAACCGTGGCGTTGTTGCAGTATCCAACGAGGATCGCGAAATTGGTGAGGAAGATATTGAACGCGTCCTGCAAGCAGCGAAGGTAGTTGCGCTGCCGCCAGAACGTGAAATTATTAATTTAGTGCCAAAGCAGTATCTGGTAGACGGATTGGAAGGCATTTCTGATCCGCGCGGCATGATTGGAGTCCGTCTTGAGGTTGAAGCGACAATCGTCACGGGGACGAAGACTGCAATACATAATCTTATGCGCTGTGTGGAGAAAGCAGGACTTCGAATTTCTGGGGTCATCTTGTTATCACTTGCTTCCGGCGTCATGTCGCTGACTAAAGATGAGAAAATGATAGGCACTGTGCTTACCGATATCGGAGCTGGCTCCTGTACGATAGCGATTTATGATCAAGGAGGTCTAGCGGCTACATCTACATTGCCAATCGGCGGTGAATATGTAACGAATGACATCGCTTATGGACTGCGGACTCAAAGTGACCAGGCTGAGAAAATTAAACTGAAATACGGATGCGCGAATGTGAATGATGCTGCTGAAGATGTGAAGTTTAAAGTGAATCGCATGGGAAGCAATGCAGAGAAGGAATTCTCTCAAATTGACCTTGCTAGCATAATCGAACCGCGTATGCAGGAAATCTTCCATATGGTTCGCCAAGAGGTTCGTAGACTTGGTTATGGAGATAAAGTGAATGGTTACGTTCTCACTGGAGGTTCCGTATCTATGCCGGGAACGCTGGCTTTGGCTCAAATTGAGCTTGAGTCTTCCGTTAGAATTGCATTGCCGGATTATATCGGAGTAAGAGACCCAGCTTTTAGCAGCGGCGTTGGCATGATACAATACGTTTCTAAGTATATGGGAGCTCGCGGAACTGGAGCAGTGAAGAAAACGGCAAGCCGCAAAGCAACTCCAGCACCTACATCTAAACCTGGTATGTTTGAGCGTTTAAAAAGTATGTTCAATGAGTTTATTTAAAAATATAAGATAATATAAGTTTCACCGTCATAGGACGCTTATATTTTACCGCGAAACGTTGCTATTTCCGTCTGATAGACGGTGCGGGCAGTTTACGCTTGACTGGGGGACAATGAAAGATGTTGGAATTCGACTTTGAGCTTGAGCAGCTTGCTCAAATAAAAGTTATAGGTGTAGGCGGGGGGGGCAGTAATGCAGTCAACCGTATGATTGAGAATGGAGTTAAAGGCGTTGAGTTTATTACGGTAAATACCGATGCTCAGGCGCTTCATTTGGCCAAATCAGAGCATAAGCTGCAAATCGGTGATAAGCTGACGCGCGGACTAGGTGCTGGTGCTAATCCTGATGTTGGCAGCAAGGCTGCTGAGGAATCTCGCGAAATTATTATGAACCAGCTAAAGGGCTCCGACATGGTGTTTGTTACAGCAGGCATGGGCGGAGGTACGGGAACAGGCGCGGCACCGGTCATTGCTGAAATTGCACGTGAATGTGGTGCGCTGACGGTTGGCGTGGTAACGCGCCCCTTTACCTTCGAAGGACGCAAGCGTGCTGGACAAGCAGAGCTCGGTATCGAAGCGCTTAAGGAAAAAGTAGATACACTCATTGTTATTCCTAATGATCGCTTGCTTGAAATTGTTGATAAGAAAACCCCGATGCTTGAAGCTTTCCGCGAAGCGGATAATGTGCTTCGTCAAGCTGTACAAGGCATATCTGATCTAATCCAAGTTCCTGGACTTATCAACCTTGACTTTGCAGACGTGAAGACGATCATGACGGAGCGCGGCTCTGCATTGATGGGTATCGGGATTGCTACAGGTGAGAATCGGGCTGCTGAAGCAGCAAGAAAAGCCATTATGAGTCCATTGCTAGAAACATCCATTGACGGCGCTCGCGGCGTTATCATGAACATTACTGGCGGAAGCAATCTTTCACTCTATGAAGTGAATGAAGCAGCGGAAATCGTTATTTCAGCTTCCGACCCAGATGTGAATATGATTTTCGGTGCCATTATCGACGAGGAACTGAAGGATGAAATTAAAGTAACCGTTATTGCAACGGGCTTTGAACATAAGCCTCCAACAGCACGCCGTATGCCTCAGCAGCAGCCAGAGGCGGTTGATACTAGACAACAAGGGAACAACGCCCCTGTAAAGCCTTTCGGTACTTCTAATACGTCTAGCGATCAGCTTGAAATTCCAGCGTTCCTGCGTAATCGTCCTCGCGGAGATCGCTAATCCATTTTCACCTTAACGCCTAACCGGCTTGACCGGTTAGGCGTTTTTTTTTTTAAGAAAGAGTGCGCAACTAGTAATCCGTTTCTTCTTCCAGATTGACTAGAAACGACAAATTAATTAAAAGTCAATAACAGAATGAACGGTAAAAAAGTAATGGAAATGTACTGTGGCGCTCGTGCGAACTTTAAACCAGTAGCAATATTCATTCAAACTTCCTATTTACAGAGGATTAAGAGGAACAGTTGGAAGGCTTGTCCGACTTCAGTCATGGCGGTTTTTATACCTCTACTCGACAAAAAAAGATGTGTCATGCTGTCATGAATAGACAGACTTTGAAATGGGTTTTTAATATACTAGTCTCAATCGTTCTCCCGGGTGCCGGCTGCAGGCCCGTTTGCCGACAGTTGCAGGAAGGTGGCCGAAATGGCTGTTTATGTGGATGTTATGTTTTTGCGAGAGATGCTCGTTGACGGTGCTATTCTATTAACTACGGCCTGGGCACGTCATTTTAAGCCAAAGCCTTGGAGGGTGCTGTCCGCTTCTGCTGTCGGAGCATGTTATGTTGTCTTGATGTTTTTTCCGCAGCTTTCTTTTTTATTTACATTAGCCGTAAAGGTATCCATGTCTTTCTTAATTGTTTGGATCGCGTTTGGTTTTCCGTCCATGCAGCACTTTCTTCGGAATGTAGCAACGTTTTATGCGGTTAACTTTGTAGCTGCCGGTGCGGTTCTTGGACTGTATTATTTGTTTATGCAAGGCTCTGGCGAGGTTTGGAGGACGATTACGTTCGTTAATGGCAGTATGCATGTGGAACTAAAAATGGGATTGTTTTATCTGGTTGCTGCGTTTTGTATTGGACTGTATATATACCGTACCGTATTGACGCAAAAAAGAGAGAGGGAGCTGGTGCACACTCATTTGGCAGATGTCAAAATAACAATTGGTGAGCGCATTCAAACCTGCGTTGGCTTGATTGATACCGGAAATCAGCTCTATGACCCGCTGACCCGGACACCGGTTATGGTGATGGAGGCTGCTTTATGGCAAGAAGATTTGCCCGAATCGTGGTTGAATAGCATACGTGATGCACAAGTAGATCGACTTGTGGCGGGAATGGATGAACAGCCTTTCAAATGGCAAGATCGGCTCCGCCTTGTTCCTTTCAGAGGAGTCAACCGAGGATCACAATTCATGCTAGCGATCAAACCGGATGCGGTTGAGGTAACTAGGGAAGGACAAGTTTTTGAGACGCGAAAGGTGCTAATCGGACTTGACGGCGGCAAGCTGACGTCTGATGGGGCTTATCATGCGATTATCCATCCGTCAATGGTACAGCAGTAAAGCTCGTATGCTCATACAATCGAGGAGGGATGGGCCAGATGCTCGTCAAATATAAATTGATCCTGCAGTTATATTATTATCGTGTTATGTTTTTATTCGGATTAAAAAGTGAAGAGATATATTATATTGGCGGCAGTGAAGCGCTTCCGCCCCCATTAACACGTGAAGAAGAAGAATATTTGCTGGAAAAGCTGCCTACAGGTGATACGGCCATTCGTGCGATGCTTATTGAACGTAATTTAAGATTGGTGGTCTATATTGCACGTAAGTTTGAAAATACCGGCATTCATATTGAAGATCTCGTATCGATAGGCGCAATTGGACTGATAAAGGCGGTTAATACTTTTGATCCTGAAAAGAAGATCAAGCTAGCCACCTATGCCTCGCGTTGTATCGAAAATGAAATATTGATGTATTTGCGCCGCAATAGCAAGACACGTACCGAGGTTTCTTTTGACGAGCCGCTTAATATTGACTGGGATGGGAATGAGCTTCTTCTGTCAGACGTGCTTGGAACCGAGAATGATACCATTTACCGCAATATTGAAGAGCAAGTTGACCGCAAGCTGCTGCATAAAGCACTGGATAAACTTTCTGAAAGAGAAAGAATTATTATGGAGCTTCGCTTTGGACTCGCTGATGGCGAGGAGAAGACACAAAAGGATGTTGCAGACCTTCTTGGCATTTCTCAATCATATATTTCTCGCTTAGAAAAACGAATCATTAAAAGGCTTCGCAAGGAATTTAACAAAATGGTTTAGCCTTTTTTTGCCTCGTGTTGATGTCGATTAATGTCGCATTAGGAATAAAAAGACCTCCCAAGGAGATAATGTACATTAATGTTTCTCCTTGGGAGGTAATCACGTTGACCCGAAATAAAGTCGAGATCTGTGGAGTGGATACCGCGAAACTGCCTGTCCTAAATAATGTCGAAATGCGAGAGTTGTTTACGGCATTGCAAACCCGCAACGAGTGGGCAGCAAGAGAGAAATTAGTTAACGGCAATCTAAGACTTGTTCTTAGCGTTATACAACGGTTTAACAATAGGGGAGAGTTTGTAGACGACTTATTTCAAGTCGGCTGCATCGGACTTATGAAGGCGATAGATAATTTCGACCTTAGTCAAAATGTCAAGTTTTCCACCTATGCCGTACCGATGATTATCGGAGAAATACGCCGTTACTTGCGAGACAACAACCCCATACGCGTATCGCGGAGCTTAAGGGACATTGCCTATAAGGCACTTCAAGTAAGAGACAGCTTGACCAACAAAAATTCACGTGAGCCGACGATTTTTGAAATATCGGAAGCGTTGAATGTGCCGAAGGAAGATGTTGTTTTTGCGCTGGATGCTATTCAAGATCCTGTGTCACTGTTTGAACCGATCTATCATGACGGCGGAGATCCTATTTATGTGATGGATCAGATCAGCGATGAGCGAAATAAAGATGTCTCGTGGATTGAAGAGATAGCGCTTCGAGAAGCGATGACAAAGCTTAATGATCGGGAAAAAATGATTTTGTCGATGCGGTTTTTTGATGGTAAGACGCAAATGGAGGTTGCCGATGAGATCGGCATCTCACAAGCTCAGGTATCACGGTTAGAGAAATCAGCTATTCAGCAAATGCAAAAGCATGTTAAAACATAAAGAAACGGTGCCGAGAGGCACCGTTTCTTTATGTTTTAACATGCCTAATTATTTTTGTCTAAGGTAGGACATTTTGGGCGATTTGCTCATATAGTTATAGGAGAGATAAACGGACGATCACTCTGTTGAAAAGTGGTGAGCAGAATTGAAAATTTCAGATTTTCAGACGAAAGACGTTATCAATATTGTTGACGGGAAAAAGCTCGGCCAAATAACGGATTTGGAGCTAGATTTGAGGCAGGGTCGTATCGATTCTATAGTGATTCCTCAATATACAAGGTTTTTTGGAATTTTTGGAAACGGCGGTACAGAGGTTGTTATTCCTTGGCGGAACATTGTGAAGATTGGGACAGATGTTGTACTGGTCAGAATGGATGATACAAAAACGCTGCGCACGGAGGAAGATGATTTGCACGCTCGCTCGTAACACGGTAAAATGTGTCTATGTTTACGAGGGGAGTTGCTGGCATAATGGAAGCTTTTGAACCTATGAAGTTATCGAAGGGTCCTTCGCTTTTTTTATTATCCCAATGGGAGACTCTTTATGATGGGCTAACGGTCGGTTTTACAGGAAGAGACGGCGGAGTAAGTACGAAACCATGGGAATCTTTAAATATGGGTCTGCATGTAGGCGATTTGGATGAAGCAGTCATTGCTAATCGCAAGCTCGTAACGAGCGCAATTGATTGGCCTTTTGAAGCGTGGACTTGTGCCGAACAGGTGCATGGAAATAGAGTCTTTGAGGTAAAAGAAGATGATCGGGGGAAGGGGAGAGCAGCGCTTTCGGATGTCATTAAGGATTGTGATGCCATTATGACGAATAAACCTAATGTGCTGCTGACCTCTTTTTATGCAGATTGCGTCCCTCTTTATTTCTACGATCCCGAGCATGGAGCCGTAGCGCTTGCGCATGCTGGCTGGAAGGGAACGGTACAGTCAATCGCTTCTGAAACGATTGAAGCGATGACAAGAGCTTATGGAACGAAACCAGAACAGCTCGTAGCGGCAATCGGTCCGTCTATTGGAAGCTGCTGCTATGAGGTTGATGGACCTGTTATCGGGCAGGTGCAGCAGCTTCTTGTTTCTCTTGATGTTACCGAGAATGAGTCGGAATTGCTGATGAAATTAGAGGCAAACGGCAAAGCAAACTTGAACTTGAAAGAAATAAACCGACAGATTATGATAAAAGCAGGAATTTTGCCGATCCATATCGAATTAACACAGTGGTGCACTGGATGCAGGGGAGATTTATTTTTTTCTCATCGCATGGAAGGTGGCCCTACCGGCCGAATGGCCAGCTGGATCGGCATTCGGGAGAGGTGAAACATGTCGACTACATTAGAAAATAGGATGCTGCTAGTTGAAGAACGAATCAAGCAAGCGTGCGAGCGGTCAGGACGCAGCAGAGATGATGTTCAAATTATTGCAGTTACGAAATACGTTTCGTTAGAGACGACTAGGGATGCATTTAAGCATGGCTTTCGTCATCTAGGGGAAAATCGTTGGCAGGATGCGCAGGCTAAATGGGAAGCTATTAGCGGTAGTGACGAACTGCCTGTAGATGGACAACCTATCTGGCATTTTATTGGATCCTTGCAAACGAATAAAGTGAAGGACGTCATCGGGAAATTTACATACATGCATTCGCTGGACAGGCTGTCTTTAGCCGAAGCGATTGACAAACGCGCCTCTCAGCTGGGTATTATCGTTCCTTGTTTTATTCAAGTCAATGTTTCTGGAGAGGATTCCAAGCATGGCATGGAGCCAGATAAGGTACTCTCATTCGTAGAACAGCTGGGACAGTATCCATCATTGAAGCCAATTGGATTAATGACGATGGCTCCGTATGAGGCTGAACCAGAGCAAACCAGAACGGTTTTTCGAGCGCTTCGCGAGCTGCGTGATGATTTACAGAAGAGCAGTCCGCAAGCGGAAACCATAACCCAATTATCAATGGGCATGTCGAATGATTTTGAAGTAGCTATTGAAGAAGGGGCGACATGGATTCGACTTGGTACGATACTAGTAGGGAAAGAGGAGGTTTAAAAGATGAGCGTAATGAACAAATTTATGAACTTTCTTGGATTGCAAGAGGAAGAAGAAGTTGTAGAGCGTGAGAGAGTAATACAGCAGGATGAACAAGAAGCTGAAACTTCTCCGTTCGAAGCACGTAAAACTACGAAGAGTAATAACGTCGTTAGCATTCATTCACAGAAAAATGTTCGGGTCGTCCTTAGCGAGCCCCGTTCCTATGATGAAGCGCAGGAGATTGCAGACCATTTGCGTTCACGACGTGCTGTTATTGTGAATTTGCAACGAGTTCGAACTGACCTGGCTGTTCGGATTGTTGATTTCCTTAGCGGTACAGTGTACGCTTTAAGCGGTAGCATCTCTAAGCTTGGTCCTAATATTTTTCTATGTACGCCTGATTCAGTAGAAATTCAAGGTGCCATAACGGAAATGCTAGCGGAGGAGAACGATTACAACAAAATGAGGTGACCTTGAATATGAATCAAATTTCCAACATTATTATGTCTCTGCAAAGCATTTACACCTTCATGATTATTGGGTACGTGCTCCTTTCTTGGCTGCCCAACGCCCGTGAAAGCTTCATCGGAGTTTTTCTCGGCAAGCTCGTTGAACCGTACTTAGGCGTTTTCAGAAGATTTATACCGCCAATTGGGGGTATGCTTGATCTTTCTCCGATTCTAGCCGTATTTGCATTGCGTTTTATCGCATTCGGTTTGATTGCGGTCTTTGACTTCTTTATTTAAAGGAATGAAATCGTATGAAACAAGGCATATATGACCATTTCCACCCGGACGAGAAACCATTCATCGACCGGGCGATGGAATGGATAGATCGGTCCGCACAGCAGCATGAGCTGAAGCGGACCGATTTTTTAGACCCTAGACAAGCGCAAATTGTGACGATGCTGGCCAACCGGAATCAGGATGTCATCATTCGTTTAGATGGTGGTTATGAAGGAGCAGAACGTCAACGAGCCATTATTGCGCCAGATTACCGCATCTTGGATGATGAGCCTATTGGCATCTCTGTACTGGCAGTGAACGGTCCCGGACAAGCTGAGCTGGAGCTAGATCATGGTGATTTTCTAGGTGCGCTTCTAGGGCTCGGTATTAAACGTGATCGTATTGGTGACATTCATGTGCATGAACAGTTTTGCCATATCGTAGTCATGGATGAAATAGCTGATTATTTGGATGTACATCTTAGGCAGGTGCATCGGATAAGTGTGCTAACGGATGTTATTCCTCTTTCAGAGCTGAAGGCAGTTCGTCCAAAGCTGGAGGAGATGAGTTTATCCGTTGCTTCTATGCGTTTGGATGGTATCGCAAGTGATGTTTATCGGATCAGCCGCTCCAAAATTGTCGATCCTATTCGTGCGGGCAGATGCAGGGTAAACTGGAAGTTTGAAGAGGACCCATCGAAGCAGCTGCGCGAGGGTGACGTGATCTCTTTTAAAGGATTAGGTCGTTTTAAGGTACAAGAAGTAGATGGCGTGACAAAAAAAGGCAGGATTCGCGTCAAGATTGGTAAATTTATTTAATGGTTTGCAGGATTTCATCTATGGTTGTCGAATGTGTTCTCATCAAATACTGTGATCCGGTTACCTGATTCACAAATACCTTGAGGAGGTGTCCCAATGCCGTTATCGCCATTGGACATACATAACAAAGAGTTTGGTCGGAGACTGCGCGGCTATGACGAAGATGAAGTGAATGAGTTTCTTGATCAGGTCATCAAAGACTATGAATCGCTCATTCGTGATAATAAAGAGCTGCAAAATCAAGTTCTTGGCTTGCAGGAAAGATTAAATCATTTTACGAATATTGAAGATTCGCTTAGCAAGACCATCATTGTTGCTCAAGAAGCAGCTGATGAGGTTAGAAGCAATGCGAAGAAGGAAGCTCAGCTAATCATTAAGGAATCGGAGAAGAATGCCGATCGAATCATTAATGATTCTCTTTCCAAATCACGCAAAGTTTCGCTTGAGGTGGAAGAGCTTAAGAAGCAAGCATCTGTATATCGTGCAAGGTTCCGTACACTCGTTGAAGCGCAGCTTGAGCTGCTTGCAGTTGATGGCTGGGATACATTGGAGCCTCAGCATGCTAGAGCAACGGAGAGACAAACCGACAGACAATCAGAGCATGAGCTGTTGAGAGGCTAGTCCGAGCATAATTGGACGATATGCCATTTGACAATTAACCTGATCTTAAGCTATAACTAATAGTAATTAATCTATGATCTAAACTTCGTTGATGAGAACGAGTACGTTTTGGGTTCACTCCTCAGAGAGCCGGCGGCAGCTGAAAGTCCGGTGTGTGAGCTATTGCGGAATATCCTCTCTGAGAAGCGGCGCCCAACCTGCGAAAGCAGCAGTAAGTGCTGACGGCTGTCCCCCGTTACAGGGAACGCGAACAACATGTTCGCGACTAAGGTGCCGCATAATACACAATTCATTTGAATTGCTCGTATTTATTTGCTTCTCAGCTGAAATGGAGCTGTAAGCGCGGAACAAGGGTGGTAACGCGACTAAGCCTCGTCCCTTCTCATAGGGATGAGGCTTTATTTTTGTTTAAATTAGGAGGCTGGAACGATGCAACGCGTAGACGTAAAGGAACGTGCCCGCAGCCGTGAGCTGCGCGTACTGGAACAATGGAAAAAAGATGATACTTTCAAAAAATCAATTGCAAATCGTGAAGGCAAACCGAACTTTGTATTTTATGAAGGGCCTCCGACAGCTAATGGAGCGCCGCATATCGGTCATGTGCTTGGCCGTGTAATCAAAGATTTTATTTGCCGCTACAAAACAATGGATGGCTATCGAGTTATCCGTAAAGCAGGCTGGGATACCCACGGTCTACCCGTTGAACTAGGTGTTGAGAAGCAGCTAGGCATCTCCGGTAAGCAAGAAATCGAGGAGTATGGCGTCGAGAAATTCGTGAAAAAATGCAAAAACAGTGTATTTGAATACGAGAAGCAATGGCGTGAGCTAACGGAAGCTATTGCGTATTGGACAGATTTGGATAATCCATACATTACACTGAAAAATGAATACATCGAGAGTGTTTGGCATATTTTATCCACGATTCATGGCAAAGGATTACTGTACCGCGGACATCGCGTAAGCCCTTATTGCCCGGATTGTCAAACTACCCTTAGCTCACATGAGGTTGCTCAGGGCTATGAGGACGTGAAGGATCTAAGCGCCACAGCGAAATTCAAGCTTACAGATTCTGGAGAATACGTTCTTGCTTGGACGACAACACCTTGGACGCTACCTGCCAATGTTGCGCTTGCTGTAAATCCAGAAATTGATTATATTCGCGCTTCCAAAAACGGTGAGGTTTACATCGTAGCGCAAAACCTAGCGGAGAGCGTGCTTAAGGATGATTATGAAACCTTATCCGTTGTAAAGGGCGCAGAGCTTGTTGGACTAAGCTACGAGCCGCCATTCCGTTATGTGCCAGTTGAGAAGGGACATATTGTCATTGCTGGTGAATTCGTCAGTGACACGAGCGGTACAGGTATCGTTCATATCGCGCCGGCTCATGGTGAGGATGATTACCGTGTGTCACGTGAGAATGGAATCAGCATGCTTAGCGTTGTTGATCTTGCTGGACGTTATATTCCTGAGGTAACGGACTTTGCTGGGCGTTTCGTTAAGGACAGCGAGCTTGATATCGACATCGTAAAAAATCTTAGCGAGCGCGGTTTGCTTTACTCCAAAGAGCGTTATGTGCATAGCTACCCATTCTGCTGGCGCTGCAAAACGCCATTGATTTATTACGCAATGGAGAGCTGGTTCATTAAGACAACAGCGGTTAAGGATCAACTAATTGCTAACAACAACAGCGTAGACTGGTATCCAGGTCATATCCGTGAAGGACGCTTCGGCAAATTCCTTGAAGATTTGGTTGACTGGAATATTAGCCGTAACCGTTACTGGGGAACACCGCTCAATGTATGGGTTTGTGATGTGACAGGCAAGGAATATTCACCTAGCAGCATCGCTGACTTGCGTGCAATGGCAATCGGAGATGTGCCGGAGGATATTGAGCTTCATAAGCCTTATGTCGATGACATTAAGCTGAAGTCGCCATTTGCTGAAGGTGCAGAGATGACACGCACGCCGGAAGTTATCGATGTATGGTTTGACAGCGGCTCAATGCCTTTCGCTCAGCATCATCATCCATTTGAGAATGAAGAGCAGTTCGCGGAGCAGTATCCTGCTGATATTATCTGCGAAGGAATAGACCAAACACGCGGCTGGTTCTACAGTCTGCTTGCCGTTTCTACTTTGTACAACGGTAAGGCTCCATACAAAGCTGTTATTTCAACAGGACATATTCTGGATGAGAACGGTCAGAAAATGTCTAAGTCGAAAGGCAATGTTATTGATCCTTATGAGATTATTAATGAATACGGAACAGACGCATTCCGCTGGGCATTGCTATCTGATAGCGCGCCTTGGAATAGTAAACGTTTCTCACGCGGTATTGTTGGCGAAGCTAAATCGAAGGTTATTGATACAATCGTGAATACACATGCATTCTTTGCTCTTTATGCATCTATTGACGGTTATGATTTTAATGCGCATGCTGAAGTCAAATCAGAGAACAAGCTTGATCGTTGGATTATTTCAAGGTTGAACAGCTTGATCAGCTCAGTCAACAAAGGTCTTGCGGTTAATGACTTCCTTAACCCAGCTAGATCGATTGAAGTTTTTGTTGATGAGCTAAGCAACTGGTATATCCGTCGTTCACGTGATCGTTTCTGGGGAAGCGGGCTTTCAGAGGATAAATTGGCTGCTTACCAAACCTTGCGCAGCGTATTGCTAACACTTTCTCGTCTAATCGCTCCATATGCTCCACTGCTTGCTGAGGATGTATTCGGCAACTTGGGCGGAGAAGGTAGCGTGCATTTGACGGATTATCCGAAGGCTGATGAATCCGCAATCGATGAGAAGCTGGAGCGTGATATGGAAAGCGCGAAGCAAATCGTTGAGTTGGCGCGTAATGTACGTAATGAAACGGGCATCAAAACTCGTCAGCCTTTGTCCGAGTTAATCGTATCGCTTGATCGCGATTTTGATGTGGCTGGTTATGAAGACATCATCAAGGACGAGATCAATGTGAAAGCGATTCGGGTACAAACCTCCGATAGCGGCTTTGTAGATTTCACATTAAAGCTGAATCTTAAAATTGCCGGCAAAAAATACGGCAAGCATGTTGGGCCAATTCAAGGACAACTGAAAGGACTCAGTGCGGAGCAAACGAGTGTTATTGTAAATGGCGGCACCTTTGATTTCACAACTGCTGACGGCGAACAGCTCGCCATTACAGTTGATGAATTATTGGTTGAGAAACAAGCGAAGTCAGGCTTTGCTTCTGCTTCAGGCAATGGCGTAACCGTAGCTTTGAATACAGATATTACAGCGGAGCTTGAGCAAGAGGGCTGGGTTCGTGAAGTGATTCGTGCGGTTCAGGATACGCGGAAAAAACGTGACCTGCCAATTGAGAAAAGAATTGATCTCGTTCTGAATGTGGATAGCGAGCTGAAGACTGCTCTTGAGGCGTTTACTGGCGTTCTTCATGATAACGTCTTGCTTCAATCAGTGGCATATGAAGCCATGCCGGAAATGGAAAGAGTTGCGCTCGGTGAGAAGGAAATTGGAATTTTCATTCGAGGATAAGGATATAGTATAGAGGAATCTAACAAGCGAAAAACGAGGCCGCCTCCTTCCGGCTGCTGCATTAAGCGAGCATCTAGCCGCTTAAGCGCAATGGCTGAAAAGGATGGGCCTCGTTTTATTGTTTGACAAAGGAGATGCCTCGAATGAAACCAATGGATCCAAAGCAAACAAAGGATTTGGATGAATTGCAAACCTCGTTAAGCAGGCTCGATAAACGTCTGCAGCATATTGCAGCGGATATGGAGCGGACGGCAATAGCCGATTATGTGGATTTGTTAAATAGACCCAGAACGCTTATCTGGAAAAATCTATTGGCTGGAACGGCCCGAGGCGTTGGAATTGCCATTGGCTTTACCTTTTTTGCTGCAACTATTCTCTATGTGCTGCAAATTTTAGGCGCATTGAATTTGCCGATTATCGGCGACTATATTGCTGATATCGTTCGAATTGTTCAAATCCAGCTTGAAGGTAAAACATATTGATTCATCTTTAGGTCAGCCCTCATCATTATCCCTGTTTTCGAGACTGAGATCTCCTTCTTCATTTTCCATGTATTGTTCATACGCGTGATTGCGTACGATGTACACATGACGCCCTGTGATATCGGTTGCCAGAAAGCTTTCTATTGGCTCGACGAAGCCGTCATTTTCCTCGGCTTCAATGCCAACGAGCGAATAGTCTGTCACATCACGATTTTCAGACATAGCAGGCGTGTTAGAAGTGCCCCATTGTTCTACAATTTGCCATGCATCCTCACCGTCGAAGCCGTTAAAGTCATCTTCATCCCTGCTGGTTCGGCCGAATGGCTGAGCGAGTATGAGTTCTTCAACGGGTCTTCTTAGTGAAATATGCTGCCGCGGGGCATGCTCGATGCAATACAAGCAATCCGGTACGGCATCAAGCCGCTCCAATGGGATGGGCTCACTGCATGTGGCGCATATACCGTAAGTGCCATTTTTCATTGCATCAAGAGCGGCTTCAATGCGTGCTAAATGAAGCTCCTCCTGTTCAAGCAAGGCAATATCTTTTTCGCGTTCATAAAGCTCTGTTGCGGTATCGCCTGGATGATTGTCATTGGTTGAAAGCTCGCCTGTCTCATCACGAAGTGATTGACTGAGGCCATAATGATCATTATCAGCAAGCCGATGTTGAATTTCATTTTGTTCATCCAGCAGCCTGCTGCGAAGCAGCTTGAAATGATCATTTGTCGGGGTTGTCATATATAGCACCGTCCTTTGCACAAAACATCATTGCTGTACTAGCTTTTGCCGGAAGGAGCTTTTTCAGTATGGACTTCAATGGAAGAAGAGAAGGCATTTGCTGGCTCTACCTCAACTCAGTGTGCTACAATTAATTTCGATTAGCTTGTATACCGATTTTTTCAAGTGTTGCTTCACAAAAACTTAGGAGTGATCGAATGCGTTATTATTATTACTGGGTAGCTTTGCTTGTATTTATTCTTGATTTCGTTACCAAAAAGATTATTGCAACGCAATTAGTAATTAATGAGCAAATTAGCGTTATTGGCAATTTTTTCGTCATTACCTCGCATCGTAATCGCGGTGCCGCATTTGGTATTTTGCAGGAGCAACGTACGTTTTTTATTATCATTACACTTGTTATCGTATCGGGTGTTATTTGGTACATTCAAATGATGCGAAAAACAGCCAAGCCGTGGTTGCTAGTTGGCTTAGGTCTGGTGCTAGGCGGAGCTATTGGTAATTTTCTTGACCGCGCGCGTCATGGCGAGGTTGTTGACTTTTTATCATTCACGTTTGGCAGCTATCCATTTCCGATATTTAACATAGCGGATTCCGCTATCGTCTGCGGTGTAATACTAATCTTATTGGACACCTTGTTATCCGCAAAGGATGAGAAGAAGCGTTCGCAAAATGGAGAGGACAAGGAATCTAACAATCATGAGCAGCAACCTGTATAATGAAGAACCGTTGGAATGGATCGTAGAATCAGGACAAGCAGGAGAACGAGTAGATAAATTTGTAACAGACAGTATCGATGATGCTGGCGTTTCGAGAACACAGGTCCAGGAATGGATTAAAGCTGGCGCAGTATTGGTCGATGGGAAAGTAGCCAAAGCGAATGTAAAGGTGCTTGAGGATAACAAGGTAACGTTGCAAATCCCAGAGCCTGAAGATGCGGCTATCGTACCGGAAGCAATACCGCTTGAGGTTATTTATGAGGATACTGATTTGATTGTCATTAATAAGCCGCGCGGCATGGTCGTTCATCCAGCTCCAGGACATTCATCGGGAACGCTTGTGAATGCACTCATGCATCATTGCAAGGATCTATCGGGCATTAACGGTATGATCAGACCAGGGATTGTTCATCGTATCGACAAGGACACTACTGGCTTGCTTATGGCTGCCAAAAATGATTTGGCTCATGTCTCGTTAGCTGAACAATTGAAGGAGCATACCGTAACACGCAAATATATTGCGCTTGTTCATGGCAATTTGCCTCATGATCAAGGGACCATTGATGCGCCGATCGGCCGCGATCAAAATGATCGCAAGCTGTTCACAGTAACGGAGCGGAATAGCAGACATGCAGTAACGCATTTTGTAGTGTTGGAGCGATTAGGTGATTTTACAGTCGTCGAGCTTCAGCTTGAAACAGGACGCACGCATCAAATTCGTGTCCATATGAAGTATATTGGACATCCGCTTGCTGGTGATCCGGTATACGGAAGAAATAAAAATGTCGGTTTAAAAGGACAAGCATTGCATGCTGCAATTATTGGCTTTACACATCCGCGCAGCGGCGAAAGGCTGCAATTCGAGGTGCCTTTGCCGGCAGATTTCGAGCATGTTCTGAACAGCTTGCGATTAAGATAATTTCAAACGTGCAATAGTGCAAACTTTTCACCACATCCTTCATTATTTATAGCTGAGAAGTGAGTTATTCTAGACAATAACAACCCACTATAATTGATGAAATAAGGATAGGTGACAAGTTATGACTTCTATTAATCAAAACTATTTGGAGCTGCAAGGCAGCTATTTATTCTCTGAAATTGCAAAACGCCGTACGAAATTTATTCAAGAAAACCCTAACGCCGAAATTATTAGCCTTGGTATTGGCGATGTTACTCGCGGCTTGCCGGATGCTGTTCTGAATGCGATGCACAGTGCAGTAGATGAGCTAGCCGCACCAACTTCGTTCCGCGGCTACGGCCCAGAGCAAGGCTATGATTTCCTTATTCATGCGATAATCGAAAATGATTACAAAGCACGCGGAATTAATATTGCTTCGAATGAGGTTTTCGTGAGTGATGGTTCCAAATGCGATGTTGGTAATATACAAGAAATTTTCAGCCAGAACAGTATCGTTGCTGTACAAGATCCTGTATACCCGGTATATGTGGATACGAATGTAATGGCAGGTCGATCGGGTAAATATAATCAAGAGACAAAACGTTATGAGAATATTGCTTACTTGGAATGTACAGCGGAAAATGACTTCAAGCCTAGCTTGCCGGATCGCAAAGTGGACATCATTTACTTGTGTTATCCAAACAATCCGACAGGCATGACACTGACGAAGGAAGAGCTCAAAGTGTGGGTTGATTATGCGAAAGCAAATAACTGCATTATTTTGTACGATTCCGCTTATGAAGCTTTCATCCAAGAAGAGGATGTTCCGCACAGCATCTATGAAATCGAAGGCGCTCGTGAAGTAGCCATCGAATTCCGCAGCTTCTCGAAAACTGCAGGCTTTACTGGCGTACGCTGCGCATACACGGTTGTTCCTCGCGAATTGAAAGGCCTTGATGCTGCTGGTAATGAAGTATTGATCAATGATTTGTGGAATCGTCGTCATACGACTAAATTCAATGGCGTATCATATGTAACTCAACGCGGCGCTGCTGCTATTTATTCGCCTGAGGGCAAAGAGCAGATCAAGACATTGGTTGATTACTACATGACTAATGCTGCTATTATCCGCGATGGCCTTGCCTCGATTGGCTTAGAAGTATTTGGCGGTGTTAACGCTCCTTACATTTGGTTGAAAACACCAAACGGCATGGATTCATGGTCATTTTTTGACAAGCTGCTTACGGAAGCGAATATTGTCGGTACACCGGGCGTGGGCTTCGGTCAAAGCGGTCAAGGGTATTTCCGTCTGACAGCATTTGGAAGTCGTGAAAACACGGAAAGAGCAGTTGAAAGAATACGTAATTTAAGCCTGTAAAAGCATTTACCATTCATGCATATCTACTAAGAATTGAACCACAATAAGTACTAGCGGAAATATTCGTTTTTACTTGACATCGTTTGTCGAACGTGGGATAATTTCTTAGATGAATAGAAGTACCTTTAACTCAGTCCAGAGAGGCTGGCAAGGTAGCGTGAATAACAGGTCTATTGATGAGAAGAATGGGACATCCCGGTAAGGAGCTTTCTGTGACGAAAGTTCTGCGGGCCTACGTCTATCTTCTCGCGCCTTATCACAAGCTCCTTGCAAATATGCAAGGAGCTTTTTTTATCGCTGCCAGGTAAATGGATGATTATGGGAGGAGTCAGCGTAAATGACGGAGGAAGAGCATTTGGTCATCATGGATGAAACGGCAATTCGCCGCGCATTAACGCGAATCGCTCATGAAATTGTAGAGAAAAACAAAGGAATTGATGATTGCGTAATCGTTGGCATTCGAACGCGGGGGATCTATCTTGCTCATCGAATTGCGGAACGCATTCAAGAGATAGAAGGCAAGCCGGTGCTTGTCAGTGAGCTTGATATTACGCATTATCGGGATGATCGCAAATCAGTCAATTCCGCAAAAGGTGAAGTATCAGCAGCAATCGCTGATAACGATGGAGTACCATTCACGGTACAAAACAAAAGAATTATTTTATTCGATGATGTGCTTTATACAGGCAGGACAATACGAGCGGCGATGGACGCACTAATGGATTGCGGCAGACCACAGAGCATTCAACTTGCTGTGCTAGTAGACCGTGGACATCGTGAGCTGCCGATTCGGCCCGATTTCGTTGGGAAGAACGTTCCGACCTCGAAGCAAGAGCAAATTGATGTAGCACTCGTTGAATTCGATGACATTGATCAAGTAACCATTATCAACCATAGGGGGCATGCCGGATGATGACAACACAGCTTAAACAACGGAGCTTAATCGGCCTAAAGGATTTGAGCATGGAAGAAATACTATCCATTCTTGATCGAGCTGCCTACTTTGAAAACCATCCCGTAAAAACGCATACTGCAGCAGCAGGTAAGTTTGCGGCAAACATGTTCTTTGAAAATAGCACAAGAACGAGATTTTCCTTCGAAGTAGCTGAGAAACGACTCGGAGCTGAGGTGCTGAATTTCTCAGCAGCCGTATCAAGCGTACAGAAGGGCGAATCCATCTACGATACAGTCAGAACGCTGGAATCGATGGGTATAGATGTAGGGATTATTCGCTTGAAACCAATCGGCGTACTCGCTGAGCTTGCAACAAAGATTAAAGTACCGCTTATAAATGCAGGAGACGGTAACAATGAGCATCCAACACAAGCTTTGCTTGACATGTATACAATGCGTAAGCATTTTGGTCATCTTAAAGGTTTGACCGTAACCATTGTGGGAGATGTCTTGCATAGCCGGGTAGCAAGATCAAACTTGTGGGCGCTGCAAAAATTCGGAGTAAACGTCAACTTCTGCTCTCCTCCTAACATGCAAGCGCAGGAGCTTGATGTAAACTACGTTTCAATGGAAGAAGCTTTGAAATCAGATGTGGTTATGATGCTGCGAGTACAGCTAGAGCGTCATGAAAGCGGCATGTTAAGCTCAGCAGAAAGCTACCGTGAGCATTATGGCTTAACCGTCGAGCGTGCAGCAAAGCTTGCTAAGCATGCAATCATCATGCATCCCGCGCCTATCAATCGCAATGTGGAAATCGATGATGAGCTCGTTGAACACCCACAGTCGAGAATTTTTACACAAATGGAAAACGGAGTACCAATTCGGATGGCTGTCGTAGAAAGAGCACTTAGCTAACTTGAACGAACATAAACCGAAAACATTCGGAGGGTGAAAAACAATGTCAGTATGGATTATAAACGGAAATGTATGGAATGAATCTGCTGGAAACCTAGAAAGCAAACATATACGCCTTGAAGACGGTAAAATTCAAGAAATTATTGACGGCGGAGTAACGCCGGATACAGGCAGCGCTGAAGTGATTGATGCACAAGGCAAGTTAGTATCACCAGGGTTCATCGACATGCACGTTCATTTGCGCGACCCAGGGTTTGAATATAAAGAAGATATCGAAACGGGAACACGCTCCGCTGCTAAGGGCGGTTTTACAACAATCGCTTGTATGCCGAACACTCGTCCGGTTACAGATACAGCAGAGACCGTTAACTATATTAAAAACAAAGCAGAGCAGGTTGGAATTGTTAAGGTACTGCCATATGCTTCCATTACGAAAAACGAGCTTGGACGCGAGTTGACGGATTTCGCTTCATTAAAAGAAGCAGGAGCAATCGGTTTTACAGATGATGGAGTCGGTGTTCAAAACGCTCAAATGATGAAGGATGCCATGACGCTTGCACAGTCGATGGATATGCCGATTATCGCACACTGTGAGGATGATTCACTGGTTGTTGGAGCATGGGCTTCTGAAGGTGAATTTTCACGGAAGCATGGCTTGAAAGGCATTCCAAATGAATCAGAAGCCATTCATGTAGGCAGAGATGTATTGCTCGCGGAAGCGACAGGCGTTCATTACCATGTCTGCCACGTAAGCACGGAGCAGTCGGTACGACTTATCCGCCTTGCCAAGCAAATTGGAGTGAAAGTAACAGCTGAGGTTTGTCCGCATCATTTACTACTGTCGGATGAAGATATTCCAGGTCTTGAAGATGCCAATTGGAAGATGAACCCGCCGCTTCGTACGCCTAGAGACGTTCAAGCTGTAATTGAGGGACTTGAAGATGGTACGCTGGACATGATTGTTACCGATCATGCACCGCATAGCGCTGAAGAAAAAGCTCGCGGTGTACAACTTGCGCCATTTGGCATAGTCGGTTTTGAAACAGCATTTCCACTCTTGTACACTAAATTTGTACAAACAGGTCAATGGACATTGGGCTTCCTGCTTAAGCGCATGACTTCAGACCCTGCCCGCGTCTTCCGTCTTCCTACAGGAAGATTGGAGCAAGGAGCACCGGCTGATCTTACCATCGTTGATCTGAACAGCGAGCGCGAGGTTGATCCAAGTACTTTCGCTTCAAAAAGCAATAATACGCCATTCGGCGGCTGGAAGCTTAGCGGCTGGCCAGTAGCTACTATCGTAAACGGCGCTGTTGTCTGGTCAGAATAGTTAAAGCTAACACCACTTAATTTATAATATGGGGAACGATTAACACCTGAGGAGTGATACGGATGCAAGCAAGATTATTGTTGGAAGACGGTACGTTATTTACAGGCCTTTCGTTCGGTGCAGAAGCGCAAATGATGGGTGAGGTTGTATTTAATACAGGAATCACTGGTTATCAAGAGGTTATCTCTGATCCGTCCTACTGCGGACAAATCGTTACGATGACTTACCCGCTAGTCGGCAACTATGGCATTACACGCGATGATTTCGAGACGCAGCTTCCATTTATTCATGGTTTTGTCGTTCGCCGTCATGAAGATGTGCCTAGCAACTGGCGCGCACGTTATTCCCTTGGCGAACTTCTGAAGGAGCATGGCATCCCGGGCATCAGCGATATCGATACACGTATGCTTACTCGTAAACTGCGTCATTTCGGTACGATGAAAGGCCTTATCACAACTGGCAATGAGCGTGTAGAGGAGCTTGCAGAGCGTCTTAACATCTCTAAGCTAATGACGGATCAAGTGGCTCGTACTTCGACTCCACAAATTTTCACTAGCCCAGGTCAAGGCGAGCGTATCGTGCTTGTAGATTTCGGTGCAAAGAGCGGTATTCTTCGTGAGCTTACAAAACGCGGCTGTGATGTCATTGTCGTTCCTCATAATACTTCTGCTGACAAAATTCGTCGCTTAGATCCAGACGGTATTCAATTGTCTAATGGTCCTGGGGATCCCAAGGATGTTCCATATGCAGTTGAAATGATCAAGGAACTTCTTGGTGAATATCCGATCTTCGGCATTTGCCTAGGTCATCAACTTCTCGCTCTAGCTTGCGGAGCTGATTCAACGAAGCTTAAATTCGGACACCGCGGCGGAAATCACCCGGTTAAAGAATTGTCTACAAACCGCTGCTACATTACATCTCAAAATCATGGCTATACCGTACTTGATGAGTCGATAGCAGGCACAGGCTTGATCGTTACACACATCAACAATAATGACCGTACGATTGAAGGATTGAAGCATGAAAAATTCCCTGCATTCTCGGTTCAATATCACCCAGAAGCAGCACCAGGACCTTATGACTCAAGCTATCTGTTTGATGAATTCCTGCAAATGATCCGTACGCATAAGATTAATAACCCACAAAAACCTCGTCAAGCGGTGTTATCGGAGACGTTGAAAGGAGAGCTACAGTATGCCCAAAAATAATGAACTCAAAAAAATTCTCGTGATCGGATCTGGTCCGATCGTCATCGGACAAGCGGCTGAATTCGACTACGCAGGCACACAGGCTTGCCAAGCACTCAAGGAAGAGGGCTATGAGGTTGTACTTATAAACAGTAACCCGGCTACAATCATGACGGATACGAACATGGCTGACAAAGTATACATTGAGCCAATTACGCTTGAATTCGTATCACAAATTATTCGCCAAGAGCGTCCGGATGGTCTGCTTCCAACGTTAGGCGGTCAAACGGGTCTTAACATGGCAGTAGAACTTGCTCGTGCCGGCGTTCTTGAAAGCGAGAATGTAAAGCTTCTTGGTACACAGCTCACAGCGATTGAGAAAGCGGAGGATCGCGATTTGTTCCGTGATCTTATGCGTGAGCTTGAACAGCCGGTTCCAGACAGCGACATCGTAACAACCGTTGAAGCTGCAGTAGATTTCGCAAATTCAATTGGCTACCCAATCATTGTTCGTCCTGCCTATACGCTTGGAGGAACAGGCGGCGGTATTTGCGCCAATGAGGAAGAGCTTCGTGAAACGGTTACTTCCGGTATTCGTTACAGCCCAATCAGCCAGTGCTTGATCGAGAAATCGATTGCTGGCATGAAAGAAGTCGAATATGAAGTTATGCGTGATGCGAATGACAACTGTATCGTTGTTTGCAACATGGAAAACTTTGATCCGGTTGGCGTTCATACAGGCGACAGTATCGTAGTAGCACCTAGCCAAACGTTGTCGGATCGCGAGTATCAAATGCTTCGTTCCGCATCACTTAAGATTATCCGTGCACTAAACATCGAGGGTGGATGTAACGTACAGTTCGCTTTAGATCCGCACAGCTACCAATATTATGTCATTGAAGTAAACCCGCGCGTAAGCCGTTCTTCTGCGCTTGCTTCCAAAGCAACGGGCTATCCGATTGCAAAAATGGCAGCAAAAATCGCAATTGGCTACACGCTTGATGAGCTAGTTAACCCAGTTACGGGTCAAACCTATGCATGCTTCGAGCCAACACTGGATTATATCGTTTCGAAAATCCCGCGCTGGCCGTTCGATAAATTTGTAAATGCAAATCGTAAACTAGGTACGCAAATGAAAGCGACTGGCGAAGTTATGGCGATCGGCCGTACTTTCGAGGAATCGATTCATAAAGCGGTTCGCTCGCTTGAAATCGGCGCTCACCGCATTCATTTGAAAGAAGCTTCATCGCTGGATGATGCTACACTGCAAACGCGTCTGCAAAAACCGGATGATGAGCGTATGTTCCTAGTAGCGGAAGCATTCCGCCGCGGTTACAAGCTGCAAGATATTCAAGACTTGACGAAAATTGATTGGTGGTTCCTAGATAAAATCCAATTGATCATCGCTTTTGAAGATCGTATGCGCAGTGAAGCTACCTTGACGCAACAAACGCTTTATGAAGCGAAACGCAAAGGTTTCTCTGACCGCTCTATTGCTGAGATCCGTCGTGAAGGCTTCCCTAATGGCAGCCACACTACAGAAGAAGATGTTCGCGCACTTCGCGTTCAGCTTAACTTGAAACCCGTATACAAAATGGTTGATACATGTGCCGCTGAATTCGAAGCGTCCACACCGTACTACTATTCGACATATGAAGTAGAGAACGAAGTTATCCAAACAGACAAGCAGAAGGTACTAGTACTTGGTTCTGGTCCAATCCGGATCGGTCAAGGCATCGAGTTCGATTACTCGACTGTTCATGCGGTATGGGCGATTCAAAATGCGGGTTATGAAGCGGTAATCATTAACAATAACCCTGAGACTGTATCAACAGACTTCAGTACATCTGATCGACTATACTTTGAGCCATTGTTCTTCGAGGATGTTATGAACGTCATCGAGCAAGAGAATCCAATTGGCGTTATCGTTCAATTCGGTGGTCAAACAGCGATCAACCTTGCAGCACCGCTTTCCAAAGCAGGCGTTCGTATTCTTGGCTCCAGCCTTGAAAGCATTGATGCAGCAGAAGATCGCAAAAAATTCGAAGCTTTGCTTCGCAGCCTAAACATTCCTCAACCAGATGGAACTACAGTAACATCTGTAGATGAAGCTGTTGTGACTGCACAAAAGCTTGGTTACCCAGTTCTTGTTCGTCCTTCCTATGTACTTGGCGGACGCGCAATGGAAATCGTATATTCAGATGAAGATTTGCTTAGCTACATGGAAGTAGCTGTGAAAATCAACCCTGAGCATCCGGTATTGATTGACCGCTATATGATGGGTAAAGAAGCAGAAGTTGACGCGATTTGCGATGGCGATACGGTTCTAATCCCGGGTATTATGGAGCATGTAGAGCGCGCGGGTGTTCACTCCGGTGACTCCATCGCGGTATATCCTCCGCAATCCTTGTCAGATGATATTAAACAACAAATTATAGATATTACTATTAATATATCTAAAGCATTGAATGTAATCGGACTTGTAAATATCCAGTTCGTTATTTTCCAAGAAAAAGTATATGTAATCGAGGTTAACCCTCGTTCATCACGTACAGTTCCATTCCTAAGCAAAGTAACGAATCTGCCGATGGCTAATCTAGCTACACAAGCGATTCTAGGTACTAAGCTTGCTGATCTTGGTTACACAGAAGGCTTGTGGCCGGAAGATGAGTTCGTATCGGTTAAAGTTCCGGTATTCTCATTCGCTAAGCTTCGCCGCGTTGACCCTACACTAACGCCGGAAATGAAATCTACAGGCGAGGTTATGGGCCGTGATGTGCAGTATGCAAAAGCACTTTACAAAGGTCTCATCGGCGCAGGAATGAAAATCCCTACATCTGGCGCAATCATTGCTACAGTAGCCGATAAGGATAAAGAAGAAGCAACAGAATTGCTTCGCGGTTTCTTCAACCTAGGCTACAGAATTATTGCAACAGGCGGTACGGCAAAAACGCTTGAGGATGCTGGTTTGATCGTAACGACTGTGAACAAGCTGAGCGAAGGAGCACCAAACATTCTTGATCTTGTTCGCGAAGGTCAAGCGCAATTCGTTGTCAATACGTTGACGAAGGGCAAAGCGCCTGAACGTGACGGCTTCCGTATCCGTCGTGAAGCGGTTGAGAACGGTGTGGTTTGTATGACATCGCTAGACACAGTACGTGCCTTGCTTGTTATGCTTGAAACACTTAACTTCTCCTCACGCTCTATGCCGGTGCATTTGAAGAAATAAAAAAGCTCATGCGTTTGAATGAGCGCATTACAGCTTAAAAGTACGGCCAACGTCTATGGCTCCTCTATGTGCAATAAAGGCTTCTACCTTTATTGCAGCTAGAGGAGCGGACGTATGGCCGTTTATTATGCAAATGAACAGAGAAAAAGGAGAGAATTAGGATGAAACTGACAAACGAACAGGCTGCAGGACGGATTATGGTTGCACTTGATTATCCAGACGCAGCTGCTGCGGAGCGGTTGATTACTGAGCTACATGGTATTCCGTGTTACATGAAGGTAGGCATGCAGTTGTTCTATGCAGCTGGACCTTCCTTTGTACAAAGCTTGAAAGAGCGCGGTTACTACGTTTTTCTCGATGTCAAAATGCATGATATTCCGAATACCGTTAAGGGCGGTGCTAACAGCGTAACGAAGCTTGGCGTTGACATGTTCAATGTACATGCAGCAGGTGGTCAAGCTATGCTTGAGGCTGCGCTGGAAGGTGTTGATATCGCGCTTACAGGATGTGGAATGAAGAAGCCGACTGTCATTGCAGTTACGCACTTAACGAGCACAAGTCAATCCATGCTTAATGAACAAATTGGAATCCAAGGCACGGTAGGAGCTGCAGTTCTGCGTTATGCGGAGCTAACGAAAGCAGCCGGACTCGACGGTGTCGTTGCCTCTCCTTCCGAGGTCGAAGCCATTAAAGCAGCATGTGGAGCCTCCTTCAAAACAGTAACGCCAGGTATTCGTCCCAAAGGTGCGGACGTAAATGATCAATCTAGAATTATGACACCAAGTGAAGCGTTGCGCCAAGGAACTGATTACATGGTTATAGGACGCCCTATAACTGCTGCACCACAGCCTAGAGCTGCTTTAGAATCTATAATTGAGGAGCTGACTTCCAAGTGAGTAAAATAAATGTAGCAGAATTGCCAAATGAAATAGCAAAGAGCTTGCTTGAAATTGAAGCGGTAGCTCTTCGTCCTAATGAGCCATTTACATGGACATCCGGTATTAAATCACCGATCTATTGCGATAATCGCCTAACGATGACTTATCCAGCCATTCGCGATCTTGTGGCCGAAGGATTTGCGGCAATCATTCGTGAAAACTATCCTGATGTAGATGTTATTGCAGGTACATCGACTGCAGGTATTCCTCACGCGGCATGGGTTGCTCAGAAGCTCAATCTGCCAATGGCATACATTCGCGACAAAGCGAAGGGTCATGGCAAGCAAAATCAAATTGAAGGACGCGTTCTGCCTGGTCAGAAGGTAGTTGTAATCGAGGATTTGATTTCCACTGGCGGCAGTTCCCTAAAAGCGGCTCTTGCTGTTCGTGAAGCTGGCGCAGAGGTTGCGGCTGTACTTGCAATCTTTACGTATGAATTTGATTCGGCAGCTCAAGCTTTCGCAGCGGAAAATATGCCGCTTGCTACATTATCCAACTACAGCGCCCTGATTCAAACTGCTGTTCAGCTTGGCAAAGTAGCACCAGAGGATGTTGCAACACTGCAAGCTTGGAGAAATGATCCACAATCTTTCGGTAAATAGATTTAACCAGAAACAGCAAAGAGCGCATTCTCTTTTTTTAGAGAGTGCGCTCTTTGTTTATCTAAAATTCATAGCCTCTTGCCTTCGAAAATATTTGAATATCCGCCAGCTCACCCGTTTCCTCTTGGCTAAGGTTTCGCAATACACCCTCCAGCGTAAAACCACATCTTTCTGCAACACGGCTGCTTGCTAGATTACGCTTGTTGCATCTTATCTCAATGCGATTAGCTTCTAATTGATGAATAGCAAAAGCAGTAATAGCGTTTACTGCCTCTGTCATTAATCCTTTTCCAGTTCGTGAAGTACGCAGCCAATAGCCGATTTCAAATGCTCTAACGTCCCAGTTCATGCGATGTAGTCCGCTGCTGCCTACAAATTCTCCCGTATGCCTGTCGACAAGATGCAGCACTAAATCCGATCTTTCTAAGAAGCGAAGTCTAGCTTTCCGGACATAAGCTTCTGATTCTTCAACAGGAGGAATGTTTCTAGCAAATGGGAGCCAAGGCCTTAATTCATTGGCGCTCCCTCTAACAGCTTCATTTAATGGAGCTCCGTCTCCCCACTGGGGTGCGCGAATAATCAAATTCTCTGTTTCGAATTGTTCGGGAAATGAAAGTAAGATAGGATTAATGCCCATAGTTAATCTCCTAAAATCTAGATATATTTTCTCGATAATAGCATGAATAAGAAAGGAGAGGCAATAACATTTGACATCTGAATTTGTCAATACAAAAAGTTTATAAAAGATGTAAGAATTAGGCGTAACTTTTTGAGCGTGTCCCTCGTCTATCATGTAAGATGAGAATTATGAAGGTTTTTTTAGCCTTATTAAAGGAGGGATCGGTAGCGCTCATGGCTACATCGCAGGAAGCTGAACAAATAACCGAGCCGCAGCTTGAACCCATGGAAGAAGAGCGTATTTTACTGACAGTAAAGGATGTAGAACGTACTTTTCAAGTTGGGGGTTCACCGCTTCATGTATTAAAAGGGATTAACATGGAATTGAAAGAAAGACAGCTTGTTATGCTTAGAGGCCGTTCAGGCTCTGGTAAAACGACGCTTCTAAATTGCTTGGGCGGTCTCGACACACCCAGCAATGGAGAAATTTTGTTTAACGGCTTAGCTTTTCACAAGATGAGCGATGATAAGCGGACGTTGGTCCGGCGCAAGCATATGGGTTTTATTTTCCAGGCCTTTGCGCTAATGCCGCTATTATCGGCTTGGGAAAATGTTGAGCTTTCTCTTCGTATGGCGGGCATTCCTCGTGCTCAGTGGCGAGAGCGAGTTGCGCAATGTCTGGAACTCGTTGGCTTAGAGCGGAGAATGCATCATAGACCCTTTGAGCTCTCAGGCGGTGAACAGCAACGTGTGGCAATCGCTAAGGCAATCGCACATAAACCAATGCTGCTGCTGGCGGATGAGCCGACGGCGGAGCTTGATACAGGTATGTCAGCTCAAATTATGGCCGTTTTCCAAAATATCATTCGCACTGAACAAGTTACTATTTGTATGACTACACATGATCCTACGATTTTGGAGGTTGCCGACAATGTTTATGAAATGGTGGACGGGAGATTTATTTAAACGTTCAATGGTTGTTGTGATGAGCGTTTCATTGGTGTTTGCAAGTGGTTGCTCCTTGCTCCCCAAAGAACAAGAGGAAGAGGTATTGCCGGAGATTAATCCTGCGCAAATATCCAAAAAACCAGAGTATGAGGTTACCACAGCAAATCTCGAGACTAAGATTCCGGTTATCGGAAAGCTTATTTCTTTGGAAGAAGAAACAATGTTCTTTGATTTAGAGGGTAAATACTTGAAAGAGCTTTATGTAAAGGTAGGACAGAGCGTTGAAGCAGGTCAAATCATAGGCGAGCTTGATGTTGATGATTTGGTCAAATCTTTGCGTTTAGAGAAGCTAGCCTTCAAAAAAGAAGAAATAACGATGAAGGAGACGCTTCGTCAACGTGATGAGATGGATCCGATTGATTTTGAGGAAAAATCGATTATGTTTGAAGAGAAAAAGCAGAAGCTTCTAGATATGGAAGAGGAGATTGGAAAAGCAAACTTGGTCTCCCCATTTAGCGGCACAATCGTATCTGTATCTGTGCAAAAGGGCGACTTGATTAAAGCTTACACACCCATCGCAATAGTTGCGGATACGAGTCAAATCGTACCTGCTGCGAAGCTTACCAAAACGGAACTTGAAAAGGTTGCGGTAGGTATGGAAGTTTCCGTAAATATCACCAGTGTAGGTACTTTTAAAGGCAAGGTGAAGCAGCTTCCGTATAAGGTAACTGAGCAGAACAACGGCGGCGGTGGCAATGGGGAAACGAAACCAGAACGTCCAGAGGATTTCCTAATCGTTGAAATTAAAGACTTGCCAAAGACGGCTAACCGCGGCGCTCCGCTATCCATCAACATTATTACGAAGAGAACTGAAAATGCCATTGTCATTCCTCCTTCAGCGCTTCGTTCTATCGGCTCCCGTACGTATGTGCAAGTTATTGATGCTAACGGTAAACGAGAGGTCGATGTAGAGGTAGGTCAACAAAACTCTACTCAAATCGAGATTCTTAAGGGGCTAGAGCCCGGGCAGAAAGTCGTAGGTCGATAGCCAATGGGAATTCCGTTGTTTCGTTTTTTGTTCCGCAAAATGTGGAACACGCGTTGGCTTACGTTAAGCACGCTGGCCGGTCTTACTTTAGCGGTAGCTTTCGCAACGAGTATACCGATGTACGCAGACGGCGCTCTAAAGAGAGTCGTAGCCGAATCTCTGCAGAAGAAAAGTGAAGGCTTACCGGCAGGATCGCTGCTTATGCGTTATCAATCACCTTCAGGTGGGAAGACGGACACAAAGTCGCTGGCAGAGGTCCAGCGTTACATTTCTGAGGGTGTGCCGAAAGAAATTGGGTTTCCATTTCAAACCTTTGTTAACAGCTATTCCATTCGAAGCTCGGAAGTTGTGCCCGAGGATCCTTCCAAGGTAGATGCTGGCCGCAATCGTCAGCTTACTATTATGAGCATGTCTGGGCTGGAAAAAAGCACAGAGCTGACGCAAGGCAGATGGTTTGTTAACGCTGAAGGGGACGGAACCAATTTCGAAGCGGTTATGTTCGAAGAAGCAATGTACAGAAATGATATACATATCGGCGATGTTTTTGAGTATCCGATATACGGCGGACTTGATCTAACACTTAAGGTCAAAGTCGTCGGGGCGGTAAAACCGCTTGATGATACAAGTTCATATTGGTATCAAGGCATGGAGGGATTACTGAATACGTTCCAAATCAGTGATGTAGCATTCAACAAAGCGCTGCTAGAAAAGAACAAGATTCCTCTTCACAATGCAAGCTGGTATTACGCGTTTGATTTATCGGAGATTAAAACAAGCCAGTTGACACCGCTCGGTCGAACGCTAGAGCGACTCAACATCGAATTGTATCAGCGTCTGAAAGATACAAGAGTGGAAATTTCCTTCGCTTCCACGCTGACGGAGTTTAAGAAGCAAAGCTTGCAGCTGCAAACCTTGCTGTTCACGCTAGCTGCACCTATGCTAGCGATGGTTTTTTACTTCATTGCGATGAACGCACGTCAATCGTTGGATAAACAACGAAGCGATATTGCAGTGCTCCGAAGCCGCGGCTCCAGTACAAGGCAGATTATATGGATTTATTTGCTTGAAGGACTGCTGCTGGGCGGAATATCACTTGCAATAGGACCGTTTATCGGATGGTTTATGGCGAAGAGCATCGGATCAGCCAATGGCTTTCTATCCTTCGTCAGTCGTAAGTCGATTCCTGTTGGCTTCTCTACGGAAGCGATCATTGCAGGCGTGGCAGCTGTAGTGCTTGCACTTCTTGCGACGATTATACCTGCTATCATTTATGCCAGGTCTTCAATCGTAAACTACAAGCAGGAGCTTGCAAGATCCGATCGAAAGCCAGGCTGGCAGCGCTGGTATCTTGATGTACTGCTAGTCGGTGCCGCAGGCTACGGCTGGTATATGTTTAACGAGCGGCAAATGCTTACGTTCCAAACGGGAATGACTACAGATCAGTTAAATGTTCAACCATTCCTATTTTTCGTACCTGCATTAGCCATTTTTGCTCTTGGACTATTTTGCTTGCGTTTGTTTCCGTGGTTCCTGAAGCTATTTAATTGGCTGGGACGCAAATTTTTGCCAGTGCCTATTTATTTAACGCTAACACAGCTTTCACGCTCTTCTAAAGGCTATTATCCGCTTATGATTTTATTGGTTTTGACACTTGGGCTTGGCGTATATAATGCTTCTGCAGCTCGAACCATCGATTTGAATTCGACAGAAAGAACCTTATATAAATATGGTACAGATGTCACAATTCAGACCGTATGGGAAGGCTCACCGGAGATTATACAACCATCCGGAGGGAATTCTGGTTCTGGCGGCGGAACAGGTGGAGGAAATGGCGGTGGCTCGGGCGGTGGATCTGGTGGCGGGTCTGGCGGAGGAAATGGAGGAGGCGGTGGCGGCGGTCAAACCGTGCCATCGCGTACTTTATACACGGAACCTCCTTTTGAGTTATTCCGAACGCTAGAAGGAGTAGAAGCTGCAGCACGTGTTTTGCAGACAAAAGGGAATATCGTTATTTCTGGGAAATCGATCGGTCAAGGTACTGTAATGGGTATCGATAACGTCGATTTTTCGAAAGTAGCATGGTTCCGAAATGATTTGTCTCCGGTTCATCCTTTCTATTATTTAAATAATTTAGGACTGTATGAGCATGCAGCTATTATCCCATCCAAGGTAGCCGAGAAAAATCAATTGAAGCTCGGTGACCCTATTTCAGTTGGTTTCCCAGATGGGATGATTGAGTTTACCGTAGTGGGCATCCTGCCGTATTGGCCTAGCCAGTATCCGGATAAATCACCATTCGTCATTACCAATCTGGATTATATTTATGATCAGCTTCCAATTATGCCTTACGAGGTTTGGTTGAAAATGAAGCCTGATGCGAAGCTTGGACCTATTATTGAGTCTCTTCAAAAAGCTGGTATTGAGCTGGCTACCGTGAAGGACGTAAGAGCTGAGCTATTAACTCAGTCCAAACATCCAACAAGGGGCGGCGTTTTCGGTATTCTAAGCTTAGGATTCCTTGTATCAGTCATTATTACGTTGGCAGGTTATATCCTTTATTGGTTCTTTAATCTGTCAGGTCGAGTCGTTCAATTTGGGGTTCTTCGCGCAATGGGACTCTCGCGCAGGCAGCTTACTGGCATGCTGTTGCTGGAGCAAGTATTTACGGCAGGTCTTGCGATAGGGCTTGGCGTATTAATCGGTAAAGCGGTCAGCTTGCTCTTCCTGCCATTCCTGCAAACGACCGAAAATGTTGCTGAAACGGTACCGCCGTTCCGTGTAATCTTCAATTCAAACGATACCAATCAGTTATTTATTGTAGTTGGATTTATGATGCTGGTTGGCGCACTGATACTCTTCCTGCATATTCGTAGGCTGAGAGTCCATCAGGCGGTCAAGATGGGAGAGGAACGTTGATGACGACAGCGATGATCGATTGCGAAGGATTAGTAAAAATATACAAAACCGATGATCTAGAGGTTGTCGCCCTGCAAGGCTTGAATTTAAAAGTCAATGAAGGCGAGCTAATGGCAATCATCGGAAATAGCGGCAGCGGGAAATCAACTCTTCTCAATACGTTGGGCGGTCTTGATCGCCCTTCTGCTGGTCAGGTTAAAGTGGGACCTTGGGATTTGTTGAAAATTACCGAAGAAGATCTAGTCAGTTATAAGCGGGAAACAGTAGGCTTCATTTGGCAAAATAACGCCCGAAACCTGCTGCCGTACCTCTCTGCGCTAGAAAACGTAGAAATGCCAATGATGCTCTCAGGCAAGGTTGATCGTGCTTATGCGAAGCAACTACTGGAGTGGGTAGGGCTGAAGGAGCGTATGCATAACAAGCTTCATCAGCTCTCAGGCGGGGAGCAACAACGGGTTGCTATTGCGATCTCGTTGTCCAATAGACCAAAGCTACTTCTAGCTGATGAACCGACTGGCTCCGTAGATACGGCAACCTCCGACTTGATTATGGGTATTTTCCGTAAGCTTAACCGTGAAATTGGAATTACAATCGTCATTGTAACGCATGATTTGTCACTAGCAAGCAAGGTGGATCGTGTCGTTGCCATTCGCGATGGATTAACGAGTACGGAGTTTATAAAGCGAAATCCGAATATTAATGCGGATGGCGAAGCAGAGCTTGTCGTAGCTGGAAACTTGCAAACGATTCATGAAGCCTATGTTGTGGTTGACCGAGTCGGACGCTTGCAAGTGCCAAAGGAGTATCTCACAGCTCTAAATATTAAAGATAAAGCTACAATGGAGTTTGACGGTGAGCGGATCATTATTACTCCGCCTAAATCATTGGGGGGTTAAATCGAATGAATAACAGACGAGTATTGAAATCAAAATTTCTTAAATTCACGATGATTAGCTTAACACTTACACTGCTGATCGGCTTGCTGTCAGCATGCAGTGGGAGCGGCAGTGATTCCACAGAGAAACGTGTATTGCGTATAGGCGTTCTATACGGCGGCTCGGACAACGAACCATATTTCCGTCAGCAGTATACAGATATGTACGAAATGACACATCCAAATATTACGTTTGAAATCGTAGGTGCAATTAATTACGATGATCAAAGATTTAATCAACCAGAAGACTCAAGTAAACCAGTAGAGCAACCGGATCCTTATGAGAAGATGAAAGAAATGCTCAATGGTCAAAATCCTGTTGATGTTGTCGTTCTTGACTACAATATGCTGCGCCGTTTAACACAGGATAACTTGCTGAAGCAGCTTGATCCACTCATTACACAGGATAAATTCGATTTAACTGATTATGTTCCGACTGTTATTAACGGTATCAAAGCCGCAGGTGACGGTAATTTATTTGCACTCACACCGACTTTCAGCTCTTCAGCACTTTTTTATAATAAAAAAATGTTTACAGATAAAGGACTAACACCTCCAACTGACAAGATGGAATGGAAGGAAGTTCTTAATCTTGCAAGAACGGTAGCAGATGGTGAAGGAGAGGATCGTAAGTTTGGCTTCTCGTTTAACCGCTGGTCAGGTTCTGACGGCTATGGTGATATGCAAAATTATGCTTCTTCGCTGCAGTTGAAAACGTGGGATGACAAAGGCGAGAAAATGCTTGTCAACACGGCTCAATGGGAAGATGTATGGAGTACTGTTGCGTCGCTATACAATGATAAAATTATTCCTAATCAGGAGTATATGAACAAAATGTACGAGAAGCAAAGTCAAACTGGCGGCTATGATCCGTTCTATGGTGACTTATTCATCAAAGGAAAAATTGCAATGACTATCGGTGAATACGGTTATATCAATGAACTGAAAAAAGCACAAGACAACGCATCGAAAATTAAAGATTTTGAAGCAGTAGATTGGGATGTAGTAACCGTACCGGTTAGTCCTTCTGATCCTGAGGTTGGAGGCAGCATTGGGTTAAGCCAATTGATGGGTATCAATGCAAAGGCACAAAATGATAAAGATGCTTGGGAATTTATTAAATTTACGAATGGCCGGGATTGGGCTAAGCTCAAATCAAGAAGCCTTTATGAGATGGTTGCGCGTAAAGAATTTTTGACGCCAATTGGCGGACTTCAATACAATATGGATGCTTTCACATCACTGAGACCTATCCCGCCTTCATCTGCGGATCCAGATAAGCTTTATCGTGAAAAGCCTGGTATTTATGAAGCATCGAATTCCAGCTATGAGCTGTTCCAGGAAGTGCTGAAAGGGACGAAGACAGCAAAAGAGGCTCTGGCGGAGTGGGAAACGAAGGGTAATGCGGTGTTAGAGAAAATAAAGGCTAATCCGAATGGTGGAGGCACCGATGGATCAATCGGTATTATGCCAATGCCTAGAGGTGAATAAAGAAACAAGAAAGCCCACAATCGGCCTAGAGTCGATTGTGGGCTTTCTTTTGGTTATATGTCTATTCATAGTTGAGAAAGCTTTTACAGGCGGCAATACGAGCTGCTGTGTCTCAAGGATATCCATTAATAGGCATAATCATGATTGATGTGAAGGGTGATAGGAAGTCGATTTCATTTGTTCTAGCTTGCTTGTTTTATCCTGAATTAGGGTATTCTAAGTTTCACATACTTAAAGAAGCAATTATTAAAATTCATTTATAAGGAGGGATAGAGATGAGATGGGTATACTGGGTACGACTGTATGAAACGAAGTTTCAAGCGGGGTGCCTTGTCAAAAGGATGGAGAATGATTGGTGGATTTACGGTTATGAATCACCTCACGAAGTAGAAGTATTTCGCTCGCGAAAAGGCCGCTATGGCGTGCGTTTTATACCTTAAAAAAATATTAAAAATAAATTAGTATAATTTGCTTGACTTAAAACCCCCTCCTGTAGTATATTATTTTATGTCGCCATTTCAAATAGCTTTGAAACAAATGGATATACGTCGCGGGGTGGAGCAGCCCGGTAGCTCGTCGGGCTCATAACCCGAAGGCCGCAGGTTCAAATCCTGCCCCCGCAACCAACCTTTCGATCAATACGTTGAAATATACGTTTTCGAGGGCCCTTAGCTCAGTTGGTTAGAGCGGTCGGCTCATAACCGATTGGTCGGGGGTTCGAGTCCCTCAGGGCCCACCATTTGCAAAGCTCTTACAACATGCCGGGGTGGCGGAACTGGCAGACGCACAGGACTTAAAATCCTGCGGTGGGTGACCACCGTACGGGTTCGATTCCCGTCCTCGGCATACCTATTAAAACCTAGTAAAGACTAGTGCTTTACTATAGGGATTAATAAACTGAATGCTTACATAGTAATAGAATGAGATCCTTGCTTTACACAATCTGAGATTAATCACAGATTGTAGTAAAGGGGGATTTTTTTCTTGAGAAAAGATAATATGGGCGGAGGCTTCGAACAATGGCAGCAAGCAAGCATTATGTAGTTTGGGTTGGCAAACAAAGCGGTGTGTATGAGACATGGAAGCAATGCCAAGAACAAGTGAATGGATATCCAGAGGCTAAATATAAATCTTATGAGTCAAAGGCTGAGGCGTTGACTGCTTTCAAGGAAGGCTGGAAAAGTCACTGGGGCAAAGGTAAAGCGCCAATTAAGGACAAACCTCAACAATCTACCTTTGGCGCACAGAAGCGCTCCTCAGAGCCTGCTGAGCAATCAATAGATTATGATAGTATTTCTGTTGATGTTGGCACAAGGGGGAATCCCGGACCGGTAGAATACAAAGGCGTGGATACAGGGACTGGGGATATATTGTTCTATGTAGGCCCAATTCCGAACGGAACGAATAATCTTGGTGAGTTTATCGCTGTGATCCATGGGCTTGATTACTTGAAGAAACAAGGCAGCAGCAAAACTATCTATAGTGATTCAAGGACTGCTCTTGCTTGGATACGAAACAAGAAGGTTGCTTCAACCTTGACCAGAGATGCTTCGACGAAGCAGATTTGGGAATTGGCTGATTGGGCATTAGATTGGTTGAAGACAAATACGTATGACAATAAAATTGTTAAATGGAATACGGAAGAGTGGGGAGAAATTAAAGCGGATTTTGGACGTAAATAAAAAGCAATGATAGATGATCACCATAAGGATGAAATTATTATTTTGTAAAAAAACTCGGTTTTAACACTTGCAACAACAAGTGTTGAGACCGAGTTTTTTTGTGGAATGAATATTGGAATCGACTTAATAAATAGTGTGATAAACAGTGGGAACAGCCTATTTTTGTAAAATTCGTTGACAATGATCCCTTTAGGTTGTATGGTTAGTTACATGAGTAGTTAACCAGTTTGGTGGTGATAGAGAAATGGCATTTTTGATTGATGACAGCCGCCCTATATTTGTTCAAATTGCAGAACGAATCGAAGATGACATTATTGAGGGTGTACTGCCTGAGGAATCGCAAGTTCTTTCAACGAACCAGTTTGCAGCCTTTTACAAGATCAATCCGGCAACAGCCGCGAAGGGTGTAAACATGCTCGTTGACGAAGGAATTTTGTACAAAAAGCGAGGGATTGGCATGTTTGTGGCAGAGGGTGCTCGTGGGAAAGTAATTGAGAAGCGGAAAGAACTATTCTTCGAAGAGTTTGTAGTGACGATGGTTCGAGAAGCGAAGAAGCTTGGCATCACAGCTGATCAATTAACGGAAATGATCCGGAGAGGGGATAATTCATAATGGGTAAAGTAGTCGAGTTGGATCGGTTGACGAAGTCGTATGGAGATGTGAAGGCAGTAAATAATGTCAGTTTCACCATGGAAGAAGAGAAAATCTACGGATTGCTGGGCAGGAACGGGGCAGGGAAGACGACGATCATGCATATGATAACAGCGCAGCTGTTCGCAACTAGCGGGGAACTAAGAGTATTCGGAGAGCATCCCTACGAAAATAATGGCGTACTCAGTCAAATTTGTTTTATCAAGGAGAGCCAGAAGTATCCTGATGTTTATCGTATTTTGGATGTGCTGAACACGTCTGCTTCCTTGTTTCCCAACTGGGATAACGATTATGCGCTCTCATTAGCAGAGGAGTTTCGCCTTCCGCTGAAACGGAGAATGAAGAAGCTCTCCAGAGGGATGCTCTCATCAGTCGGCATTATTGTTGGCCTTGCGAGCCGTGCGCCGCTCACGATATTCGATGAGCCCTATCTAGGTCTTGATGCAGTAGCCCGCAGCTTGTTCTATGATCGTCTGATTGAGGATTATGCCCTGCATCCTCGGACAGTTATTCTATCTACACATCTCATCGATGAAGTAAGCCGTATACTGGAGCATGTGATGGTAATTGATAATGGAACCTTAATCATTGATGAGGATGCAGAGGCGCTTCGCGGCCGAGCGTTTTCTCTTGCAGGACCTAAAGCTGCTGTGGATTCCTTCACAGCGGGCAAGGAGGTCATCCATCGTGAACCTTTTGGCAATCTGGTATCAGCAACTGTAATTGGCCATTGGAATACTGGGGAACGCAGGCAAGCAGAAGCATTGGGACTTGAGCTTGCTCCTGTGTCCCTACAGCAGTTAATTATTTATCTAACGAATGGAAAGACGCAAAGAAAGGCGGTAGAAGTCTGATGAATCGAGTCGCAAGCGTAGTTAAAATGCATAGCAGAGATAAGTGGTCATGGTTTATCATCCCTTGGCTGGTCATGCTTTCGAGCTTTATTGTCAATCTTTTTATTAGTCTTCTTGTCATTGAGCCTATCAGAACCGGTGGGATTGCGAGCATCTTCATTTATATGTTCGTAGCAGGTATTATCACACTGGCACAGACATTTCCGTTCGCGATTGGTTTGAGTGTGAGTAGAAAGGATTACTATTTGGGGACCTCGGCTATGATCATTCTAACAAGCATTGGATCAGCCGCCCTGCTTTTTCTTTTGGCACTCATAGAAAATTGGACGGGGGCTTGGGGCAGCGGATTGTACTTCTTTAATGTACCGTATCTTAGTGATGGTCCTCTTATCAATCAGTTCACAGTACCTCTTGTCATTCTGTTGTTCATGCATTTTTCGGGAATGATGATTGCTGCTACTCACAAGCGTACAGGGAAAAATGGCATGTTTATCATTTCAGCGGTTCTTCTATTCATATTTACAATTTTAGGATTTATGGCGACACAATTAAACTGGTATCCAGCCATCTTTGATTGGATGGGCAAACAAACAGCTTTGGACTATAGTCTATGGATGCTTCCTCTCATCGTTATATTCGCAGGCGTGACTTATCTTCTGCTTCGCCGTTCAACGATATAATCTGTTAGTCATCTTATGTAGTAACGCCTGAATGATCAGGCGCAGCAAAAAAATTAGAATCGACGGTTACGCTTGCGGTTTTTCTTGGCGATAACAAGAACTCTTTGACCAGGTCTAACAAATACAACAATCACTTTATTTCTTCTGAATCTCATTCGTATCTCCTCCTCTTCTAGAAGATAATTTATTCTATTCTTAAATTACTAGATTCGATTGGACGATTATGATCCATAACATGATTTGGGCTGTTGTTGGCTCATATAATCGATTACCTATATGAGGAATGAATATTGAATTTTCTGACAATAAAAAGTATAATAATAAAAACAACTGAACAGTGTGTTACTGGCGTAAACATGGATGACCATGAGGGAGCACACTGATAACGGCCGTACGCCTGGGCAAAGTATTTGATCATTGGATCAAATACTTTTTTTGTTTTTCTTAACAATAAAATAATAAGAAGGGGAAGGTGTATCAAAATGAAGATGGCTTTTATACTGTTTGATGGCATGACAACATTAGATTTTGTGGGGTTTTATGATGCATTAACAAGAATGAAGGTATTAGGATTGAAAGATGATGTGACATGGGACTTTTGCTCCAATAAAGAAGAGATTACCGACGATAGGGGATTAACGATTAAAATTAATCATGTTTACCCTGACTTGTCAGGATATGATTTGGTTTTTATCCCAGGAGGATTCTCTACCCGGCAGCTTAGGTTCGATTCCACGTTTATTTCATGGATTCAAACCGCTCAAAATGTTGAATACAAGGTATCCGTATGTACAGGTGCCTTAATATTGGGCGCAGCTGGCTTTTTGAAGGAGAGAAGGGCAACGACGAATCGATCCGCGTTCGACCTCCTAACACCTTATTGTGCTGAGGTAGTCAAAGAGCGTTTTGTCCGTGATGGAAATGTTTTTACTGGAGGAGGCGTTTCGGCGTCGATTGACCTTGGGTTATTCGTTGTCGAATCGCTTACTCATGCGGATGGCGTTAAGCAAGTTCAAGATATGATGGATTATCCATACTATAAATAAGAAGGTGCGTTCGTTATGTTGATCCGATCATTAGAAAGAAAAGATCAACCATTTGTTATGGGGATAATGAGAGAGCATAGCCTTCAGTTTCCTGCATTCATCATCAACCAATATCCAGAGCGCTGGAATGCTTATTTATCAAATAAAAGCACTGAGAATAGCGGTTATTTTGTAATGGTCACAGAAGATGGAAGTATTTTAGGCCATGCAGGCTTCCTATTTAATTTGGATTTAAAGCTATATGAAATTGTTGGAGTAGTCGTTAAGAAGGAAATTAAGAGGCAAGGTATAGGGAGGGCATTGATCCAAAGTATCTGCGAAAAAATGAAAGAGCTCGGTGAGAAAAAGGTGATCCTGTATACACTTGGTCATGCTGAGAATAAGGCGACTCTGATTTTCTATGAGCAATTAGGCTTTGATCAAATCGAATATGAGAAAGACTTTTTTATTACTGACTTTGATCGTGTTACTTTTATTAAAACTGTGTAAGATTACAATTACTTTAAGCAGTTTGTTTGGGACTAATGATTCTGTAGCAAAAATGAGCAGCTTGTGAAGAGGTGTCTTCGCAATAGCTGCTCATTATTTTGTAATGATATGCGAGAAAGAGGATGTTGAAACGGAGGCTTCCATTGATTGTTTAGAGCTATTCAATGGTATTAAAGCGTTTGACCGCTGTCTACTGTAATAATTTGACCTGTCATCGCTTCTTGCTCTAGCGCTACGCAAATTAATTGAGCTACATCCTCTGGTGTTGAAATGCGCTGAAGCAAAAGTTGAGGGGCTAGCTTATTCATCTGTTCTTCTCTGCCGGTCCACCATCTTGTCGCGACCGCTCCGGGTACGATACAGTTGACTCTAATAGCCGGAGCTAATGCGCGTGCTAATGATTTCGTTAGTCCGTGAACAGCAGCTTTGGATACTGCATAAGGGAGAGAGGAGCCCAGACCAGTTTGACCGGCTATACTGCCTATATTTACAATAGCTCCTTGTTTGTTTGACTTCATGTATGGAGCGACAGCTCGCGCGCAGTTAAACATTCCTTTGACATTTACATTGAATAGATTATCCCAGGATTCCTCTGTCACACTTTCTAAATCATCAATCGGAATATGATAGGTTATACTGGCATTATTTACGAGTAAATCAATCGCTCCAAAACACTGAACCACTTCATCGGACATCAATCTTACTTCGTTATCTATAGAAACATCTGCTTTATAGATGAAAGCCTGACCGCCTTCTTTATTAATCATTTCAACCGTTTCTTCTGCCTCGAATGTGGAACGTGAATAGTTCACCACTACCTTTACACCTCTACGGGAAAGAGCGAGACATGTTGCTCTTCCAATTCCAGTACCTCCGCCAGTAACAATGGCCACTTTGTTTTTCAAGTTCATAGGGTAGCTCCTTAATGAAAGATATGATAGTTAAATTTTACTTCTCAAAAAAGGATTTGTATAATTGAATTAAATGATGATTCAATTCAAAAAAATGAATGGTTTAAAAAGAGGTATAAATGTGGATAAAAAAACATTGAAAACATTCCATTTGATTGTGAAATATGGGAGTTTTAATCGAGCTGCAGAAGAAATGAATTACGCGCAATCGACCGTAACGATGCAAATACAGAAGCTTGAAGCAGATTTGGGCGTTCAACTCCTTGCACGCGGCAAACAAATTCAATTAACAGAAGCGGGAAGACTGTTTTATGAACAAAGCTTAGATATCGTACAACGAATGGATCAACTGCAACGAAGCTTGTCGGATATGGAGTTAGGAGAAGCGGGGAGTGTTCGTTTGGGGGTGACGGAGCCAAATGCAAGCTATCGCTTGCCAGAAATTTTAAAACGTTTCATCGCTCAATACCCAAGCATTCAAATCTCGTTAGATATTGCAAGCACCCCTGCTTTGAGTGAAAAGCTTCTGAATGGGGAAATTGATTTGGCTTTATGTTCGACGCCTAATCTCGGTTCAGTGCTATACTTTGAACCGTTATTTAAAGAAGAGTTTGTACTTTTGATGCCTTCGGATCATCCACTTGCTCAAAAAACGGTCATTGAAGCTCATGATTTACAGGCTCATCGACTCCTTATCACAGCAGCAGCGTGTCCGTATCGAAAGAAATTGGAGATGGTTTTGCAGGAAGCTGGCATTATTTCGCTCGATACGATGGAGATTGGGAGTATGACGGCTTTGAAATTTTATGTTGAAAGTGGATTAGGCATTGCGCTCGTACCAAAGATTGCTTTGAAGCCGGAAATAGCAGGAACAACAATACGCAAGATGAACAGGAGCATAGATATGACTTTAGGCTTGTTATGCAAAGCTTCCGATTACCCTTTGAAGCAAGCAAGCGCAAAGCTGTATCAACATCTTGCACATGTGCTTTATGAAGATTAGGTTGGTTTTGATAGCGTCCTAACTTTCTTTTTTTTAGAACGTAGTTTTTTGTCTAATAAAAAATATTAAACGACAACACCTTGTGACAGAATGTTTAGACGGATTGCCATATACTCTTATTTATTATAAATAAGGATGGTGCCTAATGACAGAAGTTTTCAATCAAGCTATAACGTGCATAAGAGATGTATTTAAAGGAATGAACCAATCGAATGGTTATGTATATACAGGAGAGCAAGAGCTCGGTAAACCCCATGGCTATGGCGTTGTGATTTTCAATAACGGACTGCAGTATGTTGGGAAGTGGCATGAGGGAATGCCTCAAGGTACTGGGAAATTGACGGATAAATTCAAGCGTTACAGCTATAGCGGGAAATGGTTGAATGGTGTTTTTCATGGCGAAGGAACATTCGATCTAGCTGGTGGGGATCGCTATGAAGGATCATGGGTGTGCGGTTTACGACATGGTAAAGGCTATTATCGTCGCTATGCGAGCGGCTGGGAGTATAGAGGAGATTGGCGGAATGACCAGATGCATGGACATGGCATTATGAAGGAGATGTCAGACAATACAACGTATGAGGGATATTGGATTCATGGAAAAAGACATAGCTCTGGAAATTATCTTTTTTCGGTAGATACGAATGATCAGCGGACCGATGATCAGGTATTTGGCACATAATAATCCATACATATAAAAAAGAAGAGGGAGCTTCTCCTTCTTCTTTTTTTGCAATAATGCTGCCGTTAGCGGTTTTATAAAATGCAATCGACCTGTGATATAATAGACTTCATAACAGTTCCAGCTTTGAAGGGGGATATCATTTGTTCTCAAATCATAAAGAAGAATCTTTATTTAAGGAAAAATCAAGATTGCTTTTTGCACAAGTCGACGTTTTAAAAGAGAATCTATATAGTGATCTTATAGAACGATTTAAGCAGGATCACACGATTAGCGAGCAAGAAAGAAGATGGAAGCTTGGTATTTTAGTTGCTGCCTTTTCAACTTCCTTATTCAGTAAGTCCCTAGTACGAAACAAAGAATATCCTATTCTCTATACGTATTTCAAAATAAAAATTAATGAGTTTGATTTGGATGGCGAGGCAGCCTTCGAAGATTGTATGGGTTTAATCGCGGATTTAATGAGCAGAACCGATTATGATCCGATTACATTTACGGATACGATCGCTTTGTGGCTTTATTTTCAAATTAGAGGCAAGGAAGACTTGAATGTTGAAGAAATGGCACCCTATATGCTGGTTGCACAATTTATTAACAACAACTTCTATAATTGGTTTGATGAAGAGCAATAAGAAATATCGCACTGAAAAAAGGCTTCTCTGCTGTCAGATCAATGGATCAGACAAGCAGAGAAGCCTTATTCCTTTATTCGGTGATGATCTTTAGATTGGATGAACTAGATGTGCTCGAATTAGCTGATGTAGGAAGAACTGGTTTGTAAGCTGCATCAACGTAAGTGGATACTTGAACATCGGTAATCACTTGCGGGTACATCTTGTCTGGATCAGGCAAAATAGCTTCGACGTATAGGATAGCTTCTTTACCTTCAAAACCGATAGAGGAGATACGGATTCCATAACCAGGATGCGGTACTTGTGCGCTTATAGTAACCTTGTTCACTTCTGCATTTACTGGAGTAACGGTTAAGTTATATGTCAGATTTGGTTGTTCAGGCAGGTTTTCGATTGGTTTAGTCTCCTTTACAAAGGTGATAGCGTCATATAACCAGCCTGCTGCAATGCTGCGTGTAATAGCTTGTTTAGGATAAAACTTGTTGGATTTATCAATGGTTACGATTTTGCTAATAAGCAGCTTTTGGATACTATCCATGTAGGTCTTATTAACTTCTCCTTCATCTTTAAGCATCATGTAAATTTCAGTAAAGGCATAATCGCCATTTTTGATAATGCCTTTAAAAAGGTGGTGGGCAAATTGCTCACGAGTCATCGTGTCATTAGCTTTAACAGACTTTGGAATATCAAGACCGTTGATGCTTGCTATGATGAAAGCTTCTGAATACCAGGCATTATTTTTAAGATTCGGGAAGTAATCAGTAGCTTCCGGTTTTTTAATGAAACGAATGTTGTCAATATTAAGCCCCATGCCTTTGACAATGATTGATATGCCTTCCGCATAAGTCAACTTACCGTTTGGATTGAATTTCTCATCTTTATTACCGCCTTTTAAAATTCCTTGCTTTTGAAGCTCAATTATTTTTTGTTCGTTAGCGTCATTTTTGACATCCTTAAATGCCCATGCGGTCTGGCTTAGTGTCAGAAGCATCATAGCGACTAGAGTCAGTATTAGAAAAGATCGCTTTCTCATAAAATCACCCCTTAGTATTTTTGCTGCAGCACTTACATTGACGTGAGGATAAGGTAAATTGTTGCATCTTTATGATTTGATATGACCCTTCTTTATTAGTATAGCCAAAACGTCGATATGTAAAATAACCCAATAAAAAGCTGAAAAAACCGTTGACTTCACCTTTGAATCCTGATATATTATTAATTGTCGCTAATATGATCTGGTAGCTCAGCTGGGAGAGCACTATCTTGACAGGGTAGGGGTCACAGGTTCGAACCCTGTTCAGATCACCATAACTTAAACACACAGAATCCTTGTCCAGCAAGGGTTCTTTTTATTTTCTTCAGAAATAACTATGGTGCCGCTATCAAAGAACATATCCCCGAAAGCATATTTTTTCATAATGATAATTAGTCCAAAGACTACAACAAGCGGAGCAAGAATAGCAATCCATGAAGTTGTAGGCAAAGACTTGGGAATTCCATCAATTAATAATGTTGAGTATTCCACCTAAGATAAAAATAACTCCTATAATCAAAGTGATTAAACCACGATCCCGGATAAAAGATAGTTGGCTGTCACTGGTATCAGAATCATTCCCAAATCGTCTAAAAGCCCAAGAATCTGGTTTTTTTATCGAATACATCCAATACTCCTATAGAATTCAACGCTTCACTATATGGTTTTAAATTAAACATGCACTTGGATAAATATTCCGTTATAATGAAAAGTGATGTTTGCTACTTTATTATATAGGAGGATTAACCAATGAAAAAATTACCTACATTTATAGCTGGGGCGGTTTTCGGTCTAGCATTAAGTGTTTCAACTGTTGCTGTAGCTGCCAACACTGACCTTGTTGCAAAAATAATGAACGTTAAAATTACGGTAGATGGAAAACAACTTGCTCTAACTGACAAGCCATTACTAGTGAATGGTCGGACATACTTGCCAGTAAGAACTGTCGCTGATGGTTTGGGCTACTCTGTAACGGGGTTAACAGATACACAGATCAGTTTGAGTAAGAAATCTACTTCAACTAATCCTGCAAATAATGGGAACACCGATGGAAAAGATGATCAAGAAACTACGGTAAAATACGTAAAGAATCTAAAAGCGATAATTAGTATTGATGGACAGATGAATGCTAATAAACTGAAAGTAGCTATAGGCGCTAAAGAGGTCAGTGTGAACAGTCAAGATGAGGAATCAGGAGATTCTTTGTTGCAATTGGCCATTAAGGAAAATAATGTTGATGTTTACAAGGTTCTAAAAGACGGTAAGGTTGATCCTCAATTGAAAAACAAAAAAGGTGAAACAGCCTTACACACTGCTATTATCGCGGATAGTAATTTTTATTTCGGCGAACTGATTAATGAATTGGGAGTAAAAAAACAATACAAAAACAATGCTGGTAAATATCCAATTGATTTAGCAGTACCGAATAGTGCGTATTATATTGCGCTTCTTTCTGTAGAGAAAGCCTAACTCTAAAAAGCACCCCTAATGTGGGGGTGCTTTTGCTATTTTATTGGATTAAATCGGAAAATTAGCACTGGTTCTCCGTATTGTTGCAAATTACATTAAAGCTTAATGGTCAGGAGCTTAAGTTAACTATTAACCTAATTTTTATAAAAAGCAAATCTGACTTGCCATAGGAAAAGCTGTCGCTTCTGGCGTTGAAGAGTGGATCGCAATTTATGGACATTCAAAGAACGAAAATTGAAGAATAAATGATGACCTAATAGTGAATCTTAAACTCGATAACGTCAATCGAGGGGGATGGGTTTAATGTTTAGAATTATTGTTTTAGCAGGACTTTTATTGATAACTGGATGTACAGCTAATAACAACGTGAATCAAAAGCAAGTGACACCTCATCAAACACGTAACGTGACGCAAAAGCAAGTGACACCTCATCAAACACGTATTGAGACTAAAACGACTAAAGCTCATAACACAGCACCGAAATCTAATATGACCCAAGCTTCATCAATTACATCGAGGGATGGGAAATCACCTATTTCGATGAAACAAGTACCCGATTCATCTTCTTCAAATTGGTTTGATTGGTTAAATGGCGATCAAACATCGGTAAAAAATCCAATGAATCAAGCACCGGCAAAAACAACAACGGATGAGACAACAAAAACGTCCCAATCCCAGTTTGAACAGCAAGTATTAGATTTGGTAAATCAAGAAAGATCCAAAGTGGGGTTGAAATCCCTTAGTATGAATAGCGAATTATCAAAAATGGCGATGGTTAAAGCAAAGGATATGTACGACAATAATTATTTTGATCATAATTCACCGAAACACGGTTCTCCATTCGATATGATGAAGGAGTTCGGGATCCAATACAGCTCAGCGGGTGAGAATATCGCAAAAGGCCAAAACAGCCCGACGCAAGTTATGAATGATTGGATGAACAGTCCTGGGCATAAAGCTAATATTTTAAAAGATAGTTTTACCCAAATTGGGATTGCTTATTACAACGGAGAATGGGTTCAAGAATTCATTGGTTAAGTACTTGAAATAGTACATCACGTCGAAGTGATAAATTTAGTGAGGAAGCCAAATAGAACAATACCCTAGCCCCGCAGATGCGGGGCTTTTTAACTTAAATGTCCTCTAGATTAACTAGTAATAGAAATTTATTTCTTTGATTCTTCCACACTATCCTCCGGTTTGTTTACTAAGCTTATCAATTCTTCCGTTTAATCAGTATCTATTCATACATAATGTTCGATTAAAATTTCAAAGTGAAAATCATGGATCTCTCTGCGATCATCACAAGACTATCCTTAACGTGTAGTTTTTTTCACTAGTTACAAATAAATCCAAGTATTCTTACTTTCAATTCAGAAGGCTTTTATATGAATACCAAACACACATTTCCGCAAAATTAGTGGAAAGTTAATGACTAGAGGAGATACCGCCCCAATCAATAGATAGAGTACAAACATAGTATAAGGCAAATAATAAGGAGGTGCTTTCACTGAGTCACTCAAATAATCACAAGAAACGTTGTATAAGAAAAACAACTGCAAGTAGCTGTTCAAAGAGAAGAAAACATGGAAATGGTATCATTGTTGTTAAGAAGAAAATTACTCAGAAAGTTTTGGTTAATGTTCCGCGGGGACGTCATGGATGCAGAGGGCCTGAAGGTCATCAAGGTCCTCAAGGGCCTGAAGGTCCACAAGGACCTCGAGGTCCAGAAGGATATCGAGGCCCAGAAGGATATCAGGGTCCAGAAGGATTTCGAGGTCCTCAAGGTGCTGTTGGACTAACAGGAGCAACAGGAGCGCCAGGTCCAGCTGGTGGTGCTACAGGAGAAACAGGAGCACAAGGACCAGCGGGAGTAGCGGGAGCAACAGGAGCGACAGGAGCAACAGGATTACAAGGACCAGTAGGAGCACAGGGACCAGCAGGAGTACAGGGACCGGTGGGAGCACAGGGACCAGCAGGAGTAGCGGGAGCAACAGGAGCAGCAGGAGCAACCGGAACAGCGGGAGCAACAGGAGCAGCGGGAGCAACAGGAGCAGCGGGAGCAACAGGAGCAGCGGGAGCAACAGGAGCAGCGGGAGCAACAGGAGCAGCAGGAGCAACCGGAGCAGCAGGAGCAACAGGAGCAGCAGGAGCAACCGGAGCAGCAGGAGCAACAGGAGCAGCAGGAGCAACAGGAGCAGCGGGAGCAACAGGAGCAGCGGGAGCAACAGGAGCAGACGGAGCAACCGGAGCAGCGGGAGCAACAGGAGCAGCGGGAGCAACAGGAGCAGCAGGAGCAACAGGAGCAGCGGGAGCAACCGGAGCAGCGGGAGCAACCGGAGCAGCAGGAGCAACCGGAGCAGCGGGAGCAACAGGAGCAGCAGGAGCAACCGGAGCGGCGGGAGCAACAGGAGCAGCAGGAGCAGCGGGAGCAACAGGAGCAGCAGGAGCAACAGGAGCGGCGGGAGCAACAGGAGCAGCAGGAGCAACCGGAGCAGCGGGAGCAACAGGAGTAGCAGGAATAGGTGCAATAATTCCTTATGCTTCAGGGGTTCCAATTGAGATGACCACCGTATTAGGTGGATTGGTAGGTTTAACAAGCCTAGTAGGTTTTGGTACAGCTCTTCCAGGTATTGCTTTAGTGGGAGGGAATATCAATCTTACAAGTATTGCAGGAGGCGGACTTCTTAATTTTGCATTCTCAGTTCCTCGTAATGCTACCATTACTTCTATATCTGCTACCTTTAGCAATACAGCTTCAGTGGTACTTTTAGGTTCTACTGTAACTGTTGTAGCACGATTATTTAGTTCTACGGCAACAAGTAATATTTTTTCACCAATACCAGGTGCTGAAGTGACACTTTCTCCAACTATCACTAGCATTATTACTGTAGGTGGGATGAGTTCAGGAATTAATAGCGGTTTGAATATTCCTGTAACTGCGGAAACACGTTTGTTACTGGTTTTCTCAGCAACAGATGCCGGAGGTTTAGTTAGTACTTTGATAGGCTACGCTAGTGCGGGTGTAGCAATCTCATAATGTATGGTTTATCATTTCATATCTTATAATTTGAATAATATTTAATAGAAACAATGCAAAACGGCAGATCGAGGAACTTCCCTTAGTCTGCCGTTTGTTTTATTTACATTGATCATTAGGATTTTAAAAGAATCACTATATGAAATAAATTCTAATCAGTTGAATGACAATAAAGCCAATTACGCCCCAAATTAGAACCTTCTCCATTACTTTGAGTAGTTGAAATGTTGCAGGCTTAGCATCATTCACCTTAGGAGAAGCGTCTCCAAACATACGCTTTTTAAAGAAAACAAAGATAAAAACAATGCCCAGTAGTGCATAAAAGAGTGCGAGGAACAAATATTTTGATAGAAAAGTATCAAATAATGAGAAAAGAAAATGAATAAAACCGATCCAAGAGTTGTCTGATACATACACGAAAGATCACCCGCAATCCAATCATCAAATAGGAATATATGTAAAAAACTATCACACATAGTTGTGTAAATCAATAAACAAAACGATTTGAGTTGGCGAAGCTAGATGGAGAGCAAAAATAGTTTTCAGTTAATCGGAATGGCAGAAGGAACGATTAAAGTGCCTGAACATCCATTCTATCCAATATTTTTACAATGAATGCTAGATCATAGTTTGATAAGCTGGGTAGATTCATGTTCTTATAAGAGAGTAGGAATCTATTTTGAAATCGATTATGACTCGATTAAATGCAGCGCTAATGGCATGTATATGTTTTGGCAGTCTCGTTCTATTGCAGCCTGTTACTGTTTCAGCTCAAGTGGCAGCGGGATCACCATTTCAAGATATATCTAGCAGCTATGCGAAAAATGAAATCATATCTTTGTATGAAAAAAATATATTAACGGGAACGACGAAAACGCAATTCTCACCGAATAAGTCAATGACTCGAGCAGAATTTGTTACGGTTCTTGGTCGTATGCTCGGTCTAGAACCTGTCGCGAGCCCGATATCTTCTTTTCGAGATATTGCTCAAACCGATTGGTATTATGGATGGATTCAGGCAGCCGTTCAGCTTCAGTTAGTTGGCGGAACAAGTGCCAGCACCTTCTCTCCTTCATCTCCCATAACGAGACAGGAAGCTGCTGTTTTGTTGACTCGGGCGTTTCAACAAATGAATAAGGGACTAGGGATTACGCTCCAATTTAATGATAGAAGCTCCATTTCGAACTGGGCAGTAACTTCGGTTGCGGCCATGCAAGAGCTTGGATTAATGAAGGGCGATGAGAAGGGGAATTTTCATCCGAATACAGCTATTAAAAGACAAGAGATTGCCATGCTTTTGTATCGTGTTATGCAAAACAAGAATTGGGTATATGAGTTAGAAACAGGAAAGGGAACGGCGGATCCTATTCACTTAGGCTGGCAATATAATCAGACAACGTCGGAATATCGTCAATCCGTCATTAACTCTGAAGTGAATACTTTATCACCGAGATGGTATTTTCTGGGGGATAATGGCATGGTGACAGATGTCACGGTACCTTCGCTTGTGACATGGGCGCATACATATGGAAGGAAAGTATGGGCAATGGTCGGCAATCGAAGCGATCAAGAGGTGACGCATCGTGTCTTATCTAACACGCTCTCTAGAAATAATCTCGTCAATAACTTAACACTGTATGTTCAAAAGTATGAACTAGATGGTCTTAATATCGATTTTGAAAATATGGCCCCCGTAGATCGTACCCTTTTCACGACTTTCATTACCGATTTGGGCAAAAAGCTGGATAAATTAGATGCAAAGCTGATCGTCAATGTCTCACCTGATCTAGGGACGGATTGGACGGATGTATTCGATTATGCCAGGCTAGGTATGCAAGCGGATTATCTATTGATGATGGGCTACGATGAACATTGGGGCGGGGGTTCTGTTGCAGGATCAGTAGCCTCATTGCCATTTGTCGAGAAAGCGTTGGATAGGCTGATAGAAGTGGTTTCGAACGAGAAGATCATTTTGGCTTTGCCTTTTTATAATAGAGATTGGACCTTGAATGGAGACGGGTCCGCTGCATCCGCTAAAGATATTTCGTTAATTGAACAAAATAAGCTGATGGCTGCTCACTTCATTAAACCAGTTTGGAACGATTATTTAGACCAATATACAGCGAGTTATCAGAAGGACGGGTTGCAGCATCGTATGTGGCTTGAAGAGGGGCGTTCGCTGACTGCAAAATATAAATCGGGCTTTCAGCATGGAATTGCTGGCTTTGCTTACTGGTATCAGGGCGGCGAAAGTGCAGATTCTTGGTCTAGTCTTCGCAATGCAGATAAGTATTTGAACTATTCGTTCTAACAGCTAATATATGGATTGAAATGGTTTGGCATGGGCAAATATTGTCAAACGCCCAATCAAATATTTGGTAGTCGCATAGGCTAATACATACCATGTTTAATGTAAGGGGTAGTCGCCTATGTCTGGAAACGGAAACCAAGGGGATGGTTTGAGTGCAGACGATCTTGCTTTAATCGCTGCAGTTCTTGTAATTGTAGCGGATGGCGTTGCACTTTGGGCTATTTTGAAAGGAAGAAATGAAAAGTCACAAACGGATAATATTTTACCCGAAGTATCAATATTACACCGCAAAAAGAAATAGTAGGTGCTTTCAATATGGATTCATGCAGATCCTATACTTATATATGAACTGAGCGTGACCCTTTAACTATCGTACATGTAGTCGGTGGTAAGGGTTGCGCTCTTATTACATCTTTTATTACGATTATTTAAATACCGATAAAGCGATTTGAGGGTGAATGATGTGGATTTTAATTTCGGATTGGCGACTATCGACCGCTACTCTCAGAAGATGAGCGGTCGATTTTTAGTGAAAAGAATGCTGCGTCGCTTATTTATGAGATGATTTATTGAGGACATTTTCAACTTTAGTGAGATGTGCTTCGATTCGTTCTACAGCACTTGTACGGTTTCGATTAGAAATCGCTTCATAAATATGAAGATGCTCCTCGAGCAGCCGTGAGGCTGACGATTTATCCTCAAAGAACCATAGTTCTCTTGTCTTACCAATTGTTTCGGTCAAACGTTGAGATAAGGAATCCATTAACTGTATGAGAAGCGAGTTATGGGATGCTGCAGCAATGGCGCTATGAAACTCTACATCAGCCCGTTCGCCTTCATAAGTATCGTCATTATTCATTGCTTGTTCCATTTTCCCCAAAATAGCTTGTAATTTATTCAAATCGTCATCGGTTCGTCTTTCGGCAGCAAGTGCGGCAGTACCGGTCTCCAGCACTTTTCTAACCTCCAGTATTTCTCTTACCGACTCTGCTCCTACGAAGGGATCTCCCGTATCATGCTGCGAATCAGTTGGAAGAACCTTTCTTACAAATGTACCGCCCCCATGACGGATATCTACCCAACCCATCGCTTTCAAAGCGCTTAGCGCTTCCCGTATGGTAGATCGTCCTACACCAAATGAGATCGAAAGATCGACGACAGAGGGTAATTTTTGTCCTGGTACAAGCTGGCCTTGTTCAATTTGACCAAGAATTAGCCGAGTTACGATTTCATAACCTTTCTCAGTCTCTACTTTAATAGGCTGCACAGCAGCGCCTCCCAAAAAACTTTGATTTATATACTATACTCTACTTTAATCATAAGTTATAATCAACGTAAAGTCATCAGATGACCTGATTAGTATTTAAAAGGGGATGAAAATAATAATGTTGAGTCCGCACGTTGTTAGCCTTCTTCGATTGATTGTCGGAGAAAAGTATTATCGGGATGATATGGAGGCGTTAGTCTCGCACTCTTATGATGGTACCCCTATGCTGCAGGCTTTGCCGGACGGCGTTATTTACCCGGCATCTACAGCGCAGATATCCGAAATTATGAAGGTGCTGACTCAAGAGAAAATTCCGCTTGTGACAAGGGGCTCTGGTTCAAACCTATGTGGAGGCACCGTTCCTGCGCAGGGCGGGGTAGTCATGGTTATGCATCGCATGAATGCGATTATAGAAGTTGACTTGGAGAATTTAACAGCGACAGTCCAAACGGGAATGATTACAGCCGAGTTTACCGCTCATATCGAAGAGCTTGGATTGTTCTATCCGCCCGATCCGAGCAGCATGCGTATTTCTACGATTGGCGGGAACATCGCAGAATGCTCTGGTGGGCTTCGCGGTCTAAAATATGGAACAACCAAAGATTATGTGATTGGCCTTGAAGCGGTTCTGCCAAATGGAAGCATTCTTCGCACTGGAGGCAAGCTGATGAAGGACGTGGCTGGCTATGATCTAACGAAGCTTCTTGTAGGATCAGAGGGGACGCTGGCTATTATTACGGAAGCAACCCTTAAGCTTATTCCTCCTCCGAAAGCGAAGAAGACTATGCTTGCCATGTACAAGGACTTGTATGGTGCGGCGAGAACCGTATCAAAGATTATTGAATCCAAAATTATACCAGCTACGCTGGAGTTTATGGATAATCCAACGATTCGGGTCGTGGATGATTTTGCCAAGTTGGGCTTGCCGCGGGATATGGAAGCGATTCTTCTGATCGAGCAGGATGGTGATCCTGAAGCAGTTGAACGAGATATTGAACGTATTAGAGAAATTTGCATCCAAGAGCTGGCTGATCGCGTCGAAGTGGCAGCAAACCGAGAGGAAGCAGAGAAATTATTGACTGCGCGTAGAAGTGCGTTTACCGCTTTGGCGCGTCTGCGTCCTACTACGATTTTAGAGGATGCAACCGTTCCTCGTTCCAAAATAGCGGATATGGTGCTGCGCATTAATGAAATCGCTCGCAAACATAATGTCACAATTGCTACGTTTGGCCATGCAGGGGATGGAAATCTTCACCCGACAGCGACAACCGATGCTAGAGATGCAGAGGAGATTCATCGGGTAGAGCTTGCATTTGCTGATATTTTCGAAGCTGCAATTGAACTAGGCGGCACGATTACCGGTGAGCATGGCGTCGGCATTGTGAAGGCCCCTTATTTGGAGTGGAAAGTCGGTGAAGCGGGAATGGAGGTCATGAGAGGAATCAAAGCTGCCTTTGATCCCGATCATATATTGAACCCAGGTAAAATCTTTGCAAAAGAAACGAAAAAAAGGGTGGTACTTCAGCATGGCTAACAGTGACGTTATGAATAAGCCCAATATCGAGCATAGCAATCCGTTGTCGCGAACGCTGCTTAAGAAGTTGGATTATGAGCAATTGACGAACTGCATGCGCTGTGGATTTTGTCTGCCGGCTTGTCCAACTTTCCGTGAGACTGGATTAGAGCCTGAATCGCCGCGCGGACGTATTGCACTTATGAAAGCCGTTGCGGATGGATTGATGGACCCTGATCAAATGTTTAAGGATCAAATGAATCATTGCTTAGGCTGCAGAGCATGTGAACCGGTCTGTCCAGCTGATGTGAAATACGGACAGCTCATTGAACAAGCGCGAGACGCTATTGAGGATCATGCTGAGCATAGTTTGCCTGTTACTGGCTTGCGAAACTTATTTTTTAAAGGCGTCTTCCCGCAACGCAGCCGCTTGAAGCTTCTTGGACGCTCTCTTGCACTCTATCAAAAGTCCGGCTTGCAGCGAATTGCTAGAGGAACAGGCGCGATGCGTCTTTTTCCGAAGCATATGCGCGAGATGGAAAGCATTTTACCAGAAGCTACTGGTCGCGGAGTCATTGAGCAATTAGGCACGTTCTACCCAGCTAAAGGAGCACCAATCGCTAGAGCGGCCTTGTTCAGAGGTTGTATTATGGATGTTATGTTCGCCGGAACGAATGTAAATACTGTTAAATTATTATCAGAAGCTGGCTTTGAGGTATTCATTCCAGAGACACAGGTTTGCTGTGGTGCACTCCACGCTCATAGCGGAGAAATGGATGCTGCTAGAGAATTAGCGAAGACAAATATAGCTGCTTTCAAGGCCGCAGGCGTTGACTATATCGTCTCGAATGCGGGTGGATGCGGAGCGCTGCTCATAGAATATGATCATTTGCTTGGGGAAGATGAGACTTGGCGTGAGGATGCAAGCTGGTTTGCTTCGCGTGTCATTGACGTTAGTCAGCTCATTATGGAGAAGGGGCGAATTCCTTTATTCGCTGAACCTCAAGACAAGTCTGAGAATGATAGCCTTCCTCTGCGGATTACGTATCAGGACTCCTGTCATCTTCGTAATGCCATGAAGAGCTCCGGTGCTCCAAGACAGCTGATGAAGCGGATAGATAATGTGCAATTCGTTGAAATGAAGGAAGCAGACCGCTGTTGCGGTTCTGCTGGCATTTACAATGTAACGCAGCCAGAAATGGCTGGACAGCTTCTGGAGCATAAGATGGAGCATGCTGATCAAACGCAGGCTCGGTATATGCTGACCAGCAACCCGGGCTGTCTGCTGCAAATGAAGCTCGGCATTGAGAAGTATAAGCCAAAGGATAAAATGGAAGCGATGCATATCGTTGATTTCTTGCATGAGCGTCTGATAAAATCAGGTGAATAATTAATATGATATTGAAATGGAAAAGCCGCTATTTATGAAAAATTGGAGTTATTCAGCTCCTAAACCTTCATAATATCGGCTTTTTTGTCGATATAATTTACGTAATTATATTTCAGTATGACAGTTTAAAACCAAAATAAAAATTCTTTGACTAACTAAAAATTACCATAAGTTTCTTATGAATATCTTGTATTTCGAGATAAATACCCTTATTATAAATGTTAAAGTTGATTTAATACTAAAGAATCTAATGTGAGTAGGTAAATATATGGCCATAAATGATAATATTTTGATCAAGATTCGGGAAATGAAAGAGAGCCTGACTCCTGTCGAGAGAATGGTAGCGGAATACACGTTGAATAATTTGGAAGAGATTCCTCATCTTTCGATTAAAAGTCTAGCCCAGTTGAGTAAGACTAGTGATGCTTCTGTCCTTCGTTTTTGTAAAACGATGGGCTATAGCGGGTACCGAAATTTTATTGTCAGCATATCTGCTTCACTTGGTTCAATGGATGATGAACAGAAGGATCAGTACACCGATATTCAACCAGGAGATGACCTGTCTATTATTATTTCCAACATCTCTCGCAATAATATTAAATCCATTGAAGACACGCTTAGCGTTCTGGACCGCAATGAGGTTGCACAGGCAGTTAAGGTGCTTCGCACAAGCAATCGGATCGTTTTCTTTGGCATCGGCGCTTCCGGACTCGTATGTAAGGATGCAGAGCAGAAATTTTCGCGGATTAATAAGATGTGCCATACGTATACGGATGGACACAGTCAATTGACAGCTGCTACACTTCTAGGTCCTGATGATGTAGCTATCTTTATTTCCAATTCAGGCGATACGCTCGAAATTCTTGAAACACTTGAAATTGCAAAGAAAAACGGAGCAACGCTTATTGCCATCACAAAATATAATAAGAGCGAATTAGCGGATAAGGCTGATATCGTCCTAAGCATTTCAACACCTGAGGTAACGATAAGGAGCGGTGCTATGGGATCACGTATCGCTATGCTCACCATCATAGACATTTTGTTTGCTGGAGTAGCCAGCGCAGAATATCAGAATGTGAAGAAGTATCTATCCAAGACTCACAATATACTATCTAGCAAGCATCGTAACTAGAGAATCAACTCCTTTGCAGCAAAAATGAAAGACATTGGCATTCTATTGCCGATGTCTTTTTTTATCCATTTAACAAAATAAAAAAACAGTAAAAATTTTTATTTTGAAATATTATTTCAAAAGGTATTGACGGACAGCTGGTCTGACAGTTAAAATAAAATTAACAAATCGTCATGTGAGATATCATAACATCTGCTGATTTGGTTCTCATTAATAGACTGGTAAAGGAGGATGACGATGGATCAGTATCTTGCGGGATTGACCACGGAAGAAATTAACCCGGACACGCTGATGATAGATGAATGTACAACGGAAGAGATGCTGCGACTTATGAATCAGCAGGATTCTAAGGTTCCGTCTGCTGTAGCAGCAGAAATTCCGCAAATTATTAAGGCAGTTGATATTTTACATCATGTGCTTAAAAGTGGTGGAAGAATGTTTTATATAGGGGCTGGTACTTCAGGAAGAATCGGTGTGCTTGACGCATCGGAGTGTCCACCTACCTTCGGAATTGATCCTTTGTTAGTTCAAGGATATATCGCAGGGGGAGATTCGGCACTCAGAGTGGCTGTTGAAGGATTTGAAGATAATGCGGAGGAGGGGGTTGCTTTAATCGAGCGGTGCGGAATAACGGAGAAGGATGCTGTGATAGGTATTTCCTCCAGCGGCAGTGCGAAGTTCGTTATTGCCAGCTTACAGAAAGCCAAATCAATTGGCGCTGCAACGATCGGTCTAGTAAACAACAAGAATTCCAAGTTAGAAGCGGTCTGCGATGTTTGTATAGCACCCGTCGTTGGACCAGAGGTGATTACAGGATCGACAAGATTGAAAGCGGGTACAGCCCAGAAATTGGTACTGAATATGCTTACAACTTGCACGATGGTTAAGCTGGGCAAGACGTATAATAATCTTATGGTGGATGTCAAGGCAAGCAATATCAAATTGTATGATCGATCTGTTCGCATCATTAAGACAGCAACTGATGTAGATTCTGACACTGCTATCCGATTTCTGGAAGAAGCGTCAATGAGCTGCAAGCTTGCTATTATGATGATAAAAACCGGATTGGGCGCAGGAGAAGCAAGAATGGCACTTGCTGAAAGCGAAGGTAATTTGAAAACAGCAATTCGTAATTTTAGTAAAGTCCTTTAATTAGCAATAATCCGTTGTGTCATTTTTGATAACCTTGAGGAGGATGATTTTTTTGAGAAAAGTACATGTTTTTGCATCAATATTGGCTGCAACTATGGCTCTGACGACAATGACAGCATGTGGAAACTCAAATAATAACGGCGGTTCCAACAAAGGAAATACTCCAAGTCCTACTAGCACCGCGACAAGTCCTACTAGCACCGAGACGACAGCGGCAAAGGACACGATTACAGCGCTCCTTCCTCCGGTCTCAGGTAATTTTCAAGATAATTTCGCACAAATGGAAAAAGAATTCAATGAATTATATCCTAACTTGACTTTGAAAATCGAACCAGCAAGCTGGGAAGACATGACGCAAAAGCTGGATACGCAAGTCAATGCTGGAAGCCCTCCGGATATTGCATTTATCGGATCTGACGGTATTTCCAAGTATGTACAACAAGGTATGCTGATGGATATTACAGACACAGCAACGCCGGAAATGATCAAGGATTACGATGAAGCGCCAATTGCATACATGAAAAACGGCGATGGGTTATATGGCTTCCCAGGCTACATGGAAGTCCATGCACTAGGCGGAAATAAAGCGTTTCTAGAAGAAGCGGGTATCGATTGGAAAAATGTTCAGAAAAACGGCTGGACTTATGATGAGTTCCGCGAAGCGATCAAAAAAGGTGTAGTAAAAGATGGAAGCAAAACTTCCCGTTACGGCTTTGTATTCGCAACTGCTGGTGTTGCATCTAAAGACTACTTGGGCATCTTGATCAAGAGCGCAGGTATGCCGGCAGCGTTTGACAAAGACTTGAAATTTGCTTACACAAGCAAAAACTACTTGGGCGTGTTGAAAGCGGTTCGTGAGCTTATTGATGATGGTTCCATGCCGAAAGAGCTTAGCTCAGTAGATGCAGGTAAACGTTGGAACATGTTCCTAACGGGTCAAACGATGATTACAGGTAAAGGACTTGCAACTTTTGAGAATTCCGCTAACAAAAACAATGAAAAAATTAAAGCTAATGACGGCAGTGCCGTACAAGGCAGTATCGAAGCAGAATACATTGTACTTCCTGTACCTAGCTTCCTAGGTGCAGAACCAGTTTCCAGCACAGTTGTAGATGGTTATGTTACTTTCCGCGGCAAAAAAGAACCAACAGCTGAGCATAAAGCAAACGTAGTAAAAGCAGCTTACTTCTTAGCTAGCGGCAAGGTTGCAGCAACGACTAACAATGATCTATTCGCAGCTCATATTACAGAATCGGGAAGAAAAGCTGCTGAAAGCATGACTGTTAACAGAAACCCTGATAACGTAGCAGCAGTTGAAGTTCTACTTTCACATGCTGCACCAGCTCGTCCTGATATCCCTGTTGAATTAGGCGCAAAAGCAATCAAACTGCAAGATGAAGTTATTATTCCTAAATTGCAAGCACTGCTTGCAGGTGAAATTACACCTGATGCGATGTATGAAGCAGTGAAAACAGCTGCCATTAAAGCATTTGGTGAAGACGGAGTTGTAAAAGACTAATTGATCATTAATCGGATAGTCGTATGGCGTAACATACGACTATCCGAACATATTTGTGAAACTGATAGTTGAAAAGAGGTGCGGCAATATGATTCAGGCAGTTAAACCTATAAAAAAGAGGAAAATTAAAGGAGATGGAGCTTGGGGATATGCGTTTATCGCAGTGGCTTTGGTAGTATTTGCGATGTTTACGGCTTACCCGGTTGCCAGTGCCTTCATTATCAGTTTTCAAGAATACAAGCCGCTTGGTTCGACTTTTATAGGTTTTGATAACTATGTGAATACCTTCAATGACTCTTTGTTTTGGCAATCTATTAGAAATACGGTTGTTTATACGATACTGACTGTCCCTGTAGCTCTGCTTTTATCCTTTGGCGTAGCGATCTTGATACTGCCGCTGAAGAAATGGATGCAAACGACTTTTAAAGCGGTTTACTATTTGCCGGCAGTTGCGTCAGGTGTTGCGTTATCGGTTGTATGGCTTTGGATATTTGATCCTATGTCATCCGGTATTTTCAATAAACTGATTGGTTTGTTTGGAATTAGTAATCAGAACTGGCTTGGCTCAAGTGCTACAGCAATGTTCTCATTGGTATTTATGTCTTGGTTATCCAGTCACGGTACGAGTATTATCATCTACTTGGCTGCATTACTCGGTATAGATAACAGCTATTATGAAGCCGCAGAACTGGACGGCGCATCTTTCCTGCAGAAGCTTAGGTATATCGTCATTCCTTGTTTAAAACCAACGACCTTATTTCTATTAGTTACTGGTGTCATCGGTTCTTTCCAAGTGTTTCAGAATGCGTACTTGATGACTGGCGGAGGCCCGGATAATGCAACCACGATGGTAGGCTTGCTCATATTTAATAATGCTTTCAAGTATTTTGAATTCGGCAAAGCAGCTGCACAATCGTTGATACTGGCGTTAATCATAGCTGGAATAGCATGGGTCCAATTCAAATTCCTTGGCAATGACGTGGAATATTAAGGGGAAGAGGGGGATCAGTACATGCTGTTTAACAATCATTTAGATAACAATGCACTAAAATATATTAGAAATACAGTAATTATTATCTTGCTTCTTGCTTTTGCCTTGGCAACGCTTTTTCCCATTTATTTTATGATTATTTCCTCCTTCGGGGATCCTGTTGAAGCAGGTGCGATGAGCTACTCCCTGATTCCTAGCAAGATATCATTTGAATCCTATAAATTCTTCTTTAGTTACAGTGAGCATTCCTTTAGATGGTTGTTCAACTCTCTGATTGTGGCAACCAGCGTTATGGTTTCCAATGTGTTTTTCGCTAGCTTGGCAGGTTATGCTTTCTCGAAAATACATTTTAAAGGAAGAAACGTGCTCTTTGCATTATTGCTTTGCGCTATGATGATTCCTTATCAGGTTACACAAGTACCGCTCTATATACTGATTGTAAATATTTTTGATATTCCAAATACGTACAGCGCATTGATTTTACCGGGATTAGTTACTGTTTATAACATTTTTCTTGCGAAGCAGTTCATGACTTCTATTCCAAAAGAAATCATTGAAAGTGCAAAAATTGAGGGCTGTAATCAGTTCCAAATTTATTTAAGAATTATTTTGCCTCTATCAAAAACCGTAATGGCTGTAATGGCAATTCTAACATTTATGGATAGCTGGAACACGTTCTTCTGGCCGTTTCTCGTTACGAATACGATGGATATGCAAACCATTCAAGTCGGTCTGAAAAATTTCCGTTTTGCAAATACAACTTATTTCGCCCCGATGATGGCAGGCGCCACCATATCTGCTTTACCTATGTTTATTCTCTTCTTCAGCCTGCAAAAGTATTTCTTGGAGGGCGTTACTGTAGGAGCGGTGAAAGGTTAAATGATCTCAAAAAACTATTCTGTGAAGAATCGTCGCTATGCCGTAGGATTGATGTCTGGTACATCTGTAGATGGTATTGATGCTGCACTGGTTCAAATAGATGGTTCGCTTGGAGCCCAGCCTCATGTGGAATTGATTGCATTCGAGAATAGGCCTTATCCGGCTCATGTCAGAGAAGAAATTTTTTCACTGTTTGATCCCAGCAAGGCTACTGTAGATCGAATCGGACGAATGAATATGTGGCTGGGCGAGCTTTATGCAGAATCCGTTTTGTCTGTAGTCGCGAAAGCGGGGCTATTACCTGAGAATGTTTCAGTCATTGGCTCTCATGGTCAAACGATTTATCATGCTCCCCAAATAGAGCTAAAAGATGGATTTAATCTGCACTATACGGTGCAGATTGGAGAAGGAGCTGTTATAGCTGCTCGAACAGGAATTCCGTGCGTATCTGATTTTCGCGTAGCGGATATGGCTGTGGGCGGACAAGGCGCTCCTCTCGTACCTTTTACAGAATATCTGCTTTATCGTGAAGAAAATCGAACATTATTGTTTCAAAATATAGGCGGAATCGGAAACATAACGGTCATTCCTGCCCATTGCGCTCCGGAGGATGTCTATGCTTTTGATACAGGACCGGGCAATATGTTGATCGATGGGGTGGTTGCACGTTTGTATGCGGGCGAGAAAATGATGGATATCGGAGGAGCTATCGCGGACAGGGGGCATATCGATATGAACCTGCTTCAGATGCTTCAACAAGAGCCATACTACAAGCTGCCTTTGCCGAAATCGACAGGACGAGAACTATTTTGTTCTGACTACATTGATCGTTTAATGACCTATCAGCAGGCTAACCATTTATCCGCTGAGGATCTCGTAGCAACAATTACGATGTTAACGGCGTGGTCAATTGGAGATGCCTATCGCCGGTTTATTCAAGAGAATCATCCATCTGATGCGATGATAGTGGGCGGCGGCGGAAGCTATAATCCAGTACTTATCCGATATCTTCGTGAAGAAATGGAAAAGATGGGTGTGCAGGTGCTTATTGGAGAAGAGCTTGGTCGTAATAGTGATGCGAAAGAAGCCATTGCTTTTGCTGTGCTTGCCGACTATACGTTAGCGCAATTGCCAAACAATCTTCCTAACGTCACTGGAGCGGATCGTGCCGTTATTATGGGGAAAATTTCATACTAGCTTGTTACAGTGATGGAGGTATCCGATCTTGATCGTTACTTGGGATAATCAGTATATTCAAGAGGTCATTGCATTGTGGAACAAGGAAGCCGTTAAAGATGGTTACAAAGAACTTTCGGAAATCAGCTTTACAGACATCTTTTTGTCCAGCCCTTATTTCGATCGGGAGTCAACCTTTATATTGCTGGAATCGGGAGGAGTAAAAGGCTTTGCTTCTGGTTGTACGGGGGATGACTTGCCGCTAGGCAGCATTGCTGGATATATCACTTGTATCGTTTTGTCCGATGATTCTCAAAATAATGAAAATTATAGGCTTATGTTAGAGGCAGTGGAGCATCGCTTTCAAGATTTGGGTAAAAGACAAGCCGATTTTCTGTTCTTTAATCCCATGTTATTGCCGTGGTACATTCCGTATACACCTAAGCATGAACACAACAACGCACCTGGTGTACCTGTAGAGAGCGCGCTTTATCCGTTTTTATTAAGCCAAGGATATATAGATCGTTCAAGAGAATGTGCCATGTATTTGAATCTTGCCAGCTTCTCTATACCGGAAGATGTTAGGGAGAAAGAAGCCAAATCAGCGTCTGAGGGTTATAGCGTCGAGTTATTTGATTCTAGAAAACATAGCGGTGTCGAAGAGATGCTGTCAGGTTTCGACAATCCCATGTGGCAGAAACAAATTCCTGCCTATATTGAAAGCGGTTCCGCAATGGTTATTGCAGCTTATAAAGGTAAAACAGTGGGTTTTGCCGGACCGGTTATTCGTCAGGAAAATGGTCGTGCCTTTTTTGCTGGAATTGGTGTGCATCCTGATCATGAGGGGCATGGACTTGGCAGTATTTTATTTTTCAAGCTATGTGAAGCATTTCAAAGTATAGGTACCGAGTATATGTCTCTATTTACGGGCCGGAATAATCCTGCCATTCGTATATATGAGAGAGCAGGTTTTCAACACGCGAAAGAATTTGCAGTTATGAGAAGGGAGTTTTTGAGATGAGTGATCAACAAGTAACGATATTAGCGATTGGCGGACATGTAGGGGATATGGAGCTGACGGCAGGCGGCGTATTGGCAAACCATTCCCTTAAGGGTGGTCGGATTGTGACATTAGCGCTTACTGCAGGTGAACGAGGTGTCCCGGCTGGACAAGATGTGAATGAATATCGTGCACAGAAGGTGAAGGAAGCGGAAGCATTTGCTGAGATGCTGGGTGGCGAAGCCATCGTATTCGACATTCCTGACGGTGAGCTGCAGGACAATGAAGAGATGCGGCTGCGGGTATGTGATGTCATTCGCCAAGTACGTCCTACTATCATTATCACTCACTTTAAAAACAGCATGCATAAGGATCATATGACGACGCATCGTATCGTTAATGACGCGCGCTTCTTTGCTGGCTTAGCTGCAATGAAACGTGATCTTCCATCTCATTTTGCGTCTAGGCTCTATTATGCGGAAAACTGGGAGGATGCGGTTGACTATAAACCATATATCTATGTGGACTTCCCGAAGGAAGCGTATGATTTATGGATTAAGGCAGTTTCCCTGCATTGGTTCGTTACAGGAAGCAAATCCTTTCCTTACTTGGAGTATTATAAGCATTTATCTAGAGTTCGTGGTATTGAGGCTAGGAAAGAATATGCCGAGACATTCATGATCCCTGAAGAAAGCATGCGTGTACTTAAAACTGAATTGTAATCGGAGTGGAGAAATGACTGTAACAAGCTAATTGTTACGGTCATTTCTGAATCTTGCATTCATTTAGGGGAGGTAGCTATGATCAGGAATGGTATTGATAATATTATGAAATATGCTCATTTATTCGAAGGAAAACGACTAGGGCTGATTACTTCGCCTACAGGACTAAATAATGATTTTACATCGACGATTCAGATTCTAAAAGAGAATTTTAATCTAGTCGCATTATTTTCTCCGGAGCATGGTGTGCGAGGGGATCAAGCTGCTGGAGCTATGGTTGATAACTATCTGGACCCGCTTACAGGTGTGCCTGTATACAGCTTGTATCGCAAAGACTCCAAGCGTCTAACAGCAGAAATGCTGGACGAGGTGGATATGGTCGTATACGATATTCAGGATGTGGGCGTGAGGTATTATACCTTTATCTATACGATGCTCTATGCTTTGGAAGATTGTGCGAATGCAGGAAAATCCTTTGTCGTGCTTGATCGGATCAATCCACTGGATGGCGTGACGGTTGAAGGGAATATTCTCAAAGAAGGCTACCAATCGTTTGTTGGCAATTATCCTCTTAGTGTGCGTTATGGACTCACTGCCGGAGAAGTAGCAGTAATGGCGAATGATCAGATGAAGTGGAACTGTGATTTGAACGTCGTGCTCTGTGAAGGATGGGATAGACGCTTGCTTTTCCCTGAAACCGGACGTCCATGGGTTTATCCTTCGCTCGGCTTGCCGCGCTTTGACTCGGCATTGCTGTATAGCGGTACTTGCTTGTTCGAGGGCACGAATCTATCTGAAGGGAGAGGGACAACCCTTCCTTTTGAGATGATAGGCGCTCCGTTTATCCAAGCAGAGGAGCTTGCTGATGAGATGAATCGTAAGAAGCTGCCTGGCGTCCTGTTCCGTCCGGTATATTTTAAGCCAACCTTCTCTAAGCATCAAGGCGAGCTATGCAGCGGTGTACAGCTGCATGTTATAGATGCGCATGAGTTGCAGCCATTGGAGACAGGGGTTACACTGCTGTTTACGATTAAAGAGATGTATGAGTCCTTCTCATTTCTGCCGCCAGTGAAGGAAAATGCCAGACCCTTTATCGATTTGTTATGCGGTGATAAGCTCTACCGAGATGAAGCAGTGAATGTGCCTGCGCTATTGGAACAATTCCGTGTGGAAAGTGTTGCGTTTGCTGAGATGAAACAACAATATCATCTGTATTAGATGCGATTAAATTGAATCTGTCATTTAGGAAAAGAGTATAAGGAAGTGAATAGAGGATGAGATATGTTGCCGGATTAGACGGAGGCGGCACCAAAACCGCGGTTACCATTGCGGATGAATTTGGGGGCGTGATCCATACCTTCACTTCTGGTGGGATTAACTATAATGGTCAGGATGCGGCGAGCATAGGCCGCAATCTGAAAGAGATGTTTGAAAGAATTGCAAAGGCATGCGGAGGGTTGGAAAATTGCGCAGCAATTTGTATTGGCGCAGCTGGCATTAGCAATCCAGAAGTCATTTATCGCCTGCAATGGAATGTAAAAGAATGCGGATACGAAGGGAAGCTTATCATAACCGGCGACCATGAAACAGCTCTTAGCGGAGCGCAAGATGGCTTGTATGGCATGATCTTGATCGCGGGCACAGGCTCTATCTGCTTCGGCAAAAATGAGAGTGAGCTTACGCATCGAACTGGCGGGTTCGGTCATCTGATTGATGATGAAGGGAGCGGCTATAGTATTGGCCGGGATCTGCTCACAGCTGTTGTGAAGGAGTATGATGGACGTTCTCCCGAGACTATAATTACAAGCATGGTATATGAGCAGCTTGGATTAAAAACGGTTAGAGAGATCATTGGTTTTGTTTATGACAAAAAAATGCACAAAAAAGACATAGCCGCATTAGCGCCTATTTTGTCAGCAGCCTGTGCATTGAACGACGAAACAGCGCTTGTCATCGCCCAAAAAAGTGCCGAGTCCTTACTGGAATTAGTCGTGCCTGTCGTAGAGAAGTTATCACTGCAAAGCGGTATTCTTGCTATGTCGGGTAGTGTACTGCTGAAATCTGACGTTGTTCGAACTGCATTTATGAGAATAGTAAATCAGCGCTATCCAGATTTACAATGTATTTCAGCCAAAAGAGATGCATCCAGCGGTGCTATGCTAATGGCGAAGAGTCTTTTGAAATAATCCAAGTATATAGTCCATGAACAAAAAAAATATGCCTTTAGTGATTGAATCATTCTGTTATTTCATCACTAAGGTCATATTTTTTTTTGTTTTTATTTAGCTTCATAGGTTTGGATATTATGATCAACCTTATCGATATCGTAGATTACCCTTGCAATAAGATCTTGTTTGAAATGACCGAAGCTTTGCCCGAATATGGTGAGACCGCCGATATTCTGAGCTTCGGAGACACCGATCCTGAATTTAATGTCAGCATTGGGATTGAGCTGAATATCTGCAATAGTAACATCCGAAATTAAACAGCCATCAATGAATGAGCCTTCCTTGTTGATGCGTACAAGCTTCAATACGCCATACTGATTCAAATGGGGGGGCCACCATTCTGGATTGTTTTTACCTCGCTCATGACCAAAGTCGCCGGGTGATGTCCACATGCCAATAAGAACGCCGTTTACGCTAAATTCGATATCAGAAGGATAGTTGTCGTTGAAACCGGGAGCCTCTGATCCGATTTCCAGCATAAACTGCAGCTCGCTGAAGCTTTCATTGGACTTAAGGTAATTAGGAATACGATATTCAAGAAACCCTTTGGCAAGCCATACAATTCCAGCATTAATGTGCTGAGGATCGGCAAAATAGCGAGGATTGTCGAATTCACCGACAATGCTGTCTTTTGTAGCCAAGCCGCAGGTTGGTTCCGCGTGATAATCACAATAGTGACCAACCTTGATCTCTACCTCATAGACATTTTCCGTCTCTTTACTTTTCAAATCTACGGTTAATATATCTTCGTTCAGATAACATATTTTTTGGATGCCGTGTCGCCCGACTGCGGTAGTGATATCAATTAATCCGCTTTCTTCCAGCTTTTTTATGTGCATCGTAATAGCACCGTTAGTGAGACCGAGCTTCTCGGCAATTTCATTCAAATTCAAACTGTCGTTTTTTGTCAGCAATTCTAAAATCTCAATTCGAATTTCAGAGCTAAGCGCTTTGAAAATATTTAATCCTGACCGGAGCTCTTTGATATGGATCAAGGTCGTTCTCCGCCCCTCTCTGCTAAGCATCTATTACATTGATTATAATTCAAAAGTGGGGTAATTGAAAAGAGCCTAACTGTTATTTGTTTTAGATAAACCTAAAGTAAAAGAAGATAAGAAAACGCATTCATTTTCTTATTGACAAATTATAGGGTGGTTATTATGATAATCCCATCGACTAGTTTAGATTAATCTAAACTAAACATTAATAAGTTTAAAGTGATTCGTTTTTACCATGCAGCGGCTTTGATCCTACTGGGATTAAGCATAGAATCTTATTTTTAATAAGGGGGAAAAGAAGTGAAGAAGCAATTAATAGTCATGCTTTCTCTTCTAGTTATGCTTACTGCGATTTTGTCAGCTTGCTCCGATGGCAATAAGACAGACAAAAATGGTGAATCAAGCGGAAATAAAAAAGGGACGAAATTAGAATTTTGGACGTTCAACGAGCTTCATCAAACCTTTTACGAGGATATGGCGAAGCGTTGGAATACGGCTAATCCTGATAACCAAATACAGCTGGTAGCAAATACTTTCCCGTACGATGATATGCATAACAAACTATTGGTTGCGCTTCAATCTGGAACGGGTGCCCCTGATTTAGCAGATATCGAATTAAATAAATTCCCCAATTTTCTAAAAGGCGAGCCACAGCTGCTTCCACTCAACGATGTAATTGACCCCGAGATTACGAATCTAGTGAAATCAAGACTAGATATATACGCCAAAGACGGCAAGTATTACGGGATAGACTTCCACGTAGGAGCTGCTGTCATTTATTACAATAAAGAGATCTTAGACCAGGCTGGCGTTAATGTCGACGATATTAAGACTTGGGCTGATTTCGAAGCAGCGGGCAAGAAGGTGCTTGAGAAAACCGGCAAGCCTATGACTTCAATTGAAACCTCAGATATGTGGTCACTATGGCCTCAAGTCGCACAAGCGCCAGGCAATGACGATCTCCAGACAGCTCAAGGTCAGGTGAATATTACGAGCCCTATTGTTGCAGATGCGCTTAAATGGGAACAAAACATGATCAAAGAAGGAATCGCCATACCCACTCCTGGCGGCAACCATCACAGTGAGGAGTATTATGGACTCATGAACGGCGGGGGGACAGCTTCCGTATGGATGCCAATGTGGTATATGGGTCGCTTCACCGATTATATGCCTGATTTGAAAGGCAAGATACTCATCAGACCGATGCCTGCTTGGAAAGAAGGCGATCCTCGCTCCGCTGGTATGGGCGGTACGGGTACCGCTGTAACGAAGACAACGAAAAATGCTGATTTGGCAAAAGCTTTCCTAGCTTTCGCAAAGGTCAGCAAAGAAGGGAATATCGAAATTTGGAAACAGCTAGGCTTCGATCCGCTTCGTTCGGATGTATGGACAGATCCTGCACTAAGCGAGCCCAATAAATTCACTGAATTTTTTGGAGATAACATTTTCAACGTACTGACTGACGTCAAATCTGAAATTGAAGGTGTCATCATCAATGAGAACACGCCAAAAATTTCGGATGCCTTCCGTACCTCTATCCTCGTACGCACTTTGCTGGACAAAGAGGATGTTGACAAAGTACTGAAGGAAGCAGCTGGCCAACTTAAATAATAGTACCTCAATGTATCACTAGCCTCTCTGAGGCTAGTGATACTGTTATTCGAAAGGGGAGGAACGTTGTATGGCGAACGGATCGCCTGAGGCGGCAGGGAGAGTAGAACCGCCAAAGATCAAGAGAAACTCCAGTATCTTGTATTCACAGAAGGTTGCTCCTTACTTTTTTGTATTGCCTTTTCTGCTCTCTTTTATCGTTTTCTTTGCTTATCCGGTCGTGTCGGCTATTAATATGAGCTTTCAAGAGGTACTGCCCGGTCAGGTTAAATATATCGGATTCTCGAATTATAAGGATCTCTGGAATCCGACTTTTTTGAAAGCGATCATGAACAGCAGCAAGTATACCTTATTTTCCTTACTCATCCTCATTCCTATTCCGCTCTTGTTAGCTGTCTTCCTTAATTCAAAGGTGATGGTAGCCAAAAACTTTTTCCGTTCGACGCTGTTTATACCTGCACTGACATCTGTAGTGGTAGCAGGAACGATCTTCCGCCTTGCCTTCGGAGAGCTGGACGGCTCCTTAATGAATACCTTTGTCACCTCGCTAGGCTTTGAGAAGCAGCGCTGGCTGGGCAGAGAACATTTAGCCATGTTAACACTCATTACGCTGGCGGCTTGGCGATGGATTGGCGTGAATCTGCTGTATTTTATGGCTGGCCTTCAGAACATCCCAAAGGAATTATATGAATCTGCAGAAATTGACGGTGCCTCGACCTGGAATAAATTTGCGAAAATTACGATCCCGCTGCTGAAACCAATTTCCATCTATGTATTTACGATAAGTATTTACGGCGGCTATGCCATGTTCACAGAGAGCTATATGTTATGGAACGGCAATCGTTCACCTAATGACATTGGGCTGACAATTGTAGGGTATCTGTACCGGAATGGTCTGGAGCAAAACAATCTTGGTCTAGGTTCGGCAGTTGGCATTGCGCTGCTTGTTATTACACTGGTCATCACGCTTGGTCAGCTCAAATTATTCGGCATGTTCAAGAAGGAGGAGTAGCGGTGAATAAGGCAGAGAGACATAAATGGTCGATTAATACAGTGCTCCTTCTTCTTTTATTTCTCCTATTTGCGGCGTTCGCGTTGTTTCCCTTAGTCACGCTGTTGATCGCCTCCTTTAAACCGGCGCAGGAGCTTATGCGTTTTGGTCTAAACCTGAAGATGAGTGCAGACATTTTTTCTTTTAAAAACTATACCTTTTTATTTACAGACAAATCGCTGTACTTGACATGGTACAAGAACAGCTTGATTATTACCGCGATTTTTACGTCACTATGTTTGTTCTTCTCCTCAATGGTTGGCTATGGCTTGGCAGTGTATTCATTCAAATTCCGCAATATCATTTTTGCGCTCGTTCTGATTACGATGATGGTGCCGATTGAAATTATTATCCTTCCGCTCTATAAGCTTTCTATTAATTTGAAGCTGATCAATAGCATATGGGGAGTAATCCTTCCTTTTGTTGTTGCGCCGCTGCCAATCTTTTTCTTTCGTCAGTACGCAAGCGGATTGCCGAGAGATTTTCTAGACGCTGCACGTGTTGACGGCACAACGGAGTTCGGTACCTTTTTCCGAATCATGATGCCACTAATGGCACCCGCGTTCTCGTCTATGGCTATTCTTCAAGCCTTATTTGCTTGGAATAACTTCTTATGGCCACTGATCGTTCTTCGCACAACAGAGCAGCTTACCATTCCGATTGGACTAGCCACCTTGCTCACGCCATACGGTAATAATTTTGATATGTTAATCTCAGGTGCTGTGCTCGCAATTGGTCCCATTCTTCTTGTGTTTCTGTTCTTCCAGAAATACTTCATTGAAGGGATGACTGCAGGCGGAGTAAAAGGCTAATTCAATTGATACCTAAGCTTGAGCTTACTAAATTGAAAAAGAAGTGTAGACTTTGTGAAGACAAGGATAATTCCAGTAATTAACGTCGTTTATCAATTTATTAGAATGTTGTTTTATGGAGTGAGAGGCATTTGAACGCATCACATCTCTATGTTAAAATAGATGAAAAAGCACAGAAAAAACCACTACAATCTCCTTCGCTATGACCTGAGCGTTCAGGTCATAGTGGAGGAGATTTTTAGTTTTGTATGGACGGGAAGGAGCTTCGCATTTTGAATATAACATTAAATAATGATTGGTCCGAGGTGCTTGATAGCGAGCTGACGGCGAACTATATGAATGAGTTATTGGCAACGCTTGACCAGCGATATACGACAACGACGGTGTATCCAGAGAAGCAGAACATATTTAATGCACTTAATTACACGTCCTTCGAAGGGACAAAGGTTGTTGTGTTGGGACAGGATCCATACCATGGTCCTCAGCAAGCACAGGGGCTTAGCTTTTCTGTACAGCCGGGTGTAAAGGTCCCCCCCTCTTTGAAAAATATATATAAAGAGCTGGAATCCGATATTGGCATCACAACGCCGGATCACGGAAGCTTGGTATCATGGGCAAAGCAAGGCGTCTTGCTGCTCAATGCGGTACTGACTGTGGAAGAGGGGAATCCCAATTCTCATCAAGGATTAGGCTGGGAACGTTTTACAGATGCTGTTATCACTGCTTTAAATGAAAGGGATAAGCCTGTAGTATTTATATTATGGGGAAAGTTTGCACAGGCTAAAGCTGCTCAAATTGCTTCGGAGAAGCATCATATCATCGTCTCGCCGCATCCGAGTCCCTTTGCAGCACGGAAAGGCTTTTTTGGAAGCAAGCCCTTCTCTCGGACGAATAGCTTTCTTGAGAGCATAGGCAGCGAGCCGATAGATTGGTCCATACCTTCATTAACAGAGTTAACAATCGAATAAGAGGAGCTGATGTAATTGTTATATAAGAATGAAATACATAACCAATTTACTTCTGAGATGAATAAACTAATAGGACATTCGGGGCTAATTCGCCTGCAGAATGATGTGGATTACCGAATTGCCGTGCAGAAATTCACAAGCTTTGAAGCAACGGAATTTTATGATGATGAGAGCGATCCGATGATCTTCAAACTCTCTTTTATTAATGAGGCTGGTAAGGAAGATGCGATTGAGATTTGGGACAGTGCGATTGTAGATTTGGATCTTACACAGCCAGAGGTTATGGAAGAATGGGCAGTAGACGGTTTGAACTTAATTGTGGCAGCAGTCAAGGATGAGAGCAATGCCATTGAGTTTTATGCGTTATAAGTTTTATAAACGAGTGAATTAATGGGAGAGAGTCGTTGGCAACGTGCATGCTGGACGAGAATAGCATCTAGTTCTTGACTAATTTTGATAACGGATTGGTTCGTGAAGCTGTTGTTGTTTTCTTCAAAGATACGAACCATTTCAGCTCTTAATTTTTCAATCTTTTTGTCGCAGGTGCAAGTGCACATAGAAGTCCCTCCTTCATTTGTTAAAATAAGGATATACAAAAGATGTTAGATCGATTCCAAATAGAGATTAGGTTTCTGTTAGGTTTCTGAATATTTGACTGTTAGAATATCTAAACCAGATGCAGAAAATTGAAACAGAAGAAAAAAGGTAAAAAAAAGAAACGCCAAGCTCAAAACGAGCTTGGCGTTTCTTTTTTTGGGGAAGGTTGAATTTTTATCAGGATTCATGCGGGATGTCGCATTTGTTCCGAATAAAATGAATTTGGTTGCGAATCCGATTCAATTCCTGCTGCTGCTCTTCAGAGTGCTCACTTGAGAGTGTTTGCTCTAATTCATTTAACTTATTTAACAAATTCGGCAAATCAGTAGATGCATTTGAGCAGTTATAATTGCTTTCTAATTGATTTAGCATGACCATTCCTCCATTTTCGGTTTTTACTATTTCACCTATAGTTCCCTTTGTCAGACCTTTAGTATGAACGTTTTCCAAAAAGCTATGCAGAAGGAGAACGTATACTAATTAACTGTATTCCGACATAAGTTGAAAGAAAGCGCTCAGGAGGCGGTTTCTTTTGGCAGTTGAGTATGCCATTTTGGCAGTATGGTTGATTGGGATGTTTGGCATTATCGGTATAGTCATTGGAGCAGTCGCAAGATATGCAATCAGGGATTCTTTGTCTCAAGACGAAGTGGAATAGACCTCTGAATGAATAACGGCGGAGAGGGAAGGCTAGAGATTCGCTGTATATTCTGAAAGTAGAAGAGGAGCTAAAAAAATGAATGATTCTTTAGGCGGACAAGATCAGAGAGAAACAATCGTAGCGGTGCAAAAGAATGGAGATGGTGATCTGACTGCGTTCAAAACGTCCAGCGGACGTGAACTAGATTACGCAACAGCATTTCAAGAGGTGCAGGCTGGACATATTGCAGGGGTTAACACCTTTAAAGGCAGAGATGGAGAGTTCTATATCCGTGGTGATGCTGATGGCGACCCTACAAATAACTTGGACCAGCTGCCTATATTCTGAACGAAGGATTTGTAAAATGAGAGAGGCGCCATGCAGGAAATACTGCAGGCGCCTCTTTATGTAGGTTATACCTCGTATGTCTTAAGCTGCTCCACGATTTGCATTTCCCCTGTCAGACCCTCAAAGTCCTCTATGGCATCGCCATAATGCATGAGCCATGTTTTCTTCTGGATGGATTCCGGAAGCGTTAGAAGCTCCCCTAAGGTCGCATGAACAGCTCCAGGCGGTTCTAACTGGCAGTCATGAAATATCGTGGTGACCCCTTCATCAACAAGCTTCTGAAGAAGTGCACCGTCAAATCGCATATCGGCAGAGTAAAAAAACCTCTGATTAAACAAAAAAGAATAGCTCAGCTTATTAGGAATGTGCTTCGTTTGAAGCAGCCTTACGCTGAGACCAGGATGGAGCTGAATATCTTGGTTGATTGCGAGTGGACGAACCTCGAAAAAATCTTCAAGCTTATTAAGCGGCTCTTGTGTCAGTCCGCCTCGAAGCGTATTCTCCCACAAGGGTTCAATCAAGGTTTCTGCAATATAAAGTATAGGCTTCCGATTATATTTAAACATCATTTGAAAAGCATATTCTTCTAATCCGCCAACATGATCGCCGTGGATATGGCTAATCAGAACGGCATCAAGATCAGGAAATGACATGCCGGTTTGATGAAATGCTTTTGGCAAGGTAATTCCGCAATCGACAAGTAATCGAAAGCCGTTTGATTCAATTAACGCATTGTTATTATCGTATTTTTTGGCAAAAGCACTTCCGGTTCCTATCATTCGAATTTGCATGAGCCTTCCTCCTCTATGTTCCATTTATTAATGTATCAAATATTAGGTACATCTGACAATTCCAGATGCACAATCGCCCGTTCTTACATACTATGCTAAAGCAATATGCTTAGTGGAGGGAACAAGGGATGAGCAAAGGAAAAGCAAAAACAGCTAAGAAAAAACAGACAGCAAGTGATCGGAAACAGTATTCATACAAACTTGTCCTATCAGACACTTGCGCGGTGTGTAAAACACCATGTGCAAGAGGGATGAGTTATTTGGCAAGAATGAGAGAAGCGGGTGCTCTAGGCAAAGGCGTTCCATGTGTGCTGACGAGAAGGCTTGGGTAATTTCAGGAAATAAATATTTCCCAGGCAAGCGCAGCTTTCAACATCATTTGACAGCTTTGGTCGAATGGCGCGTGTTGTAAAAAATAGTTTAATTAACGGCGCAACTTTGCGCAAATAGACGAGTATAACCTTACATCCAGGCAATCGGATGGAGGGCTTACAACTATGAGGTTCAGAAAAGTTGTTTTTCTGCTGCTTTTAATGTCCCTATGGGGCGGTACCATGATGTTTGCAGACTCTGCAACCCAAAAGGTACGCGTCTTTATTAATGGTACGGAGCAGGATGACGGAGGCTTGGTCTCAGATGGCAAAACTTATTTGCCGCTTCGCCAATTAGCCTCATCTATGCAAGCGATCGTCGAATGGGATAATCAGAACAAACGAGCAACTTTGTATAAGCCTAATGTACACATGTTTCTCTTCCAAAACAATACTGTTTTCGGAAATGTGAAAAAGGGCTATCAAGGCAGCTTTAAGGTATTAGCACAACTTGATTCAGTGAAGACTGACATCACAGCAGTTAAGGTATCGATCTTCGATCCTAACGGCAAAGAAAAAGTTATTCAGACAGGTAATGTTAATCCAACAAATGACAATTTTTGGTATGCGACGGAGGATATCGATTATAAATTCGACTCCAGCGGGAAATATCCGATCCGTTTCTTCATCAAGACAAAAGGCGCTGATGATTGGACGGTCATTTCTGAAAAAATCATTTCCTCACTTTGATGTAATCAGCAACAAATAAAACAGCCCAATGCAGACGTTGGGCTGTTTTATTTGACCGTCTATTGAGAATCTGATAGGATAAACTAGTCTGTAAACATCATCGAAATGGGGTAATATCATGAGCGAACACCAACACGGCGAAGATTGCGGTTGTGGAGAAGACCACGAGCATGAAGAGCAAGTCTTAATCGTTACTGACGACGAGGGCCAAGAACGCGAAATGGTCATGGTTTATACGTTTGAATCTGAAAATAATGTTTATGCTGTATTGCTAGATCGTAATGATCCAGAAGCTGACGGCGTTATTTTCCGTATCCAAGAAGAGAACGACGAGTCGTTCCTAGTAGGAATCGAAGACGATGCGGAGTGGGATCGCGTAACTGCGATCTACGAAGAAATCGCTCGTACGGAAAACGGCGAGGAATAGGCTATTCCTGTCGTTTATATGTTAAAGAAGGGATCCGCGAGAATAAATCGCGGATCTTTTTTTTGTTTATTTTCGCGGATTATAATAGATCGTTCGGCCGTTGAACATCGTTAGCTCGGCTTGAAGTCCTTTTGCCATGTATTTGCATAGCTCATTGGCTTTCGCCTTATCGCCATGCGTCGCTTCGTCAGGAAGCACAACCTGAACACAAGGTACGGTATGACCAGCAACGCTAGTTGTCTCACTTGGTCCGAAAAGAATGTAATGGTAAAGAGGATTAATTCCTTTTAAATAAAACCATCGATCATCATTTTTTGATTCAAACGTATAAGGAAATGCAGCTTCTGCATAATCCCAGCCTAGCTGTGAGCCGGTTAGAGCGGTTTGTTCTTTGTAGTGTGTGAGTTTGCTCTTCACATCCTCTAAGCTTAGCCTCTCAACAGATGAACCTTGCACAAGTTTTATGTAAGCGCTTTGACTCATTGTCCCTCACCTCTGTCAACATCATAGCATGGGATAATTGGGTTTACAATAAGTGGATAAATAGATAAGGAAGAACAAATAAACGACTATGTACCTCTCATGAAGAGGTACATAGTCGTTCGTAATGGGTAAACTATGAAATGGCTGTCTCTTCAACAATAACCTTAACGAATGCAATGCTGCGATCCTCGGGTCCTTTGACTGGCAAGCCAACTTCAACATGATCGATAATGTAATCGATGTTTTTTTGCGTAATGACTTCCCCTGGAAGCAAGATGGGAATACCTGGCGGATATACGTAAATAAATTCTGCAATAATTCGGCCAGCTGAATCTTTGAAAGGAATGGTTTCCGTTTCCCCATAAAAAGCATCCCGCGGTGTTAAGGATAGCTGAGGAATATCCGGTATCTTGACGATTAGCTCACGAGCTTCTGCGCCATCATGGAAGTGATCGGACAAGCCGCGCAATGAAGCTACCAACTTTGAAATGGAATCGGAGGTATCTCCGGGCGTAACTAAGCAAAGAATGTTATACATATCGCTCATTTCGATTTCCACGTTATAGTTGTCGCGCAGCCAGTTTTCAGTTTCATAACCGGTTATGCCTAGATGACGTACATGGATCGAAACTTTAGTTGGATCATAGTCGTACGTTGCTTCATCACCGAGTATTTCTTCACCGAAGCACTCAAGTCCTGGAATGTCATTAATTTGCTGACGGGCAAGCTGAGCAAGCTCAATTGTACGTTCGGCAATAGCATGTCCATTCAAGGCAAGATTTCTCCTTGAGGTATCAAGTGAGGCTAGCAAAATATAAGAGGTTGATGTCGTTGTCAACATACTGATTACGGTCTGAATACGATGCGGATTGACGCGTCCTTTACGAACGTTAAGCACAGAGCTCTGCGTCATGGAGCCGCCTAGTTTGTGCACACTGGTTGCTGCCATATCTGCTCCTGCTTGCATAGCTGACATAGGAAGCTTCTCGTGAAAATGAATGAGCACACCATGTGCTTCATCCACTAGAACAGGAATATCAAAGCTGTGAACAAGATCAACAATCTCTTTTAAGTTGGCGCATATACCGAAATAAGTAGGATTGATGACCAGTACCGCTTTAGCATCTGGATGCCGCTCCAAAGCTTTACGTACAGAACGTGTCGTAATGCCATGATCGATTCCAAGATTTTTGTCACGAGCAGGAGAAATGAAGACCGGTCTAGCACCTGCGAAGATGATAGCTGACATTATGGACTTGTGAACATTACGCGGAACAATGATCTTGTCACCAGGTGCGCATACCGACAATATCATCGTCATTATCGCGCCGCTTGTACCTTGGACGGAAAAATAAGTATAGTCCGATCCGAAGGCGTCGGCAGCAAGCTTTTGTGCTTCTTCAATCACGCCAACTGGCTGATGCAGGTCATCGAGCGGTGCTATATTGATTAAATCGATCGACAAAGCATTATCGCCGATAAATTCGCGAAATTCGGAATCGCTGCCCAAGCCTTTTTTATGCCCGGGAATATGAAACTGAACGGGCTCTTGCGCCGCATGTCGGCGAAGCGCGGTGAAGAGCGGGGTTTTATTATGATCCATCGCTATATCCCTGCCTTTCAATAGAGGTAACAAACAAAATTGAGTATAGCAAATACAGGGGGGATTGCAAGCTTCAATTTATTAAAGCAACAGAGATGACACTAGAAATCTCAATATGTTCGTCAATTGTTCATACATGATAGAGAACGGATTGTGGTAACATAGTTGGGTGGAGGAGATGCAACATGTTAGATAAACGAATGTTAATCGTAATGGCTACTTTAATGACAACTTTTATTGGATTTGGCATTATCATTCCGGTTATGCCGGAAATTATTCAAGCCACAGATCCTAGTAAAGCGGAATTACATACGGGGCGCATGCTGGCTATTTATTCAGCCGTATCGTTCTTTTTATCTCCTTTTTGGGGAAGCATGTCTGATCGAATCGGCAGACGGCCGATTATTTTAATTGGTATAATTGGATTTTCTGCAAGCTTCCTGCTGTTTGGTTTGTCGTCGGGCAGTTTGACACTTATGTATCTTTCACGCATACTGGGCGGGCTTTTCTCTGGGGCAGTTGCTTCCGTTATTGTCGCGTATGTCGCGGATATTACACCGCCTGAGCATCGGACGAAAGGGATGGGACTTGTCGGAATGTCTATCGGTCTTGGTTTTACGATAGGACCTGGCGTCGGCGGGGTACTCAGCATTGTTTCTCTGGAGACACCATTTTATGCAGCATCGGTTCTGGCGCTTATTACGTTCATTCTTGCTGCTTTTAAGCTAAAGGAATCACTAACTCCTGAGCAGCGTCAGCAATCGACAGAAGTGAAGGTTTCACGTTGGGCTGCTTTTACAGGACCGCTCAAGTATTTATACGTGCTGGCCTTTTTCGTAACCTTTACTTTGGCAGGCTTGGAAGCAACGTTGCAATTTTTTGGCATGCGTCGCTTTGATGTTACACCGCTTCAGGTTGGCATTTTGTTTTTTGTCTGCGGGTTTGTTGGAGCGCTCGTGCAAGGCGGTGTAGTCCGTAGACGAATTAAAGATGGGGAAGAGCCTAAATACATTGCAATTGGACTCGTCGTATCCGCCATCGGATTCTTTATGCTGCTTGGTGCTCATTCATTATGGTGGGCAGTATTATCACTTGCCGTGTTTGGCATTGGCAACTCATTGATACGTCCTTGTGTAACCTCACTCATTACGCAGAAGACAACAGTAGGCAAAGGTGTGGCGTCTGGACTCAGCTCTTCAATGGATAGCTTAGGCCGTATAGCTGGTCCTTTACTGGGCTCCTTCCTCTTTACAATAGAAATGGGGCTTCCATATTTGCTAGGCGGTATACTATGCTTGGCTGCGCTTCTCTTGCTGCTGCGTTTCCGTCAACTGGACAAAACCAGTCTTCCCGCCGCTTCTGTAGAGTCAGCGAAGTAATAGTTTAATGTCAAATGAAAGAGGCTGTACCCAATACTCATTTTGTGAGTGTTGGATACAGCCTCTTGTTTTTTATAGATTGGCAATGCGATAAAGCGGCATTAGCGTCTCATAGGTTTGGGAAGCGTATTGAAGTAACGCATCCCCATCACGCAACAAGGCATCATCGGCTTGAATGTGGCGCCCAATTAATAATTCTGCTTTCTTTATATCACGGAAGCGAATTAATGCGTCATTCCAATCCTCTTCCGACATATCAGAGATTGATGTAGATTCCTTCTTCATATGATCCATAGAAAGTACATAATCCTTGGGAACGGTCTCCATGACCGTATCCAATTGGTCTAAGTAGGCTTTTGCAATAGCTGATTTGTTTGGCACCTCATAAATCAGCGCCAGCCACAAAAATAAATGATCATCAAATAATCCGAGCTGAAAATGGGGGTGAGCCTTGTAACCTCGCTTGTTGCTGCAAATCGCAAGCCAAGTGTCCTTCGGCGGGTTGACTTTGCGACGGGCATGTCTTGCAACATGCAGATACATTTCATTGCCCGCATGAACCGCCGTATCCACTATCAGCTGTTCGCCTAAAGCGCGAAACTTAGGTTGAATTTGTGTTTGAATGCCGTTCATTCTTTCCTCAAGTCCTTGCAACTGAAAAACATCAAAGTCCCCTTGCGTAAACCCCTGTAAACCATTAGTGATCGTCGTTGATGTCATATATTTGTTCTCTCCCTGTGCTATGAATTATTGATGCTTTAATTTCAAATAAAAGATGGCGATTTGCGTGCGGTCCCGCAGCTCAAGCTTCTGCAAAATTTCTGTAATGTAGTTTTTGACTGTTCCTTCGCTTAAAAACAACGAGGCAGCAATCTCTTTGTTGGATTGTCCGTCCGCAATATGATGAACAATTTGGCTTTCAGTTCCAGTAAGTCCATCTATAGTTAGTGTCTTGTTGTTATCCGCTTGCTTCGTTTCTAACATTCCAGCAAGCTTGCGGGCGATATCGGGATGAATAAGCATGGAGCCCTCATATACCGTCTTAATGCCGCTTATGATGCGGCTTGGAGGTACATTTTTGAGCAAGTAGCCGTTTGCTCCGTTGCGTATCGCTTGAGCGATATATTCATCATCGTCAAAGGTCGTTAAAATCAAGACAGCCGGCGGTTTCTCCAGAGCTTGGAGAAGTTTGGTACCTTGCACACCGTCGCATATGGGCATCCGTATATCCATTAGAACAACATCTACAGGCTGCTGACGCGCAAATTCGGCAGCTTCTTGGCCGTTGCTGCAAACTCCTGCAACTTGGAGTTGAGGATCTAATCCCAAAATAACGTGCATGCTCTCTCGAATAAACGGGTCGTCGTCAACGATCAATACGCTAATCATACTATCGATTTCCTCCAATTATAGGTTCACTCATTAATCTCCGTGAAGAGGCAGGATCGTCGTGATTGAGAATTGTTCATCTTGCTGCCATTCCAATTGGCCGCCAATGAGCGCAATCCTTTCCTTCATACCCCGTAAGCCGAGCCCTGTTTCAATAGGCTCTCGCGGTAAACTGCCATTGCTTGATATCGTTAAGGATACGCTTGCGCTTTGGAAATCTAGATCGACATTTACGGAAGTAGCATTTCCGTGGCGTACAGCATTGGTTATGGCTTCTTGAGCATTTTTGAATAGGATGAGCTCCATGCTTGGATATAGGGGGCGAGGAGAGCCGTGAACATGAAAAGCAACCTCAATGCCAAGTGCCTCTCCAGACTCTTCTACCAGTCGATCGAGTGCGTAACGTCTTGCCTCTCCGACATTTTCAGCTGCAAGCTTACGTACGGTGCGACGCATAATTTCCATGCTGTCCTGCAACTGGTCGCGTATTTGCTCAACCATCCCCCGTGCGCGTACTGTATCGGCTTCAAATAGATGCAAGGAGGCTTCAGACATCATTTTCACACGGATAAGTCGATGACCGAGGTCGTCATGAATATCTTTGGCAATTCGATTTCGTTCCTCAACTTGCGCATACTGCTCAACCTGAGACGCATAAATTTGCATCCGCCGTTTAGCGGCATCTAATTGTTGATGGCTTAATGTTAATGCTTCATATAAATCTTCTATTTTGTGACTCTTATTCTGGAATTCGTTAGCTGCATACAAAATAGCAGCCATTACTGTCAAGAGCACGAGCGCAGAGATGATCAGCTCAGAATCACGGGCGTTTAGCCCGATATAAAGAGCTAGCAAACTAAGAAGGGTCCAGCCTGATCCGTTTATCGGAGCGGGTCCTCTTTGGAATACAGCTATCAAGGTGGAGAAAATCATTAAAAAAAGAAAGCCATCATAGGTGTAGGACAACCACGAGTTGGCGATTAATTCGGTTAGCAAAAAAAGATTAGTGAGTCGCGGTAAATAGCTGCCTCCCTTAATGAGGAGTAAGGCTAGCAATACGGAAGCTGTGTAGGAAACATATGATTCTGGCTCGATATAAACAATACATAAGACAGCTGGGACGGCAGCCAGCAGCACTCGAATTTGGTATAGCCAATTAATCATACTGAAAAAGGCCTCCGCAACTGAATTTGCTTCATTATAGCATAAGGGAATGTTGTTAGACGAGATTAATGATAATAATTCTAAATAACATAAAATGACTTTTGTCACCCCAGGAAGGTGACTTTGTAGACCTGATTTGTCGTTGATATTCACATACAATTAGTTTAACAAAAGGGAAACGAAAGGATGAACATTAAATGAGCCTCGTAACATTTCGTGAGATAGTCAAAAAATATGATACTACTCTAACCGTCAATCATCTTACTTTTAACATCGCCGAAGGAGAGGTTTTTGGTCTTCTAGGTCCTAACGGAGCAGGCAAAAGCACAACGATTCATATGTTGGCTGGACTTCTTGAGCCGAGCGGTGGAGATATTATAGTAGATGGATATTCAATTAGAAAGCAACCTCTTGAGGTAAAGAAAAGAATTGGGCTTGTGCCGCAAGAACTAGCTATTTATGAGTCATTAACTGCACGTGAGAATGTTGCTTTTTTTGCAAAGCTATATGGACTCAGAGGGCGGCTGCTGCGTGATCGAGTAGATGAAGCGTTGCAATTCGTGGGTTTGTTGGATCGAGCTAAGGATAAGCCGCTAACGTTTTCAGGCGGAATGAAGCGTCGATTAAACATTGCATGCGCCATTATGCACAGACCTAAGCTGATCATTATGGATGAACCGACAGTGGGTATTGATCCACAGTCAAGGAATCACATTTTGGAGTCGGTAAGAGAGCTGAACAGACTAGGTTCAACCGTTATCTATACAAGCCATTATATGGAAGAGGTTGAGGCAATTTGCACAAGAATCGGTATTCTCGACCAAGGCAAGCTGATTGCTTGCGGTACTAAGGATGAGCTGAAGCAACAAACTGGCCAAAAAGAAAAGCTTGTTATCGAAATAGATCGCAGCATTGATCCTGCCTTAACAGAGATGCAAGAGCATCATGGCGTTAAGGATGTGATTGTCAGCAATGATAGAAAGATGCTGGAAGTTACTGTTGGGGATTCTCCTTCCATATTACAAGATCTATTATTTATCATTCAAAAGCATGAAATCAATCTTCGCAAGCTGACGCGGGTGGAACCCAATTTGGAGTCTATGTTTTTGGAAATGACTGGTCGCAGTTTACGTGATGAATAGGGGGAGCTCATAATGCGAATTTGGTGGACGACAGCTTGTTATGAGCTGCTGAAGTATAGTCGAAAAAAATCTATTCTCTATCTCTTGTTTGCATTGCCTCTTGTATTGATTCTACTTTTGGGCAGCGCGTTTAACACAGATATCAAGCCGGCGAAAGTAGCTCTATTCGTTGCGGACCAAGGAGAACTGAGCGCGGGTATAAATTCGTTTTGGAAAGATCCATCTCTTGCAACCTATATCCATATACTCCCTGCTAAATCAGAGAAGGAAGTGCAGGATTGGGTGCGCGAAGGAAGAGCTGATTATGGTGTGTATGTTCCGGATGGATTCTCGGAGGGATTGACTGCTGGAGGCACAGCCGATTGGCAAACCTTCTCCGGGCGTTACGAGGAAAAAAACATTGCAGCTTCGGCCATTGTAAACAGTTATATGACAAATGTGAATTTACATTTAGCGGCAATATCAACGTTTGGTCAAGATTACTCTGCTAGCAATGATGAAAAAAGTAATGATTCGCATCCAGGAGCAGAAACGATAAAAATTGGAACACTTGGGGCAGGCGAAAATAATGTCTTCGGGAAAGCTTCTGCCATGCAATATTATTCTGTTGCGTATTTGATTATGTTCCTGCTCTATGGCGGGATGTCGGCAGCATTAGCCTTACTGGATCAGAAGGAGATCGGTACGCTGCAACGGATATATGCTATTCCGGCATCGTTTAGAGTCATCGTATTTGGAATCGTTTCTGGCGTTGTGTTTCTTGCCTTTTTGCAGGCTATGTTTATAACCGCTTTTACCGCTTATTTTTATGGGGTTGATTGGGGCGGGCATTTTGGTTGGATTATGCTAATTTGTTTGCTGACGATAGCTGCGGGTATTGGACTCGCGATCATCATTGCTTCCTTCGCAGGATCAGACAAAACAACGCAAACTATGATTTCTATTCTTATTTTCACCATGACCTTCCTCAGTGGAGGAATGGTAGCGGGTATACAAAACAATGTTGGAGATATTGATAAATGGACCATTAATTATTGGGCAAATGAGAGTCTTCGCACCATTATGAACGGAGAAGATCTATCCTCCTTATGGTTTAATGTTGGTGTGCTTGCTTTGATCGCTCTCCTTCTCTCTGTTGCTGCAGTAATAAGATTGCCAAAGGTGGTGAAGAAGCATGTCTAGCTTGCATATCGCTTTGCATTTGATTAGAAGGACAATGGGATCTCGACGCGGACTAATCATGAACGTCTTGCTCCCAGCAATCGTATTGGCTGTTATGGCCGGCTTGTTCTCAAGCTTGCAGGGTGGGAAGGCTGTCATTCTGGTGGGAAATGCGGATAGTGGAATTCTTGGATCATATATAGCAGATTCTATTAAGCAGGAGAAATTATACGAAGTGAAACTGGATCCTGCTCTATCTGAACAAGAGTTAAAGGAAAACGTAAAGAACGGGAAGGCAGATGCGTCGATTTATATACCCAATGATTTTACTTCAAAACTGCTGGCTGGTGAGCATTCTGAGGCCGTGCTGTATCGGATGAATGAACAGCTCTGGAATGCCTCACTCGCAACTATGCTGATGACGGAAGCTGATAGGCTAGTATCGACCGTTCAGCTTGCTCGGACAGCAGAGAATGGCGCTGAGGTAGATGTAAACAAGATGAGTGCATTGCTCGAAGCAACAGCGACACCAAAAGCATTTACTACACATGTTGGGATGAAACTGGGCAATGTTGTTTCTAATCCGACTATGATCGGACTCATTCTTATGTTTGTTATGCTTCTTGTAAGTCAATCAATCAGTTTTGTCATGGAAGATAGGGAGCAGAGGACGATGGCGAGGATGTTCACTGCACCACTTCGTTCCATCGATATCGCTTTCGGTAATTTTCTAGGCAGCATGCTTGTAGGTACCTTGCAGTTGGTCATTGTTCTGAGTCTAACCTATTACGTATTTGATTACTCACCTGGCATATCATTTGGTTACTTGCTGCTTATTCTTGAATTTTTCTTAATCGCTGCGGTGGGTCTTGCTTCTGCGACAGCAGGTCTTGTAAGAAACAAGGTCCATTTAGGACAAATTAACACCATGATCATCACGCCGACGTGCATGATAAGCGGCTGTTTCTTCCCGCTTTCCATGCTGCCTGACTTTATGCAAAAGCTTGCTAATTTTACACCTCAGAAATGGGCAATCCAAGCGGTTGATCGTTTAGCTGGTGGAGGGTCAATAAGTGATATTGGCATGTATCTATTCATACTCCTATTAATTGCAACAGTTACTCTTGCATTTGGATCCGTTGCGCTGCGACCGAATCAAACACGCTAAAGCTTGAATCGTTATCCACGTTCATTATTGCTTGACTTCGTGATCATTGTATTGTAAGTTTGTCAAAAGTTATCCATATTGCATGAGCGTTGACCAAGACTATGGTACTCAACTCCCGTTTATTTACAGAGAGGAAGCTCGCAGGCTGCAAGGCTTCTATAAACGATTGAATACTTCCTAACTTGCGAGCTTGCAGCGGTGATATGTCCAATGAGCCCCTGCCGGAATTTTCATTCCGTTATCCATTGAGAGCCATGTTTTGTCTATTTGGCTATATAAGGGTGGTACCACGAACGCATTCGTCCCTTACGAGTGCGTTCTTTTTGTTTTTTAAGGGCTGGAATCTTAACAAATGGGGGTATTTTAAAATGAGACAAAGTCAACTATTGATGCCTACTTTACGTGAGGCGCCTTCTGAAGCAGAAGTGATCAGCCATCAGCTCATGCTGCGTGCAGGTCTAATCAGACAGCTTGCAGCTGGTATCTATACCTATTTACCTTTGGGTCGCCGCGTACTGCGCAAGCTTGAGCAGATTGTTCGAGAAGAAATGGATCATGCAGGAGGTCAAGAAGTGTTGATGCCGGCCATGCAGCCTGCTGAGCTTTGGGAGCAATCCGGACGCTATGACGTATATGGACCTGAACTTATCCGACTGCGGGATCGTCATAATCGGGAATTTGCGCTTGGTCCAACGCATGAAGAGGTCATAACTTCTCTTGTTCGCGGAGAGGTGAATTCTTATCGTCAACTACCCATTACACTCTATCAAATTCAAACTAAATTTAGAGATGAGAAGCGTCCCCGTTACGGACTTCTGCGCGGCAGGGAATTTATGATGAAGGATGCCTATTCCTTTGATGAGAATTGGGAAGGACTGCATCGCAGCTATAGGAGCATGTATGAGGCTTATAATCGGATTTTCACACGCTGTGGTCTCCATTACCGCGCTGTTGAGGCAGATGGCGGATCGATTGGCGGCGAAGGCGGCACCCATGAATTTATGGCTCTTGCTGATATTGGCGAAGACACAATTGCAGCGTGCGACTGCTGTGATTATGCGGCAAATTTAGAGCGAGCGGAACACCGAATGGAAGAGAATGCTCTCAGCGGACAACCATTGCAGGATATAGAGCTTGAACGGCTTCATACACCTGGCATCAAGAAGATTGATGAGCTGGTTGATTCACTTCGCTTAGATGCCGACCGTTTTATGAAAACACTGATTTATGTTGCTGATGGTAATCCTATAGCTGTTATGGTAAGGGGTGACCATGAGGTGAATGAGATTAAGGTCAAAAATGCTCTTTCAGCCCTTTCTCTGGAGCTTGCTGATCAAGAAACGACAGAGCGAGTGACAGGTGCTCCTACTGGCTTTGCTGGACCTGTGGGACTTAATGTACCGCTTTTTGTAGACCATGCAGTGATGGAAATGGAAGCGGCTATAGCAGGTGCAAATGAAAAGGATTATCATTTTGGCAATGTAAATCCCGCTATTCATTTGAAAGGGGCTCAAATCGGTGATTATCGCAATGCAAAGGCAGGGGATTCGTGTCCGCGTTGTGACGATGGCAAATTAACGTTCCATAGAGGCATTGAAGTGGGTCATGTATTTAAATTAGGTACAAAATATAGCGAGGCTTTGAATGCAAAGTTTCTAAATGCTGAGGGTTTAGAACAGCCCCTTATCATGGGTTGCTACGGCATTGGTGTATCGAGACTGCTCTCTGCTGTGCTTGAGCAGCATAACGACAGCAATGGCATTGTGTGGCCAAAGTCGATTGCGCCATACCAAGTGCATGTCGTACCTGTATCAATCAAAGATCAAGTACAAATGGATTTGGCTGCCCATATTGCAGCACGCCTACAAGAGGCGGGGATTGAAACGCTTCTGGATGATCGAGATGAGCGTCCAGGCGTAAAATTCAAAGATTCCGATCTGATCGGCATTCCGATCCGTATCGTTGTAGGTAAGCATGCAGCGGAAGGAATTGTAGAATTGAAACATCGGCAAGGCACTAACGTACAAACATTGAAGTTAGAGGAAGCAATTACGATCGCTTCTGAGCGATGAATGGGTGAAAAAAGGGGTGCTGATGGTCTTGTTCATAAGACTGAAGCGCCCTTTTTTTATAATAGTCGATTGAAAGCGTAAAATTAGTCAATAATCCAAGTTGCCAGAACATATGATGGAGTATAAGATAAAGCTAAGAACAAATTATCAGAACATTTCGTCAACTATTCTGAACTAAGGGGGGGATTGCCGTGAACAAAAGCCATGAAGTCGAATATTGCAATTTGGAACTGCGATTTGACCGGCGGCAAATCCAAAATCTCATCCGCGATCTTATTCAGGAAGGGTACTCCTTGTATTGGAGTGAGACAGAGGGCCAGTTTCTCGTATCCATTCGAACAGGTCGCAAGCTCGTCAAGCTTCAGTTCCAGCGAATAAAGAACCGTTACAAAATTGTCGGCGATTATATTATCAAAGACGAGAAACTGTCAGAGTTAATTGAAAAGCTGATTAATGACACACGTGGACATGCGGTTGTAAAGCGCATTAAAGATCGTCAAATCGTCATTGAGAGTATTATGTTCGGTGAGATTATACGACTCGTGGAGGTGTCCGGTATGGAACATCGGATTATTTATCAGAAGAAGCCTTTCGTTACAATAGAAGAAATGATTAAAGCGTTTCAATCGAAGCGTGCGGAAGAACGTGCGATTGTACTGCGTTATGAGTTGGATTATGAGCTGTCAATGTTGTTCGATGCCCTGCAAGGCAGCGACGAGAACGCGATTTCTGAATCGAAAGAGCGTCTCATGACACTGCGTACAGAAATGCTGCAGCTGGAGCTCTAATGATCAATGGTTGTCCGTGCATACAAACATAAAACGATCAAATGCTGTGAGCAAGCTGCAGCCTTTGGTCGTTTTTATGTTGCTGCTATAGAGAAGAAATTACTACTAAGCTGAATGATAGGTTTGGCATTTCCGTCTTATATAAGGTAAACTTTCATAAGCGGTCAATAAATCTAATGTCGTTATACTGACATTTTTCCATGTTAATAGTTTTCTTCTCGTCTCAAAAAGAGTAAAATGAAACTATTGTGACCCAAAATAGAACATGAAGGATGGACGAACCAGATGTCAAAACAGCAAATTGGTGTTATCGGTTTAGCAGTAATGGGCAAAAACTTGGCCCTTAATATTGAGAGCAGAGGCTTTACGGTATCGGTATTTAACCGTTCCCGCGAAAAAACAGATGATCTTATTCAAGAAGCAGCAGGCAAAAATCTAGTGCCCGCTTATTCAATTGAAGAGTTTGTACAATCACTTGAAGTACCTCGCAAAATCTTGATCATGGTACAAGCTGGAGCAGGTACAGATGCAACAATCGATTCACTCGTTCCGCATTTGACAGAAGGCGATATCATTATTGATGGCGGTAACGCTTATTTCCCTGATACGGTTCGTCGCAGCAAAGACCTAGAAGCAAAAGGCTTCCGCTTCATTGGTACAGGCGTATCCGGCGGCGAAGAAGGCGCTTTGAAAGGACCTTCCATTATGCCAGGCGGCCAAAAATCAGCTTATGAGCTTGTTGAGCCTATCTTGAAAGCTATTTCTGCAAAAGTAGGCGACGACGCTTGCTGTACGTATATCGGACCAGACGGTGCCGGTCATTATGTGAAAATGGTACATAACGGTATTGAGTATGGCGATATGCAGCTTATTTGCGAAGCATATGACCTTCTCAAAAACGTTCTTGATGTTAGCGTTGAAGAGCTTCATGAAATCTTCTCTGAGTGGAATAAAGGCGAGCTGGACAGCTACCTAATCGAGATCACAAGAGATATCTTCTCCAAATATGATCCTGAAACAGGCAAGCCGATGGTTGACGTTATTCTTGATTCCGCTGGTCAAAAAGGTACAGGTAAATGGACAAGCCAAAGCTCACTTGATCTAGGCGTGCCGCTTTCCATCATTACTGAGTCCGTATTTACACGCTTCTTGTCCGCAATGAAGGAAGAGCGCGTTGCAGCTAGCAAAGTACTTAGCGGCCCTGCAAAAAAACCTTTCCAAGGCGACAAAGCGGCTTTCATTGAAGCAGTTCGCAAAGCATTGTTCGCAAGTAAAATATGCTCGTACGCACAAGGCTTCGCTCAAATGCGTGCTGCATCTGAAGAATACAACTGGGATCTAAACTACGGCGAAATCGCTATGATTTTCCGTGGCGGCTGCATTATCCGTGCACGCTTCCTTCAAAATATTAAGGATGCTTACGATCGCGATGCTAACCTTCGCAACCTGTTGCTTGATCCTTACTTCCAAAACATCGTTGAAACATACCAAGATGCATGGCGCGAAGTTATTGCGCTTGCCGTTACTAACGGTGTACCGGTACCTGCATTCTCCAGCGCGATTGCTTATTTCGATAGCTACCGCACTGAGCGTTTGCCTGCAAACCTGCTTCAAGCGCAACGTGACTACTTCGGTGCTCACACATTCAAACGCTTGGACAAAGAAGGTAGCTTCCACTACAACTGGATTCAATCTTAATCCCATTCGTATTCAGCGGTTTGCTTCGCTGGGTATTTCATTGACAAGACCATAGGCAGCCTGCCGCAGCCAGTCGCGCAAGCGATCGGCTTCGTGATCGCAGTAATGTCTGCGATGCACCAGCGACATGGACGCTTCGGCAAAGTAATGAAAGTTTTGCATCAATCGTGGCTGCGAGAGACTCAGTAATGCTGGGTCCCCGTCAGCCACCTTTTTTTTAATAAATTCAAGCATCCATACTACATCTTCACGACAAAGAGGATGATCGGGATCCAGTATGCGATTGATACGCTTGTGTGCTTTCTGAAGAGCGGACAATTGAGGATCATTGTTCATCGCTAATGTCACTCCTATCCTGAAATAAAACATCATTATCATCCATACGGCATATACAACTTTTTTATACCCTAGAATTACAAAAAAATGATATGATGTTGAAGAAAAAGGGTAAGGAATGACCGAAAAGGGTGAAAAAGCTACGATGGACAGGCAACCACTAAACAAATTAGTATTAATAGGCTTTATGGGAACCGGCAAATCGACGGTTAGTAAATTGCTATCCCAGGAGCTTGGCTGTAAACGTGTTGACGGTGATGAAGAGATCGAAAGGCTTGAGAATAAGCTTATTTCTGATATCTTTGCCGAAGACGGGGAAGCGGGCTTTCGTCTTATTGAGACAAGGGTGCTGGATATGATATTGGCGGATGAAGAGCCATCCATAGTTGCAACTGGCGGAGGCGCTGTATTGAGCGCTGCTAACAGAGAGCTTATGATGAGCAGAAGCTTTGTCGTTGCACTGAAAGCAAGCCCTGAGCAGATTATTGCAAGAGTGCAGTCTGATACTGCGCGGCCTTTATTGCAAGGCGACGCGGTGGAGCGAGTGAATACATTGCTGGAGCAACGTAAAAACGCTTACGATTTTGCTCATTTTACAATCGATACAACAGAATTAACAGCCGAAGAGGTTGTTTCAGCTATCGTTGAGCAATGGCATGCAAGACATTAAATACGGCTAATAACGCAACAGTCAGCCATGGGTCTGCTGAAGCGTATATTTTAATGTAAAAGGGGATCATTCTAACCATGGACGTTTTAGTGACACCAACACCAAGACTTGAAGGAGAACTTCAAGCACTTTCTTCAAAAAATTATACGACACGCTACCTGCTGATTGCAGCACTTGCGGAAGGCACTAGTACTGTATATTTCCCAGCTCATAGTGAGGACAGCGATGCAATGCGCCGATGTATTCGTGATTTGGGAGCTATCGTAGAGGAAGATGAAGAGAAAATCGTTATTACTGGCTTTGGACGTCATCCAAAACCGGTTGAGCAGCTTGATGTCGGAAACGCGGGCGCTGTGCTTCGTTTTCTAATGGCTATTACTGCGCTATGCCCAGATGTAACCTTCGTGAACCGCTATCCGGATTCACTTGGCAAACGTCCTCACAGCGATTTGATCCAATCATTGACGGCAATGGGTGTAAACATTGAACATCAAGACGGTAAATTGCCAATCCGTATCCAAGGCGGAGCGCCTAAAGGCGGAAAAATACAAGTATCAGGAAATATCAGCTCGCAATTTTTGAGTGCATTATTATTCTTGACGCCATTGTTGGAAGAAGACAGTGAAATTGAAGTGCTGCATGATTTGAAATCAAAGGTTGTTGTTGGACAAACACTAGAGGTTTTGGAGCAAGCAGGCATCGTGATTCACGCTGATGAAGATTATATGAATTTCCGCGTTCCTGGCGGTCAAAGCTATGAGGCTAAGACCTATACGGTACAAGGCGACTATCCAGGTTCAGCTGCTATTCTCGCGGCAGCTGCAGTAACAGAGTCAGATGTAATCGTGCATCGCCTTGAAGAGAAGAGCAAGCAGGGTGAGCGTGCTGTTGTTGATGTGCTGAAGATGATGGAAGTTCCGCTTACACATGAGAACGGAATCGTTCATGTTAAGGGTAACCGCAAATTGAAAGCTGTAGAATATGATGGAGATAACGCAACAGATGCTGTGCTTGCTATGGTAGCTGCAGCTGTTTTTGCAGAAGGTACTTCACGTTTCTATAACGTTGAAAATCTGCGATACAAGGAATGTGATCGCATAACGGATTATTTGAACGAGCTTCGCAAAGCAGGCGCTAATGTAGAAGAACGTCAGGCTGAAATTATTGTACATGGTCGTCCGGAAGGTGTAGAGGGCGGCGTTGAGATCAATGCTCACTACGATCACCGTGTTATTATGGCATTAACTGTCGTGGGTCTTCGTGCGAAGGAGCCGATTCGCATTCGCGATGCTCATCACGTAGCCAAATCGTATCCGATATTCTTCGATCATCTATTGAAATTAGGCGCTAATGTCGAATGGATTGAAGGTTAATAAGATTTTTGGAATTGTTCAATCTGAATTTGATCGTACAATAAAAAAAGAGGTGTTCATGATGGCGTTTGAGAATCCTTCACGTGAGCAAATTAAAGACATTTTGCAGAAAAGTACGAATGTCGCAGTTGTTGGTCTTTCAGATAACACAGAACGCGTTTCCTATATGGTTTCCGAGGCTATGCAAGTGAAGGGCTATACGATTATTCCCGTTAATCCAAATGCCGATACTATTTTGGGACAAAAGAGCTATGCTTCTCTCAAAGATATTCCCTTTCAGGTGGATATTGTAAATGTATTCCGCAGAAGTGAACATACGCCCGCGGTCGCTGAGGATGCTGTGGCGATAGGAGCAAAGACATTATGGCTTCAGCTTGGTGTATCCAATGAGGAAGCAGCTGAAATTGCATTAAGCGGCGGATTGGACGTTATTATGGATCGCTGTATCAAGGTTGAGGATTCCATCCTATTGCCTGGTGGAAAATCCAAAACATAACTGTTATAAAAAAGAGTCTTCTCCTACACAATAAGAAGGCTTTAAGAAGCAATTGCCGCCTTGTTGCTCACAAAGAATGAATGAGCTATGCAGGATGGCAGGCGTAACTTAAAGACTTTATTATTGTCATCCAAGGAGGATACGACGTGAATCAATTGTCGCAACAACCGGGAAATTATCAAGGCCAACAAAGCTTCCTAAACCAAGGCAATCAATTTCAGCCTACTGGCTACGTGCAATCGCACTATCAAGGACAGCTTAGCCAACCGACCTTTGGCAGAGAAACGAATTCCATTGTTTCCAATTCGCCAGGCGGTTATCAAGCGTCAAATGCTTATGGCAATGGTGCTCAAATGCATTTTACACCATCAAGCTACAATCATTTTTCGCAACCGGAAGGATCGTACAATTCATTCAGCTCGCATCAACCCGTTCACAGCTATGCTCAATCGCCAGCAACGGCATTTGGCAATGTGGGTCCGGTAATTGCGCATGTTGGTTATCAAGCTGGTCCAGACAGCCAGCAGCATAGTTATCAACAGCAACAAACTGCGCAGTATGGTGGATATGGAAATCAATATGCGCAACAACAAAATTCCAATTTTGGCGGACAGTCGCATTATAATTCGCAAAATGGATACGGCGCACAATCCCAATCGAATATGCAAAACGGATATGGCGGTATGACACCAACTCATTCCAACACTTCCCTTAACCCTGTATACGAAGCTACAAATGCTTATCAGCAAGCGGGTCCGGTTATATCCCGTGTGGGCTGGCAAGCAAATAGCGCTGCGAACTCACCATATTCCGGTGGCATGCGCTAATCTATTGTTAAATTTGTTATACAAATGGAAAAGAATCATCAGCATCGGCGGGCCTTATGGCTCGCCGTTTTATTTTGACAAAAACCAAGCAAACGCTTAACATCGTTATATAATAAGTTGGTCGACAGTTTTGCTACGCAAAACTAAGCTAATGCTCTAATGCTTACGAAGACAGTTTTGCTCTGCAAAACTAAGCTGATGCTTACGAAGACAGTTTTGCTACGCAAAACTTTTGGGAGGTGTATGATGATTTTCATGGGAAGCCTGCAGCAGCTCGGTAGGGCTTTCATGCTGCCGATGATTGTACTGCCAGGGGCAGCTATTTTTTTGAGTTTAAGTAATCTGCCGTGGGATTATATAGGATTGCCGGGTATGGCAGGCTATTTAGTAGCAGCCAGTGAAACGATATTTACGTTTTTGCCATATATATTTGCTTTAGGCATATCACTTGGTTTAACTGGTAATGCGCTAGCAGCCGGTATGGCAGCACTGACTGGCATGATTATTTACAGCGGCATTACGAGTACAGCAGAGGTTCCAATAGAACCAACCGTTCTTATTGGAGCTCTAATCGGCATTTTGGCAGGTGTGAGTCACGAACGCTTCAAAAGTCTTAAGCTGCCGGAGTACATACAATTTTTTGGCGGACCAAGGTTTGTTCCGTTATTTGTAAGCTTTATTACATTATTTTTCTCAATAGGAATGATCAGATTTGCACCCTATTTGCAGGACATGCTTATTGAGCTGGGCAACATTGTTGCCTCGGGCGGCGGCTTCGGTGTGTTCTTATACGGATTGGTTCATCGTATTTTAGTTATTTTTGGTCTGCACCACTTAGTAAGCCATGTGTTTTGGTTTCAAATTGGCAGCTTCGAAACATCAACTGGAGAAATGGTCTACGGTGATTTGCCGCGTTTCTTTGCAGGTGACCCAACCGCCGGTTCATTCATGGCTGGCTTGTATCCAACAATGATGTTTGCTCTACCGGCAATCGCTTTCGCAATTATTCATGAGGCGCGAGAGGATCTAAAGCCGAAAATTCAAAAGACGTTTCTGTATGCTGCCTTAGCATCATTCCTAACAGGTGTTACGGAGCCGGTGGAATTCGCCTTTTTGTTCGTAGCACCGTATCTGTATGTCGTTCATGCTATTTTGTCAGGCGGTATTATGTGGCTGACTTATGAGCTCGGAATAAGGCATGGGTTTTCATTTTCAGCAGGAGCGATAGACTTTGTCATTAATGAGCATTTGGCTACGCGCGGCTGGCTAATCATACCGATAGGGATTGTCGTAGGTTTTGTATATTACTTCTTGTTCCGCTGGGCGATTCGACGTTTTCGAATTCCGACACCTGGTCGTGAGGAAGGCTCGCAGCTTGATGAGTGGGCAGGGGATATACCTTATCGAGCACCGCTTATTTTGCAAGCTATTGGTGGTAAGCAAAATATTGAACGCATGGAATCATGCATCACGAGGTTACGGCTTAAAGTCTCCAATGAGAAGCTGATTGACGTAAATGCTCTTCGAAATCTAGGAGCGGCTGGAGTTATCAAGCTAGGCGGAGGACAGGTTCAGGTTGTGTTTGGCACTTTCTCCGAGCTCATTCGTGAGGAAATGATTAAGACGATCCATCGCGATCAAGCGCAAGTGCTGTTCCATTCACCTATGCAGGGTCGGATGATTCCGCTGGAGGAAGTTCCGGATCCTATTTTTGCCGGCAAGCTTGTAGGACAAGGGGTTGCTTTCATACCAGATAAGGGAGAACTCGTTTCCCCTGTGAAGGGTAAAATCATGCATATCTACCCAACCATGCATGCCATTGGGATAAAGACGCCTGAAGGACTTGAAGTGCTGCTTCATATCGGCATTGATACTTCACATCTTGCCGGCAAGGGCTATTTCAACGCGGTTGTTAAAGAAGGGGACGAAGTAACGCCAGGTATGCTTCTTATTCGATTCGACTTGCATCGCATTCGTAAGGAAGCAAAGTCAATGGCAACGCCGATGGTCATCACAAATTCTAATCTTGTACATTCATGGCGCTTCGCACCATTTAAAGCAGTGAAAAAAGGACAGTCTTCGGTAATGTCTGTTGTACTTAAAGAGAGAAATAGTGGAGGGGAAACACAATGATTCAAGGTATAGGAGCGTCAGCGGGCATTGCGATTGGGAGATCGTTTGTGCTTCCAAATTGGGAATGGGAGCTTCCGGAGCAGAAGATTGATGTTGCTGATTTTGCCCGGGAGTTCGAACGTGTGTACGAAGGTATTCGTACCTCTAAGTCAGAAATCGAACAGATCAAAGATGATCTCAGGGATGTAGTCGGCTCAGAGGAAACACATATTTTCGATGCTCATATCGCCATCTTGGACGATCCTGTTTTTATGAATGAAATACAAGGCATCATTCAGCGGCAGTATAAAGCAGCAGAGGTTGCTGTTAAGGAAGCGATTGATCACTTTGTAACAATGTTCGATTTGCTTGATGACGAATATATGAAGGAACGTGCGCTGGATATTAAGGATGTTGGTAATCGCTTGCTGAAGCATCTGCTTGGCGCGCCAGAAATAACGCTGCCTTCGGATACGCAACCGTTTATTCTTATTGCGAAAGAGTTATCTCCTTCTCAGCTGGCTCACATTAATCCTAAGCATGTGCTTGGCATTGTTACCCTTGCAGGGAGCACGACATCGCATTCTGCCATAATGGCTAGAGCATTAGGTGTTCCGCTTGTTGTAGGCGTTGAAACTAAGCTGGTCGAGCCAATTATAACTGGCCAGACCCTTATAATCGACGGCACCGATGGATCGTTATATATTGAGCCCGAGCAGCGTGTTATCGATACTTATACAGAGCTGCATGATCGCCAAACCGAAGCTAAAAAGAAGCTGCATGATATTGCTGGTCATTTATCAGTGACGCCTGACGGTAAAAAGTTGGAGCTTTCTGCAAATATAAGCTCTTATAAAGAGCTTGAAATTGCACTGTCAAGCGGTGCTCATGGCGTGGGCTTGTTTCGAACAGAGTTCCTGTATATGGATCGGAATCGCTTTCCTAAGGAAGAAGAACAATTCGAGGTTTATCGCAGTGTAGCAGAGAAGCTTGGCGGTAGTCCGCTCGTTATTCGAACATTGGATGTTGGTGGAGATAAGCATCTGGATTATTTCGAGCTTCCAGAGGAAGACAATCCTTTCCTTGGTTATCGAGCTATACGGATATCTCTTGATCGACAGGATTTGTTCAAAACACAATTGCGAGCTATTTTGAGAGCCAGCTCTTACGGACAAATAAAGCTTATGTTTCCTTTGATCTCTTCGGTTGATGAAGTAAGAGCAGCCAATGCTGTTTTAAACGAGGCAAAACTCGAGCTTGAAGAAGCGGGTCTGCCTTATGATAGAGGGATGAAGGTAGGCATTATGATTGAAGTGCCTGCTGCTGTCATGATTGCCGATCTATTAGCGGAAGAGGTTGATTTCTTCAGTATCGGCACCAATGATTTGGTTCAGTTTACGCTAGCGGTGGATCGAATGAATGAGGAAATATCTCATTTATATGAGCCCTATCATCCTGCCTTGATACGTATGCTTAAAATGACAGTTGAAGCAGCGAAGCGCAAGGGAATTACAGTAGGCGTATGCGGCGAGCTTGCAGGAGATTTGAGAGCATTGCCGATATGGCTTAGCCTTAATGTTGATGAGCTCAGTATGTCGTCTCATTCTATTTTGCCTGTGAAGGAAAGACTGCTATGCACAACACAGGAAGACAGCCTTATTGTGTTTCAGCAATTGTTCGGCTGTCGAACCAGCACAGAAATATTGAAGCATTTGAACGAGTTTATAGAGGATATAGACAAAAAAACAGCGAATGGTTAACCCATTCGCTGTTCTAATGCATCTACGAAAGCTTTGGCATAAGGCGGGAGATCAGGTGGACGACGCGCAGAAATGAGGTTGCCGTCGACGACGACTGCTTCGTCAAACCAAGTGGCGCCTGCATTTTCCATATCATCGCGAATACCCGGCGTGGAGGTCACTTTACGGCCTTCTAGTATTTTAGCTGAGATGAGCACCCAGCCAGCATGACATATTTGTCCGATTGGCTTGTCAGCGGCATTTAGCTCTTGAACAAGCTGCAATACCTTTGGATAACGGCGAATTTTATCTGGCGCCCAACCTCCAGGAACAAGCAAACCAATGATATCCTCACTATTCAATTCATCATATGACAAGTCAGCTACAGCGGGTACGCCGTACTTACCTATATACGTTTTTCCTTTTTCCGGCGCTGCATAGAGCACGGTAGCTCCAGCTTCACGGACACGGTAAACGGGATACCATAGCTCCAAGTCTTCAAATTCGTCGTCTAGTAAGCAGATGACGGTTTTGTTTTGCAATGACATATAAATCCCCTCCATCTATTAAATATCTCTATTATTGTAACGAAGGAGAAACGATGAAGCAAACTGAGCCTGCAAAAACCTCGAATCGTCCATTAAGATGGCTTCGATTTTTACCGACTCTCGGTTGGATGAGTGTAATTTATATTTTATCCTCAAGAACCGGTGATGAAATTAATACCATGCTGCCTTTTTTTCAAAAGTTCTTACCTTTCATGAATGACTTTAATTGGGGACATTTTGCTCTTTATTTTGTTCTCGCCGTAACCATTGATTTTGGCATAGGTAAAAAGGGTGATCGTTTTTGGATGAAAGTGGTCATTATTATTATCTGTGGGTTGTACGGAATAACGGATGAATGGCATCAACTTCATGTAAACGGCAGGGCTCCCGATCCGATGGATGTAAGAAATGATCTTATTGGCGCTGCCTTTTGGACAGTGTTCTCAAGCTTGCCCCCGATTCGTAAAATATGGAGAAGAATCGCTTCATAATCAAGTGCATATATGCACGATTAATTATGATTTTAGTAGTAAAAATTACATAGCTGTCGAAGCAGGAATTTTCGCAAAAAAGGTCGAATAATTTAAGCGTTATTACTCTGAATAGAGATGCTCAGCCATCTCTTAGCTACATAAGAAGGAGTGGGCCATTTTGCATAAACGGTGTCATTGCGGTGACATCATGAAGATGAAACTGCGCACAGTTATTTTTTCGGGAAAAGTGGAGATTGATAACGTTCCAATCTACTCCTGCACAGCATGTAGTCGCAGTGAGGTTTTTCCTGAAGTGAAATCGGATTTAAGGGAATTAATCGCTCAATTAGGAGCGAAACCTGATAAACAATCCTTTCTGTTCAATGAATGCAATGAATGGGCCAATTTATTAGTGGAAGTGAAGGCTGATAGGGGGAAGACCGATCTCTCTGAAGTTGAGAGACTTATTGAGGAGCGAATTAATCATTTGTTGGATTTGTTCTTGCTTGCAGAGTCTCTTAAGGATGAAGCGTGGATTTCGGATTTAAAGAAAAGACTCGAGCAATTAAGTCGTCGGAATTTACGCATTTAGAGGGAATAACAGATGAAACTAAGAAGCTCCCCGCCATAATTGGTGAGGAGCTTCTTAGTTTTAATTTACATATGTTCGCGATAATTAACGTTATGGGTAGCTTTCTCTTCTCTGACGGCATTACGAATAATATCTTTGACGCTTTGCACATCTTTCACATCATCTAGTATAAGTTCAGGTGTAGTTTTGTCTGTTGACAGGATGGTTATGGAGCCGACTCCTAAAATACGATCAGCCATAGACTGCGTGACTGAAATATCTTTCACTCCGATAAGCTCGATTTCTTCTGTTTTTTTGCCAATCAAACCAGTTCGCACGATTATTCGTTGATTCGTTACTTTATAATGTGTGGAATTAACATGCGCCACATCCTTTAAGCGATCGCTTACGCCTTGAGGTTTTCCTTCCCATAAGGTTATTTCTGAAAGAAAACCTGGATTCGGCTTGGATGAAGAGATAGGTTCAGTTGTGGAATCTGATTTGGGCAGTTCATCTTGTATAGGATTTGTTCTTGTACCGCAATTTGCACAAAAATTGCTGTCTTCTTGATTTTTTGCACCACAGTTAACACAAAATGCCATTTGTATGAGCTCCTTTAGAATAGTTTGATAAGGCTCTTACTTGGATAGTATTCTACTATATCCATATGATTTCAACAATTGGTTTCTAAATGATAACAGTAAAATACATGCTGATAGACCCACTAAAGATCGGGTGTTATGGATTTCACTTTCAATTTGGTTGCTAAACGCTTGCTAACAACTTCTCGATTGAGAGTCATACGAGTCTATGAAAACTCATGAAAACATAGTGGTATCAAGGGATTTGCTCATTCTTGTTTTGCTTTGAACCCCCCTTTATGCTATGATTACGATAATATGCGGCGTACGTAAATTATAAATCTGAGCTAATGGAGAGAAGCACTGTGACGGTAACCATTTATGATGTAGCAAGAGAAGCAGGAGTATCTATGGCTACGGTTTCTAGGGTTGTCAATAACAATCCTAATGTGAAACCAGCAACTAGAAAGAAAGTATTTGAAGCAATTGAACGTCTCGGATATCGTCCAAATGCAGTAGCACGTGGTTTGGCAAGCAAGAAAACCACTACAGTAGGCGTTGTTATTCCCGATATCTCTAATGCTATTTTTGCTGAGGTAGCTCGTGGAATTGAAGATATTGCGAATATGTATCATTATAATATCATTTTGTGCAATGCCGATAAGAAGAAGGACAAAGAAATCCGTGTCATCAACACTCTTTTGGAGAAGCAGGTAGACGGATTGCTATTTATGGGCGGAGCAGTAACGGAAGAGCATCAGCAAGCTTTCAAAACAGCAAATGTACCGATCGTATTATGTGCAACTTCTGATGAAGGCGGTCAAATTCCGTCTGTTGATATCGATCATGAAGCTGCTGCATTTGACGCTGTTAAAGTGCTGCTTGAACAAGGGCACAAACGAATTGCGATGATCAGCGGTACGTTGCAGGATCCATCCATCGGCTATGCAAGATTCCAAGGGTACAAGAATGCCCTTGAATCAGCTGGCATTGCTTATGATGATGTTCTGGTTCGCACTGGTAATTATCGTTATGAATCAGGTGCAGAAGCGATGAAATATTTCATTGAATTGGACGAGCGTCCAACAGCTATTTTCTCTGCAACAGATGAAATGGCGATTGGAGCTATTCACAGCATCCAAGATGCGGGCTTGAAAGTTCCTGAAGACTTCTCCGTTATTAGTGTGGATAACAGCCGAATGGCTTCTATGGTTCGTCCTCAGCTTACTGCTGTTGCTCAACCTATGTATGATATCGGCGCGGTAAGCATGCGTTTGCTGACAAAGCTGATGAAGAAGGAAAATGTAGACCAATCCAAAGTAGTGCTTCCGCATGAAATGGTTCATCGTCAATCAGTTGGAGGAATATAAACAACATGTCTTTTTCTAAAATTGGAATTATAGGCGCTATGGCAGAAGAAATTGAATTGCTGCATGAGCATGTGGATGTAGTGTCTCAAATTACGAAAGCAGGAATTACCTACTACGAAGGCAACTTTCACGGAAAAGCTGTCATCTACTGCAAATCTGGTGTAGGTAAAGTAAACGCAGCGGTTTGCACACAAATTTTGCTTGATTTAGGTGCAGATTGCGTGCTGTTTACAGGCGTTGCTGGAGCAGTTGATCCGCAGCTGAACATCGGAGATATTGTTGTCTCGACGAGCTGCATTCAACATGATATGGATTGTTCACCGCTTGGATTTGCTCGAGGAACGATTCCTTTCCATGCAAGATCAGAATTTATGGCTGATGCAAGATTAGTAGAGCTTGCGTCATCAGCCAGCGAACGTCTTTTCTCTGGACATAGTTTGAAGGGCAAGGTTCTCTCCGGCGATCAATTTATTGCAAGCCGCGAGACGGTTAAGCTGCTACATGAAACGATGCAAGGAGCATGCGCAGAGATGGAAGGCGCTTCTGTTGCACAGGTATGTGATATGAATGAAATTCCGTTCGTAATTATTCGTTCGATGTCCGATAAGGCCGATGGATCTGCACATGTGAATTTTGCCGAGTTCACTGTAACGGCATCGAATCATTCGTACCAAATTATTGACGATATGTTACGGAACATCTAGATTTTTCACAATATAATGATGACACCATAAAGAAAGCAGCAGTTTTGGAAAACCTCCAGACTGCGGCTTTCTTTTTTTGTAACAGTTGATAGTAAAAGGATCAGTAGGAGTGCTTCGTTCCAAAATGCTTATAAATCTTGTATAGCGATAGCTTGTGTTGCTCTATTCTTCTCCGTTATTTCTAAGCGTCTAGGTATAGGCTCGATACTGTCGGTATCATCCATCCATTGCGATGGAAGATCGAAGGGACTCAGAGCACCCCAATGCTTAAGCCAGCTTTGAGGTAGCTTGACTTCATTGCCTGCTGCTATTGCGTCAGCAATTGGATGATTACTCATCGTAAGCCAAACGAGTGACCATGCTCTAGGTACGACGCGATAGATATCATAGCCGCCGCCGCCAAGCGCTATCCATCGACCGTTCGTATGCTGATGCGCCAGCTCATGGATAATCTTCGGTATCTCAGCGTAGATGCGCATGCTGCAATGAATATGTGAGAGCGGATCAAGCACGTGAGCATCACAGCCATGCTGGCTAATAATAACATCCGGCTTGTATGCAGCTATCACTTTTCGAATAGTGATATTAAAGCTTTCAAGCCATGAATCATCCTCTGTATAAGGCTCAAGCGGAACGTTAAAGCAAGCGCCAAATCCGTGGTCTACGCCTTTTTCATGAACGAAGCCCGTACCAGGAAACAGAAATTTTCCCGTTTCATGTATGGAGTAAGTACATACATCAGGATCGTCATAAAATACCCATTGGACCCCGTCACCGTGATGCACATCTGTGTCGATATACAATACTCGTGAGTTATAGGTTTGCCGGATATGCTTAATGGCAACTGCGGCATCATTATAAACGCAGAAGCCTGAGGCTCGATCTGGAAAGGCGTGATGAAGCCCTCCAGCAAGATGGTAGGCATGCTTCACTCTGCCTGTCATAACGGCATCTGCGGCCGCTACAGAGCCGCTGACGATTTTCATAGCAGCTTCATGCACACCTTGAAAAAAAGGCGTGTCCTCCGTATCCAAACCAAACTGCTCCGCAACAATATTGCCTTCTTCAAAGCTGCATTGCTCGCTTAATTGCCTGACTGCATTGAAATAATCAGTACGGTGAACAAGTGATAGCAGCTCATCCTCGTCATAAGAAGGAGGCGCTTCCATTTCTTCTTGATGCAAAGCATCTACCGATTTAAGCAAATCGATGGTTAAAGCTAAGCGAAGAGGATCGAATGGATGCTCTTCACCGAATTTATATTCTTTTGAATTGGAATCATGAATGAAAATAGCATCTGAAGCCATCCCTATCCTCCTTAAAGGTTTGCTATGCAAACCTACTTCGTAAGCATGAGCTAAGGTTTGCTATGCAAACCTACTTCGTAAGCATGAGCTTAGTACATGAAACGTTGACGAAAGCGTACTCGATCAAAATGCTCGACGGAGCTGAGCGGAACCTCTTTACCGATCCGAACCATCAGGCAGTTGGCGGGATGAGAACAAATTTCGGGATCATCCGTAGCGAACCAGACCATTCCGACCGCTTTCATTAAATTCTCCATCATTTTACGATACTCCCAAACATTCAGCTTCGTGCCTTCAAGATCCCAGTGCCAGTAATATTCCGTCGTAAAAATAATGACATTCTCAAATTGCTCCTCTGCAAAAGCGAGCTGAATTAATTTTTTTCCTATGCCGTAACCGCGATAATCATCTGCTACTTCAATAGCGCCAAGCTCGATCAGGTCGTCCATTCCGCCTTCAGACCAACGTTCCAGCTCATCAGCATAGTGGAATGTCACATATCCGATAATGGTGTCACCTTCACGTGCCAAAATGATACGGCCTTCATCTAAACCAGCTATTTCAACAAGTGCTTCATGCTGCTCACGGGGTCTGCGAAAAGCGTCCAGTGCTTTATGCATGGTCATCCCGCTAATTCTCTCCGGAGGGACAGGGCCTTCCAAGATCAACTCGCGGTTGGCGTCTAGAGCGAGTTGTTCTCGCTGCAAACGCTTTCGGTGTTCCAAAGCGTTACCCCCTCGCAGGTTATAGTGCTGCTAGTGTTAATGAATCTCTAATCTTCTTTATAACAAACATTTAAGAAAATGAAAAGCGTAGTCGAAAATAATTCGGATATGCTATAATAACTTTGGCGGTTTAAAAAAAATGGTTCACAAGTGTTGCAAGCTTATTTTTCTCAGGCTTGAATTTGTTTTGAAAGCGTATTCTCTTAGTAGATAAGAGATAGAAGATGGGAGAGTGACAATATGATCAACTTGCATCAGGAACGTATTCCAGCTACAGCAACTAATCCGAATTTAAAAAATTACGAGGATGCTGTAAGTTCGTTTAACTGGGATCAAATCGAAAGCCAATTTAGTTGGCACAGCACAGGTAAAGTGAACATGGCTTATGAAGCGATCGACCGTCACCTTGAGCAAGGCAAAGGCGACAAGATTGCGCTATACTACAGCGATAATGAACGGGATGAATCCTATACATTTGAGCAGTTGAGTAAGCAGTCCAATCGTTTTGCTAACGTGTTGCGCAAGCTAGGTATCACCAAAGGCGAGCGGGTATTTATCTTTATGCCGCGAACGCCTGAGCTTTATATCAGCGCATTGGGCGCATTTAAAGTTGGCGCTGTCGTAGGACCATTGTTTGAAGCTTTCATGGAGACAGCAGTGAAAGACAGACTGTTGGACAGTGATGCAACTGCAATTATTACAACACCTGCTCTATTTAAACGGATCAAGCGCGATGAACTTCCAAATCTCAAAAATATTATCGTATTTGGCGAAGGCATCCCGAAGGAAGAGGGCATTATTGATTTTGCTGAGGAGATGGCAGTGGCATCCGATCAAGCGGAGATAGAGTGGCTCGAGCGTGAGGATGGACTTATTTTACATTATACATCAGGTTCTACTGGAAAACCGAAAGGCGTGTATCATGTCCAAAATGCCATGATACAGCACAAGTATACTGGACAAATTGTTCTTGATTTGAAAGAGGATGACATCTACTGGTGTACGGCTGATCCAGGTTGGGTTACCGGCACATCATACGGTATTTTTGCACCATGGCTTAATGGCGCTACTAACGTCATTCGCGGCGGCCGCTTTAGTCCGAGCGATTGGTACGGCGTTATTCAGAAATATGGCGTAACGGTCTGGTATAGCGCTCCAACAGCATTCCGTATGCTTATGGGAGCAGGGGATGATGTATCGCAGCAATTTGACCTTTCAAGCCTGCGTCATGTACTCAGCGTAGGAGAACCTTTGAATCCAGAAGTCGTACGCTGGGGAATGAAGGTTTACGGCCAGCGTATACATGATACTTGGTGGATGACGGAAACGGGCGGTCAGCTTATTTGCAACTATCCAAGCATGGATATCAAACCAGGATCAATGGGCAAGCCATTGCCAGGCGTAAAAGCAGCTATTATTGATGATAGCGGCAATGAGGTTCCTCCTTATCGTATGGGCAATCTAGCTATCCGTACACCTTGGCCTTCAATGATGCGCAAGGTTTGGAATAATCCTTCAAAATATGAAGAGTATTTTTACTTGCAAGGCTGGTATATATCGGGTGATTCCGCTTATATGGATGAGGATGGATACTTCTGGTTCCAAGGACGTATCGACGATGTCATTAATACTGCAGGAGAGCGGGTAGGTCCGTTTGAAGTAGAGAGTAAGCTTGTCGAGCATCCAGCGGTAGCTGAGGCAGGCGTAATTGGTAAACCGGACCCTATGCGGGGTGAAATCATTAAAGCGTTTATAGCGCTTCGTGAAGGCTTTGAGCCTTCAGATGAACTTAAACAGGAAATTTCACAGTTCGTAAAAATAGGTTTATCAGCTCACGCTGCGCCAAGAGAAATTGAATTTAAAGATAAACTTCCGAAAACACGCAGCGGTAAAATTATGCGTCGTGTCCTAAAAGCTTGGGAATTAAACTTGCCAACAGGCGATCTGTCAACGATTGAGGATTAACTGAATGGCTTGCTAATAAAAACAGAAAGAGGATGCCTCACATGAGGCATCCTCTTTCTGTTTTTATTATTCGTCTTGCTAGCTGTTCCTACCGTTGGAACAGCTCAATCCATTCACCCTCTGGACCGGATACAAAGAAGTATTTATAGCCGTTAGGAAGTGTTGTAATGCCTTCATCAATGAATTTCACATCCAGCTTCTTCAAGCGATCAAATTCAGCTTCTACATCTGTAATATTGACTGCGAAATGATGCACTCTGCCTTCTGCAGGCAGACTGCTGTTGTAGCCTTGGATTAATTCAAGCTCTGTCTCATCGGAAGCTCCAAAACCAAGAAAGGCGAGCTCTATCACTCCGTTTGAATGCGGTGTTCTGCCCTTAAGTTGAAATCCGAGAATGGTTGTATAAAAGGCTATTGATGCATCGATGTCCTTTACCATAACACCAACGTGATCCAATCTTCTTGTCGTCATTGTCAGCTTCCTCTCTTATTTGAGAATTGTTTCTGAGAAATGAATGGTGCTACTTAGGTTGTTATTTCACCGTTACCGCAGAGGATGGGGTCGATTGACCGCTGCCATTTTCGGAGGTGATATAAAATGTGCCTGTAATAAGAGGTGCTACATATTCGTAGCTCGTTTCCTCAGTAAATGCGATTTTTGTATACTGACCATCGCTTGCCGGGCTGAAATATATATGATATTGCGTAACTTGGTCGGACACGCTGTTTGGTGACCAGCTTAGACGTACGCTAACATCTGTTTTTTCAGCCTGCAAGCCTGTCGGAGCAGCAGGGAGGGCTGTTGTTGAGCCAGTTTCATTTCCACCTGCTCCATTACCTGCACCTGGCAGGTCTGGTGTAACCGGAGTATTACCATATTGCATGATCTGGCTTGGCACGGATTCTTTGCCAGCCACGTCAACTGCAGTTACATATACGGAGTAGCTTTTTGAACTGGAGACGGCAAACTTCATTTTCTTCTCGTCACCCACAATGATCGAAGACCCTTCCTTCGCATAAGCACCCTGATTCACTGATTTGTACACACGATAACCAACAACATCCGATGCTGTACTATCGCTAAAAGTAAAGACTAGCTGGCCATTTATTTCCTGCATCTTCACGCTTGCAGGTGGAGGCGGAGCAGCCCCGTCATCGACACGAGGGTCGGTCTTCGAAGGTGCGTTATTTGCAGCATCAGCAGGCAAATAAATGTCCATTGGCCGTCTGCTTTTTGCAGGCAATTTCTCTTGGGCTGCTTTTATTTCATCCATAAGAGCATCCAAAGGCTTTTTGCGTTTTATAACAATTTGTTCTTTTACCATATCGAGCGGAGTAGCAGGATTAGGTACGTAGTTTACGCCGTTATAAGAAATGTAGGCCATCTTCACGAGTGAATCGTCTACTTTCTTCGGTATATACTTTTTGTTGAACCAATCCGTTACAAGCATGCCTGCATCTTTCGTTAATTGACTTGGAAGCAAACCGCTAGCAGATGATACTGTTGCTTTGACAATGCCCTCAGGACGCTCAAAAGTGTCAGTAACGAACATTTCTGGTTTTGTTTCGGTTAGTTTATTCATAATGAGAGCCCAAATGGAACGAGCTCTTGCTTTACCTTTTTCAGACAAGTAATTAACCTGTTCCTCATAGCCAGCCCAAACGCCAAGGGTAATGTCAGGGGAGAAGCCCATAAACCAAACATCACCATAATTTTGCGTCGATCCGGTTTTACCGGCAATCGGAATTTTACCATACTTATCAAATTGGGATGTAAGCTTATTACCTGAACCAGATCTATCAGAGATAACGGTACGCAGCATATCTGTCATCAGAAAAGCGCTTTGCTCTGAAAAAACTCGTTTTGGTTCAAATTTATGCTCGTAAACGATCTTTCCTTCCGCATCTGTAATGCGAGAAATCATGTAAGCATCATTGAAAACGCCTTTATTCGGAATGGACCCATAAGCATTAGTGAGTTCCTCAACGCTAACACCTTTGCTGAGCCCCCCGATAACGCCTGTTTGAGCGTATGAATCCTCTGGCTGCAGCGTCGTTATACCAAGCTTCTTGACGAATTCCCAAGCATTTTCAATTTTTACTTCTTCATTGAAAATTTTGAGAGCCGGTAGATTTAACGAGCGATTTAGCGCTTCACGGGCTGTTACGAGTCCAGCAAATTTTTTCGTGACGTTCATAGGGATATGGAAGCCTTTTTGTGCATCCTTCATTACCATCGGGGCATCATCAATGATGCTTGCCGGTTGTATAATACCTTGCTCGATAGCAGGCAAATAAGCTGCGATAGTCTTCATAGTCGAGCCTGGTTGGCGAGTCATTTGAGTAGCATAATTGAGCTGCTCTTCATAGAAGTCTCGACCTTCAAGCATACCCACAATCGCGCCGGTTTTGTGATCAAGCATAACCGCTGCGATTTGCTCCAGACCTTTCTCTTCGCTGTATGGAGAGAAGTTTTCTTCATTTGAACCAATCTCACGCATAAGCTTATAAATATCTTTATCTATTGTTGTATAGACATGGTAACCGCCGCGAAGCAGATGATCACGAGCTTCCTCAATTAATGCAGCGTTTTCTTTTTTGCTCAAATCCGTTTTTGTCAATGTAGGATCCTGCTGCATGAGCATGATCTCTGCCGCTTGACGCTCCGCTTCGAGCATTAAGTAAGGGTATGTCGTGTAGGCTTTCTCGCTAGGTGCTGCTAGCGTTTTTCTAATATCAAACTTCAACGCTTCATCATGCTCCTGCTGAGTGATTCTGCCTGTCTCGAACATACGCTTGAGAACGGTCTTTTGACGTCCAAGCGCAAGTTCAAAGCCTTTTTCATTAAATTGACCTTTTCCTGTATACGCTGTATAGGCGGACGGCCGCTGTGGAAGTCCTGCTAAATAGGCCGATTGTGCAATATTAAGCTGTTTCAAATCTGTAATGTTAAAAATACCTTTGGCTGCTGCTTTAATACCGAATAAATTATATCCGCTTGAACCGTTGCCAAACGGAACCTTGTTCAAATAAGCCACCAATATCTCAGGCTTCGTTAAATAACGCTCCATCCGCAAAGCCAAAAATATTTCTTTGATTTTCCGGCTGTCTGTTTTGTCTAAGCTGAGAAACACACGACGAGCAAGCTGCTGCGTTAATGTACTGCCGCCTGTTTGCGTATCCTCATTAAGCAGCTTCTGCTTAACGGCACGCCCAAGGCCGCTGATATCGACGCCTTTATGTTCCATGAAATTATTGTCCTCAATGCCTAATACGGCATTAATGACTTGAGGCGGCAAATCATCATATGTAATGATCATTCTGTCCTCGGATGTTCTTAATTGTCCAACTAATGATTCATCATTGAAGTAGACAAAACCGGTTATGGCATTTTCGCCGACTTTCTCTTCAATAATGGTCCGGGGTCTTATTTCTTCGTTTTTCACGTTAGCTGCTACATAGCCGGTTACCGCTCCTCCGGCAAGCAAACCTATGAAGATAAGGAAATAAACCATCCATTTTACAGTTATAAAAGTTACAAAGCCGAAAGTACGCCATTTGCTTCTTTTAACTGGCGCAGGTTGACGATCTTCTTGCATTCTTATGACTCCTCCTCCAAATAGCAGACTTATTATAACATAAATCACCAAAGTAGTAAGCAGGGTTTAGCGCATTGGTTGCTTATGAATACAAATAGTAAAAACGATGCCAGCATGATTTTTACGTCTATATAGACGCATCCAACCGGGAAAAAGTTTTCCGGCAAAATGTGAAGATTGGAAGCAAGATACTGTGCCTATTTAATGAAGAGAAAGCATACGCTATTATTTGAAATGCTATGTTAAAGAATGACATCGAAATATAGGATAGTTCATAAAAATTCTTTAAAATGATAAGAGAATAATGATCATAAATAAGTTATTGAATTAAAAAGCGTGAAAAGTTCATATTTTGGAAACATTTTCTTATTTGTTGCGTAATAAATAACGGTAGTATTAACAAGATATGGATTCCCAGAAAGGAGGAGGAAGTTGGAGACTCTTTTTTTGGCCTGCTTGATCGGTGGGATTATGTATGCGATTGTCAGTGTCATTTTTGGTGATTGGCTTGGTCATGTGTTGGATGGAGCACTTGATTTTTTATCCTTAGACGGCCATCCCTGGCTGTCGCCGATTGCACTTGTTGGCGGTATTACGGTCTTTGGCGGTGCGGGAACTTTGCTTCTGCGCTACAGCGCGTTTGGAACGGGTGCCATAGTTATCGTAGCTCTGTTAATTTCTCTTGTCGCAGCTATTGCTCTGTTTTTCTTGTACATTAAGCCAATGGAAGAAAGCGAAAATTCTATCGCATTTTCAATGTATGCTCTCTCTGGAAAGATTGCTGAAGTACTTGTTCCTATTCCGGCTTCCGGTTATGGAGAAGTTATGGTAAAGGTGGGAGCAGGCTTTACAAATCAAATTGCAGCTAGTTTTGACGGGGTGGAAATTGCAGGTGGGAGTCAAGTTGTAGTCGTAGAAGTGAAGGACAGCACGCTGTTCGTATCGGAAATCAATTTAGATTAATTCATTACAGATGAAAGGGGAAATGAAATTGTCAGACGTTTATGTAATTCCAGCAATTGTTGTCGGTGTGATTGTAGTACTCGGTTTAGCTTTCTGGGCACGCTACAAAACCGTAAGCCCAGATGAAGCCATGCTCGTAACCGGCTCCTTTCTGGGAACAAGAAATGCCAGTACGGATGAATCTGGCCGGAAAGTAAAGATCATCAGAGGCGGGGGCGCATTCATTTTACCTATCTTCCAGAAAGCCGAGTTTCTCTCGTTGCTTTCACATAAGCTGGATGTATCAACACCAGAGGTTTACACGGAGCAAGGTGTTCCCGTTATGGCTGATGGTGTTGCCATCATCAAAATTGGCGGTGCGGTAGAGGATGTAGCAACAGCTGCTGAGCAATTCCTTGGAAAGCCGACAGAAGCACTTAAAGGTGAAGCGCAAGAAGTACTGGAAGGACATCTGCGAGCCATCCTCGGCTCTATGACCGTGGAAGAGGTATATCGCAACCGTGATAAATTTGCACAAGAAGTGCAAAGCGTAGCCGCTAAGGATTTGAAGAAAATGGGACTGCAAATCGTTTCCTTCACCATTAAAGATTTGCGTGACAAGCATGGATACTTAGACGCTCTTGGTAAGCCTCGTATTGCAGCGGTTAAGAGAGATGCTGAGATTGCGGAAGCGGAAGCGGTCCGTGATGCCAGAATCCAGAAAGCGCTCGCAGCTGAAGCTGGTCAAAAAGCGGAGCTTGTAAGGGATACAAACATAGCGGAAGCCGAAAAAGAGAAGGAAATGAAAGTAGCATCCTTTAAGAGAGATCAAGATACCGCAAAAGCAGAAGCGGATCAAGCTTATTCCATTCATGAAGCTAGAGCAAAGCAAAGTGTGGTAGAGGAGCAGATGAAGGTCGAGCTAGTACGTAAAGAGCGTGAGATTGATCTTGAAGGAAAAGAAATTTTACGTCGTGAGAAGCAATATGATGCTGAAGTCAAGAAAAAAGCAGATGCTGATCGTTACGCAGTAGAACAAGCGGCTGAAGCGAATAAGGCTAAGCTTCTTCGTGAAGCTGATGCTGTGCAATACCGGATCGAAGCTGAGGCGAAAGCGCATGCTGCTCAGAAGCGTCTCGATGGTCTTGCTGTCGCGGATGCGGAGAGAGCGAAAGGTACGGCGGAAGCTGATGTTATTCGTCTACGGGGGTTAGCAGAAGCAGAAGCGAAAGAAAAGCTAGCTGAAGCATTCGAGAAGTTTGGTGAAGCAGCCGTGCTCGATATTATTGTGAAAATGCTGCCTGAGCTTGCAGGCAAGGTAGCCGAGCCAATTAGCAATATCGATAAACTCACGGTTGTGGATACGGGGAATGGAGAAGGGGCAGCGCGATTAAGCAATTATGTCACTTCGCTCATGTCTACAGCTCCTGAGATGCTGAAAAGTGTGTCTGGTATTGATGTTAATGCGCTGATTAAAGGGTTAACTTCTAGAGGAATAGCTTCTCCAGCAACCATATCAGCTGCTAAACCTGTTGAACTTTCAGTTGCGCCAACGACACCTAAATTGCCTGATCCATCATAGATTATAGACAATAAGAGAATAAAAAAACCTTGAACCAATTGGTTCAAGGTTTTTTTCATTAATATTAACGGCTGTAGAATTCGACGATTTGTTTCTCATCGATTTCTTGTGAAAGCTCAGCACGATCAGGCATACGGATGAATTTACCTTCCATAGCGTCAGCACTGAATTCCAAGTAGTTCGGAAGGTGATGACGGCCTTCCATAGCTTCTTTAATTGTTCTTAGGCTGCGGCTGCGCTCACGCAAACCGATTACATCGCCAAGAGAAACGCTATAAGAAGCGATATCCACTTTCTTGCCGTTTACAGTTACGTGACCGTGTGATACCAACTGACGAGCTCCTGCACGTGAGTTGGAAAGGCCAAGACGGTAAACCAAGTTGTCAAGACGGCTTTCAAGGAGGCCCATGAAGTTTTCACCGGCTTTACCTTTCATTTTTGCCGCTTTGTCAAACAAGTTGCGGAATTGTTTTTCGTTCAAACCGTACATGTGACGAAGCTTTTGCTTCTCTTGCAGTTGAATGCCGTAACCGCTCATTTTTCTGCGTTGGTTAGGGCCGTGTTGACCCGGTGGGAAAGCGCGTTTTGCTAGTTCTTTACCAGTTCCGCTCAAAGAAATTCCAAGGCGGCGGCTTAATTTAAATTTAGGTCCTGTATAACGTGACATACGTAATAAAACTCCTTCATCAAATAAATTTGTGAATGGGAATGTGTTTCGCCGAATACGTTCAACGTCCGAGCAAGCTCGTCCCTGTGAGGCTAGTCAGCCGCTGGCCTACAGTGAACGTATTTCATGAGGGTGACACAAAACCGTACGCCCATCTATCCATCAATAAATAATAAAGAAATCTACGACGAATGTCAAGGATCATTCATGAAAATAAAACATTTGGAACAGGTGTCGAAAGACCTAGATTTTAAGGTTAGACTAGTGCAAAATTCTCAAAAATGAAGTATGATGTTTACAATATAACGTAGTTTTTGGGAAGCTCATCTTCTTGGTTGAGGGATGGAAGGGCTGGGTGTTGCATGGATGATGGCAAAAATAGCAGTTTTGCACCTTTTTTAAAATCAACAATAGTAGATTCATCATCAAAATCACATTCAATTGGGTTTAATAGTAAGGATATTAGCGAGGATAATAATTCTTTGCAGCTATCCTTATTTGAACATAGCTTCCGTCAGTGGGCACAAGAGGCCGCGGGGACAGCTTGGTTTAAACGAGGCCAATTTGTGTTATTCGATAGCGCAGGACAAGAGCTTGCAGCAGAAGGACAAGCTGTTGCGGTCGATCATGATGATCGTGAAGCAGCTCTTGGTGTTGCAGTGAGTCATGTTCTGAAAAACGATGAACGATACATATATGAAACGGCAGCTCTCTTTGTAGCAGCGATCCCTCTAAAAAGGGATAATGATGGAGCTCTATTTAGTATATTTACTTTTATTTCCCTTCCTGGCTCAGTTGGAGCTGCTGATGCGCTGGACATATGTGGTCTTCATTTTAAAACATGTGTGAATCGAGGCTTTGAGCAGGCGCATCTGAAGGAGCTTGTACTTCAACAACAGCAAACGGAGAAGGAAGCAAGCAGAAGAGATCAATTATTTCTCGCTGCCAAACGGCTTTATGATCAAATTGATGTTTCTTCTGTGCTTTCAGAATTGCTGCGCAGCTTAGAGGAGCTTTATCCAACCTCAGAGGTGCATCTCTATTTATCCCAAGATCATCTGAACGGTGACCCGCGTGTGAAGCCGCTCGTATTCAAAAATGCTGAGAATGATCTTGTGGCAAAGGCCTTTTTGAACGGAAAATCAGAGATGGAGCATGACAGGGACGGAACGCTAAGACTTGCTGTTCCGATGTCAGGCAAACAGGCAGCTTACGGCGTCCTATGTATGACGATTGGTCCGGGCAAATGGGATGAACGTGATTTACCTGCATTCATATTGCTTGCTGACACTTCTGGTTCAGCATTTGAAAATGCGAAATTATATGAGCAATCCAATTTGCTTATTAATGAGCTTCGTCTTATCAATGAGCTTACAAAACGCTTGAATCAATCCCTTCGATTGAAGGAGATTTTTCAATTTGCTTCAAGTGAGCTTATTACGATTTTTGATGCTGATTATTGCTGCGTACTGCAGCTAAATAAGGAGAAGAACCAATTTGTTGTGATGTCCAGCAATTTTCCCGACTTCACAAGTGAACGATTTTCTCCTGAGTATGGCTTCTGCGGCATTGTCTATCGGACCAGGGAGCCGCTCATCATTTCTGATTACTGGCATACACGAGTTGTCACCTCCAAGCTTATGGATAATACGGGATCGCGTTCGCTAATTGCAGCGCCAATCATGGTGGATGGGGAGGTTGTTGGTGTTATTCTTGTCACTCACAAGGCGCCAAATTTCTTCTCCTATGATAATTATAAGCTGCTTCAAGTTATGAGCACTCATATTGGACTTGCTGTAACGAATGCTTCACTGCATGCTGAGGTGCGTAGAATGGTTATTACGGACAACCTTACGGGTCTGCATGCTCGCCATTATTTGAATGAGCAAATCCAGAATAAGCAGCATCTCGACGCATTTGGATCGCTTATACTCGTTGATATTGATTTTTTCAAAAAGGTGAATGATACGTATGGTCATCAGGTTGGCGACCGAATATTAATCCAAGTAAGCAATATCATCCGAAACTCTATCAGACAAGGGGATATTGCTGCTCGTTGGGGTGGCGAGGAGCTAGCTATCTATTTGCCGGGCATACGGGCAGAACAAGCTTATCGTATTGCAGAGCGAATTAGACTACACGTCGAATCCGACACTGATCCTGTAGTAACGGTTTCTTGCGGAGTGTCCCAGTGGACGTTTGAAGACGAGAAGATAAGTGTTGAATCGCTGTTCTATCGAGCTGATATGGCGCTGTATGATGCTAAGAAAAACGGAAGAAATTGTATTTACATGGGTGTTGATTAGTGGAACTATTGCTCGATCGCTTTTTTTAGAAACAGAATCATTGACGGGACGCCCTTTCGGGCGTCCTTTTCTTTTTTGCAATTAATTTGGAATAAAGAGTCGGGCGTGTAGGGGACGATACAGAAGTATATGATTGAACGGAGGGATATAAATGAGAAGGAAGCGACCAATAACGATGGTTATTCTGTTTGCCGGCGTTATTTCAATGCTGTATGGCTGTGGCGATATTAATAAAAGAACGCCAGAGGAGTGGTTGTCATTATCCTATTCAGCACTAGCGGCAACCGATCAATACCAGTTTTCGGGCTCGATGAGTATTAAGACAGGAGACGGCTTGGAGTTTAAGCCAGAAGTATTTGAAGGCAAGGTAGTTGATCATCAGCAATTGACGGTTCAAGCGAACAATGATGACTCTTTGCAATGGAATCCTGTGGAAGTATTAGGATCTTTAAATAAATCTCATAGGGAAGTGCGATTTAGAAATGATACAACAGATACCGAAACAGTCGTTCTGCAAATTAGAGAGGATGAAACGGTGTCGAAGGGAAGATGGGAACAAAAATTGAGGGAGCAGCTGCGTCAGGTTGCCAATAAGGCTCCTCTTGAAACTAGCGGATATAAGGCAGAATGGTCTAAGGAGCTTGACCGATCACAGAAGCAGCTAGATGAAATGCTGGCTACTATGAGTGTGGTTACGGATTATGAATTAGTCATTGATAAAAATAAGATGTTGCCTTTAAAAATGGAGGAAAATACTCATTTTAAATACAACTACAAGAGCCAACCCGTTTCCGAGGCAAGGTATACGACTGTTCGCTTTCAATCTTATGACGGTTCACCCAGTGTTACTTTTCAATAGTTGAACAATCATGTTACGATTATGAAGTATTTAGTTCGTTCTAGAAGGAGAGGGATTTAAACATGCGTGATCCAAGATTACAAAAGCTGGCACAAAATTTAGTTCAATATTCCATTGACGTGCAACCAGGCGAAAATGTATTGATCGATATGATTGGTTCCGAAAGAGAGCTTGTGAAATGCTTGATCGAGGAGGTTGCTAAGCGGGGAGGCAGACCGTTTGTTGAGACAAGTGACCGCTCTGTTCTGCGTACGCTGCTGCAGCATGCTACAAAGGAGCAAATGGAGCTATGGGCAACACTGGATCTTGAACGTATGAAGAACATGCAGGGCTATATTGCAGTTCGTTCAGGAGAAAATGTGAATGATCTTGCGGGAATTGCTGATGCGAATATGCGCTTGTACGATCAAATCTATAGAAACCCGGTACATATGGAGCAACGTGTCAAAAAAACAAAATGGGTAATCTTACGATATCCGAATGCGTCAATGGCTCAGCTTGCTAACATGAGTACGGAAACATTCGAAGATTTTTATTTCGATGTGTGCAACCTAGACTATGCGAAAATGGATAGAGCAATGAGTCCTTTGCAGGAGCTCATGATCAAAACTGATCGTGTTCGCATTGTTGCGCCGGGAACGGATTTGACCTTCTCCATCAAAAATATCGGTGCCAAAAAATGCTCTGGCCATCGTAATATTCCAGATGGTGAAGTGTTCTCAGCACCTGTCCGTGACTCCGTAAATGGTACTATTTCATATAATTCACCTAGTGTGTATTCAGGTATTACTTTCCAAAATATCTCATTCACATTCGAGAACGGTAAAATTGTAAAAGCAGAAAGCAATGACACTGTTCGACTAAATGAGATTCTAGATCGTGATGAGGGTGCTCGCTATATTGGTGAATTTGCGATCGGCTTCAACCCCTATATTTTACATCCTATGAATGATATTTTATTTGATGAGAAAATTGCTGGCAGCTTGCATTTCACACCAGGCCAAGCGTATGAAGAAACAGATAATGGAAACCGATCATCCATTCATTGGGACCTCGTTCTTATTCAACGTCCAGAATATGGAGGTGGAGAAATTTATTTTGATGATGTGCTCATTCGCAAGGATGGACTATTTGTCATTCCAGAGCTGCAGGAGCTTAATCCTGACCATTTAAAATAATAGGAAAACAACAGTATCATGATTGTGTATAAAATGGAAAATAAAGCGTTTTTCATTTTGCCACTTGCTCGATATTACATTTCGGGTTATCATGGTGACAAAGGTAAGCTTTACTAATATATCTGGAGGGATCACCCATGTCCAATAATGCAGCTATTGTAGAAATTTCCCAAACGGCTAGCCAATTTACTTCATCCATCGTTTTGCAAGCCGAGAACAAATATATCGACGTAAAAAGCATTCTCGGACTATTCACAACATTGGTAGGAGGCCATGCTTACGAGCTTCATGTACACGGTCCCGATGCTGAGGAAGCAAAAACAGCGATGGCTAATATTTTCGCTAAACATAATTTGAATGTTTCCGTTATTACGGATTAGACCTTTATCTTTTCAAGAAAAAGCACTTCTTCATTTTGAAGGGGTGCTTTTCTGTTTTGTCCTTGTATAATCCCTCTATTTCGTCTAATATAAAGGTATAGAAGACGGCGTGTACGCGCACAGGGGGGAAAACGATGTCTTCACCGGAAATCACGGTACAATTGCATGAGAAAGCGCTTCGTCTCCTTCAGGAAGATGCGAGTAAAATAGAAAAACTTATCGAAGTGCAGATGGAAAACTTGACTACTCGTCAATGCCCGCTGTACGAAGAGGTACTAGACACGCAGATGTATGGATTTTCGCGTGAGATTGACTTTGCTGTTCGTGCCGGTTTAATCGCGGAAATGGCAGGCAAAGAAATAGTGAGCCGATTAGAGCGTAATTTAGCTTCACTATACGAAGCATTAGAGAAAAGAGAGTAGCCTCTAGAAGAGGCCTACTCTCTTTTTTTGTATATATATGTTCTTAAATTAATTGTGGAGTATGATCTACACCAGATAAAAGGCGATGCCTAGTATGACATATACCATAATCAGAAGAACGCCCTCGTACCAATTAGTCTGACCATCACGCGACACCGATTTAGCGATAAATACGGATACGGCTATTGCAGTCAATTCTATAGGTGTAAATATAATATCCATTGTGTTGCCGAACAATGAACTAATTAGAATAAGCACAGGAGCGACGAACAGGGCAATTTGCAAGCTGCTGCCGATCGCAATTTCAACAGCTGCGCCGATCTTGTTTTTCATGGCAAGAATGACGGCTGCGCTATGCTCTGCGGCATTACCTATAATAGCGATTACGAATGCCCCTATAAACAGCTCAGATAAGCCAAATTTGGCACTGAAGGCGTCTAGGGTATGTACAAGCCATTCGCTCACGAATGCGACCATAACGGTAGCGAGAAGGAGGAACAGGATGGACTTGCCTTTTGACCAAGCAGGTTCTTCTCCGTGATCAGCATTCATAACCTCGTCCGATAAAATATCTTTGTGAGTGACCATCGAGAAAATAAGCCACAAAATATAAGCGAGAATAAGAATTACCGCAACCGCTAGACTTAGAAATTGATCCTTCTCAATTGTGAATTTCTCTGATACGACGAATACAGCAGGAACGAACAATCCGATTACAGCCATAATCATAAGGGTTGAATTATGATCGGCCAATCGATTATTAAAACGCTGCTCCTTATACTTAAGTCCTCCCAGCAAAATACTTAATCCTAGTACAAGCAGCAGATTACCTATGATTGCACCCGTTAAACTCGCTTTGACCATACTGAACTGTTGTTCCTTGATCAAAAATATAGCGATAATGAGCTCTGCAGCATTGCCGAAGGTAGCATTAAGAAAGCCGCCTATCCGTTGACCGGCATAGTGCGCCACACTTTCTGTTGCTTTGCCCAGAAAGCCAGCGACAAAAATAATCGCAATAGCGGATATGACAAATTGCACGGTATTGTCCCAGTGGGCATAGTGACCAATAGCACTTAGAGCAAACATTGCGATTAAGCCTGAAAAAAACATTTTTTGATTCAATTCATTCACCTCTTGAGATATGCTAAAAACCTGTTAAGACTATAATGGGGAAGAATGGGCAACTGAACTTATAGAGAGGTTGTCCATAATATTTTATTATACGTCTATTTGATATTGCTTACTCTGCAAAAAATAGATAAATTTGTTTATAAAAAAGGCAGGGATGTTGCTTCGCGCCTAACGTTCCATTACAATAAATATATATGGCAAAATGAGGAGTGAGTCACATGACCGAAGAACTTCAAACAGGTCTTATCCGAATTTCTGATGATGTAGTAGCAACGATCGCAGGACTCGCAGCGTTAGAGACACCGGGTATTGCAGCGATGTCAGGCGGTATTTCAGAAGGTCTTGCAAAACGATTAAGCGGAAAGAATGTGCAAAAAGGAATATCAGTTGAAGTTGGACAGACGGAAGCGGCTATCGATATTCGTATTATCGTCCATTATGGCATTCCGATTCAAGAGGTTTGCAGACAATTGCAGCTGAATGTGCGAGAATCGGTTGAAAATATGACTGGACTGCATGTTGTGGAAGTAAACGTTAAAGTAGAAGGCGTTGCGTTCAAGGAAGATGATATAGAAGAGCAGCAACAGCAGCGGTTAAAGTAAACAGCATGAACAAAAAAAGAACGGCACCCTCTTAGAAAGAAGGTGCCGTTCTTTTTTGTAAGACGTTAACGTTTAGGCTTGTCTACTCGGTTTGCTTCTCTTGATATACTTAACAGTACGCCCATGGACATCAAACAAAATAACAATGACGAGCCCCCATAGCTAATGAACGGCAATGTAACCCCGGTTAGCGGAATAGCAGCTGTTACGCCCCCGATGTTAATGAAGGCTTGAATAGCAAACAACCCGACGATACCGACTCCCACTACTGTTCCGTACTGATCTGGACAACGCAGAGCAACAATAAGCCCTCTCCATAAGAAAAATAAATAAAAGAGCAAGAAGATGGAGCTGCCGATAAAACCTAACTCTTCACCGATTACAGCAAAAATGAAATCATTATAAGGATATTTCAAATAATGAAGCTTCTGAATGCTTTCACCAAATCCAGCTCCGGTTAATCCGCCATGGCCGAATGCTTGGAGAGAGGATACTAGATGCCAGCCTGAGTTTTGAGCATCAGCTAGCGGGTCTCTAAAGCTTGTCAGCCGATCTACTCGGTATGCCCAAGACTTTCTTATCTCCTCTGAAAAAGCCATCGATAAACTGACGAATACGGATAACACGATTGTGATAAGCGATCCGATAACGAATACCTGTTTTAAATTAGCGCCACCAGCTACGATCATAGTTGCTGCACATAAGGCTAGAACGAGGCAAGAGCCAAGATCCGGCTGCAGCATAATTAGACCGCAAATGAAGCCGACAATAATGATAACAGGCAGCAATCCTTTTTTGAAGCTGCGAAACTTATCACCCTTCTTTGTTATAAGAGCGCCAAGGTATAAGATGATTGCCAGCTTTGCTGGCTCCGTTGGCTGCAAACTAAAGGGACCTAACACAAACCAGCTTCGAGCGCCATTGGTGTTTTCTGCGACGAAAGGTACCAAGGCTAGCAGAATCACAACAGGAATAAAGAAGATCATAAATAAGCGTTTAAAAACCAAATAACGCATATTCATCATGAACAGCATCGTGAATACGCCTAAGCCAGCCCACATGAGCTGGCGCTTGGTGAAGTATAACGCATCATTGTAAGTGACAACTGCTATGCTTGAGCTTGCGCTGAATACCATCACAAGCCCAAAGCCGACGAGCAGAAGCGTCAAGATAAGAAGCAGAAAGTCCGGTCTTCCTCGGCTACCGTTCTGCGGAGCTTTCATGTTCACCTGTTACGCTAGCAGTTGTTTCAATTGTTGTAGTCTTTGTGTTGCCGTATTCATAATCGGTTGCGGTACCGGAGATTCATATTCAAGCCCATGAGGGAAAGTGGAGCGTCCGATATAAACGGATTCAATGACTAGGACAGCATGTGGTGATTCAAGCTTGCCTTCGATAGCACGAGTAGCAATTCTCAAATAGTAATCAGAGCCGCTAGCTTGATCCTCAAGCTTCAAATCGTATGTAGCGCGATAATATTCCCACTGCCAACGAACAAAGCCAACCTTTTCGGCAGATTCATCAAGGTGGTCAAGTTCGCTTTTAAGACCGTTTAGTCCGGTATTTTCAATTATCATGGTAGTTCCTCCCAATTATAAGACAGAGTTGTACATTCTTTTCCCATGATAGTATGTTTCCCCAGCAAGCGCAACCCTTACTCATTACCGTTAAGGTGTGCAATAGTGACATTTTGAAGAAAAGTTCGATCTGGAGCGAATACATGCCAGTAATGCTTCCTTAATACAGCTTTAATCTGTTAAACTATATGAAAAGTAAGCATAAGAACTATTTTTTCACAATAGTAAGGAGGTGCAATTTGCATACAGAGGATTCCATTGGTCCAGCACTGCAAGAGCTTTACCCAAAGATGATCCACTGGCGCAGGCATCTTCATCAGTATCCAGAGCTGTCCTTTCATGAACGTGTAACGTCCAGCTGGATCGCAAGCCAATTGAATGAGATGGGCTGCGAGGTTGTGACAAATGTTGGCGGGCATGGCTTAATTGTTGAAATTAAAGGGGACAAGCCGGGACCGATTGTCGCACTGCGAGCGGATATTGATGCATTGCCCATTCAGGATGAGAAGAACTGCACTTATTCGTCGAAGGTGCCTAATGTCATGCATGCTTGCGGACATGACGCTCATACAGCGACGCTGCTTGCAATAGCTGAATATTATTCTGCAAACCGATCAGAAATGAAAGGTATTCGAAGATTATTGTTTCAACCTGCTGAAGAGGTAACGCCGGGCGGCGCTATGCCGATGATTAAGGATGGGGCACTCCATGGAGTAGACGCCATTTATGGCGTGCATCTGTGGACGCCGTTAGAGTATGGGATTGTTTCTTCGAAACCAGGACCCTTTATGTCGGCTGCTGATGAGTTTATTATTGATATTTTTGGACATGGCGGTCATGGCGGCTTGCCTCACCAAACGGTTGATTCCATTATGATAGGGGCATCACTAGTACAAGCTGTACAGACTATTGTGAGCCGGAATGTTAATCCACTGCACCCAGCGGTTGTGACTATCGGTTCATTTCAAGCAGGCACAACGAATAATGTCATTGCTGAGAGATGTACGATGAAGGGTACAGTGAGATCCTTTGACGAGAAGACGAGATGGATGATTCACGAACGTCTCGAGGCTTTAATTAAGAATACATGTATGATGTACGGCGCTAAGTATGATTATCAAATGCGAATCGGTTATCCGCCTGTTGTTAATGATGTCAGGGAAGCTGAGAGGTTCTTTGTAGTTGGAGAGAGATTGTTTGGTGAAGAAGCGGTTCGACTTTCTGAAGCCATAACCGTTGCTGAGGACTTTTCTTATTACTTGGAAAAAGTTCCGGGTTGCTTCATATTTGTAGGAGCGGGCAATAAGGAATGCGGAGCTAACTATTCACATCATCATCCGAAATTTGATGTCGATGAGCGGGCAATGCTGAAAGCAGCTAGATTGCTTATAGGCATGGCAGATGACTATGCGAGTGAATTTGAAGTCATAAAGTAAAAGTAGACCCCATATATGACAAAAAAAGCTGTCCGAAGCGTTAGTGCTTCGGTGACAGCTTTTTTTATTGATCATCGTCTTCCCAAACAGCTACGAGCTCATTGTATTCATTATAAAGCTCCGCAGGGTCGGATTCGTTATTATTCCAAATATTTGTCGCTCCCCACTCTAAAATCACTGTATCGGAAGTAACCGTCTTCTCGGCGGAAGAAATGATTACTTTTTGTTGAGGGTTCAAAATAAAAGGCTGGAAGGGATAGGTCTGATTTCCACGAACACTAACGAGCTTCCATTTATTCATACTGATTTCTTCATCGGTCGTATTCGTTATGGTGACAAGCTCTGCTTGTTTGTCAACCTCGATTAAGATTCCGCTCCGAGCCGCTTTCTTGACGGGGAACTCAGAATGATTATTGATTTGTTTGACATCGCTCCAGATTCCAACCTTCGATTGCTTGGCTTGCTGTTCAAGCTGCTTGTATGCGTTCTCCATTTTTACATTTGGTTCCACGATAAGCACCCTTGCAAGACCCTCCTGAAGCAGGAGCTCGTTTAAAATGGATCCGTTCTTCAACTCGACAACAGCGAGTGTGCGTCCATATTTATCGGTATGCTCTTTATCAAAGGTAAGTCTTATTTCTTGCGATTCCCCTAAAACCTTTTCGGTATATTCGGAAGCCTCGACTCCAAATGGTTCGACTGGTCTCACTTCAGGTGTATTCACATAAAGCAGTCGAATTGTTGTTTGTCCATCGCCTGTTTTGATTTTGAAAGTATCGCCATCTACATAACCAGATACCTGATACCAATGGTTGGTTTGAATGATATTAGATGAAAGGTTGGATATAGCCGAGCAGCCGGCTAGCGATGAGCAAATGGACATCAGGAGAATGAGTAAAATTCTTTTCAAAGTTGCGGACCTCCTGCCCTAAATGCGTTCAAAATAAATGGTACTCGTTATTATATCATAAATTTTAATTGAAAATCGTTTTCATTGTATAGGAGATAGAGCATAAAAAAATCCAAAACTCTTCATACTGATATCAGGAGCATTTTGTCCAGTCATATTTAGGTCGTTGAGGAGGGGAATTATGAGCCAGTTTGATGATAAACCGCTGATCGTACAATCGGATTTATTGGTGCTGCTTGACGAGAGCAAGTCCGAAGCGAATCATGCAAGGGAGAAGCTTGCTCTATTCGCTGATACTGTCAAAAGGGCAGGTTCCATACATACCTATCAAATAACAGCCTTAGCCTTATGGAATGCGGCTGCTGCAGGCATTTCTGCTGATGACATTGTCGAGTGGCTGACGCTGCTAGGACGGTATGAGATTCCGTTTCAAGCGGAAACGGTTGTCAGAAAGCTGATGGGGAGATATGGAAGGCTTCGACTTTCGATGGATTCTGGTAGGCTGCTTATGCAGGGGGATCCCTCCATATTAGCGGAGCTATCACAGTTCTCGAGCATTATGAAGTGGGTGAACTCAAGCTCTGAAAGTGATACCTGGGAAATTGAAACTAGCTGCAGAGGTGTATTTAAGCAAGAATTGACGCGATTAGGCTACCCTGTTATTGACTTGGCAGGCTACCATTCTGGCGAGGAGTTATCTGTGCAGTTAAGGTCGAATACGTTGCGGAATCAGCATTTTGATCTGAGAGATTACCAGCAGACAGCTGTTGATTTATTTTATAAAGAAGGAACTGTACATGGAGGAAGCGGTGTTATTGTACTGCCCTGCGGCGCAGGGAAAACGATTGTCGGGATTGCCACATTAGCAAGGCTGAGCAGGGCAACGCTTATTTTGACATCCAACTCCACCTCCGTTAAACAGTGGAAGGATGAGCTGCTGGACAAAACATCGCTGACAGACTCGGACGTTGGTCAGTATTGCGGTACATTAAAACAGGTTCGTCCGGTAACAATTGCTACCTATACGATTTTGACACATCGAAAATCAAAAGAGGGTTCTTTTTCACATATGAAATTATTTTCTGAGCGGGATTGGGGGCTCATTATTTATGATGAGGTGCATTTGCTTCCCGCTCCTGTATTTCGAATGACAGCAGATATACAAGCGACAAGGCGATTAGGATTAACAGCTACTCTAGTGCGTGAGGATGGATGCGCAGGAGATGTTTATTCTCTGATAGGACCTAAACAATTTGATATGCAATGGAAAATGGCTGAAGCGGGCTCGTATATTGCAGCTGTAACTTGCACGGAGATTCGTGTGCCATTTCGGAAAGAGGCTGAAGCATCCTATAAGGCAGCGAGTGCTCGCGGGAAATTTAGGCTGGCAGCTGAAAATCCGAGGAAAATGGACATTGTCAAAACGTTGCTGCAAGAGCATGCGGGAAAACCGACGCTTGTTATTGGACAATATTTAAATCAGCTTCATAAAATAGCCGAGAAGCTTGGGGCTCCCTTGCTAACAGGTGAAATCCCGCAAGCGGAGCGGCAGCAGCTCTATGATCGTTTTAAATCGGGGGAAATCTCAGTGCTGATTGTCTCTAAAGTAGCTAATTTTGCTGTTGATCTCCCAGATGCCCAAGTCGCAATTCAGCTTTCTGGCAGCTTTGGCTCAAGGCAAGAGGAAGCTCAGCGTATTGGAAGATTGCTGAGACCTAAGAAGGAGAATAATACAGCCTGGTTCTATACTATCGTAACGGACGGAACGAAGGAAACGGAATTTGCTATGAAAAGACAAATATTCATGCTGGAGCAAGGCTATCATTATAATCGGTTGAGCATCTCTCTTGAAGAGGATGCGACAGAGGAGGCTGCCGTTTTATGAATAGAAGACAACTTACGGCTAAGCTAACTGCGGAGCAAGTAAATGGCTTTCTGCAAGCTCCAATGTGGCAGTCCGCATTAGAGAGAGGGATGACTTGGGAGACGGCTCTTGCAAGCAGGGAAGCTGTTCAAGAGGCGGTTCAAATGTTATCTGCTTACGCCTCCATTTTTTTGAAGGAAATGCTGCGCCTTTTCGCTGCAATGCCGGTGGAAGGAGAACGGCTCATAAAAGAGATACGCTCTCAAACCTCATTGTCGGGAGCTGAATGTCAAATTGGGCTTCATGAATTACAGGAAGGAGGTATTCTATTCTCAGTCTCCAAAGTATGGGGGGAACGAATATATTTTATCCCAATGGATTGCTTTGTCTTGTGGCAAGGTGCGTTTTTTCCATGTGCGGTGAACCCAATAGCCTCATCCCAGAAAGAAAAACTAATGAATGGTGAGATTAGATCCATTTGCAGACCGCTTGGAAGACAGCTGCTTTCCGCTTTTTCCGTGCTGGCGCAGAGTGGGCTGGAGCTGACAGCAAAAGGGGTGCTTTCAAAAAAGACGATTGCTAAGCTGGAGCAAGCTGTCGATTGGGATGAGAAGGCGCTAGGTTCTTTTAAGCTGAACTGGTCCCTGAAAGAGCATTATTCACTGAAAATAGCATTTATCTTAGAAGCGGCGTCTTCTCTTCGTTTATTGCATCAATTAGATAACACATTAATGTGGGATGAAGTGCAATTAAATGATTGGTTAAACCTTGAAGAAGGCGAACGTGAGCGGGAATTGATGAGCTGGTGTCTTTCCTTATTGCTGCCTGCTGGAAAAGAAAGTGCACACTTGGCATCAGCGCTAGGCTCTCTTCAGGCGGGTATATGGTATTCGGAACGAGAGGTTGGGAATTGGTTTAGTGAAGCGGGGTTGGTCAAGGAAAGTGGATTTGATCATATGGGTATCCTTGGAACACCTGATTGGTATGCACTCTTCCACGGCATTGGCTGGATGGAGCTAGTTGACAGTAAGGTTGAGGACAATTCGGAGCTCTTTTTCAGATGGAAGACGATTTCTCCATTTCAGACCCAACATACGAATGAGAGCAAGTTTGCCGAACCCCTTGCCACCATTCAACCAAATGGTGAAATTATTGTTGAAACAGTCTGCCCCTTCTCCCATAGATGGGAGCTTGAAATTATTGCAAAAAGAATGTCGGATGAAGGAGCAGCAGTTTACCGTCTGGAAGCAGCATCGGTTGCTCTTGCCTTGGAGCATGGCAGAACAAAAGCCTCCATTCAATCCTTCCTTCAGCAATTATCTGGAGAATTGGTTCCAAATACCGTTGTAGCGATGCTGGAGGAATGGACAAGCCGATCATGCCGAACATCCTTTGCTGAGGTAACTTTGCTTCGCTGTGACAATGAACAAATGGCAGCGTATATTGAAAAGGATACCTCCCTTGCTCCAATGCTGCTGCAAAAGCTGGGATCCGTTGATTATATTGTGGATAAAGCACAAATTCCAACCATTAGAAGCCTGTTGCAGCAAGGTGGATATCCACCTCGAAAATCGATTCAAGTTGGTTGGGGTTCAGAACAAAATAGCTATCCGGTAATCTATAATAAGAATATTGAAGGGTTTGGGAGCCTATTACAACCTAAAAAATGTAATGATAAGTCATCTAAATTTGTTTATATTTATGAGACTCTCCCGCTTCAACATTTTGAACTAAATGATTTAACGGCTGGTAAAAAAGATACCTTGGCACAAATAGAAAGTGTCCCGGCAATGTGGACGAAACAGCTTAGAGCCTATCATCATTCAACAAGAAAAGAATTGATAGAACAGGCACTTCAGTGGGAAATGCCTGTATTGCTGCGCTTAGAGCAGGGCCTTTTATCCTTTGTACCGGAAAGAATTCAGCAGCGTGAAAGCGGTTGGGCCGTTGTCGGCATGCTGCGTGATGAGCGGAATCAAGACATGATTACACTGACGCCGGATATGTGGGATGAAATGCGTATTATCATTCCTGGGCATTCGATTCCAATTTAATCTCTATCTATTGGCTAAATACATATGGTATAATAGTGAAGAAGTTAGCGAATTGAAATGAGGTGGACGAATGCCTGCTACTGAAGGTTTAACCGCTGTTCAGTTGGATCAACCGCAAGGCGGTGTTTCTTCGCTTGATATGGCGTCGTTGCTGCTTTGCGCCTATGAGTTAGGTGACTGTATTAATCAATCGGCTGAGGTAGCCGAGTATTTATATTGGAAGACGGCTGTTAGTGAGGACGAAGAAGTTAAGCAAATGTCCAAACGGTTCGATAAAGCCAAGGAGTTATTCGAAGAATGTCAACGCTTCGGAAGGTTTCATCCTGATTACAACTCTGCGAAAGACAAAGTGAAGCAAATCGAAAGAGAGCTTGGCGAAGTCGAGAGCGTTCGACGCTTTAAATCTGCAGAACAAGTCGTAGATGAGATGCTGTATGACGTATCCCGTACGATTGCAGAGTCTGTATCAGAAAACATTAAAGTACCGGGCAACGAAAAAGCCGGCGGAGGAAGCTGTGGAAGCGGCGGATCATGCAGCTGCGGAAGCGGCGGCTGTAGTTAGTAAGATCAAGGTTATGTTCACGAAGAAGGTTTGCTATGCAAACCTAGGATTATGCTTGTGAAGTAGGTTTGCTATGCAAACCTAGGATTATGCTTACGAAGTAGGTTTGCTACGCAAACCTTGTAGGAGGGAAGAAATGCTGCCGGAACGAACGGGTTATATCATATGGGTTAGTGATTTGAAAGCGGCACGGTCACTGGAGAGATTCGGGACGGTTCACTATATGTCGCGCAAGATGCATTATGTAGTTATGTATATGAATGCGGAACGCTCAGAGGATGCGGTTAGACAAATGGGGAAGCTTCCCTATGTTCGCAAAATTGAACGCTCCTATCGTAATGAAATCAAGACAGAATATAGCAAAGACAGTGAAGATAAAACAAGATTTTATAGCTTGTAATAAAATGCTATCCATGCCATTAGGCTGGGTAGCTTTTTTATTTTAATTGGTGAAAATAAACAGTATAGCTCTAATGCAACAATTGAAAAGAAAGGAAAATGGAATTAGAAATGTTTCATTTTGATATAATTAATTTGTCAAGTTATGTTTTTGTATAGCTTTTTTCTATTGGTTCCAGCTAAAAAAACGCTTATCTGCAGCTAAAATATGCGGATAAGCGTATTTTTTATATAAAATTATCCAATAAATTAACATTTATGGACCTACTTTAATTTTTTGTTGTAAAAACGGACAATCATGGTAAAATGATAATAATAAATGGTAAAAAAGACCTGGTTCCTAAGAGGGGGTTAGTGACAATTGAAGGATAGATTGACGAGAAGATGGAACACATATGAGTCGTTTTATATCGATCTAGGTGATAAGAAGGTTGCTGATATCGTTATTACGAACCATGCCAAAAGTCGCTGGTTGGATCGGGTCGAAAGTAAGAAAACAGGATTTGAGGATATTGCAGACTTTCTGTGGGAATGTTTAAAGAAAGGCCGCGTAGTGTCTTATTATCGCAATGAACAGGATGTTTATTTAATTGATGATGATCTTGTATTTGTCGCTGAATTTTCCACATCCGAAACGGAGACGGATATTTTAGGCAACCCTCTACATAAGATGATTATTGTCACTTTCCTTGGTCGTATGTCGGAAACGATGGAGCTTAGGGACCTAAAGTCCTATTATTCATGGCTGCGTCATTCGCGAAGAATGACTTTAGTAAAGAGCAGCAGAAAACGTAAATAAGGTATGATCATATAAAATGTAAAAATAAAGCATGCGATTCCGAAAGGTTCGTATGCTTTTTTTGTTCAGCAGTACGCCTCTGTAGAAGGTTTGTAGTATAATACAAAAAGAAGAAAGGATGATTTTTCGATGGCACTCAATTTTCATCAGCTGCACATTTTTTATACGGTTGCGGAACGAGGAAGTTTCTCCGCAGCGGCGCAAGCTTTACATATGACACAGCCGGCCGTTACGATGCAGGTGCAGTCACTTGAGGATTACTTTGGGACTAAGCTGCTGCAGCGATCAACAAAGCGAATTGATTTGACTGAAGCGGGGCGAGCGCTTATGCCTTACGCTCAGCGCAGTATTGATCTAATAAGAGATACAGACCAAGCGATGTCCGCTTTCACGAAACAGCTGAAAGGCAGACTTCAACTGGGGTCAAGCTTGACGATAGGTGAATATATTTTACCGCGCTTACTAGGTCCTTTTGGACAAGAGTATCCGCATATTACAATAAGCATGAAGGTTATGAACACTTCACAAATAATGGAAGATATATTGAATCATCAGCTGAATTTCGGATTAATTGAAGCCCCTGTTAATCATCCTGATATGCATATGGAGGCAGTCATGAGTGATGAGCTTAGACTTATCGTCTCAAAGGATCATCCGCTGGGAGATCGAAGCTCCGTTACGCTTGAAGAAGTGATGGAATATCCGTTTGTCTTGCGTGAGCAAGGCTCAGGAACAAGACTGGTGATGGAAGAACAGCTGAGGAACAAAAATATTGATCCTGCATCCATGAAAATTGTGATGGAGCTGGGCAGCACTGGAGCTGTCAAATCAGCGGTAGAAGCTGGTCTTGGTATTTCCTTTGTATCCTCTTCGTCAGTGAAGCATGAGGTTGCCCTAGACTTAATCCGTATGATAAAAATATCCGATGCTAAATTCCAACGTCAATTTTATTCCATTTATTTGAAATCGGCGTTATTACCCATTTCTGCTGTAACGTTTCTATCCTTTTTGAGAGAGAGGGATTTGCAGCAATGGCTCTAAAGCATGGACTAGTCGATTTACATACGCATACGACTGCTTCCGACGGCATGCAGCCTCCCGCAGAGAATGTTCGTTTGGCGAAGGCTGCTGGACTCTCTGCAATTGCTATTACCGATCATGATACCGTTGCGGGCGTTGCGGAAGCTATGCTTGAAGGTGAACGCTTGGACATAACGGTAGTACCCGGCGTGGAGGTAAGCACCGTTGCTGATGGACATGATATTCATATTCTTGGTTACTATACGGATAATGACGATGAGAAGTGGCTGAGCCGGCTCGCTAGCTTGCGCGATACTCGTGATCGTCGAAATGATTTAATCGTGGACAAGCTGCGTCAGCTGGGTATTGCAATTAATATGGATGAGGTTGTCTCGGTTGCACATGAAAGGAACAATGTAGATTCGTTGCAAGCTTCAGCAATCAGTATTGGTCGACCGCATATAGCGGAAGTTCTCCTTCGCAAAGGAATTGTTTCTAGTATGAAGGAAGCTTTTGACCGCTATTTAGCTACTGGGGCGGCTGCTTATGTCAATCCCCCGAGGGTTCATCCCTTTGATGCTATTGATTGGATTCGTGAAGCCGGCGGTACAAGCGTCATAGCGCATCCAGGTTTGTATGCTAATGACACCCTCGTTGAAGAGATAATTCGCTATGGTGCACAAGGTATTGAGGTCTATCATTCCGATCACGAAGCAAATGATGAACAACGTTATGAGCACATTGCTTCGAAGCATGGTTTGATCGTGACTGGAGGATCGGATTTTCACGGCTCACGTCAGGGGTTGGTTTTTCACGGCGCAGTTGGTAACCGAACGGTAGAAGTTGGCGTGATTCAGCTGCTAAAACCGTCTTGGAGGCGATGAGAATGGCGCAGCGACTCTACACGATAAAAGAAGTGTCGATGCGAACAGAGTTATCTACACAGCTCATTCGCAAATGGGAGGAGCGTTATGAGGCAGTTTTGCCAGAAAGAATGGCAAACGGCTATCGCGGATATACACTGGCTCATATTGAGACGCTGCTCTGGCTGAAGCAGCAAGTAGACGAGGGAGTTCCTATTGGAATGGCTGTGATGGAATGGAAGAGCGGCCGTCAAAATAAAGAAGCAGAAACCGTTCTGCATAATAAAGCAGGCTTGAGCAGCAACGAAAATATGCTTCAAGATTCCAATCCCCCTTACCTTGTAAATATGAATGAACCGATTCAGCAGCTGCTGCATTTTTTTATGTTGCTTGATCTCAGCAATGCACAGCGGTTCTATGAGCAATTGTTTGCTATTCACAACCTAGAGCATTTGTTGCTTAACATTTTAGAACCAACGATGGTAGAGCTCGGAAATCAGTGGGAACGCGGAGAAATATCCGAATATCAGGAGCACTTTGGCAGTCATTTTATCCGAGACAAAACATTATCTATTCTTAGTTTATTTCGTCCAAACGCGGATAGGCCTCTGTTTGTCACGGCTTGCGGTCCAGGAGAACGGCATGAGCTTGGCATATTGTTTTTTGGCTTTTTTGCCCTTCAGGAGGGATTTCGACTCGCTCACTTGGGAATCATGCCCTCTGAAAAAGGGATTTTTGATTGTTTGGAGGATGTACATCCTGTTGCCTTTACGTTCAGCTTCTCCTTGGTGAAGCATTTGGAGGAGGCAAATGATTTTCTTTTAGAGCTAGATCGGCGCATAAAGGCTGGTAATTGGCCCTCGCATGTATTTATAGGCGGGAGAGCTATATGGGAAGATGCTTTGCTTCCTGGAACGGAGCGTGTGTTTTTGGTGTCAGGAGATGCTGAAAGCTCTGTGAAAAAAATAAAATCACGACTTCGTATTCAATAAGAATAGGAAGTCGTGATTTTTTTGTCTGCTTGTAAGCTTATTTCAACTCGCAAGCTAAAGCTTTTATCCGCGCTGTATCCGGCGTTACATACAATGTCTTTTGGTTGTCATAGATGACGAAACCAGGCTTTGCACCGTTTGGTTTGCGAACATGTCTAATCGTCGTGTAGTCGACAGGGATGGAACTGGAATCACGAGCTTGGCTATAGTGTGCGGAAAGCATTGCAGCTTCCTCAAGTGTTGCTTTGCCGAACTCAACACCTCTTATAACCACATGAGAGCCGGGAATATCTTTTGTATGCAGCCATGTGTCAGAGGATGAGGCAAGCTTATTTGTTAGGTATTCATTTTGTGTATTGTTTTTGCCCACATACATCGTTACCCCCTCTGAAGAGGTGTAACAAAGCAAGGTTGGCTTTAATGATTTTTTCTTTTTTGGACCGCGGCGGCCACGTTCCTTCATATATCCTTGCTCCACAAGCTCATCTCGAATCTCTCCGATATCGGCAAGAGAAGCATTATCAAGCTGCTGCAGAAGTCCTTCGAAATAGATAATTTCCGTTGAAGCGATAGCCATTTGTTCGGTGACAACAGACAAGCTGTTCTTATGCTTCGTATACCGACGGAAATAACGCTGTGCATTGTCGGAAGGGCTGAGCTGTGGATCAAGCTCGATTTTGATCATCGCCTGCTCCTCGTCGTAAAAATTCAGAAGCTCAATAGAGGTGTCTCCCCGTGTGATCTGATGCATATAAGCAGTTAACAGTTCACCGAGCACTCTGTATTTTTCTGAATCTTTGGCTTCAACGAGCGTATCCTCCAGCTTCTTAATTTTCGTAACGTTTTTTGCTCTTTCGTTTTGAACAAATCGAATCAGGTCAGCTGCACGCTGCTTTACCGTGTCGCGTTCAGCCTTGTTGCCATAAAAGCCTTCAAGACAGGCACTTACGTCCGGAAAAATGGTTGTATCGCCTTGAATATGAGTAAGCTCTGTTATAGAGAAAAATGATTTTCCGCTTTCTTCCTCTGTTTTGATAACAGGTGTATACCGATCAGCCTTCACGTCATCCATAAAGCTTGAGAAGCTGCTCCACAGCGCCGATAATTCGATTGGTTTTGCGGAAGCTGAATCCACGGTTTCCTCACCGGCTTGTACCCGGTAAACCAGCTCTTTAGCAAGCAGAGGACTGAAGCCGCTTAGTGCTTCAACCATGCGTTTGTGAATGGGTGCAGTTTCATCTGTAGCGCTTAGAACCTCTGTGAATTGCTGCTCCGTAATGATTTCAAACGGATCGACCTTCCCTTGATCAGGCGGTGATATATAGGTGCTCCCTGGCAGTACAATTCTATGACTGCTTATTGCAGGCGTGACATGATGAATGCCGTCATGGATGAGGCCTGTCGAAGGGTCCATCAAAATAATATTACTGTGCCGACCCATGATCTCAATAACGATCGTCTTGTTCGATAAATCGCCAAGCTCATCTCGATGCTTGATCTCAATGTGAATAATACGCTCACGACCGACCTGACGTACGGATTCGATCAGTCCGCCCTCGCAATATTTTCGGAGCAGCATGCAAAACATCGGCGCTATCATAGGATTCACATAGTTGCCTGTGGTCCAGTGCACACGCGGATAAGTGGGATTAGCTGATAGAAGCAGCTTACCCTGTGTGCCGGCGCCTCGAATGCTGAATACAAGCTCATAATCGCTGGGCTGATGAATTTTATGTATACGAGCGCCAACACAGCGCTGCAGGTCTTGCGTGATAGCATGGGTAACGATACCGTCTAATGCCATGGTGCTTGCACCTCTCTTTCAAGTAAGTCTTTCTCTATCATGCCATAGTTGAGACAAAAACTTAAGTCCTTGTTGGGATATTTTATAGGCTGTCCGAATACATTTACCCTATAAAGGCTGTCCTGAGGGCTGGCGTTGTTGCCGCTTGGCTCGGCATATCACGGGAGGGAGTTATACCATGGAACAGTTGAAATGGCATCAAATGGGGACAAGTGAGCTGGTTAACACGTTAGTCAGCTCCCCTGAGCAAGGACTTTCGACGAATATGGCAGCAGATCGCTTGGAGAATAATGGGCGAAATGAATTGACAGAGGGCGTGCGCGTCTCACCGTTCTTATTGTTCCTGAATCAATTTAAAGATTTTATGGTGCTCGTGTTAATGGGTGCAACATTGATTTCAGGCTTGCTGGGTGAATACTTGGACGCGATTACGATAGTGGCCATTATCGTTATTAATGCGGTACTCGGATTCGTTCAAGAATTTCGCGCGGAACGTTCTTTGCGCGCCCTCAAAGAATTATCCGCCCCTTTGGCTAAAGTAATACGAGGCGGTGATTTGCTGACAATTCCCGCTAAGGAGCTTGTTGTTGGGGATGTTGTCTATCTGGAGAGCGGGGACCGCATTCCTGCGGATGTTCGTTTATTACAGGCAAACAGCTGCTATGTAGAGGAATCAGCATTAACGGGTGAATCTGTTCCGGTAGGAAAGCACTCTGAAGCGATTGCTGAGGAAGATTTACCGCTTGGAGATCAACGTAATATTGGCTTCATGGGTACGATGCTTACTCGGGGTACAGCAAGAGGCGTTGTCATACGTACAGGTATGGACACGGAGATGGGGAAAATTGCTGGGCTTATCCAGCAAACGGAGTCGATGGAGACGCCGCTACAGCATCGTCTGGAGCAGCTTGGCAAAATACTAATCGTCGTTGCGGTAGGGTTGACGATCATGGTTGTTGTTGCAGGCATTCTGCATGGTCAACCCCCATATGGCATGTTCTTGGCAGGCGTGAGCTTGGCGGTGGCGGCTATACCGGAAGGGTTGCCAGCTATTGTGACTATTGCACTTGCGCTAGGCGTGCAAAGAATGATCAAGAGGAAAGCGATCGTTCGGAAGCTGCCGTCTGTAGAGACGCTTGGCTGCGCATCTGTTATTTGTTCAGATAAAACAGGCACGCTGACTCAAAATAAAATGACGGTGACACATGTATGGATTGGCGGCAGACAGCTAGAGGTCAGCGGAGAGGGCTATGAGCCTACCGGCTCCATATTTGAAAACGGCAAAGCACTCGATATTAAACATGATCAGCCTATTAAACGGCTGCTGCAAGTAAGTGCTTTATGCAATAATGCGCAGGTAGTGAAGGTAGAGGCAGAGGACACCAAGAAACGCAATAAACGTAAGGAATTGTCGGAAGAGTGGGTGCTGAAGGGCGATCCGACTGAGGGGGCGCTTGCGGTGTTGTCCGCAAAGCTTGGTTCCTCAGCTTCCTCGCTTGAACAGCTTTATAAGCGTGAGAAGGAGTTTCCTTTTGATTCCGAACGAAAAAGAATGTCAGTTGTCGTCTCTCATCAGGGTGGCCGTCTTATTTGTACGAAGGGCGCGCCGGATATGTTGATGGAGCATTGTACTTATGTGCTTTGGGACGGTAAGGTTGTCCCTTTCACCGCTACGCTAAAACGTAAATGCTCGGAAGCGGGCGAGTTGATGGCGCAATCTGCGCTGCGTGTTCTAGGACTTGCTTACCGTGATTTGCGTGCTGGAGATGTGTGTGAATCAGAGGCAGATGCGGAGAATCAGCTCGTATTTGTTGGATTGACAGGTATGATTGATCCGCCTCGCCGTGAAGTGAAGGAAGCAATTGCAACATGCAGAAGAGCAGGTATTAAGACTGTTATGATTACAGGCGACCATCAACTGACAGCAGAAGCGATTGCAGGACAGCTTGGCATTATGCCGCGTGGCGGTATTGCAATGAGCGGCAGACAGCTCGAAGCGATGAGCGATGAACAGCTGGATCGCCTAGTGGATAACATTTACGTTTACGCCCGTGTGTCACCAGAGCATAAATTGCGGATCGTTAAGGCGCTTCAGCGAAATGGGCATGTTGTGGCAATGACTGGTGACGGCGTAAATGATGCTCCAGCCATTAAAGCTTCAGATATAGGTATAGCAATGGGCATTACGGGAACGGATGTATCGAAGGAAGCTTCAGCTCTTGTGCTCAGCGATGACAATTTCTCAACTATTGTTGCAGCAATTGAAGAGGGACGAGGCATTTATGAAAATATTCGTAAATTCATTCGTTACTTATTGGCATCAAATGTGGGTGAAATACTTGTCATGTTCCTGGCAATGATGGCAGGACTCCCCTTGCCGCTCGTACCGATTCAAATTCTATGGGTAAACCTTGTTACGGATGGATTGCCGGCTATGGCGCTTGGCGTCGATCAGGCGGAAAAGGATCTGATGCAGCAGAAGCCTCGTTTTGCCAAAGAGAGCATATTCTCTCGCCGGCTTGGCTGGAAAATTATAAGCAGAGGCATTTTGATCGGGGTCTGTACGCTTGGCGCATTTTGGATTACATTGAACGAAGGACCAAACACTGCGGCTCATCTCATGAAGGCGCAAACGGTTGCGTTCACGACACTTGTCATGGCTCAGCTTATTCATGTTTTTGATTGCAGAAGCTCCCGCTCCATTTTCCATCGCAATCCTTTTCAAAACAAATATTTGGTGCTTGCCGTAATTTCGTCGCTGCTGCTCATGATTGGGGTAGTGTATATCGAAGCATTACAGCCGGTTTTCAAAACCGTTCCGCTTAACTTCCGTGAATGGTGTCTCGTCTTTGTTGCAGCGGGAATTCCTACTTTCTTAATGGGGATTGGCAGCGTGCTTGGAACATCGAAGAAAAAGAAGACAAATCCAAAGTGGCCGATCAAACCGCAAACAGCTGCAAGATAGCGGAAAAATGCAAATGTTGATACAAATTATGAATAGCCATTCTCCTTGCTTTACGATATGCTAATAGGATTAAATAATCGTTTTATCATACCGGTAGATACGGCAAGGAGAGGGCAAAAAAAATGAATTTTACAAAAATGAATGGATTGGGAAATGACTTTATTGTAATATCAGGTGAGCAACAACTTCCGGCTAATGTGGATGAATTAGCAATTTCCCTTTGCAACCGTTTTTTTGGAATCGGCGCAGATGGACTAGTCTATATTTTGCCTTCCGAAATCGCAGATTTCCGCATGCGAATTATTAACTCCGACGGCTCAGAAGCAGAGCAATGCGGTAACGCCATTCGCTGCGTAGCGAAATATGTATATGATAATGGATTGACCGATAAAGAAGAAATTACGATTGAAACGCTTGGAGCAGGCGCTCAAAAGGTACAATTGACCATTCAAGAGGGAACGGTTACTTCTGTCCGTGTGGATATGGGCGAGCCTATATTGAATGGTTTGCAAGTTCCTACGACGATTGATGCAGCGCGTGTTATTGAGCATCCGATTGAAGTAGATGGTCGAGAATTCCGTTTTACTGCCGTTTCGATGGGCAATCCTCATTGCGTTATTTACGTGGATGATGCAGCTGGATTCGATTTGGAGAAGTGGGGACCTAAGCTGGAGACACATCCATTATTTCCTCGTAAAATAAATGTAGAATTTGTAACGGTCAAATCTCGTACTCATACCGATATGCGAGTATGGGAACGCGGCGCTGGACCAACCCTTGCATGCGGAACGGGAGCATGTGCAACTGTCGTTGCTTCTGTCCTCACTGAGGCTACTGACCGCATAGCAACCGTTTCCCTCAAGGGCGGAGATTTGCTTATTGAATGGAATGAAACCGATAATCACGTATACATGTCTGGACCAGCTGCGGTATCTTTCCGCGGCAGTCTATAAGAGAATTGTAAGATGGGTGGAATGAAAATTATGAAACCGGATTTGAGAGAAGCGCTTCAGCAGCGTATCTTGACCGGGGACGGCGCGATGGGAACCTATCTTTATCAGATGGGCTTCCCTGTCGGCGTTTCTTACGAAGAATTCAATACGATTCGTCCTCATGTAATCGAGAACATTCATCGTCGCTATTATGAAGCGGGTGCTCGCGTTATTGAGACGAATACGTTCTCAGCTAATTTCGAGAAGCTCTCGAAATACGGCATAGAAAGTGAAATGGAAGCGATTAACCGTGCTGGCGTTCGTGTTGCCCGGTCTGCTATTGGGGCGGATGCCTACGTCGTTGGTGCCGTTGGTTCCATTCGCGACGGAAAACTAAAAAATCTTCGAACAGCAAAGGTCAGCGACGCCTACGAGCGTCAAATGAATGCGCTGCTTGAAGAAGGGGTGGACGGGCTATTGCTCGAAACCTTCTATGATTTGGATGAGATGCTGCTGGCTCTTCGCATTGCAAGAGCTGCTTCGGACGTCCCTGTTATTTGTCAGTTTGCAGTAGAGGATGTTGGCCGTACACAAGCCGGGAATGGAATGAAGGCCGCATTCGATCAGCTCCAAGAAGCGGGTGCTGACGTTGTTGGCTTCAACTGTCGAAGCGGTCCTAATGGTATTTTGCGAGCGGTTGATTCTATTACAGGTCCGATTGATTTACCTCTATCGGTGTACCCTAATGCTGGTATTCCAGATTATATAGATGGAAAATATACGTATTCTACAGGTCCTCAGTATTTTGCGGAAATGGCGCGACGCTTCGCAGATCGCGGCGCTCGAATAATCGGCGGTTGTTGCGGAACGACACCGGAGCATGTTGCGGCGATGGCTGCAGCGCTTGACGGTTATGTTCCACAGGCTGTTCAACTGGGAGCAGCTGAAGCACCTCAGGAAATCATTGACGTTAAGCCTGCTGTATCGATCACGGAGCCAGAGCAAAAAACAGAGCGCGAGCCTTCCATTATCGATCTTGTTCAGAAGCGGCATACTGTTATTGTTGAGCTGGATCCGCCTCGTGATCTTGATATTCGGAAGTTTATGGACGGAGCAGCGGCGCTCAAAGAGGCGAAAGCAGACGCGGTAACGATGGCGGACAACTCGCTTGCGGTTACGCGTATGAGCAATATAGCGCTGGCAGCGCTTGTACAGGAAAGAGTAGGCATTCGTCCGCTTGTCCATATTGCATGCCGTGACCGTAACCTAATTGGAACACAGTCGCACATGATGGGACTTGATGCGCTGGATATTGATCATGTGCTCGCTGTAACAGGAGACCCTGCAAGATTTGGTGATTTGCCAGACTCCAGCTCTGTTTACGATTTAACATCATTTGAAATGATTCGCATGATTAAGCAGTTGAACGAAGGAACGGCTTTCTCGGGCAAACCGCTTAAGCAAAAAGCAAAGTTTGTTGTTGGAGCGGCATTTAATCCAAATGTTAAGCACTTAGACAAGGCTGTTCAACGTCTTGAGCGCAAAATATCATCAGGCGCAGATTACATTATGACCCAGCCTGTTTATGATCCAAGCTTAATTGAACGAATTGCAGAATCGACAAAGCATTTGTCTGTGCCGGTATTTATTGGCATCATGCCGCTGGCTAGCGGTCGCAATGCCGAATATTTGCATAATGAAGTGCCTGGTATACAGCTTTCTGATGAGGTTCGGCAAAGAATGGCTGGACTCGAAGGTGAAGCGGGCCGAGCAGAAGGCGTACAAATTGCGAAGGAACTGCTCGATGCAGCGATGCCGCATTTTAATGGAATCTATTTGATTACACCATTCATGTTCTACGATATGGGCGTACAGCTTACAAAATATGTGTGGCAAAAAAACAGGGCTAATGTAAACGAATAGGTTAGAATGATGGCAAAAAACCGACTTTTTTGCTTGTTTTCGCATTTATGCTTGTTCGTTTGCCTAAAATCAATTAAAATAAGTCAAGACTATCTTGTCATGCTGTTCTTGCATGTCGGGGACTTGCAATCTAAGTTTGGCAATGATACATGCTGAATCTTGCTTTTTCAGGTATGCACAGCACTGATTATGTCTACACTAGTGCAGTAGCTCTGTCTTTTTTTGGCAAGATACCGAACTTGTCGCATTTCATTTATTTCAATAATAAAAGATGCATGAGCTACACTTTTATAATGGGCTTATTTATTACCTTAATCGGGAGTCGAACCGCCAGAGGACGGCGCTAGCTGTTACACCTGTAAAAATGGATTCATCACAACAGTTGCACAAGGAATTACCGCAGGCGGAGGAGGAACCAGGCTTGGCTATCAAACTTATTAATATCGGTTTTGGTAATATTGTTTCAGCTAATCGCATTATTTCAATTGTAAGCCCAGAATCAGCTCCGATAAAACGGATCATTCAAGAAGCGCGCGACAGACACATGTTGATTGATGCAACGTATGGCCGGCGCACGCGTGCGGTTATTATAACAGATAGTGATCACGTCATTTTGTCGGCTGTTCAGCCGGAGACGGTTGCACACCGTCTATCTACCAAGGATGACGATAACGACGAATAGTACAGGGAGCATTATGGATAAGGGATTGTTAATTGTATTGTCTGGACCCTCAGGGGTTGGGAAGGGAACGGTTTGTTCCGTTCTTCGGAATAAGATGTCGGATCTCATTTACTCCGTATCGGCTACGACTAGAGCGCCGCGCGAGGGTGAGATTGATGGCGTGAATTATTTTTTCAAGAGCAGAGAGCAATTCCAAGAAATGATCGAGAGAGACGCATTATTGGAGCATGCTGAATATGTTAGTAATTATTACGGTACTCCGCGTGACTTTGTCGAGCGTACTTTGGCAAGCGGCAAAGATGTTATTTTGGAGATTGAGGTGCAAGGTGCGCTCAAGGTGAAGCAAAAGTTCCCTGAAGGCATATTTGTATTTTTGCTGCCTCCTTCTTTGGATGAGCTAAAACAAAGAATTACCGGACGCGGTACGGAGTCGCTTGATTCCATTAATAACCGCATGTCCGTTGCTGTAGAAGAAATGAATTTGCTCGGTCATTATGACTATGCGGTATTGAATGATGAAATAGATAGTGCATGTGATCGTATTCGCAGCATTATCATTGCAGAGCATTGCCGCAGAGAAAGATATTTGCCTTATGTTTCGGGCATGGTGGCCGCAATCGAGAAAGCATGAGTGAGGAGAATGAACGATGTTATATCCGTCCATTGACGAAATGGTGAAAAAGGTTGACAGTAAGTACACGCTTGTCGTAGCAGCTTCAAGACGTGCGCGTATGCTCCGTAACGGAGACAAGTCTGAGCTCAAAAACCCGCGCTCCCGTAAGTATGTAGGTGTGGCGCTGGAAGAAATCTATGGCGGAATCCTTCAAGTTGAGAACCTCGCTACAAAGGAAGATTAATACTTCTTCAAGAATCAAAAATGAATTCGGAGTGCCTACAGCGATGTAGGTTGCTCCGTTTTTTATTTTGAGGAGGGTGATTGGTCTTGGATGCGATTGATTCATCTAAAATGTCGAGTAAGCTAGGCAGTATCGTTGATGATCTGAGAATGCTTCGAAAAGAGATTAAAGAAAGTAAACATATTATTGATAAACATTATTGATTTTAAGTAAAATTAATGACTGCACGTATTGTAAGTACATAATGAACGTTATCTATTTTTGAGAAGGAAGTTGGAAGACATGATGATCACTCTTGATAAATATCCTGCATTGTCGAATGGGATTGTGTGGGGACCAGTTGAAAACTGTTTCACTTTAGACTATGAAGTTGACGAAGCATCCGTGAGTAATATAAGCATCATTCCTACCGTGGGGGATCAATATGTCGTCATGAAAATAGATAACGGCAAATGGGAGCTGGTAGGCGGAACGCTTGAGCCGAAGGAGCATCATATGGATGCGCTCGTTCGAGAGGTGAAGGAAGAGCTGGGAGCTGAGCTGGTTTCATATACGCTTTTTGGCTGCTTTAAATGTCATTCCTTTGCCGATGTGCCATACAGGCCTCATATCCCTCATCCGAACTTTGTTAGGCTTGTAGGATATGGAGAGGTTAATCTTGTTGGTGAGCCCTCTAATCCTCCTGATGGCGAGCAGGTGATTGCTGTAGAGATCGTAGATCTTGATGAGGCTGTAAGGAGATTTGAGGAAATTGGTCGTTTTGACATCGCTGAGCTCTATAAGCTGGCGCATTTCATGAAAAATATAGGACTTAAATGATGCGTTGAAATGTTGAAGACTGGTTAGATTTTGAAGCTGCATATGGTATGATAGTGAGAGTGGTTGAAGTTGCAAGGACGAATGAACAGGAGGGAACGGAATGGACAAATTACGTTATCCAATTGGAAGGTTCTCGTTTGAGGGAATGACCGTAAAGCATCGTGAGCAGTGGATTGCAGATATGGAAAGCTTACCCTCGCAGCTCGCGGCTGCACTTGCAGATTTAGATGAAAATCAACTAGATACTTCATATCGAAGCGGTGGATGGACGGTTCGTCAGGTTGTTCATCATATCGCAGATGCTTCCATGAACAGCTTCTCGCGCTTCAAGTTAGCGCTAACGGAACCAAATCCTACAATAAAGCCATTCAAAGAAGAACGTTGGGCAGAAACGGCTGATAGTCTGAATGCTCCTGTTCATGCCAGTGTCTCAATTATTGAGGGCATTTATGCGAGATGGGTACTGCTGCTTCGCTCCATGGAAGCTGCCGATTTCGAGAAAATGTTCTATCATCCAGAGAAGGGCAGTCAGATTGGGTTAGCCCATTTTCTTGGATTTGTATCATGGCATGGAAGACATCATGTTGCTCAAATTAAGAGCTTAAGGGAACGGAAAGACTGGTAACAGAAGTCATGCTGTTAGATGCAATCGACTTGCAAATATAATCAGCAGACACAGCTTTCTTGGATAGGAGATATACCATGCTAAACGGAAAATCGATCATACTTGGCATTACAGGCGGTATTGCAGCCTATAAAGGCGCCGCGCTATGCAGCAAACTGGTGCAAGCGGGTGCGAAGGTTCACGTTATTATGACGGAATCAGCAACGAAATTTATTACTCCCCTAACCTTACAAACGCTTTCGCGTAATCCTGTTTATATAGATACATTCGACGAGAGAGACCCATCGGTCGTCTCTCACATTAACCTAGCCGATCATGCTGATCTTATTGTTATCGCTCCGGCCACTGCAAATGTGATTGCTAAGATGGCCGGAGGACATGCGGATGATATGCTTAGCACAACGGTTCTGGCAGCGACTTGTCCTATTCTTATTGCGCCAGCGATGAATGTGCATATGTATGAGCATCCTGCTGTTGTTCATAATTTGGAACTGCTAGCTTCTAGGGGCGCTATGTTTGTTGAGCCTGGAACAGGGCAGCTTGCTTGCGGATATGTCGCTAAAGGGCGTCTTGCAGAGCCTGAGGATATTGTAGCTGCAATTGAAGCTTGGTTTGCACGAAGCGGCAAGCTGGCAGGTAAGCGGGTCCTTGTTACGGCGGGCGGTACAATGGAACGATTAGATCCAGTACGCTATTTAACGAATGATTCATCTGGAAAAATGGGCTTTGCTATAGCGGAGGCTGCCCAGCTAATGGGAGCACAGGTGACGATCGTTGCCGGGCGTACTTCGGCTGCGCCTCCCAGTGGTGTCGATCTCATACGAGTGGAATCTGCCAAGGATATGCTTGAGGCGGTAACGGATGCATATGATGAATCGGATATTGTAATCAAATCTGCTGCTGTTGCTGACTATCGAGCCGTTGAAATAAGTGATCAGAAGCTAAAGAAAAACGGTGAGCATCTCGTTCTCGAGCTCCAGAAGACGACTGATATTTTAGAGACGCTCGGCAAACGTAAAAAAGGTCAATTTTTGGTTGGTTTTGCCGCTGAAACGGAACGGGTAGAGCATTATGCGATGGACAAGCTGCGACGTAAGCACTGTGATCTCATTGTGGCTAACGACGTTAGTAAGGACGGCGCTGGCTTTAACGGTGATACGAATATCGTGCAAATATTTGGCGAAGAAGGACTAGTAGCTTCACTGCCTATCTTGTCGAAGCGCGAGGTTGCAAGTCATTTGATGGAGTTGATAGCAGAGCGGCTCATTTCCTCTGGAGGGAACGGCGAATGATTGCTAAAGTAATTGTTGACGTGCCGAGCCGCCAGACGGATCGGCCGTTTGATTATGAGGTCCCTGCATCAATGGAGGATTGGATAGAAGTAGGCAGTCGCGTCGGTGTGCCATTTGGCCCCCGCGTGCTGCAGGGCTTCGTTACAGCCCTTGTAGAGACATCAGATGTAGATTTGAAGAGGCTGAAGCCTCTCTCAGAGCTGCTGGATCATGTACCGCCGCTGCTGCCGGATCTCATTGAACTGGCAAAGTGGATGAGCGATAAATATTGCTGCTCTTGGACGACAGCACTGCAAGCTATGATACCTGCTGCTTTGAAGGGCAAGGCGGAGAGATTAGTCGGTGTTCAGGATGAAGAAGCTGCAGAAGAGGATCTCCCTAGTGAATTAATGGAATGGATGGGATCGAGCGGACGTCTTGTTAAGCTGGATGTGCTGCTTGAACGTTTTCCACAGCATGCTAAGAGTGTTAAGAATGCATTACGTGAAGGCGTGCTGGTGGAGCATACATCGATTCGTGATCGATTAGCGATACGAAAAGTTTTGACCGTTTTTGTGCCTCAAGATGTGGAAGCAGTGCGTGAAGCCATGGAGGCGCTGTCCTCGCGAGCAGCCAAGCAGCGTGAAGTACTTGCTTATATGTTGAAGCATGGCGGTCCTTTGCCGATGGGGACGCTTCTTGCAGAGGCTGGGGGATCAGCAGCGAGTGTGCGCTCATTAGCGGAGAAGGGCTTGCTTGAACTCAAGGAAATTGAGCAAGAGCGGGATCCTTATGCGGGTCGCGAGTTTCAGCGAACTACCCCTTTGGCGCTGACAGAAGGGCAGGAGGATGTTTATGCCCGCATTTCCAGAGCTGTTGATGCAGGAGAGCCTGAGACGATGCTGCTCCATGGCGTAACAGGCAGCGGCAAGACAGAGGTTTACTTGCAGTCGATACAATTTTGCTTAGAGCAAGGTAAGCAGGCGATCGTACTCGTACCTGAGATATCATTGACACCGCAAATGGTGGAGCGTTTCAAAGGACGATTTGGTGATGCAGTTGCCGTACTCCACAGCAGGCTCTCAAATGGTGAACGCTATGATGAATGGCGCAAAATTCGCAGTCGAAGGGTTCAGGTAGCCATAGGAGCAAGATCTGCTATTTTTGCGCCATTTGAGCGAATCGGCTTGATTATCATAGATGAAGAGCATGAATCCTCCTATAAGCAAGAGGAGAGTCCTAAATATCATGCGCGAGATGTAGCTGTGCGAAGAGCAAGGCAGCATGGAGCGGCCGTCGTGCTTGGCTCGGCAACGCCTTCCTTAGAATCCTTTGCAGCAGCAAGTCGTCCACCGTCTGCAAGTGAACAAGGCAGGGAACCGGCGCTGCTTCCGATGCCTCATCGTGTAGGCGGAAGACCGCTTCCGCCTGTGGAGGTAATCGATATGCGCGAGGAGCTCAAGGAAGGCAACCGCTCCATGTTTAGTCGCTTGCTTCATAGCTCGCTTGCCCAAAGGCTGGAACGTGGAGAACAGTCGGTTCTTCTGCTTAATCGACGAGGTTATTCCACATTTGTCATGTGCCGCTCTTGCGGCTATACGGCTGCTTGTCCTCACTGTGATATCTCGCTTACTTATCATCAGAAAACCCGCGCGCTTCGATGTCATTACTGCGGACATACCGAGCAAGCGCCAGCGACCTGTCCGTCCTGTCAAAGTGAACATATTCGTTACTTTGGAACAGGTACACAGCGTGTAGAGGAAGAGTTGTCCAAGCTTTTCCCGGGCATTCGTGTTATCCGTATGGATGTCGACACCACGACAGAGAAGAACTCCCATGAAAAGCTGCTTAAGCAATTTGGCGAGCGCAAGGCGGATGTGTTGCTCGGAACACAAATGGTAGCGAAAGGTCTTGATTTCCCTTACGTTACACTAGTTGGCGTTATTGCGGCAGATACGTCGCTTAATTTGCCGGATTTTCGTGCAGCGGAGCGAACGTTTCAATTGCTTACACAGGTAGCTGGACGTGCGGGTCGACATCATTTGCCAGGCGAGGTTGTTATACAGACCTATGCGCCGGAGCATTATGCTGTCTTAACAGCACAGCAGCATGATTATGCAGCGTTCGTAAGTGAAGAGCTGCGGCATCGAGGCGCGATGGGTTATCCGCCTTACTGCAGATTGATCCTTGTAACGATGTCTCATGAACAGCTTCCTCTGCTCTCAACCGTCAGTGAGCAATTCGCTTCTGAGCTTCGTGAAATTGCAGAGAATGAAGGTGTGCTGTTGCCATTGAACAGCGGTTTTGGCAGGGCAGTAGAGGTGCTTGGACCCGTATCATCACCTATTTCAAGAATCAAAGATCGCTACAGATTTCAATGTGTGATAAAATATCGTGGGAACATCGATGCTTCAGCCCTCGTGCGCAAGGCGCTACTGCCATTTACGGACGGTCCGCCGCAGCGGCAGGTGCAGTTCAGTGTTGACGTAGACCCGCAAGTTATATTATAAATTAGGATTACTATTTTAATGAACGCAAAGGAAGGTAATAATATGGGTATTCGTATAATTGTAAAAGAGCCGGATCCGGTTTTACGGGAAGTGGCGATCGAGGTTACGAAGTTTAATTCAAATTTGCAAAAGCTTCTAAAAGATATGGCGGAGACCATGTATGACGCAGAAGGCGTTGGCCTTGCTGCACCGCAGATTGGTATTTCAAAGCGTGTCATTGTGGTAGATGTTGGCGATGAGAAGGGCTTAATTGAAATGGTTAATCCGGTCATTGTTGAAGAGGAAGGCGAGCAGCTTGGACCAGAGGGCTGTCTCAGCATACCTAATCTAAACGGAGATGTGCTTCGTGCTGATCGCATTGTCGTTAAAGGTCAAGACAGCAGCGGTCAAACGTTTACTGTGGAAGCCAGCGGTTATTTGGCGCGTGCATTCCAGCATGAAGTGGATCACTTGAACGGGATATTGTTTACTGATTTGGCGGAGAGCATCTACGACATTTCGGAGAGACAGAAAAAAGGCGGCGAATAGCTTCATGCGTATCGTATTTATGGGAACGCCGGAATTTGCCGTTCCCTCCCTTAAGCTGCTATTAGAGCAGCAGTACAATGTTGTAGCTGTCGTAACACAGCCTGATCGACCGAAGGGTCGCAAAAAAACGCTGACGCCGCCGCCTGTAAAGGAAGCGGCGTTGTCGTTCGGATTGCCTGTGCTGCAGCCCGAGCGCATGCGTTCTGCTGAAGCGGTAAGTGCAATTGAAGAGCTGAAGCCGGATCTAATTGTCACTGCCGCTTATGGTCAAATATTGCCCAAAGCGCTGCTGGAGATTCCGAGGCTTGGCTGTATAAACGTACATGGCTCGCTCCTTCCTAAATATCGGGGAGGCGCACCGATCCAACGCTCTATTATTAATGGAGAGAGCAAAACAGGCGTTACGATTATGTATATGGCTGAAGGATTGGATACTGGCGACATGATCAGTGTCGTAGAGCTTCCGATAACCGAAGAGGATACGTCGGGAACGATGTTTCAGAAGCTAAGCCTAGCTGGCGCAGAGCTTCTAGGCACTACCTTGCCGTCCATTATTGCAGGTGAGGCGATAGCTGTACCGCAAAAGGATGAAGAAGCAACCTATGCCCCTAATTTGACTCGTGCTGACGAATGTATTGATTGGAGCAAATCTGCCCGTGCCATTTTCAACCAAGTGCGAGGATTGTCACCGATGGCAGGTGCATTCACTTATCTTAATAATGAAGTATTCAAAGTGTGGAACTGCTCCGTTATTGAAAGTAAAGGAAGCGCCGCTGGCAAAGACTCGACGAAAACGCCGGGTTCAGTGCTGACAACTGACAATAATGGTATTGGTGTTCAGACTGGTGATGGCATTTTGGTGCTTAAAGAAATCCAACCAGCTGGAAAGAGGCCTATGTCTGCCGGGGACTGGTTAAAAGGCGCTAGACTTGAAGCAGGTACGCTGCTTGGCGATGGAGGCACAGTATGACGGAAAACAGTACAAGCAAGAGTCAAGGGGGTTCTAGACCGAAGTCCAGACCTAATGCGGGTAAGACGCAGAGCCGATCCTCTAATTCCCCTAAGACTGCTCAAGCTAAGCAACCGGCGCAGCAATCAGCTCGAAAAGCAAAATCACCGCGTGAGCTTGCAATGGATGCACTGGTCAAGGTTGCCCAAACAGGAGCCTATAGCAATTTGCAGCTTAACCGTACCTTGCAAGAGGCAAATTTACAGCGTGCTGATGCTGGACTGGTAACGGAGATTGTGTACGGCACGATTCAGCGACAAGCAACGCTTGACTACTGGCTTAGCCGCTTTGTTACCAAAGGGCTGCATAAGCTGGAGCCGTGGGTGCATCAATTGCTGCGTATGAGTGCATATCAGTTGTTGTATTTGGATCGCATCCCAGCCCATGCTGCGGTGAATGAAGCTGTTACTATTGCGAAGAAGCGCGGACATTCCGGCATTTCAGGAATGGTGAATGGCGTTTTGCGCAGTATTGATAGAGGCCGTGGGGAGCTTCAGGCTAGTGAAATTAAGCATAAGGATCCTATTACGCAAATTGCACTTCGCCATTCCTACCCTGAGTGGCTTGTTAGTCGCTGGGTGAAAGCATACGGGCCTGAGAAAGCCGAGGCTATCTGTGCGGCAGGCAATCAGCATCCTCATGCGAGTGTACGGGCAAATACGCTTCGCTCTAATCGAGAAGAAGTAATCGATATGATGAAAGCTGCGGGCTATGAGGCAGAGCCATCCGAGCTTGCTCCTGCTGGCATTACGATTAATCGCGGCGGCAATCTGGCTGATACAGACGGATATCGCGACGGCTTGTGGAGTGTACAGGATGAGAGTTCCATGCTAGTGGCTGAGGTTGTTGCACCTAAAGCAGGCATGCAGGTATTGGATTGCTGCGCTGCTCCTGGCGGAAAAAGTGCTCATCTTGCCGAACTGATGGATGGCAAAGGCAAAGTATGGGCAAATGATCTGCATGCTCATAAACGTGATCTAATCGTCAATCAAACCGAGCGGCTGAAGCTGCGGAATGTCGAAGCGATTACGGGAGATGCGCTTAAGCTGGCAGAACGCTTCAAACCAGAATCTATGGATGCCATATTACTTGATGCGCCGTGCTCTGGCTTTGGTGTTATTAAACGCAAACCTGAAATCAAATGGACGAAAACAGCAGGCGATGTAGCAGAGATTACAGCCGTGCAGCAGCGTTTGTTGAATGCCGTATGCGACTTGGTTCGCCCTGGCGGTGTGCTCGTATACAGCACATGTACGATTGAACAAGATGAGAATGAAGGGCAGGTAGCTCGGTTTTTGCAGGAGCACCCTGAATTCCAGTTAGATAGCAATTGGCCGGAAGCGATTGTCGAGCAGCTGAAGAATGTCGGTGTTGTTGGCGACGAATTTGACGGTCAAGCACAGCTGCTTCCGCAGCATTTTGGCAGTGACGGGTTCTATATAGCCCGTATGGTAAAGCGTACATAACGCTGGCTTGTGGTTGAACATGGACGTTTGTGGTAAAATAAATCGATGGCAGCGAGTAATAAGTTATTAGCAGCCCTACTATAAGGTACAGGTGTGATGAAATGAAACCATGTATATATGATTTTACGCTTGAGCAGCTTCAACAATGGATGGTAGAAAACGGTGAGCCGGCATTCCGCGGTGGACAACTGTTTGATTGGCTGTATGTGAAGCGTGTGAATAGCTTTGAAGATATGTCCAACTTGTCGAAAGCATTGCGTGAGAAGCTCGAAGAGCATTTCCGTTTTGTTACGCTGGATGAGATTACAAGATTTGAATCCAAGGACGGAACCGTTAAGTTTCTGTTCGGTTTGCATGACGCGCATGCAATTGAGACTGTTATTATGCGTCATAACTATGGCAACAGTATTTGTGTAACGACGCAGGTAGGCTGCCGAATCGGCTGTACGTTTTGCGCTTCGACGCTTGGCGGTTTGAAACGGAACTTGACTGCGGGTGAAATTGTTGCTCAGGTCGTTACCGCTCAGAAAATGCTCGATGCAACAAATGAACGTGTATCCAGTATCGTTATTATGGGCTCTGGAGAGCCGTTCGAGAACTATGATGCAACAATGGCATTCCTTCGTATTATGATTCATGAGAAGGGCCTTAATATCGGACAACGACATATTACCGTCTCAACGAGCGGTATCGTGCCGAGCATGTATAAATTTGCAGAAGAGAATACGCAAATTAACCTTGCGCTTTCGATACATGCACCGAATGACAAGCTGCGCTCGAAGCTTATGCCGGTTAACCGTCGCTTCCCATTCGCAGATGTTATGGAAGCATGTCATAACTATATTGCAAAGACTGGCCGCAGAATTACGTTTGAATATGCACTAATTGGCGGAGTAAATGACCAAGCTGAGCATGCACAGGAGCTTGCTGATGTGCTTCAAGGCATGTTATGTCATGTGAATTTGATTCCAGTTAACCATGTACCTGAACGCAACTATGTGAGAACGCCTCGCGAGGACATTTTCGAATTCCAACGCGTGCTTGAACAAAATAAAGTGAGTGTTACGATTCGCAGGGAGCAAGGCCATGATATTGCGGCAGCCTGCGGTCAATTAAGAGCGAAACATATGGAGTCAACGACGGGGTGATGACGGATTGTTAACGGCAAACCGCAGTGATATCGGACGGGTTCGGCAAGTAAACGAGGACCAATCTTGGGTGAGTCAGTTGAATAACGGAATAACGCTAGCCATCGTAGCCGATGGCATGGGCGGACATCAAGCGGGTGACGTCGCAAGCCAAAAGGCTGTAGATGCTTTCCGAAGAATGCTGGAGCAAAGCGCAGCCAAAGCGGATTTGACCTTGCAAGAAGGCAAAATGCTCATTCGCCAAGCGATTTCGCAGGCGAATGAAGCTATATTTGAGCTGGCTTCTCGCAATGAGAGCTATCACAATATGGGTACAACGATCGTGGCTGCTTTGGTTAGACAGGGAAATGCCATAATCGGACATGTTGGCGACAGCCGCGCATATAAGATAACAGAGGGCGTAATCAAGCAATTAACAAATGATCATACTCTTGTCAATGAACTAGTCAAATCGGGTCAGCTAAGCGAGGAAGAAGCAGCCCACCATCCGCGTCGGAATGTGCTTACACGTGCAGTCGGAACGGATGCTCATGTGGAAATTGACGTTCAAGAGGTAAATTGGTCTCCGCAGGATGTATTGCTTCTTTGCAGCGATGGTTTATCCAACATGGTGAACGAGCAGCAAATGCTGCAAACAGTCATGTCAGAGGTGCTTGAATTGGATGCAAAAGCGGAAAATCTCATTCAAATGGCGTTACATGCTGGCGGAGACGACAACATTACCGTCGTTCTGCTGCAAGAAGCGGCTGTTACGAATCGAGAGGGGTGACGAATATGATCGGACACGATTTAGGCGGACGTTATGAAATTTTGACGCGTATCGGCGGCGGTGGAATGGCGCTTGTATATAAAGCACATGATGTTCTGCTTAACCGTAATGTAGCAGTCAAAGTGTTGCGTCAACAATTTGTGCACGACGAGGAGTTTATTCGTCGTTTTCGCCGTGAGGCACAATCTGCAGCTGCGCTGTCACATCCCAATGTCGTTAGTATTTATGATGTTGGGCAAGAGGATGACACGCATTATATCGTAATGGAATATGTTGAAGGCCATAATTTAAATGAAATCATACAAGAACGTGCGCCGCTGCAACCAGACGAAGCGGTGCGTGTTGCTATGCAAATAGCAGATGCACTGGATCATGCGCATCACAATCATATTATTCATCGTGATATTAAGCCTCATAATATTTTAATTGGAAAAAACGGCAGAGTGAAGGTAACTGACTTTGGTATCGCGAGAGCGGTGACTTCATCGACCATTACACAAACAGGATCTGTTATCGGCTCGGTTCATTATTTCTCTCCTGAGCATGCTAAAGGAGTGAATACCGGGGAAAAGTCGGATTTATACTCACTTGGAATCGTGCTTTATCAGATGCTGACAGCGCAGCTTCCATTTCTTGGTGAAAGCCCGATTAGCGTTGCATTGAAGCATTTACAGGAAACGTTCGAGGAGCCGCGTTCCGTCAATCCGCATATTCCGCAGAGCGTGGAAAATGTTATTTTGAAGGCGATGCGTAAAAATCCCATTGAACGTTATGCATCAGCTCATGAAATGCTGCTTGATTTGGAAGGCAGCCTGCGTCCAGAGCGATTGAATGAATCGAAAATAACATTTTCAAGTGTTAACGATATGGAAGAGACACGAGTCATGCCTGCTATTCGCGGCGATATAGAAACGGTTTTTGCTAAGGATAAGGTCGTACAGGCAGAAACTGTTAAACCTGAGACAGCGGTCGTTAGCAATGAACCGCAGACTAAGGTGAAGAGCTGGAAAAGACCGCTTACGGTTGTAGGCGTAACGCTGCTGGTGCTGGCATTAATTATATTAGGATTCGTCTGGCTTCTTGGAAAGCTGGATGTTGCAGAGGTAGAAGTGCCCTATGTCGTAGACAAGCCGATATTGGAAGCGCGCCAGATGATTGAAGCTGCCGGATTAAAGGTCGAGGAGCCAGTTCTCAAGGAAAACAATAAGGAAGTTCCGATCGATCAGGTGATTAGCCAGACGAAGGCGAATATGCGAGTGAAGGAAGGCTCGTACATTCAACTTACGGTGAGCAGCGGACCTGAGCTTGAGGAAGTTGGCACTTATGTCGGCAAATCACTCCAATCCGTAATAGAGGAACTTACTGCTATGGGTGTTACGCCGGATCAAATTGATAAAAAAGAGGATTTCAGTGAGGAAGCCGCTGGAACAATCCTTGAGCAAACACCAAAGGCTGGCGAGCAATTCAACCCAGAAACCGTGGCGTTTACGTTTTTGATCAGTAAGGGCCGTGAGACTGTGGAGATGCCAAATCTGATTGGTTTGAGTATTGAAAACGCCAAAAAACTTGTTAAATCAAATTATCTGGTTCTTGCTGATGAAGATATTCTCGAAACGGCAAGCTATGCACACCCAAAAGGCGAAGTTGTTTCACAAGACCCTTTTTCGTCGAATGAGAAGGTGGCAAAAGGATCGAAGATATCCGTAACCGTAAGCTCTGGCCCTCCTAAGGATGCGAAGGAGCATCAATTCAATATCGTTATATCACCAGCGATAGCTGGAAAAACGAGTGAAGTGAAAATCCTTTATTCCGATGCTCGCGGGGAAGATACGGAGTGGGGAGTACGTCAGATCAAGGATACGCAGACATTTCAAGTGAGTGTCATGCTAGCTCCGGATACGGAAGCGAGCTTGACTATCATGCGGGACAATAAGTTTATTGATAGAATAACGATCTCTTATGCAGAAATCATAAATGGATCGAATTCATCCACCTTGACCATACCGGGTGAAGAGGTGGCGCCTCCTGTGGAGCCAACGCAAGGAGAGGTTGAAGCAGACAATGAAGAACCAGTCGAAGAACAACAGCAAAACCAGCAGCCATAAGTCAAACGATAATTTGCTCAAAGGTGTCATTGTGAAGGCACTAAGCGGCTATTATTATGTGCGAGCGAAGGATGACGACTCCCATGCGGCGACGGTACAATGCCGCGGCAGGGGCGTGTTCAAGAACAGAGGGATTACTCCGCTTGTTGGTGATGATGTGCTATACAGTTTAACAGAGAACGGGGAAGGTACCGTTGAGGAGATCTTGCCTCGTTCTTCTGAGCTGATACGCCCGCCTGTAGCCAATATTGATTTGGCGATTCTTGTTTTTTCGGTTACAGAGCCTGCCTTGAATTTGCAGCTGTTGGATAAGTTTCTCGTTCATATTGAACACGCAGGCATCCAAGCTGTGCTTTGTCTCAGTAAGCAGGACTTGGAAAATGACGGTTTGGAAACGGAGGAGGCACAAGCTTCGGCTGCCTCCGTTAATCGTATTTATCGAGCTCTTGGATACGAAGTGTTTGGGACAAGCTCTCGACTTGGAGAGGGGATCAAACCCTTCCAAGAACGGTTGAAAGGTCACCTTGCGGTATTCGCAGGACAGTCAGGGGTTGGCAAATCATCCTTGTTAAATGCGATTGTTCCAGGACTGACATTAGAAACGAATGCGATCAGCAACCGATTAGGACGCGGCAAGCATACGACGAGACATGTCGAGCTTATTGAGATCGGCGGGGGCTTGGTAGCGGATACACCTGGCTTTAGTCAGCTTGACTTTCAGGAGCTGGGAATAGAGGATTTAGGCTATTGCTTTGTTGAAATGCGCACATTATCGCCGGATTGCAAATTTAGAGGCTGCACTCATGTACATGAGCCTGGCTGTGCGGTATTGGCAGCTCTAGCCAAAGGTGAGATTGAGCAAAGCAGACATGATCACTATTTGCTGTTTTTGGCTGAAATGAAAGACAAAAAAAGGAGGTACTAACAACTATGACCCTTATTGCGCCTTCCATATTATCAGCAAATTTTGCCCGCCTGGGCGATGAAATTAAAGCTGTAGAAGCTGCAGGGGCGGACTGGATCCACGTAGATGTGATGGACGGTCATTTTGTGCCGAATCTTACATTTGGTCCGCCGGTAATTGCTGCTGTACGTTCTGCAACGTCTCTGCCCTTTGACGTTCATTTGATGATTGAGCGTCCTGAGTTGTCTCTAGGAGATTATATCGCTGTAGGAGCAGATCGGATTACCATTCATGCTGAGGCCTGTGTTCATTTGCACAGAACCGTGCATTATATAAAAGAAAAAGGGCTCCCAGTAGGCGTAGCTATAAATCCTGCCACGCCGGTATCCGTATTGGAGCCTATTTTGCAGGATCTGGATCTTGTTCTTATTATGACGGTTAACCCGGGCTTTGGTGGTCAGCAGTTCATTCCATACTCACTCGTTAAGCTGCGTCAGATTCGGACGATGCTTAATGAACGCGGTTTAGATGCTGTTCATGTTCAGGTTGACGGCGGTGTCAATCCGTCTACAGCGGGGCTAATACGCGAGGCTGGGGCTGATGTATTGGTTGCTGGCAATGCCATTTTTGCAGAAACAGATCGCGCTGCGGCCATAGCCGCTTTACGTTAGGAGCGGGCGGGATGAATGAACGGTTAAAAACTACATTTTGGCTGCTGGGATATACTTTTCTAGCAGGTCTTTTTCTTACTTTATTCGCCCAAATTTCGGAGATTTACAGGTATTTATTTTCATTGTCTACTCTATATTTAGGCATACGCTTTTTTCGGAAGTATGATACGCTGAGTCTCCGCATTCTCTTTTTTGTACTGACTATTTTATTTTATTTATTTACAACTGTAATTACAGCTATAGTCATATTTATACGAGAACATCCTGAGGCAATATCGGGTACATAATGGGCTTTCTTCAGAGGCGCGCGATGGAATAGGACGAACTGATAACGCATAGTATGGATACATGAGCGTAGGTTCTTGTCACGGAATAATTCGATCAGCGTGTCTGAGGAGGGATGAGGCATGAAATTTTACACAATCAAACTGCCAAAATTTTTGGGCGGATTCGTAAAGGCGATTTTGAACACCTTCCAGAAAAACTAGGTTCGATGCAGCCGGGCAACCCTACGGCCGTGATCGTAAAAAAGTAAAAAAAAAGCACCTGAGAGCTCAGGTGCTTTTGTCTATGGCCGAAGCCATCCATTATACGCGGGTAACTTTACCGGACTTCAGTGCGCGAGTGCTGACATAAACACGTTTTGGCTTACCGTCAACCAAAATGCGGACCTTTTGCACGTTTACTCCCCATGAACGACGAGTTTTGTTGTTAGCGTGGGAAACGTTGTTACCTGAACCAGGTGCTTTACCTGTAAGAAAACATTTGCGTGACATGAACTACACCTCCTTTACATTTTGCGAAAAAAAATAGACTCCATTTGCAATGGCTTCGTTATGCGTGAGGAAAATTCATTCATAAGCGAAATAACATTTAAACACACTTGAATATCGTATCATAAACATCGGGACTGTTCAACCTAAATATGCATGGATATCGATTCTACAGCGAGAAATAAGCGCGAGAATGCGCATAATCATTGGATTTTCCGTGGGACTTCTATAAAGTGTCTGTTTATAGTACAATGGTACTCAGTCCATAATTTATTCCGTAAGGGAGTGTTTTTCCATGCCTCTGCAGTTAAGTACCGAATTAGGTTCCATACATGTCACTGATCAATGCATAGCCACGATTGCAGGCTCTGCAGCCATGGATTGTTATGGGCTAGTCGGAATGGCTTCTCGCAAACAGCTGAAGGACGGAATTGCCGAGTTGCTCGGACGAGATAACTTGACCCGTGGAGTAGTTGTGCGGAGAGAGAATGAAAAATTACATATTGACCTCTACATTATTGTAAGTTACGGTACGAAAATATCAGAGGTAGCGCATAACATTCAATCTAAAGTAAAGTATGTGCTGAACGACGTAATCGGTCTACAAGTGGAAGAAGTCCATATATTCGTGCAAGATGTCAGGGTATCTAAGTAACAGGGAGGGAATTTTCGTTGGGTAAGCGTTCTATTAACGGAACTGATTTTGCGGCAATGGCTTTGCTGGGCGCGGATTACTTACAGCGCAATGCAGAGCATGTGAACGCACTGAATGTATTTCCGGTGCCGGATGGCGATACGGGAACAAATATGAATTTGACGATGTCATCTGGTGTGCGTGAGCTTCGAGGCAAACCATCGGAAAGTATCAGCAAGGCAACAGAGGCACTATCTAAAGGTCTTCTTATGGGAGCTAGAGGCAACTCAGGCGTTATTTTGTCTCAGTTGTTTCGAGGCTTCTCTAGGTCGCTGGCTGGTCTTGAAGAGGCAACTGCATCTCAAGTGGCTGCTGCCCTCCAGCATGGCGTAGATATGGCTTACAAAGCCGTGGTAAAGCCTGTAGAGGGTACGATACTTACCGTTGCTAAAGATGCAGCTAAGCATGCTGTACAATATGCTCGCAGAACGAATGATGTGGCTGAGTTGATGCGAGAGGTGCATCAGAAGGCGCATGAATCCTTACAGCGTACGCCAGATCTGCTGCCAGTATTGAAACAGGTTGGCGTTGTGGATTCGGGCGGGCAGGGCCTTGTCTTTATTTATGAAGGCTTCGTTCATAGTCTAACGGAATCCGAAGAAAGTGGTTTTCAAGGTCAGTATGAAATGCCTTCGGAGGCAGCACCACCAGAAGAGGTTGCCGTTCCTAACGCAGCCCCAGCGGTTCGGAAGTTAGAACCGACCTCGGCACAATCCCGCTTATCAACGGAAGCTATTGAGTTTCTTTATGATATGGAATTTTTTATCAATCGCAAGCTAGATGGACATAGCGGAGTGTATTTTGATGAATCCGCTTACAAGAGGGCGCTTGAGAAAGATGGCGACTCTATATTGGTTATAGCGGAAGATGATATTATCAAGGTTCATGTTCATTCACGCAAGCCGGGCGATGTGCTTAGTCTATCCTTGCCTTACGGTGAATTAACCGATATTCATATTCTTAACATGCGTGAGCAGCATCGTGAATTGCTCCAGCATGAGCTTGCAGATGCTACCATTGCAGATTTTGCTGCGGCTGAGCTGCTTGCTGGTCAAGCCGTACAAGACATTTCAACAGATCAAGCGTTTGAATGGGCGCCATACGGTATAATCGCTGTAGCATTAGGCGAAGGGATTTCGGATATTTTCCTTGAAAACGATGTAGACACGGTGCTCTCTGGCGGTCAGACGATGAATCCCAGTACGGAGGATTTCGTGAAGGCGATTGAAGCGTTGTCAGCAGAGCATATTTATATACTCCCGAATAATGGAAATATTATATTGGCGGCAGAGCAGGCTGCGGAGCTTAGCGAACGCAATGTAACTATTATTCCGACTCGTACGATTCCTCAAGGCTTAGCTGCTGTTCTTGCTTTCAAAGAAGAGGAGACGCCTGAGCGCAATGCTGCATGGATGAAGAGTGCAGCGGAACAGGTGCTTTCTGGACAAGTGACGAAGGCTGTACGGGATACGAGCATTGAAGGCGTAGATATCCGTGAGGGCGATTATATCGGCATTAAGGAGAAAACGATCGTTGTATCCAATGCCAGCCTTCTGGAGGCCTGCCAATCCCTTATTTCAAGCATGCTTGAAAGCGGCGGAGATTTATTAACGATTCTGATGGGTGAAGATGCTGAAGACAATGAAACGGCATCGCTTGGCGAATGGATCGCAGAGCAATATCCTGAGCTTGAAATTGAAGTGCAAAACGGTGGACAACCTTTGTATCCATATGTTTTTGCATTAGAGTAGACGGCAATAGATTGAATGTTGGAGGGGATTAATAGTGGGGAAGGTCCGAATAGTTACGGATAGCACGGCAGACATTCCAGCAGAGGTCAGAGCACGGTTAGAGATATCCATGGTGCCTCTTAAAGTGATCTTTGGTGAGGAAACATATATGGATGCCGTGACGATTGAAACCAAGCAATTTTATGAGAAGCTTGCACAATCCTCTTCACTTCCGACGACATCTCAGCCATCGCCGCTGGAGTTCTCGGAAGTGTATGAACGCTTGCTTAGCGAGGACGCGGATTCACCGATTATTTCGATTCATTTATCTGCGGTGTTAAGCGGTACATTTCAATCTGCGTTAATTGCCCAATCGATGCTGGAGCAAGAAGCGGATCTTACGCTTGTCAATTCGAAGTCTGCTTCATATGGCTTTGGTATGCGCGTAGTTAAAGCAGCTGAAATGGCTCAAGCGGGTGAGTCGAAGGAACGGATTCTAGAAGAAATGGATTTTTTAGCTCGAAATACAGAGCTGTATTTTCTTGTCGATTCTCTTGAGTTCTTACAGAAGGGCGGCCGAATTGGCAAAGCCTCTGCACTTATTGGATCTATTTTAAATATAAAGCCGATTTTATCACTGGACAAAGAAGGCGTTGTGCTCGCAGTGGATAAGGTACGAGGCAGTAAAAAAGCAATGACACGAATTGTTGCTATGCTAAAGGAAACATTTGGCGATGAACCAGTAGGCGTTACAATGGCTATGGCAGACCGCAAAGAAACGGCAGAGGAGCTTTATGAGCTTCTTAAAGCGGAGTTCAACATTCAATCTGTTGGCTGGACGACGATCGGATCGGTCATTGGAACGCATACTGGACCAGGCACATCAGCCGTGTTTATGTACAGGATGTGATTGTATGTTGAAATTAGATGAGATTTCTGTTCGGCAAATCAAAGGCGTGAGTGCTCCCAAGGAACAAGAGCTTCACGCCTTTGGCGTGCAAACTGTTGCTGATTTATTGGATTATTTTCCATATCGCTATGAGGATTATCGGATTCGAGAGCTCACTGACGTCAAGGAAGGCGAAAAGGTGACGGTTCTCGGTCATGTTAGAGGGGTTCCTGTACTTCAGCGCTACGGGCGAAGCAAATCAAGGCTTACCTGCAAGGTTGAGGTCGGGCAATGGCTGGTTACGGCTGTCTGGTTCAACCGTCATTTTTTGCAGGATCAGCTTGTGCTTGGACGAGAAATTATGCTGACAGGAAAATGGGAGCAGCAGCGCTTGCAAATAACGGTGTCTGATTCTGAATTTCCGGGCAGTGGAGGCGCAGCAAAGTCGGGAACGCTTCAGCCTGTCTATTCCGTTGGCGGGAGCATCACACAGACATGGATACGCAAGATCATCCGTCAAGCATTAACACAATACGGCACGATGATTGAAGAGATGCTTCCCTATGAGCTTGTGGAACAGCATGATTTGATGGCAAGGCGAGAAGCGGTGCAGCGGATTCATCTGCCTGATGATACAAGAGAGGGACAAGCTGCCCGCAAGCGGCTTGTGTACGAGGAGCTGTTTTTATTCCAACTCAAGCTTCAAGCCTATCGCGCGCTTAATCGCAAGCGTACGCATGGAATTGCACATCCAATCGGCAGTGAAATCATTCGTGATTTTGCCGCAACGCTTCCCTTTGAGCTGACAGATGGGCAGAAGGGCGTTATTAATGAGATCTTGGTCGATATGCGCAGACCTTCTTGCATGAATCGTCTGCTTCAAGGAGACGTAGGATCGGGGAAAACGGTAGTTGCTGCTATTGCGCTTTATGGTGCTGTGAAAACGGGTCATCAAGGTGCACTCATGGTTCCGACTGAAATATTAGCTGACCAGCATATGCGGTCGCTAACGCGGCTGTTTGCAGATATGGGCATTGAGGTCGGTCTATTGACTGGGAGTGTGTCAGAGCGCAAGCGGCGTGATCTGCTTGCAGGTCTACAGATGGGATTGATCGATATTGTTGTAGGAACGCATGCCCTTATTCAGGAGGATGTCTTCTTTCGCAGTCTCGGACTTGTCGTCGTAGATGAGCAGCATCGGTTTGGCGTTAATCAACGAAGCGTATTGCGGCGAAAAGGAATGAATCCTGACGTGCTAACGATGACGGCGACACCGATTCCAAGGACGATGGCTATAACCGCATTTGGGGATATGGACGTATCAACGATACGTGAGCGACCGCATGGGAGAAAGCCGATTAAGACGTATTGGGTGAAGCATGGCATGATGGAGCGTGTGCTTGCTTTTATACGCAAAGAGGTTAGTAAAGGACGTCAAGCTTATATTATTTGTCCGCTCATTGAAGAATCAGAGAAGCTGGACGTTCAAAATGCGATTGATCTCTATGTGCAAACGCAGCAATCCTTCCCAGATCTAAAAGTAGGCTTATTGCATGGCCGGCTTACCTCGTCTGAGAAAGAGTCGGTGATGGGCGAATTCGGAGCGAATGAAACGCAAGTGCTTGTTGCTACTACTGTTGTCGAGGTAGGCGTTGACGTGCCTAATGCGACGCTGATGATCATTATGGATGCAGAGCGATTCGGCTTGTCACAGCTGCATCAGCTTCGCGGCCGGGTTGGTCGGGGTGAGCATCAATCGCATTGCATACTGGTAGCTGATCCGAAATCGGAAACAGGCCGGGAGCGGATGAAGGTTATGACGGATACAGATGACGGCTTTGAAGTGTCAAGACGGGATCTGGAGATACGCGGACCTGGCGACTTCTTTGGCACGAAGCAAAGCGGACTTCCCGAGTTCCGTCTAGCGGATATGGTTGCTGATTATGAGGTGCTGGAGCTTGCACGCGAGGACGCGGCTGAATTAACAGGACGAGATGATTTTTGGAGCAATGAATCCTATGTTAGATTACGGGGCGTGCTGCAAAGTGATCAATATTTTCAAGGGGAACAACTGGACTAGGCAATAATTGCCTCCAATCGGCATATAGTTTAAAGGATAAGATTGCCGGATGGAGGTGTCTAGGCGGTGAGTTACGAAAAGTATGGTATTCGACCGCAGCTGGTCGAGCGTATCAAAGCTAAATTGAAAAATCCTGTTATGAAGGATCGGATTCGCCAATTGCTCGGTAATGTGACGAAGGCTGAATTACAGGAACGGCCAAAGGTTAGACGGCTGGTAAAAGCAGCGGCCGTTATTTTGCAGGAGCAGCTTACGGATACGCAGGAGGACCAAATCGTTGCTTTCGTTATGGGACAAAAAATAGATCCTAACAATACCTTTCATTTGTTAAAGCTGTGGGGAATGTTTCGCTGACCGTTCAAGGTCGGCGATTTTTTTTGTCTGAGCAGACTTTTACTATCAGCGCATCGGTATTACCAGAGCTCCAGTTGATCTGTAGTTGCATAAGGCTCAATCAACGAGGGATCATCGTTGCGAACGGACCCGACTGCTGGTGAGACCGGATAGGCTTCTAGATCATTAAGAGGATATGGTCGAAGCAGCGGTGTCAGCGATTCCAGCTGTGTACGACGATCCAGCCAAAGCTCCTCTTCCTCAGGACGTAATATGACGGGCATTCGATTATGAATGGGAGCAACTAGCGCATTTGGCGTTGTTGTCATTATTGTACAGCTGTTTATTTTGCTGCCGTCAGGTGAAGTCCAGGTTTCATATAGACCAGCCATACTAAACATAGCACGGTCCTTTAGCGCAATTCTCATCGGCTGCTTGCCATGCGCTGTCGTCTTCCACTCATAAAAGCTGTCTGCAGGAATGAGGCAACGCTTGCGGCGAAGCGGGGTACTGAAAGCAGGCTTGCTCGCAGCGGTCTCGGAGCGAGCATTGAGCATCTGAAATCCGATTTTAGGATCGTCTGCCCATGGCGGAATCAGTCCCCATTTTAGCTCACCGAGCCGGTTGGCTTGTCCATCGTTAATGATGGCGAGTACCTGCTGGCTGGGCGCGATGTTATATTTTGGACGGTGAAACGGCACGGTTGTCTCCTCGATCATATATCTAACCATAAGCTCCTCCAGTGTTACGGTAAGCGTATATCTTCCACACATGGCTGCTCGCCCCTCTCTTTATATTTGCTCCTATTATACACCCCAATTTGCAGAGGCGCATCTCGCTGCACACGGTATGGCGAGACGCAGAGTGGAGGATACTGGTTAGTATAGGTTTGAGTGATTATAGTCCTCCGGGCAGGAGATGACGACGTTCGATTAAGGGGTGCTGGTGATGGACAAAAAGGATGGACAGCGCAGGAATAGCCGTTCGTTAGGCGATTGGCTGAAAGGGCTGCTAGCGCTTCCCGGCGCGGCTCTTGCGTATGGGACTGGGAAATGGGGTGCTATGAGCGCATCCCATACGATGATGGCGGAGGCCGTCCCGCTTCAGTTATCAGCTTCCGCAGTGGCAAGACTGACTCTTGCTTGGTCTAAAATTACCCCTTCTGAGGAGGCCATTGATGAGAAATGGAGCGAGGAGGAGCTAGCTCTCATCGAACATATACATGCGGAGACAGTTAGGAGCAATCGCAATAACGTGACGCGTACGGAAGCGTATCGAACGGTGTATTTTCGTACACCGGAGCTGCACTGGGCGCTGCTTGCTCATTTGGTATCGCGCAACGGGGGCTGGAATATGACGGATCTGCAGGGGGAATGGCTGCCGTGGCTGCTCCGCCCGGAGCAGCGTGAGGCCGTGTTCCAGTTTTTGGAGCAGGCTAACGGTTATATTTTTCAAGATGCCTATCCACAGCTGCTGCTGTATGAGCGTAGTTTGCGAGAAGGGAGAAGTCTGTTTCATTTGCTGCCGGCATTTGGCGTATCCCGATTTATGACGCCGGTCTGGAAGCAGTTCTGGCGTGAGCGTGACCCGGTGCCGCTAACGATTGCATTAATTGTCAATGAGCAGCACTACATTGAGAAGAGGATTGTGCAGAAGCCCTATTTCCGCGAAAAGGTGCTTCATACCTTGTTTTTTGGATTGCAATCTCTGCTGCAGCTGAACGGTGTTATTTTTCCATATGGGAACGGGCAAGAAAAAGTAAGGGGCGAGGACAGCGGGGTGCTCAGGCTCTCTGGGCTTATATTGGAGCAGTTCGAGCAGTTGGAGGAGCGAATTGAATTTGGAAAACGATTGTATGCGATGCTCTTCGGTATTCCGCGTGTTTTTGCAGGGGCTAGGGGCTTCGCTGGCGCTGTTAAGCATACCGGTTCACGAGCAGATTATGCGCCGCATTTATTCGCGCGCGTGCGTAAGCAGCCTCCAAAGCGCCTCTATAAAGAGCGGCTGCTCGGGGGGCGGCTTAAGCCTGGCGCGGAGCCGCTTTATAGTCCAGAGCTTGGCGCCGCATGGAGCAACCGCTCCTTAGAGCCCCCGGAGCCTGGCGATTGGTTCCAATCGGCAGAGGAGGTAACGCCATACTTTCAGAAGCTGCCGCTGCCGCGTTCTTTTGAAATTACAAATGAATACGGGCTCATGCTGAACAAAATTGAGCTGGCGGTGCTTGCCATGCAGCGGGATGAGGAATGAGAGACCTCGCTTTATCGGATTGCACAGCGGACAGGGAGGGGAAGAGGCTTGTATTTAAACAGAAAGAATACGACTGCTCATTCCTCGATGTCGGCTCCCTCGATATCGCGTATGGCAAACCATTCGCCATCTACCATAAAACGGCCCTTCATCTGATCGACGCGATCCACGATTCCAATGACGATTAGCTCCTCTGCCGGATGGAACAGGCGAAGCTTAATGGGCAGCCGCTGCTGCAAGGATTCGGTTACGGAATGGGATACCTGTTCCCATTCCTGCTCATCGAGCTCCACGCGCTGTCTTTGCCGCAAGCTTATCTCATGCTCATTAATCGCGACCTTGTGCTCCGGCAGCATCATGCGGCTGGATTCCCAGAGGCCGTTTCCTTCAAGTTTCTTTCTCATTTATAATGTCCTCCAATTTTCTCAGAGCGGTGCAGCGCTTGCCCAGCTGGTGTAATCGAAACCGCTCTTACTATCGTCGCATCCCCGTACTTCTGCTTAATCGCATCAGTTACCCGTTCAAGCGCCATCTTCTTGTCACGCCGTGGATCGAATAAAGAAAGCTGGTATTCGCTATCATCTGAAAATTGCGAAAGACTGACACCGACCTTTCTCACAGGATGACCATCCCAGTGCCGCTGCAGCAGCTCGACCGCCGCCCGGTATACCTGATTGGTAACATTGGACGGATCATCCATCTTCATTTGCCGGTTAAATCCGGTTGGGCGATCATAGTCAGCGCCCATACAGCCGACGGACACGACATGCCCCATGTAGCCTTTGCCTCGGCAGCGCTGGCAGACAAGCTCTGTCAGCTCAAGCAGCACAACCTTGATATCCTCCAGCTTTCCGTAGTCGCGCGGCAGCGTCATCATATGGCCGACAACCTTGGGCGCTACGGCATGCGTGCCTGGTGTCACGGGGCTGTCATCCAGTCCATTGGCAATGCGCCAATACAGCTCGGCATTGATGTCTGAGTTTTTGCCAAACTTGCGGTGCATCATTGGCTTGAGCTTCTCAAGCGGCGTCTCGGCGAGCTTGCCGATCGTCTCTATTCCCATAGCGTTAAAATGACGCGTCATCCGGCTGCCGACCATGAACATTTTGGCGATAGGCAATGTCCAAAGCGTCTCGTGCAGCTTTTCCCTCGTGAGGATGAAAATGCCGTTGTCATTCTTCTTGGCAAAATTATCGCAGGCTGTCTTTGCTAAAATTTTATTTTCCGCAATGCCGAAGCGGGTATAGATACCGAGTTCAGCTTGAACGCGAGTCTGAATGTGATGCGCAAGCTCCTCGGGCGTTCCGTATAAATGCAAGGAGCCCGTTACGTCGAGAAATTGCTCGTCGATGGAATAGGGCTCGACTAGATCGGTGTATGATTGATAAATATTTGTAATTCGCATAGAAATGTCGATGTAGAGCTGCATACGCGGTCTAATAATGACTAAATTTGGACATTTGGCAAGCGAATCACCGAGTCGCTCCGCTGTCGTTACGCCAAAGCTCTTGGCAATTGGACAAGCCGCAAGAATAATACCTGAGCGGCGCTCAGGGTCACCTGCAACGACGAGCGGCAGATCACGATACTCGGGATGCTCCGCCTTCTCCACTGACGCATAAAAGGATTGGCAATCCGCCAGCATAATAACTCTTTGGTTAAGAGACACTGCGGCTCACCAGCTCTGCTGCTAATATATTTGCAATCAAAAAGAGGCGCTGTGCGCCTGAATCCATACAAAAGGCTCTGACGTAACCGTCTCGCACGGATATAACGCGAATCCGCCGTTTAGTGAACTTCCCTTTTTTGCTCAAATAAATGACATCAACGACACAGCCGACCGAACTAAACCATTGTTTCAATGTCATAATGCTTCCCTCCAAGACAAGAACGTTTGTTCTTATTATATACAGAACGCTTGTTCTTATTCCATCTTTTTTTTGTGGTTATTATTTACAGTGGTTAAAGGAGAGAAAAATGAGCTAGTCATTTTAAAGAAGGGTTCGACGGTTGATTCGAGAATACGTATACATAATAAAACAGTACTGCTGGGAGAGAAGAGATATTTTGACAAACGTAACTTATAAGATGCTGACGATGTGCATGGTACAGGATGGAGATAAAGTGCTGCTCATCAATAGGCCAAGTAAATTGGGCTTCCCGGGATATATTGCGCCAGGCGGAAAGGTTGATTTTCCTGAAAGCATTGTGGATGCCGCGATGCGAGAGGTGCGGGAGGAAACAGGTCTTATTGTAAAAGATATTGTCTATAAAGGCTTGGATGAATTTTGTGAACCTAATGAGGGCTTGCGCTATATGGTATTTAATTATTTGGCTACGAGCTTTGAAGGAGAGCTGATCCAGAATCCTCCTGAAGGCGAGCTGCTGTGGGTGGATATAAAGGAAGCGCTTGAGCTGCCGATGCAGGATTGGTTTAAAAGAAGATTTCCGTTGTTTTTTGAGCCGGGAACGTTTGAATTGAGCTTTGTATGGGATGGGAAGCAGGATAAAACCTTGAAGGAAACAGTAAAAAGCTATAACCAAGCAGAGATGATAGGCCATTCTCGGTAAAGGATGTGATGAGATGTACATTCCTAAACATTTTAAAATGGAAGATCAGGCGGAATTATATCAATTTATCGAAGAGAACAGCTTTGCGGTTATGTTCTCCAATCACGAGGGGAGACCCTTTGCTACGCATTTGCCTTTGTTGTTGGATCGAGAAGAAGGATGCCTTTATGGACATTTTGCCAAGCCGAATCCACAGTGGGAGGATATAGAGACGGGGGAGGTGCTGATTGTATTTAATGGCCCTCATACTTACATTTCACCCTCCTGGTACGAGAGCAATAGGGCTGTCCCTACTTGGAATTATGTTGCAGTGCACGCCTATGGAACTGTCGAAATAATGAAGGATCCGAATCCGTTATACAGCACGCTGAGAGAGATGGTTCAAAAATATGAGCGTCCTTCCAGCACCTATAGATTGGATGAGGTGGATGGCGCTTTCATTGAAGGTATGAGCAGGGGAATCATTGGTTTTAAAATAAAGATAACCAGCTTAGAGGGGAAATGGAAGCTGAGTCAAAACCATTCGGAAGAGCGCCGCAACAGGGTCATACAGCAGCTTGTAAATAGTAAGGAGCAAGATGCTCGGGAAATAGCAGAGAGAATGAAAAGAACTCATTTATAAACAATACAGTTTGTATTTATTTCCCATAAATGCTATGGTGTTAGTATTAAACCAACTTAAAAGGTTGGAATTCATACTGCGGAGGGGAAAGCATGTCTAAAATTGCGAAAAACCTTACTGAGCTTATAGGAAACACCCCGCTTTTGGAACTGTCTAATTTTGCAAAGCAGCATAAAGTTGAAGCGAAGCTTATTGCTAAGCTTGAGTATTTTAACCCGGCAGGAAGCGTAAAAGATAGAATTGGCTTTGCTATGATCAAGGATGCTGAGGAACGAGGAATTATTAATCAAAACTCTGTTATTGTGGAGCCTACAAGCGGAAATACAGGAGTTGGTTTGGCTTTTGCAGCCGCTGCTCTTGGATATCGCTTAATTATTACGCTGCCGGAGAGCTTTAGCGTGGAGCGTCGAAAGCTTCTCCTTGCGCTTGGAGCAGAGTTAGTGCTCACACCGGCTGTCGAAGGCATGGCTGGCGCAATCAAGAAAGCAGAGGAAATAGCAGCAGCCACACCTCATTCTTTTGTGCCGCAGCAGTTTAATAATCCAGCCAATCCAGAGGTTCATCGGAAAACAACGGCGGAAGAAATTTGGCGGGACACGGACGGGGAAATCGACTTTTTTATTGCCGGTGTTGGTACAGGCGGAACGGTCTCAGGCGTAGGACAATTGCTTAAAGAAAGAAACCCTTCGGTTAAAATTGTTGCAGTCGAGCCTACCGATTCGCCTGTGCTCTCTGGGGGCAGCAAGGGCGTTCATAAGATTCAAGGAATTGGCGCGGGCTTCGTGCCCGGTAATTTCGATAGATCGGTAGTCGATGAGATTGTACAAGTGAAAAACGAGGATGCCTTCGAAATAGCAAGGCAGCTGGCTAGGAATGAAGGCTTGCTGGTCGGTATCTCATCGGGTGCTGCGGTACATGCGGCGCTACAAATTGCTCGAAGACCGGAAAACAAGGATAAGAAAATCATTATCCTATTGCCGGATACGGGTGAGCGCTACTTATCGACTGCGTTGTATCCTGAAGCTTAGTAGGTGGGGTTTAGGGAGTAGAGAGTAGTGAGTAAAGAGTAAAGAATAGCGTTGTAGGTAGACGGGTGAATTAGTTTCATATTTTAAAGCTAGATGGCATTTATGAAGTGAATTGGGTCTAGTTGTAGAGTTTATGTACGGCGGCGGGTGAATTAGTTTCATATTTTCAAGCTAGATGGCATTTATGAAGTGAATTGGATCAAGTTGTAGGGTTTATTTACAGCGGCGGGTGAATTAGTTTCATATTTTCAAGCTAGATGGCATTTATGAAGTGAATTGGATCAAGTTGTAGGGTTTATTTACAGCGGCAGGGGAATTAGTTTCAAATTATAAAGTTAGATAGCGTTTTCGGTGTGATTTGTGTCAATTAGTGTCATCGTATGAAATTAAACGAGTTGTTGCCGATAGGATGAGCTTGAGTCAGAGCGATTAGTTTCATGACATGACACTAAAGATTGGATGTTGTACGGCAGTAATCGAATAGTTGAAAATATTGAAACTAATACGCCGTTATCGTTCAAGCAAGCTGAGGGAGTTACATCAATGTAATAAAGTTACACCAACGTAATAAATATCACATAGGAAAGGGCAGCCCAGACGCGGGTTGTCCTTTTTTTTGCATAGTCTGCTTGCCTTCATTTCTCCGCTAATCAACAATATGGCCGATCCAACATATTTGATGGATACAGCTTGCTTGACGAGAATACGCGTGAGTGATGCTAATAGGAGTATGAAAAGGGATTAGTTTCATAACATGACACTAAAGATTGGATTTTGTACGGCAGTAATCGATTAGTTGAAAATATTGAAACTAATGCGCCGTTATCGTTCAAGTAAGCTGAGGGAGTTACACCAATGTAATAAAGTTACACCAATGTAATAAAGTTACACCAACGTAATAAATATCACAAAGGAAAGGGCAGCCCTGACGCGGGTTGTCCTTTTTTTGCATAGTCTGCTTGCCCTCATTTCTCCGCTAATCACCGATATGGCTGAGCCAACATATTTTATGGATACAGCTTGCTTGAGGAGGATACGCGTGAGTGATGCTAATAGGAGTATGACAAGCATTATTCTTGTTACCCGCAATAAACTTGACTATACGAAGCGGTGTGTGGAAAGCGTTAAGAGACATACCGAAAAAGGCGATTATGAGCTGATTATTGTAGATAACGGTTCGGCTGATGAGACGGTGGAATGGGCAAAGGATCAAAAAGATATAAAGATTATATCCAATGGATACGATATGGGGTACTCCAAAGCCTGCAATCAGGGAATAGAGATCGCAGCTGGAGAGCTTATTATGCTCCTCGATTACAATATGATTGTTACACCAGGTTGGCTATACGGACTGAAGCGGTGCTTGCTAAGTGAAAGCGGAATTGGCGCAGTCTCGCCTACTACGAATTCAGAAGTCTATTCCACAATAATATCAGCCGCCTATCAAACGATAGAGGAACTCGAGCTGTTTGCATCAGCACTGCATGCGAATCTGGATAAGAGCAAATGGGATGAGCGTATAACGCTCAGTCGCTGCTGCTTGCTCATGAAACGTGAAGCGTATCAGAAAGCAGGGGCTCTCGATGAGAATGCGGCGATTGCTGGGTTTGAAGGTGAGGATTACGGGCTGAGGCTGAGGTTGGCTGGCTATAGGCATATGCTCTGCGGGGATACGTTCATTCATCATTATGGGAGCGAATCCTTTAAATCTGAGCCGGAGCGGCGCCAGAAAAACAAGGAAGACGGCTTTTTAGAGAAGTGGGGTTTTCATCCCTGTCTTGCATCCCCTATAAGAAACGACTTCCACATAGTTATTCAACGGGAATCATATGAGTATAAGCACGAGAACTGCTCCATTATGGAGATTGGCTGCGGCTGCGGAGCCATGCTATTGAAGATGAAAAAGCAATTTCCTGGTGCAAGGTGGTTTGGTGTTGAGCAGAATCAGCTTGCAGCGAGGGTGGCAGAGTCATCAGGCATGAGCGTTGTGTTCCGTTCCACTGAGCAGGAAAGCTGGCGCTTGCCGGATGAGGGGCTAGACGGCATTATGATACACCATACACATGATTACGGGACACCGCAGGAGATGAAAAAACTTATAAGTCTGCTGAAGCCGAGCGGCTGGTTGATCGGCTGCTTTGCGAATCGTTTTTACTATGAAAATATACGAGAATACTTAGACCCTTCCCATACAAAGGCGCTGCAGCTGGCGAAAATGCAGTATACCCTTAAGCAGCTTGAACAATTGTATACAGAGGCGGGTTTCGTTTATATGAAGCTAACATTAGCAGAGTTGAACACAGAAAATGACCAATTAGGGTATATAGAGAAGCTGGAGCAATTAACCGGCGGTGTGATTTCGAAAGAGGAGCTTAGTGCTTCCTATTGTTTAGCTTTTGGCAAAGTTGCTTCTTCCGCTAAGGAGGAAACAGAATTATTAATATCTTCAGAGCATGGGGAGGAACATATAGAGGGGCATAGGGAGGTTCAAAGCTTACTAGTAGAAAATACTGCTGAAGCTTTAATCACAGAAGTATGAAAATGCCGCTTGAATTGGAAATTTGGTAAGCCAATAGATAGTTAGTGATAATGATTTTCAAAAAAACACTAGCCTTTTGATCGGTTTTTGCTATACAATTAAGTGGTTGACGAAACCGAATATGTTCCGGGGAGCTGGTTAGGCCGGCTGAGAGGGGATTTTCTTTACAATTCCGACCCGTTAAACCTGATCTGGATAATGCCAGCGTAGGGACAGAAGCTCTGTTTTATTAGCATGCAAGATCACACAACGTGATCCCACGTGCTGATTGAAACAGCTGCACAGCCGAATTTATGGCGTCCTCCGGATTGGGAGGACGCTTTTTTTGTTTTATTGTAGTCCATTAACCGGATACTAATGAGGATTCGTCACCTTATACAAATAGAAGCTTTGGAGAGGGGAACAAGGACATCATGAATCAGAGGAACACTGTACGAATGTCGTGGAGAAGTATGACGGCAATGCTAGTGCTTGCATTAACGCTTGCTGGCTGCGGGGCAAACAATAATGCGCCGAAAACAAATGAGCAGGAACAAGGTGGGGCTGACAAGCCACTCGAGAAGGTATCAGTCGTGCTCGACTGGACGCCTAATACGAATCATACCGGACTTTATGTCGCTAGAGATAAAGGTTTTTTCAAGGAGCAAGGCTTGGATGTTGAAATTATTCAACCTGGACAAAGCGGCGCGGATCAAATGGTTGCTTCGGGCAAAGTGGAGTTTGGCGTAAGCTACCAGGAATCCATTACGATGGCTCGCATAGCAGGCGTTCCACTTGTTTCTATCGCAGCGGTTATTCAGCACAATACATCTGGTTTCGCTTCACCGGTTGCAAAGGGCATCGATTCACCGGAGAAGTTCGAAGGCAAAACGTATGGCGGCTGGGGAGCTCCGGTTGAGGAGGCGGTTATTCAATCGCTTATGCAGGAAAAAAATGCGGATGTCAGCAAAGTGAATTTGATTAGCATGGGAGAAAGTGATTTTTTTACGGCAGTTAAGCGAGATATTGATTTTGCTTGGATCTATTATGCGTGGACAGGTGTTGAAGCCGAGCTGCGCGGCGAAAAAATCAATATGGTTTATTTGACCGATTATAGCGACAAACTGGATTACTATACACCCGTGCTTGCGACAAGCGAGAAATTGATTGCAGAGAAACCGGAAATTGTAAAAGCATTCACAGCTGCTGCGGCTAAAGGCTACGAATACAGCATTGAAAATCCAGAGGATGCCGCAGAAATTTTGATCAAGGCTGAGCCTGATCTGAATGCTGAGCTTGTGCGTGCAAGCCAAAAGTGGCTAAGTCCAAAATATACAGACGATGCGCCGCGTTGGGGCGAGCAAAAGCTCAGCGTATGGGAAAATTACGCGAACTGGATGTTTGAGCACAAGCTGCTTGAGAAGGAGCTTGAAGCAGAAAAGGCATTTACGAATGAGTTTTTACCGGAGTAATAGATGTTTGTTGTAAAAGAAGATATTATTGTGAAAAAATAGGGGAAAGAAGGAATTCAAATGGCAAACGCCTTAGTTAGCATTCAAATACTACCAACAACACCGGGCGGAGAAAGTGTTCTTCCTTACGTTGATCGTGCTATCGATATTATTAAAGCAGCTGGCGTTCCTTATCGCGTAGCTCCGCTTGAAACGACAATGGAGGGCGAGCTTAGCCATCTGCTGAGCGTTGTACAATCGATGAGCGAAGCGATGGCAGAGATGGGCTGTCCATCCGTTATTTCGCAAGTGAAAATATACTATAATCCGGCAAAAGGTGCTTCGATGGGCAGACTGCTGGAGAAATATCCTGATGGACAATAGAATTAGCATGTGGTCTAAAGTATGGCCGCCAGCCATTACGCTGGTGCTTGTGCTCGCATGCTGGCAAGCGGCAGTAACATGGGGCGGTATTGATGAATGGATGCTGCCATCACCGCTCTCTATCGTGCAAGAGGCCATTTCCATTTGGCCAAGGCTTATGACACAGACAGGAGCGACCGTGCAGCTTACGCTGCTCGGTTTTGTTGGAGGATCGGCGGTGGGCTTTGTGCTCGCCGCTTTGCTGCATTTTATTCCGGGTGTCCGCAGAGCCATTTACCCATTGATCGTATTAACACAAAGCGTACCCATTATTGCGATTGCGCCTATTTTGACCATGTTTTTCGGATACGGACAACTGCCGAAGGTAATTCTTGTCATGATGGTATGTTTTTTCCCTGTTTCTATTGCCATGCTTAGCGGCTTATCGAATCCAGACGCGCAGCTGCGCAATTATTTACAAATGATCGGTATAAGCAAATGGCAGATGTTCTGGCGATTGGAGCTTCCTCATGCCATCGTTCATTTATTCTCAGGCTTGAAAATCGCTGCCTCTTATAGCGTGCTAAGCGCAATTGTAGCAGAATGGATCGGCTCCAACAAAGGACTTGGCTCCTTTATGATCCTGTCATTCAAAGGATTCATGCCGGACAGAGTATTTGCAGCTGTCGTTATTATTGTCATTTTCAGCTTATCGTTGTTCGGAATCGTCAGCTTGGCAGAACGGCTCATTATTCGCTGGCAACCAGCAAGTGATCGTAACACGAAGTAGGTTTGCAGCGCAAACCAAGCATACGCTTACGAAGTAGGTTTGCATCGCAAACCAAGCACACGCTTACGAAGTAGGTTTGCTCAGCAAACCAAGCACATGCTTACGAAGTAGGTTTGCTCAGCAAACCTTTAGGAGATGAAGACTTGAACAAGAATATAGCTGATATTCGCAGTGAGACGCTGCGGGTGGAGGGAATTCGGAAGCAATTTGGTAAAGGTTCCTCTAGCAAAGAGGTGCTTGGCGGCATCTCGCTTACGGTTGGGGATGGAGAGTTTGTGTCCATAATTGGTCCTTCCGGCAGCGGGAAGACAACGTTGTTTCAGATCATTGGCGGCTTGCAGAAGCCTTCGGAAGGCGAAATCTGGATTAACGGGGAGCAGACAACAGGAGAACGGGGGCATATTTCGTATATGCCACAGCAATCCGCGCTGCTTCCGTGGCTCACCGTAGCAGGGAATATTGAGCTTTCGCTCACGATTTCGGGTGTTGATCGAGCAGAAGCCAAGCTGAAAACGAAGGAATGGCTGGAGCGAATAGGGCTGGATGAATATGCAGCTGCCTACCCGCATGTATTATCAGGCGGTATGCTGCAGCGAGTGTCCTTTCTTCGTGCGCTGCTGGCACCGCAGCGACTGATGCTGCTGGATGAACCATTCGGTGCACTGGATGCTCTAACTAGGCTGCATATGCAGCAATGGCTTATGTCGATTTGGGAGGAAAACCGCAGATCGGTGCTCCTCGTTACACATAGTATTGAAGAGGCGCTGTTTTTGTCTGATCGAATCATTGTGCTCTCAGCGGCGCCAGCTGTCGTATTAAATGAATTCAAAGTTACATTTCAGCGGCCGCGCAGCGAAGCGTTATGGACGGATCCGGCGTTTAATGAACGGAAGCAGCGAATTTACGAGCTGCTGAGGGTCGGTGTGAAGGAGCGAGTCTAACACATGACAAGTAAAATGAACGGGTACATAGATGGGCATATTCATGTTGATTTATATGCTGCGGAGGAGCGGGATGAGCTGCTGAATAGAGCCTTTAGCGAGGGCGTATCAGCCTTGGTAGCTGTCTCGATGCATTTGCAATCTGCTATTGTGAACCGAGAACTCGCGCTTCGCTATGGGAAGCGGGTGCATCCAGCTTACGGCTTTCATCCCGAGCAGAGTATTCCGTCAGAGTCAAAGATAGATGAGCTGTTCACGTGGATTCTCTCGCGCCATGCTGATGGCGAGTCATTCGCAATCGGGGAGGTTGGTTTGCCTTTTTATACGAGAACAGAGTTAGAATCAAAGGGCATATCTTTTGATGAGGCGCCTTATCTGAAACTGCTCGAGAGGTTCGCCGCTTTGGCTGCGGAGACTGATCGTCCGATTGTGCTGCATGCCGTTTATGAGGATGCAGATAAAGCATGTGACATCCTTGCCAAGCATGATGTGCGCAAGGCGCATTTCCACTGGTTCAAAGGCAGTGAGGAGACGATCAAGCGTATGGCCGCAAGCGGCTATATGGTTTCCATCACGCCTGATGTCGTTTATGAGGAAGAGATTCAAAGTCTCGTAAGACAATACCCTTTGGACTTGCTTATGGTAGAGACTGACGGTCCTTGGCCATTCGAAGGTCCCTTTGCGGGAGAAACGACTCGGCCAGCAATGGCTGCTGTTGCAGCGCAGCATATCGCGCGAATAAAAGAGCTGCCCCTTGATCGCGTCATGGAAACCTTGCTAACCAATACGCAAAGATTTTACAGAATAGAATAGAAGAAAGGAGCCGTTTCATGCGATCTATGATCGATCCTATGAAACGGCTCCTATTTTATTGAAATGGTATTCTTTCCTGCCGCTTTGTCCATTGCGACTGAGGTTGTCTCTGCATAAGAAGATAAGGACCGCATGGTTATTCCATATCATTGGGAGGCATCATTCACAAAAGGCGGGAGAAAGGAGTCAAGAGATGGCAGCTTTGACAAGAGATCAATTTTTTGCGACATTGGCGCCAACGGTTATACGTGTAACGCAAGAGGGTTCAAAGCTATTTCCTTCCGTACGACTAGCGCAAAATTTGCTAGAGACCGGCGGGGTTATTCATCCGTGGAACAACTTAGGCGGCATTAAGGTCGGCAGCGGCCAGACAAATGCTTACTGGCAGGGTGAAGCTGTTGTTAAAGGAACATGGGAATATATTGATGGTCGCAATGTAAGTATGAGAGCAGCTTTTCGTGCCTATAAGAGTGTGTATCATTATTATAAGGATGCTGATTTGTTGTTCAATAATGCGCGTTATGAGCGGGTCCGTAAAGCACAGACGCCAGAACAACAAGCGGATGCCCTGCAGGCATCAGGATATGCGACTGATCCGACGTATGCGTCAAAATTAAAATCCATAATAAAACAATATGGATTAGCAAAATACGATGTACTGGCAAACAAGCATGTGCAGCAGCCTGAGAAGCTTAAGGATTCGGAGCCAATTGTTATTCTCTATAACGCTGAGGTCATATCGAGTGGATATCTGCTGAATGGGTTCACTTGGGTTCCAGCAAGAGCTTTGGGTGAGGCATTTGGTGCGAAAATAGATTGGACGGGCACAAACGTAACCGTTAACGGCAAAGAGCTTCCATCCATGAAGTCTGAAGCGACGGGATATGTGCAAATACGTGATCTTGCTGCTGAGCTGGGACTTCACGTAAGCTGGGATTCAGCAGCTAGAGCAGTTTTATTAGAAAAAACTTAGACGATGTGTATATTATTACTGCACAGAGTATCCATTCATTCGGTTGTATATTTCAATAAAAGCGAGCCTTGGAATGACTTCTAGGGCTCGTTTTTACGACCCGGACGGAAACAGGATATTGCTAATCAAACTCTCTCATTGAGAGCGTCCGTACTCGTACTCTCAGATAGGGACTCAATCTGGAGCTTTGGCCAGAGGGCTATCCAATTTTTCTTTCTTAAACGAGCTTCATATTCTTTCATTTTGTCTTCCGACTTCGCGAAAAAGGGCGTTGGCTTAATCCGCAAGTTAAGAACATCGTCAATGCCGCAAGGAGCGGTGAAAACAAGCTGCTGCTTATCATCGAGAGAAAGTCCAAGTGCGGTGGCTGTTTCTGGAAACTTGGACATCGCATCTGTGCAGGAGGAATAAGGCAACGCATTGTCAATGAGATGCATTCTAGCTTCATTTTTGACAGACCAAGGGAGGTTCGGCATCATTCTACTAAGCTGCGCTTCCCACTTCTTTTCTTCAGCCTCATCTAAATTGCTTTCATCGAAATAAATAACATCTATATCCGCAGTAGGCGTCCTCTCGCTGTAGCCATGAAGCACATCCCAGATCTTACCTCTCACAAATCCAGCACACACCCACCAGTCTGGTAAATGCAAAGCTTGGGCTGTTCTCAAAACCGACATCATCCATTCATCCTGCTGTATAAGCTGTATAATATCTTCTCTTTCTTTCATTCTCAAAATTCCCCCCATCTACACGTATAATAACCCTAACCCTCATCTCTGTACATAAAAAAATGACATCCAAACCGCTAGGTGTTTGGATGTCGATTATAGCAATATCATAGGTCTGCTTAAGCTGTAAGTTAGCCTAAAACAGGATAGTTCTGTAATGTAACAGCAGCATCGCTTGTCTTATGAAGCTCAAGGATGATCAGCTCATTTTCTCCTAATTGAAGGAGTGGAGCGGGAAGATAGAGTGTTTGCTGCGGGCCGACTTCCCAGTATCTTCCGAGATTGAAACCGTTAATATATACAACGCCTTTGGTCCAGCCTTGCATGTTGATAAAGGTATCCGCCAGCTCATCTACTTGGAATTTCGCGCGATAGAAGGTAGGCTCGGAATCATTTTTTGTTTCCAGAGGAGTCTCTGAGAAGGACAATCCGTCCAATTGATCCAGCGGCAAGGTGTGGATATTCCAGTGATAGAGGAACTGCCTTTCGAAACGAACTCCTTCTGTAATTCCCTTCGGATCTCTCAGCTTCCAGCCATAATTTACGCGGCCCAAGTTTTCTACTAAAATCTCTAAAGTAGCGCCCTCCGGTGGAATAGCGAATGTGATATCCGTATCTACGTATTCAAGCTTTAGGTCATGCTTGTTGCGCTCAATAACGCCTTGATAAACACCGTCAAGGAAGATTTGGGCACGATCATGAACATCTTGAAGAACGAGCTTGCTCAAAGGCCTTGGACCGCTGATCCGTGTGGAATAGTGAATAAAGCCATAGTCTTGTCCAAGCTGCTCCATCGATTCAGGCGTCGTTCTTTGAACAGGTGTACTCAATTGGTCGAGTGAGCTTAGCAGATGAGCTTGTTCGGTCATTTCTATACGGCCATAATCTTTCTTGGGAGAAGCGGGTTCAACCGTTATATCTGGAATCTCTGTATACTTCGAAATGATAGCCTTCATAGCCAAATATTTATCCGTAATATCACCAGACTCATTCAATAAGGCATGATAGTCATAGCTGGTGACGGTCGGCTCGTATTGATTAAAGAAGTTAGCTCCGTTATAAAATCCGAAGTTTGTCCCGCCGAGGAACATATAAAAATTAACGGAAGCGCCAGAGCTCAAAATACGCTCAAGTACATCAGCTACATCATCAAACCCGCGAACATGATGCTCTTCTCCCCAGTGGTCAAACCAGCCATTCCAATATTCCATACACATTAAAGGCTTGTCAGGCTGGTATTCACGAAGCTTATCGAAAGCTTCCTCCGGACGTGAGCCGAAATTGACAGTGGCAAGAACGCCTGGAATCGACCCGCCTTGAAGCATATGATCCTCAGGGCCGTCAGATGTGAATAGCAGTACATCCATTCCACGATCCAGCATGCCTTGCTTAAGGTATTCCAAATATTGTGTATCATTGCCGTAGCTGCCGTATTCGTTCTCAACCTGCATCGCAATAATTGGACCGCCATTGGTGCAGAGGAACGGCTTCAGCATAGGAAGCAATACGTCGAAATAAGCGTCTACCTTGTCTAAGAATGGGCGATCGAAGCAACGAAGTTGCATATTCGGCTCTTTGAGCAGCCATGAAGGCAAGCCGCCAAATTCCCATTCTGCACAAATATATGGACTTGGACGAACGATGACATGAAGACCAATTTCGGCAGCCAGTGTAATAAAACGAGTAATATCGGCAATTCCACTGAATTGAAATTCGCCTTCTTTTGGCTCATGAATATTCCAAGCTATATACGTTTCTACTGTGTTAAAGCCGCAAGCTTTCAGCTTCAATAGTCGATCTTCCCAATATTCTGGAACTACACGAAAATAATGAATGGACCCAGAAATGATTTGAAGCGGTTTCCCATTATACATAAAGGATGTGCCCTCAGTCGTAAAAGTAGCCATTTAGACAATCGCCTCGATTCGTATGTTTAGTTTCAATTGATAATTATACGTGATGAGTGAACCGTAGAATTTATCAGAAAAGCCGTTAAATTTGCATAAAGGGTCATTTTAAAGGTATGAAACGACTTTAATAGGAGGAGTCGGCTATATGAATAGACTAGTCTTGAGAGCGTGCTTTGACTGTCTTGGCATACTCGGAAGGCGACATGCCTGTTGATCTTTTAAAATCTCTGGAGAAATAGTGAATGCTGGCATAGCCAAGCTGAGCACCGATTTCTGTCAGGTTGTATTTTTTTTCACGAATTAATGATTTGGCTTCTTCCAGCTTGATCAGTTTAAAGTATTCCAGAACACTGGATTGCAATTGGGATTGAAAGAGCTCCTTCAATCGCGTTTTTCCTAAATGAAATTCCTTGCATAGCCCATCTAAGGAAAGGGAGCCTTTAATATTTTGCCTCATAAAGTCCACGATCTGCTCCACAAGCTGCTTATCGGCCGTTTCCTTCTGGACGGAGGAGAGCTTGGCTGGGACCTGTGAATGGTTATGGCTGGCAGCTGCTCGAACAAGATTAATTAAGAAAATCTCCAAATAGCTGCTGATCGCTTGTTCACTGCCAAAGGGTGCATCTGGATTTCTTATCAGCGCATGAATGGAAGGATCGTTGAAAGGCGGGTTAAAAGCATGGAAGCCTTCCGTTAGGATGGATGAGAGCAGATTTCGATCTCGATCGGTCAGTGCGATTACTTTGTTCTGAAAATAGTTCATTGCAAAAGAGGAGCATTCAAAGGATATGACGATAAGATTAGGTGGTTTATGATGTTCCAGCACTCTAACAGTGTGAAACTCATCGGGTTTGTGAAATACAATATGTCCTTGCTGCAACTCTAGTATTCGGTCATCAGCTTGAACCTCTACATTTCCTCGATCCACATAAAGAAACTCCCAAAAGTCATGCTGTTCGCCCTGGAATGCATAGCCCTTCGCATATTCGAAATAATGAAAGGATATGAGCTTATCAATTGAGATTGTTTTGGTTAACAGGGTTCTAGGAAATTCCATGGACTAGGTCATCCTTCCAAGTATGAGTGCTTTTTAGATTGTAGCACAAATGGTCTGTGGTCGGCAGGAGAGGGAAGTTAAGCTTATTAAAATACTGGAGTCGAGTGGGACAGTACTTTACAGGATTTAAAGGAAAGAATAGAGTAGATACAGTTTGAAAGAAGGGAGTCCGTCGTTTTCTATGGATAAATTAATTCGAAATACTAAAATTTACAAACGGTTGGTGTGGATGTTTCTAGTTATCTCTATCGTTCCTCTTACGATATTTGGGTATGTGACCTATGAGGAGGCAACGGAGGGAATTCGCTCCAAGACGAGCACATATTCAGCAGAAATTATGAAGAGGCTGGGCCGAGCCTTTACGGATGAGGGAACGGTGTTCGTACAACTCGCCAATGAAATTACGATGAGCCAAACGACGCAAAATAGCTTGCTGCATTTTAAGGACATGAATTCAGATGAAAAACGACAGGCTAGCTTGAATATTAGTGATCAGTTGGCAGGGAAATTCGAAATGCTGAATCATGTTAATAACATTCGAATTGTAACTACGACTGGAGAGTCCATCTATGACTTTGGCTATGGACACTTGTCCGATACGGAGGTTGGACGGATATTCAATGACGTTAAGACGGAAGGGATTATGGAAAAATGGACCCATGTTCGAACACAGCAAGGGAAGAACTGTATTTTACTCGTAAAAAGCATTATTGATAAAAATCAATGGAGCAAAACGCTTGGATACATATTCATCTCGCTTGATGAAGCGACATTTTCTAAGGATATGCTGGCGGATGTCGATATGGGCACGGGGACTGAATTGTTTATTCTTGATGATTTGGGCGTGGTCGTGTCAGGTGCTTCCTCCTCTCATCCCTCGGGCGAGCCGTTCTCTGATGATCGTCTTATCGAGGGGATCAAGGCCTATCAGAGCAAGGAGCAGTATAGCTTCCCATTCACCTATCAAAAATCAAAGCAGCTTATCTCCTATGTTTATAATACCAACAGCTCCTTTTATCTTGTCAGTATGATTCCGCATTCGTATTTGTACAGTGAGACCAGTGCAATCAAGCAGAAAATGGCGTTTGTAGCGGTTCTGAGTATTTTCATCAGTATTATACTGAGCACTTATATAACCCGGAGTATCTCACAGCCTGTCTATAAATTGATTAAGAGTATGGACAACGTATCAAGCGGGAATTTGGAATCGTATAATGATGATCCCTATCGAGATGAAATTTCAATGCTGTCCAGACATTTTAATACGATGCTAAGAAGGATTCAGGAATTAATTCATCAAACAGAAAATGCGGAGACCTTAAAGCGAGATGCAGAGCTGAAAATGCTGCAGGCGCAAATTAATCCTCATTTTTTATTTAATACGTTAAACTCATTGAAGTGGACGGCCGTCCTAAGCCAAGCGGAGAGTGTAAGTGTTGGGATTGGCGCTCTTTCGAACCTGCTCCGCAATACGATTATGAAAAAACAGCCCTATGTGACGATGCAAGAGGAAATTCAAAATATTAAAGATTATATTGTTATCCAAAAAATACGCTACAGTGATTCCTTCGAGATGGAATATGAGATTGAACCCGACATTATGAAGGCGCATATTTTGAAGTTTTTATTGCAGCCTATTGTTGAAAATGCTCTGCTTCATGGACTGGAAGGTATAGAGACGGTGGATGAGCAGAAAAGGATTTGGATTATTGCTAAGCAAAGGGATGGTTTTCTAACGATTCTGATAAGGGATAATGGCAGAGGCATGAATGAAGAGCAAATAAAGGATATGCTGTCAGTAGAAATGAAATTTGAGCGTCAATTATCCGGTATTGGAATCAGCAATGTACAAGAGCGAATTAAGCTTCATTACGGAGAAGAGTATGGTCTGGATATTACAAGCCAAGAAGGAATTGGCACAGAAGTGAAAATGATAATACCGCTCAGCAAAGAAGAGCCCGAGGAGATTTAGTCATGAGAGTAATCGTTGTTGATGATGAGAAGATTGTGCGCATTGGTTTTAAAATGATCATGAACTGGGAAGAGCATGGCTATACGTTTCTTGGTGGTGCCGAGGATGGAGTGGCTGCGCTAAAGCTTATTAATGAGCTGAAGCCGGACATCGTGATTACAGATTTGAAAATGCCGCGTATGGATGGACTTTCACTTATTCGCTCGCTTGGGGATCAGGGTTATCGTGGGAAAATTATTGTGCTAAGCAACTATGATGATTTTGAGCTGGTTAAAGAAGCAATGAAGCTTGGTGCTTTCGATTATATTTTGAAAGTGACCATGACGGGTGAGCATCTGCAGGAATCTTTGAAAAACGCAGCAGCTGAGATTCGCAAATTGCGAAATGAAACAGAGGTAGATTTACATAAGAGTATTTCCTTGAAAAAGTTCGAGATGATGAAACGTAATCAGTTTCTGGAGAAAATGCTACTTGAGCCAGCGAATGGGATGATTCCTAAAGAGCGATTTCTTCATGAAATGGAAAACTATCAAATCCATTGTGCTTCCGGATCATTTTTTTGCATCCATATCCTTCTTGATCAAGAGGGAGCAAAAACAGGAAAAATTACGGATAAGCAGCTTCTTCTATTTTCGATCCAGAATATCGCGTTTGAACTGTTAAGCGACTGGGAGGATTCTGAGACTGTGTCGATTCAAAATCAAAACCTAATGCTCATTATCCCTTTAGAAGAAAAGAATAAATCATTAACAAACAGAAATAATCTGGTTCAAATGATTCAAAAGAATCTATTGATGTACTTGAATGTGAAACTGACGTACATCGTAAGTGAGCCGTATAGAGGCTGGGAGCAGCTGCATACCGCTTATATGGCTTGCAAAACCGCAAAACGAAAACTATTTTACGAGTCAGAGCAATATGTGCTCGATACGCAGTTGCCCCATTTATCTGAGAGCTTTATGGAGAATAGATACTTGAAAATTATTACAGAAGCACAGGATAAATTAGAGCGGTTGGATTTTTTTGGTTTCGAGACATTGTTTACTGCGATGTGTGAGGAAGCACGCCATGCTGTGGCGCCGCCAGCCAGCTTGAAGCAAACAGCACGGACACTTCTTGATTTGTTTGCGACGCGAGGCATAGACAAAGAAAATGATGATTTAAACGATATAAGCGAGATCCATAGAAAAATTAATTCAGCGGCAACGCTGGGGGAGCTGCAAAAAAGCTTTTTGGAGGTTATCGTTAAGTCCTCTGAAAGTGATTTGGATTACCGTGAGCTTGGATACCGGCAAGAAATACAGACGATTATCAAAATGATGCGAACAAAAACAAATCAGAAGCTTTCATTGGGTGATCTCGCAGCGGAGGTTTGCTTGAATGAGAGCTATTTGAGCCGGTTATTCAAGGCTGAGACGGGAAAAAGCATTGTGAATTATTTGAATGATATTCGAATGGAGAAGGCGCTGCTGCTGATGAAGGAGCCAAAGTTGAAAGTGAAGGATATCGCTGCGCTGGTAGGCATAGAGGATCCCTTTTATTTTCATCGCTTGTTTAGAAAATACTATAAGGTGAGTCCAACTGAATATCGAAATAGTCAAAATAATCTATAGCAGATGTAAAATACGTTCATGTGAAGCCAGATCGATAATCGTTATGATAATAAAGAAAACAGACAAACGGAGGGTTAGAATGCAAAAACAATTTAAGCTAGTTGCAATTGTGGTCGCTTTAATTCTTATGATGTCGTTGGTAGCTGCATGCGGAAGCAATAATAATAATAATGCTCCTGCAGAGTCAGAAGGCCCTGCGACGGGAACGGATGTATCGAACGACGGCAAGAAGGAATTTGCTAACAAGAAATTGGAAGTTGCTGTATTCGAGGGCGGTTATGGCAAAGCGTATTGGGAAGAAGTAATCAAACGCTTTGAAGCGGATTACCCAGGTGTTGAGGTTAAGCTGACATCGAATCCGAAAATCATGGATGTCATTAAACCGAAAATCGTATCAGGATCTCCGCCAGATGTTATTTTTTCACCAATGTCTGATCAAAGCGGAACCATTCAAGCGATGATTAAAGAGAAAGCACTCATTCCTTTGAATGATATTTTTGATGAAAAAGCATTAGATAAAGATGTGCCTTTGAAAGATATTATTACCGATGGCATGATGGATTACGCAAAGCCTTATGACGATGAGGTGATCTACTATGCGCCATTTTACTATTCATCAAACGGTTTGTGGTACAATGCCAACTTGTTTAAAACAAAGGGCTGGGAGCAGCCAAAAACGTGGGACGAGTTCTTTGCTCTAGGCGACCTAGCAAAAGCAGATGGCAGATCACTCTTTACTTACCAAGGGATTTACCCGGATTACAATGAGACGATCTTCTGGCCAACGATTGCAAACGTGGGCGGTATTGAAGCGGTTAAAGCTGTAATGAGCTATGAACAGGATGCCGTTAGATCTGATGCAACACGTAAGGCGATGGAAGTATTTGAGAAAATCGCACAGAATGATTATCTATTGCCGGGAACAGTTGCTCTGAATCATACACAGGCACAAACCGAATTTATGCAAGGCAAAGCGTTGTTTGTTCCAAACGGCAACTGGTTTGAAGGCGAAATGAAGGATTCCCCTCGTGAGGAAGGCTTTGAATTCGGCTTTATGCCGATCCCTTCTTATGAAGAAGGCGGTACTCGCTACTTGCCAATCACGTATGAAAGCTTGTTCATTCCGTCTAAAGCGAAAAACGTTGAGCTTGCGAAAGAATTTATTCGCTATCAATATACGGATACAAATGTGAAGCTGAATTCAGAGAAATCATCTGCAGTTGTAGCTGTTAAAAATGGTGCTGAGCTAGCAAAAGAATTTATTTCGGCTTCCGTTTACGAATCCGTTAAAGTGTTTGAGCAAGAGGATGTTAAGCCGCTCATTCTTCAGTGGAAAGTAACGCCAACAACTGAAATTACAATCAATAAAGAAGTATTCAATCCAATCGGTTCCCTTATGAACAAACAAATCACAGTTGACCAATGGATTGAACGTATTGATGTAGCCTCGACAAAGCTTAGAGAACTAATCAATAAATCTAGCGCAAAATAGACATTAAATATGGACTCTGGTGAATACCAGCAACTATTCATCAGGGTCCATTTCTTTTAGGAGCTGAGAATGCCATATGAAAAAAAGCCGCCTTTTTATATTAGGGTGTACACTACCTGCCTTACTGTTATTTGCTTGCTTCAGCCTGTATCCGTTCTTTAAAGCGATTATTATGGCTTTCTATAGCTGGAGCGGGATTTCAGACAATACAGAGTTTATAGGACTGGATAATTTCAAAACGATGCTCCATGATCCCGTTGTCTGGCAAGCTTTTCGAAACAATATTTTCTTGCTAGCTGTATCACCTCTATTAACGATGATTTTTTCTTTGCTTTTTGCTTACTTATTGACACGCAAGAAGCTGAAGGAAAAAACCTTCTATCGGACTATTTTCTTTTTTCCGAATGTTCTTGCTATTGTCCTGATCTCTATTCTATGGTCTTTCATTTATCACCCAACATTCGGATTGCTTAATTCCTTCTTGGAGTCTATCGGATTGCATCAGTTGACCCACGCATGGTTAGGTGAGGCGAGCACGGTATTATGGGCGATCGTATTGCCTATCGTTTGGCAAGCAGTCGGTTATTACATGATTATTTATATTGCAGCAATGGAAGGCGTGCCTGTCCATCTTTATGAAGCAGCAGATCTTGAAGGCGCAACGGAAGTACAGAAATTTTATAAAATTACATTCCCTTTAATTTGGCAAGTTGTTCGTATTACGATCGTGTTCTTCCTAATCGGTGTATTTAATCAAAGCTTTGACTATATTCGTATTATGACTAATGGCGGACCGGATAAGGCTTCCGAGGTTCTCATGACTTATATGTATACGCAAGGGTTCTCGAACGGCAACTTTGGCTATGCAATGGCAGTCGGCGTGTTCTTATTAATTATTACAGTTGGATTATCCATGCTTAGCGAACGTCTGACGAAGAGTGAAACTTACGAATATTAAAAGGCAGGAGATAAAAATGGGTAAAAAAGGGTTAAGAGAATTAAATATTCCGACAAGAATTATTTTGATAGCATATAGCGTCATTGTGTTGTATCCTTTATTTTGGACGATCATTACTTCCTTCAAAACGACGGAAGAACTTTATAAAAGTCCTTGGGCACTACCTTCAGCGTTCAAATTCGACAACTATGCGAATGCATTGGAGAAGGCTAATATCGGACTATATTTCCTCAATTCAGTTTTGGTTACTGTGGTTTCACTCGTTATTACGGTAGCCGTATCCTATGCGGCGGCTTATGTACTCGCGAGGTACAACTTTAGGTTTAATTCATGGTTGAAGAAATTGTATTTGGGCGGATTGTTTATTCCGGCAGCCTTTATTGTAGTGCCGCTGTTTATTCTATTAAATGATATTCATTTACTAGATTCCTTACTTGGTTTAAGTCTTACTTACGCAGCTAAAACAATTCCGTATACGATATACTTGTTGATCGGATTCTTAATATCGATTCCAAAGGAGTATGAGGAAGCTGGTTCCATTGATGGATGCACCAATTTCGGAAATATGACGAGAATTATTTTTCCGATGGCTGTGCCTGGTCTTATTACGATTACGATCTTTAATATTATGGCTTACTGGAATGAATACATTATGGCGCTTTCATTCATTTCAACGGAATCGAAAAGAACAGTTACGCTTGGTATGGCATATCTCATGGAAGTACAGCGCTTTGCTACGGATTGGGGTGCTATGTTTGCAGGCCTGGTTATTGTTATGCTGCCGACTATCATCTTGTATTCGATTTTACAGAAGAAGATTACATCAGGCATTAGTATGGGCGGATTGAAAGGCTAGTCTGTATTGGGAGGTTTTCTGATGTTGAAAATAGCTATTGTTGGTTTTGGGTTTATGGGACGAATGCATTTTGATAATTATGTTCGCTTGGTACAGGAAGGCGCACAAATTGAGCTGGTGGCGATTTGTGATGTGATGATTGACGAGCTGAAGGAGCGAAGCGCTTCAGGTAATATTGCTACAGGTCAGGATGTCTATGATCTGTCGCCATATCGTCTCTATAAAGATGTAGAAGTCATGCTGGAAAATGAACAATTGGATGTTATCGATATTACACTCCCCGTGTTTTTGCATGCTGACTTGACCTGCTCCTTGCTTGAAAGAGGTTATCATGTACTTTGTGAGAAGCCTATGGCAGGCAATTCGGCGGATGGTTTACGCATGGCAAAAGCAGCGGAAATTAGCGGTAAAACGCTAATGATCGGACAATGCTTGCGCTTCTGGCCAGCATATGAGTATTTGAAAGCTTGTGTTGAGGATTCTCGTTATGGCAATGTAACAGCAGGATACTTCTTCCGCGGGTCAGAATCACCAAAAGGCTGGTTCCTTGATGGAAGCAAGAGCGGCGGTTGTATTACGGAAATGCACATTCATGATGCGGATATGGTTCACTGGTTATTCGGCAAGCCGCAAAAGGTGTCCACACTTGCTCGCAATGTTATTCCAGGAAGCGGCTACGACACGGTTTCTACTCATTATATTTATGAGGATGGAAAAGTGTTGAATGCGCAAGCGGATTGGACTTTGCAAGGCGATCACGGCTTTAAGATGTCATTCCGGGTTAACTTTGAAGGCGGAAATCTTGTGTTTGAAGATAATGTGCTTAAGGTCAATCCGAATGATGCACCTGGCTTTATTCCTGATTTATCACCAGATATGGGCTACTATCGTCAAATCAAATACTTTGTTGAAGCGATTCTTGATGGCAAGCCGGTTTCTCTTTGTACACCGGAGAGCGCAGTAGGCACACTTGAAATAATTGAAGCAGAAATACGCTCGGCTGATGGATCAGGAGCGATTGAACGATTATAATATAAAAAGACGCATGTCCAGACACAGTGGGCATGCGTCTTTTTGTATGCGTGGCGGGTAATGAGTGCCGCGCATAGGTTTCCAAAAAAAAGGACCCACATCTCTGTGGGTCGGTGTCCTAGCTTAGGTATCAACAGTGGGGTTGATGTCTTTTATTATAAATATCCAACCTTAACACTACATTAAAAAACTTTGTCGCTTTGTTGAAGGTGGATCTTTCCAGCGGGGTTGAGGGAGTGACAAGCTGCAAATAGAGACTGGGCGAATATATTGTAGTTATTCTGAATCAAATGGAGGAATTACGATGTATCCGAAGTACCCCATGTATCCCTATTAAGGAGTGGAAACGAAATGTGAAGAGATTCCACAGTCATTTCCAGCACAGCATCAGGATCGTCAGCCGGGCTTTCAATATTTGATGTTTCCTCAGCCTATTTCCGATAACCCTTCGTATATAGGAAGCTGCAAGCTGCTAGACAAAGTGGCTATTATTACAGGAGGTGACAGCGGCATTGGCCGTGCTGTTGCAATCGCCTTTGCTAAGGAAGGCGCGGATGTTGCTATTGCCTATTTGGATGAGCACAGGGATGCCAATGATACACGTCAATTGGTTGAAAGTCATGGTCGGCGATGCTTGCTGCTTCCGGGTGATTTGCGAGATGAGAAATGGTGCTGTGAAGTAGTGGAGCAAACAGTTGAGCATTTTGGCAAATTAAATACACTCGTTATAAACCAAGGGGTACAATTTCCTCAGACGAGTATTCTTGGCATTAGCACCCAGCAATTAGAGGATACGTTTCGAACGAATATTTATCCGTGCTTCTTTCTCACAAAGGCGGCACTGCCTCATTTGAAACGCGGAAGCACAATTATTAGTACGGCGTCAGTGACTGCTTATGCTGGTGCGCCGCTGCTTCTGGATTATTCATCAACAAAGGGCGCAATCGTTTCTTTCACCCGTTCACTCTCGCTTCAATTAGTTGATCAAGGAATAAGGGTAAATGCCGTAGCTCCAGGCCCTATTTGGACACCGCTGCAGGTATCCAGTTATTCCGCTGATTATATCAAAACGATTGGGATCAATACACCGATGCGCCGCGCTGGGCAACCATTTGAATTAGCGCCTACTTATGTCTATTTAGCTTCAGATGATTCAGGATATGTAACCGGGCAAGTGCTGCATGTTAATGGCGGTACGATGACGGAGACATGATGAATGCATAGTATCGTACAGTAAGTTTTCTTTTGTAAAGTATCTTTATTCGCAGCCAACGCCATCTCCATCACGGTCAAGCTTCGTGCTGTAGCCTGGATCTCCTTTATGGATCGGTGCAGCACCAGCTTCTCTGACAGCCGCACAATTGGCATAATGAACGACTTCTGGTTCCGCGGTTGGTTTCATTGTAGGTGCTTCAGTTGGTTTAGAAGTTGGTTTAGAAGTTGGTACTGCCGTTGGTTTTGCCTTAGGCTCACTTGTTGGTACTGTTGTCGGTGTTGGCTTAGCCGCAGAGGTGGAAGAATCATTTCCCTCAAACTGGAATAAAACACGAGTTCCATCTTCGAATTTATCCAGCTTGTTCCCGATCCATGAGCCCGCTCCGCGATTGTCCTTTGGTGTGACATAGGCAATATCGGCTCCCTCGCCGCCTTCTGCGCACATCGCCATAGGCCACTCATCTCGGTCAAAGCCTGCCTTGGTAGGCACGCCGCTTAATGATGCCGATCGATTCTCTTCAGCTCCATCGCGATTAATTGTACAGATTGCAGAAGCGCCAGCTTTAATAGCGGAAGCAATATGAGCAATCGTCTCCGGATAACGATCCGAAGGTAAAACAATGGTTGTGTCGTAGTCTGTATTCGTTGTTGATGGAGATAAGGTTGTAACTGATCCACAGCCTGTGAGCAGCAGCATGAGTGACAGTAGTGTGGCTATGAATGCTTTCATGTCTATTTCCCCTTTTATGTAAACTAAAAACCATTCTACTATATTCATTCCTATAATCCTATTCTTTTGACCAAATCAGATAGTCAGTAAGGGAGGAAATCGCATATGTCACACTAGTATGGGGGAAGGCAATGTTTTAAAAGGAAGAAACTTTCATTTAAAGAAGACGTATACATTTAATAGACGCATATTTTCCAATAATGAGGTGATAAAATGAATAAGTACGCATGGTATATCTTTACCTCTGCATTTGTAATCGTTTTCTCTTTATTCTTGTTTTGGTATGTGAACTGGGATGCCAATCAGCCTAAAACCGGACCGGTAGGAAATGGCACTCATCCGCCGACATTTAAGGAAATGCTTCCTATTTTCAGTATGTTATTCGTGGGTTTGATCAATTTACCCTTAGCTATAATACGGTATGCAGCCAATAAAAAAGTAAAGCAACCGGGAACTAATGACGGGAATGAGTATCAAATCAACGAGAATTTTAACAATGAGGATCATAGTAATGAGCATCAAAGAGAAGAGAGTCAAAGCAACGAGGATCATAGTGATGAGCAACAAATGATGGAGTATCAAACAAACGAAAAGCATAGCAATGAGCATCAAATGAACGAGCATCAAGAGGTAGTTGGCTTGGAGAAAAAAGATTTGTTTGTAGTCAACGTGGAGGGTGCCATATTTCGCGATGATAAATGGCTAATGGTCGAAAGAAGCGCCAAAGAAACACATGCGCCAGGCGGTATCGCTTTCGTAGGCGGCAAGGTTGATGATGAAGGAAACGCCGTACATATTTTAGAGAGAACGCTTAGACGGGAAATTGAAGAGGAAGTAGGCACAGTAGTCAAAGAACAGCTTCATTATGTAAGAAGCACATCCTTTGTAACCGATGATGGCATTAGAGTGGTTGATATCGTTTTTCTATGTCAGTTTGAGAGCGGTGAACCATGGAAGAAATGTCCGGATGAGGTTGAAGCTGTATTTTGGATGACTTATGAAGAGATAATGGCTCACCCGGAAGCTCCTGTCTGGTTAAGAGAAAATTTGGAGAGCGCGGAATCAGTTAGAAAGTTAGTTTCAAAATAGAAATTGTTAAGGGGGTAACGGAAATGAATACACACTTAGTGATTAGGAAAATGGAAAGCGGAGATGTAGATACTGTTTTTCAGGCGTTGCATGATCACAATATTAGCAAACCGGAAGAGTACATAAAGAGATGCTGGGAAGAAAATAAAGGGGGTAATCGAATTACGATTATCGCTTTCTATAAGAATGAATTTGCAGGGTGGCTTCATTTGCTGTCAACTTCTTACTATCCGTATTTCGCAGAGAAAGGGATACCCGAAATTAATAATTTTGACGTTGTTCCACCTCTGCGGAGATTAGGTATTGGCAATTCCTTGATGGATGCCGTAGAAGAGATCGCTTTCGAGAAGCATGGGATTGTCGGCATTGGTGTTGGGCTCTATAAGAGTTATGGAAATGCACAGCGACTTTATGCGAAGAGAGGTTACGTTCCAGACGGAAGAGGCATTATGTACAAAGAGGAGCCTGTTGAGCCGGGCAGTCACGTATGCGTTGACGATGATTTAGTATTGTATATGACGAAAGAGAGGTCATGAGGCGTTCATGACCTTCATTCCTTTTTTATGGAGCAAGCGGGGCGCATGAGAGTAGCTTATTCATTCCGCCCCAAATCCAAGCAGCTTAGGCTGGCGCAGCATCCCAGAGTCTGTAAACTCTAAAGCGGTCACGCGACATGGAAAATGTACCTTTAGCCATGCGATATCCGATTTCTTCATGCTAGGCGTGGGGGATGGGAACGGGCAGCTCCCAGGATGCTCTTGAAGAAATTGCTGTAACACAGCTTTTGAAGCCGCATCTAAGCCTAAGGATACATGACCGATGTAACGATCCTCATAGGAAAGAACCAAGCTCGAAATTTTGCCTTCCTTAAGCTTAATGCCAACAACGTTTGCTACAATTCGCAATTGTTTCCGTTTCTTAAACCAGTCTTGATGTTTTTTTCCCTCGGTATAAGGGCTGGAAAGCCGTTTAGAAATAATTCCTTCCCACTCTCTTTCCTCTAGCCACTTCCAAAGCGCAACGCCGTCCGTAAACAAATCGCTCACAAAAAGTCGAGGCTGTTTCTTAGGGAATTTAGCCTGTAGCTTCTCGAATCGTTCTGTAAAAGGTAAGCTGCGAAGATCCCCTTCGTTATCATGTAGAATATCGAACATAACAAATAGTAAATTATCGTCCCCTGATCGCTTTTGTACACCTAGACGACTGCGCTGAAAGTTAGGTCTTATGCCGTCAAAATAGGCAATTTCGCCATCCAGTAGGCAGGGACCTACTCGAAGCGGTTCCAGCAGAGAAACAATTTCAGGAAAAGTAGCATTTCGCGGTTCAATCCGCTTTGAAAATAACTCTACGCCCCCATTGCCATCTAGACGTGCGAGCGTACGAACACCATCCCATTTAATTTGATAGCACCACTCAGGCCCTTCCGGAATATCGGGTGAAGTTACAGGTGCCATTGGTACAGTGGGGAGAGACAGGTGATTCATGATACGATTTCTTTCGGTTTTTTAGGTGAGCTTTTTCGTTTGGTTCGGGTTGGCGGTGTCTTGGCAGCTTCAAGACTTGCCTGCAGGGCAGCCATTAAATCAATAACATTTGAACGTCCTTCCTCTGGAGATGAAATAATGTCGACACTCTCGCCAGCAATTTTTTGCTGAATGGCTTCCAGCATCGCGATGCGATAATCATCGGTGTATTTTTCAGGCGCGAACTTTTCGGATAGCTGCTCAATCAACATTTTGGCCATTTGCAGTTCCTTTTCATTGATGGTTACTTGATCCGGAAGATTAGGAACTTGCGTCAAAGAGCGAATCTCGTCGGGATAATGCATCGTTTCCATGCAAAGGCAATTATCAATGACTCGGATGGCAGCAAGGCTGCTCTTGCTTCTAATGGATATTTTGGCGATGCCAATTTTCCCTGTTTGTTTAATGGCCTCTACCAAAAGGCTATAAGCTCCTGCGCCAGACATATCTGGAGATAGGTAATAGGCTTTCTGATAATAAAGGGGATCAATATCGGTTAAATCAACAAAATCGAGAATTTGGATGACGCGGGCGGATTCCGGCTTCATCGCTTCTAATTCTTCTTCATTAAAGAGAACGAATTTTCCCTTCTCGTATTCAAAGCCTTTAGCTATATCATCAAGCTCAACTTCCTTGTTACAGTGCTTGCATGTACGGACGTTGGAGATAGGGGTGCCGCATTCTCTATGAATGCTGCGAAAGTGTACGTCTTTATCTTCTGTGGCTGTAAACATCTTAACCGGGACATGGACAAGCCCAAAGCTGATAGCGCCTTTCCAAACGGTATGCATCTTTTTCCCACCTTGTTTTTTTAGAAATAGGATGCGTTTAATTTGGAGGATTATACCTGATTAGGAAAAATAGTGATTAGGACTAAGGGTGTTATGGAGTCATGTTGTAAAGTATATATTTGTTGGAGGGTTGAGAAGGTGGTGGAGAATAATTGCTTATAGATCTATGAAGTGTAGGATAATATAATGAAAGATAAAAGTTAGTAAATGCTAATAATAGAATATATTTCGCTAAGGAGTGGATGGAGTGAGTACATCTGATCAAAGTAACGAACAGGTTAATGATCTTCCAAGTAAGCTTGCGCAGCCTGCACGCAGGGCACTCGTTAACGCCGGATTTATGAGGCTTGATCAGATTTCAAAGCTAAGTGAGCGTGAGCTTCTTAAGCTGCATGGGATGGGGCCAAAAGCGTTGGAGCAAATTCGGAGTGCGCTTGTTGAACAGGGGAAGACGTTTGCTGATTGATTTAAAATATAGCCTAATAATAGGGGTTCAAAACCAAAACCAGTGCTTGAATATCATTCGAAGTTGATTTTTGATTTCTTCAATCGAATGAACGGACACCAAAGACCTTAATTGCTGTTTATCTCCTGTTGCTCGAACCTTACGGACACAGAGACCCTTATTTTACAATATTCATTGCTTTTGGGCTTCATTACTGGGAAATAACTGCTCCTAAGTCCGATAAAAAGAAATTTGAGCCTGAATTTCACAAATAACGGCTTCTGTGTCCGTTTGAGTGAAGCCTGGATGCGTCAAGCAAGGAGTAATGAGTTAAATGATAATAGATTATATTTTTGTTTGGCAGGCTCTGTTTTCTTTTTTTAATCTCGTACAAAAGAGAACTGTTCTCTAAGCAGGTGGATAATCTAAATTGTTGTCTATCGTTAGTTGTTTAGATTAAATAATCCTCTACCTATTACATTAGCGGATACTGGATGAAGACCAATCTCTCTTGCCCAAATAGATAGTTGACCCATATGATGAATTTCATGTGCGATTACATGGCGTAAAATTTCACCTTTTGTATAACGCTCTTCAGTCCACGGAACGATCACCTTTTCGTATTCGAGATCATTTGACCATGAATTTAGGAAAATCTCTGTTTCACTGATCCAATAATCGGAAAGTTCTCTTACTTGTTCGAGCGTCTTATAGTTCTCATATTCTACTTGGATATCTGGCAAACCTTGTATTCCACGAATCCAACTATATTCCACGTCTGCAATATGGAAAAGGGTATAAAGTATGCAGCCAGCCCCGCCAATTCGATCACGCAACAATTCCTCCGTTGGGACTTGCTTACACAGCTCAAACCAATCATTTCTTACCAACCAGTTATACTGAAACCATTTTATCAACTCAAACGCCCCTTTCCTGATAGGATTGAATTTCCATTCTCTATTTACAGATATAGTTCTCCGATCACAATAGCTGTTTCTTTGGTTGGATCCTCACAAAAATCAAACGTTGCAATCTCGCGACCGGTAGAAGGGGGATTAAGTAGAATTTTATTTTTGAGACTTGATTAAAAAGTAATAGTAATATCCTTCTTTTGACCTCGAATCAATTGTAAACGCTGCTCATAAGTCTGTTTACCCTTTGAGACTGGTGCTGTTTTAGCTTCAGGAGTTGTTGGAAGCGGGAGTTTTTTATTCGTTTTTCCTTTTGCAGCAGAGAAAGGCTTATACCCACTGGCGTGTATTTCTCCCATTTTAAACCCGAATGTATCGGATAATTGTAATAGACTCACGCATTGTTCTTGCTCCAATATTCTTATCAGCAGTAAAGCAGCGGCTCTAGCGTCATCCAAAGCATCATGATGCTTCAGTTGTATGCCGTAGTGCTCGGCAATTACATTTAACTTATGAGAAGGCAAATGTTGAAGAAGTTTTTTGCTTATGAGATAGGTGCAAAAGTATTGGAAGGACGGATAGTTTAAAGCAGCTTCATCCAAACAATACCGCAAAACACTCATATCGAATGAAGCATTGTGTGCTATGACATTTTTACCCTTAAGAAGCGGCTGAATGCTCGGCCATAATTCCAAAAATGTCGGCTTGTCAGCCACCATTGAAGGTGTTATGCCATGAATACTAATGTTCATTCCGTCAAAATGCTGTCTCGGATTAATGAGCCATGATTGTTCAAAGATGATTTTACCATTAGAAACCTCAACGATTCCTACTGCGCAAGCACTTGATCGTGATGAATTTGCTGTTTCAAAGTCTATAGCGACAAAGTCCATATGTATGGCCTCCTTGATGATGACGTCGTTCTATCTATTTTGGGATGGTTTAATAATAGCATTAATATATGATTGCTTAAACTGAGATGATTGGAAAGAAAGATATAAAAAAAGGTTGGCGAGCTTTATTTTCTCATGCCTTCACATAGGTAGATTCCAAAAAAAAATGCTAACCATATCGGTTAGCAGGTTATTATAGCAGTTTAATTTCACCAAAAAGATGCTTTAACTTTCCAAAGGGTTCTTTTGAAATGGGAGACGTTAGTCTTTATCTTTGAATCGGATTGCTTTAATATGTCTGCCTGAAGATTTACATCTATCCCGAAATCATCGAAATAGTTAATTTCCATTTCAACATCTTTAAGGTTGTGCTTTAAAACACCCTCTACTATACTTCTCCATTTTTCTTCAGCAGGATACCAAACCAAGTCATCAGGGAGAGTTACTGCCCTGAATTTTTCTAAAAAATTAGGTTTACCGAAGGAGGCTTTGAACATAACTTTTTTGAGCTATTGTTTTCAAGTCGAAAGCTTCCATCGGCTTTCACTAATTTTGCTTTGGCACTGACGGTTGCAGCCGTATTTATTTCCGTTTCATATCCTTCCTCGTGTTCGACCGTGAGTTCTTTTGGCTTTAATGACATCAATATTTTGATTGCTTCATTTGCTTTTTCTTCAAACGCGAGAGCATGAAACTTTTCAACTGGGAAATAAACACGATCATTTCTAGGATTCATTATGTAAAAAGTATTGATTTTTGGTTGGATCGAATCTTTCCATTTTAATTCATTATATGACATTTGATATGGAACTTCTAAATAGTCAAAAGAAAATCGTTTTTTTGAAAGAGTTTTAACTCCTGCAATTGTTGTATTTAAAGCAAGCGGCATTGCTATCAGATATGGAATCCTTTTACGAAGAGGCAAGTCAGGTCTTGTAACATTGTCGGTATATTCATTTACTATATGTCCAAACGTATTGTTCTTAACTGCGTGAGTGAGTTTCGTGAAATCTCCTATATAAATGATGTTTCTTTTAATTGGATGAACATCTAAGATTGACTCCATAATGAAGTCTCCTTTCTATTTTCACTAGGTATTTCTAAGATTAAAACGACAAAATAACAAAAACTATTGCATCTCCACACAAATTATAGTCATATTCTACTACATTTTATTTATGATGGGTATATATTCCTATTTTAGTATGTGATAAAAGAATTACTAGCAATATAAGGAGCTGCAGAGATGGTGAGACGTTATCTCGGTCATCTCTTTGAAGCTCATGGCTATGAGGTGAAAGTTACTCAAGCAGCAGGAGATTTCGGAGCGGACTTGGTAATTGTAAAAGAAGGTAAGAGAATCGTCGTACAAGCAAAACGATACAGTAAAAATGTAGGTATTAAAGCCGTTCAGGAAGTTCAAGCATCGATAGCTCATTATTATGCTTCAGCGGGTTGGATGATATCGAATAGCGGCTATACCGAAGCGGCAATCTCTCTTGCAAAGTCTAATCATGTTCGATTAATTGATAGATCGGAATTAATAGAGATGATTCTTAAACTCAATCAGGGAGCAGGTACTCCAACGCCTAAACAGATTATTGAACAATCTTCTGTTGAAGACGAGGATCTGGAATGTTCTCTCTGCGGGAGCCTAATGGTGCGAAGAAAAAGCTCTCGTGGTGAATTTTATGGCTGCTCTAGTTTTCCAAAATGTAGAAATACTCAGGTTGTTTAATAGAAACTCTCTTATGTCGCACAATGTTAATGTATTCGGCTGGATTTGCGTGAGGAAGAAAAGGATTTATAATAATTATTTGGTGGACTATTGGTGGACAAGAAGGTAGTTTCCTATCAATGAAATTAAACAAACCCTTGCCACAAAAGACTCTAAACAAAAAATCGGGCGCCCCTTACAGGGCGCCCTTTTCATGGGAGAGGAGAAACCGGATGAAGAGCTTATGGGGAAACGTAAGTCTTCTCCGCGGTTGTCTACGGCATCTTGCAACGCCGATGAGTTTATCATGTCCATTTTGCGGGAGAATAAACATAATTTCGGTGTGTTTTTTGGAGAATGACATAGAGGCTTGGGCTGAGCATGCTTTTTGACAAGCTGCTGCTTTATTAATAAAGGGATTCTATGTTACGATAGGCGGGAATGAATTAGAAAAGGGGCAATTTCAGTGAGAGTTATTGCGGGCGAAGCCAAGGGCCGCATGCTGAAGGCAGTGCCCGGTATGAATACGAGGCCGACAACGGATAAGGTGAAGGAAGCCATATTTAGCATGATCGGACCTTACTTCGACGGGGGAATGGCGCTTGACTTGTTTGCAGGTACAGGCGGCTTGGGCATTGAGGCATGGAGCAGAGGTGTGGAACGGACAGTCTTTATTGATCGGGAGAAGCTGAGCATTGACATCATTCGTCAAAATGTGGAAACGGCGAAAATGGGCAGTGCAGCTGAAATTTATAGGAATGATGCGGAGCGTGCCTTGAAAGCGCTCGCTAAGCGGGAGCAGAAGTTCCGGCTTGTTTTTCTTGATCCGCCATACAAAATGATTAATATGGATGCTCTAATGTCGCAGTTAGCAGAGAATGACATGCTGGAGCCGGATGCCATTGTGGTCGTTGAGCATGATGCGAGTCATCTCTATCCGGAAAAGTTGGATCATTTTGATCAGATTAAACACTCCAAATACGGTGATACCGCCGTCACTATATATCAATATTACAGTCAAGACCATCATGACGGGAGTGCAACCGATGACCACGAATAGACAAGAGCGAGTAGCAGTATACCCAGGCACCTTTGACCCCGTTACATACGGTCATTTGGACATCATTCGCAGGTCCGCAAAGCAATTTGATCGGTTGATTGTAGCCGTTCTGAACAATTCCAGCAAAAATCCGCTGTTCAGTGTGGAAGAACGTAAAGCACTGCTCACTGAAGTGACGAAAGACATTCCAAATGTGGAGATTGACAGCTTCCGAGACTTGCTCGTTCGATTTATGAAAACAAAGCAGGCGAACGTGATTATTAGAGGTATCCGCTCAGTTACTGACTTCGAGTACGAGCTTCAGCTCGCCTCAACAAATCATTTGCTCGATAATGAAATCGATACGATGTTTATGATGACTAATCCTAAATATTCTTATTTGAGCTCCAGCATCGTGAAGGAAATCGCTCAGTTCCATGGTGCAGTGCATGAGCTCGTTCCTCCTTTAGTGGAGAAAGAACTAAGGGTGAAATACAAATCGAAGCTGTAGGCAAAGTTAATACGAGTATAAAATAAAAAAACATAATGATCTTTAATAATCCATCCATAAGAATACGTTAGACGGATCTTCCGGCACGACGATACGGAAGCAATGTTAAGGAAAACAGCAGTAAAACTAACGCTAGCAGTATACAGACTGCAATGGAGAATGGCCATATTAACGGCATATCGGAGTTCCTTATTACTCGTGCTATGATCGAATCTGGCGAATTTGTTGCGATAGGTGCAGTGGTCGGAACGGCGTTGGATCCTAATAATAGACCCAGTAACAACGTAATTGGCTTCCATAGTATGAGCATGAATGCGAAGGCATGTATGGCGTGAATGATTCGCAATGTGATGAAGGGCAGTAGTTTTAAATCTGTTCCCGTTATAGCATAGCCTGTTTGCAAAATACCGCTTAGCCCGCTCCACGCAAGCACGGCAGCGATTGCTGCAGCATTAATGATCATGCTGTTTCCAGGCGCATCCCATATAGCTGCTGCATAAGCACCTAAGTGGCCTTCAAAGAGTGCTTGTGTGACAAAGCTTATGCCTGCTTTGGATAGTATGGGTGCCAGCAGGGGCTCTACCAGCTTGGCTAAAACAGAAGCGAATATCATGAAGCCGCCAATCATCATTAGCTTTTGGACGCTGGCGGATACGGCATCACCAAGCGCTTTACCGAAGCTGCGCCCATCTTGTTCTCGGCCAAACTGAAGCGCCTCAGCGGCTCGTTGAAGAACGCTTTGACTTGAAAGGAAACGATCCGAGCTTTTAGGAGATGAGCTGCTAGTAATCTGCTCGTCAGCAGCATGTCTGCTCAATAGACCCATCATTAGCATGATCCAAAGAGCTGACAGCCAAACGACTGCGGCTATGATGATACCTATGATGGGTTTATGCATAAATCCAGCACCAATGACGACTAGCATAAATAAAGGATTGGGCATATGGGCTAGGGCTAACAGCCTTTGGCCCTGTTTTTTGGTTACGATGCTTTGTTTACGCAGGGAAGCAACCGCTTCTGCACCAGCAGGATAGCCGCTAAGCCAGCCTAGAACAGTCGCAAGAGCGGCTTCTCCAGGCAGCTTAAAGACTTTACTCATTAAGGGTTGGAGCAATGAGCCAATCGCGTGGGCTAGGCCAAACGCGGCAATGAGCTCAAAGAGTACGAGAAACGGAAGTAAGCCTGGGAACACGATGTTCCACCAGACGGTTAGTCCTTGCAGTGACGATTGGAAGGCGGCATCTGGCCTGAGAATGATGGCAACGACAAGCAGAATCGAGACAAATGCTAATAGAACTGTTTTAGCCAATGCTATTCAACTCCTAGTTCCGCAAGGGCGGATAGTCGTCATTAATCTTGAGGATCGGGATTATGACATCATAGAATGGACAACCGTATACGTTAAATAGTACGCATTCTGATCAGAGGATAGACCATTTAAGTTTGTCCTGCCGAAAGTAACGAAACTTGTGCGAATAGGCATGTTGTAACTAATATAAGTCATGAATGATGAAAGAGGGTGGAGGATGCAGAAGCATCGATCAGACTTACGTCGAATTGCATTAGTTGCCATAGCTACAGCCTTTTTTATGTGGGTAATACTCTATGCTCCGACGCCATATGTCTTATACGAGCCCGGTATTGCTGTCCCAGTGAGAGAGATGGTCACGATTGAGGAAGGCGACAGTATAGGGAAAGGTGATTTTTTGCTTACTGCGGTTAAATTGACCGAGCCGAACTTTTGGGGAGCAATGAAGACAATATGGGACTCCGACACGGATTTGCATCTAAAAAGCGATGTCTTTCGAGGCAGCACTCAAAAACAGTACGCTGAACGATTGAGTGTGATTATGCAAGGTTCGCAAAATACGGCGATCGAAGCCGCTTATCGCTATGCCGAATTGCCCTTTGAGACCAAGGTTAATGCGATAATTATATCCGATGTTGATAATAGAGATCATCTCCTGAAAGGTTCCTTCAGAGCAGGGGACAAATTGCTAAGTATCAAGGGCGGAGAACAATTTGACAGTGCGGAACAACTCTATGAAGCTTTGCGAAGTATGGTTGGAAAAGGAGATTTTTCCATTGATATTGAACGAAGCGGCGAACGCCATCTTGTGAAGATTTTTTCTGGAATTCTGAATTCATCACTATCTAATGAGCAAATGCTAGGTTCACTTGGCATCTCAAGTTTGACGGAGCTGCGAAGCTTGGTTCCAACTGATAGCCGCAATCAACTAAATATTACTGCAGGTGATATTGGAGGTCCTTCAGCTGGTCTAGTATTTGCACTGCATTCGCTTGATTTGTTAACAGAAGGTGACTTGACCGGAGGGCATCGCATCGCTGCTACAGGAACGATTACAGGGGATGGTCAGGTTGGCGCTATTGGCGGAATAAAGCAAAAAGTTGTGATTACAAGTCAGCAAGGTGCGGAGCTGTTTCTTGTGCCTACTGATAATTATAAGGCAGCCGCAGCGAAGGCCAAGGCGCTGGGTACCTCAATGAAAGTGGTTAGTGTAGATACACTGCAAGAAGCAATGGATCAAATTAATGCTTTCAAAACGTCAACAAACGGATAAACAAGTTTAAAATTAAACGGATTGATAAAGCTCTTGAAGTCCCCATGTACTTCATTCTTGTTATATAAAAAATCGAGCCATTACAATCAGTCTCTAAATAGCATGCTTTCAAAATAGCATCCTATTTAGAGACTGTCGTTAAATAATCTTCTCAAGTCTTACTCACTTCATTTGTTGGAATTTTGCCACATCGTTTAAAATATGTGAATTCACAGGCGCAAGTTGTGTTTTTACTCAATCGTAACCGGTCGATCGGTAAAATCGCGAAACAATGCTGAGGCTGATGATTCACCTGGTAAACCCAACATGTACACGCCGCTCGCTTGTACATCCAGATCTAAATATCGATAAGGTTCAGGCGATCTAGCAGCACTCATTAAAACGGGAAGTTTGGCTGTTTTACGCATGCGCCGCAATAAATGCTTGCCTTTCTCGGTAAATCCTAGTACTCTTATGTATTCGATTCCGGTAGCGAGCTTGTCCGCAGTAAAGTCTTCCTTGGCATGACCTAGAAGCACAGCTAAGAGCGCTCGTTGAAGTTTCGTTCTTGTGTATCGTTTTGTTTTTAGCGTTTCTAATAATTCTTCAAATTGACTAGTAACAAGCTTCGGCAATGAATTTCGAATTCGATGCTCTAAACCCTCGGTAATCTCACGCATATTTGCTAGTTCAGCGGGAGATTTGGTTATAATAGCATGAAGAAGCGGCTTCATAAACGGATCCCAGCTAATGGGACAATTTCCGGCAAGCCATTCTTGTTCCAAAGTACGGAAAGTGGTTTGAGGCATATAAGGACGTGCTTCATCCAAAGACTGTTTTTCAAGAAGGAGCTTGCGAATGGCAGTTGCACTTGCAATTTGACTGTCAGATACGGTATCTTCGTTATATTGTGCCTTCTCACGCGTTATGGTGAAGGGCTCCATTTTGCCGCCAATTCGTTTTAAAGCAAGCAAATAATGCAATGCTAATGTATGATTGGGAAGTGCGAATGGAAATTGAGCGGCAGAGATATGCCCTTGCTCCGATAAATAAGCAGATATCGCAGCGCTGTATGCGCTTGGATAGCTGATCCCAGTTCCAAGGAATTGCTTGAGAAGCGCTTTGAAGGCAGATGTTTCATGCGCGACAGCCTCAGCAGCCTGAAGAAGCGGATTCAGCTCGCCGCTTTCAGTACCGAAGCAGAAGCTGTCAACAACACCAGTCGCTTCTAGGAGCGAAACTGCGCCGTATGAGAACCACTCGGCTGCTTGTGTCGCATAAGCGACGGGCAACTCGATAACGAGATCACAGCCGCCTTGTAGCGCTGTTTTCGTTCTCGACCACTTGTCTAGCAGCGCAGGTTCGCCCCGCTGAAGGAAATGACCGCTCATAACAGCGACAACAGCATCAGATTGAGTGATTTTACGAGACTGGTGCAGATGGTAAAGATGCCCGTTATGAAAGGGATTGTATTCGACGATAAGTCCGACTGTGCGCATTCGCATGATCCTCGCTTTGTTAAATGTTGGTTGTTTTACTATAGCATATTGAAGGCGCTCGATGGCGAGCCGCTGAAAATACTAAGGGAAAACACGTGAAAATGTTGACAAAACAGTAGTCTGATAGATATAATAATCTTTGTTTGTTTGGGGTGATCTGATGCAGTTTCATATTCAAGAAACGATGTCCAAAGGGTTAAAATCGACAGTTAACGAAAAGTTAGATGTTAGTGACCTATTCAAAGGACGCCAAGATGTTTACCGTACAGGACCGCTTCATGTATCGCTTGAGGTGACTGGGCATGAAGGCTTCATCGAAGTCAACGGCGATCTCGCCATTGATTTGGAGCTTGTATGCTCGCGCTGCCTTGAACCGACACAGGATCATGCCGTTATACCTTTCTCGGAAGTGTTCAAATCCGCTGCGTCTAACGTAGAGAGTGATGAATACACGGAAGAAGAGGTCAATGACTTCATTGAGGTAAAAGCGGACAGACTGGACCTGAAGCCTTATGTGGAAGAAGAGCTTCAGTTGTTCATTCCATTTACGCCGCTTTGCAGCGAAGACTGTAAAGGTCTTTGTCCTAAATGTGGACAGAACTTAAATAAGCACAAATGTAGCTGTGACACGTCAAAGGTTGATGTGCGGTTTGCAGCGCTGAAGGATCTATTTAAGGAATAAGTGATTTGTTGATTGATTTTTTGAAGGAGGTGGGAAATATGGCAGTACCTCAACGTAGAACATCCAAAACTCGCCGCGACAAACGTCGTACGCATTTTAAACTAGCAGTACCGGGTTTGGTGAAATGTGAGCAATGTGGAGAGTTTAAGCTTGCTCACCGCGTTTGTAAAGTTTGTGGATATTACAAAACTAAAGAAATCATTACTCAATAATGTATTGATTTCAGAAAATAGCACTTCATCATGTGATGAGGTGCTTTTTTTATGCCTATAGCCTTTTTTCTTCCCTGTTTAATGAGAAAACAGAACGTTTTTCAGTTGCTTCATTGCACTCAGACTATTTTTTAGATATACTTAATACTTAATTAGTACCAGGTGATAATGTTATTCAACATTCATATATGAACCATGTGGTGGATGCTAAACGCTGGCAAATGGTTGGAATTATCTATCTGTCACAATAATGTCGAAGGTGGTGCCGAACATCGAACGAATGCCCAAACGGCAGCGGCATCAGCAGCTTGCCCGATTAATTGATGAGAATCCTTTTATAACGGATCGGGAGCTGACGCGTCTGCTCAAGGTTAGTATTCAGACGATAAGGCTTGATCGAATGGAGCTTGCTATTCCGGAGCTCAGAGAACGACTGAAGCTGATGGCGGAACGTTCTTATGATTCTGTTCGATCCTTGCCCCTACACGAGGTAATAGGCGATATAGTGGATTTGGAATTGGATAAAAGCGGTATTTCCGTTTTTGAGATTAGCGAGGAGCATGTTTTCTCGAGAACCGGCATTGCGCGCGGACATCACGTATTTGCTCAAGCCAATTCACTTGCAGTTGCTGTTATAGATGATGAGATCGCACTTACAGTAACGGCGGATATTCGATTTATTCGACCTGTCAAACTGGGTGAGAAATGTATAGCCAAGGCGTACGTCAGATCTATTTCGGGCGAACGAAACAAGGCGAAGGTAGAACTATTCACTTATGTAGGCGATGAAATGGTTTTTCAAGGTAACTTTGTTATCTATCGGTCCGCTAAAGACACAGATAGTGAAGGGGGAGACGAACATGCGGATCGCTATTGATGCGATGGGCGGCGATAACGCCCCAAGCTTAATTGTGCAAGGTGCGCTTGATGCAGCAGTAGAATGGCCGGATACGGAGCTTCTGCTGGTTGGTAACACCTCTGTCATTGAACCGCTCTTGAAAGGGCAGAAGCCCAAAAATATGACCATCTGTCATGCGGATGAGGTAATTGGTCCTGATGATGAGCCGGTTAAAGCGGTTCGTCGTAAAAAAGGAGCTTCCATGGTCGTTGCCGGACAGCTTGTTCGCGAGAAACAAGCGGATGCGATGCTGTCAGCAGGGAATACAGGTGCGCTCATGGCAACAGGACTACTCGTAATTGGACGTATGGATGGTATTGAAAGACCAGCACTGGCACCGATGATGCCGACTATGGACGAGGTCGGAATTTTGACTCTTGACTTAGGCGCGAATATGGATGCTAAGCCTGAGCATTTACTGCAGTACGCAATCATGGGAAGTATTTATCGTGCGAAGGTGCACGGTTTGGAAAAACCGCGTGTAGGACTTCTTAATGTGGGGACCGAAGCGAAAAAAGGAAATGAAGTATCGAAGGCAGCCTATGAGCTGCTGCAGCAAGCGCCGGTTCATTTTATTGGGAATGTAGAAGCTAGAGATGTGCTCTCGCGAAATTGTGACGTGCTCGTTTGTGACGGTTTTGCCGGTAATATTATGTTGAAGGCGATGGAAGGGACAGCTGGTAATGTGTTCTCCTCCCTAAAAGAAGCATTCGGACAATCTTTGATGACGAAGCTCGCTGCAGCGATTATGATGCCAAAGCTGCGCACGTTGAAGAAAAGACTGGATTATAAAGAGCATGGCGGAGCGCCATTGCTAGGACTAAATGGACTTGTTGTGAAATGTCACGGATCATCTGACGCTATTGCAGTGAAAAATGCAGTAAGACAAGCACGTATAGCGATTCAAGGCCAATTGATAGAATCGATTGCAGCTGAAATAAACGGGAAGTGAGTGGGAGAAATGAGTTTACATCCTGTAGGCATTATTGGAACGGGTAAATACGTACCAGAACGCATTTTAACAAACAAAGATTTAGAAGCCATGGTGGAAACGAATGATGAATGGATCGTGACCCGTACTGGCATTAGTGAACGCAGAATTGCTTCAGCCGAAGAAGCAACATCAGATCTTGCGGCGCATGCATCGCGCCTTGCTATTAAAGCGGCAGGTTTGACTGCGGAAGACATCGACCTGATCATTGTTGCTACGGTAACGCCGGATACTTTTTTTCCTTCCACTGCTTGCTTGCTGCAAGATAAATTAGGCGCAAAGAATGCAGCTGCATTTGATTTGTCAGCTGCATGCTCAGGATTCATTTATGGGTTAGCGACAGGTTCAAGCATGATCGCTACAGGCATGTACAAGCATGTGCTTGTCGTCGGTGCAGAGACGCTCTCACGGATTACGGATTATACGGACCGCAACACTTGTATCCTCTTCGGTGATGGAGCAGGCGCTGTCGTGCTTGGTCAAGTAGCTGAGGGTCGCGGATTCCGTTCGTTCGAGCTGGGCGCGGATGGAAGCGGCGGCGAGCTGCTTAAAGTAAGCGGCGGCGGATCGCGAGTTCCTGCTACAGCAGAGAGCGTCGAGTCGAAGCAGCATTTCATTCATATGGCAGGCAATGATGTATTTAAGTTTGCTGTTCGTATTATGGGTAGCGCTGCTGAAGAGGCTTTGCAGAAGGCTGGGATATCGAAGGATGATATCGATCTTCTTGTTCCGCATCAGGCTAATATTCGTATTATCCAATCTTCTCTCAACCGACTTAATCTCTCTGAAGACAAAGCGATGATCAACTTGCAGCGCTACGGAAATATGTCAGCAGCCTCCATTCCAGTTGCGCTTGCAGAAGCAGTTGAACAAAACCGTATAAACGAAGGTGATCGCGTCGTACTAGTAGGCTTTGGCGGCGGTTTAACTTGGGGCGCTTCTGTACTTGTATGGTAATCATTTTATATTAAGGATTCATTTGCGAAAATAATGATCAATATTTTTTTGAAGCCTCAAAAAAGGGGGATGTATGTTGAGTAAAACAGCATTTGTTTTTCCAGGACAAGGTGCGCAGGCTGTCGGCATGGGCAAAGATATCTTTGACGCTTATGAGGGATCACGCGCTATTTTTGAACAGGCAGACGAGGCTCTTGGGTTTGCACTGAGCAATATTATTTTCGAAGGACCGGATGAGGATCTGAAGCAAACGGCAAACACACAACCTGCTTTGTTGACTGTTAGTGTGGCATTGCTCCAAGCGCTTGAAGGTCGCGGGTTGAAGGCAGACTATGTAGCGGGACACAGTCTTGGCGAATACAGCGCTCTTGTAGCTGCTGGTGTGATTTCGTTTGAGGATGCTGTTCGGACGGTCCGTGCTCGCGGTCAGTTCATGGAACAAGCTGTTCCGAGCGGTTTAGGCGCAATGGCGGCTGTTCTTGGCTCCGAACGTGATGCCCTTGCAGCTTTGTGCGCAGCCATTACAGCAGAAGGTTCTGCTGTTGAGCTTGCAAACGTAAACTGCCCAGGTCAGATCGTTGTTTCGGGAACAGCTGCCGGCGTTCAAGCTGTTGTTGAACGTGGCAAAGGTGAAGCTGGCGCTAAGCGGGTTATTCCGCTAGAGGTCAGCGGTCCTTTCCATTCATCACTAATGAAGCCGGCAGCGGATAAGCTTCAAGCAACGCTTGCTGAAGTTAAACTACAGGACGCTTCTGTGCCAGTCGTTGCGAACGTGACAGCTCGGGCTGTGACTGCGTCAAGTGAGGTTCGCAGCTTGCTCGTTGAGCAAGTTTACTCACCTGTACTGTGGGAAGACAGCGTTCGCTATTTGATCGAACAGGGTGTGGATACATTTGTGGAAATTGGCTCAGGAACGGTTCTTGCCGGTCTAATTAAGAAAATTGACAAAAATGTACGCGTCATATCGGTAAACAACATCTCTGCGCTTGATGCGCTGCAGGTGAATGAACAGTAGAGCGGAGGGAATCTGATGTTTGCCAGCTTGGAAGGGAAGAAAGCGCTCGTAACAGGAGCTTCTCGTGGAATCGGAAGAGCGATTGCAATTGCTCTTGCTGAGGCCGGTGCTGACGTTGCTATAAACTATTCCGGCAGCGAAGCTGCTGCTGTTGAAACCGCGCAAGCGGTTGAAGCGTATGGTAGAAGAGCATTCGTTGTAAAAGCGAATGTCGGCAAGGTTGACGAATTTGATGCAATGGTCAAAGATGTCATCGAGCAATTCGGATCAATTGATATTTTAGTGAATAACGCTGGAATAACAAGAGATAATTTAATTATGCGTATGAAGGAAGATGAGTTTGACCAAGTCATTGAAACGAACCTTAAAGGCGTTTTCAACGGCATTAAAGCGGTCACTCGTCCGATGATGAAGCAGCGCAATGGCCGAATCATCAACATTTCATCGGTAGTTGGCGTGCTTGGAAATCCAGGTCAAGCTAACTATGTGGCGGCTAAGGCAGGTGTAATCGGTCTTACCAAGGCTAGCGCGCGTGAACTTGCGTCTCGCGGCATTACCGTCAATTGTGTTGCGCCTGGATTTATTCAAACCGAAATGACGGACAAGCTCCCGGAAGAAATGCGTCAGTCATTGGCTGGCCAAATTCCGCTTGCCCGTCTCGGAGATCCAAGCGACATCGCTAATGCCGTTCGTTTCCTTGCTTCTGATGCATCAGCCTATATGACTGGTCAAACGATTCATGTGGACGGCGGCATGTATATGTAGTAATCTATAATTCTGTTCTTGGGAATTAAAAGGGTTACGTATGGCATTTTATCTTTAATTCTCGTATAATACGATGGAGGAGGTGAACCGGATGTCCGAAGTAGTAGATCGCGTGAAACGTATCGTCATCGACCGACTTGGCGTTGACGAAGCGGAAGTTACACTAGAAGCTTCATTTAAAGATGACCTCGGCGCTGACTCTCTTGATGTCGTTGAATTGGTCATGGAGCTAGAAGACGAGTTTGATATGGAAATCTCTGATGAAGATGCAGAGACAATCACCACTGTGGGAGAAGTAGTTAAATACATACAATCTCATACGTAAGTAGGACAAGTCCCGTTTGTAACAAACGGGACTTCTCTCCATCTAGACCGTTTTTTTATTAATGAATTTAAGTTAAGCGTTAAAGCTTTTATATAAAAGATGGAGCATCGTGCTCATCTATATTGCTGTCCTTAGAGGTGAATGGAATGAAACAAAGAGTTGTTGTTACCGGTATGGGGGTTATGACCTCACTGGGCTCCGATTTGGAGAAATTTTGGGGTAACTTGCTAGAAGGTAAGTCTGGTGTCTCCGTTGTGGAGGCTTTCGACTTTTCTGAATATCCGACACAAATCGCTGCTGAGATCAAGAACTTCAACCCAGAGGATTACGGCTTGGATCGGAAAGAAGCACGCAGAATGGACCGTTTCGTACAGTTTGCAGCAGTAGCCAGTCAATTGGCGGTAAAAGATGCAGATTTGCAAATTGGTCAAAATGCAGATGCAGAACGAGTAGGCGTTATGGTCGGATCTGGTATCGGCGGACTGGGCACTTGGGAAGACCAGCATAATATTTTGCTGGAGAAAGGCCCGAAGCGTGTTAGCCCATTCTTTATTCCGATGATGATTGCGAATATGGCATCTGGTCAAGTATCCATGTTAACTGGTGCGAAGGGTCCAAATAGCACGGCGGTTACCGCATGTGCGACAGGTACTCATTCCATCGGAGATTCATTCAAGCTCATTCAACGCGGCGATGCAGACGTAATGATTGCAGGCGGTGCCGAAGCGACGATCAGACCTACGGGTATGGCGGGCTTCTGCTCTATGAGAGCTATGTCTGTTCGCAATGATGAGCCGGAAAAAGCTAGCCGTCCATTTGATATCGATCGTGATGGTTTTATTATGGGTGAAGGCGCAGGCATACTTGTTCTAGAATCGTTAGAGCATGCGCAAGCGCGTGGAGCCAAAATTTATGCAGAAATTATCGGTTACGGAATGAGCGGAGACGCTCATCACATGACTGAGCCAGATCCGGATGGTGCTGCTCGTTGTATGGTGAAGGCAATTAAAGATGCTGGAATAGAACCATCTGATATTGATTACATCAATGCACACGGTACTTCAACACCTGTAGGTGATCGTTCTGAAACGAAGGCAATCAAGAAAGCGTTTGGCGATCATGCCTATAAAGTTGCTGTCAGCTCGACAAAATCGATGACAGGTCACTTGCTTGGCGCAGCAGGAGGCGTTGAAGCTGTTATTCTTGGCCTCACGCTGAAAAACGGCATTATTGCTCCAACCATTAATTTGGACAATCCAGATCCGGAATGCGATCTCGATTATGTACCTAATACGCCTCGTAAGGCAGACGTGCAAATTGCATTGTCTAACTCATTTGGCTTTGGCGGTCATAACGCGACGATTGTGATGAAAGTTTATGAAGCATGATACCTTTATTGAGCTGCAGCAACGGCTGCAGCTCAATTTTAAACGGACGAAGCTGCTCAAACAGGCATTCACTCATACCTCTTATGTAAATGAACATAAGCGTGGATCTGCTCAAGACAATGAGCGTTTGGAGTTTCTCGGAGATGCGGTGCTTCAACTGCTCGTTTCCGAATATTTGTTCACGACCTATCCGCAGCGTCCAGAAGGTGAGCTTACGAGAATGCGGGCTTCTATCGTGTGTGAACCGTCATTGGCGCAGTTTGCTGAACGATTGGAGCTTGGCTCCCACGTTCTTCTTGGACGTGGTGAGGAACAGCTAGGTGGCAGACAGCGGCAGGCTTTGCTTGCTGACTTGTTTGAATCATTCGTAGGCGCTATTTTCTTGGATGCAGGGATAGAGAGAACAAGAAGCTTTTTGGCTGAGCATATGTTCCCATTCGTGGAATCCAATGATTACGGATTGCTTGTAAAAGACTCCAAGTCTAAATTACAGGAGCGTTCGCAGCATCATGGCCTCGGTGCGGTAGAATATCGTATTGTTGAGGAACGTGGTCCTGCGCATGACCGTGAGTTCGTCGTTGAAGTTTATCTCGGGGAAGAGTGCTTTGGACTTGGAAACGGGAGAACGAAGAAGGAAGCGGAACAGCGTGCAGCAGCAGAAGCTTGGCGGAAACTTTCGCAAGAGCAAGCTTAAGCACGCAGAAGTGAGAGTGTCCTTATGGGTCGAATACGACCTTAAGGACACTCTCCTTTTTTATGTGGGTTTAGCTGGTTAAATGGTTATCAAGGCCTATAAGTTATGGTACAATGAGGGGTGAGGTGAAAACCAAGATATGTTTCTGAAACGGATTGAATTATCAGGCTTTAAATCATTCGCTGACAGAACCGAAATGGAATTTGTTACGGGTATTACTGCAGTTGTTGGTCCTAACGGCAGCGGTAAGAGCAACATTTCAGACGGTATACGCTGGGTGCTTGGTGAACAAAGCGCAAAAAGCTTGCGGGGCGGCAAAATGGAGGACATTATTTTTGCTGGAAGTGATTCTCGGAAAGCTGTCAATTACAGCGAAGTATCGCTTACGCTTGATAACTCGGACGGTGCTTTGCCGTTAGAGTATAACGAGGTAACGGTTACGCGCCGTGTTCACCGCAACGGTGACAGTGAGTATTTAATAAATAAGCAACCATGCAGGTTGAAGGATATTACCGAGCTGTTTATGGACACGGGTATCGGTAAAGAAGCTTACTCCATTATTGGACAAGGCCGAATAGAAGAAATTTTAAGTACGCGCTCGGAAGACCGGCGCGGTATTTTTGAGGAAGCATCGGGCATTGTGAAATACAAATCCCGGAAACGCGAGGCTCAGAAGAAGCTGGATGAGACGGAGCAGAACCTGCTTCGTATTCATGATCTTGTTACAGAGCTGGAGGATCAGGTTGGACCGCTGCGCAAGCAGTCTGAGAAGGCCATTCACTTCAGAGCGTTAAAGGAACAGCTCAAGACAAAAGAAATATCCATGTATGTACATAATATCGAACAGATTCATGGCTCATGGACAGAAGCAAACGGCAAGCTTGAGAAGATGCAGCAAGAGCAGTTGCAGCTATCGACTGTAGTCAGCAAGCATGATGCACATTTGGAGAAGGATCGTCAGCAGTTGCGTGATCTTGAGCTTGAACTGGATCAACTGCATGAATCTATGCTGCAAATTAGCGAGGATTTTGAGAAGTGCGAGGGCTATGGCGAGGTTCTTAAGGAACGTAAACGTAATTTGGAGCAGAATAAACGTCAGTTTGAAGAATCGATTGCTGCACAGGATGCACGAATTGTTACGATGACTCGCGAGGAAGCTGAATTTCGCAGCCGTGCTGCACAGCTTGAACTGCAGCTAGCCGATCTGCGTTCGAAGATTTCCGATGAGGAATCCCGCTTGCTGGGTGTTGCGGGTGGCGCGGTTGCCGATGCAGAGGAAACCTTGAAAGGCGAACTTCTTGAAGTGCTCAGCGCTATGGCCCAACATCGGAATGAGATTCGCTATGCCGCACAGCAGCAAGAAACGCTGCAACGGCGGATAGAGCGACTTAGTGAAGATGAGACGAAGTGGCTGGAACAGCAGGAAAGACTTGATGCTAGACGTTCTGAGCTTGCACAATCGCTTGAAGCTACACTTGCCCGGCTTGAAGAAGCTAGAAACCGCACGCTTACGGAGTCGGAGCAGACACGAACAATAACTCAGAGCTTGGAAGAGGTCACTTTAGCGATTCGGAAGTGGGAGCAGAAGCTCGACAGTCATATATCAAGACGTGATACGATGAAGGAAATGCAGGAAGCATTGGATGGCTTCATGCAAGGCGTTAAGGAAGTGCTGAAAGCATCGAGACGAGGAAATGGCGGCATAAGCGGTGTTCATGGCGCGGTTGCAGAGCTTATTCGCGTGCCTGAACGTATTGAGATGGCTGTCGAAACGGCGATGGGCGGTGCTCTCCAGCATATCGTTATGGAGGATGAGAAGTCAGCTCGTACCGCTATCGGATTCTTGAAACAGCGTCAGCTTGGCCGAGCTACTTTCTTGCCGCTTGATGTAATCCGTGGCAGACAAGTCCCGGATCATGATAAGCGTTTGGCAGAATCTGTTGATGGTTTCGTTGGCGTAGCGGCGGACTTGGTTAGCTCAGATTCACGCTATGAAGCCATTGTAAGAAGCTTACTAGGCAATGTATTGCTAGCTGAAACGCTTGAACAAGCAAATCGGATAGCATCTAAATGTCAATACCGTTATCGTGTCGTAACGCTTGAGGGTGATATCGTCAATGCCGGAGGCTCTATGACGGGAGGCAGCTTGCAGAAGAAAGGCGCAAGCCTGCTTGGTCGTCAGCGGCAGATCGATGCGTTGGATCAAGAGATTAAAGATGGAAGCAAAATGGTTGAACAGCTGAGGAGCAAACTCAGCGATTTGCGGAAAGAGCATTCCATACGTACGCAAAACATTGAAGAATTACGTGCCGAAGGCGAGAAAAGCCGGATCGAGGAGCAGCAGATCAGGGCGGAGCTTCAACAGCTTCATAATGAATCTAAGCATTTGGACGAGCAACGCCAGCTCTATACAGCTGATCGCAGCACACATTTATCCGAGCAAAAGGAAGTACAGACTTCTGCAGCAGCTGCCGAAAAGCGGCTTGAACAGCTTGTACTCGATGAAGCGAGGCTGCAAGAAGCCATCCGCTTAGCAGAGGAACGTCGCAAAGCCAGCGAATCTGCGAAAGAAGAGCTGCAAGGTCAGCTAACTGATATTAAGATAGCGGCAGCGAAAACCGACCAGGAAAAGCTGTCGTTCGAGGATCAATCCGCACGTGTACGGGCGGATGTTCAGCGAGCGAAGCAAGAGCTGAGCAGCTTACGGTCTCTTGCTGCACAGCAAGAAGAAGAGTTGGCTCGTCATTCAGAGGAAACAGTAATTCAAATCGAGCAGCTTAATCAGCTAAGGCTGAAGAAGCAAGAGTGCTCAGAGCAGACTGATTTGAAGCGTTCTGCTAGAGCAAAGCGTATTCAAGAGCTCGATCATGGTGAAAGTGAAACGAAGGAACAGCGCGCTCAGCTAAGAGCAGTCGAGGAGCAGATGCGCCAGACGGAGATTGCTGCGAACCGACTGGATGTAGAGCTTGACAATCTACTTCGTAAATTGAGTGAGGAATATGAGCTGAGCTACGAGCTTGCTAAGGAGCAGTACCCCGTTCCCGAGGATGTGCTTGGTACACAAACCGAGGTTCGCGAAATTAAACGTCAAATTACGGCTCTTGGAGACGTTAACCTAGGCGCGATTGAGGAATACGATCGGGTTAAGGAACGTTTTGAATTTTTATCTGCGCAAAAAGATGATTTGATGGAAGCCAAAACGACGCTTTATCAGGTCATCAAAGAAATGGACGATGAAATGTCGAAGCGTTTCAAAACGACTTTCGAAGCGATTCGCAGCCATTTCGTTGTCGTATTCGCCAAGCTGTTTGGCGGTGGACGCGCAGATCTCATACTGGTTGAACCAGATCGTGTGCTAGACACAGGTATTGATATTGTGGCACAGCCTCCTGGTAAGAAACTGCAAAATTTACAGCTGCTATCTGGCGGCGAGCGTGCGCTAACTGCGATTGCTTTGTTATTTGCCATTTTGCAGGTTAAACCCGTGCCATTCTGTGTGCTCGATGAGGTTGAGGCGGCGCTTGATGAAGCTAACGTTTCTCGTTTTGCTCAATATTTAAGAGAATTTTCATCGCTTACGCAGTTTATCGTCGTTACTCATCGTAAAGGAACGATGGAGGAAGCGGATGTGCTTTATGGTGTTACAATGGAGGAAGGCGGCGTTTCGAAGCTGGTTTCTGTTCGTTTAGAGGAAGAAGAGTCGGTCACTGCATAAATAAAGAGCGGATCGATAATGTGAGGATAGGGGAGTTGGAACGATGAGTTTTTTTAAGAAGCTAAAGGAAAGCATCGCTACGAAAACCGAGGCGGTTACGAATATTTTCAAGGAAGGCTTGACGAAAACTCGTACAGCTTTTGTAGAGAAGGTTGAAGAGCTTATTACACGCCGCAAAAAAATCGACGAGCAATTTTATGAAGAGCTTGAAGAAATCCTAATTGGTGCCGATGTAGGCGTCAATACGGTTATGAGCTTAATTGATGATCTTCGCGTCGAAGTGAAAAAGCGCAAAATTGAGGATGCCGCTGATTTGCAGCCGATCCTATCTGAGAAGCTCATTCAGCTAATGAAGGGCGACGACAAATCAGATCTAAAAATGGCAGCAAGCGGTATTACCGTTATTTTGTTTGTTGGCGTGAATGGCGTCGGCAAAACAACAACAATCGGTAAGCTCGCGCATAAGTTCAAGAGCGAAGGTAAAAGCGTGCTAATGGCAGCTGGAGATACGTTCCGTGCAGGAGCAATTGAACAGCTGGAAGTGTGGGGACAACGAGTAGGTGTCGACGTCATTAAGCAGCAATCGGGTTCCGACCCTGCAGCGGTTATGTTTGATGCGGTACAAGCAGCTAAGCAGCGCGGTGTAGATGTACTCCTGTGTGATACAGCTGGAAGACTTCAAAATAAATCAAACTTGATGGAAGAGCTGAACAAAATATTCCGTGTTATTCAGCGTGAGCTACCCGATGCACCGCATGAGGTTCTGTTAGTGCTGGATGCAACGACTGGTCAGAATGCGCTAAGTCAAGCGAAACTGTTTGGAGAGAAAAGCGGTGTTACTGGGCTGGTTCTTACAAAGCTTGACGGTACGGCTAAGGGCGGTATTGTTATAGCGATTCGTAATGAGCTGAGCTTGCCGGTTAAGCTTGTAGGACTTGGTGAGAAAATGGGCGATTTGCAGCAGTTTGATTCTGAGCAGTTCATCCATGCCTTGTTTGCTGGACTCATTCAGCGCGAGGATACGGAAGAGACGGAAAAAAACGACTGATTCATTGATAAACATTCGTTTTCTGGGAGTCATTTAAAAAGTTGATTAAGTGACAAGGTAAAAAGCTTGACAGCAGCCCATAACCTCATGTAATATAAAAGACGTTGTCAGCTGTCAGGGTATTTTACTTGACGCATACAAGCTTAAAGAAGCAGGAGGGGCTGAGGGGATGAAACTTAATGAACCAGATGCCTTATCCAAGACAACTCGAATCAACTTATTATTTGACTTTTATGAGCCGCTCTTAACGGAGAAACAACGGACATTTCTAAAATATTATTTCCACGATGATTTCTCGCTTGGTGAGATTGCAGCAGAGGTTGGCATTAGCCGCCAAGCCGTATACGAGCATATTAAACGGGCTGAGCAGATGCTTGAAAGCTATGAGAGCAAACTTAGCTTGTTAGCAAGACATGAGTCGCTTCTTCAATTGACGGCTGAGTTAGTCAACAATGTAAATGGCTTGTCCATTGCTGAGCAAGATAAGGAAGCACTGATAAGCGTCATTTCACAATTTAGAGGAACAGAATAAATAGGAATGGAGGTGACGGTACATGGCAGCATTTGAGAGCTTATCAAATCGGCTTCAGAATGTGTTCAGTAAGCTGAGAGGCAAAGGTAAAGTCTCCGAGGAAGATGTTAGCGAAGCGATGCGCGAGGTGCGTTTAGCGCTGCTCGAAGCAGACGTTAACTTCAAAGTCGTGAAAGATTTTATCGCAAAGGTTAAGGAACGTGCTATTGGCTTAGATGTATCAAAGAGCTTTACGCCTGGCATGGTCGTCATCGATATCGTAAACAAAGAACTTACCGAATTGATGGGCGGAACACAAAGTAAGCTTGTAAAAGCAAACAAGCCGCCGACGGTCATCATGATGGCTGGATTGCAAGGTGCCGGTAAAACAACGACATCTGGGAAGCTGGCTAAGCTGCTTCAGAAGAGCAATAACAAGCCGCTTCTTATTGCGTGTGATATCTATCGTCCCGCAGCAATCAAGCAGCTTCAAGTACTTGGTGAGCAAATCAATGCACCAGTATTCTCGCTCGGTGATCAGACTTCTCCTGTAGAGATTGCACGCGCTGGTTTGCAGCATGCGAAAGAGAACGGCAATGACTATGTCATTATCGATACAGCGGGCCGGTTGCATATCGATGAAGAGCTGATGCAAGAGCTGAAGCAAATTCATGAGGTTACCAAGCCCGATGAAGTTCTACTCGTTGTTGATGCGATGACTGGTCAAGACGCGGTTAACGTGGCACAAAGCTTCCATGAGCAGCTTGAGCTAACTGGTGTTGTATTAACGAAGCTAGATGGAGATACACGCGGTGGTGCGGCGCTTTCGGTTAAAGCTGTTACAGGCTGCCCAATTAAATTCGCAGCTATGGGTGAGAAGATCGATTCCTTGGAGCCTTTCCATCCTGAACGGATGGCTTCACGAATTCTCGGCATGGGCGATATGCTGTCGCTGATTGAGAAAGCACAGTTTAATATCGATGCGGACAAGGCGAAAGAAATGGAACGTAAGATGCGTACAGCTGAATTTACGTTCGATGATTTCCTTGAGCAGATGGAGCAGGTTAGAAATTTAGGACCGCTTGATCAAATTATGGATATGTTGCCCGGCATGAACAAGATGAAGGGCATGAAGGATATGAAGGTCGATGAGAAACAAATCGGCCGAGTAGAAGCAATTGTTCGCTCCATGACGAAAGAGGAGAAACAAAAGCCCGAGCTGCTTAATCACAGTCGTCGCAAACGTGTTGCGGCTGGTAGCGGTACGACAGTTGTTGAAGTAAACCGTCTTATTAAGCAGTTTGATGATATGAAGAAAATGATGAAGCAATTCTCATCAATGATGGGACCGAAAGGGCCTAAAGGCGGCAAGAAGGGCCTTAAAGGCATGCTCGGCAAAAATATGAAATTCCCGTTTTAATAATCGTTTACTCTTTGAAGGAGGTGAATTTTCATGGCAGTACGTATTCGTTTGAAAAGAATCGGTGCTCACAAAGCTCCTTTCTACCGCGTAGTCGTTTCGGATTCCCGTTCGCCGCGTGACGGACGTTTTATCGAAGAAATCGGTACTTATAACCCGGTTGCACAACCGGCTCAAGTTAAGATTGACGAAGAAAAAGCGTTGAAATGGTTGCAAACTGGAGCGCAAGCTTCTGATACCGTTCGTGACTTGCTTTCCAAAGCTGGTGTAATGAAAAAGTTCCATGAGCTTAAGCAACAGAAATAACTGTTGAACTGCGGAGGGCCTTGAGATGAAAGAATTGATACTTGTCATAGCGAAGGCATTGGTTGATCATCCTGAACAGGTGCAAATCAATGTGAAGGATGATGATCGTGGCACGATATACGAGCTTTCGGTTCACCCCGAGGATATCGGTAAAATCATCGGTAAACAGGGACGCATTGCGAAAGCAATGCGAACGGTAGTGACTTCTGCTTCCGTCAAATCGCAAAAGCGGGTCATCGTTGACATTATGTCATAATGCACTCGTTTGAAAGAGGGCTGGGATGAATATCCTAGTCCTTTTTTTCATGTGTATTTTTCATGTATAATAGAGTCAACACATATGAAGGGCTGGTTGTAATGAGCGAAAAATGGTTAACGGTCGGGAAGGTTGTAAATACACACGGTATTCGGGGAGAATTGAAAATACTTTCTCAAACGGACTTCGCAGATTCAAGGTTCGCATCTGGAAGCAAGCTTCGTATGCAGAATGAAGATACAGGCGAGTCGCTTGAAGTAAAGATTATCAGCTCGCGACCTAACAAAAATGTATACATATTGAAGCTTGATGGCTTCACTGATATTAATGTCGTTGAAAAGTATAAGGGCTGGGTGCTTAAGGTCTCTTCTACTAAGCAGGAGAAGCTTGATGATGGTGAATACTATTATCACGAAATTATTGGTTGCCGGGTCGTTTCAGAGGAAGGCGAAGAGCTGGGTATAATTTCCGAAATACTAAGTCCAGGTGCAAATGATGTGTGGGTTGTGGATCGTCCGAAGGGTTCAGGTAAGCAGCTGCTTCTTCCTGTTATTGACGAGGTATTGATTAGTGTTGATACGAAAGAGAAGCTTGTGACGGTCCATTTGATGGAAGGATTGATTTAACTGATGAAAATTGATGTGCTAACGCTGTTTCCAGAAATGTTCGACGGTGTATTTAACGCGAGTATTTTAGGAAAAGCAAAAGATAAAGGGATTGTCTCCCTTGAGGCGATCAATTTCAGAGCCTACTCAGGCAATAAACATAATACTGTCGATGATTATCCGTATGGCGGCGGTGGCGGTATGATTTTGAAGCCTGATCCGGTATTTGCTGCTGTTGAGGACCTTAAGCTGGACGAGAATGTAAAGCCAAGAGTTATCTTGCTATGTCCACAAGGCGCATCCTTCGATCAGCAGAAGGCGGAGGAGCTTTCAAAGGAAGAGCATCTTGTGTTAATTTGCGGGCATTATGAAGGCTATGATGAGCGAATTCGCGAGCATCTCGTAACGGATGAGCTGTCAATTGGTGATTATGTGCTCACAGGCGGAGAGATTCCTGCAATGGTTCTGATCGATAGTGTTGTGAGATTGCTGCCAGGTGTACTTGGCAATGAAACGTCAGCGGTTACAGACTCCTACAGCACTGGCTTGCTGGAGCATCCCCATTACACACGTCCATCGGAGTTTCGAGGCTGGGCTGTGCCTGATGTTCTTATTTCAGGCCATCATGCCAATATTGAGGTATGGCGTCGTGAGCAGTCATTGCTTCGCACGCTTGAACGCCGTCCAGACCTATTGGAAACGGCTGAGCTCACCGATAAGGAAAGAAAGTGGCTTGCTGCTAAGAAGAAGAGTGAGACACCTTAGAAGAGGATTTACAAGAAGACCGTATAGGAGTCTAGAAAAAAAGTCGCAACGGATACCCGAGGCGACTTTTTTATATACAAGCTTATTTTGACGTATAGAAGTTTTGGGTATAATAAACGTTATAACTCCCGCCGAAAGCTACGCCGGTACCTAAGCGTTTTAATTTCGTGCTGAGAAGAGATTCACGATGACCCGTATTGGAATTCATCCACCCATAATGAGCATAAATACTGTTCGGGTAGCCAGCTGCAATATTTTCTGCGGCTGTCTGGTATTTGATTCCGTTTTTCTTCATTCGATCGAACGGAGAGTCTCCATCGGGATTGGTATGATCAAAGAAATTACGTTTAAACATATCTTGGCTGTGTGAGCGTGCCGACGCTCCTGCAAGATCATCCCATTCAAAAGCTGTGATACCGCGAACGGTACGTTCAGCATTAGCTAATTCAAAAATCTCTTGTTCAAAAGGAGATTGAAGCTCTTTTGTATAAGAAGGCTTCGTTTTAGCAGCTTCTGCATTCATATGGATAATGCCAATGATTTTGTTATTGTCATGCTTGTCCATGAATAAAGTGGTACGTTCCGTACCTTGCGTGTAGGCATAGTAATCGTCATTTGTTTCCACGTTACTAGGTGATTTCATGAGCTTTTTAGCCTCTGCCAAATTTTGACCCATTTTTATACCATTTGAAAATTTCCAACCCGTATTTGAATTAGAAAATATGGCTTTAACACTATTGTTTTGAACACCAATCATTATGTAATGGGAGTAACTTCCATTATATATATGCCATGAGAAGCCATATTCGCTGGGATCAATTCTGGAAGGCTTGCCAAGCTGCTGTTCCAGTTTTTTCGATGAATCATTTAAAGCGATGCCGTCGAACGTCGTTCCGACAACAGCGATCTTTTTGTTTGATAAGGTTGAAGAGTGCACCTTGAGATTGTAGATGAAAGTTAACGCTTCAGCACGAGTTAAATTGCCAGCTGGTATGAACCCGCTTATCGTTGCAGAGGTTCTTCCGTTTGAAATTTTCTCATCTAATAGCCATTGTATTGCAGTTTGCTCCGTGTAGCTGCTGCCATTTGCTGCCGAAGCCATCAGTAATGCGGCATTACCGCGCAGAAATGTGCTGCTGACTTTCCTAGTGTTCATAACTGGCCAACCAAGAACATCTGCAAAATCATAGTAAGGTTTGGACCAAGAGGCATTGCTTGCTGATTCAATAGGTACTAATTGATAAGCACGCAGCAGCATCGCCAAAAACTCTGCTTCACTTACCAGCTTGTTTGGTTGGAATGAACCGTCGCTGTAACCTTGCGCCAGCTTTTGTTCAACAGCCCAATTGATATAGGGTTGAGCCCAATGTCCACTCGTGTCTTTGAAACTTATCGACTCAGCAGAGGTTAGAGTCGGATTGGCTGTGGTGAAAATAATAAGTAATAGTAGGGCAAGACATCCTTTTTTTGTCGTAGAAAGGAGTTCCTTCAACTTTCGCACCGCTTACACCTCTTTATTTGTCATTGATTGTCATATTCAGTATACATGAATTAAGTATTTAGAAAACGAGTTGTAATATTGGGCTAAATGTGATATTATTTTTAATGTTGTTCGTAAAGTCGGACGGTCCGCTATCAGTGATGAACCGATTCAATGGAATCCGGTGAGCTCATAAGAACGTCTATGTGGAAGGAGTGAATCAAATGAATCTTTTGCAAACTATTGCGCAAGAAAATCTTCGCCAAGATCTTCCGAACTTTCGTCCGGGTGATACGCTAAAAGTTCATGTTAAAGTTATCGAGGGAACTCGTGAGCGGATCCAATTGTTCGAAGGCGTTGTTATCAAACGTCGCGGCGGTGGTATCAGCGAAACTTTTACAGTGCGTAAAATTTCCTACGGTGTAGGTGTGGAAAGAACTTTCCCGCTTAACTCGCCTAAAATCGAAAAACTCGAAGTGGCTCGTCGTGGTAAAGTACGTCGTGCGAAATTGTACTACCTACGTGAACTTCGCGGTAAAGCTGCTAGAATTAAAGAAATTCGTTAAGAACAAAAAACGAGAGGGGCTTGCGCAAACAAGCTCCTTTTCGTTATTTCACGGAAGCTGTTTACATATTAGAGCATATGGGAAGAAGGCGAAACGAGTGGACTCAAAGCAACGCAATGACGGGCTGGACAATAGCGATGATAGGGAATCCAAAGAATCGAATACAGATGCAGATAAACAGCAAGGTTTACCTGACCGTGCAGCCATTCATGCAACTGGCTCAGGCAAGCAGGGCGGCGCATATAAGGAAACGGTGGAATGGATAAAAGCGTTGGTCATCGCAGTCGTTCTCGTTTTTCTCATTCGCATATTTTTGTTTTCTCCTTATATTGTGGATGGAGATTCGATGCAGCCGAATTTTGAGACGGGTGAGCGCTTGATCGTAAACAAAATTATGTATGCAATTCGCGATCCGAAATTTGGAGAAGTAGTCGTATTTGATGTTCCAGAAGAGGGCAGAAAGTTCATCAAGCGAGTAATTGGTGTCCCTGGAGATACAATAAAGCTTGAGGGCGACGATCTATATATAAATGATAAGAAAATCGATGAGCCTTATATTAAAGAGGCAGTTGAAGCAGCACATGCAAATGGCGAGCTATATAACGGCGACGGACCTAACTTCCCGAACGCGGATCATCCTGAGACGACGGTTCCTGAAGGTATGATTTTTGCACTAGGTGATAATCGCAGCAATAGCGAAGACAGCCGAATGATTGGTTTTGTAAAAGATGAAGAGATTGTTGGTCGTGCCGATGTTATTTTTTGGCCGCTCAATAAGCTTGAGTTTATAAAGCATTGGAATAAATGAGGTGACTAAATGACCATTCAATGGTTTCCGGGTCATATGACCCGAGCAAGACGGCAAATACAGGACAAGCTTAAACTAATCGATCTTGCCATTGAACTATTGGATGCCAGGGTTCCGCTTTCGAGCCGCAATCCGATGATTGAAGAGATTTTAAACGGCAAGCCCCGCTTGATCGTATTAAATAAATCCGATTTGGCAGATCCCAAGACAACAGAACAATGGATGGAATACTTCCGCAAGGAAGGACATGAGTCTATTGCAATTGATTCAAATACCGGTACAAGGGTGAATGAGGTACCTCTTAAAGCAAAACAAATTTTGCATGAGAAAATTGCTCGTCAAATCGCAAAGGGAATTAATCCGCGCGCGATTCGTGGACTTATTGTCGGCATTCCGAATGTCGGAAAATCCACGCTCATTAATAAGCTTGCTGGACGCAGTATCGCATTGACGGGAGATCGTCCTGGTGTGACAAAGGGACAGCAATGGATCAAAGTTGGCACCGAAATGGAGCTGCTTGATACGCCGGGTATTTTGTGGCCGAAGTTTGAGGACGAGATCGTTGGATATCGACTGGCGATGACGGGAGCAATTAGAGAGCAGATTTTGAATGTGGATGATATTGCGTTTTTTGCAATGCGTGAGCTTGTAGAACGTTATTGGCCGACTATTCGAGATCGCTATGAGCTGGAAGTACCGCCGAAGGACATATCGGACACAGATGAAATCGTTCGAATAATGGAAGACATCGGAAGACGGAGAGGCTGTTTGATTAGCGGTGGTCGTGTCGATCTGGAAAAAACATCAGGCATAATATTGCGTGATTTACGCGCAGGTAAGCTTGGTCGAATTACACTTGAAGCACCTCCTTATTAATCGGGATAAGGGTCTTGTAGATCGGGGGAACAAGCCGTGCTGCAGTATGAAAAAGAATTATGGTCTGAGGGTTACGGAGCGATCGCTGGTGTAGATGAGGTCGGGAGAGGCTGTCTATTCGGTGATGTTGTCGCAGCAGCCGTTATTTTACCTCCTGGGCTAGTCATCGAAGGCGTTAATGATTCGAAGAAGCTTTCGGAGAAAAAGCGTGATCAGCTTTATGATATTATTTTGCGAGAAAGCTTGGCTTGGTCAGCAGCTCGAATTGACGCGGAGACGATTGACCGTATTAATATTAAGCAAGCTGCCAGACTAGCGATGAAGCACGCAGTGGAAGCACTTCAGCTCCCAGCTGAATATTTGCTAGTGGATGCGGAGAAGGTTGATATTCAATTACCTCAGCAATCCATTATCAAAGGCGATGCAAAAAGTCAATCCATTGCAGCGGCCTCTATTGTCGCTAAGGTAACGAGAGACCGTCTCTGTCAAGTGGAGTGGGAACAGCAGTATCCCGCTTACGGGATAGCGATCCATAAAGGCTATGCAACGAAGCTCCATAGGGAGCGTTTGCTCCAGCATGGTCCAAGTGAGCTGCACAGGCGATCCTTTCTCGGGAATTTATTTACGGAAGAGCAGCTGGTTCTTTTCTAGTTGAACGAATATAAGAAAGTAAGTTAACGCTACATTGATCGTGTAAGGCATTTAGGTGCCTTACGCCATTAAAGGGCGTTTTTTTTATGTCTGTTTTGATTTTGGGGGAGAAATGCTTCAAGGTTAAGCCTTACAATCCGATATAAAGGATATAGCTTTCGTAGAATCGTGAAAATTATTGAGCTAGATAACGGTAGACATACGGTGGAATGACAGATAGAGGGACTGCGGCAACGGAGGCGGATGAGTATATGAATATAAGTCAAATGATGGGCAGCTTTCTTGGAGAAGCGTCTGCTCAAGAATCACGGGCAATGGAGCTTAAAGTGGGACAGATTGTTCGCGGTGTTATTCTTCAAGTCATGGAGAACAACGAAGCACTCGTACAGATAAATGGTGTTCAAGTGAGAGCAAAGCTTGAAATGATGCTCCAAGCTGGTCAGACTGCTATGCTTCAGGTGCAGCCGCAATCCAATGGAGCACTTATTATGCTGAAACAAATTGAACCAAACGCTGTAGGTTTGCCTGATGATACGTTTAAGGAGTGGGCAAAGCAGCTCGCCTTGCCAGAACAAAAATGGGCAGTCGAGATCGTGAAAGATTTGCGGAAAGATGGCTTCATTCTCAACCGAGAGGTTGCTCAATCCTTTCAGCAAGCGGCAGCTGCACTGCCTTCAGGCGGAGATGTGGAACAATGGATGCAAGCAGCGGCAGCAACGTTTAAACGCGGTCTGCCGATGACTGGCCCCACGGTAGGTGCTATGCAGCAGGTTATGTTCGGTAAGAGTGCACATGAGCTTTTGGCCTCACTAGGGACACAGCTAGCTTCTGCTGCAGCTGGCCAAACAGAAGGACAGTCGACTGCGAAGCCTCTTTCTCAAGCAGCAGTTCATGTACAGCAGCTGCTCACACAGGGTGCAGAGCTTCAGCGAAATGTCACTGGGGGCAGCGAGTTGTCTACTGCTCTGGGAGCAAGCTCCAAGCAAGCGGGAGCGTTGTCAATGGGAGCTAGTGGTACGGCGGTACGTCCAGAGACTATAAATACAACGGGGAATGCTGCTCCTGCAGTAGAATCCGATGTACCAGAACCGATTACCACGCAGGGCGGTGGACGCACTGCTGCAGCGCAACCGAATTGGATCGGTCAAATGATGAAATGGCTTGGTGTAGATTATGAACTTCAGCTCGCGAAAGCTGTAACAGCAGAACCACAACAACAGCAGCCAGGTCAGTTGTCCAACCCAAAAGCTGATGAGCTGCCTGCTGGTACATCAGCGAGAGGTTCCGCTTCTTTGATACAAGGTGAAGCGGATGCAGCTTCTGCTAAGGGACAACCGGCATTAACGGCGCAGGGGACTACAATTGACACAGATGGACAACAAACATTAAGACATCAGGAAGTCCGCCATTTGTTAGAACGAACTCCTTTAGCCACGGTGAGTCATGTAGCTTTAAATTCGGATGGTAGTCCTGCACCGGAAGTGAATCAGATTTCCCAGCAGGATTCACTAAAGAGCGCGTTATTGACGCTAATGTCCGCTGATGATACACCGCCGGCAATCAAGGAAACTGCACAGCAGCTAGTCCAGCAAATTACAGGTCAACAACTGCTGCTCACTCCGGAGAGAAATAACTCTATGATGACACATGTAACGATGTTCATCCCAATAAATAATGAAGACGGCAATCAAACAGCCTCTGTACATATTCAGACTAGACGTGGTCGAAAGGGAGAATTGGATTCTTCTAATTGCCGTCTATTGTTTAATTTATCAATGAAAACACTAGGAAATACAATGGTAGACGTGAATGTAATGGACAAGATCGTCAGCTTAAACCTGTGGAATGACCATCCTGCTATCGCTTTATTGGCTGAATCGTCAAGGTCTGAAATTACTGACAGCTTGCAAGCGGCGGGTTATCAGCTTCTTTCACTTCGTACGACACCGCTGCCTAAAGCAGGCCAAGAAGTAACGTTGGAAAGTTCAGCTCCAGCAGCGAAAATGTCAACGCCTCCGGATTTATCGCAATTCTCATCAACTCGCTACAAAGGAGTTGATTATCGTATATGAGTCAGGAAAAGGAATCAAACGTGCAACCAAATAAGATAAAGAGAGCGGTAGCTATAAAATATGAGCCGGGTGAGCGTTCTGCGCCCGTATTGATAGCAAAGGGTAAAGGTCAACTTGCTGAGCGAATACTCGAGAGTGCGAAGCAAAATGATATCCCTGTACAAGAGGACTCGTCGTTAGTTGAAGTGCTCTCCAAGCTTGATATTGATCAAGAAATACCTGCTGAACTTTATACGCTTGTAGCAGAAATATTGAGTTTTGTTTATCGTTCTGATCGTAAAGCGAGGGATATGGCCCATGAGTGAGGGTGAAACGGGGCTGGGTAACAAGCTAAAGAGAAGAGATACAAGACGTCATACGGGTCAAATCGGCGAAGAAGCAGCTTTTCAATCGCTGCTTGAGGGCGGCTATTCCATTAGAGAACGGAACTGGCGATGCAAAACTGGTGAAATAGACATCATTGCTGAATTGGCAGGCAGAATAATATTTGTTGAGGTACGAACGCGCAAGGAGGGCGGCAGATTCGGTTCAGCCGCAGAATCTGTTGATTATCGAAAGCAGCAAAAGGTAAGGGAAACAGCTCGGGTATATTTGCGAAGCATAGGAAAATCAGATGCACTCATTCGATTTGATGTCATTGCAATAGCTATCAATCGCCTTGACGATGCCATAGTGTCTTACAGACACTATGAGAGCGCTTTTTAGGGACAAAATGCGAGTAATAACTAATAAATGGTCATTTGTAAAGAAAGAGTCGTTTCGAAGGCTGAAGCCTATAGAAATGACTCTTTCTTGTATGAAGATCTTAGCTTAGCTGACTATCTAATCTGCGATATTGAATGGCTTCGGCGACATGCTCTGCTTCAACATGCTCATTTGCCTCAATATCTGCAATGGTACGTGACAATTTGAGCATACGATCATAGGCTCTCATGCTTATCCCAAGAGCTTCAAATGCATTTTCAAGCAAAGAAACGGCCTCAGGCTTTAGATTGACGACTTTCCTTAAGGCTGCACCTGTTAAACTCTCCGTTGAAGCAAAACTTTTGTCAGACATTCTTGATTTCTGGAAACTTCTAGCCGCTATTACTAGTTCCCGCATTTCGGCGGAAGCTAAGCTTGCTCCTGTCTTCGCATTGTCAAAAGAAATCGGACGGGGAACCTCAAGCTGCAGATCAATTCGATCCAGCAGAGGACCAGAAATTTTTGAACGATATCTGCTTATTGTCGAAGGGCTGCAAGAACAGCTTTTATCTCCGTACTCATGACCATAATATCCACATGGACAAGGGTTATAAGATGCAGCCAGCATAATATTCGCTGGGAATTGAAAGACAGCTTTAGAGCGGGATATCGTAACGATACGATCTTCAAGCGGCTGCCTCATAACCTCCAGCACTTGCCTTGGGAACTCTGGCAGCTCATCAAGAAATAACACGCCGCGGTGAGCAAGTGTAACCTCGCCGGGTTTTGGGATGGAGCCGCCACCAATAAGTCCTCCGGTTGAAATTGTGTGATGGGGGGCACGGAAAGGGGGTGTGGTTATAAGTCCTTGCGAGCTCTCGGTTAGCTTGCCCGCGACACTATATATTTTGGTTACCTCCAGGGCTTCCTCTTCAGTTAATTGGGGTAAAATGGTGGGCAATCGCCGAATCATCATGGTTTTTCCAGTTCCGGGAGGCCCGCTAAGAAGAATATTATGCTTGCCGGCAGCGGCGATTAGCATCGCTCGTTTGGCTTGATGCTGTCCAATTACATCACTATAATCTCCAATTTCTTTATAGCGATCAGAGGCGAGAGAATCGGATCGATTTAGTCGCGAAGTATTCTTCTCTTGATGATTGACGTGTAAATGATCCCAGTTTGATTTTCCAAGCTTCTCAAGATGGAGCTCATTCAAATGATTGATAGAAAAAAGCTCCATATCAGATATCCAAGCTGCTTCCTTCACATTGTCACATGGCAATAAAACACGGTTTACACCGCTTTGCTTTGCTTGTTCTATCATAGCAAGAACGCCGGATACAGGTCGAATACAACCGCTAAGCGACAACTCTCCGATGAGGAGTGTATGCTCAAATGGTGAGGGATTAAGCTGAGCGCTTGCGGTCAAAATGCCAGCGGCTATTGCTAAATCGAAGGAGGTACCTTCTTTGCGAAAATCGGCTGGAGCCAGATTTACGGTGATTCGGTCCATTGGGAACGTAAAACCGCTGTTCTTGAGAGCAGCACGAACTCGTTCTAAGGATTCGCGTACAGCTGGGTCTGGCAATCCGACGATTGCTACCTGAGGGAGTCCGCTCGATATGTCTACTTCAACCGATATATTTTTACCATCTACACCATAAACGCTAGCACTCTGAATAGAACTGAACATGACAAAAAGCACCCCCATTTTGATGAATGAAGGTGCTTCCTTACCATTCCGTTTCTAATTGTATGAATTTGTGATTATAATAGAGGAATAAGCTTCCAATTGTCAATATTATTAATTATTAGCGTATAGAAATGTTCTTTTGGTCATACTAAATTTCGTTAGTTTTAAAGATAGAATGTGCAAAAAAAGAGCTGAAAAGCGTGGTTTAAGTCGGATGAAATCGTTTAATCTCAAAAAGAGATCAATATGATATCAAAAAGGACGCATTCATTTCGTGTTAAAATGAGGTAAGGTTTGACTAAAGGTGTTACAATAATACTTGTTTGTGTACATATGACTGATTTCAGTCTGTGAAATGGAGGATTTCAACAATGAATATCCATGAGTATCAAGGGAAAGCAGTCCTAAAACAGTATGGTGTCGTAGTACCTGAAGGTAAAGTTGCCTTTACGGTAGACGAAGCTGTTGAAGCGGCTAAAGCTCTCGGCACACCGGTGGTTGTCGTGAAAGCACAAATTCACGCTGGCGGCCGTGGTAAAGCGGGCGGAGTTAAAGTAGCAAAAAGCATTGATGAGGTTCGCACTTATGCTAGTGAAATTCTTGGCAAAGTGTTGGTTACACATCAAACTGGTCCTGAAGGCAAAGAAGTTAAACGTCTTCTGATCGAGCAAGGTTGCGATATTAAGAAAGAATATTATATCGGCGTTGTTTTAGACCGCGGTACAGGTCGTGTCGTTATGATGGCTTCTGAAGAGGGCGGCACTGAGATTGAAGAAGTTGCTGAGCATTCTCCAGAGAAAATTTTCAAAGAAATCGTTGATCCAGCAGTTGGTCTGCAAGCTTTCCAAGCTCGCAAATTGGCCTATGCAATCAACATTCCTAATGAACTTGTTAACAAAACAGTTAAGTTCATGATTTCACTCTACACTGCATTTGTCGAAAAAGATGCATCAATCGCAGAAATCAATCCACTCGTTGTTACTGGCGACGGACAAGTTATTGCACTTGACGCGAAATTGAATTTCGATTCCAATGCTCTATACCGTCACAAAGATATCATTGAACTTCGCGACCTTGAAGAAGAAGACGCAAAAGAAATTGAAGCGTCCAAATATGACCTTAGCTATATCGCTCTTGATGGCAACATCGGATGCTTGGTTAATGGTGCAGGCCTTGCGATGGCAACAATGGATATTATCAAATATTACGGTGGAGACCCAGCCAACTTCCTAGATGTAGGGGGCGGTGCTACTGCTGAGAAGGTAACAGAAGCATTCAAAATCATTTTGTCCGATGAGAAAGTTAAAGGTATCTTCGTTAACATTTTCGGTGGCATTATGCGTTGTGACGTTATTGCTAACGGTGTTGTCGAAGCTGCGAAGCAAGTCGGTCTTGACCGTCCGCTCGTAGTTCGTCTTGAAGGTACTAACGTAGACCTCGGCAAAACTATTTTGAAAGAATCGGGATTGAACATCGTGGCTGCTGATTCCATGGCGGACGGCGCACAGAAGATTGTCGCTCTCGTGAAATAAGATATGTTGCTATGCGGCACGTCCGCATACGAATTCATTCAGGGGATGTGAGTTAAGAGTGAGCATTTTGGTCAATAAAGATACAAAAGTTATTACCCAAGGTATTACAGGCGCTACTGGCTTGTTCCATACAAAGGGCGGACTGGAATACGGTACGCAAATGGTTGGCGGCGTAACACCTGGTAAAGGTGGAACGAACGTTGACATTACACTTGATAACGGAACGCTCGTTTCTCTTCCTGTATTTAACACGGTTGCTCAAGCTGTAGCTGCGACTGGCGCTAACGCTTCGGTTATCTATGTTCCGCCAGCATTTGCTGCTGACGCGATTATGGAAGCTGTAGACGCTGAGCTTGATCTTGTTATTTGTATTACAGAAGGTATTCCTGTACTTGACATGGTAAAAGTAAAACGTTATATGGATGGCAGCAAAACCGTTCTAATCGGACCAAACTGTCCAGGCGTTATTACTCCTGATGAGTGCAAAATCGGTATTATGCCGGGCTACATTCATACAAAAGGCCATGTTGGCGTTATCTCACGTTCAGGTACGTTGACTTATGAAGCGGTTCATCAATTGACTACTCGCGGCATTGGACAATCGTCTGCAGTTGGTATCGGCGGCGACCCTGTTAAAGGCTCTGAGTTTATTGATATCCTGAACCTATTTAATGAAGATCCTGATACCTATGCGGTAATCATGATTGGTGAAATCGGCGGTACAGCAGAGGAAGAAGCTGCTGAGTGGATTAAAGCTAACATGAAAAAACCGGTTGTCGGCTTCATTGGCGGCGCTACAGCGCCTCCAGGAAAACGTATGGGACATGCAGGCGCTATCATTTCCGGTGGTAAAGGTACAGCTGCAGAAAAAATCGCTACGCTTGAAGCATGCGGTATTAAAGTAGCACCTACACCGTCTGAAATGGGTTCAACGCTTGTAAGTGTTCTTGAAGAGCAAGGCTTGCTCGAAAAATGTATTACTCGTAAATAGTCATCAAATTAAATAGAGCTACAAAGGTAAGCAACCTTTTAACGACCCGATTACGGGAGTTAAGAGGTTGCTTTTTGTTTGTTTATCGTCATTTTTTTAAGGGTTGACTTGCAATCTTATCTCTTGTAACGCACAATAGATAAGAATGCAAGCCAACCCTATATAAGAAAGGGTTGATTGACATCGAACTTAAAAAAGATATTCGCAGACAAATGATTATTGCCTTTCATGAAATTCCTGGTATCGGCTGGCATGCCATTCAAAAAGCCGTTTCTCATCAGTTTTGGAATAAACGAACGTGGAGCATGGAAGATTTACTTGCGATCGGGCTAAACCGTAGTCAAGCGAAATCTGCTGCCGAGCGTTATGAGCAGAGGCCGTGGATACTAACAGAGGATCCATCCGAAGCTGTAGCCCGTGCTAATGCAGTAGCATTGACCCCTTATGATTCCGAATATCCGCAAATATTGAGAGAAATTGCTCAGCCTCCTTGGGTATTGTATGCCAAGGGGCGCCTAGAACTGCTGCAGCGACCAGCAATTGCAGTGGTGGGAACGAGAGTGCGACAGCTTATGGCAGACAAACAGCGATGACGATGGCGCAGGAGCTGTCTACAACGGGTTTAACCGTTGTTAGCGGACTAGCACGAGGTGTGGATAGTAAAGCGCATGAGGCAGCCTTGTATGGAGCGGGAGGCACTATTGCTGTTTTGCCTACACCTATAGATCGCTGCTATCCTCCAGAAAATTTATCTTTGTTTCACAAAATAGCCCAGCAGGGTTTGCTTGTCTCGGAAACGCCGATCGGTACGCCGCTGCATCCCGGACAGTTTCCACAGCGAAATCGCATCATCGCAGCATTGTCTGTAGGGACGGTCGTTATTGAGGGAGCTACAAAAAGCGGATCACTTATAACAGCAAAACATGCATTAGAAATGTCGCGTGAAATATTTGCGATTCCCGGTCCCATTTCCTCTCCCAAGAGCGAAGGACCGAATGAACTTATAAAACGCGGTGAAGCGAAGCTTATAACGAATGTGCAAGACATCATTGAAGAACTGAATTGGCTCCCAGCTGCATTAGAAGCAAGTCAGGCTAGAAGAGGCGGAAGTGATTCCAAAGGACCTGAAAAGTTTGCAGTTTTAACTCCTGAAGAGTTGAAACTAATCGATTTTTTGCATGATCAACCCTTATCTATCAATGAATTACACGAGCTATCAGCCATCCCGTTTGGACATTTGAACGCACTTCTGCTAAATTTATGTATAAAACGGAAAATTGAACTGCAGCCCGGATCCATATATATTGCTTTATAGTTTGATTTAGAGAGAGGAGGCGCCTCACATGGCAGATTCATTAGTTATCGTCGAATCCCCAGCCAAAGCCAAAACGATTGGCAAGTATCTTGGCAGTAAATATATCGTTAAAGCTTCAATGGGACATATTCGCGATTTGCCCAAAAGCCAGATCGGCGTCGAGGTTGAAAATGATTTTAATCCAAAATATATTACCATTCGAGGTAAAGGCAGCGTCCTTAAAGAATTAAAGGATGCCAGCAAAAAAGTGAAACATGTCTTTCTAGCAGCCGATCCGGATCGCGAAGGAGAAGCAATTGCTTGGCATTTGGCACATTACCTTGAGCTGAATGAAACAGACACATGTCGTGTTGTATTTAATGAAATAACAAAGCAGGCGGTTAAGGATGCGTTCAAGACACCGCGTAAAATTAATATGGACCTTGTAAACGCTCAACAAGCTAGACGTATTTTGGATCGCTTGGTAGGGTACAAGATTAGTCCATTGCTTTGGAAGAAAGTAAAAAAAGGATTATCCGCTGGACGTGTTCAATCGGTTGCCGTAAAGCTTATCATCGATCGCGATAATGAAATCGATGCGTTCGAGCCTGAAGAATACTGGTCTATTACAGCGAAGCTTAACCACTCAGGAATTCCATTTGATGCAAAATATCATTCCATGAACGGTGATAAACGTGTCCTTGGCAAAGAAGAGGAAGTTAAGGCAGTTCTTGATGCCATGGGAGGCAATCAATTCCTAGTGTCTGACGTTAGGGAGAAGGAGCGTCTTCGTAATCCGGCCCCTCCTTTCATTACGAGTTCGCTGCAGCAGGAAGCAGCGCGTAAGCTTGGCTTTCGTGCTTCTAAGACAATGTCCGTTGCACAGCAGCTGTATGAAGGTGTTGAGTTAGGGAAAGAAGGAACGGTCGGTCTCATTACATATATGAGAACGGACTCGACCAGAATTTCGCCAATTGCTCAAGAGGAAACAAAGGAATTCATAACTGAAAAGTACGGTGCAGCTTATGTGCCTGAGCAACCGCGCGTATATACCAAAAAGAACAGCAATGCCCAGGATGCGCATGAAGCGATTCGTCCAACATCTATTTTGCGTGATCCAGATTCTATGAAGCCATTCTTGAGTCGTGATCAGTTCCGATTGTATAAGCTTGTATGGGAACGTTATGTTTCTAGTCAAATGCAATCAGCTGTGCTGGATACGATGACAGTTGATCTGAAAGCGGGAGAGACGGTCTTTCGGGCAAATGGTTCAAAAATAAAATTTGCTGGTTTTATGAAGGTATACGTGGAAGGAAACGATGATGGAACAGTTGAGGAGCATAAATTTTTGCCTCCAATAGCAACTGGAGATATTATAAGTTCTGAAACCATCGATCCCAAACAACATTTTACCCAGCCGCCGCCGCGATTTACGGAAGCAAGACTAGTGAAAACGTTGGAAGAGCTCGGTATAGGACGCCCAAGTACATACGCGCCTACATTGGAGACGATCCAAAAGCGCGGATATGTAGCAATGGAAGAGAAAAAATTTATGCCGACAGAGCTTGGCGATCTAGTTATCCAGCTCATGGAGGAGTTTTTCCCGGAAATTCTCAATGCTGAATTTACCGCAAACATGGAAGGAAATCTTGACCATGTAGAGGAAGGTACAGAAAACTGGGTGAAAGTGCTTGCGACTTTTTATGAAACCTTTGAGAAGCGCCTTGAAGTAGCAGAAGAGGAAATGAAGGAAATTGAGATTCAAGATGAAGTTTCCGATGAGATCTGTGAAAAATGCGGTAAGCATTTGGTTTACAAAATGGGACGGTTCGGTAAATTCCTTGCATGCTCTGGTTTTCCAGATTGCCGGAATACGAAGCCTATCATTAAAGATATCGGAGTCACTTGTCCGAAATGTGCAGAAGGTCATATTATCGAGCGCCGCAGTAAGAAGGGGCGGATCTTCTATGGCTGTGATCAATATCCAGGCTGTGATTATGTATCATGGGACAAACCAACCAACAAGCCATGCCCAGAATGTAATGCTTTGCTTACAGAGAAACGCAATCGGGCAGGATTGAAATTGAAATGTCCAAACTGTGATTACTCTGAAGAAGTTCTGGATGAGGACGATCAAGATATTGAGAATGGCTAGATCACTCAGAGCTCAAGCAGGAAGGGAATAAGTTATCCTTATGCTATGTTTTGATGGGATCAGCAACCAATTCAACTTTAATAATCTGTCCTCCCTCTTAACAGGGAGGACACGTTAATATAAGTCCATGTGCATGCTAAGACAACCATAACCCTCCCAACTCGGGAGGGTTTAACCATCATTTGCACACATATAATAGAAGAGTTAATTTTTAAGTCTGATTCATGGTAATAAAGCAATACTTTGTGTAAGTTCATAAGATTTGTATTTGAGGTTGGTTTTTTTATAAAATGTATATAGAAAAGACCCAAGTCTAGGGCATGGGTGAAATTTATTTTTGAGAGGATTGACTAATGTTGTCGCAACCACAAAAAGTAACAGTCATCGGGGCAGGTCTTGCGGGCAGTGAGGCTGCATGGCAAATCGCATCACAAGGAGTACCTGTCGTTCTTTATGAAATGCGTCCGGTTACAAAGACACCGGCCCATCATACGAATCAATTTGCTGAGCTCGTATGCAGCAATAGCTTGCGTGCAAATGGACTAGCAAACGCTGTAGGCGTTTTGAAAGAAGAAATGAGACAACTAGACTCATTAATCTTGAGCTGTGCTGATCAGCATGCAGTGCCGGCAGGCGGTGCATTAGCTGTTGACCGTGACGGATTCTCCGGTGAGGTTACTCGCAGGCTGCATGATCACCCGCTAGTGGAAGTCCGTAATGAGGAAGTAACTGAGATTCCAAAGGACGGCATTGTCGTAATCGCAACGGGTCCGCTTACTGCGCCAGGCTTGTCTGCTCAAATTCGAGATTTACTGGGAGAAGAGTATTTTTATTTTTATGATGCAGCAGCTCCTATTGTGGAGAAAGATTCTATAGATATGAATAAAGTATATCTCGCTTCAAGATATGATAAAGGTGAGGCTGCATATCTGAACTGTCCAATGACAGAAGAAGAATTTGAAATTTTCCATGAGGCGCTTACGACTGCAGAGACGGCAGAAGTTAAGGATTTTGAGAAGGAAGTATATTTTGAAGGCTGTATGCCGATAGAAATAATGGCAAGCAGAGGGAAGCAAACGGTATTGTTCGGACCAATGAAGCCTGTCGGATTAATCAATCCGCATACAAGTACACTTCCGCATGCCGTTATTCAGCTTCGTCAAGATAACGCGGCTGGTACGCTCTATAACTTGGTTGGTTTCCAGACTCATCTCAAATGGGGCGAGCAAAAGCGTGTATTCCAACTAATTCCTGGTCTTGAAAATGCCGAGTTTGTTCGTTTTGGTGTTATGCACCGTAATACGTTCATTAACTCACCACGTTTATTGAAGCCAACCTACCAGCTCAACAACCGCGAAACGTTGTTCTTCGCAGGACAAATGACTGGTGTTGAGGGCTATGTAGAATCAGCTGCATCAGGATTAATTGCCGGTATGAATGCGGCTAGATTGGCACGCGGACTTGAGCCAGTAGTATTGCCTGAGCAAACAACCTTAGGAAGCATGGCTAATTATATAACAACAGCAGATTTCAAACATTTTCAGCCGATGAACGCGAACTTTGGATTGTTCCCGCCGCTTGAAAAGAGAATGAAGAGCAAAAAAGAAAAGAATGAAATGATTGCTAATCGAGCATTAGAAGGTATTGAACTATTTAAACGGGAACATTTACAGTAGAATTTCGTAAAGAGAACATACCAAGTCTTTTCAATTAACTATTTAGAGGAGGCAAAGCAATGGAAATGCAATTTCACGCGACTACCATTTGCGCCGTACGCCATGAAGGGAAGGGCGCAATTGCTGGAGATGGACAGGTGACTTTCGGCAACAGTATGGTAATGAAGCATCAAGCAAAAAAGGTTAGAAGACTATACCGTGGTCAGGTTATAGCTGGATTTGCGGGATCAGTTGCTGACGCCATAACGTTATTCGAAAAGTTTGAAGGGAAGCTTGAGGAGCATCATGGCAATCTACAGCGCTCTGCTGTGGAATTGGCGAAGGATTGGCGTTCTGATCGTGTTTTGCGTCGACTGGAAGCAATGATGCTCGTTATGGACAAAAGCGGTTTGCTCCTTATTTCGGGAAATGGTGAAATTATCGAACCGGATGACGGCATATTAGCAATTGGATCAGGCGGAAGCTTTGCGTTATCGGCTGCTAGAGCGCTTCAGCGTCATGCTCCACAAATGGAAGCAAAAGATATCGCACGCTCTTCTTTAGAAATTGCCTCTGAAATCTGTGTATTTACGAATAGTAATATTATTGTTGAAGAAATCGAATAAAATATAAAAAATAAAATTTCAGTGAAGAAACATGCTTCGAGAAGTCAGATTGATAAATAGAAATCGGAGGGATTTTGAAAATGGGAAATGATGCACTGACCCCACGTCAGATCGTAGCGGAGCTTGATAAATATATTGTCGGTCAAAAACCAGCGAAACGTTCCGTAGCAATTGCTCTCCGTAATCGTTACCGCAGAAGTTTGCTTGATGAAACGCTTCGTGATGAAATCGTTCCGAAAAATATTTTGATGATTGGTCCAACCGGGGTAGGTAAAACGGAAATTGCACGTAGACTGGCGAAGCTCGTTAAAGCGCCGTTTGTTAAGCTGGAAGCTACGAAGTTTACTGAAGTAGGTTATGTTGGACGCGATGTTGAATCTATGGTTCGCGATCTGATTGAAACCGCAATTCGAATGGTGAAATCGGAAAAGACAGAAAAAGTGAAGGATCGGGCAGAGAAGCTGGCTAATGATCGGATTTTGTCATTGCTTGTCCCATCGGCAACAAAAGCGAAATCCACTAAAAACCCTTTTGAAATGCTCTTTGGCAATCAACAGCAAGCGGAAGAGACAGAAGAGACTCCTGAAGCGGATCAAGCCAATACGCAGAAACGCTCACAAATGAAAGAGCAGCTGGCCGATGGGAAACTGGAGAATGAAATGATAGAAATCGAGGTTGAGGATTCATCGCCGAACATGATGGATATGCTGTCTGGTCAAGGGCCTGAAGGAATGGGCATGAATATGCAGGAGCTATTTGGACAGCTGATGCCTAAGAAGCCTAAGAAGCGTAAGCTTCCCGTGAAAGAAGCGCGCAAGGTGCTTATTATTGAAGAAGCGAACAAGCTGATTGATATGGATGATGTCATTTCAGAATCTATTATAAGAGCTGAGCAATCAGGCATTATATTTATAGACGAGATTGACAAAATTGCTAGTCCATCAAGAGGTGCTGGACCTGATGTGTCAAGAGAAGGCGTTCAACGTGATATATTGCCTATCGTAGAAGGCTCAACGGTAATGACGAAATACGGTCCTGTGAAAACGGACTATGTTCTCTTTATTGCTGCTGGTGCTTTTCATGTAGCAAAGCCATCTGACCTGATTCCAGAACTCCAAGGTCGTTTTCCGATTCGCGTTGAGTTGACGAGTTTGACTCTGGAAGACTTTGTGAGCATTTTGAAGGAACCAAAAAATGCTTTAACAAAGCAATATTCAGCTCTGCTTGAAACGGAAGGCATACAAATTGAGTTTTCGGATGAAGCGATTCGGGAATTAGCTTCTATTGCTGCCGAGGTTAATCGAAATACTGAAAATATCGGAGCACGCAGATTGCATACCATTTTGGAGAAGCTGCTTGAGGATTTGTCATTTGAAGCGCCAGAACTGTCTCTGGATAAAATGACAATAACTCCGGAATACGTAAGAGAAAAACTAGGAAGCATTGCACAAAATCGCGATTTGAGTCAATATATACTGTAGTGGTTATGAGTTTTGGGAGGCAATAAAAAAATGACTTTATTAACAAAAACGAGAACGCTGAACCGGCTGCTGCAGCGTGCTGCCGGTAAAGCACTCAGTTTCAGAGAAATGGCAGAAGTGCTTTGCACAACGATACAAACAAATGCTTTTGTCGTCAGCCGTAAAGGGAAGATTCTAGGCTGCGCTGGAGTTGATGCGTATCAACATGATTTTATTCGATCACTTTCAGCGGATGAGCTGCGTTTTCCGCAAGAGAGCAATAATCTCTTTCTTGATATGCAAGAATCGATGACGAATGTATCTCCTGACAGTGGCATTTACGAAACATTTCCTATGCTGGGAGAACAAGAAATTATGACGGTGGTTCCCATTATTGGGGGAGGCGATCGTTTAGGCACATTAGTATTGACACGCTTGTCGGGTACATTTGATGATGATGATCTTATTCTTGCGGAATATGGGTCAACGATCGTGGGCATGGAAATTCTTCGTGAACGCTCAGAAGAGATTGAACTTGAGGTTCGAAGCAGAGCGGTGGTGTCTGTAGCTGTAGGTTCATTGTCATTTAGCGAGCTGGAGGCTGTTGAGCATATCTTTGAAGAGCTTGATGGTAAGGAAGGGCTGCTTGTAGCATCAAAAATAGCGGACAGAGTGGGCATTACACGCTCCGTAATTGTAAATGCGCTTCGCAAACTAGAAAGTGCTGGAGTCATCGAAACTAGATCTTTAGGGATGAAAGGCACATACATTAAAATCTTAAATAACCAACTTCTTGAAAAACTTGAAAAAAACAAGCTGTAAATATAGGACATTCAGTCCATAAAAGCCCTATCTTTGAAAAAAGATAGGGCTTTTTTCTCATTGTAATAAATTAGGAAATTGTTGAAAATTATCATGTCGGCAATAATCGACACATACTCTCATTTTTTTAATTTATTATGTCGAAGCAGGCAGGAATGTCGGATATTCTGTTGAATACGTATTGATGAACTTTTAAGTGAAATTTGATGATCTCTTATGCGAAAGTGGTGAAACTACGTGAATTTGTTGAACAGCGCCTCGTTTGGAAGAATGCAGGGCGCACTGCAAGCTGCTGAAATGCGCCAACGTGTCATTTCAAACAATATAGCTAATAGTGATACGCCGCAGTTCAAACGATCCGAGGTACTATTTGAAGAATTGTTAGAACAATCAATGGGTAATAACGGGCAAAGCAATTTAGTTGGTAAGCGAACCAATCTAAAGCATATACCGATAGGAGCCGGAACTTCTCTTATACCTATACCCAAAGTTGTGACCTCTGAAACAACTTCGATGAATAACAATGAAAATAATGTCGATATCGATCGAGAGATGTCTTTGCTCGCAAAAAACCAACTAAGTTATAACTTCTATGTACAGCAAATTAATCATGATGCGTCGATGATGCGCACTGCAATTGGAGGAAGGGGCTAACGATGAAATTATCAACAGGGTTTGACATTAGTGCTTCCGCATTATCTGCACAACGTTTACGAATGGATGTAATCTCTTCCAATATAGCAAACGCAGAAACGACTCGTGGCAGCTTTGTGAACGGTCAATTCCAGCCTTATAAGCGGAAAATGGTCGTTATGGAGCCATTGCAACAGTCGTTTTCAAGTGTGTTATCTAATCAGATAGGAAATGGTTCCACAGCACAGGGGGTTAAGGTGACGAAAATAAAAGAAGACCAATCTCCAAATAAGCTTGTTTATAACCCGACTCATCCGGATGCAGATTCAAAAGGCTATGTGAATATGCCGAATGTGGATGTAACGAAAGAAATGGTCGATATGATTGCAGCTTCTCGAGCATATGAAGCGAATGTGACTGCGATCAATGCATCGAAATCGATGTTTGTTAAGGCCCTTGAAATCGGCAAATAAAGCTTTAAATCCATCAAGTGACGTATAGGAGGGTACATAATGATACAATCGATCTCGCTCGCCCAGATTCAACCGACTAAGTTAGTAGAGTCAAAATCGCTACAAGAGGCTACACCAGCAGAATTGACTCAGTCTTTTGGTCAATATTTGCAAACAGCAATTGAAAGTGTAAGCAATCAAGAGAAGAATGTACACAAGCTGAACGACCAATATTTAGTTGGACAAGTTGATGTTACGAAGGTACTAATTGCCTCAGAGCAAGCACAGCTGAGTTTGCAACTTACCTCACAAGTCCGCAACAAAGTGGTAGAAGCTTATCAAGAGATTATGCGGATGCAAATTTAATTATACTTTTGAAGTAGCAGAGTATATGGGTGAGGTGACAATGTGAACGAGAGAATCGCCCAGTATCGAGAAAGGCTCACTCAATTTTGGGGCCAAATGGGCAGAAAACAAAAAATATGGCTGGGGGCTTCAATTAGTGGTTTGTTATTAGCGATTATCTTGTTAACGATCGTTTTTACAAGGACTGAATACGAACTTGCCTTTCAGAATTTGGATTCAACAGATGCAGCTGCTATTATGACCTATTTAGATAGCACCGGAATCCCTTACGAGCTTAGTAAAAATGGTAAAAATGTATCAGTTCCAAGTAATCAAGCATCACGGATAAAGGTTGATGTTGGTTCACAAGGTCTCGTTCAAAATGGTTCGATCGGTTTTGAGGCTTTTAGTTCAAGCTCAACTTCCTTTGGAACGACGGAGAATGAGTTCAATGTGAAGTACTTGAATGCTTTGAATGGTGAAATACAACAATTGTTGAATGCCATGCAAGGTGTAGATCGTTCTAAGGTTTTGGTCACTTTGCCTGAGAAGAGTGTTTTTCTCACAACTGCAGAAGAGCAAGAGCATGCTTCGGCATCCATTATGCTGGAGTTTAAATCCGGTTATCGTCCAAGTCAGAAGGAAATCGACGGCTACTATAATTTGGTGAAAACTGCGGTGCCCAAATTAGCAATAGAAGACATTACGATCTCAAGCCCGCAAGAGAATCTTATCTATTCGGAAACGAATGGCGGGATGATAAGCAATTCGGATGCTGTTGAATCACAATTCGAAATTCAGCGGAAGTATGAAGCAGAATTAAAGAAGAACATTCAACAATTCCTTGGACCGCTTGTTGGACCTGATAAGCTGGTTATTCAAATTTCGAGCAGCATGAACTTTGATAAGAAGCAGTCACAAGAATCTCTTGTTAAACCATTAGATAATAACAATAACAACGGTATTGTTGTTAGTGAAGAAATCAACAACAGCACATCAACGGGGAATTCAGGTGAAGCTGGCGGCGTTGCTGGTACTGGTGAGACGGATGTTCCAGGCTATGAAGCAACGAGCTCGGGCACAAATTCTTCTGAAACAAATTCTCAAATTCGAAACTATGAGTTCAACCGGATTAATAATAATATTGTTTCCGGACCGTACTTACTAAAAGATCTATCTATTAGTATCGGTATTGAACAGTCAGCATTGAGTGATGATGCTAGCAAAACAGCCATTATGAGTTACTTAACATCTTTGGTAAGAGCACAGCTTGCTGATTCTGGTCAAGATGTTAATGATGACGTACTAATGGGCAAAAAAGTTTCGCTAATTGCTAGACCATTTTCAAATAGTTCATCTTCAACTCAAACAGCCGGATTATCCATGCCGTGGATTATTGGTATAGGTGTTGCTGCACTTGCATTAATCGGTGGACTTATCTTTATGCTTGCTCGCAGACGCAAAAAAGCTGTTGAAGAAGAAGTTGAATTTGCAGCTCCTGCAAATGTGGAATATCCTACGCTTGATCTGGAAAGTATCAACAATGACAGTCAAGCCCGTAAAAATCTTGAAACACTCGCCAAGCGGAAACCAGATGAGTTCGTTAATCTTTTACGCACATGGCTAGTGGATGAATAGAGGTGGTTCAATTGTCGAAATCAATGCATGGGCTGACAGGAAGACAGAAAGCGGCAATATTGCTCATCACGCTAGGTCCTGAAGTGTCTGCACAAATATTCAAGCATTTACGTGAGGAAGAAATTGAACAGCTGACATTGGAAATAGCGAATGTTCGAAAGGTCGATAGTCTTGACCGTGAAACCATTTTAAGCGAATTCCATCAAATTTGTATGGCTCAAGAATATATCACTCAAGGCGGTATCTCTTACGCTAAAGATATTTTGGAAAAAGCATTGGGAGAAACAAAGGCCCTTGAAGTTATTAATCGTTTAACAGCGACGCTTCAAGTTAGACCTTTCGACTTTGCTAGAAAAGCAGAGCCTACTCAAATCTTGAACTTTATTCAAAATGAGAATTCACAAACGATCGCATTGGTATTATCGTATCTGCAATCGGAGCAATCCTCACATATTCTATCTTCGCTCCCGCAAGAGAAACAAGCGGATGTCGCAAGAAGAATTGCACTGATGGACAGTACTTCACCAGAAGTAATCTCTCAGGTAGAGCGTATTTTGGAACAAAAACTTTCGGCAACTGTTACGCAGGATTACACGAATGCCGGCGGTATCGATTCCATCGTTCAAATTTTGAATGGTGTCGATCGCGGTACGGAACGTACTATTTTGGACGCGCTCGAAATTCAAGATCCAGAGCTTGCAGAAGAAATCAAAAAACGGATGTTTGTATTCGAGGATATTGTCAATGTCGACAATCGTTCCATTCAACGTATCATTCGCGATATCGAGAATACAGATCTTCAGCTTGCGCTTAAAGTTGCGAGCGAAGAAGTGCGGGAAGCTATTTTCCGAAATATGTCGAAGCGTATGGCCGAGACATTCAAGGAAGAAATGGAGTTCATGGGTCCAGTGCGCCTTCGCGATGTAGAAGAAGCACAAACGCGTATCGTTGCTACTATTCGCAGATTAGAAGAATCTGGTGAAATTATCATCGCTCGCGGTGGAGGAGACGATATCATTGTCTAATTTGATAAAATCTTCGAGTGTTGTTTCAGTAGATCAACTTAAACAATTGGAATGGCTTCACCAGCATAACTTCCAATTCGCGGATGAGTCAGTTGAGCAAAGCGAAGTTGAAGCAGGTCCAGATGAAGAAACCATCTCATTGCGAGACCAAATACTGAATGACGCACAAAACTTTGCACAAGAACGACTTCAAGAAGCAGCACAAACAAGTGAACAACTTTTAACCGATGCACAGCAGCAGATTGATGTATGGTGGCTGCAAAAGCGTATGGAAGATGAAGCTGAATCCGAAAAATCTAGACAAGAAGGCTATAAGCTTGGCTATGAAGAGGGAGCAGCGCAATCTGAGAAAGAGCTAAAAGAACTTTGGGAACAAAAAATGGCTGAAGCATCGAATGTGTTGAAAACAGCATACGAAATGCGAGAGCAAATTATTAAAGAAGCCGAACCGTTTCTTGTTGAATTAAGCTGTGCTATTGCAGAAAAAATTATAGGTGAACAGCTTACACTAGCGCCGGAAATGTCAATCGAGCTCATTCGAAAATCACTATCTAGACGAAGAGAGCAAGGTGTTATCACCTTATGTGTTGCACCAGGACAGCTGGCTTTCGTCCAGGCGGCTAGAGAAGAGCTTCATTTTGCAATTGATTCGCAAGCAGAGCTGCAAATATTACCTGACTCAACCGTTAAGGATAACGGCTGTGTGATACGATCATCATTTGGCAGCATTGACGCACGTATTGATACACAGCTAGCGGAGATTAAACGAGAATTAATTCAACTAGCTCATCACAGCGGCGAAGAGCGAGGGCATTTTGATGATACTGAATAATTTAGACGTGCTAAAGTATATCGAGCATTTACAACCGCTTGATCCTGTACGGGTAAATGGTAAAGTAACTCAGGTTATCGGTCTTACCGTTGAATCAGAAGGTCCTGATGCCAGCATTGGAGATGTGTGCTTCATATATCCTTCCAAGGGTGCCAAACCGATCAAAGCTGAAGTCGTTGGTTTTCGCGAGAATAAAGTCATTTTAATGCCGCTAGGTGATCTGCATTCGATTAGCCCAGGCTGCGATGTTGTAGGTACTGGAAAGCCATTGACCGTTCAAGTTGGTTCTGAATTGTTAGGCAAAGTGTTAGATGGCTTAGGCAATCCATTGGATGGTTCGTTTTTACCAAGCCGTATGCCGCATTACTCTACACATAATGAACCAAGCAATCCCCTGAAGCGACCAAGAGTTGTTGAACCGCTTGGGATAGGGGTTAGAGCTATCGATGGACTGCTAACAGTCGGTCGTGGTCAGCGTGTTGGTATTTTTGCAGGATCCGGTGTCGGTAAGAGTACGCTGCTAGGCATGATTGCTAGAAACACTTCCGCTGATGTTAATGTCATTGCTCTAATTGGTGAGCGTGGCCGGGAAGTGCTTGAATTTATTGAAAAGGACCTGGGTCCAGAAGGTTTAGCTCGTTCAGTTGTTATAGTTGCTACTTCTGATCAGCCTGCCTTGATTCGGATGAAAGGTGCTTTAATCGCTACTACCATAGCGGAATACTTTAGAGATCGCGGTTTAAACGTGATGCTAATGATGGATTCCGTTACTCGCTATGCCATGGCATTACGTGAGGTTGGACTAGCAATTGGCGAGCCTCCTGCTACACGCGGTTACACGCCTTCCGTATTTGCTGCCTTGCCAAAGCTTCTAGAACGTGCAGGGACTGGTCCTACGGGCTCAATAACAGCTTTCTATACCGTACTCGTTGATGGTGATGATATGAACGAACCAATTGCCGATGCAGTTCGCGGTATTTTAGACGGACATATTGTGTTAAGCAGACATTTAGCGCATAAAGGTCATTTTCCTGCAATTGATGTACTGGCTTCGGTTAGTCGTGTAATGAAGGAAATTGTAACCGAAGAGCAGCAGGATGCAGCTAATGAATTAAAGAAATTACTTGCTGTTTATAAAGATTCGGAAGACTTGATCAATATCGGGGCGTACCAACGAGGTTCTAATGAAGAAATTGATTTGGCGCTTCAATTTATTGAGTCGATTCATAGCTATACCAAGCAAAAGACCAATGAAAAGGTAAGTTTAGAGGATGCGCAGGATCGCTTAATTACGAATTTCTACAGGAGCTGAACCGGTAAATGGCAATATTCCGATATTCCTTTCAAAAGGTTGTTGATTTAAAATCCAGTGAAAAAACACAGGCGGAATGGTTGCTCTCATCAGCGATTGGTACGCTTGCTGCTGAAGAGCTTTCACTTGAGGAATTGCGTATGGAGCAGCAGGAATGGGAAGAAAAGCTTATATTTTCTTCTCAGACTGCAGTGACTTTATCAGAGCTTCAAGTCATTCAGCAATACTTGGAATACATAGAGACATGTATAGCAAGTAAATTGAAAGATGTGTTAAGCGCGCAGAAAGCGGTTGAGAATGGAAGACTTGTCCTCTCAGGAAAAATGAAGGATGAGAAAGTATGGCTCAAAGCAAAAGATCATGCGCGCGAACGATTCCAGTATGCTCTTCAAATTAAAGAGCAGAACGAGTTGGATGAGCTGGCAAGTGTCCGTTTTATGATGACAACCACCTAAATGGATGTGTACGCCGGCTAGAGGGAGTGAGTGGAATTGGCGGGTTCGGATAATGAAAAGCAAGGCTACAGCACATTGGAACGTATTATGTTTATGATGACGCCGATTTTATTTGCAATCGTATTGCTTGGTGTGCTGTATACCCTCTTTAATAATGATTTTCGCAACAAGATGCTTGAAGCCGGAAACTCCATTCCTTTTTTGAAGGAAGTGCTTCCTGAACCTAAAGTTCAGGGTGATTCGCTAAATGATAATGAATTGAAGACAACAAATATGTCTGCAAAAATTGCGGATCTTCAAGCACAGCTTTCGGCTATAGAAAGTGAACTAGCGACGGCAAATGGAACAAAGACTGCTCTTGAGCAAGAAATTAAGGATTTGAAAAATGATAATTCTGAACTCAAAACAGTCAATGAAGAAGATTTACTAGAGAATGAAGAGTATCAGGCTAAAATTCAAGAGTTGTCTAGTATGTTTGCCAAAATAACGCCAAGCAAGGCGGCTCCTATTTTGCAAAGCATGGAATTAGAAGAAATGGTGCTCGTCTTCGCCAATATGAGATCTGATGATCGTGTTCGTATTATGGAGAAGATGAATCCTAAAACAGCAGCAGAAGCCGCTATGATGCTTAAAGACAATGTTACAGCAAAGGATTTGCAAATAGCAGCACTTCAAGCAAGATTGAAAACGCAAAAAGCTGCAGAAACAAAACCAGCAGCTTCTGTACTTGATCAAGAGCAATTGAGCGCTACTTTTACGGCGATGGATGCAAAAAGCGCAGCTGATCTTCTAATCAAAATGGTGGATGTGAGCCCAAGCAAGGTACTGCGAATTTTAAATGCTGTAGATAATCAAACACGTTCTGCCATTATCGCCAATATGTCAAGTGCTAACGAGAAGCTTACTGCGCAGCTCGTTGCTAAATTAATGTCCGGCAGCTAAACGTCATTTTGTCTTCTATGCCTTTTCAATAAGAAGGGAGGTGAAAAAAATGGAGATGAACATTCCACAAGCCGTAACCGTTCAAACGCCAACACAAACTCTTTCTAATGGACAATCAAGCAAAAGTACGAATGGCGCAGAATTTCAACAAGCATTGGTTCAACAAATTAACGGAGAATCTACTAATGGGAAAGCTGCGGCTGTAACAATAGTAGGGAATGTCGTTAAACAGGAATCCGTGGCTGTCGAGAGCAGCACCAGTAAGCCTGGCTTATCTGACCTTATGTCTATGATTGATGGTTTGATCGAACAATTGGAAGCGTCCATGTCGGAGGACGGTGAAGTTAAGGTTGATGATGAGCAGCTTCAGCAATTAGAAGCAGCTTTAGATCAAATGACTGCTTTGCTTGCTCTACTAGGTCTTCCTGTTCCTGTTATTCAGCAAATGATTCCAAAAGTAAATGTTGCTGAGGGAAATGAACCGAGTGAAATAGATACAAACGTTATTACTAACGTGAAGAGCAGCTTGCAAGATTCACTGATTCAGTTGCAAGCGTTGCTTCAGCAAGGAAATATCAAGCATGTGCAACAGCAGGAGCCCACTTTACTCGTAGCTCAACAACTGCAAGCATTGGCATCCATTCTGGAAGCAGATGCTACGAAAAAAGATGTGAAATCCACATCAGCAGCGAACCAGTTGTTTACTTTACAAAGCGCTCCGCAAGCTGAAGTAAGTACTCTGTTACAGAGGCTTTCACAACAAACGGTGCATCCTGCTTTCCAAGCGGCAGCAGCGAGCAATGAGGAACAGGTTACAGACTCAGTTGGAACGAGTCCAACAGTTGAAACTATTCCACTCACACATCTTGGAAATCAAAGCTCTGAAAATATGCGCGGTTTAGCTTCACTTGCTTCTAACGCAAATGCAGGAGCAACAACAACCTCATTTGTTATGGCAGATGAATTTGCAGATTCGATGTCTGGTTTAATCGTTAAGAAATTCGATTTATCAACATTAAATGGCATTTCAGAAGCGAAGATCATGTTATTCCCAGAACATTTGGGTCAAGTTGATGTTCGTATAACGATGCAAAACGGCTTGTTAACAGCAATATTCCAAACGGATACAGCTATGGCTAAAGACATGCTAGACAACCAAATGGCGCAGCTCAGAGCTGCTCTGCAGGCGCAAGGACTAGCGGTTGATAAGCTAGAGGTATCGCAAGGTCAATCAGCTGCACAGCTTTCTCAACAGCAGCAAGGACGAAGCAATAACCAACAGCAGTTTGCTCAACAATCCTTTAGTGGTGACAGCAATTCCAGCGAGTTACAATTTGAAACCGATCTAGTCGCACAAGCATCTGTTCAAGGACTTGGATTTGGTAGAGGAATTAACGTTAAAGCTTAAGCTTTGGGTAAACCGCTCGGAAGAACGGAGGTGACCAAAAGTGACAGATAGCATTTCTACACGCGCTGTATGGCCGAATTACAGTGCATCCAACGTTAAAGCAGCAGCTGAGAAGAAGACGGATACGCTAGGAAAAGATCAATTTTTAAGTATTCTAGTTACGCAGCTTCGCAACCAGGATCCGATGCAGCCTATGCAAGATAAAGATTTTATTGCTCAAATGGCACAATTCACATCAGTAGAGCAGCTAATGAATATGGCAACTGAGCTTTCCTTAATGCGTCAGAGCATTGGTTCAGCTTCAAGCCTCATCGGTAAGACAATCGAATGGAAGCAGTATGACGAAGCAGGAGAGGTCTACACAGCGACGGGTGTTGTTGATTCTATTCTTTCGAAGGATGGCGTACTATATGCTTCCGTTGGAGGTATGGATGTTGCACTAGATTATGTGACTTCTATTTCAGAGAAAAGTCCGGATTCAGGCAGTACGGATGACTCCGAAGGAGATTCAAACTCAACCAACCCTGACAATGGTACGGAAGGGGCTGAGAAATAATGAATGACAGTGTTAAAATCGGACATTTATTTCCGGTTAAATCTACACCGTTAACGTCGAATAAATCAGCAGCTAACCGTTCACCACAGTCAACTGAGTTCCGAGATATGCTTGATGCGAAGGTTCTTAAGTTCAGTCATCATGCTGAAGTTAGAATGCAGCAGCGTGGAATTAAATTGCAGCCAGAATCATTAACAAAAATAATGAACGCGGTAGAAGATGCTGCTTCCAAAGGCGCACAAGACTCATTAATCGTATTTCGTGATATTGCAATGATAGTGAACGTGCCAAGCCGCACGGTCGTAACGGCAATGGATGGCGGTCAAATGAGAAGCAACGTATTTACTCAAATTGATAGTGCTATTATTTTATCGTAAGGCTGGACCTACTTGGAGGCCTTCAACTGCGGACCGATTGAAGCAGTTATTAGCAATTATCCTTATGCAGGTGTGTAGAACAACAAATCATCTTTTGGGAGGAAATAAAATCCATGCTAAGATCGATGTATTCAGGCGTTTCCGGTATGCGCGGCTTTCAAACGAAGCTAGACGTTATTGGTAACAATATTGCGAATGTCAATACTGTAGGCTTTAAAGCGGGTCGGGTTATGTTTAAAGATATTTTAAGTCAAACGGTATCAGGCATTACTGCACCTGAAGAGGGAACTCGTGGTGGTGTCAATGCGAAGCAAATCGGTCTAGGTGTTTCCATCAGTGCAATTGATACTGTTCATACCGCTGGTAGTGCGATGACAACGAATGAAGCTACTGATCTTCGTATCGACGGTGACGGATTTTTCGTTGTAAGAGCAAATGATGAATCAGAAATGCTCCTAACGCGTGCTGGTAACTTCAAACTAGATGCCAATAGACAGCTAGTTACATCTGACGGTTACTTTGTTCTAACGGCCGAAGGTGAAACCATAACGCTTGATGAAGCAGTTACTTCATTTTCAATCGGTCAAGATGGAACGATTATGGGTGTGACAGTGGATGGTTCTGAACCGATTGCTCAAATTGGTGTAGCTAAAGTTATTAATCCGAGCGGTCTAGAAAAGCTTGGCGGGAATATGTATCGTGTAACAGCTAACGCAAACCCGGACGCATCTATTGAAGACTTTTTGACTTTTGCAGGTGATGCAGAATTGGGTACAGGAGCAATTATCTCTGGTCAATTAGAGATGTCTAATGTTGATTTGACTGCTGAGTTCACGGAAATGATTGTAGCACAGCGCGGTTTCCAAGCGAATTCACGTATTATTACGACTTCTGATGAGATTTTGCAAGAAGTTGTTAATCTGAAGAGATAGGTAATTCATAACAAGCGGGGGGCTTCAAGCCTCCCCTAGATATGAGGGGGTAACTGATGATTACTGTAACGCGTTTGAATGGAACGAAGGTAACGATTAATGCGCTTCTAATCGAAATGTTTGAAGAAGCCGCTGATACAATCATCACGCTTACGACTGGGAATAAGCTTGTTGTAAAAGAAAAATCAGCGGAGTTAGTGTTGCTTAATCAACAGTATCTTCGTTCAATTGGCCTCATTGCGGCGGCCCAAAAGAGTGAGATAACGGAGGGTCACTAGAATGAAAAAAATGATTCCATGGCTGATTACTATTTTGTTAGCTATTACATTAATTGCCATCGTTTCCGTAATACTGTTTAAATCATTTTTTGCAGATCCAAAGGAAAATGCTACTGAAACACAGACGATTGAGGTAAAAAAATTATCTGCCGATGAACGTGTGAAAGTAACATCTGAATTGAAGGATTTTAGAAGAAACCTGAAAGACCCGGAGTATGTTGTTATTCTTAGCTTTGCGTTCCAGCTAGACGGCAAGAAGGCAAAAGAAGATTTTGATAAGCTGCTTGAAATTGAAGTAAGACCGATTATTAACCGAGTTTTAGCGGATATGACAGCTGAAGAGCTTCAAGGATCCATGGGGGAAGACGCACTAGAATCCAAGCTCTTGAACTTAATAACACCAATCCTTCCTAAAGGAAAATTGGTAAAAGTAGAAATCACTAACTTTATTATTCAACAAATATAATGGATTACGCCGACATTCCTCGAAGGAGGTGAGATAATTGGTTGATGTTTTATCGCAAAATGAAATTGATGCGCTACTAGCAGCGTTAGACTCTGGCGAGATGGATGCAGATGAGTTAAAGAAAGAAGAGACAACACGGAAAGTCAGTGTTTATAATTTCAAACGCGCCGTGCGGTTTTCGAAGGATCATATTCGAAGTCTTACAAGGATTCACGAAAGCTTTGCAAGATACTTAACAACCTATTTCTCAGCGCAACTTCGCACTTTTGTTCAGATTACGGTCGTGGATGTCGAGCAATTGCCTTATGACGAGTTTATTCGTTCGATTCCCAAAATGACAATTTTGAACATTTTCGAAGCGGAACCGCTTGAAGGTCGAATGGTATTAGAGGTTAATCCCAATGTCGCTTATGCCATGCTTGATAGAATGCTAGGCGGACAAGGGGTAGCACCTTCCAAAATCAATAACCTGACTGAAATTGAAACGAACATTATGGAACGCATTTTCAGCAGAACGTTTGAGAGCTTGCAAGAAGCTTGGAAAACAATTATTGATATTTCTCCAAGGCTTGAAGCATTAGAAACAAATCCACAATTTATGCAAATTGTTTCTCCCAATGAAACGATTGCGCTTATATCTTTCAGTACCAAAATTGGCGATACAACAGGCATGATTAATCTATGTATTCCTCATGTTGTTATTGAGCCTATTATGTCAAGGCTATCTGTCCATCATTGGTTTGTTTCACAGAAAAAAGCACGTGCACCTGAAGAGGTAGAAATATTGGAGCAGCGTGTAAATAAAGCGAAGCTTCCAATCGTTGCCGAGCTTGGTGAATCCTCCATCACGATTAAAGAATTCCTTGGCTTAACGGTGGGAGATGTCATTTCATTAAATAAGTCTGTGGATGATGGTCTTAAAATCAAAGTTGGAGACAAGCTGAAATTCATTGGCAGTCCGGGCTCCGTTAAGGATCGATTGGCTGTACAAGTGGACGAAATTGTCAGCGAAGGAGTGGAAGAAGACAATGACGAGTAAGGATTATTTATCACAAGAGGAGATTGATGCATTGCTTCGTCAATCCTCCAATGAATCAGAACCTGTACAAGCATCCTCAGAGGAAAATGTACTGTCAAGTTTCTTATCTGATATGGAGCAGGATGCGCTAGGCGAAATTGGAAATATTACTTTTGGCAGCGCAGCAACTGCACTTTCCACACTACTAGGTAAAAAAGTAGATATCACGACACCTCATGTTACATTAGTAAGAAAAGATGAGCTGGGTGATATTTTCCCTAAACCACATGTGGCGGTTAGTGTTCAATATGTGGATGGTTTTCAAGGCATTAATTCACTAGTCATTAAAACAAAGGACGCGCAAATCATTGCTGATTTGATGCTTGGCGGAGAGGGCGATGTCGTTCTTGAAGAGCTGAATGAAATTCATATTAGCGCTGTTCAAGAGGCTATGAATCAAATGATGGGTTCTTCAGCTACTTCGATGTCAACGATTTTTAATAGATTCGTTAATATTTCACCTCCAGGAATTGATATTTTAGATGTCAACAATGGTGACGGATTAGATCACTTGCCTCCTGTTGATTTGTTTATAAAAGTATCATTCCGATTGAAAATAGGCGATCTTATTGATTCTACCATTTTCCAACTTCTTCCAGTTGATTTTGCAAAACAAATGGTTGATATCTTGATGGGTGTAGCAGAAGAGGAACCAGCAGCGCCTTCAGTGCCGACTCCGCCTCCTGCTGTACAACAAGCGACAGCCATGCAAGAAACGGCTGCAGCGCAGCTACATGCCGCTGTACCGCCTATGCAGCAGTACGGAGCGCCTGCGCCAGGCTATGGCATTCCGATGCAGCAGCCAGGGCCAAATACATACGGTCAACCCGCTAATCGAAATGTAAATGTACAGCCTGTACAATTTGCTAATTTTGGGAATGCGCCATATATTCAGCCAGATGAAACAAATCTTAATTTACTTCTCGACATACCACTTAAGGTCACTGTAGAATTAGGAAGGACTCAGAGGCAGATTAAGGATATATTGGAGCTTTCGCAAGGTTCGATTATTGAACTGGACAAGCTTGCCGGCGAACCTGTAGATATCTTAGTGAACAACAAGCTAATTGCAAAAGGTGAGGTTGTTGTCATTGATGAAAACTTTGGTGTTCGTGTAACGGATATCGTAAGCCAATGGGACCGCATACAAAAACTACAATAATATCCTAGGAGGATAAAAAAGATGGCAAACCGCATTCTTATCGTAGACGACGCAGCTTTCATGCGCATGATGATTCGAGACATTTTATCAAAGAACGGCTACGAAGTCGTCGGTGAAGCCCAAGATGGGGCTCAGGCTATTGAGAAGTACAAAGAACTAAAACCGGATCTTACGACAATGGACATTACAATGCCTGAAATGGACGGGATTTCTGCTCTTAAAGAAATCAAAAAAATAGATGGCAACGCTAAAATCATTATGTGTTCAGCAATGGGTCAGCAAGCAATGGTTATTGATGCGATTCAAGCAGGCGCTAAAGACTTTATCGTGAAGCCGTTCCAAGCAGATCGTGTTATTGAAGCGATCAAGAAAACACTCGGATAACGGTTAGTTTATATGTTCAAATTACTTTCTCGCATTTCAATGGTATCCGCACTTGGGATGGCGATCTTGCCTCGGTTTGCTGCTGCTGCTTCATTAGATGACAGCAGCTCAAACGTTGATGAACAAATTAAGTTCACTGGTTCTAATGATCTTGCAGGGAGCTTAATTTGGGTCATTGTCTCCCTCGCCATCGTTATCGTATTAATCATTTTAGTCATTAAATGGTTGTCTCAACGCAACCGAACGTGGGGAACGAATCGTTCTCTTCGTTCACTTGGCGGTATTGCACTGGGACAAAACAATTCGCTTCAAGTTGTAGAAATTGCTGGACGGATTTATATTGTAGGCGTCGGTGAAAGTATTACACTCATCGATAAACTGGATAGACCGGAAGATGCTGAAGCAGTATTAGCTGCCCTAGAGCGGCAGACTCAAACGGCTTGGCCACAAAATTCATTAACTGAGTTTTTGAAGAAAGTGATCAAACGTAATGAGCCAACTGGGAAAGAGCCTTCTAACGAGCAATGGAATGAAACAAACTCTTTCCAAGACATGCTCCAAAGTAAGCTTGATCAGCAAACTGATCGCAAGCAACAATTCGAGTCGTTGCTGCAGGAACCTAAAACTAACGAACGGTTGATGGATGATGAAAAATAAGTGGTGGATATCAATCGTTGCTGTACAGCTTCTTGCATTGTTATTTCACAACCAAGCCTTTGCAGAACCTTTGCCCGATATCTCTATTAATATTGGGGATGGAAGCAGTGAAACGCCTGGTACTAGCGCCATGTCCATTCTATTGCTTATTACGGTATTGAGTGTAGCACCAGCTATTTTGGTATTAATGACTAGCTTTACCCGCATTGTTATTGTTTTAGGATTTGTAAGAACTTCACTTGGTACGCAGCAAATGCCTCCGAACCAAGTACTCATTGGACTCGCAATGTTTTTAACCTTTTTTATAATGGCGCCAACATTTTCGCAAGTGAATGAAGTCGCGCTTCAACCTTATTTAAAAGGCGAACTAACGCAAACAGAAGCTTTCACTGAGGCATCTATTCCAATGAAAGAGTTCATGTATTCGCATACGAGACCAAAGGACTTGCTCCTGTTTATGGATTATACAAAAACAGAGAAGCCTGCCTCCTTCGAGGAAATACCGTTAACGGTATTGATTCCTGCCTATGCAATAAGTGAGCTTAAGACAGCTTTTCAAATGGGCTTCTTTATTTTTATACCATTCCTTGTAATCGATATGATTGTTGCTAGTACATTGATGGCTATGGGGATGATGATGCTACCGCCGGTCATGATTTCATTGCCTTTTAAACTGCTACTGTTCGTATTGGTGGATGGATGGTACTTAATTGTGAAGTCTTTATTACTGAGTTTCAACACGTGATAACAGCAAGGAGGGACGTTTGATGAGTACTGATTTCATAATCGGGTTAGCCGGTGAGGCTGTATTCGTGGTTCTGAAAGCCAGTGCGCCGATGCTCGTTCTTGCTCTGGTTGTTGGACTGCTCGTCAGCATATTTCAAGCAACGACACAGATTCAGGAGCAAACACTTGCTTTTGTTCCGAAAATTGTAGCCGTTTTCGTGTCTATTATTATATTTGGTCCATGGATATTAAACACGGTCATCGACTTTACTTATAATCTGCTGAATAATCTACATAATTACATCGGTTAGGTTGTGAGTGAATGAATGCGATCGTACAGGGGTTTCCTATTTTTTTGCTTATCTTTTGTCGAATAACAGCGTTTTTCGTCGTAGCGCCGGTTTTTTCTTCCCGCGGTGTACCGAATACTTTTAAAATTGGACTCGGTTTTTTTATTTCATTTATCGTTTTTCTAACTTATGGAATGAAGCAAAGTATCGTACCGGATGCTGCCTATGTGCTTGTCCTATTTCGAGAGATTCTAATTGGTATTTTGATGGGGTACGTCGTTTACTTGTTCTTCACGGTCGTGCAAACTGCTGGCGGTTTTATGGATTTACAGGTTGGCTTTGCAATGGCTAACGTTGTTGATCCGCACACAGGCACTTCTGCTCCGCTCCTCGGTAATTTTAAGTACATGTTGATGATTGTCTTGTTCCTTATGATGAATGGTCATCATTATCTTATTAGAGGCTTGATGGACAGCTATCAATGGATGCCCTTATCGAATGAGCTCTTTAGTAGAATCATGAGCGGTGGGATTAGTGAGTATTTGACAAGATTAGTAGGAAATATATTTTTGCTAGCTGTTCAAATTGCAGCACCCATCGTTGTTGCTATGTTTTTAACAGATGTGGGATTAGGCTTTCTGACGAAAACAGCACCTCAATTTAACGTGTTCGTTATTGGAATACCACTAAAACTAATTATTGGGCTGGTTTTACTTGCGTTATTAATGCCAAGTCTGGCAGGAATATTCGAAAAATTGTTTTCCATCATGTTTGACTCGTTGGAACAATTGTTAGGAATCGTGCAAGGACCGCCGCCTGCAGGGCAATAGGAGGATGCTGTCGTGCGTAATTACCGACTAGAGCTTGATCTTCAATTGTTCAGTCAGGAGAAAACAGAGAAAGCCACTCCTAAGAAACAGGATGAAGCTAGAAAAAAAGGTCAAATCGCTAGATCCTCTGATTTGCCTGGTTCTTTAATATTGATGTTCACGTTTATGGGATTTATGATGCTTGGCGGTTACTATAAATCGCATGTCATGAATTTATTTCAAAATTTATTCGAGAATTGGCTTTTAATGGAGCTGACGCCGAGCAATATCATGTCACTGTTTTCAGACATAGCGTTGGAGCTCCTTCTGATTTTAGCTCCAATATTTGCGGTAACCATTCTGATAGGTGTTCTCGGAAACATTATGCAATTTGGTTTCTTGCTAACTGGCGATCCTCTCAAAATGAAACTTAGCAAATTAGACCCGATCAAAGGTTTTAAGAACATTATATCTATGAAAACGATCGCTGAGTTTTTAAAAAGTGTTTTAAAGCTTTCCATTATAGGTGTTTTGGTTTATCTGGCCATTTCGAAGGAATGGGATCGGATTCTAGTGCTGACTAGTCTTCCGATTGAACAAATATTTAGTTATTCAGCGAGTGTAACCGTAAGATTGGGCATCGAGATTGGTGCAGTGCTTACTGTACTCGCCTTCGCGGATTATATGTACCAACGTTACGAGCACGCGAAGAGCTTGCGTATGTCAAAACAAGATATTAAGGATGAGTATAAGAAATCTGAAGGCGACCCTTTGATCAAAGGGCGAATACGTGAGCGTCAACGTAAAATGGCCATGCAGCGAATGATGCAAGAGGTGCCTAAGGCAGATGTTATTATTACCAATCCAACTCACTTTGCCATCGCGCTCAAATATGATGCATCGAAGATGGAAGCACCTAAGATCATTGCTAAAGGTATGGATCATGTAGCGCTTCGAATAAGAGAGATTGCTAAAGAAAATGGCATTATAACAATGGAAAATAAGCCACTAGCCCGAGCGCTTTACGAACGAGCAGAAATCGGGGACGTCATTCCTCCAGACTTGTTCCAAGCGGTCGCGGAAGTATTGGCCTACGTATATAAAATGAAAGGGCGCGTAAAATCGTCATAATTCAACGGGAGGGGACAGCGTCATGAAACTAAAAGATCTTATTATACTGTTCGGCGTCATTGGCATTGTTCTCATGATGATAATCCCGATTCCAGTTTTGCTGCTTGATATTCTCATCATTCTTAATATTTCAATCGCGCTCATGATTTTACTTATTGCTATGAACACGCGGGAAGCACTAGATTTCTCCATATTTCCAGCGATTTTATTGATTACTACCCTTTTTCGATTAGCATTAAACGTATCGACTACAAGAAATATTTTATCCCATGCTGAAGCTGGAGAAGTAGTAGCAACTTTCGGCAGCTGGGTAGGCGGTGGACAAATAGCAATTGGATTTATCGTCTTCCTCATTCTCGTCGTTGTTCAGTTTATCGTTATTACGAAAGGTTCTGAACGGGTAGCAGAGGTTGCAGCTAGATTTACACTAGATGCGATGCCTGGTAAACAAATGAGTATTGATGCGGATTTGAATGCAGGACTCATTAATGAGAAGCAAGCTAGAGATCGTCGTTCGAAAATTGAACGTGAGGCTGATTTCTACGGAGCAATGGATGGTGCCAGCAAATTTGTTAAAGGGGATGCGATCGCATCGATTATCATCCTTATCATCAACTTAGTTGGCGGTTTTATTATCGGTATGGCTATACATGATTTAAGCTTTTCAGAATCACTTTCCACCTTTTCAATATTGACGATTGGTGACGGTCTCGTGAGCCAAATTCCGGCGCTGCTCATTTCCACGGCAGCTGGACTTATTGTAACGAGAGCAGCTTCTGACGGCAATCTTGCAGAGGATGTCACTGCACAGCTCTTCAAATATCCTAAACTTTTATACATAGCAGCAGGAACGATAACGTTACTAGGCTTGACGCCAATCGGCATTTTGAGAACTTGGCCGTTTGCCATTCTTCTTGCTATTGGCGGTTGGCGCATGCAGAAGGTTATTAATAAACAACAAGAACAAGAAGAAATGCTTGTGGAAGAACAGCAAATTGAAGAGGTTCGCAGTCCTGAGAGTGTCATTAGCCTTCTACAAATTGACCCTATCGAATTTGAGTTTGGATATGGTCTAATCCCGCTTGCAGATACACAGCAAGGTGGAGATTTGTTGGATCGAATTATTATGATTCGCAGGCAATGTGCTTTAGAGCTAGGTTTAGTTGTTCCAGTTATTCGAATTCGAGATAACATTCAATTAAAACCAAATGAATATGTCATCAAGATTAAAGGCAATACCGTTGCACGAGGCGACTTGCTGCTCAATCATTATTTAGCAATGAGCCCTGGTTTCGAAGACGACTCCGTTGTTGGTATTGAAACCATAGAGCCAGCATTTGGTTTGCCGGCAATTTGGATTGATGAGCAGATGAAGGAACGAGCAGAGTTATCCGGTTATACGGTTGTTGATCCGCCATCAGTGGTTGCAACTCATTTGACTGAAATTATTAAACGCCATGCACATGAGCTTATTGGACGTCAAGAAGCGAAGCTTCTTATTGAGAATGTTAAAGAATCGTATCCAGCACTTATTGATGAGTTGATTCCATCTATTTTGACAGTTGGCGATATTCAGAAGGTACTGGCAAAGCTGCTTCGTGAGAAGATTTCTATACGAGATCTCGTTACTATTTTTGAAGCACTAGCTGATCATGGCAACTACACGAAGGATCCAGATATATTAACGGAATATGTTCGTCAGGCACTTTCCAGACAAATTACACAGCAATTCTCATCAGGAGGCAGCACGCTTAGAGTCATTACAGTAGGCCCGCAGCTTGAGAAGAAGATTGCAGAATCAGTACAGCAAACGGATCAAGGCAGTTATATTGCATTAGATCCCGTTTCTACTCAGCAAATTTACCAAAAGCTTAATGAACACGTAAATCGCCAGATTCAAGCGGGACAGCAACCTGTAGTTTTGGCTTCGCCAACCATTCGGATGTATTTGAGGCAAATTGTTGAGAGAACGATGCAGGATGTACCCGTACTTTCATATAGTGAGCTGGAGCCGAATATTGAAGTTCAAAGTATCGGGGTGGTGAACCTATGAGAGTGAAAAAATATGTCGTAGATGCCCTTCCAGAAGCAGTCACCTTGATACGAACTGAACTTGGAAAAGATGCCGTCATATTAAATACGAAGGAAATTAAAGTTGGCGGCTTTATGGGCATGTTTCGGAAAAAGAAAATGGAAGTTATAGCAGCTGTGGAGTCTAATGGAGCTAAAGCGCCTGCGGTTCCACAGCAACGCAAAGTTTCATCACAAGTAGACGCTGCTTTAGAGCAAATTGCTCAAACGGCTCAGCGTACTGCGACGGCGGTAATCGAGACACCAGCACCTGCATCCGCACCGGTCATATCCGATAATGATAAATCGAATATCAAGATAGAACGTGAGCAATTCATTATTGATGAGATTAGGGACTTACGGCAGTATATGGTTAAACTATCCAAGCAACAAGCTGCTGGTGTGTTGTTATCTGAGCAGCTTACTGAGCTCAAAGAGCATTTGATAGAGCAGGAAATGGATATGAAGTGGATCGATCAATTGATTGAATTCATTCAAAATAAGCAATTAGAAGAACAGACTGAGTTTACGAAAGAACAGGTATGGGAGCTTGCTTCACAGAGAATTTCAGAGTGGCTTAGACCTTATGTTGGAAGCGGTATTAGCTCTGAAGCGAGAATTGTTCATTTTGTCGGACCGACAGGAGTGGGCAAGACAACCACCATTGCTAAGCTTGCAGCAGAACAAACCATAAAATTTAGCCGCAAGGTTGGATTCATTACATCAGATACATACCGAATTGCGGCGGTTGATCAATTAAGGACCTATGCTAACATTTTGAATGTGCCGATCGAGGTCATATTTTCACAAATGGATTTGACAAGAGCGCTAAAACAGCTCGAAGATCGAGAACTCATTTATATGGATACGGCTGGACGTAACTTCCGTAGCGAGCTGCATGTGTCAGAGGTCAATAGTTTGCTTCAAAGTTCCGAGCCGAGTGAAACGATTCTCGTGCTTAGTTTAACAGGTAAGACAAAGGATATGTCTGCTGTTGCTGATCAATTCCGTAAATACGGTGTTCAAAAGGTTCTATTTACGAAGCTTGATGAAACTTCGCTGTATGGCGGGATTTTTAACTTGATTATGAACTATGAATTACTGCCAACTTATATGGCAAGCGGCCAAACCGTTCCAGATGACATCGAGAGGTTTAAGATTGAAGCATACGTTCAGCATTTGTTAGGGAGCATAGACCGATGATTGATCAAGCAGAAGCATTGCGCAATCTAGTAAAACAGCATGAACTGCGCGATGAAGGACGGACAACAAAAGTTGTAACCGTCACAAGTGGAAAAGGCGGAGTTGGGAAATCAAATTTCAGTCTCAATTTCGCATTAGCACTTCAGCGATTAGGGAAGAAAGTGCTTGTATTTGACGCCGATATTGGAATGGCCAATATCGATGTTCTTATGGGAGTAAGCTCTTCCTATAATTTATATCATTTGCTTAAGCAAGAAAAAACGATTTGGGATATTATTCAGCTCGGCTCGGAGGGACTTCATTTTATTGCTGGAGGTTCAGGATTTAGAGACCTGTTGGAACTATCAACGGAGCAGTTGAATCGGTTTGTGGATGAAATAGGCAAGCTGCATGGCAAATACGATGTAATATTGTTTGATACAGGCGCAGGTCTTTCCAAGGAAACAGAAAAGTTTATCATAGCCGCGGAAGAAACCATTGTAGTGACAACACCTGAACCAACTTCGGTAACAGATGCCTACGCACTCATTAAGATGGTGAAAGCAAAGGAAGCAGATGTTCGTTTCAAGCTCATTGTAAATCGAGCTTCCGACGCCAAGGAAGGTAAACAGACGGCTGACAAAATGAGCCTAGTTGCACAGAAGTTTCTTCATTTCGAATTGCCTTGTCTAGGCTTCGTCCCGGATGATTCAAATGTGTCTAGAGCAGTGAAACGTCAAATGCCTTTTACGGTTGCATATCCAGGCTGTGATGCATCTGAATCCATTGAGAAAATTGCAAAACATTTTCTTGATATTCCTGAAAGCGCGACGGTAAACAGCGGAATCAAAGGGTTTTTACATAAAATGTTCAGATCTTCAAGATAATCCTTTGACATTGAGGAGGGAAAAGAATGGCTCCTTATCGCATACTTGTAGTCGATGATTCTGGTTTCATGAGGAAAATCATTAGTGATCTGATCATTCAGGATCCCCAGTTTACGATAGTTGCAACGGCTAAAAATGGTATAGAAGCGATTGCGGCCGTCCAAGAATGGAAACCTGATGCAGTTACTTTGGATTTAGAAATGCCTGAAATGAATGGAATTGACGCATTACAGAAGATTATGGATACCAATCCTACACCTGTAATAATGCTGTCGGGTATTAGCGAGGACAACACAAGAGAGACGATAAAAGCATTGCAATTTGGAGCTTTTGACTTTATACGAAAGCCGTCAGGCGTCGTATCAAATGATATTCATCAGGTTGGCGAATTACTGCTTGAAAAATTACGCATAGCGGTATTGACGAAGCGCTATCAGCCGAAGATATCAATAAATGAAAATGCTGAAAAAACAAATGAGATAGAGGAATCTAGTTCTTATAAGAATTCATCAGCTAGTGAACAAGCATTAAAACATGTGGAGCCGTTAGCACCAATGCCTACAGGAGTAAAGGATCAAGTCAAGAAGACTCTTCCGAGTGTAGCAGAGGAGCAGCGTATAGAAAACGCGGCCCCACCTTTACATACAAAACCAAAACTAAAGCATACGAATAATGCCGTTTCAAACAAGGTGAAGCCAAAGCCGGCTCTTCCACCGAGTAAGCCAACTCGAGCGGAAAGACCTGATAACCAAGGTCTTCGTGATTTTGATACAGCATTAACGACGATAACGAAAGCAAACGGATCGCATTCACAATCCTTCCGACATATTGTGGCCATAGGCACATCAACTGGCGGACCGAGAGCGCTCCATGAAGTGATTAGTTCCTTGCCAGGTGATTTTCCTGCACCTGTGCTCATCATACAGCATATGCCTCCTAAATTTACGAAATCACTAGCCCAACGACTGGACAGCTTTAGTGAATTGCAGGTTGTCGAAGCAGGTCAGGGTGATAGAGTAAAGGTAGGAGTCGTTTACCTAGCGCCTGGCGGTCATCATATGGAACTTGCTAAAGACGCAGCCGGATATTTTATTCGTTTGACGGATCAGCCTCAGCGCAATGGCCATCGACCATCTGTAGATGTTTTATTTGAATCATTGATCCCGTTTCGTGAGCTTAAGCGACATGCGGTTATTATGACTGGAATGGGCAGTGATGGCGCAAAAGGGATGAAGCAGCTTGTAGAAAGCGGCGTTGAATCAACCATTGCTGAAGCAGAAGAAACTTGTGTGGTTTATGGCATGCCTCGTTCTGCTGTTGAACTAGGCTGTATAGACAAGGTATTGCCGTTGCAACACATTGCTGCACAATTAGTGCAAGCTATGTTCAAATAAATAGAAGTAATCTATCAACCATACTAACAGGAGGTGCTAGGTAATGGATATGAATGCATACTTGTCGATGTTTATCGATGAATCAAATGATCACCTTCAATCTTTAAATGAAAACTTACTGCGGCTTGAAAGCGAGCCAGAGGAATTAAGCATTGTTCAGACGATTTTCCGCTCAGCTCATACGCTGAAAGGGATGTCCGCTACGATGGGATATGAGGATTTGGCATCGCTCACACATGAAATGGAAAATGTGCTTGATCTCGTGCGAAACAGCAAGCTAAAGATGGACAGCTTTATTTTTGATACGTTGTTCAAAGGGCTTGATGCACTAGAAGCGATGGTTCAGGATATCGTGGACGGCGGTACTGGTAAAGCAGATGTAACTACAATTGTAGCCTCCTTACAAGTCATTTTGAAAAGTGATTATAATGGAAGCAATCCAGCTCAAACTGCCGCAGCTATTGATACAAAGGCCGTTTCATCATCAAGCGCATCAAGGGAGATGCTGCTGGATGAATATCAAGCATCAATATTGCTTCAATCTATTGAAAGTGGTTATAGTGTGTTTCATGTTCAAGTCACTATACGTGAGAATTGCTTGCTGAAAGCGGTTCGCGCATACATGGTGTTTGACTTATTGGAGCGAAATGGTGAAGTTGTCAAATCAGATCCGTCTGTTCAGGATATCGAGCAAGAAAAATTTGATTTCTCGATTTCTGTATTTACCATTTCACGTTTATCGGGAAGCGAACTGCAAGAACAACTCACTAACATTTCAGAAATTGAAACAGTTGTAGTTACGTTATTGGACGCAGAATCGCTAGCAGTACTAAGTGCAGCAACTACAGTAGCTGCTGCGGCTGAAGTTGTTGAGGCGCCGCCTGTAATTGCTGAAAAACAAGCAATAACAGCAGCAGCAAGCACGAATAAAGGACAAGCACCTGCAGCATCGACTTCGGCACCGGCTGCCGCTCAAACAACAGCTGCAAATGTAGCTAGAACGATTCGTGTAGATATTGAACGTCTTGATACACTAATGAACCTGTTCAGTGAATTGCTAATTGACCGCGTAAGACTAGAGCAGCTGTCGAGTGAAATCAAACGTACAGATTTGACCGAAACAGTGGAGCATATGACACGTGTCAGCTCAGATCTGCAAAGTATCGTATTGAAGCTTCGGATGGTTCCAGTAGATTCCGTATTCAATAGGTTTCCTCGCATGATAAGAGATTTGGCTAAATCTTTAGATAAAAAGATCGACCTTGTTATTACAGGTGCTGATACAGAGCTTGATCGTACCGTAATTGATGAAATTGGTGATCCGCTCGTACATCTCCTCCGCAACTCTGTGGATCATGGTATCGAAACGGTTGAAGAGAGAATTGCTGCTGGGAAGCCAGAAATGGGTACGATTAATTTAAGAGCCTTCCATAGTGGAAACCACGTCTTTATTGAAGTAGAAGAAGATGGCCGAGGTATTCATCATGAACGAATATTAAAGACTGCGATTAAGAATGGTGTAGTAACGGAAGAAAAAGCGAAGCAATTAACGGCAGATGAGATTAATATGCTTATCTTTGCAGCAGGCTTTAGTACAGCAGATAAAATTTCTGATATTTCGGGTAGAGGCGTTGGCTTGGATGTTGTAAAAACAAAGATTTCTTCCTTGGGCGGAAATGTAACAATCGATTCCGTTTACGGACGTGGAACGAAGTTTTCAGTACAATTGCCGCTTACACTCTCTATTATTTCAGCAATGCTCATTAAACTAGGTTCTGAGAAGTATGCGATACCTCTATCATCTATCGTCGAAACGGGTATTATACGTAGAGAACAAATCTTAAATGTACATGGCAATAGTATGATTGAATTTAGAAATACCATCATACCGCTAGTTTCACTTAGTCGTGTTATGGACTCGCCAGACTTTAATGAAAATGACGAAGAAGAAACAGAAATTGTTGTCGTTCGCAAAGGTGAGAAGTGGGCTGCAGTCATGGTTGATGAGTTTATTGGTCAAAGTGAAATCGTTCTGAAATCTTTGGGTAAATATTTAACAAATATTAAAGCGATTTCTGGTGCCACAATTCTAGGCGATGGTTATGTCGCACTGATCATTGATCCAAATGCTCTAATCAAATAGGGAGGTTTTTACGATGGGAGAAGAGTTAAAGGTTATCGTGTTCGCGCTTGGAAACGAAGAGTATGGAATTGAAGTAGATAAGGTACGCACGATTGAGCGATTATCTCCAATTACCCGCGTTCCCAAGACAGCTACATTTATAAAGGGTGTAATCAATCTTCGCGGATTGGTCGTTCCTGTTATTGATTTACGCGGCCGTTTCAATCTATCAGAAACAACAACGACAGAGAATTCAAGAATTATCGTCGTTTCAGTTGGTGATATCGAAGCTGGCTTTATCGTTGATTCTGCTAATGATGTTATTGATATCGATACAGATTCCATCGATTTACCGCCTGAGATTGTTGGCGGCATTAAAGCCAAATACTTGAGAGGCATTGCAAAGCTTGGTGAAGGTCGACTTCTCATCATGCTTAACTTGTCCGAGGTTTTGAACAAAAGTGAAATCATTCAATTAGAGCAGCTAGAGGTTTAGAAAGTGAGCTTATTCAGTCGTTTTGAAGCCTTTGAATTAGATGTACTAAAAGAAGTCGGCAATATCGGAGCAGGAAATGCAGCAACAGCGTTGTCACGATTATTAGACAAACCAGTGGATATGGCTGTCCCGAAAGTAAGCCTGCTTCCTTTCGAGGAAGTTGCAGACAGGGTCGGAGGCTCGGAGCAAATTGTAATAGCGGTGTTTCTTCGTGTTGAGGGGGAAGCACCAGGCAATATGTTTTTCATTATTGAGGAAGAATCCGCAAAAAGAATTCTTTCTCAATTACTCTCGATGGACGCAGAAGAGCATGAGGGATACAACGAAATGGAGCTTTCTGCGCTTTGCGAGATTGGAAATATTTTAGCGGGATCGTATTTATCCTCACTTGCAGACTTTACTCATTTAACCATGGCTCCTTCGGTTCCCGCTATTGCAGTAGATATGGCGGGTGCTGTACTGAGCTACGGATTAATGCAATATGGCGAGATGGGTGATTCGGCTCTACTAATCGAAACGACGTTTTTGGAAGACTGTCAATCATTGGAAGGACACTTTTTCCTTATTCCAGATCCTGAGTCGTTTGAAAAGATATTCAGGGCTTTGGGAGTCGTTAGCGAATGATACAAAACAACTTAGTTAAAGTAGGCATGGCAGATCTAAATATAGCAACGAATGGTGATATTCTCAAAACAACGGGTTTAGGCTCTTGTGTTGGATTAACGTTGTATGATCCAAAGCAAAATGTTGCAGGTATGGCGCATGTGATGCTTCCCTCTTCCGAGATAGCTCGTGAGACGAACATTAATTTAGCAAAATATGCAGATACAGCGATACCTGAGTTGATTGAAAGAATGATTGCAGCCGGTGCTTATGTTGAACGTATGAAAGCGAAAATGGCAGGCGGAGCTCAAATGTTTGCGATGTCAGGTCATACCGATTCCTTAAGAATCGGACCTCGTAATGTAGAATCCTGTATTCTGATGCTGAACAAGTTTAAAATACCTATTCTTTCTCAGGATACAGGTGGTAGTTTTGGGCGCACGATTGAATTTGATAGTACTAGCGGAATTCTATCCATAAGAAGCGTGCAGTTTGGTACAAAGGAGATTTAAAATGCTAGGAACATGGCGATGGAATATCGTATTTGGATTTATAGGCACCTTGCTCACTGTAGCCTTTTCAATCGGAAATAATCCGATATTGGTAATGCTGCTAAGAAGTATGTATGCTTTCATCGCTTTTTTTGTTCTTGCATATGGTGTACGCGCAGTTTTTGCCTTTATCCTTCAGCCTCCTAGTTTAGTGGGAGAGACAGCAGACAAAAGTGAAGAAGGCAAAGGAAATCAACTGGACATGCAGACACCTGATGAGGCCGATGAATTGAATGAGCTGCTGAAATCACAGCTTCAAGAGGGTGCGACAACACAAGCGGTTGATGCTCTATCGAAAGAAACAAATGACTTCCGGCCATTAGCTCCCCCACAATTGATGTCAGCAAAAAATAAACAGCCTGAAGAATTGGTAAAAGCCATTCGTCACCTGACAGGAGAGTGAGTCGATGACTGATCAGAAAACACCTCATTTGACGAACATCCATATGTGGCAAGCATGGAGAGAACAAGGCGATATAGAAGCGAAAAAGAATCTAATTGAACAATATTTGCCACTAGTAGATTATGTAACAAACCGTATGGCAATCGGTCTTCCGAAAAATGTTATCAAAGATGATCTTGCCAGCAACGGTGTAATGGGGCTTATTGATGCCATTGAAAAATTTGATTACTGTCGTGGTTTGCAATTTGAAACCTATGCATCGTGGCGGATTCGTGGAGCTATTATTGATGGATTGCGTCAAGGGGACTGGGTACCACGTTCTGTTCGTGAAAAGGCTAAGAAAGTAGAAGAGGCCTATCAGCATTTGGAGCAGCAGCTGCTGCGTTCCGTATCTGATGCTGAGATTAGTCAATATTTAGAAGTTTCGGAGAAAGAATTTAGAAATATGCTTCAAGATATTGCGGTTACGACAGTTTGCTCCCTTGAAGATCCAATTCGTGAAGAAGAATCAGAGACGAGAATGTCATTGCTTGTCGATGATAAGGCAAAAAATCCAGATCATAAAGTGCATGAGTTCTACTTAAAAGAATCATTAGTTAAAGGCATTGAGCGTTTGACGGAGAAAGAACGTACCGTTGTCTCATTGTTTTATTATGAGGAGTTATCCCTAAGTGAGATCGCAGAAGTGATGTCACTGTCACCTTCGAGAATATCCCAGCTTCATTCGAAAGCTATTTTACGGCTGCGAGGAGCTTTGGCTAAGAATAAAGATCAACTCATGCAGCATTAGAGAGGATGGGTGGTATAGATTGGACATTAGTCAATTAGATTCATATCTAAGTATCCAAACATCAGCCGATAAGCTGTCTGCCTATTTAACATTTAGCATGATGTCCGATGAATTTGAATGCAGCGGCGAGGAGCTTGAGCGCTACGTCCGAACTAAAGGAATTGTCTATGGTATTCGGACGGACGTGCTGCATCAAATCGCAGTAAATTCACTTGCTTACTTTAAAGAACAAACATTAATTGCTGTAGGCGTTTCTCCTGTGCCTGGTAAAGATGGCTATGTCAAAATGATCTATGATATGAATAAAAAAGATAGACGGCCTACGGAGATGGAAGATGGTAAAGTTGACTTCAAGGAAGTAGTGGAACTCAAGAACGTAAAACGAGGTCAACTAATTGCAGAGCGCTATGAACCTCAACCTGGTCCGATAGGGAAAACCGTAACAGGAGAAGATATTCCGTCTAAGCTTGGTAAAACGGCTAGATTTAAGATTGGCAAAAATGTTGTATTGGATGACAAACAAACCGTTATGTATTCGACAATTGACGGCCTAGTTACAATGACTGATAAAGATAAAATTAATGTTTTCCCCGTCTATGAAGTGAATGGCGATGTTGATTATAGCATTGGCAACATAGATTTTGTGGGAACGGTTGTCATACGTGGAAATGTGCTGAGCGGTTTTCGAGTTAAAGCATCCGGAGACATACGTGTTATTGGCGGCGTAGAAGGTGCTGAGTTGGAGTCAGAGGGTTCCATAGAGATTACAGGCGGCATCTTGGCGAGTAATAAGGGTTACGTAAAGGCTGGGAGGAATGTTCGATGTTCCTTCATTCAAGATGGTAATGTGACGGCAGGCGAAGAAGTATTGGTTTCCCTCAGTATCATGCACTCACATGTGAGAGCGGGTAAAAACGTTATTTGCTCCGGCGCAAAAGGATTAATTGTAGGTGGAGTTATTCAAGCGAGTGATCTTGTAAGCGCTCGTACAATTGGAAATTCTATGTCAACTGCAACCTCAATTGAGGTAGGAGTAAATCCCCATTATCGGACCGAACTGGTCGAGCTGAGGTCAAAGCTTAAACAGTTTGCAGAAAGTATGGACAAAACAGAAAAAGCCTTATCTATCTTGGACCAGCTGGCAGCAGCAGGCAAATTATCTCCGGATAAGCTAGCTTTGCGTATTAAGCTTACAGCTACGAAACGACAATCGATTCTTGAAAACGATCAAACCAGAGAGCGCATATTAGAAATTGAAAAAACGCTGGAAGATACGGATCGTTCGAAAGTGGATGTCAGTAATACCATTTTTGGAGGAACGAAAATCGTTATCGGCAGGTATACCAAGTTTGTAAAAGACGCTTGTCAACGTGTGTCTTTCCGTTATTCGGACGGGGATATTATAATCGCACCATTTACATCATAGTGTTCGCGATTGCAATGTGGAGAGGAGTGAGCTGCTTTGACTTTCAAATCCATAGATTTGCAGATGTCTGTTCCACGTACGCAGGAGTTTAGCGGGCAGCACGGTCAAGCCTTGCATAAGCCGGTCGCTGAACAAAATATGCTAGCGAATCAATCTGCCAAACACACCGAAGAGCTAAGAGCAAAAAACACAGGTATTGAACAAGCAATCGGACTTCATGTTCGTAGTGACCAAGAGGCTCAGCAGGATAATGATAAACAAAAAGCTAAAAGAAAAAAACCTGCAGATGAGCATACCGAAAAAGAAGGGGACACACCGCCTGTTCATCCCTTTAAAGGGCATCATCTAGATATAAAAATGTAATAAGTCAGCTGCACTTAGAAAGGCAGGGAATGAACGATGGAGCCATACTTTCAATATATTATTCTACTCGGCGCAGTCGTCATTGTTAGCGCCTTTATACTACCGCGTAAAAAATCAGAGGCTGTCATTCCAGAGCAATCTATTGGGAACATGGAGGTTGCTTTGGAGCAGTTCATGGAGAACATTGAGAAGGAGAATGAAGAGCTTCTTCTGCTCGTCAAGAAGGCTTTACAGGATGCGAAGACAGATGCTGAGAATAAAGATAAGCGTATTGTCGACTTGGAGCGTAAATGTCTAGAGTTGACCCAGCTATTTGAAGGGTTACAAGCACGTTCTTCTGAAGAGATAAGACAATTACCTTCACTCACCAAGAACCAAACATACGGTTTATCGCAGCAAGCCCCAGTCATACAGCCTATTGAAGCGGCGATAGAACCTGTAATAACGAATACGATGCATGCTCGGTATTCCGAGCTATTTCAACTCCATGCGCAAGGTAAATCCATTGAAATGATTGCCAAGAAGCTTAATATGAACAAAGGGGAAGTTCAGCTTATTATGGGACTAGCTAAGCAAGAGGAGGCAGCGAATGCTTAAAAATCGCTCATTTCTGCTTGGCCTCGGTGCAGGAATCATTTTTGGAGCTATTCTTTTTCAACTTATGCTCTTTGGCGTTCAATCCAGACAAAATCTACAGAAGATAGATCATGAAAGTAATGAAAAGCTTTACTCGCAAGATGAAGTTGATGCCATGCTGAAAGCCGAGAGGGACTCAGCGCAAATAAATGAACAAACAAAGGGTGAAGTGAGCAAACCAGAGGCGCTGCCTTCCCCTACAACAGCTCCTGTTGTAAAGGAGCAAGAAACGGTTAAGCCAGAAGCGAGCTCTTCTGAGAAGGCTGCTAACGATGTGAAAACGGTTGTTCAGCATGTATTACGGATTGAATCCGGATCGGGACTTACTGCTACAGCTTCGCTCTTGGCAGAAAACCATATTATCGAAGATCAAACCGCTTTTATTCAACAAATGAAAAAGTCGAAAAAACTGGTTCGCGCCGGTTATTTTTTGTTTAATGAGGGTTCAACGGTTGCAGAGGCTATTAAAATTGTTACGAGCCAGCCCATAACGAAATCGCAAGCAAATTCCATTAACAGTAGCTTAAAGAAGGATTAGCCAGTTTTATACTAATGTATTGTTGCGTGTGAAATGAATTTATGGTATATTAATTCACGGTGTTAAAAACGCACGCAGGTCAATTTTGTCAAACGGTGCTTCCGCCCGGCGGAAGTTTTGGCGAAAGATGCGACTAGCGGAGGAGCACTAAAAAAACCATTACAGGAGGTGTTGAGGACATGGCGGTTATTTCCATGAAACAGCTACTAGAAGCTGGGGTACACTTCGGTCATCAGACTCGTCGTTGGAACCCGAAGATGGATCGTTATATCTTCACAGAAAGAAACGGTATTTACATTATTGATTTGCAAAAAACGGTTAAGAAAGTTGATGAGGCTTACAACTTTGTTAAATCGATCGCTGCAGACGGCGGCACTATGCTGTTCGTAGGTACGAAAAAACAAGCTCAAGATTCCGTTAAAGAAGAAGCAGAACGTTGTGGCAACTTCTACATCAACCAACGTTGGTTGGGTGGAACTTTGACTAACTTCTCAACAATTCAAAAACGTATTGATCGTTTGAAACAGCTTGAAAAATGGTCAGAGGATGGCACTTTCGAGGTTCTACCTAAGAAAGAAGTTATCATTCTTAACAAAGAAAAAGACCGTTTGGAAAAATTCCTCGGCGGCATCAAAGGTATGAAAGGTTTGCCAAGCGCGTTGTTCATCATTGATCCGCGTAAAGAGCGTATTGCAGTAGCAGAAGCTCGCAAACTTGGAATTCCTATCGTTGGTATCGTTGATACGAACTGTGATCCGGACGAAATTGACTATGTCATTCCTGGTAATGATGATGCAATTCGTGCTGTTAAATTGTTGACGTCCAAAATGGCTGATGCAATTGTTGAAGCTAATCAAGGCGAACAAACAACAGCTTAATTTAGAACTATAATTTAGAGACTTTAGATAGTCAACAAAGGGTGGTCAGATGGTGATAAACCTCTCACTGCCCTTTTTTTGAATGAAAATCAGTAAAAATGATCAAATAATTTGTCGTGAAGCCGGTGTGTTTCGCGAAACCTATTAGGAGGGTTTTGACATGGCAGTTAGTGCTAGCGCGGTAAAAGAGCTACGTGAAAGAACAGGAGCAGGAATGCTCGATTGCAAAAAAGCTTTGGACGAAACAAACAATGATATTGAAAAAGCAATTGCTGTTCTACGTGAAAAAGGTTTGGCGGCTGCAGCAAACAAAGCAGGCCGTATTGCAACTGAAGGTGTAGTTGAATCGTATATTCATGCAGGCGGCCGTATTGGCGTAATTGTTGAAGTTAACTGCGAAACTGACTTCGTAGCAAAAACAGATCAATTCCGTGATTTTGCAAGAGATGTTGCTATGCAAATCGCTGCAGCTAATCCTAAATTTGTTCGTCGTGAAGAAGTTGCTTCCGAAGAGCTTGAGAAAGAGCGCGAGATTCTTAGAGCACAAGCTCTTAACGAAGGCAAACCAGCTCACATCGTTGATAAAATGGTTGAAGGCCGTATCTCGAAATACTACGAGGAGTTCTGTCTTCTTGAGCAGTCTTTCATTAAAGATCCGGACAAAACAATTGAGACTTTACTTAATGAAAAAATTAGCAAAATCGGTGAAAACATTTCAATCCGTCGCTTTGTTCGTTATGAACTAGGTGAAGGTCTTGAGAAAAAAGTAGATAACTTCGTTGAAGAAGTTATGGCACAAGTTAAACACTAATCCGAACGCACAAGTGGGGCGGGGCGTTCGCCCCGCCCCATTGTACAATCAGAACATATTTGAAGGACCTCAGCAATTGAGGTGCATGATGGAGGTATAAACGTTGGAACATCCTGTGTACAAACGTATTGTCTTGAAGGTTAGCGGTGAATCTTTGTCAGGTCAAGAAGGCTATGGTATCGAGGCTTCGGTCATGGCTTCTATCGCAGATCAAGTGAAGGAAGTCATTGCACTAGGCGTTGAAGTTGCTATTGTCGTTGGCGGCGGCAACATTTGGCGTGGTATTGCTGGTTCTGAGAAAGGTATCGACCGTGCGACTGCCGATTACATGGGCATGTTGGCTACGTTAATGAATTCGCTCGCGCTTCAAGACGCACTGGAACAAATCGATGTACCAACTCGCGTTCAAACGTCGATCGCTATGCAACAAATTGCCGAGCCTTATATTAGACGTCGTGCAATTCGTCATTTGGAGAAAGGTCGCGTCGTTATTTTCGCTGCAGGTACGGGTAACCCGTTCTTCTCAACGGATACAACGGCAGCATTACGTGCGGCTGAAATAGAAGCAGAAGTAATTTTAATGGCGAAAAATAAAGTGGATGGTGTTTATTCAGCAGATCCATTTAAAGATAATACAGCTGAGAAATTTGAGGAGCTTACATACCTCGATATGCTGAATAAAAATTTAGGTGTTATGGATTCAACAGCAGCCTCACTTTGCATGGACAACAATATTCCGCTTATCGTATTTGCAATTACGGAGAAAGGGAATATTAAACGCGTCGTCCTGGGTGAGAAAATCGGAACGATAGTGAGAGGAAGTGCGAAATAATGCCAAACGAAATCAAAAAAAATGCAGAAGAGCGGATGGATAAAGCTATCTCCGCACTAAAGCGCGATTTATCTTCATTACGTGCAGGTAAAGCTAATCCGTCTTTACTTGATCGGATTCAAGTTGAATATTACGGTGCATTGACACCTGTTACGCAACTAGCAAACATCAACACACCTGATTCTCGCACATTGTTCATTCAACCGTGGGATAAATCGTCGATGTCTGCTATCGAGAAAGCCATTATGAAATCGGATCTTGGCTTAACTCCATCAAATGATGGCACGTCCATCCGTATTTCGATTCCGCCATTGACGGAAGAACGTAGAGCTGAACTAGTGAAAACGTCGAAGAAATTTGGCGAAGAAGCGAAGGTAGCGATTCGTAACATTCGCCGTGATGCGAATGATTCCATTAAAAAGCTAGAAAAAGCGTCAATCTCTGAAGATGAATCACGTGGCCATCAAGAAGATATTCAAAAGGCGACTGACAAGTTCATTGCAGAAGTTGATAAAGTGCTAGTATCAAAAGAAAAAGAAATTATGGAAGTATAAATTATACTCTAGGCCCCTCCGATAGGTGGGGTTTGGTTTTGATTTCGGTTGGGAGGAAGCAAGATGATCAAGCGACTTTGGGCCAGAATAGGCAAATCGTCCTTACAGCCGTCTGATCCTGTGGCTTTTGAAAATGTACCTGAGCATGTTGCCATTATAATGGATGGAAATGGCCGCTGGGCTAAGGAACGTGGATTGCCACGAATGGCAGGTCATCATTCCGGTATGAAAGCGGTCAAGCGCATTACGATGGAAGCAGACCGTTTGGGAGTCAAATATTTGACGTTATATGCCTTTTCAACGGAAAACTGGAAGCGACCAAAAGCTGAAGTTGACTTTCTAATGAAGCTGCCTCAGCAATTTCTTGAAATTGAGCTAGATGAATTAATGGCAAACAATGTTCAGGTTCGAATGATGGGTCACAAAGAGGATTTACCTTCTTTTACACTAAGCGCGGTGGAAGAAGCGATCGTAAAGACTGCCAATAACACGGGCTTAGTTTTAAACTTTGCTTTGAATTATGGAAGCCGTAAAGAAATGCTTGAGGCTATAAAAAGCATTGCTACTGATGTACAGCAGCAATGTTTAAGAATAGAAGATATCGATGATAAAGTGATGGCCGATCGATTGCTGACTAATGGCTTACCTGATCCAGATTTGCTAATTCGCACGAGTGGAGAGCTGCGTCTGAGTAATTTTATGATGTGGCAGCTTGCTTATAGTGAATTGTGGTTTACGGATGTGTACTGGCCGGAATTTACGGAGCAGCATTTCCAAGAAGCATTGATGGAATATCAGCGCCGTGCACGTCGATATGGCGGTCTCTAGCTTCAAGTAACGGAGTGTGACTATTCTTTGAGACAACGAATAATAACCGGTGTTTTAGCTGGAGCACTGTTCATTGGTTTAGCGATCTTGGGAGGCTGGCTTTATACAAGCCTACTTGTGCTGCTTGCAATTATCGGATTTACTGAATACGCACGTATGAATGGAGTAGCATGGTCGCATCCGTCCGCTTTGCTTGGATATGCGGGTGTGCTACTGTTCGTGCTTCCATGGGAGCAGTGGGGTATCGATATTCCTTCATTATCAACTATTCTGTGGATGCTAGCATTCTTGCTGTTAGGTCTAACGGTCATTACGAAAAATAAAACTACTATTGATGGCGCCGCGCTCATGTTGCTAGGCGCTTTATATGTAGGCTATGGTTTTTCGGCAATGATCGAAATTCGTCAAATAGAGCAAAATGGTTTGTTCTGGGCGTTTCTATGCTTCTTTTGTATATGGGCCTCAGACATCGGCGCTTATTTCTTTGGACGAGCATTAGGCAAGACAAAGCTATGGCCATCAATTAGTCCAAACAAAACAATTGAAGGTGCGTTAGGCGGTGTGTTGCTGGCATTAATCGTATCTATGGTTTTTGCATGGCTTGCGCCTGATTTAATTAACTTCACGAAAGCGTTGTTGATTGGTTTTATTGCTGCAGTAGCAGGACAATTTGGAGATTTGATTCAATCGGCTTACAAACGGGTTCGTGATATTAAGGATACAGGAACACTGTTGCCGGGGCACGGTGGCGTGCTTGACAGATGTGACAGCTGGCTAATCGTGTTCCCGCTGATTCTGCTGACTGAGCTAATCCCAGTATAAGTCAGGAGGAGTTTCAATTGAAAAAATTAAGCATATTAGGCTCGACGGGCTCCATTGGGACCCAAACATTGGATGTTGTAGCACATGATCCAGAACGTTATGAAGTAGTTGCACTGTCAGCCGGATCAAACATTGATCTTCTGATTGAGCAAGCCAGAAAATTCAAACCTGCGTTAGTCAGCCTTGCGTCTAAGGGGGATGCAGACGCCGCTCGTCCGCATCTGCCTGCTGGAACAAAGATAACGTATGGAGAAGAAGGATTAATTGAAGTAGCGACCGCTGAGGACGCTGATATGGTCGTTACGGCTATTATGGGTAGCAGAGGCTTGCCAGCTACGTTGGCAGCGATAGATGCAGGTAAAACAATCGGTTTGGCTAATAAAGAGACACTTGTGACTGCGGGACATATAGTTATGGAACGTGCGAAGCAGAGGGGTGTTTCGATTTTGCCGATTGATAGTGAGCATTCCGCTGTTTTTCAATGCCTGAACGGTGAAAATCGTCAGTCTGTGAAGCAGATTACACTAACGGCTTCTGGAGGCTCATTTCGAGATCGCAGCAGAGAAGAGCTAGAGGGTGTTACTGTTGCTGAAGCGCTCAATCACCCGAACTGGTCTATGGGTGCGAAAATTACGATCGATTCAGCTACCATGGTAAATAAAGGACTTGAAGTAATCGAGGCAAAATGGCTGTTCGATGTTACATATGATCAAATAGATGTCATTATTCATCCGGAGAGCATCATCCACTCCTATGTGGAATTTTCCGATCACAGCATAATTGCGCAGCTTGGGTTGCCGGATATGCGAGTACCCATTCAATATGCATTATCATATCCAGAAAGAAATGTTACACCGACTAATCGGTTAAAGCTTGCCGAAATCGGAAAGTTGCATTTTCGAGAAATGGATTTTGCAAGATATCCTTGTTTAAGGCTAGCCTTTGATTGCGGCCGCCTAGGACTATCGGCGCCAACTGTTTTTAATGCCGCAAATGAGGTTGCAGTTGCACGTTTTCTAAATGGTGAAATTACGTTCCTTGATATTGAACGTATTTTGGAAACTGTTGTAAGTCGACATGATGTCATCAGCACTATCGACTTGCAAATGATCGCTGAAGTAGACACATGGGCGCGTCGATTAGCAGAATCCTTATAACGTCGGTCAAATTCCGGTTCTCTTGTATCGGACGGGAGAATAATGATAATCTATGTACAGGCCGTAACGAACAGGAGGCTTTAACGCAATGCACATGATTCAGGTCGTCTTTTTGACTATACTCGTGTTTTTCGTCATCGTAACGATCCATGAATGGGGTCATTACTATTTTGCAAAACGCGCAGGGATTTTGGTTCGAGAGTTTGCAATCGGTTTTGGACCGAAGTTGTTTTCCTTGAAAAGAGGAGAAACCAGATACACGCTAAGGCTTATACCTGCAGGCGGTTTCGTTCGGATGGCAGGCGAGGATCCGGAAATTGTTGAGGTTCAGCCAGGTCAGACAATCGCGATACGAGTGAAGGACAATGCCATTACTCGTCTTTATTTGGATCGCTTGGATGAGAGAAGCGGTGTTATACGCGGAGAAGTTGTCAAAATCGATCTTGAGCACAAGCTTTCTGTCACTTTGGACGTAGAGGGAGAAAATGAGACTTATTCCGTTAACCCCACTGCGTTGATGATTTCAAAAGGTAAAGAAACTCAAATTGCCCCGATTGACAGACAATTTGGAAGCAAGACCGTTGGACAGCGTGCGCTTGCTATTTTTGCAGGTCCATTGATGAACTTCGTGCTTGCATTTGTTCTTTTCGCTGCTTACATCCAAATGGCTGGAATTCCAGTTGAATCACCTGATAAGCTAATGGTAAATGAAATTTCTGCTGGGATGCCGGCTGCAAAAGCAGATCTAAAAAAAGGTGATGTAATTGAATCAGTCAATGGTGTCAAAATCGGAGCCGATTTTGATAAAATGATTGCTATTATCGGAAAATCACCGAATGTTCCTGTGAAAATGGATATTATTCGTGACGGCAAGGCTCAACAGGTTATTATAACACCTGAGCCAAATGACGAGGGAGTTGGTAAAGTAGGCATTACAGCCGCATTACCGACACGACCTGCCAGCTTCTCAGAGACGATAACCGGCTCAGCCAAGCTAATGAAAAATATGACAATCAGTATTTTTGAAGGGTTCAAAAAATTGATTTTCGGAGAGTTCAAGCTTGATGATTTGGGCGGTCCAGTCCGTACGGCAGAGGTAACAAGTCAAATTGCTAAACAAGGTATCGCACAGCTAACATCTTGGACAGCATTGTTAAGCCTGTATTTAGGGATATTTAATTTGCTTCCGATTCCAGCGCTTGACGGTAGTCGTCTGATATTCTTGGGAATTGAAGCGATTCGTCGTCGTCCCATTGATCCAAACCGCGAAAGTATGGTTCATTTTATCGGCTTCGCGCTTATTATGCTTTTAATGGTTGTTGTCACCTATAATGATATTTTACGATTGGTAAAAGGGGAGTAATTAGTCGCAATGTCTAAAGAAAAACAATTCGTATCCGAAATCACGCCGCAAAGCGAGGATTTCTCAAGATGGTATATAGATGTTATTAAGAAAGCAGAGCTTATGGATTATTCACCTGTTCGCGGATGTATCGTTTTCCGCCCAGAGGGCTATGAGCTATGGGAAAATATTCAACGTGATCTAGATCGTCGCTTTAAGGAAACGGGCCATCGTAACGCCTATTTCCCATTATTTATTCCAGAGAGCTTCTTTCAAAAAGAAAAGGAGCATGTGGAGGGCTTTAATCCCGAGCTGCCTTGGGTAACGGAAGCGGCTGGCGAGAAGCTTGAAGAGCGTCTTGCCATTCGTCCAACATCCGAAACGATGTTTGGCCATATGTATGCGAAGTGGATTCAGTCCTATAGGGATTTGCCTCTACTCATTAATCAATGGGCAAATGTTGTACGCTGGGAGAAGCGTACAATGCCTTTCCTTCGCACAAGTGAGTTTTTGTGGCAGGAAGGCCATACCGCTCATGAAACGGAAGAGGAAGCACGTCAAGAGACGATGCAAATGCTGGATGTATACACGCAATTTGTAGAAGAATTTTTAGCTATCCCTGTTATCAAAGGGGAGAAAACGCCTTCGGAGAGATTTGCTGGCGCAGTTGAAACGTATTCCATTGAAGCTATGATGAAGGATGGGAAGGCTGTTCAAGCTGGAACCTCACATTATCTAGGCACTAAATTCGCGGTTGCATTTGATATCAAGTTTTTGGATCGCGAAAATACATTGCAATTTGCTCATACGACATCTTGGGGTGTTAGCACACGTCTTATTGGGGCATTGATTATGGTTCATGGCGATGACCGCGGTCTTGTTCTGCCTCCAAAAGTAGCTCCAACGCAAGTAATTATGATTCCTATCGGACCAGCGAAAATGCGTGAACAAGTTGTTGGACGTGTAGATGAACTATTTGGAGTATTGAAAAAAGCCGGAATTCGCGTTAAAGTAGATGATCGTGCAGATGTTAGTCCAGGCTGGAAGTTCAATGAATATGAAATGCGCGGTGTACCTATTCGTCTTGAACTAGGTCCTCGTGACATGGAGAATGGACAGGTAGTTCTTGTTTCAAGAATTACAGGCGAAAAACGCATTGTTTTGCAAGAGAATCTTCTTGCTGAAATTGAAACACTGTTAGCCGAAACGCATGATGCGATGTTCGAAAAAGCTAAACAATTCCGTACAGATAATTCACGTACAGTTGATACACTAGATGAAATGAAAAACTTTCTTGAACAACAGCGCGGCTTCGTAGAAGCAGGCTGGTGTGGTTCTGCTGCTTGTGAGAAGCAAGTAAAAGAAGAAACGGGAGCAACAAGCCGGAATATTCCTTTTGAACCATCTGTTCACAAAGATACATGTCTTGTATGCGGTGATGCTGCAAAACATACAGTTGTATTTGCACGTGCTTATTAAGAACTAAAGCAAGTTCGGTTCGGAGCTTAAGGAGTGGATTTATATGAGCCAAACCGCGGATAAGCGGCAGCGCTTTGAGCTGCTTTTGCAGCAAGCGGGGCTGCCGCAAGAACTTATTCATAGTTATTTTCAAGATGGATATATTGATCAAGTTATTGTAGGAAAAAGTAATCGGGAATGGACGTTTTGCATACGCAAAACGTCCATGGTTCCTTTACAGGCCTATAATGGATTAACGCAAGCCGTTCGAGTCAAATTCGAGCATATCGCTTCCGTTTCCTTTACATTTATTTACGACCCGATTGTGGAGACGGAATCTATTCTTACACAATACTGGGGTTTATTCATGGAGTGGGTTCAGCTTAAGGTTCCTTCCGTAAACGGCTGGCTTCAAAAAGCATCCATTACAGTCGAAGGCGAATTGTTGACATTATCGCTGCTTGATAATACAGGTCTTGAATTAGCCCGAAAGAAAAAGCTAGATGATGAAATCATTAGCTTTTACAACACTTACTTTCAACGTCCTTGCAAAGTGAAGATGATCATTAGTGAGTCCAGGCAGGAGATTTTGGATGAATATGCGCTTAGAGTTGTGCAAGAGGAGCGTGAATTCGTTCAAGAGCTTATGGCAAGCTCGCAATCAGAATCTGATCTCGTTGATGAGGGAGAAATCAGACTTGCTGTAGGTTATGACATACGAGAAGAGCCTGTTCCTCTCATGAATATCTTAGAAGAAGAGAAGAAAATCACCGTACAGGGTGCTGTTTTTGGACTCGAAGTAAAAGAGCTTCGCAACGGAAGTACATTATTTACTTTTAATGTAACTGACTTCTCGGATTCCATGGCGATGAAGATGTTCGCTAAGACGAAGGATGACGTGAAAATATTAAACCAGCTTGCTAACGGCAAATGGGTTAAGGCACGCGGCCGTGTCGAATATGATCGCTTTATGCAGGAGCCTGAGCTTGTTATGATGCCGAATGATTTGCATGAGGTGAAATCGCCTCCTGATCGTATGGACAAGGCAGAGGAGAAGCGTGTTGAATTCCATTTGCACACAACGATGAGTGCAATGGATGCGGTCACCCCTGTAGATGTGTATATCAAAACAGCTGCTAAATGGGGACATCCAGCAATAGCGGTAACGGACCACAGTAATGTGCAATGCTATCCTGATGCCAATAAAGCTGCGAAGAAAAATGGCATTAAGGTATTGTTTGGCGTAGAAGCCAATATTGTGAATGATGCCGTTCCTATGGTTCTTCAATCTCGACCTGAACCACTTGCTACTGCTCAGTACATTGTGTTCGATATAGAGACAACAGGTCTCTCCGTTATCAACAATAAAATTATTGAGCTTGCAGGCGTAAAAATGCGTGATGGCAAAGAGATAGACCGATTCTCGACACTCATTGATCCACATGAGAAAATTCCTTATCACATTCAGCAATTAACGAACATTAATGATGATATGGTAAAAGGACAACCGGAGCTTGAACCGAAGCTTCGAGAGTTTATTGAGTTTATCGGAGATGATGTGCTCGTCGCGCATAACGCTAGATTTGATATCGGTTTTATTCAAGCAAGCTGCAAAGCTTTCGGCATGCCTGAAGTGAAAAATCCTGTTCTTGATACGCTAGAGTTTGCAAGATTTATTTTTCCTTCACTTAAGAATCATCGACTAAATACGTTAGCAGATAAATATAAGGTTAGCTTGGAAAATCATCACCGTGCAGTAGATGATTCCCTTGCACTTGGCGGTGTTCTTTATGGACTCATTAAAGATGCAGCAGAACGCAACATTACAGACTTGCATCAATTGAATGATTATGTTGGGATCGATCTATCCAATTCACGTCCTTTTCATAGCAATGTTTATGCATTAAATGCGGTTGGAAAGAAAAACTTGTTCAAGCTTATCTCACTATCGCATACCCAGCATTTCAAACGTGTGGCGACTATGCCTAAGAGCAAGCTGGTTGAGCATCGTGAAGGATTGCTCATCATTTCCGGCTGCGAGAAAGGCGAGTTTTTTGAGACGGTGCTTAACAAATCTTACGAAGAAGCACTTGAAGTGGCTCGTTTCTACGATGTGTTAGAGATTCAACCCATTGACTTCTATATGCACCTTGTAGAAAAGGGATTAGTGGGCAGCAGAGCGGAGATTGAACAAGCCCATCGCCGAATTTGTCAGATTGGGGATGAGTTGGGCAAGCCAGTTATCGCTACCGGCAACGTGCATTATTTGAATCCGCGTGACAAAATGTACCGCGATATTACGATTCATGGTATAACGGGCTTTAGTCCGCTTAAAAGCATTCGTAAGCCAGACGCTCATTTCCGTACGACCGACGAAATGCTGGAGGAGTTTTCTTTCTTAGGAGAGGCAAGAGCACGTGAGGTTGTAATTACCAATACGGTAGCACTGGCTGAGCGTTTTGAACCTTATGATATGTTCCCGACTGGATTGTTTGCTCCTGATATTGAAGGTGCTGATGATGAGATTCGCAATACTTGCTATGATACGGCCAAATCCATGTACGGCGAAGAGCTCCCGCAAGTCGTCATTGATCGGCTAGAGAAGGAACTTATTCCAATTATTAAATTTAAGTTTTCTGCCAACTATTTGATTTCAGAGAAGCTCGTAAAAAAATCTAATGCAGACGGCTATCTCGTTGGCTCTAGGGGATCCGTTGGGTCTTCCGTTGTAGCCACTTTTCTAGGCATATCAGAAGTTAATCCATTGCCAGCTCATTATTTATGCATTAACAAAGAATGCCGTCACAGTGAATGGTTTCTAGACGGAAGCATTCCGAGCGGATTCGATTTGCCAGATAAGTTATGTCCGAAATGCGAGAAGCCAATGAAGGGCGAAGGACAAGATATTCCGTTTGAAACCTTCCTTGGGTTCAAGGGCGATAAGGTACCCGATATCGATTTGAACTTTTCCGGTGATTATCAACCGATCGCTCATAACTATACGAAGGAAATTTTCGGTGAGAAGAACGTATTCCGTGCAGGAACAATTGGTACGGTAGCTGAGAAAACAGCCTACGGCTTTACGAAAAAGTACGAAGAGGAACATAACAAGAAATGGCGTGGAGCTGAGCTTGCAAGACTAGCCAGCGGTTGTACAGGCGTAAAGCGGAGTACAGGTCAGCATCCCGGCGGTATTGTTGTTGTTCCGGATTATATTGAAGTTGAAGATATAACACCTGTTCAGTTTCCTGCGGACGATGTGAACGCGGAATGGAAAACAACTCATTTTGATTATCATGCTTTTGACGAGAATTTATTGAAGCTCGATATCCTCGGTCATGATGATCCAACGATGATGCGTATGCTGCAGGATTTAACGGGTGTTGATCCAACGACCATTCCAATGAATGATCCTAAAGTAATGAGTATGTTCAACTCTACAAAAGCGCTTGATATTCCTGGCGAAAAAATCCGTTCCTCTGTTGCTACTTATGGCGTACCGGAGATGGGAACAAAGTTTGTTCGTCAAATGCTTCAGGAAACACAACCAGCCTCTTTTGCGGATTTGCTGCAAATTTCCGGTTTGTCGCATGGAACGGGTGTATGGCTTGGCAATGCTCAAGAGCTGATCAAAAACGGAACCTGCAATATTAAAACCGTTATCGGTTGTCGGGATGACATCATGCTTTTCTTGATTTATAAAGCCAATATGGATGCCAGCCTCGCTTTTAAAATTACGGAAAGCGTTCGTAAGGGTAAGGGATTGACACCAGAGTGGATTGAAGAGATGAAGCGATGCAAAGTGCCGCAGTGGTATATTGATTCCTGCTTGCGCATTGAGTATATGTTCCCGAAAGCCCATGCGGCAGCTTATGTTATTTCAGCCGTAAGAACCGCATTCTTCAAGCTTTATTATCCAATCGAATATTACGCGACGTACTTTACAGTAAGATCGGATGATTTTGATTTGGAGCTGCTTTGCCAAGGTTATGATGCCATTTTAAGAAAATTGATTGAGATTGAAGCAAAAGGCTTTAATGCTCTTCCAAAAGAAAAAAATATGGTTTCCCAATTGGAAATGTCTCTTGAAATGACGGCGCGCGGCTTCTCCTTTAAGCCGGTCGATCTTTATCGTTCGGATGCGACGAAGTTCTTAGTTGAAGGTGATTCATTAATTCCGCCTTTCGCTGCAATTGCCGGTATTGGCGATAACGCGGCACGCAATATCGCAGCATCCAGAAATGATGGCGAGTATCTTTCAATCGAGGATTTCCAGATGAAATCGAAGGCGACGAAGACGGTCGTAGAGGTGCTCACGGGCATGGGCTGCTTCCGTGGATTGCCGGAATCTAACCAGCTTTCACTGTTTTAGAGAGGGGTCTTTTAGAAAAGATTTCTTGTCACTCTATGGTGGTTATGTTATAATTTTTGTGGCAATGATGATTATAAAGACTTTGATGCAGAAGAGTGGGGAAACCCACTCTTTACGTTTTGTAAAAGGCAAAATGGCATAGTGCGTATAAACAGGAGGTCAACTGAATTTGAGTACATCCATAATCAAAGCCGCCGCCCAAGAGATGGTTTTGCCGTTTCTCAGCAGTAATGGATTTGAACTGGTTGATATTGAGTACGTCAAGGAAGGGAATAATTATTTCCTTCGTATCTTCGTTGATAAAGAGGGCGGAATCGATATTGATGATTGCGGCCGTATTAGCGAATTCATGAGTGAGCAGCTGGATAAGAATGACCCGGTATCGGACGTTTACTTTCTCGAGGTTTCCTCACCTGGAGCAGAAAGACCGCTCAAGAAGGCTGAAGATGTTCAAAAAGCTATTGGTAAGCACGTTTACATAACGACATACGAACCAATTAGCGGCGCTAAGGAATTTGAAGGGCTGCTACTTTCATTTGATGGGGAAAATGCCGTTGTGCGTACCAGTAAAAAGGAATATGCAATTCCATATGCCAAGGTGGCAAGCGCAAGACTAGCTATTGTTTTCTAGTTAATTTGTTTTTTATTTTGAAAGGGGGAACTCCAGTCCAATGAGCATGGATTTTATAGAAGCGCTACAGGAGATAGAAAGAGACAAGGGGATTACTAAGGATGTGCTCCTAGAAGCTATTGAAGCAGCGCTTATCTCAAGCTACAAACGTAACTTTAATACTGCGCAAAACGTACGAGTTGATATTAACCGTCATACTGGAGTCATTAAAGTATATGCCCGGAAAACGGTCGTTGATGAAGTGCTGGATCCGCGTCTAGAGATTACGGTTGAAGCATCGCGCGAAGTTAACGCGCATTATCAATTGGATGATGTAGCTGAGATTGAAGTAACTCCACGTGATTTCGGCCGAATTGCTGCGCAAACAGCTAAACAGGTTGTTACTCAGCGTATTCGTGAAGCTGAGCGCGGTCTTATCTACAATGCCTTTATCGATAAAGAAGAAGATATCGTTAACGGTATCGTTCAACGTCAAGATGTTCGCAATTTATTCGTAGATCTTGGTAAAGTTGAGGCTGTGATGCCCCTGACTGAGCTTATGCCTACCGATAAATTCAAACATGGTGATCGCGTGAAGTCGTACATTACGAAAGTAGAAAATACGACAAAAGGTCCGCAAATTATTTTATCACGTACACATCCAGGTCTTTTGAAACGTTTGTTTGAGCTTGAAGTTCCAGAAATATATGATGGCGTCGTCGAAATTCGTTCGGTAGCTCGTGAAGCCGGCTTCCGTTCTAAAATCGCAGTTCATTCCCGTAATTCTGAAGTTGATCCAGTTGGTTCATGTGTTGGACAGAAGGGACTACGCGTTCAGACGATCGTAAACGAGCTTAAAGGCGAAAAAATTGATATCGTTCGTTGGTCTGAGAGCGTGGATGAATATGTTGCGAATGCGCTAAGTCCGTCTAAGGTGCTGGAAGTAATCGTTTTTGAACAAGAGAAGATGGCTAGAGTCATCGTTCCTGACTATCAGTTGTCGCTTGCTATCGGGATTAAAGGTCAAAATGCTAGGCTTGCAGCTAAGCTGACAGGCTGGAAAATTGATATTAAGAGCGAGACACAGGCGGAGCAGGAATACGGCCGTCCGAAATCATTAACGACGATTATGCATCAGGATTCGATTTCTATCGATTAGGATAACGGATGGCGTCAATTAAGCTGGCAGAGGAGGGGTGTGCAATGAGACCGAGAAAAGTACCACTTCGCAAATGCGTCGCTTGTCAGGAGATGATGCCGAAGAAGGAGCTCATTCGGATTGTGCGGACACCAGCCGAAGAGGTGCAAATTGACCTGACAGGTAAGAAAGCTGGCCGCGGAGCGTATTTATGCGGTAAAGTAAGCTGCTTCAAATTAGCGAAAAAATCAAAGGCACTTGATCGAGCACTTAAGCAACACGTTGGAGAGCATATTTATGATCAACTGGAACAAGATTTTGTAGCGGTTGAGGAGCAGTTTATAGCAAGCAAGGAGCTGATAAGCGATGAAGCAGAATAAGAGCTTATCAACGCTGGGTATGGCTATGCGTGCCGGCAAGCTAATTACAGGCGATGAAATCGTGCTGAAAGCAGTAAGAAATAAAGGAGCGTATCTCGTTATACTCGCTGGAGACGCTTCAGATAACACGAAGAAAAAGTTTCGTGACAAATGCAACACCTACGGAATACAACTCGCCGAAGCATTCGACCGTGAGCAACTAGGAAAGGCGATTGGTAAGCCAGAACGCGTTGTACTAGCGGTAACGGATGCACAATTCGGAAAAATGATTGCGAGTCATCTGAGCCATAATACGGAGGTGGACCATATTGGAGAATAAACAAGACAGCAAGGATAATAAAGATAAGCTGCGTGTTTACGAGTATGCCAAGTCACTTAATATGAGCAGTAAGGAAATTATAACGATCCTTAAAAGACTTGATTTGCCAGTCAATAACCATATGAGTGTCATGGAAAATGAAATGGTAAATAAGGTCGAAGGTTTTTTTCGCAATATTAAAGCAAATGCTGCAGCGAAACGTGCACAGGATACCAATGTAGCCGTTTCTTCCGCGCAGACAGCAGCTAGTCGGCCGCAATCGCAGCAGCCGCAGCAGCAAGAGCGGAAACCAGAGCAGCCCGTACAAGAAAACAAAAATATAAATCAAGACAGACAGGGGCCTATGAATTCTATTAATACAAACAATACGAAACCACAAAGCAGCCAACAACAGAGCGAGCAACGACCAGCAGCAACACAACAATCGAGTCGTCCCGCACAATCAAGTGCGCCTCGCCCGTCACAACAATCAAGCAGCAATCGTCCAGCACAAGGCAGCGGAGGCGCAAGCCGTCCAAGCCAAGGCGGTCAAAGTCGTCCAGGTCAAGGCGGAGCAAGCTCAAGCCGTCCTGCTTCATCTGGCCAAAGCCGTGGACCGCAAGGCAGTGGAGGCGGACAAGGCGGCGCTAGCAGCCGTCCAAGCACACCAGCCGGCAACCGTCCACCATCACAAGGAACAAGTCGTTTTGACTCCAAACCTGCACAAGGTCAAACACGGAGCAATGACGATAAGAAAAATGCAAGACCAGGTCAAAAACGTTTTGAAGACGGTAAACCGGGCGGCGGATACAGAGGCAATAACAACCGTGGTCCAAAAGGTCGCGGAGGCAAGTATCAGCAACAACAACCGCCACGTGAAAAAATTGACAATACGCCTAAGAAAATTATCGTTCGCGGTACAATGACTGTTGGCGAATTGGCAAAGCTTCTTCACAAGGATGCTTCAGAAGTTATTAAAAAGCTTATTTTCCTTGGTGTTATGGCTACAATCAATCAAGAAATCGACATGGATGCTATTCATTTGATCGCAACAGATTATGGTGTTGAGGTTGAAGTGAAAATTCCAGTTGAAGAAGATTCATTCGAAACCGTTGAAGAAAACGACGATGAGAAAGATTTGGTAACTCGTCCTCCAGTTGTAACGATTATGGGTCACGTTGACCATGGTAAAACAACATTGCTTGATGCGATTCGTCAAACAAGCGTAACAAGCGGAGAAGCTGGCGGTATTACACAGCATATCGGTGCGTATCAAGTAGAAATTAACCATAAAAAAATTACGTTCCTGGATACACCTGGTCACGAAGCGTTTACGCTTATGCGTGCTCGTGGTGCTCAAGTAACGGATATTACAATCATCGTTGTAGCTGCGGATGACGGCATTATGCCGCAAACGGTAGAAGCAATCAGCCACGCGAAAGCAGCTGGCGTTCCGATTATTGTTGCAGTTAACAAAATCGATAAACCAGAAGCGAACGTAGACAAAATCAAACAAGAAATGACTGAATATGAACTTGTTCCGGAAGAGTGGGGCGGCGATACTATCTTCGTTGAAGTTTCCGCTAAACAAAGAATCGGTCTTGAAGGTCTGCTTGAAATGATTCTTCTCGTTGCTGAAATGAATGATTACAAAGCGAATCCAGACAAACGCGCTCGCGCTACTGTCATTGAAGCTGAGCTAGACAAAGGTAAAGGTCCAGTAGCACGTATTCTTGTGCAGCACGGTACTTTGAAAATCGGAGATGCATTTGTTGCTGGTAACTGCTTCGGCCGTATCAGAGCAATGGTTAACGACAAAGGCCGCCGCTTAAAAGAAGCAGGTCCTTCTACTCCTGTAGAAATTACAGGCTTAACAGAAGTGCCGCAAGCTGGAGATCCGTTCATGGTATTTGAAGACGAGCGTAAAGCACGTGCAATTGCTGATCGTCGCTCCATCAAACAACGTGAGTCGGAAATGGGTGCCAATACGCGTGTAACGCTTGAAGATCTGTATAGTCACATCAAAGATGGTGAAATTAAAGACTTGAACGTCATTATTAAATCTGATGTTCAAGGTTCCGCTGAAGCACTTAAAGGATCACTTGCGAAGATTGATATTGAAGGCGTACGCGTCAAAATCATTCACAGCGGTGCAGGCGCGATTACAGAATCGGATATCATTCTTGCATCTGCTTCTAACGCAATTGTAATCGGCTTTAACGTTCGTCCTGATCCGCAAGCAGAAGCAACGATTGCACAAGAGAAAGTTGACGTGCGGATGCACCGCATCATTTACAACGTCATCGATGAAATTGAGCAAGCGATGAAAGGTATGCTGGATCCAATCTTTAAAGAAGTAGTAATCGGTCATGCTGAAGTACGTAACGTATTTAAAGTTACAAAAGTTGGCGCGATTGCGGGTTGTATGGTTACTTCTGGTAAAATCACTCGTTCGGCTGAAGCGCGTCTTATCCGTGGCGGCATTGTCGTTTACACAGGTAAGATCGATTCCCTAAAACGTTTCAAAGACGATGCTAAGGATGTTGCTCAAGGCTATGAGTGCGGCATTACACTTGATCGTTACACAGACGTTAGAGAAGGCGATACTATCGAAGCGTTTGTGATGGAATCAGTAGAGAGGTGATTACAGCATGGCAAAAATTCGAGTAGGACGGGTCGGCGAACAGATTAAAAAAGAGCTGAGCCAAATTATACAAACAGAACTTAAGGATCCAAGAATCGGTTTCATCACTGTAACTAGTGTGGAAGCGACAAATGATTTGTCACAGGCTAAAGTTTATCTTAGCGTTTTGGGCAGTGAGGAACAGAAGGAAGCAACGCTTAAAGCTCTGGCTAGCGGTACTGGCTTTATTCGTTCTGAGCTTGGCAAACGAATGCGCCTTCGTCATACGCCTGTATTGTTGTTTAAGTTTGACAGCAGTATTGAGTATGGCAGCCGCATTGAGGCTTTGCTTGAAAAAATCAACAATGGGAATGAAGCTTGATGTCAGTAGAAGGCAGCTATTTGGAGCAGTTAGACAGTGCGCTGGCGTTCATGAGAAGTTCTGATCATTTTCTTGTCGTATCGCATGTTCAGCCTGACGGTGATGCGATCAGCTCTACCGTTGTTGTAGGCTGGCTGCTTCAGAAGCTTGGTAAGTCAGCTGTGCTGATTAACGAAGGTGAGCTGCCGTCTCGCTTAAGCTTTTTACACCAATTTAATGATATCGTGAATTTCAAACAAGCTTTGCCTCAGCAGAAGTATGATGCTGTCATATCGGTCGACTGTGCTGATTTCAAGCGTATCGGAGAAGTAGTGAGCAGCTTTGCCCCTGGGGTAAAGCTGCTCAATATTGATCACCACCCAACGAATAATGGGTTTGGTGCATACAATGTTATTCGTGCGGAAGCAGCTGCTACTGTTGAGATACTGTTTGATTTAATTGAGCGAGCAGGATTTACTCTAGATCTAAATTGTGCAACTGCTATTTACACTGGACTTCTAACAGACACTGGCGGATTCCGTTACTCCAACACAAGCCCACGTGTAATGGAAATTGCATCACAGTTGCTTTCTATAGGTGTTTCCGGAAATGAGCTAGCTGATCATTTGCTTGAAAAGATGACGCTCGCAAAGCTAAAACTTCTTCAAATCGCATTAAATAGGCTTTCGTTTACAGACAATCTGGAAATCGGCTGGGTCTTTATTGGTAAAGATGATTTACGCAATACAGGCGCAGTACCTGAAGATCTTGAAGGGATTGTAAACTATGCCCTTAATGTAGATGGGGTAGAGGTCGGTATTTTATTTAAAGAAACAGATGACGGCGCTGTCAAAGCAAGTCTCCGTTCAGCAGGAAAAGCTAACGTTGCTGCCGTTGCACAATTATTTGGCGGTGGCGGTCATGTTAGAGCTGCGGGCTGTCGACTTGAAAGTCCGCTGCAGAATGCGATTACGGAGTTAGTGGATGCAGTTAGAAAGGCGTTGGTTTAATTAATGGACGGCATTTTGGCAGTTTGGAAGCCGGAAGGCTGGACTTCTCACGATGTAGTTGCGAAGGTTCGCCGAATCGTTAAAATGAAGCGTATTGGTCATACTGGAACGCTTGATCCTATGGTGACGGGAGTTTTGCCGTTATGTCTAGGTCGTGCAACTAGAGTTGTCGAATACGTTCAAGAGCGGCCAAAGTCTTATGAAGCTGTACTGCAGCTTGGAATTTCAACTGACACGGAGGATTTAACCGGGACGGTTATTGAAAACCAAGCAACTGTTCATGTAACAGAAGATGTAGTACGTGAGGCGCTTAAGCAATTTATTGGTGAGATTGAACAGGTTCCGCCTATGTATTCTGCAGTCAAAGTTGATGGTAAACGTCTTTATGAGCTTGCCAGAGAAGGGAAGACCGTAGAGCGCAAATCGCGGAAGGTTACCATTCATGAGATTGAACTAATCGATTCTCAGCTGCATCTAGATCAGCCTAAAATCACTTTTTCAGTTGTTTGTTCGAAGGGTACTTATATTCGAACTTTATGTGTGGATATAGGGAAGGCTTTAGGCGTACCAGCAGCAATGGCTCATTTGACTAGAACGATGTCTGGCGGCATTACGAAGGAAAGCTGCTTAACATTGGAACAAATTGAGCAATTGCAGTTAGATGGAGAACTTCATCAGCATTTAATTCCAGCTGATAAAGCCATTACCCATTTGATAAGCGCGGTCGTTCCAGCTGCAATTGGCAGATTGGCATTGCAAGGACAGAGGGTGAGTTTGACTCATGCTGATTGGGGCAATGAAAAACATGAAGATGGACAACTTCTTCGACTTTATAACGATGAAGGTTCATTTCTCGGCATTTTTCAAGTTGACCTGAGAGTTGCAGTGTTCAAAGCTGTAAAGGTTTTTTCAGAGTAAAAACGATGTAGAAAGTTAACAGGAAACGCAGGTGTGTCGGCATTGGAAATTATACCTTTAAGTTTTCCCTTAAACGGTTTGTCCACGTTATCGCTGGACAAACCGCTTTCCATAGCAATTGGTCATTTTGATGGTGTTCATCGCGGTCATCAAAATGTCATTCGCCGTGCTGTAACTGAAGCGAAGAAATCCGATATGCTATCAGCAGTTTTAACCTTTGATCCTCATCCGAAGGAAGTTCTTGGTCAAGGTGATCACTATTTCCGTTGTTTGACACCGTTAGATGTCAAAACTGCATTGTTTGCTGAACTTGGGGTAGATCTCGTATTTATTATGAGATTCGATGCTGAGTTTGCTGCTGTATCACCTGAGCGGTTCGTTGACGAGGTATTGCGGGTCCTACAAGCTAAGCAGGTCGTTGTAGGCTTTGACTTTAACTTTGGTCATCGCGGCTTAGGAAATACGGAAGCATTGAAGCAGCTCGGCAAGCCGGATATAGCTGTTCATGTGATCGAGCCGCTGATTGAGAATGGGATTAAAGTGAGCAGCACGTATGTCCGTGAAACACTTGAACAAGGCGACATTGCTATGGCTGAGCTTTTACTAGGAAGGCCTTATGAGGTGACTGGAACGATTGTTCACGGGGACAAGAGAGGCCGGACCATCGGTTTCCCTACAGCTAATTTGCAATTAGAGAAACCGTATGTTTCACCAAGACTAGGTGTTTTTGCTATTACGGCTTGGTTAGGTGATGAATCCTACTCAGGTGTATTGAATCATGGAATGAAGCCAACCTTTAACAAGCAAGATGTTCAGCCTGTCATGGAAGCTCACCTCTTTGATTTCAATAAAGATATTTACGGCGAGCAATTGCGAATTCAATTCCGTTCTTTTATTAGACCGGAACGAAAGTTCAATTCAATTGATGAGCTCGTGAAGCAAATCACGGCTGACTCCCTGCAAGCAAGGGAATATGCAGAATCTAAATTATAAGCGCGGTTTATAAAATTCATTTAATTTATGAATAATATGAGGTGCGCCTCGACAACTATCTATCATATGTGTTATACTTTACAACGTTGTGAGTGGATGTACTTATGTATGCTCTACCGCAAACTTAACCTTAGCTTGGATGTCCGATCTCACCGACGGTATCGAGGCTAATGGCGATTATCTAGAAGGAGGTGAATTAGGATGGCAATTACACAAGAACGTAAACATGAACTGATTGACACGCATAAGACTCATGCAACGGATACGGGTTCTCCAGAAGTTCAAGTCGCTATCCTGACTGAAAACATCACTAACTTGACTCAACATCTACGGGTGCACAAGAAAGATCATCACTCCCGTCGTGGTTTGCTCAAGATGGTAGGCCAGCGTCGTAAACTGCTTGCATACCTTAAAAACAATGATGTTAGACGTTACAGCGCATTGATCGAAAAACTCGGCCTACGCCGTTAAAACATGCGTAATGAAAAGCAACCTGGTTGTCCGCCGTCCGGGAATATCGGATTAGCGGATTCGGGTTGCTTTTTGTAATAGATAAGAGACAGAATAAAGTATTCATGCTTTGAAATATAAATAAAATAAATCTCTAGGAGGGATTAAATGGTACAACGAATTGAAATGATGGTAGGCGGCAGACCGCTTTCGATCGAGACAGGCCGTCTTGCTAAGCAAGCGAATGCTGCGGTAACCGTGCAATACGGTGATACAGTCGTTTTATGTACAGTCACTGCTTCTTCAGGTCCTAAGGATTTAGATTTCTTTCCACTAACTGTTAACTATGAAGAACGTTTGTACGCTGTTGGTAAAATCCCAGGTGGTTTCATTAAACGTGAAGGCCGTCCAAGCGAGAAGGCTATCTTGTCCAGCCGACTTACGGACAGGCCTATTCGTCCGTTGTTCCCTGAAGGTTTCCGGAATGATGTACAAGTTATGAATATGGTTATGAGCGTGGATCAAGATTGTTCACCAGAAATCGCGGCTATGATCGGTACTTCTGCTGCATTGTCGATCTCTGATGTTCCTTTTGACGGTCCAATCGGCGGCGTTAATGTTGGTCGTATCAACGGCGAATTTATCATTAACCCTACTGTTGAACAAAATGCGCAAACAGATATTTTTGTAGTTGTAGCTGGAACTAAGGATGCTATCATGATGGTAGAAGCAGAAGCTAATGAAGTTTCTGAATCTGTTATGCTTGAAGCTATTATGTTCGGTCATGATGAGATCAAAAAAATCGTTGCAAAAATCGAAGAGCTTCAAGCTGTTGCAGGCAAACCGAAAATGGAAGTTAAATTACATACGGTTAATGCAGAGGTCAATGCTGATGTTCGCGCTTATGCTTCCGCTCAATTGGTAGAAGCAATTAAAGTGGAAGAAAAGCATGCGCGCCAAGAAGCAATTGATGCCGTGAACAGCGCAGCAGTTGCTCACTTCGAAGAGCAATATGCGGATACACCTGAATTGCTTGCTGATGTGAAGGAAGTGCTTTATGATATCGTGAAGGATGAGGTTCGTCGCCTTATTTCCCATGATAAAGTACGTCCTGATGGTCGTTCGCTTGAAGAAATTCGTCCAATTGAATGTGATGTAGCTATTCTTCCGCGTACGCACGGAACAGGCTTGTTCACACGTGGACAAACACAAGCACTAAGTATTTGTACGCTTGGAGCAATGGGTGATGTTCAAATTTTGGATGGCATTTCGCCAGAAGAAACAAAACGTTTCATGCATCATTATAATTTCCCTCCATTCAGCGTAGGCGAGGCACGTCCGTTACGTCCACCAGGTCGTCGCGAGATCGGTCACGGCGCACTAGGCGAGCGTGCACTGTCCAAAGTTATTCCTTCTGAAGCAGAATTCCCATATACGATTCGTCTTGTATCTGAAGTATTGGAATCCAATGGTTCATCTTCACAAGCAAGTATTTGCGCAAGCACACTTGCAATGATGGATGCGGGCGTACCAATCAAAGCTCCAGTGGCTGGTATTGCAATGGGTCTAATTAAAGACGGCGATCACTTTGCAATCCTATCCGATATCCAAGGTATGGAAGATCATCTTGGCGATATGGACTTTAAGGTAGCAGGTACAGCTGAAGGCGTTACAGCCATTCAAATGGATATCAAAATTGCCGGAATCAACCGTGCTATTTTGGAACAAGCTCTTGAGCAAGCCCGTCAAGGACGGATTTTCATTCTTGGCAAAATGTTAGAAAGCCTTCCGACTACTCGGACAAGCTTATCTAAATATGCACCGAAAATTTTGACTCTTCGTATTAACCCGGACAAAATCCGTGATGTTATTGGCGCAGGCGGCAAAATTATCAATAAAATCATTGAAGAAACTGGCGTGAAAATCGATATCGAGCAGGATGGTATGGTATTCATTGCATCTTCTAATGAAGAGATGAACCAAAAAGCAAGAGCGATTATTGAAGGCATTGTTAAAGAGGTCGTTGTTGGTGAGATCTACCTTGGTACGGTTAAGCGTGTAGAGAAATTCGGAGCATTTGTTGAAATCCTGCCGAATAAAGATGGACTTGTCCATATTTCTCAGCTTTCTACTGAGCGTGTTGCGAAAACGGAAGATGTCGTCAACATTGGCGATCAAATCAAAGTTAAAGTAACCGAGATTGATCAACAAGGTCGTATTAACTTGTCTGCAAAAATTCTTATGACACCTGAAGCATCGCCGCAATAAATGTCTTGCATTTAGGTGATAATGATCATATGAGAAAAAAAGAGTCAGATTTCATCTGTCTCTTTTTGCTTTTTCTAGGGTCTAATCTCGTCCCAGCTTACATACATATGGATTACATGCTTTCTATGGGGTCAAGCCTAAGGAGCATAAGGGCCGAATATGGGAGTGGGGAGTATGATGGTGAGAAAAGCGGTTACAATAGCTGCAAGCATGCTCATGGTGCTTGTGTTCGTGAGTATGAATCAAGATGTATCCCATTTTCTTGCCTCTTTAAAATATGGAGCAGGCGGAGCTGCCTCTCCCGTAATTACAGTTTCAGATACAAAACGAGAAAAATTATTATCCATGATAGCAACAGAAGCCGAAAAACAAAATATTGCCCCCATTGATGCTAGAATAGATCGCGTATGGAAAGCCATTCCCGGTTATAACGGTTTGGAAGTAGATGTTGATAAAACACTTGAGGCTGCATTGCTAACACCTTCTGATAATACGATTCGTTACGTGTACAAGGAAGTGGAACCGAAGATCAAGCTGAATGACCTTGGTCCCTATCCCATCTATCGTGGAAATCCAAACAAGAAAATGATTTCTTTTATGATCAATGTTGCTTGGGGTAATGAATACATAGAACCTATTTTAAAAACACTTAAAGAAGAGAATGTAAAGGCTACTTTCTTCCTGGATGGAAGCTGGTTGAAAAAATACCCGGATGTTGCAAAGCAAATTCAAGCAGAGGGACATGAGATGTCAAACCATGCGTATTCTCATCCTGATATGAAAAATTTAAACCGAACAGCTGCCTATTCACAAATAGAGAAAACAGAGGATTTATTAAAATCTACGTTAAATGTAAACAATAAATGGTTTGCTCCGCCATCGGGTTCCTTTAATCAAGCTACTGTTCAAATTGCTTATGAGCAAGGCTTGAAAACGGTGCTATGGACGATCGACACGGTAGACTGGATGAAGCCTTCTGCAGATTCTGTCGTTCGCAAAATATCATCAAAGCTTGAGCCGGGCGCTTTAATCCTGATGCATCCTACCGCTTCATCAAGAGATGCGCTGCCTGGTATGATTGCTTCAGCAAAGGCAAAAGGGTATCAAATCGGTACGGTTAGCGAAACACTGTCATCTTCACGTGTACCTTCTGCTGTTGAGGGTGCAGGCGGTTTCTGATATAGTAAAAACATTCATGTTCAAAGTGCATGCAGCTATGGTTTGTTTTTCTCAAAACGTTTAGGAGGACAATAAGTGAATAAATATACGCTAAGCAATGGATTACGCGTCGTCGTTGAATATATTCCAACCGTTAGGTCTGTTTCATTCGGTATTTGGGTGAAGACGGGTTCACGTCACGAGACGCCTGAAAATAACGGGATCTCACATTTTATTGAACATATGTTGTTCAAAGGGACAGAGAAACGCACTTCGAAGGATATTGCTGACCTGTTTGATGGAATCGGCGGTAATGTGAATGCATTCACATCCAAGGAGTACACTTGCTATTTTGCAAAAGTGTTGGATGAGCATTTGCCGCTCGCAGTTGATGCTCTATCGGATATGTTCTTCCACTCACAGCTGGATCCAGAAGAGCTGGCAAAAGAAAAGAATGTCATTCTCGAAGAGATTTCGATGTATGAGGATACACCGGATGATAAGGTGCATGATGAAGCATCACGTGCTGCATTTGGTGACCATTCCTTAGCATATTCGATATTGGGGCTTGAAGACCGTTTAACAGCTATGACTTCAGATACGCTGCGCGGTTATATGAATGATATGTACACATTAGAAAACACAGTTATCAGTGTAGCTGGTAACGTAGAAGAGGGCAGCTTGCTGGCACTTCTTGAAACTTATTTTGGCGGCTTCAAAAACAGTAAGCCGGCACTAGCGACACTTGAAGCACCAACGTTCCATGGGGACTACTTATTCTACAAAAAGAAAACAGAGCAAAATCATATTTGTGTATCCTTTCCGGGCTGCTCCATTTCGGATTCTAATTTATATGCAATGATTCTGTTGAATAACGCGCTCGGTGGCGGAATGAGCTCGCGATTATTCCAAGAGATCAGAGAAAAGCGCGGACTTGCTTATTCCGTCTATTCCTATCATACCTCTTACGCCGATACAGGCTTGTTTACGCTTTATGCCGGTACAGCGCCTAAACAGACAACGGAAGTGCTTGATTTGACAATGGAGCAAATAAGCGAGCTTTCTGTCAAAGGTCTTGGAGAAGACGAATTGCACCGTGGCAAGGAGCAGCTGAAAGGCAGCCTAATCTTGAGCTTAGAGAGCACGAGCAGCCGTATGAATCGTCTTGGGAAAAATGAGCTGATGCTGGGTCAGCATTATACGCTTGATGAGCTGCTTAAGCGGATCGACTCCGTACAAATGGAGGATGTTCGAGAGGTTACGAAGCGTATGCTCTCCGTGCCTTTCTCGGTAGCGATGGTAGGTACGAATGATAAAGCAGCTAGACAACTGGGGAGGAATCAATTTGTTTCAAGTATTGTTTAAACGATTAGAAGGTAATGAAGATATAGCGATCCCTCGTAAAATGTCAGAATGGGCTGCAGGCTTTGACTTGCAAGCTGCAGTTGGAGAGCCGGTAGTTTTGCAGCCAGGCGAACGTCAGCTTATTCCAACAGGCTTTGCAATGGCTATGCCGGGTGAATTAGAAGCACAAATTAGACCGCGCAGCGGACTTGCATATAAGCATGGTCTAACATGCTTGAATTCACCAGGGACCATTGATGCGGATTACCGAGGGGAAGTAAAGGTGCTGCTTATTAACTTGGGTCAGGAGCCTTTTACCATTACGCGCGGAGAACGAATTGCTCAGATGGTGTTTCAACTAGTTCCAGCAGTAAGGATTGAAGAAGCGACTGAATTGCCAGATACAGTGCGCGGAGCTGGCGGCTTTGGCCATACTGGCGTTTAATTGAATAGTATCATTTAAATAGTGAAAAGATCGGGCAGATGCCCGATCTTTTTTTCTTTTTCACCCCGCTCTGGGCGCAAGCATAAGATGTTCTAGATTATGTAGCAAGAAAGGAGTGAAGCTGGATGCTAACAGGCGTTCAAGTGCTGTTGCTTGGGGGTGATGCAAGGCAGCTAGAAGTCATCCGTAAGCTGACTGAATTGGATGCTGGTGTCACGATCTCAGGTTTTGATGGATTGCATTCGTCTTTGGACGGGGCTGTGCAAGCTGAGTTCGAAGAACAGCTGTTTGAAGGAGTTGACGCGCTTCTGCTGCCTGCAGTTGGAACAGATGAACAAGGATTTATTCAGTCTGTGTTCAGTGATCGACAAATGCAGCTGACCGAAAGTCATTTTGCAAAGCTGCCGAAGCATTGCACTGTATATACAGGTATGGCTAAACCCTATTTACGTCAATTGTGCGAGAAGCATGCTTTGCCATTGGTTGAATTATTTGATCGTGATGATGTCGCCATATACAACGCTATTCCAACTGCCGAAGGTGCTCTGATGATGGCGATTCAAAACACCGATATTACGATTCACGGGTCGTCAGCAATGGTGTTAGGCTTTGGTCGAACAGGGTTCACAATGGCGCGCACACTCCAAGGTATCGGGGCAAAGGTTAAGATGGGTGTCCGGCGTTCTGAGCATTTTGCAAGAGCGGCAGAAATGGGCTTCGAGCCTTTCTACATCAGTGGTTTGTTGCACCATGTGAGCAATATTGACTTGCTTTTTAATACAATTCCGACTATGATAGTCACAGCACAAATTATCGCAAATTTACCTTCGCGGGCCGTAATAATTGACCTCGCATCCAAGCCAGGCGGAACCGATTTTCGCTTTGCTGAGAAGCGGGGAATTAAAGCGCTGCTTGCACCCGGACTACCCGGTATCGTCGCACCTAAAACAGCTGGTCGTATCATAGCGGATTGCTTATCACAGTTGATTTTGGAAGATACGATTAAGCGGGGGAATGGGATATGAATTGGTCTGGGATTACAGTGGGCTACGCTTTGTCTGGTTCACACTGTACATTTGCTGAAGTTATGCCTGAGATTAAGCGGTTCGTCGATGCGGGTGCTAACGTAGTGCCGATCGTTTCGAATACAATTATGACGACTGACACGAGGTTCGGGTCCTCAGAGGACTGGCAGACACAATTGAAGTCGATTACAGGAAATGAAATTATATCAACGATCGTGCAAGCAGAGCCGCTTGGCCCTTCCAAGCTTCTTGACGTTCTCGTCATAGCACCTTGCACAGGTAATACAACGAGTAGACTAGCAAACGCCATTACGGACAGTGCTGTTTTGATGGCTGCCAAAGCGCAAATGCGCAATGGACGTCCGCTTGTGCTCGCGATCTCTACTAATGATGGACTTGGTTTAAATGCCGCTAATATAGCGAAGCTACTAGTGGCTAAACATATTTATTTTGTTCCGTTCGGCCAAGACAATCCCGTGCAGAAGCCTAATTCGCTTGTTGCGAGAATGGATTTGGTTTTGGAAGCATGCGAAGCAGCTCTTCAAGGGCAACAGCTGCAGCCTCTTCTAGTCGAACGGCATTAGTCATACTCATACAGGTAGAGAGGGGAGACGACAACAAATGTCGAATCAAAAATTGTTTAATGTTGCTGTAGTTGGAGCAACGGGTGCAGTAGGAGAACAAATACTAAAATTACTCGAATCCAGAAACTTCCCGATTCAAGAGCTTAAGCTATTATCGTCTGCTCGTTCAGCAGGCACAAAGATTACTTTTAAAGGTCAAGAATATACAGTAGAAGAAGCAACACCAGATAGCTTTAAAGGTGTGGAAATTGCTTTGTTCAGTGCAGGCGGAGATGTTACTAAGGCCCTTGCGCCGCATGCGGTAGAGCATGGCGCTGTATGTATTGACAACACGAATGCATATCGTATGGATGAGAACACACCGCTTGTTGTTCCAGAAGTAAACATTGAGAAGGTTAGCGAGCATAAGGGCATAATTGCTAATCCGAACTGTTCGACGATCCAAATGGTAGCTGCTCTTAAGCCGCTTCAAGATCGTTATGGCATTTCACGTATTATTGTTTCCACTTATCAAGCAGTGTCGGGTGCTGGAAGCCGCGCAATTGAAGAAATGCTGCGTCAAACGCAAGCTGCTCTAAATGGCGAAGCAGTAAATCCAGACATTTTGCCTGTTGGCTCTTTGCCTGTGAAGCATCAAATCGCATTTAATGCTATTCCGCAAATCGATAAATTCCAAGAGAACGGCTACACGCTCGAGGAAATGAAAATGATTCGAGAAACGAAAAAAATTATGGGTGACGATTCTATCGAAGTTACGGCTACTTGCGTGCGTATCCCGGTTGTTTACGGTCACTCAGAATCCTTATATGTTGAACTTAAAAACAACTACGATTTGGAAGAAGTTAAGCAGCTGCTAGCAGATGCGCCGGGCATTACGCTCGTTGACGACCCTGCAAATCAGCAATACCCTCTTGCGACTGAAGCAGCCGGTAAACCGGATGTATTCGTTGGTCGCTTGAGACGCGATTTTGGTCATGAGCGCGGACTTAATATGTGGATTGTTTCCGATAACCTGCTTAAAGGCGCAGCTTGGAATGCCGTACAAATCGCTGAACACATCGCAAAAGGTTAAACTATTAAGTAAGGGTAATAAGCTTCTTCTTCCTGGGATCGAATACGGAGGATAACGATATGCGCATCCTGATTCAGAAATTCGGGGGCACTTCTCTTTCAACCGATCATGCCAGAGAACATGTTATCCGTCATATTAGCAGAGAACGCAATAATGGTTATGCCGTGGTCGTCGTTGTATCCGCTATGGGCCGCAAAGGTGATCCTTACGCAACAGATACGTTGCTGCAGCTCATACGTGACAACGGTGACCGTTTGCCGGCTCGTGAGCGTGACATGCTGTTAGGCTGCGGAGAAATAATTTCCGCAGCTGCTTTATGCAGCATTTTAGTGTCCAGCGGCATCCCTTCCGTCGTCTTGACAGGCGGACAGGCGGGCATACTTACCGATGAACAATATGGGCAAGCACGGATTAAAGAAATTCATCCGGAAAAGATTGTAAAGACTCTTCATGAAGGTAAAGTAGCTATTGTTACCGGCTTTCAAGGAAGCACCGCACAGGGCGATACTACTACTCTTGGACGAGGCGGCAGCGATACGTCAGCAACCGCGTTAGGCGCTGCACTGCGCGCTGAGATCGTTGATATCTATACAGATGTAAGCGGCATATTGACTGCGGATCCACGCATTGTACAGGAAGCTAGGCCGTTACACGTGGTATCTTACGCTGAAATATGCAATATGGCGCGACAAGGCGCTAAAGTGATTCATCCGAGAGCTGTTGAAATCGCACAGCAAGCTCGGATACCTCTTCGAGTACGATCCACCTTTACGGAGGATACCGGTACTCTAGTTACAGATTCCCGTGAAATCAAAGCTGAGTTATTGGTTAAAGATCGTCATGTAACAGGTATTGCACATGTATCCGGTATTACTCAAATATCGGTTAAGGCAATAGAAGGCCGCAATGATGTGCAGTTACAGGTCTTTCAATCTATGGCAAAACATCATATAAGCGTTGACTTTATTAATGTAACACCAAGTGGTGCAATATATACTGTTTTTGACAAGGATGCTGAACGAGCTGTGAGCGTATTGAAGGAGGGCGGATTTGCTCCTTCTGCTATTAATAGCTGTGCAAAGGTGTCGGTTATTGGCGGAGGTATGAATGGTGAACCAGGCGTCATGGCGCGGATTGTAGAAGCGCTGACGGAGCAGGGGATTCCCATCATGCAATCGGCGGATTCAAATACAACGATTTGGGTGCTCGTTCGTGAAGCGGATATGGCAGAGGCGCTTCGCTCTCTCCACGCAAAGTTCGAGCTTCATCGATAGTGTGTAACACTTTAGGAGGAATTCAAATGGAATTTGGAAGACTGATTACCGCAATGGTAACCCCTTTCGATGCGGACGGGCAAATTGATTGGCAAACGACAGGCCGATTAATTGATTATTTAATTGAAGAGCAGCAAAGCGATAGCCTTGTCGTATCCGGTACAACTGGAGAATCGCCAACGCTCTCTGATGATGAGAAGCTGGAACTGTTCCGATTTGCTGTTAAGCACGCGAATGGTCGGTGCAAAATTATTGCAGGTACGGGGAGCAATAATACTGCTCACTCCATCCATTTGACTCAAAGTGCTGAAGCAGCAGGTGTTGATGGTATTTTGCTAGTTGCTCCTTATTATAACCGTCCTAGTCAGGAAGGTCTTTATCAGCATTTCAAGGCAGTTGCGGAAGCAACAGCTTTGCCTATTATTTTGTACAACGTAGAAGGTCGTACAGGCGTTAATATTTCTGTTGAAACGACACTGCGTTTGGCAGAAATCAGCAATGTCGTTGCAACAAAGGATTGTGCATCGACAGATCAATTGACGCAAATTATTAGCGGAGCTCCTGCTGACTTTAAAGTATACAGCGGTGATGACAGCTCAACTTTGCCAGCACTCGCTATTGGTGCGTATGGGATTGTTAGTGTTGCCAGCCACATTATTGGTTCGCAAATGAAACAATTGATCAGCTCTTATTTGAATGGTGACGTTCAAGAGGCTGCTCGTTTAAACGGAAAACTATTCCCTATATTTAAAGGATTGTTCCACTGTCCTCATCCCGTTCCAAATCCAGTAGCAGTGAAATTTGCGTTAGAATTGAAAGGATTGCCTGTAGGCGGAGTGAGATTGCCGCTAGTTGCAACAACCGAAGCAGAATCCGCATTTTTACGCAATTTAATCGTATAAATAAACGAATTCAATGATTGCAGCCGGTGCGTCCAGCATCGGTTTTATTTTTTAGGGAAGCATATAGGATAAAAGGTTTAACGGGTTTCACTTGTATTCCAGCTTTTTCTTCATGTATAATGAGTTCAAGTGACTGGGTGCGGCAAATATTTAGATATGAATAAAACGTCAGAGCGGCATCTGACGATAACAACCATATGGTTATAAAATGGTTTGGCATCACAACACCAGATAGAGTTTTTAAAGCCTTTACAATTTACAGCATTTTATAAACGATAGGTAAACAATATGATTTACTAAATTCAGAAAATACTTACGAAGCCATTTTTGGCTTCGCAATATTCATGTAAATGTTTATGAGGCGAATAAGCTTCACATAGTCAACAACATGATTACGAGGCAAAATGCCTCGCAATATTTAAGGATGCATTCGAAGCGATTAAGCTTCGCAAAATTTGAGGAAATGATTACGAAGCGACATGCTTCGCAAAATTTTAAGGAGGTAAAGATACACTTGTCTAAGAAGAACAATCAAGATAAATTGCTCATTTTTGCACTAGGCGGAGTAGGCGAAATCGGAAAAAATATGTACGTCATTCAGTACAACAATGACATTGTTGTAGTCGATTCAGGATTGAAGTTCCCAGAAGAGGATATGCTCGGAATAGATATTGTTATTCCAGATATTTCTTATTTAACAGAAAATCGTGATAAAGTACGTGCCATTATTATTACCCATGGTCACGAGGATCACATTGGTGGATTGCCATATGTACTGAAAAGCTTGAACGTGCCGCTCTATGCGACAAAGCTAACAATGGGACTTATTGAAGGGAAATTGAAGGAAGCTGGTTTGCTAGGAGAAACAAAACGTATTCTTATCAATGCAGACAGCGAAATTCAATTAGGAACAATCCGCGCTTCCTTCTTCAGAACCAATCACAGTATCCCAGATTCAGTAGGGGTAAGCCTGGATACACCAGAAGGAACAGTTGTTCACACAGGTGACTTTAAATTTGATCATACGCCAGTTAACGAGCAATTCGCTGACCTACAGCGTATCGCTGAAATCGGAAAAAATGGCGTTCTTGCTCTTTTGTCCGATAGTACGAATGCTGAACGTCCTGGCTATACACCATCAGAAGCTCAAGTTGGCGACAATTTGGAAGATATTTTCCGTAAATCGGCTCAACGTGTAGTCGTAGCTACTTTTGCATCCAACGTACACCGGATTCAACAAATCATTAATGCAGCAATCGCAACTCGCCGCAAAATCGCTGTTGTTGGTCGCAGCATGGTAAATGTTGTAGGTATTGCTTCTGATCTTGGTTACTTGAACATCCCTGAAGGAATGATCATAGAGCCAGAAGAGGTAAATAAATTAGCTGCTGATCGTGTTGTCATTTTATGTACAGGCAGTCAGGGCGAACCAATGTCGGCGCTTACACGCATGGCACGCTCAACACACCGCAAGGTAGATATTTTGCCAGGCGATACTGTTATCATTGCTGCAACACCAATTCCAGGTAATGAGCGTTATGTAGGCCGTACGGTTGATGAGTTGTTCCGTCTAGGCGCTAATGTTATTTATGGAAATGGTTCCGTATCTGGTGTTCACGTATCCGGTCACGGCAGCCAAGAAGAATTGAAACTTATGCTTAATCTAATTAAGCCTAAATACTTTATTCCTATTCATGGTGAATATCGTATGCTTCGTCAACATGCTAAGCTAGGTGAAGCAGTTGGCATTGATAAATCCAACATTTTTGTAATCGATAATGGTGATACAGTTGAATTCCAGAATGGCAACGGTCGCAAAGGATCGAAGGTACAAGCTGGTAATATATTGATAGATGGTTTGGGTGTAGGAGACGTTGGTAACATCGTTCTTCGTGATCGCAAGCTATTGTCGCAAGACGGTATCTTGGTTGTCGTTGTAACACTAAGCAAACAAGATGGAGCCATTTTGTCTGGTCCAGATATTATTTCTCGCGGATTCGTATATGTTCGTGAATCTGAAGGTCTTCTTGATGAGGCTAACCGCATTGTAACTTCGACATTAACTCGTCTTATGAATGATAAAGTAAATGAATGGGCATCGCTGAAAACAAACGTGAAGGATGCGTTAGGTCGTTTCCTATACGAGCAAACACGTCGTCGTCCTATGATTTTGCCAATCATCATGGAAGTGTAATTTATAACCTGAATATGCTAGAGGATCACTTGTCCAATCCGCTTATGCCGCGGCGGACACAGGTGATCCTCTTTTTGGATTTAAAGTGACTAATCTGCATAAATTTGTGATCGGACCCCATACTAGGATGAGCTTTATTTCATAAGAGGGGTTGTGCAGATGATGGAGCAAACAGGGCAAAAACAAATGAATTTGACAGCAGAACAGCCTGATCCAGCCGGAGATGATAAGAAGAGAGGGAATCCAGTTGTCGACACGATAACGCAGCTTGGACAGACCTCGACGCCGGCACCAACAGAGTCGAATATCTTTTGTATGACGATTATCGGGCAGGTTGAAGGGCATCTCGTTCTTCCGCCGCAAAACAAAACAACAAAATATGAGCATGTCATTCCACAATTGATTGCTGCTGAACAAAACCAAAAAATAGAAGGCGTATTTATCGTTCTCAATACGGTTGGCGGAGATGTTGAAGCGGGACTTGCTATTGCAGAGATGATCTCCTCCTTATCCAAACCAACGGTCACGCTTGTTCTTGGCGGAGGTCATTCAATCGGTGTTCCCATTGCAGTAGCCGGTGACAAATCTTTCATTGCAGAAACGGCGACCATGACGATTCATCCCATTCGTCTTAACGGTTTAGTAATCGGTGTGCCGCAAACCTTTGAGTACTTGGATAAAATGCAGGAACGTATTATTCGGTTTGTAACATCACATTCCAATGTGAGCGATGAAACCTTTAAAGAGCTCATGTTTAAAACAGGAGATCTAACACGAGATATTGGTACAACTGTCATTGGCTCCGATGCGGTCAAGCATGGCTTGATTGATGCGGTTGGCGGTTTGGGCGATGCTCTTAAGGAGCTTAATCAACGAATTGAGATCTATAGACAAGGAAAGGGAATGGAGGGACCACGATGACACTGTATACAAGTATGCCACTCGAGCTTGTCATGGAGGGAATAGAGAACGAGATGGAGCCCATGCAGGAGGTTTGGTCAAGCGGGATAAAAATGCAGGTTATTCCCATTGCAGCTGGAATGGGGAAGATTGTGCGGCTCCTTGAGTGCAATCTTGATGATTACTTGAATCCTAAGTACACACCGGGATCGATTGTTCATTATGGATCTCCTTCAAATTGATGTTTGGACGAATGTCTCATAGGCACTTTTGTCCACCTATGGTATAATCTTTTATCAGAGGTGACGGATTTGGCGAAGAAAAAGAGACGTAAAAAATCAATTGGCACGAACTTAAAATATGAAGTATATGGCATTCTGCTTATAACGATATCTATCATCGCACTTTCCGGAGAAGCGGCTGTCGGGCGCTCGTTATCCAAACTATTTGGACTTGTGCTCGGCAAGTTCTATTTCGTACTTGCTATTGTTGGTATTGTAATTGGATTAACGGTCATGATCAAGAGAGCGTGGCCGAAGGGCTGGACGAATAAGCGAACAGGCTTGCTGGTCATCGTGCTTGCATTCACACTTATGAGCTCCATTTCTCAAATTGATAAGCAGCTTGGTCCTACTGTAGAATTCAATGGTTCAATGATATTTTCACAGCTTAGCGAAAATTTGAAATCGTCCTTGATTAGTGTGCCTGCTAATTCTGAACAGCCAATAAAAGATAAGGAAATAAGCGGCGGATATGTCGGCGCTATTCAATATTCTTTGTTCTTTTCCTTATTCGGCTACTATGGCGCTAAACTCATTATGTTCGTCATGTTTGCTATCTCAATTATGTTGATGACGGGCAAGTCCTATGTGGAAATTGGGAAGAAGACAAGTGTTAGAGCGAGACGCATGTTTAAATTGCTTGCTGCAAAGTGGGAGAAGCGTTCAGCTATGCGTAGTGCTGCGGCAGCGAAATCGGTTGTTTCACAGCCAGATATCGATGACGATGACGAACCGATGGACGATGATCATGATAGCTATGTCGTGTCCCCGCCTAGGAAGAAGAGATCGCTATTTTTCTCATGGAAGCAGGAAAAAAATTCAGAAGAGCAAGAGAATGATAACGATGCGCATGACGAGTGGGTCTTTGAGCATGGCGATATGAATGCAAGAACAAACGCGAAGCCTTCATGGGATAATGAATTAGAGCATCCTTGGGAGAGCACAGGTGTTGCAATGCCTCTTGATCCTAATGTTACGGGTACAAGTAAAGCAGGTGTCGATGAGGATGATGAGCTGCCTTGGAGAGATGCTGGTGCAAGCACAATAGCTGAAAACATACAAACTGTACAGGGAACCGAACAGCTCGATGAACACTCGAACGATGTTTACCCTTTAACAGGAGTAGACTCAACCTTAGAATCGGATGATGATAGTGACAGCGATTTTGAAGGGGAAGCAGAACTTCTTCATGTTCAAGATGACATACATAATGCAGGATCTGAAACGTCTGAAGTATTAGTAAATGATGAGGATAACACAGGCACTGCGCCGAAGCGCCCTATGTCTGAAGTTGAGACGAGCACGGTAAAGCCATATTTTCTACCACCGTTTTCATTGCTGACAAAGCCTAATCAACTTGCAAGAAATGCAGATACAACGGATATGTATGATTCCAAAAGGAAGCTGGAAGCGACGTTAGAGAGCTTCGGTGTTCGCGCGAAAGTACTTGACGTTGTAAGGGGGCCAGCTGTTACACGTTATGAGGTTCAGCCTGCAACCGGTGTTAAGGTAAGCCGAATCGTCGGCTTAACGGATGATATTGCCCTTGCACTTGCAGCCAAAGATATTCGGATGGAAGCACCGATTCCTGGCAAGTCAGCAATCGGCATTGAAGTGCCGAATATGGAAGTTTCCGTCGTTACCATGCGTGAAGTTATGGAAACAGCAACTTTTCAAAATGCTTCTTCCAAATTGTCTATTGCATTTGGTCGTGATATCTCGGGCCAGACTATTGTAGGCAACTTAGCAAAAATGCCGCATTTACTTGTTGCAGGTGCTACGGGTTCTGGTAAATCGGTTTGTATTAATGGCATTATTACAAGTATTCTGTACAAAGCAAACCCGGATGAAGTTAAATTTCTGATGATTGACCCGAAGATGGTCGAATTGAATGTATATAATGGCATCCCGCATTTGCTGGCGCCAGTAGTTACCAATCCCAAACGTGCTTCACTTGCACTCAAAAAAATTGTAGTTGAGATGGAGAAGCGTTATGAACTATTCTCAAAATCTGCTACACGCAACATAGAAGGCTACAACACGCTAGTGGCTGATAATCCGTCAGCGGTGCTTCCGTATATCGTGGTCATTGTGGATGAGCTCGCTGACCTCATGATGGTTGCTGCTAATGATGTAGAGGACTCTATTGCTAGGCTTGCACAAATGGCACGTGCCGCAGGCATTCACTTGATCATAGCTACTCAGCGGCCATCTGTTGATGTCATTACGGGTGTAATCAAAGCGAATATTCCATCACGAATAGCTTTTGGGGTATCCTCTCAGGTCGATTCGCGTACGATTCTTGATATGGTTGGAGCAGAGAAGCTTCTAGGTCGTGGAGATATGCTCTTCTTGCCCGTAGGGATGTCAAAACCAATTCGGGTACAAGGCGCCTTTTTGTCAGATCAGGAAGTAGAATCACTTGTTACCTATGCTCGCGGTCAAGCGGAAGCAGAATATAAAGAAGATCTTGTACCTGAGGTTGAGGAAGAAACAACTGAGGCTGCTGAAGTGGTGGACGAGCTTTATGATCAAGCTGTACAAATTATTTTGGAGGCGAAGCAAGCCTCTGTTTCATTGCTGCAGCGCCGGATGCGCATTGGCTATACGAGGGCAGCTAGACTGATTGATCAAATGGAGGCACGTTCTATCGTTGGACCGTACGAGGGCAGCAAGCCGCGTGAAGTGCTCATTTCGATGGATCAATTTCAAGCGGGATCAACTGGTCGAGTAAGCTCTTAATTACCGTTGTTTGCAGGAAGCGGGAGAAAAGTGCATAGAAAAGGGAAGCATTTCTCATACTAAAGTTAGGTAACGCTACCTTAAGCGAACTAACTTGCAAGAGAAAGGCAGATCCCATCATGAGAAATCGTTTGATAGTGGTGACCTCAATTATTGTATTGCTGCTGTTCGGCTCCTTTTCGCTGCTGCGCGGCGATCATAGGGGAGCAACCGAAACCTTCAGCAGTGCTACATTAAAGGTCGGCTCTTCAGGTCAGGATGTATATGAGTTACAAGGCCGTCTAAAGCATCTTGGTTTTTTCAGTGCCAAAATTGACGGTAAGTTTGGTGCAGACACGAAGAAGGCTGTTACATGGTTTCAATGGAAGTTTGGATTAAAGTCGGATGGAGTTGTCGGAGCGAAAACAAAGCTAAAGCTTTGGGAAGCTACTAAAACGTGGAAACCATCTGCAAATACGGCTCCTTCTACACCTCCAGCCGGTACGGACAAGGACAAAAATGATAAAATCCCAACGTCCAATCGTCTCAACTTATCGGAGAATGATTTGAAGATTATGGCGAATGCCGTATATGGTGAAGCTCGCGGTGAGCCGTACGAGGGGCAAGTAGCAGTAGCAGCTGTCATTCTCAATCGTCTGAAGTCAGAAAGCTTTCCGAATACGATCTATGGCGTAATCTTTCAACCAGGCGCTTTCACAGCCGTTGCAGACGGTCAAATTTATTTGACGCCTAATGCGAAAGCAAGAGAAGCGGTTGAAGATGCGCTTAATGGCATGGACCCGTCAGGAGGCTGTATTTACTACTTTAATCCTGATACCGCTACGTCGAAATGGATCTGGACAAGAACGCAGATCAAAACCATTGGAAAGCATATTTTTTGTATCTAACTATACGCTGTAAAAAGAATGGAAGCAGCCCTACTGCCAAGCGCAGCAGCGGTTGCTTCTTCCATTTCCTATAGGGTAGAATGGTATAGGGAATTGTCAAATGGAATAGATTTACTCTATAACAAGCAGATGAAAGGAGCAAACCGAGTGACCCAATTCGAAAGAGGGCAATTGCAGCGTATTCGTCTGCATGTCATGCCTACAAAGCGATTCAAAACGTTTGCGATTTCTTTATTTGCAGGACTTACCCTTGATGAAGCAACGGTAACGCCTGTTGCGCTAATTCCGTTCGTTCTGAGAAGAGGAACAGCAAATACGCCGGAAACAATCGCTTTCCGCGAAAAGCTTGATGATTTGTATGGAGCAGGCTTTGGCTTTGATGTATACAAAAGAGGCGATTCTCAAATCGTCCAATTCCGTATGGATGTAATCAATGATGAGTTTGTATCTTCAAATACTTCATTGCTCTCTGCTTCCCTTCATTTTTTGGGCGATGTCCTAACAGATCCATTGCTTGAGAATGACGGCTTTAATAAAAAGTATGTGGATGCAGAAAAAACGACGCTTAAGAAACGTCTTGAAGCGATTGTTAACGATAAAATGCGTTACGCAGCTGAGCGCTGCTTAGAAGAAATGTGCGCGGATGAGCCTTATCGGTTACATCCGCTTGGGAAATTAGAGGATATAGATGCTATTACACCAAAATCATTGCATCAGCACTACGAGCAATGGTTGGAGAATGCCGCGCTTGATTTGTATGTAGTAGGGGATACGACAATGGAAGAGGTTACCCGACTTGTAACGGAAGCTTTCAAACTTAAAGCGGGTACACCATCTCCTTATGCGAAGCCTAATATTGATCATAAAGTTCGTGAAGTTAAGCGAGTTACCGACCGAATGGAAGTTAGCCAAGGTAAATTGAATCTTGGTCTTCGGATCGGAGTAGGCTATGAGGATGATGAATACCCGGCTGCTTTAATGTATAACGGGATTCTTGGGGGATATCCGCATTCCAAGCTGTTTCTAAATGTGCGGGAGAAGGAAAGCTTAGCTTACTATGCTGCTTCTCGTCTAGATGGACATAAAGGTCTGTGTACGATTCAATCGGGTATTGAATTCGCAAACTACGAGCGTGCTCTTGCCATTATTGAAGAGCAGCTTGAGAGCATGCGTCAAGGCAAGCTCTCTGAGCTTGAGCTAAATCAGACGAAAGCAATGATATCCAATCATCTTCGCGAGCTGCAAGACTCAGCTTATGAAATGATTGCTTATGATTTCAATAGTGTTTTAACGGGCAAGCAGCGAAGCGCACAGCAGCTGTTAGAACAGATCCAAGCGGTTACTGCGGAAGACATCGTCAAGGTGGCGGAACGAGTACAGCTGGATACGATTTACTTTTTGCGCGATCGAAAGGAGGCGTAACGGATGCAAACCCTTAACTATCCAAACGTGCAGGAGACCCTTTACAGGGAAGTGCTTGATAACGGACTTGAGGTTATTGTTTTACCGAAGGAAGGGTTTAATAAAACCTATGCGACCTTCTCAACAAAGTACGGGTCTGTCGATAATCGGTTTTCTGTTGGCAACGGGCCTCCTGTAAAGGTGCCGGACGGTATAGCGCATTTCTTGGAGCATAAAATGTTTGAGGAGCCGACGGGCGATATATTTGCTGTATTTGCTTCTCAAGGCGCATCAGCTAACGCCTTTACAAGCTTTGATCGTACAGTATATTTATTCTCAGCAACGGAGCAAATCAATGCCAATTTGGAGACGCTCATCAATTTCGTTCAAAATCCTTATTTTACTGACACCAATGTTGAAAAAGAAAAAGGGATTATTGAGCAAGAGATAAATATGTATCGGGATAATGCAGATTGGAGAGTGTATTTTGGTCTCATTGATGCACTTTATCATGAGCATCCGGTTCACATTGATATCGCGGGAACGGTTGAATCCATAAGGAAAATCGATAAGGAAACCCTTTATCGTTGTTATGAGACGTTCTACCACCCTTCAAATATGCTGTTGTTCGTAGTTGGCGGCGTAGAAGCTGAGGAGGTATTCGAACTTGTTCGTAAAAACCAAGAGGCGAAAACATTCGAACCTCAAGGTGAAATTGTGCGATATTTTGAGAAAGAGCCTGAAAATGTGAAAATACCGCGCAAAGTGACGGCACTTCCCGTTTCATTGCCAAAATGCATGTTGGGCTTCAAGGACAAGAAAGCAGACCTTACTGGAGAAGCATTACTTCGCCAAGAGGTAACAACGAAGCTTATGCTGGAGTCTCTGATCGGACCAAGCTCCAAGCTGTACCAGCAGCTCTATGAAACGGATTTGATCTCTGATTCATTTGGTCATGAGTTCAACTCAAGCACAGGGTACGCTTTCTCTGTTATTGGCGGCGATACACCTCAGCCAGACGAGTTGATCAAGCAAATCCGTGCGGGTGTAGAAGCCGTATTGGAAACAGGGATTGAGCCTGAGGCATTTGAGAGATCCAAACGAAAAAAAATCGGCGGATACCTGCGCATGCTGAACTCCCCAGAATCCATTGCCAGTGAATTCACCAGATATCGTTTTCGCGACAGCAATATGTTCCAAGTGCTCGATTTCTATGAAAGCTGCACTTTGGATGAAGTGAATGCGAGGCTTCGTGAGCATTTCGACTTTGAGCAGCTTGCGGTTTCCATTGTGGAGCAGCCTACGGAATGAAGTCTCTGAATAAAATGACGATACTCGTGACGGGGGGGAGCCGCGGCATCGGGGCAGCAATTGCCAAACGATTCGCCGCGGAAGGCGTCAATATCGTCATCCATTATTTGCATTCGCATGAGGCAGCGAATGAAACAGCAAGAACCTGTGTCGCGCTTGGGGCAAATGTGCTGACGATATCAGCGGATTTGCGCTCTAAGGAACAGCTTGAGCGCATGCGTGATAAGCTGGAGAGCCACAACATGCTTCCAGATATATTGGTGAATAACGGAGGCATCTCACATGTTGGGATGCTGATGGATGTTACTGAGCATGAATGGGACGATGTAATGAGTGTTAATCTGAAGGGCATGTTTCTTTGCTCGCAACTCTTTATGCCGCATATGATTTCTCAGCGTTTTGGCCGGATTATAAATGTTTCATCCATTTGGGGGATATCTGGAGCCTCTTGCGAGGTTCTTTATTCTACTACCAAGGGCGGGATGAATGCTTTCACAAAAGCGCTGGCCAAGGAGCTGGCACAGGCTGGTGTAACGGTTAATGCCGTTGCGCCAGGCGTTGTGGAAACAGACATGATGAACGGCTTCAATGCAGAGGAGAAGGCTGCTTTGGAGCAGGAGATTCCTGTGGGGAGATTTGGTTCCGCGGATGAAATTGCTTCTCTGGTCTATTTCTTGTCATTGCCAGAGTCTTCCTATATTACTGGTCAAATTATAAGCCCGAATGGCGGTTGGCATACTTAGCTTACTAAAGTTATTATGGACGAGCTCTATGCATAAATGATGCAGTTTTGTCGCACAATAATGATTGTTGATGATTCTTTTCTATACCTTTAGGAGGCGAAGGAACATGTCAACCGTCCTTTCGAATTTTTCAACGTGGAAACATTTTTTGGCAGACCGAGTGTCACAAGCTAAAGGCATCGGTTTGACGGAAGAAACCATTTCGTCATTGGCTTATGAAATCGGTACTTTTCTTGATGAAAAGGTCGATCCAAAAAATGAGGAAGAACGTGTGTTGAAGCAGCTATGGGATGTGGGCGATGAGGCTGAACGCAAGACGATCGCCGGCTTGATGGTTAAGCTTGTCCAACATTCATAACTATTCAGCATAAGACGATTTTTTCGTCAACAGAAGCAGATGCAGGAAAGCCTCCCTTAAGGAGGCTTTTCTGCAATGTTTCTTTTTGGGTTGCAGGATTGTGCTGAAAATTGTAGAATTATGTTTTATGACGAGGGTTTCCTTCATTTGTACTTCCTTCGATTTAACAGGTTTAGGACGGTGACAGCTTTGGAGTCAAAACAATGGTATATGGAATACAAAATACATAAAAACCGGCCAGGCCTACTTGGAGATATTGCTTCTTTATTAGGTATGCTTGAGGTTAATATTATGACGATCAATGGGGTAGAAGACCGCACGCGCGGGATGCTCCTGCAGACGGATGACGATGAGAAAATCGAACTGCTTGGCAAAATGCTTCAAAAGGTTGATAATATTACTGTGAACAAACTGAGAACGCCAACTATAGTAGATATTTTGGCAGTTCGTCATGGACGTTATATTGAGCGGGACTCGGATGATCGAAAAACATTTCGATTTACACGGGATGAGCTAGGAATCCTCGTTGATTTCTTAGGTGAAGTGTTTAAAAGAGAAGGCAATCAGGTTATTGGATTAAGAGGAATGCCGCGAGTGGGCAAAACAGAATCTATTATTGCAGGTAGCGTCTGCTCCAATAAACGCTGGACCTTTGTGTCATCCACGCTGCTTCGTCAAACTGTCCGCAGCCAGCTGTCGGATGATGAAATGCAGCCCAACACGATATTTATTATTGACGGTATCGTAAGCACCATACGCTCCAATGAACGCCATTATGCTTTGCTGCAGGAAATTATGGCAATGCCGTCCACGAAAGTTATTGAGCATCCTGATATTTTCGTGAAGGAATCGCAATATGATTACAGCCATTTTGACATTATTGTTGAACTTAGAAACACGCCGGATGAGGAAATATCTTACGAGAAATTCACAACTAACTATACTGACGATTTCTAATCGGAAGGAGGCCGTCTCATGTCTGAATTAGGCGCATTACTTCGAAAGGCGAGAGACCAACGCGGATTATCATTAGATGATATTCAAGAAACAACAAAAATTAGAAAAAGGTATTTGGAAGCGATCGAAAGCGGTGATCACACGGTTTTGCCTGGTCCATTTTATGTACGGGCATTTGTGAAAAATTATTCGGAAGCCGTTGGATTGGATCCCGAAGAAGTACTTCGACTGTATCAGCATGAAGTGCCTGCTGGCCAAGTTGAACAAATTGTTGAGCCCATCGTAACAAGAACTCCGAGAAGAGTAAAAACACAATCCTCAGAGCGTCTTGGTAAGATCGGTTTCAATATCATGATGTGGTCTTTCCTTATTTTGATTTTCGTTGTCATCTGGGTTTATGTTCTTAACAAGGATGACAATGATCCCAAAAAGGCGGATCAAAATACACCAATAACAGATGTTTCCAAAGATCCTGGTGAAAACAAAGGCAATGATGTGGCTGGCAGTACGCCTACAAATGATGTTAATACGCCGACACCTACTCCGATTCCTACACAGCAACCTACAACTGTTACCTTTGGAAGCATAGTAGGCAAAGCCGATCAATATGACATTGGTCCTGCTGGCACTCATAAAGTTGAAATTAAAGTGGAAGGCGGCAGAAGCTGGGTAGAGGTTCGCAAAGAAGGCAAAAACGGCGAAAAGCTTTACTCTGCAAATGCAGAGCCAGATACAACGCAATCGTATGATTTGACTGTACCGCTTTATATTAATGTAGGCAGATCCGATTTGACTAAGATTACAGTAGACGGCGTGCTTGTACCAGATGGGGACAGAGCAGGCTCAAAGAAATTGCTGCTTACGCCTATCGGCGCACCAACTGAAACAACGCCGCCTCTCGATGGTGCTGAAACTGGCACTGACGAAACGAAGACCGAATAATTATTACTTGCAACAAAGGAGAGGTTCGAATGGCTTCAGAAAATGCTTTTGATATCGTATCTAAAGTGGACATGCAGGAACTTGCTAACGCAATTCAACAAGCAGAGCGTGAGATTGAAACACGCTTTGATTTTAAGGGCAGCAAAAGCTCCATTAAGTTGGAAAAAGAGGAATTGGTAATTGCTTCTGAGGATGATTACAAGCTGAAGAGCGTTATCGATATTTTACTATCCAAGATGGTGAAGCGCGGCGTTCCCATTAAAAATTTGGATTATGGTAAAATTGAAGGCGCATCGGCTAACAGTGTTCGTCAGCGGATTAAGCTTAGACAAGGAATTGAACAGGATGTCTCCAAGAAGATCAACATTCTGATTCGTGATTCGAAATTGAAAGTGAAAAGTTTGATTCAAGGCGATCAAATTCGAGTTTCTGGCAAGAGTCTTGATGATTTGCAAGCTGTTATGAAGCTTCTGAGAGAAGCGGATTTGCCAGTGGAACTGCAATTTACTAACTATCGTTCTTAATTGTAAAAGCTTCGTTTCTTGCTATTCAAGAAGCGAGGCTTTTCGTTTAGCTATGTGCTTCTCCCTTTCAATGCATGCGTGATCAGTCGGTTTTGACACGTGTATTTGCATGTATTATACTAATTCAGACAGCTTTACGGAAGGATTTGGGGGATATATAGATGATCATGAAATCGAATTCAGCAGCTCGAGTAATCAGCAAGATGGTTTTGAATTTAGAAATGCAGTCATTTTTGATTGACGAACGTGTGGTTCGCGAAACGCACACCTATGAGCTTATCGGATCAAGGGAGGTAATGGCGTGAATCTTGCGAATAAAATCACACTAGCCAGAATTTTTTTAGTGCCGGTCATTATGTTCTTCCTGCTTATCAAATTGGACCTGGGGTCGTTAACCTTTTCAGACTTCTCCATTACATACACCCAAATCGCAGCGGCACTCATTTTTATTGTGGCAGCAAGTACAGATGGATTAGATGGTTATATTGCGCGCAAGAATAAGATCGTCACTAATTTAGGAAAGCTGCTGGATCCGCTTGCGGATAAGCTGTTGGTTGCGGCTGTTCTAATATCTCTTGTAGAAATGAACAAGCTAAATGCGTTAATCGCAATCATCATCATAAGTCGCGAGTTTGCGGTAACGGGCTTACGCCAGATTGCACTGCTGGAGGGCTCTGTTATGGCTGCCAGTACATGGGGCAAATGGAAAACAGCCGTTCAAATTACGATGATCATTTCGATATTGATTAACAACTTCCCATTCAACTTTATTGATTTTCCGTTTGATGTCGTTTCCAGCTGGGCTGCAGCCGTAATTACGGTGTACTCCGGAATCGATTATTTCTTGAAAAACAAACATTTAATTCCTGTTGAGTAAGTTTTGATCTGAGCATCTTCCTGCTATGCAGGAGGGTGCTTTTGCGTATTAGAGAAAAAAAGTGAGACTATTCCAATTAATGGGGGAAAAGAAAATGAAAGCAGAAATCATAGCCGTTGGAACAGAGCTGTTGTTAGGGCAAATTGTGAATACAAATGCTCAATTTTTGTCACAGAAGCTCGCAGGCTTGGGTGTGGATGTCTACTTTCAAACGGTAGTTGGAGATAATGCTGATCGCTTGCGAGAAGCTATCGAAATAGGGAGAAAACGTGCAGATTTACTTCTATTTACTGGAGGGCTTGGACCGACTCAGGACGATCTGACAAAGGATGTTCTTGCCGAATACTTAAATCGCAAGCTAATCATTCATGAGCCGTCCATGTCGACTATTGAACATATGTTCAGCTCAAGGGGACTTCATATGGTCGAAAGCAATCGCCGTCAAGCTTTGATGCTGGAAGACAGCGACCCGCTTGAAAATACGGCTGGCCTCGCAGTCGGCAACGGAATATCAGCAGATGGAACTTTATATTTGCTCCTGCCAGGACCGCCAAAGGAAATGAAGCCAATGATGGATGGCGCAGGTGAAGCGTGGCTTCGTTCCAAGCTAGGCGAGACGCAGCCGCTTTATTCTAGATTGTTGAAATTTGCCGGTATCGGTGAATCTAATCTTGAAGCAGCGTTGCTTGACTTAATAGAAGGGCAAAGCGACCCAACCATTGCTCCCTATGCGAAGGAGAATGAGGTTACAATCCGCGTATCGACAAAAGCTGAATCGGAAGCCGCTGCCGATCGTAAAATGGATGAGACTGTTGAGAGAATAAAAGAACGCGCAGGGGAATATTTGTATGCGCAGATGGATGTACCGATTGAAGAGGAGATTATACGCCTTCTAAGAGGCTCACATCGCAAGCTCGCGAGTGCGGAGAGTATTAGCGGGGGATTGTTTGCCGAGCTTATTACAAACGTTCCTGGGAGCAGTGGAGAGTACGTAGGCGGAGTCGTAACCTATACAAATTTAATGAAGCATCATTTACTTAGCATACCGATGTCACAGCTTGAGGGCAAGGGCTCTCCGGGAGCTATAAGCGATTCGACAGCTATGCTGATGGCGGAGCGGGTGCGTGAGCTCTCCGATGCGGATTTTGGCGTTTCCTTAACGGGAGTTGCCGGACCTGCGGAATCGGAAGGAAAGCCAGTAGGACTTGTATATGCAGCTATAGCAGAAAGAGGAAAGCCGACAATTGTATATACCATGAACTTAAATGGAAATAGAAGCAGCATCCGCATGCGTGCGGTCAAATCGGCTTTGTATCGCTTATGGTTGTCTTTACGAGAAGAATAATAGTTGTCAATTAACGAATATATCGGTATAATTAGAACTAGTTATCGGAAGAACCGTGGCGAAGATTACTTTGCTGCGGTTTTTTTATGTCCATTTTAGGGGGCGAAGCGAAAAGGCGAATGTATGTTCGAAAATAATGCTTGGCAACCCGTAAGAAAAAAGGTATCATAATATTATAAATAAAGAAGGATGTGAGTTTCTTGTCGGATCGTCGCGCTGCGTTAGACATGGCTTTACGCCAAATAGAGAAGCAATTTGGTAAAGGCTCCATCATGAAATTGGGTGAATCCACACACATGCAAGTGGAAACCGTGCCTAGCGGTTCACTTGCTCTAGATATCGCGTTAGGAATAGGCGGATTGCCAAGAGGTCGAATTATTGAAGTTTACGGCCCAGAATCTTCAGGTAAGACAACCGTTGCTCTTCATGCTATTGCTGAAGTTCAAAAGGCTGGCGGACAAGCTGCATTTATTGATGCTGAGCATGCGCTAGACCCGTTATATGCTAGTAAGCTTGGCGTTAATATCGATGAGCTTTTGCTTTCACAGCCTGATACGGGTGAGCAAGCACTTGAAATTGCTGAAGCACTGGTACGAAGCGGAGCAGTTGATATTATTGTAGTCGATTCTGTAGCAGCACTTGTACCAAAAGCGGAGATCGAAGGCGATATGGGTGACTCTCATGTGGGTCTTCAAGCACGTTTGATGTCTCAAGCTCTTCGGAAGCTCTCCGGAGCGATTAGCAAATCGAAGACGATTGCCATCTTCATTAACCAATTGCGTGAGAAGATCGGCGTTATGTTCGGTAATCCCGAGACAACACCAGGTGGACGCGCATTGAAATTCTATTCCAGCGTCCGTTTAGATGTACGCCGGATTGAGACAATTAAGCAAGGCAATGACATGGTTGGTAACCGTACACGTATTAAAGTTGTTAAGAACAAGGTGGCTCCGCCATTTAAACAAGCGGAGATCGATATCATGTATGGTGAGGGTATTTCCAGAGAAGGAAGCCTTATCGATATCGGGGTAGAAATGGAAATTGTACAAAAAAGCGGTGCATGGTTCTCCTATAATGGTGAGCGCTTAGGTCAGGGTCGCGAAAATGCTAAGCAATTTTTGAAGGATCACAAGGATACGGCTGAAATTATCGAGCAACAAATTCGTGATGCGAGCAATCTTTCTGCCACTGCAACTCCTGCTGATTTCTCCAAAGATGAAGATGAAGATGAATTCGAAGATCTAGATTAATTGATCCAGATTAATCGATCTAACTTAATGAAATGACAACTAATATCGTTTAGCCTGCTTCGCCGTCCCGTTTGGGGCGGCGAAGCTCTGTTTAGAGAGGGATGCCAGAAATGACCGGAAATGATTGGAACGACGAGGATACACTGACCATTATTTCTGTAAAGCAAGATAAAAAGTTCCGCAGAATGTATCATATATTTACGGAAGCGGGAGCAGAACAACCATTACTATCTGTACATGAAGATATTTTAGTACGCTATCGCTTAATGAAGGATCGAACGTTAGATAGGAGCGAAATCGATAAGATTCGCAAGGAAGATGAACGTTACCGAGCTTATGCGCTTGCGATACAGTATCTTGGCGCAAAGCCGCGAACTCGAAAGCAAATACAGCAGTATTTGCAGCGCAAAGAATTTGAAGATGAAAATATTCAATATGCCCTTGACCGTTTAGAAAAGGAGCATATTGTGGATGATGAAGAATATGCACGTCAATTCGCCTCAGGCAGGCTGAGAAATAGTTTGAAAGGCCGTCGCTGGATTAAACAAGAGCTTCAACAGCGAGGCGTGTCGAAAGAAGCGGCTGCTGAAGCAACAGATGCTTTGGACCGAGAGGTTGAATTAGTAGCGGCAAAAAAAGCTGCTGAGAAGAAAGCGCGATCCCTAAAAGGTGAGCAAAGAGACCGAAAACGCAAGCTTATGGGCTATTTAATGCGCAGAGGCTTTCCGACTGATATCGTGATGGAAGCCATTAAGTCTATCGATTTGATGGGGGAAGAGGAAGTATTCGAGGAATATGATGGGCTTTTGCTTGACAATTGATTTTACGAAAAGATAAAATGAGGTTGTATTCCTTCTACTTTGAATCAATTTTCCTTCCAAAAGTTGATTCAAAACGATTATTTTCGTCAAATTAGTAAATGTTGACACGGTATTGAAACCGGTTGAAAACCTAATATCATCCCAAGCAGTGCCTTGGTGTATGCAACAAGGAGGTGAACAAGATGAATCCTGTTTATTGGATCTTGATCTGTCTCTTTGTTGGCTTAATTTTCTTTGGGATTGGTTATTTTATTCGAAAGTCGATTGCCGAGGCTAAAATTTCAAGTGCTGAGCAAGCTGCTATACAAATTGTAGAAAATGCAAAAAAGGAAGCGGAAGCTCAGAAAAAAGAAACGGTGCTAGAAGCAAAAGATGAAGTCCACAAACTTCGTTCCGAAGCTGAGCGAGATATTCGTGAACGGCGCAACGAGGCTCAACGTCAGGAAAGACGTTTACTCCAAAAAGAGGAGTCGCTGGATAAGAAATTAGAAGCGCTAGAACGCAAAGAAGAAATTGTGGCCAACAAAGAAAAACGGATCGAAGAAACGCAAGAGCAGATCGATTCCATTTACAAGCAACAGCTTAGTGAATTAGAACGCATTTCTAGCTTAACTACAGAAGATGCGAAATCGATTATATTATCAAATGTTGAACAAGAAGTACGACATGAAACAGCACAAATGATCAAAGAGATCGAGCAGCAAGCGAAAGAAGAAGCCGATAAAAAAGCACGCAACATCATTTCGCTAGCCATTCAACGCTGTGCGGCTGATCATGTGGCAGAGACAACGGTTTCCGTTGTAACCTTGCCTAATGAAGAAATGAAAGGTCGCATTATCGGACGTGAAGGCCGGAATATCCGTGCTTTAGAAACATTGACCGGTATCGATCTAATAATCGACGATACACCGGAAGCGGTCATTTTATCTGGTTTTGACCCGATAAGACGAGAAATTGCCCGCACTGCTTTAGAAAAGCTTGTGGCTGACGGTCGTATCCATCCTGCTCGCATTGAAGAAATGGTTGAGAAATCTCGTAAAGAAGTGGATGAGCGTATTCGTGAATACGGTGAACAAGCTACTTTCGAGGTTGGCGTACATGGCTTGCATCCTGATCTAATCAAGATTTTAGGACGATTGAAGTATCGGACAAGTTATGGCCAAAACGTACTGAAGCACTCCATGGAGGTTGCTTACTTGACTGGCTTGATGGCCGCAGAGCTTGGCGAAGATATTACGCTGGCGAAGCGTGCAGGATTGCTGCATGATATCGGTAAAGCACTTGACCATGAAGTAGAAGGCTCTCATGTTGAAATCGGCGTAGAGCTCGCTAAGAAGTACAAGGAGCATCCTGTCGTTATTAACAGTATCGCATCTCATCATGGTGATACAGAAGCGACTTCCGTTATTGCGATGCTTGTTGGAGCGGCTGATGCATTATCAGCTGCACGCCCAGGAGCTCGTCGCGAGACGCTTGAAACGTACATCAAACGACTGGAGAAGCTTGAAGATATCTCTGAATCATTTGAAGGCGTTGAAAAATCGTATGCGATTCAAGCAGGCCGCGAAGTGCGCGTCATGGTGCAACCAGATAAAATCGACGATACAGAAGCATTCCGACTTGCTCGCGATATAACGAAAAAAATCGAGAGTGAACTCGATTATCCGGGACATATTAAAGTAACGGTTATTCGTGAAACAAGAGCAGTAGAATATGCGAAATAAAGAATTAATCTCATAGCTTTGATAGAAAAGTGGCTGCTTTTAAGCCACTTTTCTGTTTGAACGCTACATATCTCTGAAATGTCCTATAGGGCAACGTTTTGGACAATAGAATAGATAGAAAATGGAGCAAGCAAAGCATAACATTTTTATGTTTGTACAATAAAAAGGAAGTGTAACAGCATGAATGTTTTATTTATAGGCGATATCGTAGGAAGTGTAGGAAGAAGCGCGCTTAAACGTGTGCTGCCTGCTTTAAAAAGTAAATATAATCCGCATATTATTATAGCAAATGGTGAAAATGCAGCTGCCGGACGGGGTATTACGGGAGCAATTGCGAAGGAATTTTTCGAATGGGGTGTCCATGGCATTACGATGGGCAATCATACGTGGGATAATAAAGATATATTTGAATGGATAGATGATGAGCCGCGTATTGTTCGTCCAGCAAATTTCGCAGAAGGAGCACCTGGGCAAGGAATGGCGTTAATTAAGGCGAATGGTAAAAAGCTTGCTATTATCAATCTCCAAGGACGTACATTTCTACCGCCAATTGATTGTCCTTTCCGCAAGGCTGATGAATTGGTTGAAGAAGCTAGAGAGCTAACGAATAATATCCTTGTCGATTTTCATGCTGAAGCATCATCAGAGAAGATTGCAATGGGCTGGCATTTAGATGGAAGAGCGTCAATCGTTTTGGGTACGCATACTCATGTGCAAACAAATGATGATACGATTCTGCCTGGCGGCACAGCATTCATATCTGATGTGGGCATGGTTGGTCCAAAAGACGGTGTACTTGGTATGGAGCGCAATGCGGTACTGCATAAGTTCATTACGCAATTACCGGTTCGATTTGTAGTTGATGAAGGCAAATGGCATCTGCATGCTATCTCAGTACAAATTGATGATGCAACGGGAGAAGCACGCAAAATCGAAAAAATTCGACTTACGGAAGACGAATGGCTTCTCATGTAACTTCTAATTCTACCGAAAGTTCTGACAATTCAGAACAGTCCGTGAATTCATTGCAATAAAAGCAGGAATTTTTTAACCTCTCTCGAATACTATTTAACAGTGGAATCCATCCAACAGTTGAAGGGGAGGTTCTTTTTATGGACGTATTAAAAGTTTCAGCAAAATCTAATCCTAATTCCGTTGCAGGTGCTCTGGCTGGTGTTCTCCGTGAACGTGGTGGAGCAGAGCTGCAAGCTATTGGGGCTGGCGCTTTAAATCAAGCGATCAAAGCAGTTGCCATTGCTCGTGGATTTGTCGCTCCCAGCGGGGTGGATCTAATCTGCATACCAGCTTTTACTGACATCGTTATTGACGGGGAGGACCGAACAGCAATCAAATTGATTGTTGAACCTCGGTAGCAAGTCCAAGCGGCGCAAGCCAATTGGATGAAAACAAATGTTTCGCCTGTTTACGACGTAGACAGGTTTTTTTGCTGTCAGTCTAACAAATGGTGAGGTGCTCCTATGAAAGTGGTTGATTTTCATTGCGATGTGCTATATAAACTGCTTCTTGATGATACTTTGACGTTTCAAGCTGGTAAGCAAGGCGGTTTAGATGTTACATACGAGCGTTTGAAGGCTTCTGGGACGGTTTTGCAGACTTTTGCAATCTACATTCCTCAATCTATGAATGGACGTTTAGAACCGATACTGGAGAGTTTGGATCGATTCCACCAATTTGTATTATCTTGCGAAAATATGGTTTGGGTGAGAACGGTGAAGGAACTAGATTCCTGTATAAGGGATGGTAAGATCGGTGCCTTACTATCACTTGAAGGTGTAGATGGATTAAATGGACAAATGTCTATGCTTCGTATATTGCATCAACTAGGTGTGCGTGCAGCCGGATTAACTTGGAATCATGCCAATTGGGCAGCTGACGGAGCCATGGAGCCACGAGGCGGAGGTTTAACTGTAAAAGGGCGTTTGTTTGTAGAACAATGTAATAATTTGGGTATAATAATAGATGTATCACATTTATCCGATAGGGCTTTCTGGGATATTGCAGAGCTCTCATCGCAGCCCTTCATAGCCTCTCATTCTAATGCAAGAGCAGTATGTGAGCATCCTCGCAATTTAACGAATGAGCAAATTGGAGCCATTATAAAAGGGCAGGGTTTGATTGGTGTCACCTATGTGCCTTGGTTTGTATCACAAGCAGAAGTCGTTACGATAGACCATTTGCTTCATCATATTGAACATATTTGCGAGCTTGGCGGGGAGCATGGAATTATGTTAGGCTCTGATTTTGACGGCATAGATCGTTATATTGCCGGCTTATCGCATCCAGGTGAGCTGTTCACACTACAAGAGGCACTGCTAAAGCGCTATTCCGAGCAGCAGGTAAAACACTTTATGTCAGAGAATGCGATCCATTTCTTAAGAACAAACCTTCCAAATGATTAAACTGTCATCCATTCTTTATCTGATATGGAATCAATCGAAACAAATTATGCTTAGTCCAAGCATTTATTGCTTGATTTTTATGCCTATACGCTTTAAAATTGTTGTGATTGTTATGACATATATTATATATCTTATTTGATGATATCGAATATTTGCACGTTCTAGAAAAAGAGGAGTTGGGCATTTTGATTAGTCAATTGTCTTGGAAGATCGGGGGACAACAAGGGGAAGGCGTTGAGAGTACGGATCGTATCTTCTCTACTGCGCTAAATCGTCTTGGATACTATTTATATGGATATAGACACTTTTCTTCGAGGATCAAAGGTGGGCACACAAATAATAAAATTCGCATCAGCACGAAACCTATTCGTGCTATTTCTGATGATCTAGACATTCTTGTTGCATTTGACCAAGAGAGTATTGATCTAAATGCAAAGGAGCTGCGCCTTGGCGGTGTCATCGTTGCAGACGCTAAATTTAATCCAACCATACCTGATGGCATAGATGCTAGATTATTCGCTGTTCCCATTACCGCAATGGCTGAAGAGCTTGGAACATCCTTGATGAAAAACATGGTTGCCTCTGGCGCATCATGGGCTCTTCTTGGTTTGCCGCTTGAAGTATTCAATAAAGCAGTAGAAGAAGAGTTCGGACGCAAGGGCGCAGCTATCGTTGAGAAAAACGTTGAAGCGGTAAAACGCGGCGCTGAATTCGTTCTGGAACAAGCAGGCGGCCCTCTCGATGCATTTAAGCTTGAACCAGCAGACGGTCAACAAAAGCTATTTATGATCGGCAATGAAGCCATTGGTCTTGGCTCTGTTGCAGCAGGCTGTCGTCTTATGGCTGCTTACCCAATTACACCGGCTTCTGAAATTATGGAATATTTGATCAAGAAGCTTCCTCTATTCGGAGGTACAGTTGTACAAACCGAGGATGAGATAGCAGCTGTAACGATGGCGATTGGTGCAAACTACGCAGGCGTTCGTTCAATGACGGCTTCAGCAGGTCCGGGTCTTTCCCTCATGACAGAAGCAATTGGTCTTGCTGGGATGACAGAAACGCCGCTCGTAATCGTAAATACGCAGCGTGGTGGTCCTTCAACGGGTCTTCCTACGAAACAAGAGCAATCTGACCTTAACGCAATGGTTTACGGAACACATGGTGAAATTCCGAAAATCGTCATTGCGCCTGCGTCGATTGAGGATTGCTTCTACGATACAATTGAAGCATTTAACTTGGCTGAGCAATATCAAGTGCCAGTTATTCTGATGACGGATCTTCAACTGTCGCTAGGCAAACAGTCCTGCGATCAGCTTGACTACAATAAAATTGAAATTAAACGCGGTAAGTTAGTAACTGATGTACCGGCGCTTGAAGGCCATGATTTGTTTAAACGTTATGAGCTTACGGAAGATGGTGTTTCTCAGCGGGTGCTGCCAGGTGAAAAAGGCGGTCTGCATCATGTAACAGGTGTTGAGCATGATGAGACAGGACGTCCATCTGAGAGCTCGGTCAATCGCTTAAATATGATGGATAAACGTCTAAATAAGTTAAATGAAATGTATATTCGCGAAGCGATTCGTGTTGATGCGCCTCATGAGACCCCAGATCTGCTCATTATTGGAATGGGCTCTACAGGCGGAACGATTGATGAAGCAAGAAGCACACTCTCGCAAGAAGGTGTAGCGACGAATCATATTACCATTCGTCAAATTCATCCGTTCCCAACGATACCTTTGCTTCCTTACCTGCAGAAAGCTAAAAAAGTGATCGTCATCGAGAATAATGCAACCGCACAGCTGGCTAACCAAATTAAGATGCATGCGGGATTTGCTGAAAAAATCGAAAGCTTGCTTAAATACGACGGCAATCCATTCTTGCCTTCCGACGTTCACAAAGCTTGTAAGGAGTTGAGTTTAGATGGCAACGTTCAAAGAGTTTAGAAATAACGTTAAGCCGAACTGGTGTCCCGGTTGTGGAGATTTCTCCATTCAAGCGGCTATACAGCGCGCTGCAGCTAATGTAGGACTTGAGCCTGAAGATCTTGCCGTAATTTCCGGTATTGGCTGCTCAGGCCGAATTTCTGGTTATATCAATGCGTACGGCTTCCATGGTATTCATGGTCGGGTACTTCCAATTGCACAAGGTGTTAAGCTTGCTAACCGCGAGCTAACGGTTATTGCATCTGGCGGAGATGGAGACGGCTTCGCAATTGGAATGGGCCATACTGTTCATGCGATTCGCCGTAATCTTAACGTAACGTATATCGTTATGGATAACCAAATCTACGGCTTGACCAAAGGTCAAACCTCACCGCGAAGCGCGGAAGGCTTCAAAACAAAATCAACACCGGAAGGATCGATTGAGACGACGCTCTCTCCGCTTGAGATCGCATTGTCGTCTGGCGCAACATTTGTAGCTCAATCATTCTCCAGCGATCTGAAGCAGCTGACGAAGCTCATTGAAGAGGGCATTAATCATGAAGGCTTCTCTCTCATTAACGTATTCAGCCCTTGCGTTACATTTAATAAGATCAACACGTATGACTGGTTTAAAGAGCGTGTTGTGAACTTGGAGCAATTCCCTGATTATGATCCATCTGACCGCGTAATGGCGATGAATAAAATCATGGAAACAAATGGTATGCTGACTGGTCTAATTTATCAGAACAAAACACGTAAGTCTTATGAAGATATGATTACAGGCTTCAAGCAAGAGGGCTTGGCGAAACAAGACCTTATGATTACATCAGATCAATTCGACAAGCTTGTTGCTGAATTTAAATAAATGGTATGATAAGCATATGGCCTCGAGGCCATATGCTTTTTTTTTACGTATCATAATAATAGAAAGACATAGGAGAGTGACAGCATGATACATAAGGAAGTTACGATTGGTGTATCCGCAAGACATATCCATCTATCAGAAGAGCATGTTGAGCTTTTGTTCGGCAAAGGCTATGAATTAACCGAGATGAAGCCGCTTTCGCAGCCAGGGCAATATGCTGCTAATGAAACAGTTGCTGTTATTGGACCAAAGGGGACCTTTGCCAAGGTGAGAATTTTAGGTCCTACTCGTAAAGGGACACAGCTTGAGGTATCTCGTACAGATGCTTTTGCGCTCGGAGTTAATCCGCCTGTTAGAGAATCAGGAGATACAAAGGGCTCTGCAGGCATTAAGCTTCAGGGGCCGGCAGGAGAGGTAACCATTGATGAGGGAGTCATTGTGGCGGCGCGACATATTCACTTCCACACAACCGATGCTGAGCGCTTTGGGGTTGCCGATAAGCAGTTGCTGCGAGTCCGCTTTAGCGGTGAGCGTGGGGTTGTTTTTGAAAATGTAGTTGCACGAGTATCAGAGAGCTATGCGCTTGATATGCATATCGATACAGATGAGGCGAACGCAGCAGGCGTGAAAAACGGGGATACGGCAGAAATCATAGATTAATGCTTCAATAAGTTCCACCTTTGATAAGAGATGAATTAGATACAATTGATTACCCAATAGAGAAAAAGCTGCAAACCAGTCGTTCTAGGACGATTGGCTTGCAGCTTTTTTATTTTGTTTTGTAGAGATTAATGACCCATCATCATGGATACTTCTGGTTTCTCATCTGCGCTGCTTGCTTGGTCCTGTTTCGGTCGGCGGAGTAAAAGTCCTACCAGTGCGCCAATGATAGCAATGCAAGCTAGTATAAAGAAGGTGTCTCCATAAGCAGAATAAACGACGTTAGGACCAGGACTGACTTTACCATAGTGCGTAGCGCGGCTAGCCAAAATGGTTGATAAGCCGGCAATGGCAAAGGAGGTCATAACCTGCTGTGCGGCAGCCGTCAGAGAGGTTACACGGCTTACCAGCTCCCTAGGAGCGGATTGCATAATATGTGTATTTAGCGGCATCATGGATAAGCCCATGCCGGCACCCAGCATAGCTAGAGGAACCATAAGCGCCATGATTGTCGTATCAGAAGAGATATGACTGAGTAAGAAACCAGCGATTGTAACAAGGGACAAACCTGTTATAACGATAGGTCGCGCACCAAAACGGTCAAATAACTTGCCGCCTATCGGCATGAATATTCCTGCTGCAAGTGCTTGAGGAAGTAGAATCAGGCCAGTGTCAAATGCAGAATAGCCTTTCGCAAGCTGCAAGAAAATCGGTACGAGGAACAATGTTCCAAATAGAGCGATTTGTAGAATCCACTGCAAAATGATTCCTTTTGTAAAGCTGCTGGATTTAAAAACGCGAAGCTCGAGCAATGGCTCTTTGCGGGTAAGCTCGACGATAATGAAAATGATAAGAGCAATTCCGCCTGCAATTATTCCCGTCAAAGCCTCTGGTGAGGTCCAACCGCTGCTGTCGCCGCCTTCACCGCCGCTTGCTGAACTAACACCGTATACGAGCATCGCGAAGGCAAGAGGTGCAAACAGCATGCCTAAGAAATCTAGAGCAGGAACACGTTTCCGCTCTATGTTAGGCAGGGTGCGCAGACCGATAATAACGGCTGCTACTCCGATTGGAAGATTAATGATGAAAATCCAGTGCCAAGATACATAATCTACGAGCCAGCCGGCAACGACAGGGCCCAGAGCGGGAGCGAGCAGCATGGGAATACCGATCATCCCCATTACAGCACCTTGCTTGCCTGGAGGGCTCAGTCTGAATGTAAATGCCATTGCAATTGGAGCTACCATACCGCCGCCTAGCCCTTGTATGATTCGGAATACGATAAGTTGTTCCGCTGTAGAAGCTAATGCGCAGAGCCCAGAACCAAGCGTAAACATAATAATTGAAAATAAGAACACTTGCTTTGCGCCAAAGCGATCTGACATCCATCCCGCAAGCGGAATGACGGCAGCCTGAGCAAGCGCATAGCCGGTAATCGTCCACTGAACGATTGTCATAGAGCTTTCAAAATCTTTCATTAAACCGGGCATCGCGACATTCATCGCGGTACCGTCTAAAATAACCATAAACATACCAACAATGATCGCAATGAGCGGAGCGATAATATTTCTAATCGACATTGCATCATTAGTTGGAGCTTTCTGTTTTGAAGCTGAAGACATGTCTATTCCTCCTATCCGTTTTTCCGGTTTCATTCTCTTTACATTGACCTTCCATGATAAGTCAGGCTACAATAAGAGATAACCGTATCTAAAGCGGACAATTGTCCGCATTACTGAATAATAATGACGAATGAATCATTTGTCAATTGTTTCATTTGTTAATATTTAATGTGACAGAAGGAGAAGAGGGCGATGACTGCACCGGAGAACGGCAGAACGAAGCAGGAGCTGAGTAAAGCGATACTGCGCACTGCTGATCATTTGTTTACCGAGCATGGGGTGGAGTCGGTCAGTATGCATCAAATTGCAAAATCAGTAGGCATAGGACAAGGCACCCTTTATCGACGGTATTCTAACAAAGGCGATTTGTGTATGGAAATGATGAAAGATAACTTTAATATTTTTATGAGCGAAATCGAAAATTTTATAGAAGTAGAGGGAACTGCATCTGTTCGAGCGAGGCTAAGCGAGGTTATGCGACGTATTATCGCATTCGTTGATCAAGAGTCTAAATGGCTGAGTGTGATACATTCTCATACGCGTCCTGAGGAGCAAAAGTGGGATTTTTTCCAATCACCGCCATATCTTTATTTGCATCGAGTTATTTGCGAGCTTTTTCAAGAAGCTATGGATCAGAAGCAGATTCAACCCATTGATCCAAGTTATGTTGCTCATTCCTATATTTCCATGCAATCGCCAATTATTTATAGACACTTAAGAGATGTAATGGGGTATAGCTGTGAAGAGATTCAAGATCGTTTTTGCAGCACATTTATCGATCCTATGTTTCGTTAATTGGATGATTATCAAATAAAGCGGTAGCGAGTTGAACAGGCTCCTTACACTCAAACAGAGTGGAATTTATTTTTGCGCTCGATAGAGGGGCTTTACTAGCTGCCGCCTAACAAAAACATCGTAATAAATATCCAACTTCCTCGCACACCCACCATTTTCTCCGGAAAGGCTATCCTTCTCATTCCTTTATGCATATCTTAGGAGGGATTTAAAGAAAGCCCTTAAAGACTTGTAAACTTTGGTTATATTAAAGAATTTCATACGAGGTATAAATGTTAGAAAATAATCCCGTAAATAAAGGAAAATAATCTCTTAAGCTTATCTAATTGTCATTGGTGATAAAGTGGATTCAATAGGGTTATTATGCTATAATTTCTTATTGATGTTTAAAAGAAATAAAATAATTGTTTGCGGACATAGAGGTATAGGGATGTGACAATAGAATGACTAAGGGGAACTCAGCGGACTTGAAATCCATCAAAGGCGAAAAAGACTACAGCAAGTATTTCGACTTTTCTGATGCAAAGGTTCTTTCCGAGGAAGATGGCAAAACGACCTATCGAATTAAGGGGCGGAATGTTCAAATTAATTCTACTCCTAATCATCGAGATGAGAAAAAACGCGGAAAAGAGGAGATCGAGGTTCATTATGATTTCTCGATTCCTGATGAGCTGCGTACAATCGGCGCAGGCAAGTTTTATTTGATTCAAACGTATGGCTGTCAAATGAATGAGCATGACACGGAAGTTATGAAGGGCATGTTCGAGGAAATGGGCTATGTTGCAACCGAGGATCGTCAGGTTGCCGATGTTATTTTGCTCAATACATGCGCGATCCGTGAAAATGCTGAAGATAAAGTATTTGGTGAACTGGGTCATCTCAAGACTCTGAAGACAGAAAAACCGGGTTTGCTGCTTGGCGTATGCGGTTGCATGTCTCAAGAGGAATCTGTCGTTGGGCGAATTTTGCAAAAGCATTCATTCGTGGATATGATCTTTGGAACGCACAACATACATAGACTTCCTTATTTGCTGCAAAATGCTTATTTCAGCAAAGAGCTAGTCGTCGAGGTGTGGTCCAAGGAAGGCGACATTATTGAGAACATGCCAAAGAAACGCGAGGGCATGCGTGCATGGGTTAACATCATGTATGGCTGTGATAAGTTTTGCACCTACTGCATCGTGCCGTATACGCGCGGCAAGGAACGAAGCCGCCGTCCAGAGGATGTTATCGCAGAGGTGCGTGAATTAGCTCGTCAAGGCTTTAAGGAGATTACGCTCTTAGGCCAGAACGTGAATGCGTATGGAAAGGATTTTGAGGATATCCAGTATCGCTTCGGTGATCTCATGCATGATATGTCCAAAATCGATATTCCGCGTGTTCGCTTTATGACAAGCCATCCACGTGACTTTGACGATCATCTCATTGAGGTGCTGGCAACACGCGGAAATTTAGTGGAGCATATCCATCTGCCTGTTCAATCAGGCAGTACAGAAATATTGAAGCGTATGAGCCGCAAATATTCTCGTGAAATATATTTGGAGCTCGTCTCCAAAATTAAGACTGCTATCCCAGATGTCATGCTGACTTCGGATATTATCGTGGGCTTCCCTGGTGAAACGGACGAGCAATTCGAAGAAACGATGACGCTAGTTAAGGAAGTAGGCTTTGATTCTGCTTATACTTTCCTCTATTCGCCCCGTGAAGGAACACCGGCGGCAGGCATGGAGGATAATGTTCCGTTAGAGGTCAAGAAAGCGCGACTTCAACGTTTGAACGCTCAATTAGCACTGAATGCTCGTGAAAAGAATGAGCAGCTGCGGGGTTCGATTGTTGAGGTATTGATCGAAGGCGAAAGCAAAAATAATGCTAACATCTTGTCAGGCAGAACACGTACGAATAAATTGGTTCACCTTGAAGGGCCAAGAGAATGGGTAGGACAGTTTATTCAAGCGAAAGTAACAGAAGCCCAAACGTGGTATATCAAGGCTGAAGCGTTAGATAAAAGCGTTGAAGAAGCCGTTAGCTAACGGAAGAAACAGGAGAGATGACAAATGACAGAGCAGCAAAAGGTAGAAAATCAAACAGAAAATCATCATGACCACGATCATGAGCATGGCGATGGCTGCGGTGTACCAAGCTTCCATACGCGCGACCTAATTGTCCGCGAGGATATTTCGAAGAAAGCGAAGGAGCTCGCTGACCTCATATTTACATCGGAGGAAGTACAGCACTACCGCCGCGCTGAGAAACAAATCAATGGCAATGACAAGATACAGGTATTGATCGCTCAAATAAAAAAGAAACAAAAAGAAGTCGTAGCCTTTGAAACGACTTTCAAAAATGCGGATATGGTTAAAAAGATTGAAGCTGAAATGGAAACATTGCAGGATGAGCTTGACGGTATTCCAATCGTGTCGGAATTCCAGCAATCACAATCTGATATTAACTATTTGCTGCAGCTAGTTGTATCGATCATTCGCGACACTGTATCAGAGAAAATCAATGTTGAAGATGCTTCTGAGCCAGATCCGGAAGATTGCAGCGACTGATATTTATAAATAAAAATGCATAAAGCCATATTCGACACTCTTCCTTAAGAGAGGCTTCGAATATGGCTTTATTTCGTTTTGTAAAGTGAAAGTGAATAGATATTTTCAATAGTTGTAACTTTTTAATGTTTCAAACGTGTATATGACGACTAAGAAAACAGTATTCATGATCAAAAGAGTCAGGGGGTGGCAGAGCCGAACAGTATCGACGATCTTTATATGCTTTATATGAAGGATGTATATCGCTATTTGCTGTTCCTCTGCCAAGACCACTTTGCAGCAGAGGATATCGTGCAGGAAACATTTTATAGAGCTTATTTATATTTGGATAGTTATTCAGGCGAAAAGGTGAAGCCATGGCTATTCAAGGTTGCGCATCATGCTCTCATTGATTATAAGCGTAAGGAGAAACGCAGCAGTCCTCAGGAGGCTTCTTATTTTAATGGATTAACAGACAATGTCACGCCGGAGCACCTTGTATTGAAAGGAGAAAGGATCAGTGAGCTAAGCAAATCGGTGTCAGATCTCCCTGAGAAGCAGAGGCAAGCGGTGCTGCTTCATGACTGGAATGAGTTGTCTTATGCGGAGTCAGCCGAGATTATGGGAGTTGGATTAGCCTACTATAAAGTTCTACTGTTTCGTGCGAGGGCAGCACTGCGTCAGTTGAAGGAAGGAGGAGTCGAGCATGACTGATAAATTCAAGCAACAATTAAAGGATTTAGCGGATGGAAAGCTCTCTGCTGAGGAGCAAGCCGAGGTGGAGCGGGAAATGGAAAAGCTGGAAATCTATCAGGCTTATTTGGATGAGATGCTTGCGGGCAGCGAAAGGGAGTCTAAGCTAGAGAAAGGAAAGTCAGAGCGTGCAATGGAACTAAATCCAAAGCAAGCAAAGAAGCTGATGCAGCAAGGGAAACGACGTGCTCGTTATTGGAGCGTCGGGACGGTATTTGGTTTGTTACTGCTATTATCCCTATTAAATTCGGTAATCATCTCTCTTTTCTATTCGATGGGAGACCCATCGCGTGCCGATATCTACCGTGATGTGGTTAGATCGGCTATTCAAGTTACGAGTCCCAATGTTCAAGTTGGCTTAAGCAGTGGTCCAGCCGGCATATTGGGGATGAAGTATTCAGGTCCCATTACAAAAAAAATTGGCAGTGAGCAAGCAACGATGGGCATGTATTCGCAGACATTTAGACTGAATCAGATGCTGGGTTCTGGTACACGCACTTTTTTTGATAATAAGATGGTTTTTTATTCGCCTAAAGCCTCGTCAGAAATGAGCGGGCAAGAATGGAAGCGACTAGAGAAGCTGCCAGAGGGCACTGTAGCAGAGGCGTTTATTTCACTGGATCAATATTATGAGACGGACGCAGCATTAAAGCTGTTTCAGAATAAAGAGATGGAACCCCTATGGCTTGCTGTATATAAGGGGGAATTCGAAGGTGAAGGTGAGAATAAATACGATGTTGCGTTGGAGCCTATAGGTTTTCCCCTAACACCGATGTGGCATCATGGCGATGGAGAACGTACTGTCCAGCAAGAGAAGAAGACGGATTCTTCAAGGTTTGAGAAAATGACAATCACCCGTTACCCCAGTGTCGATGCTTACGGAGACGGTAAACTGCGTGAAGATAATTTTAAGGAAACGCTCCGTTTGCTTCAAAAATATAAATCGATTGCGAGATCAGTAGTATCTTCAGCTACTATAAATCAAACGCTAGATTATGTGGAGACAAACGGTGTTCGTATCTACGGGATTGCTGTTACAGGTCCTGTAAAAGAAATTTTGAAGCTGCGAGATGAATCTTTTGTGAATGGAATAAAGTTAGGCGAGGTGCGGTTATGGAACTGGGATGAAATGGAGTAAGTAGAGTGAGGTTTATCCATGGAGCGGGAAAAGGAAAAAGATAAGGATAAGGAAATACAAGAGCTAAAAGAAAGATTAAGCAGTGTCGAAAAGCAGCTTCAGCATAAATCGAAATCTTCTAATGGAATTAAATTTGTATTAGGCTTTATTATTGTTTTTGCAGTTCTAATCATTTTGATTGGAGTCATTCAATTTATAGGTTCTTCTTCATCCTAAGTTTGGGTATACGGTTCACAAGTAGATCGGGAGTACAGTGGACCGTTTTCAACTAAAGGGAAAGTGAGCGGGAAAGATAATTGAGATCAAGCGGATAATGGGAAGATAGCCTCGTATAAATTAATAAGGGAATGATTATTTTGACTCTATTTATACATATAGCCAATGAATCTGATTTACCGATTTTGGTACAAATGAATAAAAAACTGATTGAAGACGAGGGAAGCCGCAATCCTATGTCTCATCATGAACTGCAAGAGCGAATGCATGATTGGATAATGGGGAACTGGAGTGTTGTTGTACTTAAAGTGGATGATAGTGTAGTCGGTTACGCGGTCTATCAAATAAGAAATGATGAGTACTTTCCAAAAAGTAAACGAGTATACTTGCGGCAATATTTTATCCAAAGCGAACACCGAAACAAGGGTTACGGTAGGCTGGGTATCATACTCCTTCGTGAAACCAGATTTCCTAAGGACTGCACGGTAAATATTGATGTTCTAGCATCTAATGAAAAAGGTCTTCTTTTTTGGTCAAAGATTGGATTTCAGACATACTGCTTGAACATGAGATTGTGAAATTTAGAGCTAATGGAGAAATAGAGTAATAAACAGATATAATTAAACATTACATTGTCTGTATTATTTCTGGCTTTTATACTAAATACAAATAGATGAAAAGGTGAAGGATAACTGCGCTAGTCATCCTCTCGCATAGAAGGAGCATGCAACAATGGAGAGGGATTTATGGCAAAGATGGAATGGTCATGGAGGCATCGTTATCTGGCTAACAGGATTGTCAGGATCAGGCAAGACAACGATTGCTTGCGAAGTGGAGCGTCAATTGGTCAGTCACGGCATCAGATGTGTCACTATTGATGGAGATCAATTGCGGCAAGGGCTGAACCGAGATCTTGGATTTACAGAGGAATCACGTAAGGAGAACCTGCGTCGTGCTATGGAGGTTGCGGTCATGTTCTTAAATAAAGGATTTGTCGTACTTGTTCCTATGATTTCTCCATTTAAATCAACTAGAAGAGAGATTAAGAATCGGTTTGAGCCGAATGATTATGCTGAGATTTATGTGAGCTGCTCATTGGAAGCATGTGAGCAACGTGATCCAAAGGGGTTATATCGCAAGGCAAGAAATGAAGAGATTCCTGATTTTACTGGGATTGACTCTCCCTACGAGCCACCCATTAAGCCTGATTTGCTCATTGATACTGAGCAGCAATCAATAGATGCTTGTACAGGCACACTTGCCTCATTCATCAAACGAAGAATCAACCATAACGAGTAGAAGGAAAGGAGGATAACTAAATGAGACCAAAGCAATCCTATACGATATGGTTTTCACAGCGAACAGGGAGTACACTGCTGAATAAAGCGCTTGAATCTACTAGAGTGGCAGGAAATCCCTCTGAATGGCTCTTAGGAAAAGATCCTAAGGAAATGACACGAGAGCATTTAGAACAGATGTGGAGTGAGGGTACTTCGCCTAATGGCGTTTTTGGTTTGAAGACAAGCATGAATGAAGAGATGATTTCTGCATTTCGAAACATATTTCAATTACCAGAGACGGCTACAAGACCAAGCGTCTGGCAAGAAGCCTTCCCAAATTGCAATAAACACATCTATATGACTCGAAGAAACAAAATACGATTAGCTGTATCATGGTGGAGAGCGATTGTATCCGGTGAATGGCACCGGCAATATGGTGAGAAGCCGCAAGAGCATGATCTTGCCGACAAGTACAATTTCGATGCGATAAACCATTTATTTACCGAATGTACTTTGCGTGAAGCTGCATTGGAAGACTTTTTTTCAGAAGAAGGAATTGTTCCGCTCACAATCGTCTATGAGGATTTTATTCTCGATTATGAAGCAACGGTGCTAAGGGTATTGGCGTTTCTTGACATCCCGACTGAATCCGTTAAGGTTGCACCCCCAGCATTTGATAAGCTTGCTGATGATACAGCAGAGCAATGGGTCCAGCGTTACCGTCAGGAGCGTCAAGCTGACTGGAAAACACCAGCGTGGTAAAGCTGTGTACAATAAAAAAAGAACCGGTCTAACACGATTTATCGTGCTAAAACTGGTTCTTTTTTGTTATTGCGTAAAGTTGAGGTGAATCAGATAAGTTAAACCCGGTAGGAAGATTCATTCGATTGTTTTTTTGTAGTTGACGCTCGAATGTACACAATGTAAGGTGTTAAAGAGATTGCCAAAACCGTCGCAGCTAGTGATTTGAGGGCATCACCGATCATGAATGGGAAAAACCAGGTGACTAATGCTTTTGGCAAGGAATAGCCAGTTACATGCATGAGCCAAGGCACACCAGAAATATAAGCACAGAACGAGCTGAAAATTTCAAAAATTATGAAAAAAGCGATAAAGGCAATGATTTTATTTGTTTTAGACCCCTTGTACCGAAGGAAGCCTCCAACTGCAAGGCTGACCAAAAGCGCGCAAAATGGAAATGCGAAAATAAATCCGGCAGTGGGTCCAGTTAAGGTCGAAATGCCGCCTTGACCGCTGAATAAGGGAAGTCCGATTGCAGTAAGTAAAATAACAATGAATATACTTAGAAAAGCGTTGCGCGGTGTAAGGAACAACCCAGCTATCGCTACAGCTAGCGTCTGCAAGGTAAAGGGCAGAAATGAGCCGCCAAGCTTGATGGTAAGAGCGCTCATAACGATAAATAAGGCTGCAAATAAGGCGATGAATACAAGTGATCGTATATTATTGGTTTGCATTTTTGATCTCCAATTCTATTATGTAGTTGCGATTTTATTGTTAACCACTTATATTTAACATAGGTTAACAAAACGAATTGTAGCATATCCAATCGTTTTGGGGAAGAGGTTAGGTGAGAAAATTTTGGAATCCACATGCTTAATTGAAATGAAGGGAATATCGGTATATCCACATCAGATGAAGGAGGAGGATGAACCTCCTGCCATTCTAATAGATGCCAATATAAAAATACATATGGGTGATTGGATTACGCTGCTTGGCCGTAACGGCAGCGGAAAGAGTACACTGGCTAAGCTGGCAGTGGGCCTTCGTATGGGAAGTGTAAAGGGGAAGGTCATCAGAAGTACAGAAATAAAAGCTTATGGAAAACCGATTCCAATGGTCATGCAGCAGCCAGAGGCTTCTATGATCGGTGCTACAGCATGGGAGGATATCGTCATCATGCTTGAGCAAAATGATGCAGATGCCGCTAGTATTATTAAGCGTGCAGAGGAAGCACTCCATATGGTTGGCATGGGTGAGAGGATGCATCAGCCGATAGAGTCATTATCTGGCGGTCAGAAGCAGCTTGTTGCGATAGCCGGCTGCTTAGCTGTTCAATCTCCTATTCTCGTGCTTGACGAGGTGACAGCCATGCTTGATCCTGATGCGTCAAGCTTCGTATTGGAGCGGGTACGCGCTTTGCATGCGGCGGGTGTGACAGTGGTTTGGATTACACAAAAGCTGGAGGAGTTGAACGAAGCGGATCGAATCATTGCTCTCAGAGCAGGTAACGTAGTGTACGATGGTGGAGCAGATGGATGGTTTCTAAGATCAACACCGGCTGCGCCAGACAGCCTGTGTGAGAAGCTTGGTTTTCAGGCTTCTTATTCCGCACAAGTTGCTTGGGGGCTTGAGGAGCAGGGAGTCATGCTTAGTCCCTTTCCATTCACGGCTGAAATGCTGGCTGAGGCGGTGAAGCAATATGGACGCTGATTGGAAGCTTGATGGAGTTACTGTAAGTACGAATGGTTCGGAGCAGCGAACGCTGTTAACTGATATACATGCTACGTTTAAAGCCGGACAGATTACTCTGCTGGTTGGTCACAACGGCGCTGGCAAGTCTACTTTGCTAGAGACCATGGCAGGACTGCGTCCCATTAAAGAAGGAGTTATTTCATTAGGACAAGCTCCATTATGGGATAAGTTAGGACGGAAGAAGAAGCTGAACCAAGATGTCATTATGAAACTAGGGATATCTTTGCAGAACTCAGAGTCGCAATGGTTTGCTGCTAGCGTGCGGGAGGAATTTCTCTATTCTTTGAAGCCTTACGAAGTTACGGGAGAGGTTGCAGAGCGGCGAATAGCCGGAGCAATAGATAGGGTGGGTCTTTCCGCAGATTTGCTGGGGCGAGACCCATGGACGCTCAGCGGAGGGCAGCAGCGACGGCTTTCACTCGCCTGCTTGCTCGCGTGTGAGCCAGAATGGCTGCTGCTGGATGAACCGACGGCGGGATTAGACGCCGCCGGTATTCGCCGCCTGTGCGCAGTACTTGAAGCGCACAGGGCGGCGGGGGGCGGAGCGGTCGTGGCAACGCACGACCTCGATGCACTGCTGCCGCTAGCGGATACGGTCGCCGTGGTTAGCGGCGGCACGGTCCGCGAAGCGGCTTCTGCTGCGGCGGTAGCGCATGCAGCAGCTGCGCCGAAGGTGCTGCGCGCCCTTGCGGAGCAGCGCGCGGAGGCGGCTATGCCGCCGCTGGAGCCGGCGCGAAGCGGCGGGGCGCCGTGGCCAGCGCCGCGCGAGGTAGCCGCGGCACTGGCAGCGGAGCTGCTGGCGCGTACGCAAGGGAATGAGCGTGAGCAGGCTGTACAGAAAGCTGAGCGTGATAACAGCATCAGTGATACTTTGAAGAATTATGATAGAACTGAGCTGTCATTGCCTTCTGTTCATGCTGATACCGTCAATGAAAACGACAAGTCTCATAAATTAACCACTCCTTCAGCGGATCAGAAGAGGTCGAGCAAATACGATCCGAGAATAATCGTTATCGCCTATATTTTATTGGCATCAGGTGTGTTGGCCTTAAAAACCTTTTTTGAAGTTGCAATCGGTGCAATGATGGTGCTTCTATTATTAATCCCTTTTCGAGAGTTGATCTACCCTTGGATAAAGATTATTCGCATTTATTTTATTATGATCGTTATTTTTTGCGTAATCGGAGGGTTATCACTAGATCCGCTATCCTTCAATTGGGTGATTGTATGGCCGATTTTAATCAGATTCAGTAAACTGCTGCTCATCATGCTGTTAGGGATGCCAATGCTCAAACTAATGACACCTCTTAGACTACAGCGAGCCATTGAACAAACGTTTGGATGGTTGAGGTATTTGAAGGTGCCTATTCATTCCTTTGCACTTATTGTTACGTTGATTTTTCGATTCATACCGCTTCTTACGGGGGAATGGGAGAGGTTTGCGAAGCTGGCTCATGCAAGGGGAAAGGCGGCTGCTCCTTTAAAAACGGTTCCGTTCCGCATGCTTCACTCTGTACTTATTCCGTATATCCGATCTATCCTTCGATTGGCGGAGGGAATGGCAGACGCACTCGAAGCACGCGGATACGGATACAGTAAGCGAAACCCTACTTATGGATTCCGCCTTCACTTTGGTCGTTCCGATGTTAAGCTATTTGTTATAGCTGCAACTTGCAGCCTATTGCTGATTTTACTTGCTGCAGCCCTCTAATAGAGGCAGCACTAATGGTATCCAATGTCCATCCTCATCGGCAAGCAGTGTTCGCCAACCAAGCGAAGCTGCTTGCTTTACATTTTTCTCCTGATCATCAATGAAAAAAACATCGCTGGCATTAGCGAAATGGGGGACTAGCAAATTGAAAATAGCAGGATCGGGCTTACGCATACCTACCTCGCTAGAGATCGTTATACTTTTTAAATAAGGCTTAATCGGTTCGATAATAGGCTCAACCCAAGCGGATAAATGATTGCTCAAAATATGAAGGTCAGCAATGGAATGCCATTGTTGGATCATTTCAAGTCCGGGCAACGGTACAAGGCTGCTCTTCAAAAAGGCTAGTGCTTCCCCAGCCTGAAGCTGCGGTGTTCGATCTTCAAGCCACTTCCAAAACCCTTCCTCTGAAATATGACCTGTCCATAACGACTGACTCAATTGTTCCTTATATTCAGCATATAGAGCGGCCTCCGAAATAGAGGCGTTCTCTGTGAGCAACGACCAGAAGCGAGGGGATAGATTTGATGCCAGTACCCCGCCGATGTCCAGCACAAGCTGAGGTCTTGTCATCCGCTGACCTCCTTATTAATAGGATTGTTTCTAGAAATCTGATTTGCTTTACGCTCTTGCAAGGCCCAAATCCATGCTAGCAGAACTGCGAAAAAGCCAATCAGAGAACCAAATAAAAATCCGCTGTTTAAGCCCCAGCTTTCATTCAGCCAGCCTGCAAGGAAAGGTCCAGAAAACATGCCGATTGCATACATAGCTTGATAAAGTCCCATCGCAGTAGCACGTCCAGGAAGGGCAACATCCCGGATTGCTAAACCAAGCAGCAGCGGCATATGGAGACCTTGCGCGAATCCGTTAACGGCTTGTGTGATGATCAGCACCCAAAGAGAATCAGCCCATACCATTGCTCCTGTACAAAGCATGCTAACGGCGAATCCAATGCCAATGGTACCCCAGTATCCGAATTTTGGTGTAAACCACCGTGCAGTAACGAGGGAAGCTAGAGCATGAGGGAGCATGAAAGCAAACACAACTGCTGTTAAACCGAAGCCTCCAGCACCTAATTCCTCTGCCTTCAGCGGCGTGAATCCAAACATCGTAATAAATAAAATCCCGTGAGCCAATATGGATAGAAGGGATACCTGCAGAAGCGTTTTTGTTTTGACAACATTTTTGATCATGGCAAATGACATGCCCGGCTGTTTGCCTTTGTCCAATTGAGGCTCTTTTAGTATAAGTGCTAGAAGGAGTCCGGCACCTGCAATGATGGCACCCAAAATAAAGGGGGCATTTTCATTAACCCCTTCAGTCAGCCAACCGCTGAGCAGCATGCCGATCATTTGTCCGGATACGATCATGAAACTAATATTTCCCATGGCTCGGGCTGTCTGGCCTGCACCAAAATAGCTTGCGTACAGCACGGTAAAGGCGACCCATGTAGAAGCACAGACACCAGCCATTAACCTGCCGACTAACGGCCAAATCCATAAGCCAGGAATTAAAAATAGTAGACAGCTAATGCCTGCAGTGAGCATTCCTAGTATAATAAACGGTTTTCGTTTACCCCATTTATCCGATAGAATGCCAAGAGGGAATCGAACGAACATTTGCACGAAACCATAGCTTCCGAGTACAATTCCAATAAGCTGCAATGAAAGGCCGCGCTCACTAAGATATGGCGTTAAGGTTGGAACATATATGTACATAGAAATCCAGTATAGAAGAGTTATAGCTGTGAAAATCAGCTTTTGAGAGACGGTTACCCCATTCATTCTATATAAAACTCCTTTTCTTCTCACTCTATCGTATTACGGCTTTCATTGTCGACTAATAATTTCAAGAGATGTTTGGAAACTTTATCCACTATATTACGTATAAAGCATTGATCTTTTTATATGCAGCTCTCAAAAAATTGTTCTTTTAAAAATTTTTATAGCTTTATCCATAATAGTAAATGGACAAAGAATACTAATCCTAATGAAAGAAGTGATCATTGATGAAAAAAGAAAAACGTCAGACTAATAAATGGGTGCGCGAGGTGAGAGAGTGGACACTGTCATTATTGGTTGCAATCGTCGTGGCTATGTTATTTCAAAATTATGTATATGCGCAATCAGAGGTGCAAAATGTTTCTATGCAAAATACACTTATAGCCGGTCAGCGGCTTATTGAAGATAAATGGTCTTATCGTTTTCATGAGCCTCAACATGGAGATATTGTTATAATCAGCGGACCTGAGAGTGAGCTTCGGTTGATAAAACGAGTAGTGGCATTACCGGGTGATGTTATTGATATTCATGATGGTGCTGTTTTCTTGAATGGAGAGAAGATCGAGGAGCAATATACGAAAGGTCAAACCTTTGCTGGAAGCGTGGAAATGCCTTTTACTGTTCAAGCGGGACAACTGTTTGTTATGGGAGATAATCGAGAGCATAGTCTAGATAGTCGTGAGATTGGTCCAATCTCAAGAACAAGCATTGAAGGAAGAGCGGTATTCAGACTATGGCCGATTCCTAAGTTTGGTACACTCAATGAATAGAAGGATGTACTAACCATGCCTTTTACGCTATCGCATTCTTTATTTGCCGCCCCTCTGAAACAGATCATCCCTTCATTAAGTGTGACTGGACTCATTTTGGGAAGTATGGCGCCTGATATCGAGTATTTTATCGCGATGCAGCCATTTCGCTCCGTCGGGCATTCCTTAGGCGGATTTTTTCTCCTAGCTATGCCTACCTGTACGGCTTTTGCATTTGCTTTTCATTGGATAATCAAGCCTGCGATTCCACATATGCTCCCAAGCTTTGCAGGCATCAATCGCTTTGCTGAGCAAATGATCCATCCTTGGCGTTTAACGTCGATGATGGATTGGTTGCTTTTTTTTGTATCGGTATTTCTAGGGTTTTACTCACATGTTTTTTTGGATAATTGGACGCACAGCAGCGGATGGTTCGTGCAAAGAGTTACGTTTTTGACGAAATCCTTCGCTGGTGATCAGATATATCATATTGCCCAGCTCTCATTATCTGTTATTGGAATTTTAGTTCCTGCATTATACTTGCTTTATAGATGGTATAAATGGCAAGAGAATAGGGAGAAGCCGACTAAATGTAATAGGAGTACGATTTTTTCATTTGGTATGTGGCAATGGTTACTTCTTATTTTATTGTCTGGTTTATTATTTTTGGGTAAGCTGATCCTATCAGGCTCCTATTTTTCTATAAGTATTTGGGCAGTCGCACCGTTAACCTCATGTCTCTTAGGCTTATATGCGACAACTCTGGTATACTTGGCTATTCAGGAAAACAATCGTTCTCGAGCAATTGCATTCATAGCCGGATTGTATGGTTGCATTGGGTTGTATAAGCTGCTGACCTTAAATCTATCGTTTTCATGGCCAATATGGGTGGCGTATATATGGATATTATCGGCGATCATTCTTTTAGGTTCCCTTTTTTTCAAACAAAAAGAAATAAAATCATATAATAATGCCGTTAAAGTTTAATGAGGTTAAATAATGATGGTATTAATTAATTGTTGTAATCGTTCAAACGTAATACTTTTGTAAGAATTGGTTATAAAATCGTTTAGAAATAGCCTTTATGATAAAAGAAAGAATCAACATTAAAGTAATTGTGAGGCGTGAACAAAATTGTCTATTCGAGTGAAGCTTTATATGTCCTATTTAGCAATGGTATTTGTTCCGTTTATTTTAATGGTTGCTTTTATGGTTTTTGTTTTAAATACCGGGGGATTTAAAGATTTTCGTCAATATGTTCATAAGGATGAAACAGAGGCGTACCTGCAAGCGACGGTGTATGGTGAACTATCCTTTGTAATGCGCAATGATGCAGGAGAAATGGAGGATCAGCAATATATTGCAGGAATTCAAAAGAGGCTAGGGGACCTTTGGGCAGGGCTGTTGCTATCACGTGATGGAAAAATCACATCTGTATCGCCTTTTTTGAGTCAAGTTTCACCAAATGAGGATTGGCAGCAATTATTAGATCAGCATCCAAAGAATGCAGTTTTTAATTCCTTCAGTTTTGAAACAAGCATATTGGACTTTACATATCCAGATGGAGGGGAAGGCAGAGCGTTATTCTTAAGAAGAAATGATCTTGTTCCTATTTATGCACGACGATTTGGGACAGCGATTAGTTTGGCAATCATTGCTTTAACGAGCTTGTTGCTTACTTATTACGTTTCACGAAGTATAATTCGTCCCATCAAGAAGCTCGAATCGGCGGCGCTGCAAATTAAGGATGGTGATCTATCCCATAAGGTTGTAACTACAACCAAAGGGGAGATCGGACAACTGAGTATCGCATTTGAGGAGATGAGGGTGAGACTGAAGCAATCTATTGATCAGAGCCTTCAATATGAGGAAAATCGAAAAATGCTGTTATCCCATATTTCACATGACTTAAAGACGCCGATATCAGCAATAAAAGGATATGTTGAGGGTATCATGGATGGCATTGCGAACACGGACGAGAAACGCCGGCGATATATGCAAACCATCTATCGGAAAGCTACAGACATGGATCAGTTGATCGACGAGTTATTTCTATTTTCAAAGCTTGATTTGCAAACCGTTGCATTTGATTTTAATGTCATCGATTTGGGCCGTTACTTAGAGCATTTTTTGGATGAACAACGGTTTGATTTGGAAAAATCAGATGTGAAGCTATTTTATGAGCCAGATGAGATGAAGTCGCCTTTGATCGCCGCTGATCCGGATAAGCTTAGCAGAATGCTCATGAATATTTTGAATAATTGCGTCAAATATATGGGTCAAAATCCCGTTCAAAACAAAAAAGAGATTCATGTGCAGCTGAAGGAGCAAGAGGGCTATGTTCAAGTAGAAATTGAAGACACTGGACCCGGCATTGAAGAGGACTCATTGCCTTACATCTTTGACCGCTTCTATCGCGCGGAGCAATCCCGGAACTCGGAAACGGGGGGCAGCGGTCTTGGACTAGCAATAGTCAAACAAATTATTGAAGGGCATGGCGGTACCGTATGGGCAGAAAATAGAGAGCAGGGCGGAGCCCGATTCTGTTTGAGGCTGCCCAAATCGATGATCGTCAGAACGGTGGGTGAGGATGAAGAACATACTTATCATTGAAGACGAAAAGGCCATCGCCGAGCTCGAACGCGACTATTTGGAGAGCTATGGTTTTGCTGTAGAGCTTGAGAATAGAGGAGATGTCGGTTTAAAGAAAGCTTTGGAGGGTCAATATGACCTCATCATTTTGGATGTTATGCTGCCTAAAATAGATGGTTTTGAAATTTGTCGGCAAATTAGGCAAACAAGCAATACACCGATTCTAATGGTAACAGCGAAGAAGGAAGACATCGATAAAATAAGAGGCCTTGGCCTTGGAGCTGACGATTATATGACCAAGCCCTTTAGTCCGAGCGAGTTGGTTGCGCGTGTGAAAGCGCATTTGGCAAGATATGAGCGACTGACCGCGAATAAAGCAGAACGCGGCGACCATATCCGGATACGAGGCTTGTTTATAGATAAACCCTCGCGTCGAGTAATGATTCATGAAGAAGAAGCTAATTTGACCGTTAAGGAATATGAGCTTCTCTTGCTGCTTGCTTCACATCCAAACCGCGTGTTTGAGAAGGAAGAGCTGTTCCAGCGAATTTGGGGAATAGATTCCTACGGCGATGCAGCGACGGTTACGGTTCATATTCGAAGACTGCGAGAGAAAATTGAGCATGATCCATCCAATCCCCAATATATCGATACGATTTGGGGTGTGGGGTATCGTTTCAAGGTTTAGACTTGTGTTTTAAGTTTTAAATTATAGATAGAAGATGAGGAGTGGAAAGAATTGAAAAGCATTATTAAGTTTTCGCTTAACAACAAATTTGCTTTGTGGATCATGACTTTGCTTGTTTTGTTCGCAGGATTGTATTCAGGCATGAATATGAAAATGGAGACGATTCCTGATATTACAGTGCCAATCGTTAGTGTAATGACGGTTTACCCTGGTGCTGCACCTGAAGAAATCATGGAAAAAATTACGAAGCCGATTGAACAGCGGACACGTAATTTGAAAGGCGTTGAGGTTGTAAGCTCAACATCCTATGAAAATGCTTCATCGGTCATTATTGAGTATACGTATGAGACCGATATGGATAAGGCTGCCGCTGAAGTAAGCAGCATTCTATCGGATCTTAATTTTCCAGAAGGAACACAGGACCCAACGGTATCTCGAATTAGTTTGAATGCCTTTCCTGTGCTGGCTCTAAGCTTGTCAAACGACAAAATGAATTTGGAGCAGCTAACGAAAGAAGTACAAGACAATGTTCTTCCTCGTCTGCAAGGTATTGAGGGAGTAGCCAGCATTCAAATGTCTGGTCAAAATGTAATGGAAGGCGAACTTGCCTTTAAAAATGATAAGCTTACAGAAATGGGCTTAACAGAAGAGATGGTAAAAGGCATTATTCAAGCTTCCACGATATCTGCACCGCTTGGCATTTTTGAATTTGGAGACTCAGAGAAAACAATCGTCGTTGACGGTAATATCTCTACAGAGGCTGACTTGAAAAATCTGATCATTATGCCGGGTGTCAAGCTTAGCGATGTTGCAGATTTGAGCATAAAGGGAAAAGCAGAGTCCATCTCCCGTACAAACGGGAAAGATACAATTGGACTGAATGTAGTTAAATCAGCGGATGCCAATACCGTTGATGTTGTCAACAAAGTGAATGAAGAGATCAAAAACCTTGAGAGCAAAAATGGTGACTTGTCCTTTGTAACGACACTGGATCAAGGCGAACCAATTGAAGATTCCGTAAACACGATGTTAAGCAAAGCGGTTATCGGCGCATTGTTCGCTGTCATTATCATCATGATATTCTTGCGTGATATTCGTTCTACAATTATTGCGGTTGTATCCATTCCTTTATCGATTTTGATTGCTTTACTCATTTTGAGCAGGATGGATATTACACTTAATATTATGACGCTAGGTGCAATGACCGTAGCGATAGGCAGGGTAATCGATGACTCCATTGTCGTAATCGAGAACGTCTACCGACGGATGGCGCTTCCTACAGAGAAGCTGAAGGGAAAAGAGCTAATTCTAGATGCTACTCGTGAAATGTTTGTTCCGATTTTGTCATCTACGATCGTAACAATCGCTGTATTCTTGCCGTTGGCACTTGTAACGGGCATGATCGGCGAAATCTTCCTTCCTTTTGCATTAACGATCGTATTTGCTCTGTTGGCATCGCTCCTTGTTGCTATTACAGTTGTTCCAATGCTGGCTCATATGATGTTCCGTAATGGAATGAAGCCAGGTAAAGCCAAACAGCATGATAAGCCTGGACGCTTAGCTGAATGGTATAAAGGAGTACTTCGGTGGTCCTTGAATCATAAATTAATTGCATTTGGATTAGCAGTAGTTATGTTAGCAGGCAGCTTGTTCATTGTCCCTGTCGTCGGAGTAAGCTTCATGGGCAGCGACGAAGAGAAGATGATGGTCGTATCCTACAATCCAGCTCCTGGTGAAACGCTTGAGCAGGTTGAGAAAATGGCACTCGAAGCTGAGAAGCAGCTGCTTGATCGCGAAGGCATCAAAGTCGTGCAATATGCAGTAGGCGGTTCAAATCCGTTTAGCCAAGGCGCATCAAAGCAGGCTTTGTTTAATCTAAGCTATAACGATGATTTTAAAGGCTTCACAGAAGAAAAAGAAAAAATCGTACCATTGCTGAAAGATCTTGGCGGCAAAGGCGAATGGAAGCAACAAGACTTCGCTGGCGGCGGTCTTGGCGGCTCAGGTATATCCATGCTCGTATACGGCCCGGATATGAAGTCGCTTCAACCGGTCGTAGATGAATTAATGACAAAGCTTGCGGATAATAAGGATCTGAAAAATATTGATTCCAGCTTGTCTGCAACTTATGAACAATATAGACTAGTAGCTAATCAAGAGAAGCTTAGTCAAAATGGCATGACAGCAGGTCAAGTTGCAATGGCTTTAAGTCCTGTTCGTGAGCGCCCTCTTCTTGCAACAATCGAGAAGGATGGCGAGCAATTCAATGTCTATGTGAAGGTTGAAGCTAAAACGTATTCCGAGCGAGCAGATTTGGAAAATGTGAAGCTGAAAACACCACTTGGCACCGAAGTGGCATTAAAAGATTTGGTTACGATCGAAGAGGGCGAGTCGCCTAATACGATTACAAGACGTGATGATCGCATTTATGCAGAAGTATCTGCAGATGTAACAGCATCCGATGTGAATAAAGTATCCCAAGATGTTCAGAAAATTATTGACGATACGAAGCTTCCATCAGGTATCGATGTTGATATGGGCGGTGTAACGGAGCAAATTAAAGAATCGTTCACACAGCTCGGCCTAGCGATAGTAGCAGCCATAGCGGTTGTTTACCTCGTGTTAGTCATTACGTTTGGCGGCGGTTTAACGCCATTCGCAATCTTGTTCTCACTTCCGTTCACAATCATCGGGGCACTGGTCGGATTGCTTATTGCAGGTGAAACGCTCAGCGTAACCGCATTGATCGGAGCGCTGATGCTGATCGGTATCGTTGTTACGAATGCGATCGTACTTATCGACCGTGTTATTCAGAAAGAAAAAGAAGGCTTGTCTGTCCGCGATTCATTGATTGAAGCAGCTGGCACTCGACTTCGTCCAATTCTGATGACGGCGATAGCTACTGTAGGAGCTTTGCTTCCACTGGCATTTGGTTTCGAATCTGGAGGTCTTATCTCCAAAGGGATGGCAGTTACGGTAATCGGCGGCCTTACAAGCTCGACATTGCTCACGCTTATTATAGTGCCTGTGGTCTATGAATTCTTGAATCGTAAGAAGAAACCGCAAGTCGCTGATCATGTATAACAACTGACAATGCTCGATTTATTCGATAAATAGAAGAAGGCTGTCTCGAAGGTCAATGACCTAGAGACAGCCTTTTTTTTATTCCATACGTTGAAGATAAGCTATGCTGCGTGGTTTCTCATTTTTTCTAACTATTGCACAAATGAGGATTCGTATTTATCATGAATGATGTAAATATTTGTATGAGACAAAGGATACTTTATCGAGTGTGAAATTTTTTCATTGGCGGGAGGCTCAGCAAGGTGATTATTTATAAAAAACTGTCACAGAACGAAATTCATAAGCTAAGAGAAATAGATCGATCTGAAACCATAACCTTCATCTATGAATTAAGACATAATGAGCTAAAGGAAATAAAAGCTGATCACGAGTGTCCAAATTGGGATGAGGATGCAATCACGGAGCTAGAGGAGCGACTTCTCTATGAGCTAGTAAATGGAGGCTGCGCAATAGGAGCTTTTGATAAAGATACGTTAGTTGGTTTTGGCGTACTTGCACATCGTTTCAGAGGTGCCAAGCTAAATCAACTGCAAATTGATCTCATGTATGTATCCAAACGCTACCGTAGGCAAGGGATAGGAACTGAAATTTTATCTCAATTGAGTGATGAAGCTCGAAGAAGAGGTGCAAAATCTTTATATATTTCTTCAACTGAAACGCAATCGGCCGTTTTCTTTTACAGAAACAATGGGAGTCAAATTACGGATGAGGTGGATCAGGAACTGTTTGATAAGGAGCCTCTTGATATACATATGACTAAGGAACTTTAATATCCAATATGCAACATTTTCCAAATGTACTGCGTTATTTGAATTAGCGATATAAATGATGAGAAATGGGGTGTATTGCTTTGAAAAAGATATTTTCACTTTTATTTATAGGGAGTCTTAGTCTTTTAATCTCTTGCAGCAATAACGTAACAATAGAGAAAGGCATGGAAGAGCAGCTTGAGCAAATAAAAGAAGAATCGAACCATAACTTCAATCTCCATATCAGTAAATCAGATGGAGAAGGCTATACCGTGTATAAAGTAATAACAGTTGAAGAAGAGGTAAGCAAAATTGTCAATCTTCTCAAAAGAGTGGAATGGGAAGAAGCGAAAGTTTTGATGTCCAGAAAACCCGATTATAAAATTGAGCTTATAAACACGGATCCGAACGTTGCCTATGTGCCAATCAGCTTTGCGCTTTGGCGAACACCTGTGACGAAAAGTTTTGAGGTCAATATTGAAGGGCATAACATGCACGGGAAGGTATCGGAGAGTGAGAGTAAGATCCTTGATGAGAGTTTAATAGTTACCAATTAAAGGAGCGAATTTAGATGCTTTCATTCACGCGCCATCGACCCATCATGCGTTCTAAGGCAAGGCTTATAGCGGGGAAATGGTGGTTTACCTCGAAGAGATATGTCAACTGGTTAACAACATGCAAGAAGCTTGCTAAGACACATATGGCCGACAATCTACCCCATATCATATTCAATCATGCTACACCATTAATTCGTAAGTTGCGAAATGTGGATATGTGGCTGCATACGAACAAGGTTATTAATTTGAAAATTGCAGCCAAACAATTAGACGGCCTTATACTAAAGCCGGGAGAAACTTTTTCTTATTGGCGTACAATTGGTCAGCCAACAAAAGCAAAAGGTTACGTTGATGGAATGGTGCTTTTTTACGGGAATTATAAGACGGGGATAGGAGGCGGCCTATGTCAAATGTCCAACCTGGTTTATTGGATGACCTTGCATACGCCGCTTGTCGTCACGGAGCGTCATCGTCATAGCTATGATGTGTTTCCAGACGCAGGCAGAACGCAGCCTTTTGGGAGCGGTGCTACCTGTGTCTATAATTATTTAGACTTGCAAATTCATAATGCTACGTCTATGACTTATCAGCTTCGTGTGCGTGTGACGGATGACAAGCTTATTGGAGAATGGCGCACAACCTCACCAGCCTCTCATCAATACGAGGTGTATGAAAGAGAGCACCGAATGTCCTCACAGCCTTGGGGTGGTTACATACGCAGTAATGTCATATGCAGATATGTACGAAATGATAAAAATGAAATTATTATGGACGAATATGTAACGGAAAACCATGCTCTTATGATGTATTCACCATTACTTCAGCAGTCATAAACGGATAGGACATAGCGTTATAGGCGAACCTACTATCATCCAAAGCTAGGTGAAGGGTGGTAGTGAAATGCTGGGACATATCGTGATCAAAGCGACGCTTGTTTTGTTGAGCTTTGCACATGTTGACAATTTGACGACTGAAATTTCCGCGATGTACGCGGAACCTTCTTATGCGAAATGGGGAAAGCTTGCTATGCAGGAAACCTCCAAAACGTATGAGAATGCGTCTATTCTTGATTATAAATACGAGGGTAGAAAGAAATTAGAGCATGGGCAAGCAGAGGAACGCTTCATGCTTTGGCTACGCAAGGACTCGCGTGAATTTGGGGTCAGAGTCCATATTGTTATTAAGGCAGACTCCGATGAGGTTGTTCAAGTTTCACTGCTGGAAATTGCGCCTAAATAAATGGAACATTTAGCTTGATCCCTCCGTAATAATAGCAAACGAAATCAAATGCTTCGGGTAGAAGCGAGAGGAGCTTGTCTATGTTAATTACGACTACACCAACGGTTGAAGGACATCCCGTTCAGGAATATATTGGCGTTGTAACGGGTGAAGCGATTATGGGGGCGAACGTTGTTCGGGACTTTTTTGCATCTATTACTGACATTGTAGGTGGACGCTCAGGTGCTTATGAAAGCAAGCTCAAGGAAGCACGCGATGTAGCTATTGATGAAATGAAAAGCCAAGCATCCAGGTTGGGAGCCAATGCGATCGTTGCCATTGATATTGATTATGAAGTAGTTCGCGAGGGCATGTTGATGGTTGCTGTAAGCGGTACGGCAGTTCGACTCTAATCCATCTCAGCTATACGAATCATAAATGAGTAAATTTCGGGTTTAAGGTGCTCTGTACCTAAATTCGAGGTTTGCTCGTTTTTTGTTGTTAGGGTTGATTTATTTAGAAGGATTTTCAGCTGGAAAGTCGAATGAAGGTTTATCGAGTTGAGCTATGGTTGATGGAAAGGAATGTGAGTGTAATGAAACCAGAATCGAATGAGTATGCGCCTCTTGTTGAGAAATACGTCCATTTGGTGCCGGAGGGCAGTTTAGAGCTAATTTTGCAAAGTCAGCAGGATGAGACCATGAAGTTATTGCAAAATATATCAGAGGAGCGGGCAGCATATCGGTATGCCGAAGGAAAATGGAGTCTGAAAACGGTTGTGGGGCATATTGCGGATGTCGAGCGGTTATGGCAATATCGCATTTTTCGGATTGCACGCGGGGACGCTCGTGAGTTGTCAGGCTATGATCGTAACATTTTTGTTGAACATTCACCTGCTGAGCATCTTACAATCACGGAGCTCCTGAGGGATTATTCTGCCGTAAGGCAATCGACGCTTACACTTATCTGTAATCTTGGAGAAGAAGCTTTATTACGAAAAGGTGAGTTCAGCGAGCACCCGTTGTCTGCCCGAGCAGCCGCATTCATCATTGCAGGTCATGAGATCCATCATATGGGTATTATCAAGAATAGATATTTAAGTTAGTCGTAAGTACAAAGGTTAGAGGAGTTTTGAAAATGAACCCATATGTTATACGTTCAGAGAAGATAAGTGATTATCATAGCATAGCAGATATTAATGCAACTGCATTTACCTACAGCCATGGGATGGGAGAAGTCCCTCTAATCAGCATACTTAGAAATCGAGAGCAATTCGATCCGGAGCTTTCATTAGTTGCAGAATTAGATAATAAGATTGTTGGACATGTTCTTTTTACCCCGTTACAGATTGTTTTGGGAGAAATGATGGTAGATGCCGTTCTCTTAGCGCCGATTGCTATTTATCCAGATTATCAGAACAAAGGAATAGGCTCCTTGCTGATTGAAGAAGGACATAAGAGAGCAAAGGAAAAGGGCTATCAACTCTCATTATTAGTTGGACATCCCACTTTCTATCCTCGTTTCGGCTATCGAACAAATTCGTTTAGCCACTCAAGTATTAAGCTTCGGCTGGAGGAAATACCTCGTTTGACTAAGTCTGTTCAGGAACGAAGAGTTGCAAAAGAGGATCTAGAACAATTAAATAACATGTGGCAAATCTGGAATCAAGACATCGACATGAGCATCAAGCCAGGTTTATCCCTAATGGACTGGATTAGTCCTAATAAAGGCATTCAAGCGTCAGCATTAGAAGGGGATGGGCGATTCATAGGATATATTCGATATCAAAAAAATAATCCTGAAAATGTGCTTGGCATTTTAGCGAAAAATAACGAGCTGCTTGTTGAAATCTGCGCATATGTGAAGACTTTGCTGAAGGATAAACAAATAGAGCAGCTATCCTTGCCGATATCGCCGCAGTCGTTGGAACTTCAAAAAATAAACTTAGCCTATCAGCAACATGTTCATACCGGTCCTGAAAACATGCTGAAGATACTAAACACCGATAATCCTGATATTACTGCCTATTGCGAAGAGGTAGAGAAAGAGAAAAGGCTGCCTGGAAATGTGATTTGGCCAGTGGAATTTGATATTTGTTAATGCAGCCTTCCATACGGAAAAGTTAGGTTAGTCTCTTAAGCTTTACAAAGCTAGGATGATTGAATAATTTATGATCATGCAGCCAAACTAAATAATTAGAATGGTTTGTATGTGCTTATCAATCAATTAATGGGGGCATTTTGCGTGGAAGAAGCGGGCTGTGACTTTTCACCAATGAAACAAGCGTTAAAGAATGATATCCGACAAGTGATTACGGATCTGCAAATTAATTTAGATGGAATTGACAATGAAAGCTCCTGTTTACTAGGCAATTTCGAGAAGATTAAAGAGAAATTTATAAATATCGAAATGAAGGCGGCATCCTTTTATTTAAATTGTTACTTATCGCCATTTACGGACAGGTTTCCGGAATTATCAGTTTGTGTTCAGCATATGTCCAGCCGACGACATGGCGGACTAATCGTTGTTCAACGGAAGGATACGCTAGGTACCTTGATTCATTCAGGCATTTCCATTGAAGCGACATTGACTCATGCCTTATTAGAATCTATCTTTTACCCCGGAAATCCGCTCCATGATGGAGCTGTTATGGTAAGTCGAAATCAGATCGTTTCAGCCGCTAATGTGCTGCCCCTCTCCATACGAGAAGTTGGGGATAAAAAGCTTGGTACACGTCACCGGGCTGCGCTGGGTTTGAGTGAGAAAAGTGATGCGCTCATACTGGTTGTATCGGAGGAAACGGGAAGTATTTCCTTTGCTATGAACGGTGACATGTATCCGATTACGGCCAATTAAATATATCGATAGGGAAGCTGAGGTTTGAACAAAACAGGCGGATTTACATATTCTCTCGCAGTGGTTTTTACTTTTATGGACAATGATGTAGCTTAGCGATACAATTTAATCATGACAATATTAAAAATAGCAACGCTTGAAGGGATGATTCATCATGTATTCAGAAATAACAACTGCTGAGTTGGAAAGCCAGCTTAAAGAAGGTAGACAAATTAATCTTGTCGATGTACGCGAGCCCGACGAATGGGAAGACGGACATATTAAAGAAGCACGCAATATCCCGTTATCTGAGCTTGAAGATAGAATTGGTGAGTTTCAACAAGGCGATAATGAAATCATACTTATATGCCGCAGCGGCGGACGCAGTGGTAAAGCATGTGATTTCCTGCAAGCTAAAGGTTTCAAGGTTGTTAATGTGACAGGCGGAATGCTAGCTTGGCCTGGTGAAGTGGCATTGGGCGAATAGAGGAAGCCGATCATTTCAATGAATTATAATTACATAAAAAAGTCCTTAATGGGCTTTTTTATGTTTTTTACGATTTACATAACTTGCAGAAAGGGATGATACGTTAAGGATGAACCGTAATCATTTGAAGTCTGAGGTACGAGCCTATCTAGATCGAATTCGTTATGATGGGCCTATAGATGTAAGCGTATTCAACCTTAGTCGATTACAAGAGAGTCATCTTCATGCTGTACCGTATGAGAATTTCGATATATTGAGCGGCATACCCCTTTCGTTAGAAATTCCGGATCTCATTGATAAAGTTATTGTTCGACATCGCGGGGGATATTGTTTTGAGCTTAATGCTTTATTCGGTTGGCTGCTTAGAGAGCTGGGCTATTCAGTGACCGATCTTGTAGCTCGATTCTGGAGGGATGAAGATCAATTACCACCTAAGCAGCGTCATCATGTCTTGAAGGTTGAGGTGGAGGGGAAGTTCTATTTGTGCGATGTGGGAGTAGGTGGTATTGTACCAAGACAGCCAATCGTATTAAATGAGCTTGTTGAGCAACGACAAGGCGAAGAATGCTATCGAATGGAAAGAGATCCTCATTACGGCTGGGTGCTGAGCGAATGGCATCACGAGAGTTGGAGATGGGTTTATTCCTTCACAGAAGAGCCCAAGCTGCCGAAGGACTTTGTCATGGCAACCTATTGGTGTGAAAATGCCCCTCAATCCATATTTAAAAAAGAGGCAATGGCCGCCATTCGGACGAAAGAAGGACGTTACTCTTTGGCTGGACAACAGTTTCGTATGTTTACAGCAGATGGGGTCGGAACGATTACACCTTCTTCACAGGATGAATATAACATTGCTTTGTACACCTATTTTGGAATCAAACGAGATGAACAATAAACAGAATAGCTGTAGATTGAATGATTTGTTAAGGCTCACATCTCTTATTGTAGAGAAGGGGGCCTTTTTGTATTTTAAAGGGAGAGAGAAAAAGAGGATGATCAGAGAGCAAATCATTTCAGCTGCTAAGTTATTTTTCAAAAAAAAGAGACCGATTAACTAATCGGCCTCCTTCTATCTTTTTAAACAAAAAATGAATTTGCTGTTCTGTGGATAACACTTCCGTCAGACATACGGACTGAACTATCGTTATACCCTAAAATTGCAGATGCTGGTCTAATTTGCATACCATTTTGCATCGCTGTTATGTCTACTTTTGCAGCTATTGCTATTTCGAAATCTTTATCCGAAATAAGTCTTTGACCAGCTTGTAGTTTGGGTTTCTCTTGCATGAAATAGCCTCCATAAATCTGTTTGTTTGTTACGCTAAGGTCAAATCATACACTATTTTCTTAGTTATTAGCAATGGAAAGATACAGAAGTGATGCATTTTGTTTAAATTTATGTGTACAAATGTGTACAAATGTGTAATGGAGATGTTTTTTGCATGAAGTGCTCTAAATAAAACCCATTACCAATGCCAATACGAATGTAAAAGCATGTTCCATACATGCAAAGCCAAAACCCATCATATAGATTAACGCAGAGGTACAGGCATGTAATGTCAGGTATGGAGGGCGGGTGCTGATGATGAGGCCGGTAATTGCTGAGGATGGAGCAGAAATTGGCGTAACGATAGATTTTTCGGTGCAAGGGATGAGCTGTTCAGCTTGTGCGGCACGCATTGAGAAGGGCATTGCAAAAATGGATGGTGTACAGATGGCAGCGGTCAGTTTCCCCCTGCGAACAGCATGGGTGCAGTTTAAGTCTGAAGTACTGAACCCTAGGCAAATAGCAGATCGGGTGGAGCAGCTTGGCTTCGAGGCTTTGATGAACGAATCACCAAGACATGGCTTGCAGCGGGAGCACCATACGCTTAGGCTCAGACTCATTACAGCTCTTCTTTTGACTCTGCCATTGCTAGTGAGTATGCTGCAGCATTTGCCTTTTCTCGAGCCGCTGCTGCGTTTCCTGCCTTCATGGCTGCTTCTGCCATGGCTTCAATTGATGTTAGCGACTGTCATTCAATTTGTAATTGGAGCGCCTTTTTATTTTGGTGCCTATTATGCGATAAGGCAACGGTGTGCCAATATGGATGTGTTAGTCGTGATGGGTACGACTGCCGCTTATTTATACAGCCACTATGAGGTCTTTCGAGTCGGATTATTCACGCCGATAACGTCAGCTGTTCATGGTCCTCCGCTATATTTTGAAACGTCGGCTGTCGTTATTACTGCCGTGCTGATTGGCAAATATATCGAGACGGGTGCTGCGCTGCGGGCGCAGCAGGGCACTGAAGGCTATGATAGATTGCAAAGCCAACTTGCTACGGTTGAGAGAGCAGGCGAAATGATCCAAATTCGTACAGAGTTCGTACGTGCAGGTGATATTGTTATTGTGGAAGCAGGCGAAATTGTGCCCGTCGATGGGATTGTCTGTGGAGGTTTGTCAGCAGCTGATGAATCTTTGCTGACAGGAGAAAGCTTATCGATTACGAAGGGGGTGGGTGATCCCATATGGGCCGGAACACGCAATGAGAGTGCCCTCCTTCGCATAAGAACGAAGGCTGCTGGTCATGATACGATGCTGAATCGCATTCAGGAGCTTGTTCGGCAGGCACAACGTTCTAAATCGGGCATACAGCGTAATGTCGATTTTGTAGCTAGCTGGTTTGTACCAGCTATGCTCTTATTCTCACTTTTGACGGTTATTATGTGGGTTGGATTTCTTGATCCAGGTAATTTTAGTAAAGCCTTTATATGCGCAATTGCGGTTCTGCTTGCGGCTTGTCCGTGCGCCCTTGGATTAGCAGCGCCAATATCACTCGTTATTGCTTCGGGCAGGCTGGCTAAGCGAGGCATTATTTCCAAAGAAGCAAGTGCGCTGGAGCGACTTGCAGCCATTGGGACGATTGTTTTTGATAAAACAGGAACGCTTACGGAAGGAAAACCACAGCTCAGCGCAATCCTTGCCCTTAAGGGAAGCCGATCAACCATTTTGCGGTTAGCTGCCGCAGCTGAAGCTGATTCCTTGCACCCCTTGGCTGCTGCTATTAAACGCGAAGCGGAGAAGCAGGGACTCGTCATTCCAGAAGCGATGCAGCATGCATTCACACCAGGCGGCGGTGTTGAAGCCGTTATTGAGGGGAAAAGGTTTGCTATCGGCAATGCACGATTTGCTGCAGAGCAGAAATGGTCAGTGAACGGGCAAGCCCAAACATTTGCAAGTAGCCGGGAAAAGATCGGTGAAACCGTGCTTTACGCTTCAATTGAGCGCGAGTGCATCGGAGTTATTTCCTTAAGCGATATGGTGAAATCAAATGCTAAAGCTACGATAAGAGAACTGAGGGGGCTCGGTGTCTCTGCTCTTCTGGCAACTGGGGATCATATAGCGCCGGCTCAAGCTGCGGGTAGAGCGATTGGCATCTCTGAAATCCATGCATCTATGCTTCCGGAGAATAAGCTTGAACTCATTGAGAAGCTCAAGCGTAAAGGCAAGCGAGTTGCAATGGCTGGTGATGGCTGGAATGATGCGCCTGCCTTAGCCGCTGCGGATGTCGGCCTTGCGATGGGGGATGGTACGGATGCAGCGCTGAGCGCAGGTCATATGACGCTGCTTTTCTCACGTTTGCAAGCCATTCCGGAAGCTATCCGAATCAGCCGATTAACCATTCGCAACATACGTCAAAATCTAACCTATGCTTTTATATACAATCTCATTATTATTCCTTTCGCAGCTTTCGGCCTGCTTGAGCCTTGGATGGCGGGTACTGCGATGGCGCTAAGCTCCGTATCCGTCGTTGGCAATTCACTGCGTCTTAACGGCCAACTCAAGCATGCAGCAGGAAAGAATCTATGATTATTACATGGCAGCAGATTAGCTTGATCGTATTGACGGGACTTTTCAGCGCGCCTCATTGTATTGGCATGTGCGGCGGAATCGTATCAACCGTCTCACTCCATTCCACAGCAACGCTTCGAAAGTCAATGCTTCTATACAATACAGGACGAATTTTCTCCTATTCCTTGCTAGGTGCCGTAATGGGAGCAGTTGGATCCTTTGTAGATGTTGCAGGTAAGTTTGCAGGTATTCAAGGGCTTGCTTCTATTATAGGGGGCTGCTTTCTACTGCTTTGGCTATGGCGTCGATTTCAGCTGCCTATGATGAATAAGTTGTCTTCTTTTCTTCATAAGAGACTTGTAGGAGGGGCAGGACGCTCGAAGGGGCAAGAGTCAGCTCATTTATTGGCAACGGGGGTTGCATTTGGCTTCCTGCCCTGCGGCTTAACCTATGCGATGCAAATGACTGCGGCAGCGACGGGATCAGCACCAGCTGGTGCTTTCGTGATGGCCTTGTTCGGATTATCTACCTTTCCGGCCTTGGCTGCCGCAGCATCTATTGCCGCATTTGCAAATAAACGGTGGAGGCGCTTCATGCGCAAAGCAAGTGTCATTACAGCAATAGCAGTCGGCGTATTATCCATACTTCGAGGATTGGCTGTTAATGGTGTGATACCAACTATTAATCCATGGCTTTGGTAAGTTTACTTAATGTACGGCTTGTAAATGTCTGCTTATTGTATAAGTCTGATCTCCAATTTGAAGTGTTAAAGATGCCTTCCACAAGCCTGCCATAAGAGGTATGCCTTGACCCTCATACTGACCTGGTTTTGTTTCAGTGAGGCTAAAGACAAAGTCTCCGCAATTCATGTGCAGCATATCTAGTTTAATTTTGAGGTTAGCCCCTTGTATCGGAGATCCTTTAAGGTCAGTAAGATGTAATATAAAGAGATTGTCTTGAAGCACTTTGGCGGGATAATCTTCAATAGACCAGCTTAGATGGCCGCTATCAAAATCATGCTCGGTTACTGGTTTGGTTGGCTCCTCGCCTGAGCGAAGCCAACTGACAGCGCCGGCAATGAGAAGCGCGATGATTACGAAGCCAATACTGAACTTATAGATGGGTGTCAGTTGTTTTTTTTGCATGTGCATAAGAAAGGAAGACCTCCTTAATAGTTGTAATTCCTTCCAATTTCTTGTCATCAGCCGAAGATCCTTATTACCTCTACCTATGCGAAAATAAATGTATGCAGAACGGATTCAGCAATATGGAGAACAAGTAGACAAATGATTGATGACGGTGTATAGTTACAACAAATAATTTCATAGTGAGTAAACAGGTGCTGAGACGAGTATAGTTAATAGAAGAGATTTTTCTATTTGCATTCGTTGACGCTTAATAGGGAAGACCGGTGGAAATCCGGCGCGGACCCGCCACTGTATGGAATGGCTTAATGAGTGAAGGCTTTTCAAATGCCTACGCTTCATTAAAGTGTCACGAAGGGGTAACCCGAGATGACGTTATGCATATTCCGAGTCAGAAAATCTGCCTGTCTACATTAACGCTTAAACCTACGTGGTCTTAGGAAGGTGTTGGAGAAGCTTTTCGCTGAGTATTTGTGAGGCGTATGACAGCATTTCTGGCACAATTGCCAGAAATGCTTTTTTTATTTTATACGAAATATAAAAGTTATAGGGGAGAAGAATAGGATGAATCGGAACAACCTTAGTATGAAGAAAATACTGTTTGGAATGCTCTTGACTCTGCTGCTTGTATTCATGACAGCATGCGGAGCAACGAATAAGGAAGAAAATAAGACTAGCCCAGCGCCTACAAATTCAACGGAAGCAGCAACAAATTCGCCGACACCTTCTGATAAGGCAACGGTCTATCCTTTAACGATAAAGGATGATACGGGAACAGAGATGACGTTTGAGAAGGCACCGACGAAGATTGTAACGATCGTGCCAAGTGAAACAGAACTCGTATATGCAATCGGTGCTGGCGAGAACGTCGTTGGCGTTGATACGAACAGCAACTATCCTGAAGAAGTTGCAGCAGTATCAAAGGTTGGCGATATGACGACGGATATTGAAGCCGTTATTGCGCTTAACCCGGATATCGTGGTGGCATCATCATCGATGAATATGGATGCAATCACTCGACTTCGCGAACTGAATATTACTGTTTTTGCAACAGACCCGACTACATATGATGCGGTTGTGACAAAAGTCGAGACGTTTGGTAAATTGCTAGATAAACAAGCTGAAGCCGCAGTTGTCGCTGACAGGATGCGTGAGGTGAAGAAGCAAGTGACTGAAGCTGTCAAGGATGCTGAGAAGAAAAGTGTATACTTGGAGTTCTCTCCGGGCTGGACCGTTGGTTCCAGCACGTTCCTTGATGAATTGATCACACTTGCCGGAGGACAAAATATTGCGTCAGCTACACCTAGTTGGTTTGAAGTGAATGCAGAGGAAGTCATCAAGCAAAATCCGCAATTAATTATTTATCCTATTCTGAAAGAAGATCCTAACCCCATTCTCGTCGGTATTCAGAGCCGTCCTGGCTGGGAGGTTATTGACGCTATGAAAAACAAACAGCTCTATGCGGTGTCGGATGATCAGCTCTCACGTGTTGGCCCGCGTTTAGCAGATGGTTTGCTTGAACTGGCAAAAGTCATTCATCCGGATCTTATTAAATAAAGCTATGAAATTTAAATTATTCTTGTATGGAGGAGCAGCTATGCTCCTTCTTGCTGTTTCTATTGTCGTTAGTTTGTCTATCGGCTCAGCAGGTATTTCTGTTCCAGATGTATGGGGCATTCTGATGCATCAACTCCCGTGGTTCTCAGATGAGGCTGTCACCTATACCCCTGGAGAAGTAGCGATCGTTACCCAAGTCAGGCTATCACGTGTTCTTCTAGCTGTTCTTGTAGGAGCATGTTTAGCGCTTGCAGGTACTGGTTTTCAAGGCGTATTGCGCAATCCATTAGCTGACCCTTATACACTGGGAGTTGCCTCCGGAAGCTCGGTTGGTGCTGCTACGATCATCGTTTTTGGGCTCCAGACAGCAATTGGCATGTGGACGATTCCGCTTGTCGCTTTCGCCACAGGAACGGTAACCTTGCTTGGCGTCTTTTGGTTGTCTCGAAATAAAGGCGTCATGCATATTGAGACGTTGATTCTATCCGGCGTTATTATTCAAGCCTTTCTAGGTGCATTTGTTTCATTCATGGTGTCGATGTCTCAAGGTATCGTTAATCAAATTTTGTTCTGGCTTATGGGATCGCTTGCCATGAGAAGCTGGGATCATGTACTTATGCTTATCCCGTTTCTCGCAATTGGATTGCCAATCTTGCTCGTATACGGTCAATCGCTTAATTTATTCGTTTTAGGAGAGAAGCATGCGGCGCATCTTGGCATCCATGTAGAACGAACGAAGCTTATCGTATTGATTTGCTCCACGCTGCTTACGGCAGCTGCCGTTTCTGTATCCGGAGTAATTGGCTTTGTGGGACTTGTTGTACCCCATTTGATACGCTTGATTGTCGGTCCTGATTACCGAATCATAACACCATTAGCCGCTATTGGCGGTGGGATCTTTGTGCTGTGGGCTGATACGCTGGCAAGAAATGTATGGATTCAAAAAGAAATTCCGCTTGGCGTCGTGACCGCCTTGATTGGCGCTCCTTTCTTCGCTTATCTACTCCATCTTCGCAAACGGAAGCAAGGAGGCGAGATATGATAGAGGTTCGAAATATCGAACAGACAGTTCAAGGCCGTTCGGTGCTAAAACAGCTTTCTTGTTCTTTCGAGAAAGGAAGAATGTATGGCATAATTGGACCAAATGGTGTTGGGAAGTCTACCTTACTAAATATATTATCTGGTGTGGAAAAGCCACTTCATGGCGAGATGCTTCTTGATGGGAAGAGTATTTTCGATTATCCACGCAAGAAGCTTGCTAGAAGGATGGCAGTGTTGCAGCAAGGAGGCTTGCCGCCTGTCGGCTTCTCTGTTCGTGAAGTGGTTGCGATGGGAAGATATCCTTTCCAAACTTGGCTGGGCGGAGATGTGATTGAATCGGAGAACATCATTGATTCTGCCATCGACGCCATGGGTCTCACTAAGCTTCAGCATCGTAAAATGGATCAGTTAAGCGGAGGTGAGCGGCAACGTGTGGCTCTCGCAAAGCTGATGGCACAGGAGCCGTCCGTTATTTTGCTAGATGAGCCTACGACGTATTTGGATATAGGCTTTCAGATACAGCTGCTGGATAAGATTCGTGCTTGGCAGCGAGAGCGGGAGCTTACAGTCATTGCTGTTCTGCATGATTTGAATTTGGCTTCCTTATATTGTGATGAGCTTGTCGTTCTTCATCAAGGAAGCGTAGCAGCTGCAGGAACCCCGCAGGAAGTACTTACTACGGAGCTCATTGAGAAGGTATATGAAACAGAGATTGCAGTTACAGCGCATCCATTGACGGGAACACCGCAGATCATTTTGCTGCCGGGCGTGTATAATTGAATAAATAGATGATGTAGGAATGATAAGGAGAATATGAGATGAGCAAAAATTTCAACATAGAGCTGCAAGAAACGATTAACCGGATTAAGCCTTTTGATGAAGAAGCCGCACAATTAGCCGATCGACATTCCAATTCGTTGACAAAGCCGCCGGGCAGCTTAGGTAAGCTGGAAGCGATTGCGAGACAGCTCGCTGGTATTACTGGCCAACTATGGCCTGATTTGACTCATAAAGCCGTTATCGTGATGGCTGGCGATCATGGGGTATGTGTAGAAGGGGTTAGCGCTTTTCCACAAGAAGTTACGCCGCAAATGGTTATGAATTTCTTGAATGGCGGAGCTGCCGTTAATGTGCTTGCGCGCCAAGCAGGTGCAGATGTTGTATGTGTGGATATTGGGGTTTGCGGGAATTTAGAACATGAGCGTCTGGTTAGTCGCAAGGTTGTGCATGGTACTGCGAATATGACAAAGGGACCTGCCATGACACGTGAAGAGACGATTCAGGCGATAATGGTTGGCATAGAAGTTGTTAATGAAAAAGTACAGAGCGGCAGTCGATTGTTTGCAACAGGAGAGATGGGAATTGGAAACACGACGGCAAGCGCTGCAATTACATCTGTACTTACGGGATTAACCCCTGAACAGTCAGTCGGCAGAGGAACCGGCATTAATGATGCCGGTTGGTTAAACAAGGTGGATGTTGTAAAGCGTGCTATTTCAGTAAATAATCCGGATGAAATGGATCCCATTGATGTATTGGCTAAGCTGGGCGGAGTAGAAATTGCTGGTCTGGTTGGTGTCATTATTGGAGCTGCGTCAAACGGATGTCCAGTCGTCATTGATGGCTATATTTCATCAGTTGCTGCATTAGTGGCATCAAGGCTTGCTCCAGGAACAAAGCCATACATGTTAGCATCTCACTTATCACAAGAGCAAGGTCATTTCAAACTGCTTGAATCTATGGGGTTGTCGCCAATGATTCAATTAGAGATGAGACTTGGAGAAGGTACAGGCGCAGTATTATGCTTCCACTTCATTGATGCAGCACTTCTTCTCATGCAAGAAATGGCTACTTTTGATAGCGCGGGAATATCGAAAGGTTAGGTGAGAAGCAGTGGCCATTCTCATAACTGGAGGAGCGCGAAGCGGCAAAAGCGCCTTCGCTGAGCAATTTGCGAAGCATTCTGGCAGTCAAGGTATATATATCGCTACGTGTCAGTCTTACGATAATGAGATGAGGGAGCGGATCGTCAAGCACCAACTGGATAGAAATGTAACGGGCTTCCTGTGGGAAACGATGGAGGAACCTTTCGACGCTTCAGACATACTCTTTAGACTAGGTGAAAGATTTGATAGAGAAGCAAGAAAGGGAGAGAAGCCTCCTATTATATTGCTGGATTGCCTCACCTTATGGCTGACTAATTGGATGCTGCGAATAGATCATGAGTCTTTAGGCGATTCGAGACTGGAAGAAGAGATCGAAAAACTGCTTGAAGCCATTGAGAAATTTCCCTACACGCTTCTTATCGTTACGAATGAGGTTGGAGACGGGATCGTACCCGCTTATCCGCTAGGACGAGTGTTTCGAGATGAGGCAGGGCGTCTGAATCAGAGAGTCGCTGCGATTAGTGAACGGGTATTTCTTGTGACAGCGGGCATTCCCATTGAGTTGAAAGCATTAGCCTTCAGGTGGGATCAGCTATGACTTTCTATTCGTTTCAAGAGCTGCTATTGCTTGGGGCTGCTGCAATAGCAATTGATTGGATTGTGGGAGATCCGAAGTGGCCGACGCATCCTGTAATATGGATTGGGAGACTTATTCGATTGCTTGAGCGTACGCTTGCACCTGAGCGAATGAAGGGTCGGCCAAGGGCAGTCAAAGCGTTGGGCGTTGTGCTAACTGTCATTACTTTATTAGTCAGCTGGGCAGTAATATGGATCATTATTTGGGCTGCTGATACTGTTCATCTGTGGCTTGGTTATGCTGTTAGTGCATGGTTTATGTCAACTACGATTGCTGTCAAAGGATTGAAAGAAGCGGCGATGCTCGTCTATAACCCATTGGTAAAGGGAGACCTAGCAGAAGCTCGCAAATATGTCGGATATATTGTTGGGCGTGACACGGGGGATTTGGATGCTCGCGAAGCCTCGCGTGCAGCAGTTGAGACTGTTGCGGAAAATATAGTAGACGCACTTGTGTCTCCAATTATATTTGCATTAATAGGAGGAGCGCCGCTTGCGATGCTCTATCGTGCAACGAATACGCTGGACTCCATGGTGGGCTATCGCAATGATAAGTACACCCACTTTGGCTGGTGCTCTGCTCGTACGGATGATATCTTTAATTACATACCTGCACGTTTGACCGGTCTAATGATTACGGTCTCTGCCTTTCTTTTTTCAGGGATGAGAGGAGACAAGGCTATTCGTTCCATAATAGCTTTCGCTCACCGTCATCCAAGTCCAAATAGCGGAATACCTGAAGCTGCTGTTGCTGGTGCCATAGGCATAGAGCTTGGCGGAGTAAATACTTATTTTGGAGTAGCGAGCGAACGTGCTAGAATGGGCTGGCCAACCCGTGAGCTTGAGCCGAATGATATTTTACTCACGATAAGATTATTGTATAGCGTTAGCTTTATTTTATTTGCGGGAGTGATCGCTACATGGTTCGTCATACATTAAAGCTGCATGGACAAGCTTTTATCGCGGCTTTTCAATTTTTAACGCGACTCCCTATTCCTGTGACGGTTCCTTTTCAGAGTCCTGTACTTTCAAGAAGTGTTATTTATTTTCCAGTTGCAGGTGCTTTCATCGGAGCTTGCATGGCAGCTGCTTCATGGCTGTTAGCCCTTTTTGTTCCAGCATGGCCAAGTGCAGTCATCATACTGGCATTATGGACGGCTCTTAGCGGTGGGCTTCATCTAGACGGCTGGATGGATACAGCTGACGGAGTGCTTAGTCATCGTTCGCGGGAGCGTATGCTTGAAATTATGAAGGATAGCCGAGTAGGAGCAATGGGCGTATTGGCAGCTGTTCTATTGCTGCTGTTCAAGGCTTCTCTATTGGCGGAGCTTATGTCAGGTGATAAAGCAGCTATTTATTTGCCGCTGCTTCTCTTATGTCCGATATGGAGCAGGGCTTGGATGGCAGCAGCTATTGCAGGTTGGCCAAGTGCGAGGCAAGGTGAAGGTATAGGCGTTTTATTTAATGGGGTTAAAGGATTTCAAGCTTCACTCACCTTGCTAATAGCTTCTATACTCACATGGATTATATTAGGATTGTCCGGAATGAAGCCGAGCGTCATGTTTGGATTGCTGATGATTGTTTTCGTTCTTACCGTTTCATGCGGCGGATTGCTTGCGGTATGGTTAAATAAGAAGCTTGGTGGATTAACAGGAGATACATATGGTGCGATGAATGAAGCGGTGGAAGCGGTACTTCTTTTTGCGATTGTCGTATGGCTGCACGCTCTTTAGATTAGGAGTTGAATAGTGGAATGTTAGAAAGATATGGGCATGGCGGTGATCTGCGAACGGCAGAAGAAGCTTTCGGGAGATCAGCCGATCAATTTGTAGACTTTAGCTCCAATATGAATCCGCTGGGGCCTCCACCTTCTGTTAAGCAAGCGTTACTTGCTTATGCGGATGTCATTGGGGAATACCCTGATCCTGCTGTTAGAGGACTTAGAAAAAAACTGGCTATATGTCATGACATTGACGAGCAATCGATCGTTATTGGGAATGGTGCAGCGGAATTGATTGATTTAATCGTCCGTGCTTTGCAGCCTGCATTAACGACTTTGGCGGTTCCGTGCTTCGATGAGTATGGAGATGCTGTTCGGAAAATAGGCGGTGAGATTTACGAGATTAAGTTGTCAGCAGAAAATGAGTTCAAGCTTGATGGTGAGAACGGTTATATGAGTGAAACTGCTGCGGCTGGATCATTAATTATGCTAGGCTCACCGAATAATCCGACAGGACAGCTAGTTGATCCTGATTTGATTATGGGGTTGTTGAATAAAGGAGCCTATGTTGTTGTTGATGAGGCCTTCATGGATTTTGTTCCGGATGAAGCACGCTATAGCTTAGTTAAGGAAGCAGCTCGTCATGAACGATTATTTGTCATTCGATCGATGACGAAGTTTTATTCTATCCCTGGGATTAGACTTGGATATATCGTGGGTACACCCAAATCCTTGAGTCGATTAAGACGATTGCAGGTACCTTGGAGCGTGAATTCTTTGGCACAGATTATTGGAGAGGCCGTGTTGGACGAACCAGAATTTGCCGATCGTACGCTGGAATGGCTTCAAAATGAAAGACCGTGGTTGAGCGCTGAATTAGAGAGAATAGGATTTAAAGTCTTTGCTAGCGCGACCAACTACTTGCTGCTTTCCATTCCTCATAAGCTTGGTCTAAGTGCCAGCATGCTTCAACTGGAGATGGGTAAGAAAGGCGTCCTTATTCGAGATGCTTCTCGGTTTCCAGGGCTTGATCATACCTATATTCGTGTTGCGATTAAGCTAAGAGAACAAAATGAGCGTTTACTCCAAGCTCTTGAGCAATGTATGAAACGAGCTGAGGGAAGTGAATCGTAGTGGCACAGCCTTTTCGCGGTGGCAATCGGTATGAATCCTCCATTTGGAAGGATGTCAGCTTAGAGTTGATCGATGATCGAATTGTAACGACTAGTAAGGAACGCTTATATACACTAAGCAGCGCGATCCATCCTGGCGGCTTCTCTTACTGTGATCGCATCGTTAATTGGAAGGTTCCAATCGATTACGATGGAAATGAACCAATAGATGATATTTTGAAGCAATGCGGTGTATGGGGCTATAATCCAGACTCTGCAATCGGACTCATGACAGCGGCTAAGCTTACTCATGCATCCATCAAAGAAGTTGAAGGCGATCGATTCAAGCTCATTTGCTGTACGACAGTCGGCACACGGAATGCGGCTAGAGCAGGTATGCCTCGCAGCACTTTTTCAGCTTATAAGGCGGGAACGATTAATACCATTATTTTGATTGACGGTCAGATGACGGAATCGGCGCTGGTTAATGCGGTCATAACGGCAACAGAAGCTAAAACTGCCGCCTTGCAGCAATTAGGTATTGTGGAGTTCGAGACTGGTCAGTCTGCAACTGGTACGACAACGGATGCCGTTGTCATAGCTGTCAGTCAAGCCATACATTGGAATGCTGTACATGCTTATGCGGGCACAGCCTCCACAATCGGCTGCAGTATAGGTGAAGCCGTATATGAAACTGTGCTCGAAGCAACACGTACACAGCACGAGGATTAAAGGTTTATAGCTTCAAAAGCCGCGTAAATAGGTGAAGATAAGCTAGTTGTTGAGGTTGATTTTCCAATGCAACATCAATGGACCTGCTCCTCCATATACAGGGTCTTGCTCGGGAATTGGAACATGCTTGATTTCTTCTAGCGCGATGAGCCTTTCCCGATGGCTTGCTCTTCTCAAATTATAGTCCATTCCGCTTGGATAAGCGCCAACGACTTTATAGTCTGAGCTTGCATTCAATCTTTTATGTCCTGTCCCTGCTGGAAGAAGAAAAACGTCACCGCTTTCTACCTCATATATCCCACCATGTTTGCCTCCTAATTGAAGTGTTGCGAAACCCTGAATGACACCAAGTACTTCATGAGCGTTGCTATGATAATGATGAAAGTCAAATACACCATTTGTCCAGCTGTTCAGCCAATTATTTCGGTTGAAAATAGCTTCTGTTTGATGCTCTTTTCCTCGCAATGCCCCTGAGTAAAGAATGACTGGATAATGAAGATTATTGGGGATTTCACCATCATCCTTAAAAAAGAACGTTTTAACTACGAAATGGCTCATATGATCTTCTCCTATCGTTTTTTACATCCAAGATTATTTAAATCTATTTTTCACCTATACCAATGTTTGTTAAAATGCTAAAATAAGCTAAAATTTAGACTTTGAGGGGTTGAGCAATATGATTATTGAGAAAGCGGAATCAGCGGATTTAGAATCCATTTGTACGATTGATGCTATGGTAATAGGAAATGATAGAAGAAGAGATTATCTCTCCCAAGCTGTTGCTAATCAAGAATGTGTGATCGCGAAATTAAATGGTGAGGCTGTTGGCTTTACTGTATGTGATTGTTCTTTCTTTGGTTATCCTTACCTTACATTAATCATTGTGAATCCGCAATTTAGAAGGCAAGGGATTGCAAAAGCATTAATCTCATATATTGAAAGTAACATGCAATCAGAGAAGCTATTCACTTCAACAAATGAATCCAACATTACGATGCAAAAGGTATGTGATTCACTTGGCTATATAAGAAGCGGGATCATTGAAAATCTTGATGATGGTGACCCTGAGCTTATTTACTTTAAGCGGTTAGAACCGAATAAACATAAGAAGTAGCGGATTTGTCATACCAATCCCGAATGGAGAGTGTGAACTTGGATGAACTGGTTGGCCACTGTGAGCTATGTGGGAAGCAAATATTATGCCAAAATGGATTTCTAAACGGGATTGTACGGGAAGACAAATGTTTAATATGCTTTGATTGCTCCGATAAAGAACAGGAGTAATTGCAGTTTATGTTATTTGAGCCGGATGCGCCAAATTATACGCCTCGAATTTCAGGTATCGTTGATTTAAATGACAAGCACAACCTATATAAACTATCCATTTTAAAATCCTTAAATCATAACCCATCTCATTGCGTGAGAAATGTTTTTTCATACAGCAATGGCATTTCTGGAATTGGTCATTGTATTTCTACTTATTCAGGTGATGGAAACCCATTGCCATCATTTGAGGGTGAACCTTTTGTTGTTCCAATTTTTAATGATTGTGATCAAAACCTAGACTACTATTGGAGCTTGCTAGATTCAGAAAATCGTATCTCCATTTTGGTTAAAGAAATAGATAGAAATTCGAATCAAATCAATATTCGTATAAAAAATAAATTGCAGTAGATCAAGATAGTAATGCTGCTTGGCACAAGGGGCATATACGGAATAAAGATGGGAAATGAAAAAACGTCAGCTTTTTGGATAACACCAATAGGCTGACGTTTTATTTATTGCTGCTCCTGATCCACTTCTTGCGTTAATGATTCTTCTTCCGAATGCTTGTCGCTCTTTATGTATTCATCCTGATCACTTCCCCAGACATAGTCGTAATTAGTGATGTCTGGTTTATAATTAGAATCCTTGTTTTTATCGTCCAATAGGATCACTTCCTTTCCCGGTAAGTATGCGGAATCGCAGTGAAATATATACATATATGATCAAGGTTTTTATCCTTCTTGTATGTAAAGTTTGAATATATCTGATCTTTACCACGGAAAAATGAAATGTAAGTGCTACAATATTTCTGATCCATTACTGAAAATATAATATTCACCACATAATAGGGAGGAAAACCATATGGAATTTACGAATTGGTCGGATGAAATCAATTGCTATCCTTTATCATCAGAATACAGGCTTGAAATGGCAGAGCCTGAAGGTTGGGGCGTTTATTGTTCGATATATTACAACATGGAATACAATGGATTTTTTAGAGAAGACGGCTATAATAGCTCGTATCGCAAAGCTTTTTGGATTTATAGAGAAGATTCTAAAATAGGTGGAGTGAGAATTTCACCAAACCAAATCTATCATTTGTTTTTTATCCCGCCGTTTAGCGAGTCATTTGAGGTCTTAAAGTTATTAAAGCAAATTTTACTGCATTGGTCCGATCGAAAGGCAGTCATAAAAGCGTTTGAGATTCTTCCAGATCAAGCCCATTTATTTGCTCGTGCAGGCTTCTGGCCGGATGAGTTCAGATGCCGCTGGATGCAGCGACCTACTGATCATTTTGAGATGACATGGAATGAACGTTTTAGAATTGAAAGTCCTCAAATCGAAGATAACGGTGAGGGAGCTAAGCGTTTTGTAAATGAGGCTGAGATTGGTCGTTGTGATTTTCAAAGTTTTGCGGGTAGTCTCGAGGCAACACGGAGAAAAAAATATGTCTATGAAGATTTTATTCCAGCAGAAGATCCTAACTATACCAATGAGGCTTTACTGGAAGCATCTACACTTGTTTATGATAAAGCTACAGGAGAGCTAGTTGCGAATTGCCGTCTTTGTTTGCAGGGTACTTACGCAGCCGTATACAGCATTGGGGTCATACCGAGTTACAGAGGGCTTGGTTTGGCAACAAGTATGTTGAAAAGAGCGTTAACGATCCTAAAGGATAAATATCCATACCTTCGGCTATATGTTATGGAAGGAAATGACGCCGAGTCTGTTTATTTCAATCTGGGGTTTGTTCCAGGCGTACTTGAACTTCAAAATATGTATATTCCAGCAATTGAATAGTTCTTAATGACTAAAACATGAAATAATCATCAAAAAAGTTACTCTTTTTGTCTATGTTATTCAGCATATAATAATTGTGAGAAAAGACAACTTTATGATTATGAAGGTTGAATAGTGTATTTTGAGGAGTGATGATTTGATACGCGTAATTGAATTGTGCCTTGCTCCATTTGTACATAGTGTAATGTCGCTATTTTTTTTAGCTTATCTTCTCAAAGAGCCAAACATGACCGTATCGAGTACGTTTTTTTTAGTGATGTTACTCATTACTGCTTTTCTCACTGCTTTAACAGCACAAAGAAAATGGTATGTTTTGATAACCCAAATCGTTTTCTTCGTGCTTTTCTTTGCTCTTCTACTAGAAGTTCGTAATGAATTTTTTATAACAAATGCAACGCACGAGGAAGATTATGGTGCGGGTATGTTACTGATGTTTGTTGGTTTGCCAGTCTGTTTGATTAGCTTAATCTTAGGTACGTTACAAGGAATTTTTAGTTCAATATTATTTCATGTGAATGTGCAGCAATTAAGAAAACGAATATCTGAAAAATAGATATTCCATTGAGCTTTATACAAAGTTTGGTTTTGAAATAGAAGGCTTATGTAGAAAAGACAAATCGCTCTCTGAGGAAATTACTATAACACCATTTAGGGGAAGATATAATGATTGATGAGGAGTATTTTAATGAATAATGAAGTGTATAATCTTACATGGAGAAAAGAGGAATTATGGAAGGGATGCATCTTAGCTTCTTTAGCTCACGCTATTATGGTGGCACATTATCCTTATATTTCTAATGAACATTCGTGGGACGGAACAAATTATAGTGTTCAAGATAGTTCGGGAGCAAGGGGAACTATCACATTTAGGACTGATTATGTTGTCGCTGCTTTTAGAGATGATCATAGTGACCGTTTAAATCAACGGAAAGACAATAATGCTATTAATTATTTTGCAGGTGCTCCAATTGAAGTGAAAAAAATCGCAGAAAGTGAAACATTGGAGTATCTTTTAGATGATATTAAAGGTATTGTGAAGCCATTAATTACTTCATCTTTTTGGGGAACTGATAATAATTGTTTCTCTGTTGACCCTGGCGAATGTCTCTTCAAGCACGGAGCACATTTATTAGAGTATCAATTAATGAATATTGAGGAAGCAACACAATTATGGAAAGAATATTATGACATGTCACCTGAGCAAATGGGCTTATTAGTATCACTTTATTATCGTAAGACGACTCGACCACTTTCCCCAATTATATTATCAAAGAAAGAAATTCAAATAATAGGTACGAATGATGAAGAAGGATTAGGGGAAAGTGAAGTATCATTTAGTGAGCTGGGGATTGAGTGGGCGAATTAATAATGATTTTAAATCATCTTGTTTCGCTTGAGCCATTTAAATGTATGTATGGTCACCACCATTCAAAATACGCAAAGACTGTCAACATCGTTGACGGTCTTTGTTCACTTAGGGGCTAACAGTGTATAACCAGATGCTGAAAATATGAAATATTAACCAGAATAGTTTCTCTTTTTCAAAAGACATTTCACCTTTATCATTTGATAAAGATCAAGCAAGAGAGGTGAAGTACGTGAGCAGCATTCATGCTTCAGAGAAAATGGCTCGTTTAACCCTTTCAATTATTATGTTTCCACTGACGCTTATACAAACGCTCCTTTCACGACATGGAATAAATACATACAAGCCAATAGGGAAACAAGTCGATGTCGGCACACATAGCTTGCACTGCATTTTAACGGGAAAAAGAAATCCTTCTCGTCCGACTATTATTCTTGAATCAGGGATGGGAGGGTGTGCATTAGACTGGTCACTGGTACAGCCTGAGTTATCCAAATATACCACTGTTCTGTCCTATGACCGAGCTGGATTTGGATGGAGTACAGAGCCGATTGAACAACCTACATGCAAGAATTATGTTTATGATCTACGAAACTTATTAGCTAAATTAGAGCTAAAACCACCATACTTGCTTGTTGGACATTCCTATGGTGGCATGATTATGAGATTGTTTGCATCTCAGTTTCCTGATGAAGTGATGGGTCTCATACTTGTTGATTCAACCCATGAATCGAGATATTTCGAGTCGAACTTAACGGAGAGCAGAAGAAATGAACGCGCCAAATATCAACATCGACTTAGACTCGGTTATCTACTATCCCCTATAGCCGTTCCACGAATGCTTAAACAGCATATAGGCTCAAAACGCTTACCTCCCGCTATTCAGAAGAAAGCGATTGCACATGGTTATCGGAATCATGCATACAAGTCAGCTTATTTAGAGTTTCTGTGCACGATGGAAAGTGCTATTCAATTACATGAATCACAGCCATTGAAAACAAAGCTGCCAGTCATCGTATTAACCGCAGGGAATCAAAGTGATGAATGGAAACAGGATCAAAAGAAGTTATTAACCATCACTGAAAATACGGAACATTTTATCATTGAAGATAGCTGGCATTCTATACAAATACACAACCCGCAAGCGGTTATAAATTCGGCAATTTTTTTATTGAACGAAAGGTGAGTCTAGTTCATGACGTTAGAGAATCGTATAGAAACATAAATGTAGAACAGTCAGAAAAAACGAACTGTGAAACATTGTAAAATTGAATTCCGTCTAACCTATATCTAAATCAAATAGGCGGTGCTAAATTGAACATAGTCAAAGTATTTATTCAATGGTTTAGTTTTACTTTTTTATTTCTATCAGCAGCAGTGTGCTTGGAGTGGATAGAAGGATACAAAATCACAACAACAGAATATTATGGCCTCCAAAATGTAGGACTAGTTTTTCTTTTTATGATGTTCTTTTTTGCAGCAGCTTTCTATCCTATTGTTTTATTCCCTTTATCCATTATCATTCGAAAGCTATTGAAAGCGTCAGTGATCCCGTTTCTAATTTATTCCTTTCTCGGAGTGATTGGGGGAATGATGATCTTTGATTTTTTATACGATGATTATTTTGTACAACAATATAAATTGAATAAGACGAGTGCGATTTTGATATTCGGATTTCTAGGTTTCTTATTTGCGCTTTTGGAGAATTTACTTAATCGGAGAAGGGGTTAGAGATATGGATACTTGTTTGTTATTAACGGGTAAACCGCGAGTAGGGAAGTCAACAACGATTACTCGGATAATTAATCAGTTTGGTTCCGAACATTTCGGAGGGTTTTATACAGAAGAAGTACGTAACGAGACGGATCGCATTGGATTTAATTGTGTTACCTTGGACGGTCAGAGCAGAACCATTGCAAGCGTAGATAGTGAAAGTACTTTAAGAATTGGGCGATATGGTGTTGAATTAGAAACTTTTGAAGAGATCGCTTTATCAGCAATTAAGAAATCCATGCATACGAAAAAGATTACCGTTATTGATGAAATAGGCTTCATGCAATTGTTATCTGTTCCTTTTCAGAAAATGATCCATGATGTTATCTCGAGCTCCAAACCTATTATACTAGGCACGATTTGTGTTGATAGTCATCCGGAAATAGATAGAGTAAAAGAACTGCCTGGCATTAAGTTCTATGAAATGAATGAAGAAAATCGTGATTTTACAATAGAGGCATTGGCAAATGATATTCACAGGATACTAATAAGAGGAGAATAATTCATGTCTGATTATTATTGGGATGATAAGATTGAATATTTAAAAAACACCCGCGGATTATATTACAATGATGATTATTTAGAATTTTTAGTAAAGATTGTTTGGAAGATCAATAAGCCCGTAAACATAATCGATTATGGGTGCGGGTTTGGATACTTGGGGTTAAAGCTCATGCCTATGTTACCAGAAGGATCGAGTTATACAGGGATTGATAAAGGGAATGAATTAAAAAAAAAAGCGAAGGAAGTTTTTCAGAATCAGCCCTATTCAACAAATTTTATTGTGGCGGATATGGAAGAGATCAGCATAGAGCGCCAATATGACATAGCTATATGTCATGCATTTTTATTACATATGACGGATGCCAAGAAGATTCTTCAGAAGATGATTGATAGTGTGTTGGTAGCTGGAAAGGTTATTTGTTTTGAACCTCATTGGATTGCTAATATGTCTAATTACCATTTAGATGAACTTGAGCAATCCAAAATCATTCGGTTGGGTGTATTACAGAAGCTGTATGAGGAATCATTCGACCGTACGGGTAAGGACGGAAATATCGGATTCAAATTACCACTCTATTTAAGTCAATTAGGTTTGAAAGATGTGGAATGTAGAGTAAGCGATAGGGTTAATTTTCTAGATCCAAACATGGATGTACAAAGTAAGGAAAAACTATTTAGCTCATTAAGAGAAGAAGGTTTAGGGGAGTTGCCAGGTGACAGTGAGGAAACCATTAATCATTTAATGGCTCGTGGGTTAACGCTTGAAGAGGCAAGAAGTCAGTATGAGGCTGAGTTGTTATTTTCTAAGGAATTCGGAATAAATTCTTCTTTGACCTATGCACCAAACATGAAAATTACTTTTGGAACAGTTAGGAGCTAGAAAAAAGTCGAAGGGGCACTTTTTGCAATTAGCGCCTTATTATTCAAAGAGAAAAAATAATGTCTATTTGGTAAAAAGGAGTGTGTGCAAATTGAGGAAGATTACACTTGCCAGCGGTGAAACAGTAGAAGTTGAATGTTTAAGCTGTGCGCTAACAGGTGGTTTGGTAGAACCTATTGGTGGAGTTATTTATGAAGATGAGTTCTTTCATGCCCACCAAGATGTGGCCTATCCGATACCGGGTTTAGTTATTCTAGCTTCAAAAAGACATTTTTATGGTATGGATGAATTAACAGAGAGTGAGTCTATTCGATACATTCAGCTAATTCGAAGGATTCGAGAGGCTCAGCGAAAAGAGCTTGGAATTGAACATGTATATTATTTTTATAATGAGGACACAACCCATCATTTTCATCTTTGGATGGTTCCCAGATACCAGTGGATGAGGGCATTCGGCAACTCCGTTGAATCATTAAGACCCTCGCTCTTGCATGCAAGAAATGAAATGAATGATGATGAGAATAGGAAGCATGTAATCGAATGTATTGGAAAATTGAAAAATGCATTGTTAGAGGGTTAAGCTGGGGGACATGACTATAATGCTCGTCTTTGGTTTAATAGCGCTGCTTGTAACCGTATCTGTTTCCATTCATACATTTTGGGTAAAACGTTCGCATTATCAAATCGATGGTCCATCCAAATTGAGTTTTACAGTTGTGCAGCTGTCTGATCTTCATGGAAGAGTGCATTTCTTGAATGGTTCATTAAGCAGCAAAGTGAATGAACTCAAACCCGATTATGTGATGATTACAGGTGATATCATTTCTAAGAAAAATCAATTAGGTTTTGTACTAAAAGAGCTTCGAAAAATAAATTGTCCTAACCTCTATTTCGTTCCGGGTAATTATGAGCGAGAAGGATTGGAGGGATATGGACTCAGAAAAATACTGTATTCTGAACAGGAATACAATGCTATCATTCATTCACTACGAGAACTGAATGTTAATATTTTAGCGAATAGCGGGTGTCAAATCGAAAGGGATGATAAGAAATGTCTCATCTATGGATTCGATAATTCAATTTATGGGAACGAACGACTAACCTTAACTAAGGAGAGTATAAAGAGTTATGACTATGTAATGCTGCTCGCACATTCTCCGAGTATTATAAATGTAGTTCAGGAGAAACAAGTTCCTTATGATTTATTATTAGTGGGCCACACGCATGGGGGTCAGATAAGGATTATGAATCGCACGATCGGTGCCTATAAAAACTATCATATAGGACTTAAGCAGTTAGATGAGCGAAGACATTTCTTCATTAACCGAGGATTAGGTACAGTGAAGATTCCAGTCCGATTGGGTTGTTCTCCCGAGATAGCTGTTTTTAAAATAGGCATTTGACCCCCGAATGGAATGAGCTATTTTTTCTTAGAAACGCATTGAATGGAACATAAAAGTAAAATTGAGGTGGAATGATGAATCCAATAATGATGGATTTCCCTACTTTTTTCTATACGGAACGATTGTTAATAAGAATGCCGCAACCAGGGGATGGAAAGTCCGTTTGTGAAGCCGTTAATGCCTCTATCGAAGAATTGAAGCCGTGGATGAAATGGGCTCAGCATGAACATTCTCAGTATGATTCTGAATTAAATATTAGAGAAGCGCATATCAAATTTTTGCAGCGTGAAAATCTTAGACTGCTTGTTTATTTAAAGGATTCGGGTCAATTTATAGCCTCTTCCAGCTTGCATAACATCGATTGGGAAGTACGGAAATTTGAGATTGGATATTGGATTGACACTCGGTTTGGCGGCAATGGGTATATGACAGAAGCGGTTCAAGGAATCTCAGCATTTGCATTTAATCAGTTGGATGCCAGGCGGATAGAGATACGATGTGATACGAAGAACAGCAAGAGTAAGTTAATACCTGAAAGACTTGGTTTTGACCTTGAAGGCGTTATTAAAAATGAAGATGTATCCGTTGACGGCACAGAATGGAGAGATACTTATATATTTGCAAAGATTAAGTAATTGTTGATCTTTGTTGAAAGAGGGATAAACAATGAAAATGAAGACTGTAGCCATATCGAGTGTCATCATTCTTGTTTTAATCATAGGGATAGGCTACACGGCATTTGGGAAATATGGTTCTTACTACGATGTTTGGGAAAGCAATTGGGGAATATCCATATTGGAAGCTGATGATTTAAAGGTAGTATTTGAAAGTAAGCCAAGTTTTCATGGTGATGGTGAAGGGTACTATGTATTGGAATACAACGAGAAACAAATGGAAACATTCAAAAATGAACCATTTTGGAAACCCATTAATGATCAATCCATTAGTGTCTTGGATGGAATAGTGTCACGTTTCAAAGAATCTGTTGAAGAAATCTATCCCACTGAAAAAGAAAAATATGAAAGCTTATTTCAGAAAAATCCTGTTGAGTATGGAACAGGTGATTTATATTATTATCTAAGACAGGATGATGGCAGCTACTGTATTACGATACTTAATGTAGAAAAGAAACGCATGTATATGATGGAATGGACTCAATAAGTGAGATGAGTTTTCTGACCATAAAGTTGATGAGCACGAACAAAATTTATAGGTGCATCTCTAGTTAAATCGAGGAAATATTCTAACTGCCAATTTTGTGTTTTTTGAGCTTGACGGCTTGTCGGCTTGTCCCAAGGCGGGTAAACCCGAATGGCTCTTTTACCGCCTTCTCCTTGATTGGATATAATGTCATGATCACATAGAACAGCTTTTGGGAAGATGAAATGACCAAAGTTGTTGCCTTCACGTGTACTAATAACGTAGTAATCAACGGGTTCTGACATGTCATAAGGTTGAATCGGCCCATTCCCTATTCTCTCCCATAAAGTCACAAATTGTCCGACCTTAGTAGGTGTGATTTTTGCAACACGAAATCTTATGGCGGAAGTTTTCAAGGTGAAAAGATAAGCGCCATACTCCGCATTTTGTGCTTCTGGGAATGGTTGAGAGCAAGCTAATCCACAAGGGTTATAGATAAGCTCTTTGGAAGCTAGCAGGTCACTATGAATGGTTTCAGAACCAAGCCAGTGATTAAGATTATTTAGAATAGTATCAGTAAAATTATTAATTTCTTCATTCATTTATTCAAATCCCCCAGGTGAATGCTTGTCGTAATTATTTGATCGTTTTATGTCCCCATTTTATTGCAATCCACGTAAGATCACAAGTATAGGAGTAGAGGAAATCAAAGATAGCTGGAGCTTAAGGAGCTTGAAATCACTTAGTGATTTCAGGCTCTTTTTCTGATTTACAAATAAGTAAAGAATGCATCAATGATGCATAAAAGAAGATAAATGATTGTATATACTTAAAATGAGTTGTATAATGCCTTATATAGAGCTTTGGAAATAACAGTTAAAGTCTTACTAAGGGGGACATAGCATGTTTCAAGAGGAACGTATAAACGCGATAATGGAACATTTGAATCAACATCAAAGAATTGATATCAAAGATATTTGTGAACAATTTGAGGTGTCACGAGATACCGCCCGTCGTGATTTACTGAAGATGGAAGAGCTTGGACTCGTCATCCGTACACATGGTGGAGCTGTTTTACCCAAAAAGACAAAAGAAGTATACGAATATAAAGAGCGTCTGGTTAGAGAATCCGGAGAGAAGCGTGAGATTGGACATTTTGCAGCATCACTTGTCAAAAATGGAGATTTTATTATGATGGATGCCTCAACTACCGTTCAATTTGCTGCGGAGAATTTAACATCTGAAAATATCGTTGTCGTAACCAACTCCATTGATATTGCAGATGTACTTTCTAGAAAGAAAGCCGTAAGAACGATAATATTAGGCGGGGAAATGCACACTCAGCATCGTTTTCTATTCGGTCAATCAACGATTGATAAGTTAGCTGATTATCAAGTGGATAAGTTATTTCTTGGTGCGTGCGGAATTACACCAAATGGTATATCTTATCCTCATGAGGAAGATGGAGTCGTTAAACGTGAAATGATTAAAAGGGCAAAACAAGTCATCGTATTGGCAGACCATACTAAGTTTGGTGAGCAGATGTTTTACAAAATAGCCGGATTAGAATCCATTGATTTGTTGATTACGAACCAGAAGCCTAATGTAGAGATTATGAAAAAACTTGCTGAACAACATGTAGAACTATTAGTCGTATCGGAGGAAGAGAATGATGATTAAAATGATTGTTAGTGATTTAGACGGCACCTTATTAGACCATACTCGTCGAATTAATGAGAGAGATCGTAAATCCCTTAAAACGGCAATGAATAAAGGATTTGAATTTTGCATCGCCTCTGGAAGGATGTACTCAGAAATCAAGATAATCATGCAAGAGTTTAATGATGGTTATCATGCGATAGGTCAAAATGGAGCGACAGTATACAAAAAAAATCTTAATCGGCTGGCCTCCTCCATTTTTGAACCTGAAATATCCACTCAACTACTTCAAACAACAGATAAATATAAACATTTTGTAAATTTCATTCATTGCACGGATGATTCATTTTATTTAAAGGAGCGAACAGAGAGATCCATTTCATATGAATCACGTATTTTAACAAAATGTACGGTTCGTAGTGATTTGGAAGCTGCTTTAAAAAATGATGAAATAAGTTGTTGTAAATTTTCATACTTTGGTGAATTTGAAAAATTGATTCAATTAAGGGATGAATTGAATACTCGGTTTGAAGGGAAAATAGAAACTTTTATTTCAGATAAAGATTGTCTTGATGTGATGCCCTTGGATGTTTCTAAAGGGGTAGGATTAACTTTATTAATCGAGGAGTTGGGTCTAAAGCCAAACGAAGTAGCATGCATAGGTGATTCATTTAATGATTTATCCATGTTTGCCATTACGAAACATAGCTTTGCAATGAGCAATAGCCATGCTGATATAAAAAATCAAGCGAATACCGTCATTAATTCTGTAGCTGAAGCGATTGATCACATCATTTCATATAACCGTGCATGTATGAGTGGATAGGTATTGAAGGGTGATGATTGGATGAAACGATTGGTTTGGATAGGTTGTGCAGCCTATTTTATGATAGGACTTGCAACTGTTGTTTTGGGTGCTTTGTTACCGGAAATGCTGCAAGATTACGGTCGGAGTTATAGCAGTGGCGGACAATTGGTTTTCTCACAATTTACAGGTTTTTTCATTGGCGTTTTAATTGCACCTAAAGCGTCGCAACGTCTGGGTTATCAACTAACGGTATGGTTAGGAATGTTCAGTCTAGTAGTCGTACATGGCTCATTATTATTCCAACCGCATTGGTACCTAGTTATGCTGCTCGCAGCTTTGAATGGGTTTGGCTTTGGAATGACACAAACAGCTATAGGAACTCTCTTATTGGAATCCACTAATAATGGAGCTGTAACGATGAGTAGATTAGAGGTTGCTTATGGTATCGGAGCTTTGCTCATGCCGATAATGTCCAGCATCATGATCGCTCAAAATGATTGGAATTGGTCTTTTGCGATCGTTATTGTATTTGCAATCATTAACTTGGCTCTTTGGGGCAATAAAAATGTTAGTCATGATTATGGCAGTATGGTATCGCTTCATAGTAAGTCAGAGGGAAATGATAGCTCCGACAAAACGAGTAAACTTCAGTTAAGTTTTTCTAAACTTGCTTTCTTTATTTGTTTCGTATTTCTATATGTTGGAGTTGAAACAAGTATCATTAATTTCCTTCCGTCCATATTTGTTCAACATTTTAACCTGAATACATCTAATGCTACACTTTCAGTTACGTTTTTTTGGATCGCTATGGTTATTGGCCGAGTTTTCTCAGGAGTCATTGCCGAAAAATTTAACTATATCGGATTTCTTATTGTCAGTACATTAGGTGCTATTATTTTTCTTATTTGTATGGCTCTAGTCCAAAACATTATTGCAGCATTCGTAATTGTCTTGTTGATCGGACTTTCTCTATCAGGGATCTTTGCCATTGTTATTGTATTAGCCAATCGTGTTTTTATGGGCAATACCAAACAAACAACGAGCATACTTATTGCTTCAGGTGGAGTTGGCGGAGCGGTATTACCCTTGCTAATTGGGTGGAGTATGGATCATTTTCAAACGATAATGTCGATTTGGGTAATCGTTGTTTGTGCATTATTCATGTTTCTTTGTTTACTTCATGTTCGAAGAAGTACGAATAATTCGACTATTAAAAAAGATAGATTCAACCCTTAAACCTGCGGGGACTATTAAACCATCTTATGTATTTGAAATAAATAGCTCTGCTTTATAAACGGTTGCAGGGTAGAATTCCTTTTTATAGAAGTTATATAGAATAAGTATTTGATAACGTTGGAGGCGAGATTATTGAAAACAATCCTAAAGATGTTTGAACATGTATACTGGTCTAATCAACGTATTTTAGAAACTTTGCAACATGTTGAGATTGAGAAGCAGCAATTGCGTTTGTTTTCACACATTCTAAATGCCGAACATGTATGGGCAACTAGATTAAATGGATTGGATAGTTCACATCTGCCTATCTGGTCGGATGGTGATTTGATAGTCTGTGAGAAATTGATTCAACAAAATGAAGTAGACTTCAAAGCATTTTTCGCTAAGCTAGCAGAAACTGACCTTGATAACTTATTATCATATAAAAATAGTAAGGGTGAAGAATTTAAGACTTCTATACGAGATATATTAATTCATGTAGCGCTGCACGGTCAGTACCATCGTGGTCAAATTAACGCAAGACTTCGAATAGATGGTTATGAACCGGTTAGTCTTGATTATATTTCATTTGTAAGATAGATGATCAGTTAAGGTCAACCAATATATAAGAAGGCTTCCAATTATCTAAAAGATATTGGCAGCCTTTTTTTTATTTACTTTAAAAGAGTTAAGTCCAGTCATTCCTTTGCTCAGAAATGAATATAATATCATTTTGATAATGTTCAAGATGACCTTCATCAATCATCTTTTGAAAAGCAAGGTTGCCTTCGCTCGCACATCTTGTAATTGTTTTACATAATCCTTCTAATCGTAGTAGTACCATTTCTAAATAAGCTTCTGTAAATTGTTCACCATAGGAATCAAAAAACAATTTAACTCTATTTTTAATACGGCTAGCATCTTGAAATGAATCATAATATACCTTTTCACCTGTTTCAGTAAGATGAAATCTACTTAATGGAACGCAAGTGTAAAGCGTATAAGCAATATCCCAAAGTCGTGGACCAGGTCCAGCTACATCAAAATCAATAATACCTACTGGTCTTTCGTTATAAAAAATAATGTTGTACACTGCAAAGTCGTTATGGCATAATACCTCTGCAACTTGTGGTGTGTTATCTAAGGATTGCCAACTATCATCAATTGAAAAGTCACTAACTGAATCATGATAAAGACGGAGCATTTTCGCAATTTCTTGTAAGACATCATCTGACCACATATATTTTTTCAAAGGATAATTACCGGCTTCTCCTTCGATGAATGATAGAATTTCTCTTCCTTGTTCATCTATGCCAAGGTATTTGGGTGCATAATCGTATCCTTTGTTATCGAGATGTTTTAACAGTGCATGAATTCTTTTGCTATCTGACTTTAATTCTCGTCTAACTGTTTTACCAGACTTATATACCTTTGAGACATTTCCACCAGCTAGCATTTCCTCATTTGAACGATTAGGCATATATGCAGCTCCTATTCTTATGTAATGCAGTTATTAATTTGGAAAATTTTTATAAACTTAGTGTATCATAGGTTTCTTAGGCTGAGTATAGACAACTAGTTATGATCTTTTCTATGCGACAATAAAAGCAACATAATAGGCTTGAACTCCGTTTTAATGGTAGCGGCGGTTATTAAATGGAGGTTACTTATGAAAAAAATATTTTACTGCGCTTCACTGCTTTTAGTTGTTTTGATAATTAGTTCTTGCAGCAATACCAAACCAAATAAGCCATCCTACTTTGGTAATTGGACAGTGCATAAGGTCGTTGGTTCTACGCCTATTTCAACTTCTGTTGATAATAGTTTAATTGGATTGAAAGCGACTTATAACAATGAAAAAGCCATCTTTGGTAAAGATGAAACGTTAAAACCAGAATATAAAGAACAAGAAATAACGAAAGATGATTTTTTAAACGAGTACAGAACTCAACTAAGTGATATTGGAATCAAAGCGAATTCAGTAAAAACGGTAGAAATAACAAATTGGACACATGCTGGCAGTTTTTTAATTATTAAAGATGATCAAACGATGATTTTTTTATGGGATGGAAACTATTATGAAATGAACCGGGATAAGTGAATGTAACTCATTTAGTGTTTTGAGCTAGTTTTAATCTATTCATCATGGGAAAAGGCAGTCCATAGGGACTGCCCTTTTCATTGTTTATTATCATTGCTTTCATGATTAAACCATTGTTTTTCTGCTATTTCCACCTAATGGATATTGTTATACAATCATGAGAGTCCAAAAATAGGAATCTTAGGAGATGGGAAGCTTGCCGAAGGTTGAAATGACTAACATGTGTATGGTTTATGATAAAGCAACTGATAGAGTCTTAGTGCAGGATCGAATAAAATCATGGAAAGGGATCTCATTTCCAGGAGGCCATATTGAAGATGGTGAGAGTATTGTCGATTCAACAATTAGAGAAATAAAAGAAGAGACGGGTTTAACGATATCTAATCTAGAGTTATGTGGGATCATCTATTGGTTTAATGATGAAACTGGTGATAAATATATGGTATTTAGTTATAGAACCGATGTTTTTAGTGGAAAGTTATTAGAGAAAACAGAAGAGGGCAGCCTTTTTTGGGTAGATAAAAATGAATTAGAGACTCTCTCACTCGCAGATGGCTTGAAAGAGAGACTGCCTATGTTTTTTGACAAAAAGTTCTCTGAAGGATTTGGAGTCTGGAATGAAAATAGTAAAAGCGAGATGAAATGGCAATAGTTAAACTCTTGAATCGAGAAGGTGAGATTGTACCTAACAAATTGATTGAGTATAAAAGAGTTGAACCTGCTTTTAATATGGGCATAGATTGAATATTTTATCAAAGTAATTAGCTATAAAGGGGATTTTTTATTGCGATATTTGAAGAGCATAATTAGTGAAGGGGAATGTTTTTTTGAGGTGGATGACCAGTTGGATGCTGTTAGACAAATTTTAGTATTCAAAACAGGTGGTTATTTATCATCAAATAGAGACGGCTTTTTATCAGATCAAGCAATTGATTATCATGATTCTAGTTATTTATCTATAACACAAATAGAATTTGAAAAGGTATGGACTAATTATCTCAATACTTTAAATAAAGAATGGAATTCAGTAAAAGCCTCACTATCGATAGGGATGCAAGTGGAAGGCTTCATTGAAATGTTTTATCCGCATGGAATAATCATAAACCTATTTAATCATAATGCAATTGGTGTCACTGATTACGAATATTGCCGAGCAACTACACCGGCAAAATGGTTATACCCACGACATTTATTGACTTCAAGAGTAAAAGGATATGATGAGGTGAATTATTGGATTATACTAGAGCAGGCAGAAATATACCCTGATGAATACAGAAATGTTTAAACTAATAGCGATTGAAATCATGTAATCGGCTAAAAGGTAGCCCATTCTTTTCTATGTAACTCATTTCCTCGAACTAAGCTTAGATATGCAATTTGACCAACAAAATAAAGGAAAAAAGAGATGGTGTTCTCTATGCACCATCTCTTTTTTTTATATATATAAAATGAAATATAAAGTTGATAGCAGTTGCCACCTAGTTGCCACATTGCTGCTTTATAGTATGAGAGGGTAGGCTCTACAGTCTGAGCTAGGTGAATGATTAATAGTATTCCTGCCATTACAAAAAAAGATTGGAGAAATAATCATGTTCGAAATAAAAAATGTAACGAGGTTATTCGGTCAAGAGTTTGCATTGAAAAATATTTCTATTGAAGTCAAAGGTGGACTTAACTTTATTATTGGTCCTTCAGGAAGTGGGAAGACGACGCTTCTCAAAATATTGGCTGGCTTGGATCAGGATTTTACAGGGGAGGCTTATTACAATAAACAAAGCTTGAAAGCATTTACTCCAAAGGAAAAGAACGAATTTTACAATCAAAAATTGGGTATAGTGTGGCAAGAATTTAACTTAATTGAGGATTTAAGTGTGTTCGATAATATCAAAATTCCTCTTTATTTAAATGAAACCATTTCCGATGAGCTTATAAACAAAATAATGAAGCAACTGAAAATTAACGAACTAGCAACACAAAAGGTAAGAACATTATCAGGAGGACAGAAACAGCGGGTCGCTATTGCTAGAGAGCTTGTGAAAAATCCAGAGGTTATGATAGCTGATGAGCCAACAGCCGCTCTTGATCCGAAATCTGCTGCTGTTATTATAGGTATTTTAAAGCAAATTGCAAAAACACGAACAGTTATTATCGTAACACATGACAACTCGATGCTGGATAGCCATAGTCATATTTTTGAGATGGATAAAGGTGAGATGGTTTCAGAAACGACAGGAGAACAAGTAAAAAAGATAACAACAAAGATGATTGTAAAGTCAGAGTTGTCACTGAAAAGTGCGCTTTCTGTATCGATGACTAACATGAAACGTAAAATGAGCAGATATGCAGTCCTAGCTCTAGCCGTACTTGTGTCAACAAGCTTCCTGCTGCTCAATGTATCTGGCAGTATAAAAGAAGCTAGTCAAGATGGCTTTGACGAGCTTTATAGCAAGATTGGCGAGGGGCTGTTAGATATTGATCTTGCGTCCAGCTTCATGAGTGCGGCTGGTTCAAGTGGATCAGAAAAAGAGGAAAAACCAAATGTAGATGTGAATCAGGATATCCAAGGTCTTTATGATAAGTATCTTAAGGACGAACGGGTGAAGCATGTGGTGCTTGCTCAGGCATTAGGTAAAATCAAGGTGGTCGTTGACGGGAAAGAGCATCAAATAGAAACATCAAATAGTGTCCCCGTATTTAAAAAGCTTCTAACAGGTAAAATGCCTTCTGGTGATGGAAATGAGGTTGTGGTTTCAAGCAGCTTGGCTGATATTTTAGGTGTTGTAAATAAAGACCTAATTGGTAAAACCATTGATTTAACCGGTACAATTTTCAATTGGAGTACTGGAGAGCCTGTTGAAATGCCTGTAAGTACGAGTGCGAAGATCGTTGGCGTAGCGGATACAACAGCTGTAGTCGAGTATGAGGGTAAGGTTATCGAATACGCGATTGATGACTCTTTCTTTTTCAGTAAATCGTCTATTTTAGAAATGCGAAAACAGGCGGATATAGCGTCCACGGCGGCTAATTTTTCAATGCGAGCAAATAGCCCTGCGGATATGATTTCACTAAAGGATGAGCTGTTAGCAAAGGGTATTGTCCCAATGGGAAGATTCGAGCTTGTGGAGGATATGGTTCGACTAAATGATCAGGCCAAAGAACAATCGGGTTCAGCTGTCCTTGTAATCAGTAATCTCGCCCTTATTGTTTCTATTGCGATATCATTTATGACTGCCATCATGCGTAAAAAGGAATATGCGATATATAAAATAAACGGTTTCAGTAACGGAAATATGACTAAGATCACATTTGTAGAATATGTGTTTGTTGGACTAGCTGCAATGGGATTATTTGCAGCAGCCTCTCCGCTTATTAATAAGGCAATGAACTCGTTTAACGGTTCTAGCATTTTGAATGTAAAGACATTTGCTATAGAAGGTGGATTGGTTCTTCTCATTTGTATGTTGTGTGGAATGGTTACTTCGATATTTATTCCTACTATAAATATATTTAAGTCTTTAAAATCAGGTGACCGCTGATGATCTCATTAGATGGAATAACCAAAAAGTATGGCAATCAAACGGTACTAGATGGAATTAGCTATCAATTAAGAGATACAGGAATAACCTGTATTCTAGGGGCGTCAGGCAGTGGGAAAAGCACGCTTCTAAACTTGCTTGCCGGCTTTGATACCAAATATAAGGGATCGATTACGGTATGCAATGAACAAATCACAGCCATGACAAAGGAAGAGCTTTGTCATTTTCGGCAAAAGCATATCGGTTTTGTGTTTCAAAGCTACAATTTAATTAGTGGTTATACGGTTTTAGAAAATATTTTATTAGCAGCGGAATTAAATGGGGCTCCACTAGAAGAAAATGTCGAAAGAGCATTAGCATTGATTACAAAGTTTGGAATAGAAACCAAAGCGGATGCAAAGGTGGAAAACCTCTCAGGTGGGCAAAAACAGCGCGTCGCGATTGCAAGAGCACTTGTGAATAATCCACAAATTTTATTAGCAGATGAACCAACTGGAGCGCTTGATCGAGAGTTATCCATTCAAATTATGGATATTTTAAAGGAGTTATCCGAAGATCGGCTGGTAGTCGTCATCACTCATGATAGAAAGCTGTGTACGTGGGCGGATGAGGTCATATCCATTGTAAATGGGAAGATTGAAGTTGTCTCATCACAACCAAAATCAGTTAATAAAACATCTGTAGGAACGCAAGCAAAAAAACATGATGTCCATGAACGTGCTATCGTTTCCATATTGAAGCGAGCTGTTAAAAATTATCGAGTACATCTTTTTCGCTATATTGCGATTGGCTTGGTTATTGCACTTGGCATTTCGTTATTTATCGTTTCGCTTTCTTCCAGCAACATGATGAGTCAGTCTATAGAACAATTTAAACAGAAAAACACAGCATTTAATAACGGGTACATAGCATTAGGAAAGGGTAAAGATCCGTATCTCTTATTAAGTGAAGATCGTAGAATTGAAAATGTCTATTATCAGTATGTAATGAAGGATTTAACACTTTCTTTCAACGATAAGTCGGTTCGTTTTGAAGAAAAAATTCCAATGCCCAAGGCAACTGGAAATATGTCTTATGGAATAATGCCGAGATATGGAGAAGATGAGGTTGCCATTACGCCAAGTGTTGGAAAGAAATTTACGAATAACATCAATGAGTTAATCGGAAAAACAATCGTACTTGAATATAAGGAGAGCAGCTTCCCTCTTACAATCAGCGGCATTTTCAATGCGGGTTATGATGATTTTTTCGTCAGTGCGGATAGAGAACAATCTATGTATGATAGTGTTGGAGAAGAGAAGCCTTTTTCAATTTCATATGATGTGATCCGATTTTCGGATATTGTATCGGTAACAGAGGCGTTAACCAAACAACATATTTCTTCAAAAACGGCAGCGGAGCAGGTCGCAGCACTTGAAATCACGTTTAACTTTTTAAAGAAGCTCTTTCTTGCCGTATCTATTCTCATCTTATTTATCTCCTTGTTTATTAGTGTTGTCTTACTGGCCAAACACTCAAATGCAAGGTATCGAGAAATAGGACTTTTAGCAGCGCTTGGCTATCACAAGAGTTGGATTAGAAGGATTTTGTCTGTAGAAAATATACTATTATCTTGTACATCAACTGTGTTTAGTATAGGTTTGTTTTTCGCCATTAATTATATTTATAGTCTTCTCCTCGGAGGAAATATGAATATACAACCCCTCCAAATTGTGGTTACGATTTGTTCAACCTTTCTAATCATTCTTTTCCTAAGTACGATTGTAAGTCGGAAATTGCTTGCAACGGAGCCAGCAGAGGCACTTAGAAAATAAGAAGACAGCATGAGTTGCTTTTGTGGCAAGAAATATTACAATTCAGTGATTAACTTAAAAAGTCTAAACACCTTAATTGAAAGGTGTTTAGACTTTTTTTTGCAAAGCTATCAAAAGAAAGGTAAGTGTTAATCGATGACTGGGTAGAGAGGAAGTGTAAAATAAAAGGTTACGCTGCCTTCTTCATTACGCACGCCGTACTGGCTTTCATGTCGCTGCAAAATAGCTTTTACTATGGATAACCCGATTCCCGTACCACCAAATTCGCGACTGCCTGAGCTATCTGCTCTGTAAAAGGTGTCCCAGATATAAGGCAAATCCTCTTCACGAATGGGCGAACCCTCGTTTTTGATTTCTAAACGTACTGAAGCCTGTTCTAGTGTCGCCCGTACTTCCAAACGTCCATGAAAGGGTGCATGCCGTATAGCATTGCCCAGCAGGTTTATCAACACTTGCTCAAGCCGCTGACGATCGGATCGAACCCATTGCTCTTCCGTATCAAGTCCTAGCAACTGGGGATGAATCGATTTCTCACACAAGAGTGGGGTTAATTTCTGGAATACAGAGTTGATTGTTTCCTGCAACGGAACGTTTGACCAATGAAGCGCAAAACGACCACTTTCTAATTGGGACAGGTCTAGCAAATCATTCACCAGACGTGCCATTCTCTCGGATTCCTCCATGATTACTCCTGCATATTTATCTCGTTTCAATCCATGAGCGACATTGTCTTTGAGTGCTTCTGCATACCCTTGAATCAAGCTGACCGGGGTTTGTAATTCATGCGAGACGCTTGCTACGAATTGCCTGCGCAGTTTTTCATCCTGCTTTTCTTTCTCGATGTCTGCCTGCAATTTACTATTCGCTTCCTGCAGATCAGCCATAGTTTGTTGTAAATTACGAGCCAGACTATTCATCGTCTCTCCAAGCTGTCCAATTTCATCCTTCCGATTCATTCGTATAGCTGCGGAGAAATCCAGCTTCGCTAAACGTTTGGCAACTTTGTTCAACTGCATCAGTGGCGATGTGATTGTACGTGAAAGGAAATAGGCAAACAGTAAAATTGGAATTGCGGCGAGCGCGTAAAAATAAATATAAAAGCGGCTCATGACTTGAACGGCATCGCCCACAGGCTGAAGTGTGGCCAGTGTGATCAAATAAGCATCTCCGCCAATACGGTTTACGCTGTTCGGGAGCTTTACGGCAGCGATCAGCATGTTCTCGCTCTCAGTTTTAAGTGTTGGTATGTTCATCACAACGATCTCTCCTGTTATGGAGAGATTGCTGAACCGGTCGTTATTTTGCAACCATATAGTCAGTGTACTCAATAGTCGTTCACTATAGGGGTTAATATAGGTTGCCGGAAAGAGTGGCTGAATTTCAATGCTCTTATTGTCCAAAGGCGGTTGAATGATTGCTTGCTCATCAGAATGTATGCGAATATCGTAATTAGGCCGCCCGATTGAGGGCGTTACAACGGTGGCGGGAATGGCTTCGTAACCGCCAACATACACTTCGATCCTATCTCCTTGCTTGTACAAGGTAGCAGTTAAGCCATAGAAATGTTGTTCAAAGTTAATGACTTCTTCTGGCTTGACGTTGAGTTCATAGACACCCTCAGCGTACTTGTTATATATCTTTTCCATTTGCTGCGTTAGTTCATTTGACTTTTGCTGGATATAAAAAGTGCCGAAAAATTTAGTTTGCATCACCAACCATAATATGGTAAATAAAATCAAAGCGATTAAAGTAACCCAAAATATTTTGAAATACAAACGTTCTTTTCTCATCTTAACCTCATGGTTTATATTGAAATTTGTAACCAATGTTACGAATGGTTTGAATACATTCCGATTTGTCTCCCAGTTTTTTGCGTAGACGTTTGATTTGCGTATCAACAGTACGGGAATCACCGAAATAATCCATTCCCCATATGCGATTTAGTAGGGCATCTCTTGTAAACACACTATTGGGATGTTGGGTGAAAAGCAGCAGCAGCTCGTATTCTTTTGGTGACAATTCGAGCAGTTGACCATTTACGTGAACTTCATGGGCTTCTTCGTTTACGACTAAATCCTGTTGTTCCTTTAGTTGTACGGACGCATCAGAAGGAGCCCACCGGCTTAATAAGGCTTTTATTTTTGCCATCAGTATTTTAGGGCTAAATGGTTTCGTGACATAATCATCAGCACCTAATTCATACCCATACAATTTATCTTCTTCTCTTCCTCTAGCTGTTAACATGACAATGATCGTCTGGGAATTTCTGCGAAGCTGTTTGCATACTTCGAAACCATCGATGCCTGGCATCATAATATCAAGGACGACTAGATCAGGCGGGGTTCGGCGTGCATGTTCAAGCGCCTCATGACCGTTTGCTGCTTGAATATTTGCTAATCCATCTTCCTCCAAATAATCTGCAATTAATTCTCTCATCCGAGGCTCATCTTCAACAATTAGTATTAAGGGCTGCTTCGCCAAGATAAATTCATTCCCGTCTATTAGCTCGTAGTCGTTTGGTTGTGAGCGGGCCTTACTTTGGTTGAAAAACTTAAGTGCCCTCCAGTTACAATTATGCGGATAGACTCCTATAATTGCAACGAAATGCTCCATTTCTAATGTCATATGCACTGCTCTTGTCTCATATATTATTGTGTTGTATTGCGATAGCTTAAAAAACCTCTATTGAGAGGAATGAGACGGATGGAAAATCAATCTGGGGCTAAGGGGAAATTTGAACAAGTACCGCAGCCCATTAGAAATGATGGAGCAGGGGGAATCGATCTTGGCCCCCGTGATATTATACGCGATCTTGAAAACCCTAATATGTTCATTCCGCCTGCAACGGATGCTGGCTTACTTCCAAATTTGAAATTTTCTTTTTCGGATACGACTATGACCTTAAACGACGGAGGGTGGTCCCGAGAGATCACGGTAAGAGAGCTGCCTATCGCGACCACACTTGCAGGCGTAAATATGAGTTTAACCCCTGGTGGCGTGCGTGAGCTTCATTGGCATCAACAAGCAGAATGGTCTTTTATGCTGCTAGGCCAGGCACGCATAACCTCGGTCGATCAAGAGGGGCGTAATTTTATAGCTGACGTCGGTCCGGGCGATCTGTGGTACTTTCCACCAGGTATTCCACATTCGATTCAGGGACTCGAAGGGGGCTGCGAGTTTTTACTCGTCTTTGATGATGGGAACTTTTCAGATTTGAATACCTTGTCCATTTCCGATTGGTTTGCTCATACGCCAAAAGATGTTCTGTCTGCTAATTTCGGCGTACCGGAGAATGTATTTAACAGCATTCCATCAGAGCAGGTATATATTTATCAAGACGAAGTTCCCGGGTCTTTGGATAGTCAGAAAGTCCAGTCCCCCTACGGTACAATTCCACAAAGCTTCAAGCATGAACTCTTGGCGCAAACGCCAATGAAATAACAAACATTATGTTTTTTGGAGATGTTCAAGAGTGACCGATTTGTTGATGTGTCGTGAAACCAATGGATGGCGCTGACCCCTCGTGAATTGGTAGGGAGTAATTTGAATGTAGGCGCGGATTTGTTGGATGCACTGCGCAAGGAGAAATGGCCAGTCGTCAAATATCCGGGTTTTTCCTACTACCCTAAATAAAGTTTGGATTAGAATGCAAAAGAAAAGGCTGCCGAAGTATCGGTAGTCTGTTTCGTTTTGTTTGGTAAAGTTGATTATAGTTATTTATTATCTTGACTATTATGTGGCTAGAAAATAGCATTAATGAAATAAATACGTAAAGACAGATACTGGAGGTAGCATACGTGGTAACCATTGAGGATTTTATGAAATTAGATATTCGTGTCGGTACAGTAGTCCATGCGGAGCCTTTTCCTGAAGCAAGAAAACCTGCAATCAAATTAGAGATTGATTTTGGAGAGATTGGTATTAAACACTCTTCTGCTCAAATAACAGAAAGATATACACCAGAACAGCTAATTGGTCGTCAAGTAGTCGCGGTCGTTAACTTTCCAGTTAGACGCATCGCTGGATTTAAATCTGAGGTATTAGTAATCGGTGGTACGCCACAAGACGGTGATGTAGTGCTCTTAAAACCGGATGTTTTCGTCGAAAATGGGACACCAATCGCGTAGCCCTTGATGAGAAGAATGAATAAGCGAAACAAAAAGATCTTTACTCTATTTCGAATATTTGGTATCCTATATCAAATATTTATAATATTTAAATTATTTTATTAAATGCGATGAAGAGAAAAGTAAATAAAGCGTTCTTCCACAGAGAGCTCCGTCAGCTGAAAAGGAGTGAAGAATTAATTATTGAAGAAAGCCTCTGAGCAGTACATCGGAACCGGAGAGGGGATGGTGTAACAGGTGCTCCTGTTATAGAGCTAGAGTATAACCATCTTTTTATTAAGATGACGTACTTGAAGAGGCAGATATGGCGACATATTTGCAAATCCGGGTGGTACCGCGAGCATACAAATCTCGTCCCTAAGAATATATTCTTGGGGGTGAGATTTTTTTTATTTGTTGGATCGTTATACAAAAATAATTTAAATCATTTGAGGAGTGTGTAAGATGTCACGTTTAAAAGCAGCAGTAGTTGGAGCAACTGGAATGGCAGGACAACAGTTTGTACAGGCATTATCCAATCATCCAAATTTTGAAGTTGTCATTATGGTCACATCAAGAACGTTGAATACCTACAAAGAAGCATTACTTGAATCGGATGGATCATCGAGATGGATACAGAATTCGCCTATTCCCGAAGATATGCTGGATGTTCCTGTCGTTTCCTCGAAAGAATTCAAACCAGATTCTGTAGATGTTATTTTCACCGCAATTGAATCCGATCTGGCAAAAGAGCTGGAGCCTTGGTTTGCCCAAACGACGCCAACATTCTCGACGGCGTCAGCATTTCGTTATTTTGATGATACTCCGCTACTTATTACTGGAGTCAATGATGATCATGCCGAGCTCATTCGCAAGCAGCAGAGTGAACGCGGTTGGAATGGCTTTGTTCTTCCGGTTCCCAACTGCACGGTTACTGGACTAGCGATTACGTTGAAGCCATTGCATGAGCATTTTGGCATTAATAATGTACTGATGGTATCTATGCAATCGCTTAGCGGAGCTGGAAGAAGTCCCGGAGTTCGTTCATTAGATATCTTGGATAATATAATTCCATATATACCGAACGAAGAGCAGAAGGTTAGAAAGGAGCTCTTGAAAATACTCGGAGAATATTCCAGTGACGGGATTACGCCATCAGATATTAATATCAATTGTATATGTACCAGAGCGAATGTATTAGAAGGTCATACGGAATCCGTGTTTGTTGGTCTGAAGAAACAGGCAGATTTATCTGAAATTAAAGAAGTAATCAATCGTTATAATCCATTCGAGAACAGTCCATTTCATTCAGCTCCTGAGCAAATGATTCATATTTTTGATGATCCATTTCGCCCTCAACCGCGCTTGGATCGCGAACTAGGCGGCGGGATGACAACGAGTATGGGAAGGCTTGAAGAGGAAGCGGTCCTTGGCGGTGTGAAATATGTATTGGTCTCTCACAATACAAAAATGGGTGCAGGAAAAGGTGCTGTTCTGCTTGCTGAATCCATGCTAAAACGTGGTTTATTGCACGTTAATCCTTAGTCTAATTGTCACGAAGATTGAATGATAGGGATTAATAAATGTAACCGGCTGCGTGGCAGCCGGTTACTATTTTTTTATGAGCTTTCTTATCCACATAAGTAGTCACTATTTTCAATGAATATGACATCATCATTTGCAACATTTTGTGGTCGCTTCGTATAAGAAAATCAAGGACGAATCGTTACACGAGTTCCAATTGGGACAAGTTGAGATAACGCGATAACATCTTCATTATACATACGGATGCAGCCATGGGAGACAAGATGGCCTATAGATGAGGGATCATTGGTGCCGTGAATGCCGTAATGGGGCTTGGACAAGCCCATCCAAAAGGCACCGAAAGGTCCACCAGGATTGGGTTGTTTATTGATTATGGTGTATTCACCAGTAGGCGTTTCCGTCACCATTCTACCTATCCCAACGGGGTAGGCATTGACAACAGTGTTGTTGTCGAGCAAGTAGAGCGTGCGATCTGACAAATCGACGATGATACGGTAATAGGGCATGAGATTACTCCTTTCATGGTAGTAATTTATGCATGTTGAAGATGATTCGTGAAGATAGCTATTGGGGTTGACTTTTTACATCTACATGATGTAGATTTATATATAACTACATGATGTAGATTTATGATGTGAAAAGATTTAAAAGAGGGAGGAGTGTCATGATGGGATATCAACGCATGTCTGAAGCTGAGAAAGAAATCATGGACATCATATGGATAACTGGACGACCTGTTACAACCTCGGAGATTATTAGTAAACTGCCAGAGGACAAGGCATGGAAACAGAGTACAGTCCTTACTTTTTTAGCCCGCTTAATGGAAAAGGAAATGATTATAGCTACGCGGATCGGAAAAGCGAATCATTATGAGCCTCGCATCACTGAACAAGGATACCTGAATCTTGAAACGAAGCAGTTTATTAAAGATGTTCATCGAGGTTCAGTATCTGGATTGATAAGTGCACTTTGTGATGGTGATGATTTAACAAAAGAAGATATAGAAGAATTAATGAAAAGGTTGAAAGAGCAGGCAGAAAGATGATGGCAGAGTTTTATTCTCCGTTACTCCTCATGTCCATCGTTGCTACGGTACTATACTTCGTTTTAAAGCTATTCATCAAGTGGACAGGGAAGCATTTTACGGCTTCTTGGCTCTATTACTCGCACATCATTCTTAGTACATTTTTTCTAATTCCGTTTTACAAACTGTATGCCTATTTCAATGAGGACTTCACACATGCGGTAAACAAAAGTTTTGATACAAGCGCTGTCTTTATTCCGATTCGTACCATTTTTCAAAATTCTATGCCTTCTCCGAGTAGTCAGGTAAGAAGCGGTACTGCAGCCCATAGTGCAAGCCATGCTGTTTCGTTAATCTTAGAGCTTATGCCATATTTTTTTATAGCTGGTACCTTAACGTTTATGGGGTTAAATCTGTTTCGAAATGTTAAGTTTAAACGTCATATTTTCAAAATATGTGAATGGGCCGAAGATCCTCAAATCGCGAATGAACTTGAGGCATGCAGACAAAAGCTGGGTATAAAAAATGAAATTCAGGTCTACTTATCTCCTTATACGAATACTCCATTCCTTTATGGCATATTAGAACCAAGAATCGTTTTACCTTCCACCATAGACTTTACCTCAGAGGAATATCATCAGATTATACTTCACGAGTTGACCCATTATAAGCGACATGACATTTTACTAAAATACCTCTTGTTATTGATCCATTCCCTTCATTGGTTTAATCCATTTTTTCACCTTATAAGACGTGATCTGGATCGTTATTGTGAACTGTCCTGTGATGAGAAAATTGTGAAATACATGAATGATGATGAGAGAAAAAGATATGGTGAGTTATTACTGAATGTTCTATGGCGTGCTGCCAATCAAAAGGTTGACTTGTATCCTGCATTTAGCGGGAACAAGAAATATTTGGAGAGGAGAATCAGTATGATCTGGAGAAAAAAGGGCTTTAAAACCAAAAAATCAGTTCGAATCATTGCGATTTCCCTATTACTATTTGTCGCTAGTATAAGTACGGTGTTTGCTTATGTAGGAAGTCAGAGTGGTTTACTCAACAAAGGCGAGGAAGCAGCATCTTCTTCAGGTAAAGCAGGAACTCTTATGCCTGATGGGTCTACCATTCTCACAGGCGAGGTTGGAACCAAGATTCAAAAGGGCAATTTAATTTTTGAAAGAATGGAAGGAGATAGTCCTTCATTTCCTAAAGAGTATGATGCATTTATATCGGGTAATCAGCAGTCTCATTTTATTAAGAATAGCGAAGAGGATGAAAACTATGTGCTATGGATCAGAAATTCAGGTAAAGGATCATTTATATTTACGATGACTAATGGCATGCCTACAGGAACGGTAGTTCCAGGAAGTATCATGACTATCCCCGCGCATACAACTTGGACGATCACTACTATTAAACCTTTGAAGGCTGGAGAGTATTATGCCAACTTTACATCTGGGCACGTTGATATGTCAGCACAAGCAGCTTTCACATTCTCCAAGGCATAAGTTCTCAAAGATAAATAAGTTTGCAAATTATTTGAAAGAGTTGATAAAACAATGGATATAAGACCCTATGAGAGTAAGGACTTACTGCAATGCATCAGTCTTTTTATTAATGTTTTTAATAATGAGCCTTGGAATGATAAATGGACGTCAGAGAAGGCAGAACAATATCTCGTAGACTATATAAAAACACCCGGTTTTAGTGGATTTATTGCTGTGGAAGGAACCATCATGAAAGGCTTCATTTTTGGTTTTCGCAAGCAATGGTGGAATGGTGATGAGTTTTTTATAAATGAAATGTGTGTACAGCTAGATGATCAGCGAAGTGGAGTAGGTTCAAATTTAATCCATTTTATCGAATTATATTTAAAGAGCGAAGGAATCGAAAGTATAACGTTATTAACGAATAGAGGAATACCAGCAGAGAAATTTTATGTGAAGAATGGTTTTAAAGAAATAGAAAGACTAATTTTCTTATATAAAAATATAAAGTAAGACGATTCGTTCATTTAAAATGATATGATTCATCAATTGGATGGGCTTGCTGAACAATAACTACTGAAAAACAGGAAAAACTGAACACGAAAGATTCACTTTTTTGAACGTTGTTAAACCTTTATGATTAGGAGCATAAGAACCTAAGAAGTGAGGGATGAAATTGAAACAATCACTTATTCCTATTGAAATTGCTCCGATGTTACAAGAATTCGCTGACTTACTTCGTTCCAAGTTGCCGCATGCTGTATTAGGATTATACATTCAGGGCTCCATTGCTCTGAATGGATTTAATAAGAAAAAAAGTGATATTGATTTTATTGTTGTATTACAAAATGCGAGCATGACAGACGATGATGTTGCAGAAATGCTGTTCATCCATGAAGAACTGAAGGTCAAACATAGCTGCTATATGGTGGCTGAAGGTCAGTATACAAGCGTGGAACATCTAAATAAATCTTATCATAACCATGAGGATAGATTCCCAAGCTTCTATTATGGAAAGTTTCAAGGGTTAAGATCCGGGGCAATGGATATTACTTCCTCATGGATTTTAAAACATTATGGGATTTCTGTATTTGGTCCTGAAGTGGATTCATTAGACATTCATGTAAGCTGGGATGATATCCGAATGGCTATGGATTATAATCTAAATGTTTATTGGGCCGATAAAGCCAAGAATCTTGAACTGTTTTTTATCGATGAATGGATCGATTTCACAGTATTAACGCTGGGAAGAATTGTTTATACTCTTGAGCATGAAGGTTTTGTTACAAAAGATGAGGGTGGCTCCTATCTACTGGGACAGCTGCCATTAGAATGGCATTCAATTGTTAACGAAGCTTTACGTATACGACAAGGTATAGCGGAATCATATTACCGTACACCTGAAGAACGAGCATTGCATACGCAACAATTGATTAACTACATAACTGATTATTGCAATGCACGGTATAACTTTAAAGAGTGTTGAGATTGGGTATGGGCAGGTTGGAAGCCTCAAAACAAAAGGAGAAACGCATTTGCGTTTCTCCTTTTGTTTGCTTACTGTTTGTGTCGGAAATATAAGACATCTTTATAATGATTTCCTTATCGTTGTTTCTTCTATTTAATACTGTATCCACCGTCTACAGGATAGTAACCACCAACACAACCGGAGGCAAGATCACTAGCTAAAAATAGAGCCATATTTGCGATCTCTTCGGCTTCAACAGCCCGACCTGAAGGGTTGATTTCAGTAATATGCTTCATAACTTCATCACGACCGCCATCGACTTTATCATGATGCGGGTCGTTAAAACCAGTATTTACAAGCCCTGCTCCAATACAGTTAATATTAATACCATAAGGGGCATTATCAAGGGCATCAGCCATTGTTTGCTGGCGTACTGCGCCTTTCGTACCGATATATACGACGAGTTGTTTTTCAGCGACATAGCTATTAACGGAAGCCGTATTAATAATTTTTCCATATCGTTGTTCGCGCATAATAGGTAAGACTAGCTTGCTCATAATAAAGTGTGCCTTTACATTAACGTTATAGTGCAAATCCCACTCCTCAAGCGAAGCTTCAATACTATCGCCAGGAATGTTTACAGCTGCATTATTAACGACAATGTCGATACGACCTTGTTTCTCATGCAAGCTAGTAATAGCTTCTGACATTGCTTGAAAGTCTGTTACATCGACTTGAATGCCAGTGATTTGTCCACCAGTTAATTTTTTTAGTTGATCAGTTGCATCATGAATTTTGGGATTAATATCTGTAATGGTAACGATGGCTCCATATTCAAGATACTTTTTTGCGATTGCAAATCCGATACCCTCAGCGTTAGCTGCACCCGTGATGATTGCTATTTTACCGTTTAAGTTCATGTGAATATGACTCCTTTTATGTAGGATTAATTAAGCTGATGGTTAAATGTCCAGCGTTTGAATGCTTTACACTTCTTCGATAATGGGAGGAACATCTTTAAATGATTTTAATCGGGAAATCAATATAACTGCACCGATAGCTAACCAGCTGAAACCGATAATGTAAGTTAGTGAATCGAATCCCGAGAAAATAAATCCAATGATTCCTGCCCCAATAAGAGGTAGAATGCCATACTTTACAATCCCAAAGCCTTGGTATTGCTTCTTCTTAAAGAGGAAGTGAATGATGACAGTAAGATTCAAAAGAAAATAAGTGGACATGGCACCAAAGTTAACGAGTCTGGATAGAAAATCAAGATTGATAAAGAATGCAACGATGATATTTAACACACCGATAAAGAGAGTGGCATTCATTGGCGTTTGATATTTTACATTCACTTTTTGGAAAAAGCCTGAGAAAGGGATCGTGTTATCACGAGACATGGCGAACAATACACGTGAGATGGCAGACATAACAGGAATTACATTGGCAATACCTACAAATATGACGCCCAAAATAATAAATGCGTAATAAAGGAAATCTCCGCCTGCTTCACGAATGACATCGAAGTAACCCATACCTTCGTCGAGTGTGGTGTAATCTGGATGTACAAGAGCAGCCATATAACCTTGTCCGAGGAACAATAGCGCAATAATGATTAAACTAAGAATAACGGAGGTACCAACTGCTTTACGTGCATTTTTGGCTTCTTCTGATTGCGTAGCAATACTATCAAAACCGATGAATCCCAGCATACCAATTGTTGCAGCACCTGCTATAGCGCTGAAGGAGAATGTATCAGGATTGTAGAAAGGTTTGAAGCTGAACCCGCCAAATCCATGACCATCGATTAATACAACTTTAAGCGCACAAATAATGAAGATTGCAATTAAACTTAACTGACCGAATAGGAAAAAGTTGTTTACCCAGTTCGCTACCTTACCGTTTATGGCTACGATTAAGGTTACGATAGTTACAAATACGATAACGATTAGCCACATGGGGAAGTCAGGCGCTATTGCACCTAACCAAACGGTAGAGAATTTGGTTAGTAAACCTGGAATGATACTGTAATCCATAACAATTAACCAGCCTGCGAGGAATCCGATGTACGGGTGCATGCCGCGTTGCACATAAGAGTAAGATGAGCCTGCTACTGGGAATTCTGAGGTCATCCACTTATAACTTAGAGCTGTGAACAACATGGCAAATGCTCCAATTAAATAAACGAGTGGTGCCATACCCATACTTGCCACATGAGCAGCGGCCCATACTTGAGTAGGAGCGATTGGAAGCATGCATAGAAGCCCGAATCTTACTAGATGCCAAGTGCTTTGATCACGTCGTAATTCTTGTTGATAACCTGCTGGTGTGAAAGTTTCCTTTACCGTGTTTTGAGTGTTAACTTGCAAAATGGATTCCCCGCTTTTTTTTGGTTTTATTTTCCGTCTTAGTATCTTATCCCTTGGTCCTATCACATGCCTTTCCGTTTTTTAGAATAATCTATAATATATTATATATATCACATACTTAAGACACTTTAAAGAATTAATATAGCCAACTAATAGGAATAGACTCCTATAAAGATTGGAAACTTAAATGAATATTATGGTATATAACTGAAATTTTTCGAGCCTAAGCCCAAAAAGTTGCAATTATAAATAAATGTTATATTTTATTTCATTCACTAACTCAAATGAAAGGGAGGATTAATATAATGGAACTTTATCAATTGGAGAAAAAACAAGACCAAGCTAAGCATTCAGCTGAACAATTCGCCAAAGATGAGCTCGTAAATGACATAACCGGACATGACTGGTGGCATGTACACCGAGTGACAAAAATGGCAGAGCGATTAGCTCAAAAAGAAGGTGCAGATGTTTTTATTTGCGTGATGGCTGCATTACTTCATGACGTAGCGGATGAAAAGCTTAATGAGTCGAAGGAAGCGGGACTCCGCAAAGTACGGGAATGGCTAGAACGTGAATCTGTGCAAGAAGCGGAAGGGAAGCATATTTTAGAAATTATTTCTACGATGTCTTATAACGCAGGGAAAAATCCGCCTATGCGAACCATTGAGGGTAAAGTGGTGCAAGACGCTGATCGTCTGGATGCGATTGGTGCGATCTCGATTGCGAGATGTTTCTTATATGCAGGCTGGAAGGGCCATCCGATTCATGACCCAGAGCTGCTCCCCCGAAATTCCATGACTACGGAGCAATATCGGCATGATAAGAGCACAGCCATCAATCATTTTTATGAAAAGCTGTTTAAACTTAAGGATTTAATCAATACACCCTCTGCAAAAATAATAGCTGAAGAACGGCATCAATACATGGTGCAGTATGTAGAGAGATTCAATAGGGAATGGGATGGGGAGGAATGAATTTTTAAAAAAATGAAACGATCAATTAACCGTCTTAATAGGAGACGGTTTTTCTTTTGTATACATAAAAGCCTCATTTCAAAAAAGAATTCGTCAAAAGGGAACCTTTTACAGATGCGTAAAGTCTGTTTGAGTAAGGAGGGTGAGAGGATGGAGGGGAACCATTATAAATACGTATCGGAGATGGGCACCTATGATATCGAACAAATCATGGAGAGCTATGGCGAGGATGTTTGGCAATATGCCTTTTTCATAACGAAAAAGCATGATTTGGCGGATGATATCGCCCAAGAGGTTTTCATAAAAGCATACAAAGCAATTGCTTCATTCCGCGGTGAATCGACTTTAAAAACATGGCTGCTCAAAATAACGAGAAACTGCGCCTATTCCCATCTTCGGAAGTCATTTTTTCGACATACCATATTGATGCAAAATGTGAATGACTCATCCGAATCATTATCTGCTGAGAATCAATATCTCGAACAAGAATTTGCTCACGATATTTGGATGAAGGTCATGCAGCTATCTAGAAAATATAGAGAGGTGATGGTATTAAGCGCGCACTATCATCTAACGATGGAAGAGATGGCGGAGACGCTCCAAATTTCAACCTCTACGATAAAAACGAGACTTCATCGAGCTCGTAAGGCTTTATTGAAAATAATGAAGGAGGGAAGTGCAAATGGATAATTTAGATAAGGATCTGGATGATCTCCTATCAGCAAGACCATTTAAAAACAAAAAATTCAATCATAAAAACAAAGAAAAAGTAATGCTGGAAATCAATCACCCAAAGAAAAGACCAACTTATTCGTATAGATATAGAATGATTGTACCTATTGCGATTATAGTTACAGCCTGTATTGCTTTCTTTATCTGGCTTCCTTCTATAGAAAGAGGTAATCCGATACAAGGAAATGAGAACAAGCTAGTAGAGACTCCTATAGAACAGAATGATGAAGATATGATGCTAGCAGAAAATGAAGATGGCGTAAAAGTTTTTGTGAAGCAAGAAGATGAGAAGGATGGCAGCTATTCAAAGATTTATGTGAAAAATCAGTCTGGTCTAGTGAAATCATTCGACTGGGAACAAAAGTTTTGGGATCCGGATTTCCCGCCAAGCATGGAATATATAGACGTAAATAATGATTCGATAGAGGAACTATTAATCGTAATAACTCAAGATCATGGAGCAGGGGTTTTCTTGCAAGAAGCGCATATCCTTCAAGTTGATAATTTAGAGACTCTATTGATCGAAGTACCGGTCAACTATGTTACCAATTACACAAGCTCATCAATTATGATCGAAAACGGAAAGGTGAGCGTGCAGCTTAAAGTGAAAGATGATATTTACAATTATTCATTGAAGGAATCGGAGGCGGGCGTCTGGTATGAAAATCTTAGTTTTAATTATATCTCTTTGTACCATGTCAGAAATAATCTTTTGCAAGTTGATATTCCAGCGGTCGCATCTGTGGGCGGTTTAACGATAGGGAGAGTCACGTTAACTTATGGATATGATAAAAGCAGAGACAGTATGAACGTAATAGATATGACTTTTACAGATACAAATGGTGAAGAAGCAGAGAACACAATGATTAAATATGGTGCAGCTATTGCGGACCGAGACACGAAAACAATAGCAGCGTTATATGGAGGAAGTTATGATTGGCTGGAAATGTTTGCTCCAGAAACGGACAGAACCAATAAGGAGAAGATATTCGAAGCCTATTTGCAAATCATACCGGATCTCCATAAATACAATGAATATATTAAAAAAACAAAAGTTAGTGATGATGAATATGTCTTCGTTATTACGTTTAAGAGAGAAGACGGATCTTTATTTGATGTTGGAGACACGGAATCCCGACATTCTACATTCACGTATACAGTCAAAAAAATAGACGGTCAATTTAAAGTGATGGAACCGCCGCCATACCAAGCCTAAATGAATAGAGAACAGAGCCGTCTGCGTCATGCAGGCGGCTTTATTTCTCATCATTATTTTAATTCGAAATCGGCAGCTAATCGCACGGATAAATCTGTCATAAAACCATCCATATTTTTAACAAGGCGATATTGCCCAGGAGGCAGTTTGTATGGAAAGGTGACGACTTCCTCATAGGTTTCGCCAGGCTTTGCTGAGATACCGATACTTATGACCGCGCGATCATCATTAATGGCCTTCCAGTCCTCACCATCCTTGCTATAAAGAGAATAGCCTTTGCCAAAATAGAGATTGGTTGGCCCTGCGTTATAAAGCGACAGCTTTGTCTCTTGGGAGCCTGCAGCGGGAGACTCAACGCTTAAACGGGCATTAAGCTCATGATAGGGCACATAAATGGCACTCAGGAAGGTGTCTTCTACGACATTATCCGAGCCAAGAATCTCAACACTAACTAAATAGTTCACGTTTGGATCGGATGGAAGAACAGGGTTAAAGTCTGCTCTGCTAAAGACTGGATCACTGCTTTCTGTTACATACTCTGAAATAAGCGCTTTTCGTTTCCCATTATCATCTCGACTTGTTAGTTGAAAGCGAACAGAACGCCCTTCTGGGACCTCACTTAACCCCGCACTAACGGTGCTTCCTGACTCTCGTTCTCCGCTGGAATATGAGCTTAGAATATTGAATCCATCCTCACCCTCAAACCATCGTCCTGTTCTAGGACCATACTCATCAGCGAGCTTTATCGCCTCTTCGGTCGATCGCATCGCAGAAGGTTTATGTGCATTTGGATTTCCAATGGTATCCTTTAACTGTATGACTTCTTGATCTGTTTCACTCGGAACGTTACCAGATATATGATTATTTATTGTCTTATACCCTGAATCATTTCGTCCACAAGCCGTTGCAGTAAGCAGCATGATTATAATAAGAATAATGATACGAATAACGAACACCCCCTTATTTTCAAGACGATTAGCAGAAAGCAATAGTTGCAGCTTGTCTGAAAGGAATGAGATCGGTAAAATAGAAAGGTCGCATGATATAATGGCTGTTACATTCATGGCGTCAGGAAACGGGAGGATATAACCAATGATCAACATTATTGGCTATACGAGAGAGAAAAAATGGGTAACGGATTTAACGATTGAGCAAGTGAAATCAGCGGATTTAGAATGGTACTGGGTTGATTTCACGAGTCCGAATGAAGAAGAATGCAAGCTCTTGGATACTGTTTTTCATTTCCATCCCTTAGCGATAGAGGATTGCTTTCATTTGCTTCAGCGTCCCAAAATTGATCATTATGATGATGTCCATTTTTTTGTGCTTCACGAGATTGAACGCAGAACCTTAAAAGTGAATGAAGTGAATATGTTCATTGGACCTGAATACATCGTGACGTTTCATTATGAGGCTTCCCCAGAAATTGAGGATGCACGTGTGAAGCTGAGAAATAGTGTCAAGATGGGTAAGAGCGGTCACTTGTATGCGGCATATTTGATTATTGATCAGTTGGTTGATCAGTACTTTCCAGCGGTTCACGAGCTTGATGAGCTGTTGCTTGATATGGAAATTGAGAGCGGCGATGGTCCGGGTGAGACAGCAATGAGTGATATTTTTTCCATTCGTGCTAGACTGCTGCGATTGCGGAAAACGATCATACCAATGCGTGATTTGTTGTATCGTCTCATAAACTCTGACCGTATAGAGGGTATGAAAGATTATATGGCTTTCTTTCATGATATTTATGATCACTTACTGAAGCTCTCCGAGATGATGGATGCATGCAGAGAGATGACAGCGGATTTACGAGACAGTTACATTTCGTTTAATTCCAATCGAATGAATACCATTATGAAGACACTTACGGTAATTACGACTATTTTTATGCCTCTTACATTTCTGGCAGGAATATATGGAATGAATTTTCATAATATGCCGGAAATCGAGTGGAAGTGGGGTTACTTCGCTGTTATCACACTGATGGTTACTATTGGAATTAGTATGTTTGCTTGGTTTCGGTCAAAGGGTTGGTTTAAATGATAAACAGGGAGCGTATGTAAACAAATGGACTCGAAGCCTTCTGAGCAATTGAGCAAAAAGAAAGTTTTTTCAATCATTGGTATTTTAGTAGGGATTCTAGCCCTGTTGGCGGTCATGCTTTATTTTATGATCTTAGCGCTTGGCAATCCGAAGAAAGATGTTCGTACCGGATTGGATGAAGCGCTGCATTACAGCTATCATTCGGAAACCTCTGCTAACGGCATGAAGCTGCATGTCTTAAAGACAAAGCCATCTTATGTCTCTCTTGAGACCATACATAATAATGTAACATTGACCGATTTTACAGGTATTAACGGCGGTTTTTTCTATGGTGAGGGTCTGCTTAGCATTGGAGTTGTGAATAGTCTTCCCGTGAATGGGAAGATTGGCGAATTCGGTGCAGGTGGTGAAAATGTTAAATATGCGCGTGGAACATTAGTTTGGGATGGAGCTGCAGATGCGCTAAGCGTGCAGGTAGTTAGCCTTGCTTCTCAAGTTAAGGTAAAGGATCACACACGCTTTTGGGCGCAAGGTGGAATAAGCATGGGTCTTGGTAATGAAAAGCACTGGACGGAGCAGGCATTAGCTGAGAATGCTCCATTTCCAGATGATAATCGATTGCGATCTGCCGCTGTTTATGACAATTTGGGATACTTGTACTTAGTCGTAAGCGAAACGACTGGATCATTAGCGTTATTCAGAGAAGCAATCGTTTCAACAATAGGTGATGGAAATCTCATAGACGGTATTTTTCTAGATGGCGATGGTTCCTCACAGCTATTAAGTAAGGAAGCTTCAATACCTGGTGACGGTCGACCTGTTGTACAAATGATAAGAATCGTTAAATAAGCTCGAACGGAATAGGAGTTACATAATGAATCACATGCAACTGCCGATTGACGAGGTACTGCCACAGCTGCTGGAAACACTGAAATCGGGTGTTAATGCCGTATTAGTTGCGGAGCCGGGAGCGGGCAAAACGACGCGCGTACCCCTTGCGTTACTAGATCAAAGCTGGCTGCAGGGCAAAAAAATAATCATGCTAGAGCCGCGAAGGCTAGCAGCTCGATCTGCTGCACAATTCATGGCTCGATCGATAGGTGAGCAAGCAGGAGAAACCATCGGCTATCGTGTCAGAATGGATACGAAGATCAGCTCACGAACACGAATTGAGGTTGTCACTGAGGGCGTTCTTACTCGCATGCTTCAAGAGGACCCAGCGCTTGAAGAGGTAGGAGTCATCCTATTTGATGAATTTCATGAACGCCATTTGCATGCTGATCTTGGACTTGCCCTTTGTTTGCAATCACAAGAGCTGCTGCGTGATGATTTGCGATTAATCGTGATGTCAGCGACGCTTAATGCGGAGCCGATTTCTGAGCTGCTTGGGAATGCGCCGATTATTACAAGTCAGGGACGAGTCTTTCCTGTCGAAACTCATTACATGCAAGCGCGGATAACAGGAGCGCTTGAGCCTCAAATGGGACGTATGATCATAGAAGCGCTGCGTGCTCATGACGGTGATGTGCTAGCATTCTTACCGGGCGTGGCGGAAATCCGTCGAACCGCAAGATGGCTCTCAGCAGCAGGTCTTTCCCCGCTTGTGAGAATAGAAGAGCTCCATGGCAATTTGCCGCTGGATAAGCAGGATGCTGCAATTGCTCCATGTTTGAAAGGTGAGCGCAAGGTGGTTCTCGCTACTTCCATTGCAGAATCCAGTTTGACTGTAGAAGGCATTACGATTGTGGTAGATAGCGGACTTATGCGTGTCCCACGCTTTTCTCCGCGTACAGGCATGACGAGACTTGAGACCGTATCGGTATCACAAGCGTCTGCGGATCAGCGGAGAGGGAGAGCGGGGCGACTTGCCCCAGGGAACTGTTATCGACTATGGACCGAGCTGGAGCATCCCTATTTGCCAGCTCAAAGTACACCTGAAATAGTGGAAGCAGACCTTGCCTCACTTGTATTAGAGCTTGCGATTTGGGGTATTCAAGATCCGCTCGAGCTTAAATGGCTAACATCTCCTCCGACTGCTGCTTATGAGCAAGCCGTCGCCATTCTTCAACAGCTGAAAGCGATAGATGCGAGTGGCCAGCCAACAAATGCAGGATCGAGAATGGCGAGGTTTGGTCTGCATCCTAGGCTTGGTGCGATGATCCTGCAATCATCAGAAGTGGGATATACGCGTGTCGCTTGTGAATTAGCTGCTTTATTAAGCGAACGTGACATGCTGCCTCAAGAACGGAATGTAGATATACAGCTTAGATTGGACTTGCTTTATCAACTGACAGGGCGAAACCAGAGTACAAATCGAAATGGACAATCGGATCATCCCGGAACAGGTGCGGCCTATCGTATATTGGCACAAGCTGATCAATGGGAAAAACTCGCGAACGCACAATTGGCATCAGATACCAATTATGCAAATCAGTCACTTCCATTGGGTGTATTGCTTGCATATGCTTACCCGGATCGAGTTGCCCAGCGACGGAATGATGGCCGTTATTTACTTGCCAATGGCAGAGGGGCAGCACTGCCTGAGCTGCAACCTTTATCAGCCTCACCTTACCTTGCCGCATATGAGCTGGATGATGTTGGGACAGACAGCCGCTTTCGACTTGCTGCTGTGTTATCGCAAGGTGATATAGAGCGCTTCTTGGCTTCCTATGTTACTAGTGAGAATGTGGTTGAATGGGATGGATCTGCTCAAGCAGTTCGAGCAAGGAAGCGTGTACGCTTTGGAGCTATTATCTTGAAAGAAACCATTCTTCAGCAGCCGGATGAGAATGAAGTGGCGGGTACGTTGATGGCTGCTATTAAGCAAGGTGGTTTCTCTATGCTGCCTATGAGCAAGGCAGCCAATCAATTGAAAGCACGCATGAAACTTATGGCTCTAAGCGGTGATGACTGGCCAGATGCGTCAGATGAGGGGCTGCTAAATACGATGGAGGAATGGCTGAAGCCGCATATTTACGGGATGAAGAGCCGTTCGGATTTGCAAAAGCTAGCCATGGGGACGCTGCTGGATGGGAAACTATCATGGAAACAGAAGCAAGAGCTTGATGAGCAGGTTCCGACACATATCGTCGTACCAAGCGGATCACGTATTCCAATTGACTATTCTAATCCGGAAGCGCCTGTTCTAGCCGTTCGATTGCAGGAACTCTTCGGGATGAAGGATACACCTCGCCTAGCTAGAGGAAGATTGCCTATTACACTACATTTATTGTCTCCATCCCAGCGTCCCGTTCAAGTGACAAGTGACTTGCGGAGCTTTTGGGAGAATGCTTACTTTGAAGTGAAAAAGGATTTGAAGGGGCGTTATCCTAAGCATTATTGGCCCGATGATCCATATACAGCCGTTCCTACTAATCGAGCCAAGCCGAGAAACACTTGAAATATGGGACTATGATTGGCGAGGTTGAATCCAAGCTTTAGGAAAGGATGGATTATCGAAAATGGCTTTCTATATATTGATTATTTATCTTGTACTATTAAATGGTTATACATTCCTTCTGATGGGCTATGATAAAAAACGAGCACAGAGGAATAAGAGGCGAGTGCCTGAGAAAAGGCTATTTTTGCTCAGTGCTTTGGGCGGGGCAAGCGGTACTGGATTAGGTATGAAGGTGTGGCGTCATAAAACAAAGCATCGTTCATTTACAGTAGGTATTCCTTTTTTACTGGCACTCAACATTTTGATTCTCATTGGCGTATTATGGCTGCTTGGAATGAAAGCATTATCCTAATTGCTTTGCGAAGTCTTCCTATGGTATAGTGGGACTTCGCTTTTTTATCTTTACTAAAACTTAGGAGGTAACTGACATGACCGTTCAAAGTGCCTATCAAGAGGAGCAACAACGGCTTACGGAATCGTTTCAAGACATTTTGGCGCAGCTGCAAGACATTGGACCGCGCTACAAAGGAGACGATTTCACAGAACAAATGCTGGATCTTCAGCAAGAGGAACGGAGATTAAGGCTGGAGGTTTCCAAACGCGAGCCTTATTTTGGACGAATCGACTTTGAAGAGCTGCCAGCGAGCGAGCAAAAGCCCTTATATATTGGCAAGGCAGGGGTAGCGAAAAAGGGGACTAATGAACTGCTTGTAATCGATTGGCGTGCCCCAGCAGCAAGCTTGTTCTATTCCTTTACAGGAGGAGAAGCACCTGCAGCCTATGAGTCGCCAGATGGCGAAATATCAGGGTATGTGCATTTAAAAAGGAATCTCATGGTTCGTCAGGCAGAGATAGTCCGGATGGTCGACAGTTATGTGCGCGGCCAAGAGGAAGGCTCGGTTACTGACGAATTTCTTTTATACAGACTAGGTGAGAACAAAGATAATAAACTACGTGATATTGTATCGACGATTCAAGGCGAACAGGACAAGATCATTCGTGCAGAGCGAAATAAAGCGCTATTCATACAAGGAGTAGCAGGTAGTGGTAAAACGACCGTTGCACTCCATCGTCTTGCTTTCCTGCTCTATCAATATGCCGATCGCATGAGAGCAGAGCGCATGATCATTTTCGCTCCTAACCGCATGTTTCTGGATTACATATCAGGCGTATTGCCAGAGCTTGGTGTGGGCGATATTCAGCAAACGACCTTCAGTGATTGGGCAGTAGAATTGCTGGAGAAAACCATTAAGGTGAGTGATCCATCAGATACGATGAGCTACTGGTTTGAGGAGCGGCGCACGGCAGATGAGATCGAGCACGCATCAGGTCGTTTTAAGGGTAGCGAAGCATTCAAAGCTATTGTTGATGAACGTCTAGCAGAATTTGAGCAAAAAATATTGCCGACTACGTCGTTCATTCCGATCGAAGGGCTTGAGCTCTCAACGGAGCAGATGCAAGAGTGGTATGAGACTGACTACGGCGAAGAGACGTTGATGAAGAAGCGTGATCGGCTTGTGAGCCGTATCCGTCGCTGGCTGGAGTCTGAGCTTAAGATGAAACGCGTGACGGATAAGAAGGTGAGAGCCAAGGCGCTTACAAAATTCAATAGTTATTCAAAAAAAATCCCATCCTATACTGCCGTACAGCTTTATGCGTCTTTATTCCAAGGGAAAACGGTCTCCCTTCATGTACCGAAAGCAATGGCTAAAATTACAGCTGAGCGCTTGAAGAGCGGCGTTGCAGCAGCGGAGGATTTAGCTGCGCTAACGTACATTCATCTTCAACTGTTCGGACTGCCGAAGCAGGCTTTTGATCACATCGTAATCGATGAAGCACAAGACTATTCGCCTTTCCAATTAATCGTTTTGCGATTATGTCAGCATACGTCATCTATGACGGTCTTGGGTGATTTGCAGCAGGGAATTCATGATTATACGGGTGTGCAAAGCTGGTCGCAGCTAATGAATTTGTTCCCAGAGGAACAGATTGGCTTCTTCGAACTGAACCGAAGCTATCGCTCTACAATGGAAATCATTGATTTCGCAAACAAAATATTAGAGGGTATGCACGGTGACGTGAAGCCCGCTGTCCCTGTATTCCGCAGCGGTGATCCTGTTCTTACTGTAGCTGTCTCGAATAAGGAATGGCTCGAGTCCATTGAGGCAACTGTTCGAGAATGGCAAGCGGCTGGACAATATGAGACCATTTCTGTCATAGGTCGTACAGCATTAGAATGTGATCAAATTCATACGTATTTAAGCAGTAAAGGTCTTGAGGCTTCGCTTGTGCAAAGCAAGCAGCCAGCCTATGGCGGCGGCCTATCCGTTGTGCCGGTATATTTGTCCAAAGGACTAGAATTCGATGCTGTTCTCATCGCTAATGCCGGTGAAGAGGCTTATCTGCCGCTTGATGCAAAGCTGTTATATGTCGGCTGTACAAGAGCGTTGCATAAGCTGAAGCTGCTCTATCTAGGGAAACTCACTTCATTGCTGGGCGAAGAACAATAATTTCGGTATAATAGGTAGCATCATATCGTCATACTGGAGGATCTCTGGACATGAATTGGGACGAATGGCTGCTGCCTGTCATACTCTCTCTAAAAGTAGCTATTGTAGCAAGCCTTATCGTTGCAGCAATAGGAATGATAGTCGCTCGTTTTATGACGCAGCATGCCTTTAAAGGAAGAACGATTGTTGAAACGATATTTATGCTGCCTCTGGTGCTGCCGCCGACCGTAGTCGGATTTGTATTACTCGTATGGCTTGGCCGCGGAAGCTGGATTGGAAAATCATATGAATGGCTATTTCAACAACCCATTGTCTTCTCTTGGATCGCCGCGGTAATCGCGGCGGTCATTGTTGCGTTCCCGCTAGTTTACCAGACCATGAAGGTAGGCTTTCTTTCTGTCGATCGTCATGTAGAGGATGCGGCACGTTCCGACGGAGCCAGTGAGTTTCAGGTTATTCGATTTATAACGATTCCACTGGCGCAACGCTCATTGCTGACTGCATTTATACTTGGATTTGCTCGAAGTCTTGGTGAGTTCGGTGCTACGCTAATGATTGCAGGCAACATCCCTGGCAGAACGCAGACAGTGCCAACAGCCATCTATGTTGCTGTTGAATCAGGAAGTATATCGATGGCATGGGCATGGACATTGACGATTATAGCATTTTCATTTGTCATGTTATTGTTCACTTCATGGAAGATGGATACCTAATCGGAATGACGAATCTAGCAAAAGAAAAGCTTTGTTAAGCTTGCGGGGAGCGAGGCCACATCATGAATAAGACAGCAACTAGAGAAAACATCATAGAGGCAGCAACAGCTTTTGTAGGCGAAGCATACTTTGAACTCGGCAAGAGTGAGCAAGAGGCAAAGCAACGCATCGAAGAGATTAAGGATGAAATAGTACGAACAGGTGCCTATACGCACACTTATGAAGAGCTGAAGCATGGTGCGAAAATGGCATGGCGCAACAATAATCGTTGTATCGGCCGTTTGTTTTGGCATACGTTAGAGGTGTTTGACGCTCGCGATGCTGTTGACGAAAAGGATGCTGCTGAACGCATCTTTCACCATATGAACTATGCAACGAACGAGGGGCGGATTCGTCCAGCTATTACGATCTTCCCTGCTAGCCATACGCCAAATTCTTTGCGAATTTGGAATCATCAGCTTGTCCGTTATGCAGGCTACCAAACGACAGATGGAATCAAAGGCGACTCATCCTCTGTTGCCTTTACAGAGGTATGTCAGGGGCTGGGCTGGAGGGGGAAGGGCTCTGATTTTGATGTATTGCCTCTAGTCATTCAGATGAAAGAACAAGCTCCAGTGCTTTTTACTTTACCAGAAGAGACGGTACTGGAGGTGCCTTTATCCCATCCAGACAATGATGATTTTGAGTCATTGGCACTTCGTTGGTACGGGGTACCGTTTATATCGGATATGCTGCTTGAGATTGGTGGAATCACCTATACGGCAGCACCATTTAACGGCTGGTATATGGGTACAGAGATAGGTGCGCGAAATTTATCCGATGCGACTCGCTATAATCAATTGCCGAGAATTGCAGAGTTGTTCCAGTTGAACACGACAACTAACACCTCGTTATGGAAGGATCGTGCTCTAACGGAGCTCAATATTGCCGTGCTTCATTCTTTCAAAAAGAACGGCGTTAGCATTGTCGATCACCATACGGCGGCAGAGCAATTTCTTCGCTTTGAGAAACAAGAGATGGAGATCGGCAGAACCGTTACGGGTCGTTGGTCATGGCTTATTCCACCGATGTCTCCTGCTTCAACAGGAATATGGAACCGCAGCTTTGATGATACCGAACGCACTCCTGCGTATCGTTATCAACCTATCCCTTATCCTGCGAAATAAAGGTCATTTATTACAATCCTTCTGATAATCCTCATGTAACCGCTCAGCAGTCTATAGATTGCTGAGCGTTACTATAGGCTCACTTCGTATTTTCATCCTCATGTTTTGAATATGGAAAAATGGTTGATATTATTTACATCCCCTTTTTATTAATCTCATGTATCCAATCTTTAAGCTTTACTCGTAATATATGGTTGAACTGGCTGTTACTTTTGCGTCTGATTTCATGAAGAGGTCAGATATGCTATGCTTAGGAGATGATATTAGATCATTTGGGGGAATCATAAACGTGGATTTTAATATGCAATTTTTGTCCTTTTTCGTTATTCATACCGATGGAGAGGAGAGTGCGGCCTCATCTGGAAAGAGATTTAAGCACTATCAAACACTCGAAGAAGATACGTATGAGGATAGCGAGATTCAGAAGTTTCTTGATGATGAATTTAAACGCATTGTGAAAAGAAAGGTTGAACGCAATCCGAACTCTGCTGGAGCGCCAACCAAGATCGGACGTTTTATGGTTGAGCCCGGCTATGAGCTTGGCAGCAATCAGAACTATAATTTGTTTCAACGGCTTCGTGACGCGGATACGAAGGAAAGATTTATAGGCATTGCGGATGAATTGGTCAGAATCTACATGGATACAAGCGCAGTTAGAGGCGGGGCGTTCATTATTGCACGCTCGAAGCTGAATACGTATTTTGATGAGCCTTTTTTATTCCTGTTAAAATGTGATTTTGAACCGAAAATCGCTCGGATTTCGGATGAACGTAATCTAATCTCGCAGGTTGAAATGGCTATTAGCGCTCGCAGCATCAAATCAATCCAGTATCCTCATATGCCAGAAGAAGGCATTCTTGAGCATTGGGAAGTGAAAATTCATCAAGCATCGCATGCCAGATATTTTGAGGATTTCTTGAAATATGTTTCTTATGAAAAACCTCTTCCGGAAGTAATGGGTGAACAGGTCGTGGAGATGGTTCATCAGTATATTGCCGACAAGTGGCAAGAGGATGAGAGCTCCGAGCGGCGCGAGGAGGAAAATGCAGTCGAAGTATGGGCGGCTAGCGAGAAGCGCGACTTGCAGGAGTGGTGGACGCCAGCTCAGGTAGAGGTCGCAGCTGCAGCGCTGGTTGAGCAAAAGCCGGATTTGCCTTTCTCATTCAAGCTCGACAGTGTGACCGTAAAAGGATTACTTGCGGATTTCGGTGCAGCTATTCATTTTGCCAAACATAATGGTCGTTATTTGGTTGTCATCGAAGGGGATTCCTTTCAATTTGACAAAGGAATGTCGCCAGTAGAGCTCATCCAGCCTCTGGATCTAGTGGATGTTATGCCGCTTATCGGCAGTAAACAGCCGAAGGATGATGAAAACTCTTCGTCAGGTGGTAGTTATAGTTCAGATCACCCAAATGATACAAATCAGGCAAGTGGAAATGATGATGTGCCCTGGTAGAGCAATTAAAAAAAGTCACAGGTATTGAATAGGAAAATAAAGGAGAGGCTGTTTAAGTGGACAACATATTTTTTATTGAAATTGGCATGGGGTGTGACCTTCACGGTCAAAATATTACAAAAGCATCGGTTCGTGCGGTGCAAAACGCCATTCATCACAACTCAATGCCGGGACTGCGGTCCGTATTGCCGGGCGGTTCTTTAGATAATATGAAGGTTAGAGTTAGATTGGCGCTTCCTTGTGATAAGGAGCTGCTTGATGTGGAGCAGGTCAAGGCAGTTTTGCCTTACGGCGAAGTAACTATTGAAATTGTCGATGGCGGGATGCTTACAACAAGCGGTGTTGTTTTGCCCGACAAGGATGATAAAAATGATTTGATTTATATTGTTAATGCATCAGTTGAAGTAGGCTACTAACGACTAAATACACATCATGATTGCGGAGGAGAAGACAACGATGGTTTTAAAACTATTTCTATTTGCGCTGCTGCTGGTCTTAACAGCCTTCTTTGTCGCTACGGAGTTTGCTATTATCCGAATGCGTTCTAGCCGCGTAAATCAAATGGTGTCTGAAGGACTGAAAAACGCGAAGGCTGTTGAGCAAGTAACGGATAAACTCGATGGTTATCTCTCAGCTTGTCAGCTGGGGATTACCATTACAGCTCTCGGGCTTGGTTGGCTGGGAGAACCGACGGTCGAACAATTCCTTCATCCGATATTTAATAGGCTTCATATTGAAGGTGAGTTAAGCTCTGTTTTGTCATTTGTTATCTCATTTGCAATCGTAACTTATTTGCATGTCGTGCTTGGAGAGCTTGCCCCGAAAACGGTAGCGATTAATAAAGCGGAGCAAATTAGCCAATGGGCGGCACCGATTATTATTATTTTCTACAAAGTGATGTATCCGTTTATTTGGGTGTTAAATGGTTCTGCCAATGGTCTAGTTAACTTATTAGGCTTAAAACCGGCTAGTGAACATGAAGCACATTCAGAAGAAGAAATTCGCATCATTTTGTCAGAGAGCTATGAGAGCGGGAAGATCAACAAAAGTGAATATGGTTTCGTGAACCGCATATTTGATTTTGATGAGAGACTTGCTAAAGAAATAATGGTGCCTCGCACAGATATGGTTTGTTTATATATTGATCAGACTCCAGAGGTTAATTTAGCCATTATTAAGAAGGAGCAATATACGAGATTTCCTGTCGCCCAAGGCAGCAAAGACAATATAGTTGGGATTCTGAATACGAAGCAATTTTTCCTACGATATGATACGGATCGTGATGTCGATGTGAAAACCTTGCTGCAGCCTGTTATGTCGGTATCTGAGTTTATTCCGATCAACAAATTGTTGCGAAAAATGCAGCTGGAGCGCGTTCATATCGCGGTATTGCTTGACGAGTATGGGGGTACGGCAGGCCTTATTACAATTGAAGACATCATCGAGGAAATAGTCGGTGAGATCCGTGATGAATTTGATGCGGATGAGCGGAAGGAAATCGAGCTAATTCAAGAGCAGCGCTATTTAATTGATGGTAAAGCGCTTATTGAGGAAGTAAACGAGGCAACAGGTACAGACCTTGAGAGTGATGAAATGGATACGATAGGCGGTTGGTTATTCAACCTGAAGCCAGATCTTCCTGTGGGTGAACCGTGGGTTTTTGAGAATTTGACTATTATTATCCGTGAGCGTGATGATAATCGGATACGCAAGATAGAAATTCAGACCGATTTGTTAGAAAAAGAGATTGACACATATGGACATGCATAAGCTAGTATATAGCTAGAAATTGCAATCTATATGTGAGGAGGAATCCAGCATTGAATGACCTGATAAATGCCATTATTATGGGCATTGTGGAAGGCTTGACTGAATTTTTGCCTGTCTCGTCAACCGGCCATTTGATATTGACAGGCGAATTGCTTCATTTTACTGGAGATCGAGCAAAAACATTCGAGGTTGTCATTCAATTTGGTGCTGTATTAGCTGTGCTTGTTCTGTACCGAAAGCGATTCGCCAGTTTGCTTAATTTCAACATTCGCAAGGGATCAGGATTGAATGCCCTACATATTTTACTCGCAATGGCACCTGCAGGGGCTTGTGCGGTTTTGCTGCATTCCTTTATTAAGCAGTACTTGTTCGGATCTCAGACGGTTCTTATCGGCCTTGTCGCAGGTGGTATTCTTATGATCATTGCGGATAGGGCGAAGAGGAAGACTTCTGCTGAAGAGCTCGACGACATCACCTACAAGCAAGCCTTCGCTATAGGCTGCTTTCAGGTACTGGCATTATGGCCGGGCTTCTCCCGCTCAGGCTCTACCATATCAGGGGGAATGTTGTTTGGCGCTAGCCAGAAGGCGGCGGCTGAGTTTACGTTTCTCGTCTCAGTGCCGATTATGGCAGGTGCAAGCGGTATTGATCTGATTAAGAGCCGAGAGTTTTTAACGATGACGGATTTGCCGTTATTTCTTATTGGTCTAATTGCTGCTTTCATCGTCGCCATGATTGCAGTCGTTACTTTTATCAATATGATGAAGAAAATTAAACTTTCTTGGTTTGCCTATTATCGTTTTGCGTTAGCAGCACTTTTTTACTTTATTATTTTGTAGAACGAAAAGAAGCGGGCACTCGACCTTTATTTTAAAGGCTGATTGTCCGCTTTTTGTATATTTCGTTAGCTTTAACGAGGTGATAAGCCATGCCACAATACCTCTATGATTTCAGAGGCTGCCTGCTCCACCGTTTTTTCAGCATTAATGATTTCGGAACGGTTTTTGACCGCCAGCATAGCTGTGAATAAATGGGAAATTAATAATGGGTCTCCATGCGAAATATCTCCTGCATCCATAGCAACTTGAAATTCATTAGCCAGAACCAGATGAATGGCGAGCTCACTTGTACGGATTTTCTCAACCTGTTCTTGACTTAGGCCTGATGAAGCCTCGCGCATCATTGTCTCAAATTCCACATTGGAATTATTCATATGTTTAATAGCGACCTGAAGTAATCGATCACGGAGTTTACCTTCACCATCTATGATTTTCTTCGTTTGGTCATGGGCTATCTTTAGAACAAAGAGGAGACATTCCGTGAATAGTATACCTTTATTATTAAAATAATAATAAACACTAGCTTTGCTAATGCCGCAAGCACTTGCAACGCCCTCTAGAGACACTTTCTCGAAGCCTTGCTCCATAAAAAGGCGAGCAGCTGTGAACAAAATTTGCTGCATCGTCTGAACAGACCCGGTGCCCTTGGGCCGGCCTGGTTTGCGTTTTATTTGCTCCTCGCTCATCGCCTTGCCCTCCGTTCATCAAATTGTATAAAATATAGATTGATTAATTAACCTTCCGGTATATATAATTAAATAACGGTACTCATTTATTCTAAACGATTATCACTAAAAAGTGAAACGGAGGATTAAACACATGTTTGAAAAGTTTGCTGGTATTGTTGCCGGTCCGCGTACTCGTTGGATTACTTTGGCTTCGTGGATTGTCATTGTTGCCTTGCTTAGCGTGTTTTTACCAGCGGTGGGTGATAAAGAAGAGAGTAATGCGCAGAACCTGAGAGCAGATAGTCCATCGATTCTTGCCGATGAGCTAATCAAAGATAAATTTCCAAGCTCTTCAGGCGTGCCTGCTTTAGTCGTATGGCATAGAGAAGGTGGTTTAACGGATGAGGATTATGCGCTCATTCAGAAAACAACGCAAATGATCGCAGATCAACCGCTGGAGGATCAAGGCGAATTGGTGCCGCTGCATCAAATGCCATTGCCTGCGCTGCAAAAGTTTGCTTCCGAGGACGGAACGACACTCGTACAGCCGATCCCATTCGCAGAGAACGCTAAAACAGAAACATTAAAAGAAAATATTGAAGAAATAAAGACCATTGTAATCGAAGAAGCGGGAAAAGATCCTTTTGCCGCAGGAATTAATGATGCATCCGAGCTTAGCGTTCGTGTCAGCGGTCCTGCTGGGATTGCCGTGGATGCAACAGATCTATTCAAAGGAGCTGACGTATCGCTTCTTATTGCAACTGTGCTGATTGTTCTTATTCTCTTGCTGCTTATCTATCGCTCGCCTATCTTGGCAATATTGCCGCTAATAGGTGTAGGCTTTGCTTACGGAGCTACTAGTCCTCTGCTCGGCTGGATGGCAGGAGAAGGATGGATCACGATAGATGCGCAAGCTATATCAATTATGACCGTACTGTTATTTGGAGCTGGTACTGATTATTGCTTGTTCTTCATTTCGCACTTCCGTCAAGAGCTGTTGCGCGAAAGCGATAAAATGAAAGCACTAAAACAAACCTTTAAGGATGCATCCGGTGCCATTGCGATGAGCGGGTTTACCGTTGTCTTATCACTGCTTGCCTTGCTTGCTGCTAAGTACGGCAACTATATCCGGTTTGCGGTACCGTTCAGCTTGTCTATATTCATTATGGCAATTGCCAGTCTTACACTTGTGCCGGCTTTGTTGTCGATCATAGGTCGTGCGTCTTTCTTTCCTTTCATTCCGCGCTCGGAAGCTATGGAACAAGCACGAGCTGCCAAAAAAGGAAAAACGTATCGTAAGCCGAACCCGGATAAGAAAATCGGCTCTAAAATCGGGAATATCGTAATTTCCAAGCCTTGGACAGTCGTCATTTCTTGTGTGATTGTACTTGGTATTTTCGCAACATTCTCTACACAAATTAAATTCACATATGATATATTGTCTTCATTTCCGAAGGATATGCCGTCTAGAGAAGGCTTTTCCGTTATTTCTGACAGCTTTACACCAGGTGAGCTTGCTCCGGTTACCGTTGTTGTGAAAACAGATGGTGCGGACACAGACGTAGCAGCCAAGCTAGCTGAGCTTCCTATTATTGATCATGTAGGTGAGCCGGTCGTCAGCGCAGTTGATTCAACGCTCATTTCGTACTCCGTCATTTTCAACGAGAATCCTTATTCTCGCGAAGCGATGAAGACCATTCCTATCATGCGTGAAACGACAGAAGCCTCCTTAACTAGCGCAAACGTTGCTGATGCCGATCAAAAGGTATGGATTGGCGGACAAACAGCCACGCAATATGATAACAAGGTGCTGATGGATCGTGATAATAGGGTCATTATTCCATTGGTTATTGGATTGATCGTCATTCTGCTGTTGGCTTATTTAAGATCCATCACAGCAACGGTTTACTTGGTTGGAACGGTATTGTTATCCTATGCTGCAGCACTGGGTCTAGGTTGGATGATTCTCCACTATTTCATGGGTATAGATGCGATTCAAGGATCGATTCCGCTTTATTCATTCGTATTCCTCATTGCGCTCGGTGAAGATTATAATATCTTTATGATCTCGAGCATTTGGAAAAAACGGAAGACGATGCCGCTTAAACAAGCCATTAAGGAAGGCGTAGGTGAAACAGGCGGTGTTATTACATCGGCAGGTCTTATCCTTGCCGCAACTTTTTCTGTGCTTGTCACACTTCCTATTCAAGTGCTGCTCCAGTTCGGATTAATTACAGCAATCGGTGTATTGATGGACACCTTTATCGTTCGTCCATTTCTGGTGCCAGCTATTACCACTTTATTCGGGAAAAAAGCTTTTTGGCCAGCAAAAGTGGAGCTGATAGAAGAAAGTAATCAGAAAACAAAAGCAAAAGCTTAATCATAAATAGAAGAGGGCGAACCCTAAAACAGCATGACTGTTTGGGGTTCGCCCTTTTTTTATTCGTTTATCTTGCAACTAAAGCGTAAGCGTTATCGTCATATATTAATGAATTGAAAATTTGGGAAATACAGAGAATGGAAAAAGGGGACGCTTTAAATTGAAGAAAATGAAATGGATTTACATTTGTTTGGCTATTATGATCGTTGGAGCAAGCATTGTGATTTACCCAGCGGATGCCTATGCATGCTCATGTGTAAGCGAGAGAACGGTTGAAGAGAATAGGGAACAAAGTGACAGCGTATTTGAAGGAGTAGCCATAACCGTTAAGGATTCATCATCTTCCATGCTGCAATCGTCTACTGATCCCGTTAAAGCAAGCTTTCAAGTAAATAAAGTTTGGAAGGGGCAGGTTACACCGCGAATTGAGGTTATGACAGTTGCAGGATCGGCAAGCTGTGGGTTCAACTTTAAAGAAGGTGAACGTTATTTGGTTTTTGCCGAGAAAACAGCTAAGTCGCTTGAAGTTAACTTATGCAATGGAACGGTTCTGCACAGTGCAGCTGGCGATCAGCTTTCCGCTCTTGGAGGAGGATCGATACCGCCCCAGCAGGATGGATTAGATCAGCAGTCAAGTGGGCAAATAGCCAAATATGCAATCGGTGTTTTGATTTTAGCCTTTATTTTTATGATCGTATTTATTCTATACCGTAAGCGTCAAAACGTTAGATCAAGAACATCGCAACGATAGTCGTTACACAAAGCCCAATGAGAACCGGTTTTAGGTTGCGGCGAGCGAGTTCAAAAGGATCAACACCGCAAATCGCAGCTGCGGGTATAAGCGCCCAAGGGATGATAGTTCCTCCGCCTACCCATATGGCAGCGACCTGACCTAGAGCAGTCAATGTAGCAAGACCAGAACCAATGGCATGCCCAAACATTTGGGCAATGGAGCCTGCTAGCGAAATACCGGAGAAGCCTGATCCATCAAGGCCGGTGACAGCACCAACGACGGTTAGCGTGATTGACCCAACGACGCCATTAACGGGAACGACATGTGCAAGCGCTAGCCCTAAATCATTTACGATCCCGTGCGACGCTTCAGGTAACTTCTCGCCAAACATAGCTAGAAACCCAGAATCACCCAAGTAGAAAAATGCGGCAATCGGAATAACAGGTCCGAATACTTTGAATCCAAATAAGAAGCCTTCAATGAGATAGCTGGTCGTTTTCTCCAAGCCTTTGCCGCCATGAGTCAGCATGGTGATCAGCAGCATGATGAGAATGGCTGTACCGCCTATAAGTGCAGTAGCATCTCCGCCTTGAAGCTTCAGCATGAACATCGCTAATATATCTAAACCAAATAACAAAGGTATGGTAACCGCTAAAACTCTTTTTGTAGTTAGCGATAATGCCTCTCGATCTGCTTTTGCCTCAGGGTCCAATGCTTGTGGTGAGTCATTGCCAGTCGCAATTAGACCATCTCTCCACGTTCCAAGTCGTTGATCGCGGCGCATCATCCAGAAGGCAGCAATAGTAGTAACAGCACCCATTACAATAACGAGCGGGATACTGGCTTGCATAACGGCACTAACCGGCAGGCCAGCCGCATCGGCTGTGAGCTTAGGAGCGCCTTGAATAATATAATCCCCGGATAAAGCTATGCCGTGTCCGAATAAATTCATGGCAACAGCCGCCCCAAGCGCAGGCAACCCTACTCGAATCGCAACAGGGAGCAGTACGGCTCCGATAAGCGCCACGGCAGGTGAGGGCCAGAAAAAAAACGAAGTAACCATCATGATAAGTCCAATTCCCCAAAATGCTAATGCAGGTGTTCGAAGAAAGCGTGTGAACGGTGAAATCATGATTTCATTTATTCCGGTTCGAATGAGTATGCGACTCATAGCAACTATAATGGATATGATGAGAATCGTACCTATTAATTCTTTGATTGCATAAATAAAACTGTTGAAAATACCGCTTACAGAACCGCTTGCAGAAGTGGTAGCAAGAATGCCGATTCCCAATATCCCCGCAATACATATTAAGGTCGTATCGCGGCGCATCAGCATAAATCCAATAATGGCAATGATGAAGCCTAGATAAACCCAGTGAAGCGCCGATAAATGAACATCCATGTCAATCATCTCCCCATGACATACACGAAGCCAGTGCTTACGACTATCGTATAGTAACATATGCATGATAGAGGATAGGCGTTCAACTATTGCGCAGCATAATGATAATGTCAGCTTGCTGTGGTATGATGGAGCGAGCAGGTCATAAACGGTACATTTTGCTAAGGTAATGATCACCAAAATGTACGGCTGTCTGAAGCAGCTCAACACCGTAACAAACGAATAGGAAGGAAGATTGCAAGTGATTAATATTCAAGTAGTAGATGCCTCCATGACATATTCCAAAGAGGACGGCTATGTAGGTAAGGTTCAATTTGGAGTAGAGGGCCATGCTAATCAGTATGAAATAACACTGCACAGCAAGAAAGGCAAAGAATGGGGCTACGGTTTGTTCTTCTTGCATGAATCAGGCAAGGAAGAGGAATTGCTTGCACTAGAGGATTTATTGGAAGAGGATGACGAGCTTTTTGATTTCCTCGTGGAAACAGCTCAGGATAAGCTTGAACAATAAAGGACTTCCATTATAAAAGAAGCTCATGTGTCCTACACATTTAGTGTAAGGCTGCATGAGCTTTTTTCGTTTATTCTCTTAGGTTCCGCTGGATGAAGTGAGTCCAATTTTTTTCATGATGAGCTTGCTTTCTTCGTTAAGCCCAATAAGAGAGACTACTTTATCCAATTGTTCATATTTTCCTTTAACTTTCGCAATAGCAGTCACCGCGGATTGATCCCATACATGCGAGTTGCTAAAGTCGAGCGTTATATGACGCGGATCATTTTGATAATCGAATAAGGTGACGAAGCTGCTGGTTGTTCCGAAGAAGAGCTGCCCAGCTACCTGATAGGTTCTCTGCTCCGAATTCGATTTAGTTGTAAGGATTCGGATCTTTGTGTTTTTGGCGACAAAGACAAGCGCGCTAAGAATTACACCTGCGATTACACCCTTAGACAGATCATGTGTCAAGAGTACGATGATGACCGTAATGATCATAATAAGCGCATCCGTCCGTGGTACTTTATGAATTTGAAAAACGGATTTCCAATCAAAGGTGCTGATGGCAACCATAATCATGACTCCGACCAGTGCTGCCATCGGAATTTTATTAACAACATCGCTTAAAACAATAATGAGAAAGAGAAGGAAGACCCCTGAGACCAGCGTGGATAACCTTGTACGTCCGCCGGACTTCATATTTATGACCGATTGCCCAATGAGAGCACAGCCAGCCATACCGCCAAAGAAGCCGGTAACGATGTTCGCTAGACCTTGCCCGCGCACCTCTTTATTTTTATTGCTGGATGTATCCGTAATTTCATCAAGAACAGAAGCGGTTAGCAGCGATTCCAAAATACCGACTACAGCTAATGACAAGGAATAAGGGAAAATGATCATCCAAGCATCATAGGAGAATAACACCTCTGGAATATGAAGCATGGGGAGGGTGCTTTCAATCGCGCCGCGATAATCAACGGTTTTGAGATCCCCGCCAATCGCTACGGCTATTAGAGATACGATAATAATAGCTGCAAGCGTTGAAGGGATGACCTTCGTAAATTTCGGGAAAATATAAATAATGAGCAAGGTCAATCCGACTAGAGCGTACATGACCCAGGTTGCGCCGACGAAATGCACCAGCTGTGTGGTGAAAATAAGAATGCCGAGTGCGTTAACGAATCCCAGCATGACGGATTGGGGTATAAATTGTACGAGCTTGCCTAGCTTTAGAACCCCCATGATATACTGCAATATTCCTGCTAAAATTGTGGCTGCGAATAAGTATTCAATACCGTGGTCTTTCACTAGTGATACCATGATCAAGGCCATAGCACCCGTTGCAGCTGATATCATCCCTGGTCTGCCACCAAAAAAAGCGGTAATTACAGCTATGCAGAAAGAGGCATAGAGTCCAACCATCGGTCCAACGCCAACCATAAGCGAGAATGAGATGGATTCTGGTATCAACGCCAAAGCGACGGTTATTCCTGCTAAAACGTCCCCGCGTACATTTGAAAACCAAGTCTTTTTCATTGTGTGAAGCAAAGCAAATAAACCTCCTATAATGAATATTTTTTATAAAAATGTTTTTTTGACTTTTCACTCTCAGAAAAGTCGGGGCCGATGCACACTGAGCGTTATTATACACCAAATCAAGTATGGAAAATAAATATCAAACAATCAATTAAGCGCTTACATGGTTAAATATCATTAAATATCTCAGTTGTTCTTCCATTTTCACTAAATATATAGACATAAAAAAACACCGCATATCGCGGTGCTAAAGATATGAAGTGTCTGAATTTAGAGCGGTCTTTCGATCTGATCGTTTCGATTCTTTTGCATTCTCTTTTTTCGGAACTTAAAGGCAATAAAACCCAAAATAACAGCTGCAAGTGCATAAATGACCCACATCCCATAGGTATAGATGTGATTGGAAAGATCTTGAACTTTATCACCTACTAAAGAACCGACAATGAAGTAAATGAGTGTCCATACCAAGGCAGAAGGATAAGCGAAGAGAGCAAATCTTTTGTAAGGCATACGGTTAACGCCTGTTACATATGGGGTAACATGTCGCAAAAAAGGAAGGCACAGGCTTATACTGATGGCATATCCGCCATAACGATCGCTTAAATCCTGTGATTTAAGCATGAACTTACCTATATTTTTCTTACTGCTAAACCAGCTTGAAAGTTTGCTCCCTGAGAATATGCCAAGGCTGTAGCTAAAGGTCATAGCCGAGCAGATACCTAGGAAAGTCATCGTATAAGCAGGAATGTACGCAATGACCCCTGACTCCGCAAGTGCTCCCCCAGTCATAATAACTGCTTCGTTGGGTATGGGGAGACCGATAAAGCCGAGACATAGGACGAAAAATAAGGCGAAATAACCGAATTCTTCTATTATTGAAAGAAGCAAATCATACACTAAGCAACATCCTTACATAAAGAAAATAATAAATGAAAAAACCTTCACTTCAGCTAGATTAACATAAACGAATCATAAAGGATACTAAAGACATATTTGTCCAAAGCCATTGTTTCCATTTTAACCAATTCGTAACTATTTGAAGCTTGGAAGGAGATACAATAAGGAATAGGTGTTTAAAAGTATGAGAGGGCGGCTATTCTTATGTTTGATTTTCATCAAAGGGTTGAGTCTCTGAGACAATATGAATCCTTATGTTATAAAGTATGCATAACATTGCTAATAGAAGAACAAAGAGCCTGTACTTTAGCTGAACAAGTTTTATGCCGATTGTTTGCGAAGGATGAGTTCTGGAAGATGGAGGAAGCTTTGCGTCCTGCATTTATATTGCGTATGTGCACAAGGGAATATATCGATTTTAAGCGGGACAGCGAAGAAGCGACTCGAGAATTTGCATATGTGAATTGATATTTAACGCTTTCTGCGATCATAATAGAAGAAACTATATACAATTAGACGAACAGCAGCAATGATTGAAGAAAGGTCGATTAAGCATGAATGGATTGGATTTAGAAGCTTGGAGCAAGGAATTAATGGATTGGAAAATAAAGTCGGTCATCATCTCACAAGACCAGGAGACGGTTTCTGAATGGTATGAGCGAGGTGACGATTCAATTGGACCGCTTTACTCTTGTACCAAAAGTATATTATCCGCGCTTATTGGAATTGCTCATGAGAAAGGTTTTTTAAATAGTATGGATCAACCGATTACGGATTTTTTGACTCATCCTGTTGAAATAAGCACTGCGCTAAGCGAGATAACCTTAAAACATTTACTTACAATGACTCCGGGGTTTGAATGGCCTGATTTTGACAAGCCTTATAACACATTTAAGAAGGCGGAGGACCCTGTTGCCTTCGTGTTCCAGCAGCCGCTAATATCGGCACCTGGATCAGCCTTTACCTATAACTCGGGAGGGTCGCATTTATTATCTGTAATATTGACAGAAGCGACGGGAATGAGCGCATTAACTTTTGCTAAAGAATATTTGTTTGGACCGCTTGAATTCCGAAGCGCTCGCTGGATGGAACGTGCCGGCGTGAACGAAGGGGGGACAGGACTAAGCTTGTATGGCAGAGATTTGGCCAAGTTTGGTCAATTATTTGCAAAGAACGGCCGATGGGGCAATAATCAGCTGTTATCATCAGAATGGGTAGAACAATCCACAAAGCTGCATCATCGAGGTCTGCTCCATTATGATCCGCCTATCTACGGCGGTTATGGTTATCACTGGTGGCATTCACCGGAGAGTCACAACGGTCAAGTTGATTGTTATTTTGCTTTTGGTCATGGTGGTCAATATTTATTAATTGCGCCGGAGCTTGACCTTGTTATCGTTATTCGCAAGGAAGTCACGAAGCGAAATGATGCCATACTAGCAAGAAAACTTATTTTTGAACATATCATTCCTTACATAAAGTAGGCTGTCTGAGCAAGGTTGTTCCTTATTCCTTGCAAGACAGCCTATTTCTTTCGCCTTATATGTCATATCTGCGTTAGATAGTGTCTTATTCATACTGTGAAACATATAATTATTTAAGAAAATCTATTGCTTAACGCTAAAAACTGCACTATTATGTTAATTAACCTTACACAACGCAAGTGATTCATGCCATTCTCTTTCCGTTTGATTTTACAGAAATAGATAAGTGGGCGCTTAACCAACGGAATCAGCTATGCTTGCCATTTGGATTTTAAGTATGAGGAATGTTTTGGGCTGACTATTTAAAAGGACTTTGGCGAGCTCGTTAAGCGTCACTTGCAAAGTGGAATGCCGATCGAAATGGTTGATTTTGAAGGGAAAGGGCATCCAGAGTTAAGTTGGAAAAGCTGGAGGTATTAAAGTCAGAATATTTAATTAAATCGAATGATAAATAACTTATTTAGATTGAAGATGGCCTTCTTGTTCCGGAAATTGTTGCTCTCATCCCCTAATAAGGAAGAGTCCGTTCGATAAAGGCCTCGGCAAGCACGAGGAGGGAAATGACATGTCAACAATTTTAATACGAAATGCAGTAGTGATGACAATGAATGAAGAGGATTTTATATTCACAGGCGATGTGCGCATAGAGGGGAATCTTATTGCTGAAATTGGGCAAAGTCTGAATGCATCAGGCGTTGATCGCGTTATTGATGCAGCGGGTAAGGTGCTGCTTCCTGGTTTTGTGCAAACACATCTTCATCTGTGTCAGACGCTATTTCGAGGAAGGGCGGATGATTTATCGCTCATCGAATGGCTAAAGGACAAAATATGGCCGCTGGAGGCAGCGCATAGCGAAGATTCTGTCTACTATTCCGCTATGTTGGGCATTGGAGAACTGATTCGCAGCGGAACGACGACAATTCTGGATATGGAGACGGTCCACTATACTGAATCTGCTTTCCAAGCGATTAAGCAGAGCGGCATACGAGCGCTGTCAGGCAAGGTAATGATGGATCACGGCAATGAAGTGCCGCTTGCACTGCAAGAAAATACACAAAAATCACTTCAGGATAGCGTTGATTTGCTGGAGAGATGGCATGGAAAAGAGAATGGAAGAATTCAATATGCATTTTGTCCGCGATTTGTTGTTTCCTGTACGGAAGAACTGCTGATTGGGGTTCGAGATTTATCTGAGCAGTATGGGGTAATGGTACATACCCATGCTTCTGAAAATCTCAGTGAAATTGCTATGGTTGAAGAAGAACGCGGGATGAGGAATATCGTTTACTTGGATCATATCGGACTGGCAAAGCCCAATTTGATTCTTGCGCATAGTATCTGGCTTGACGATGAGGAGAAACGAATCATTCGTGATAGAGGTGTTAAAATCACGCATTGTCCTGGCTCTAATATGAAGCTTGCTTCGGGCGTTGCAGAAATTCCGCTGCTGCTGGAGCAAGGCATTGATATAGGGATTGGCGCAGATGGGGCGCCGTGTAATAACAATTTGGATATGTTTCAGGAGATGCGCTTGACTGCTTATATGCAGAAGGTAAAGCATGGACCTACTATTATGAATGCAAAAACAGTTCTCCGCATGGCGACAATGGGCGGGGCGAAAGTGCTCGGGTTAGAAGAGAAAATCGGCAGCGTGGAAATTGGCAAGCTAGCGGATCTTCAGCTTCTTGATTTAGAGGAATTTCATGTCTATCCTTCATTCGATGCTGACTGGTACTCGAGAATTGTATATGCAGCAACGAGAGGTGATGTGGATACCGTCCTTATTGATGGACAAATCGTAATGGAGAGTAAGATCGTAAAAACTGTTGATAAAAAAATAGTACTGAAGGAAGCTGATCAATCGTTACGGAGATTGATTGCACGACTTTAGAAGACAGATAAGACAAAGAAAGCTTTGAAGATACTTTTGAAATGAGTGGGTGCTTCTTAATGCGGACGAGGAGGGATTAATTATGGATATGTACGAAGTACTGGCTGCGGTTCAAGCGGATGATCAGCCCAGCGTGCTTGCTACTATCGTTTGTGTTGAGGGGCACTCTTACCGTAAAGCAGGGTCGACCATGTTAATCAGACTTAACGGAGAAGGGGTTGGGACTGTCAGTCCAGGCTGTTTGGAGCAGGATTTACTAGAACATTCGGAAATAGTCTGGGCTTCCGGCGGTTTTAAATGCGTTGATTACAATATGAATCCTGAAGAGGATGTCATTTGGGGTGATGCAGTTGGCTGCGGCGGCAAAATCATGCTGTTGCTTGAGGCGGTAGGTGGTTCTCTTCGCAGTATGTTACTGGCTATGCATAAGCGTAATCAAGAGGGTTTTTCAATGAGATTGGAGCGGAGTTGGAGTGTAAAGGAGAATTTGATTTTCTATGAGCTTCACGAGGTACAGGCGAATCGGTCATCTGTGAAATTTGTGGGCGGGTCAGATAATCTGCCTGATCGTATGTCTATTGTGAGTATTCCTAGACCGCGTCTAGTCTTGTTTGGTGTTGGCAAGGACGTCGAAGCTATTTATTCAGTAGTTAAACGAATTGGATTTCATGTTGTAGTAGCAGATTGGCGTCCCTTGCTTTGCTCGAAGGAGAATTTTCCAGAGGCGGAATGTGTGACGGGGTCGCCAGAAGAGATTGTGAATCAGCTCAAGCTGAAGGGCGATGATTATTTGATTATTTGCAGTCATAATCTTCTCCAGGACAAAGAAATGCTTCGTTTGTCGCTTCCATTGCAACTTGTATATATCGGAATAATGGGCTCTAAGAAGCGGATTCGAATGCTGTTTGAAACCTTTCTCATTCCATCCAACGTAAGAGCGCCTATTGGCTTGCCGATTGACGCGGACGGTCCAGTTGAAATTGCGATAAGTGTTGCAGCAGAGCTAATAGCTATTAGAGCTGGACGTAAGACAACAATGGAGAGGGAGATGATTCAAGATGCTTCTTTCAGCTCTTTACTTAGCGGCAGGACAGAGCAAAAGAATGGGAGTGCGCAAGCAAGCGCTAGAGCTGGCGGAGAATCTGCCGCTCGGAAGAACGGCATTGCATGCTCTCTCGCTACTCCCCATTCATAAAACGGCGGTCGTTGTACATCCGGATGATCCGGTATGTTGGCTTGGGCGCGCATATGGCGTTACAGACGATGGTTCTCTTTCAGTTGAAAGCCAACTGATAAAAGTGGTTTGTGAAGACGCTCCTCTTGGTATGTCCTATTCCATTCGATGCGGTCTTCAAGCGTTGTTGGATGATGAGCCTGAACTTGAGGCTGTTCTGATCGTTCTCGCTGATCAACCTTTTGTTCCAAGTGACTGGTTTGCGAGGCTTATAGCGAAATGGAGTGAACGACCGCCATTCGATTTCGTTGCTTCGTTATCATTGGAAGATAGGTGTGCTTCGGCAATTTATATGCCTCCAGCGGTATTGTCACGCACCATGTTTCAGGCTCTTCTAGAACTTGAAGGTGACGCCGGTGCGCGAAAACTCTTTTTGTCTCCGAAATATAAGGGCTGCGGCCTATTTCCTCCCGAAAGCGAAACGTTATTTGACATTGATACTCCAGCTGACATGAAAAAGGCGAGAGAACAATTTTTGGGCATTATGTCGAAGAAATAACAAATAATACGTTAGGAAATATGACGTATAACTAGTTAAATAGTGCGTCATGCAAAATTAATTGTGTAGATTATATTTTTTTGTCAAATGTATGTTATATATATTGACGTATAGATAACGCGGATATATATTTAATATACATTACTGGTGGTTACTGGTAATGAGCAAGAGCTTCTGAGCCGTCTTTTAACGACAGTGATGTTAGCTTTATGCATGGGGGATAAGCGAGATAGTGGTGCAAACCTTATTGGTCTTATCTTTTCAAAAAAATAGAGACTCGGGGAGGAACAGTATGAAACAGTACAAAACGTTTTTTGTAAGTTTGGCACTTCTATTCACGTTTGTTTGGGTATTAAGCGGCTGTTCAAGCGACAAAGACAAGAATGCAAATGCGGGGGCGACAAACGCAGCGACGAAAGAGCCGGCTGAACAGACAGGAACGGATGAACCAGCTAAGCTGCCGCGTGTTGCGTTCGTTTATATCGGACCGCCAGGAGACGGCGGTTGGAGCTACGAGCATGATAAGGGTAGATTGTACATGGAAGAGAAGCTGGGTATTAAATCGGACACGGTAGAAAATGTCCCAGAGAGCGCCGATGCCGAGCGTATCATTACAGAACTCGCTCAAAATCATGACATTATCTTCACAACAAGCTTCGGTTATATGGATCCAACACTCAATGTCGCTAAGAAGTTCCCGAATGTCAAATTCGAACACACAGCAGGATATAAAACAAATGAAAACATGAGTACTTATTTTGGCAAAAATTTTGATGCCAGCTACTTAAGCGGGATTGCTGCAGGTAAAGTAACAAAGAAAAATCTTATTGGATATGTTGGCGCATTTCCAATTCCAGAAGTTATTTATAACATCAACGCCTTCACTCTCGGCGTACAAAGCGTTAATCCTGATGCAAAAGTTAGCGTCGTTTGGTCGAATACTTGGTACGATCCAACAACGGAGCGTCAAGCTGCAGTGAGCTTGCTTGATAAAGGAGCTGACGTGCTGCTTGCTTACCAGGATTCTCCGGCAACGCTGCAGGCTGCTGCTGAACGCGGTGCAATGGCTGGAGGCAATGACTCAGATATGACTCGTTTTGCGCCAGAAGCTTACTTAACGAACCCGATTTGGAACTGGGGTCCTTATTACACAAAAGTTGTCCAATCGGTTATGGATGGGACATGGAAGAGTCAGCAATATTCCGGATCCATTTCAGACGGTATGGTCGATATTGCACCAATGGGGCCAAATGTTCCAGAGGATGTGAAGACGCTGGTGAATGAAACAAAAACAAAGCTAGTTAGCGGCGAAGTCAATGTATTTACTGGTCCAATCACTGATGCCTCAGGTGCAGTTAAGGTTGAAGAAGGTAAAACACTTACGCTTGATGAGATTCTGGTTATGGATTGGTTTGTCAAAGGTGTAGACGGCACGATTCCGAAATAAGCCGTCTTGAATAGATGGATAAATCAACAAATCCCTGAATGAAGGGATTTGTTGACTTATCTAATACTTTCAACGTACGAAATAGGTTTGTTACGCAAACCTTGGATTATGCTTACGAAGTAATTTTGCTCCGCAAAATTTTTAGGAGGAACCTCTATGAATGAAACCTACTCGGTGGAAATGCGCCAAATCGTGAAGACCTTCGGCTCCGTAGTTGCGAATGATCTTGTTGATTTTCAAGCGAAGCCCGGACAAATTCATGCGCTGCTGGGAGAGAATGGAGCGGGCAAAAGCACGATGATGTGCATGCTGTCAGGTGTATACAGACCGACAAGCGGTGAGATTTACATTCACGGAGAAAACGCAAAAATTCGTTCACCTAAGGACGCTATGAATCTTGGTGTGGGCATGGTGTTTCAAAATTTCCGTCTCGTTCAAACCTTAACGGCTGCAGAGAACATTGTGCTCGGTGAGAAATCATCATTCTGGCGCGGCCCCAAATGGATGAGCAAAAAGCAGGAGGAAATTGAAGCGTTAGCAGATCGTTTTGGTCTACCCTTTCCGGTAAATAGACCGATTTGGCAGCTTTCAGTCGGTGAGCAGCAGCGGGTTGAAATTGTTAAGACTCTGTATCGCGGTGCAAATTTGATTATTTTGGATGAACCAACCTCTGTGCTGACACCCGGGGAAGCAGATCAACTGTTTGAGACGCTTCAATATATGAAGGAAGAAGGCAAAACCGTTATTCTGACAACCCATAAGCTGAAGGAGGTAATGGCTGTTTCTGATCAAATCTCCGTTATGCGCAAGGGGAAGCTCATTCATACGATGGACAAATCGGAGACGAATGAACGTGACCTTGCGAAGCTGATGGTTGGCAAGGAGATTGGAGAGAGCAAGCCGTTTACTGTGCGACCGCAAGGAAAGCCGTTGCTAACTGTCAACCATGTTGATGTATATGCGGATCATGGAAGGAAGGCGCTTGATCATTTCACGCTTCAAGTGAATGAAGGAGAAATTGTCGGTGTAGCTGGCGTGGCTGGCAATGGTCAAAAAGAGCTTGCAGAAGCACTAACTGGGCTCAGGCTGTGGAAGAAGGGCAGCGTCCAGTTTAACGGCAAAGAATTAAAAAATGGATCAGTCAGAGCAGCTATTGAGTCTGGTATCTCACATGTGCCAGAGAATCGAATGAAGAGTGGTCTCGCCGGCAGTCTAGGCGTAGTAGATAATCTACTGTTTAAATCATATCGGACAAAGGAGCGTTCCCGATTAGGATTTCTGAGAATGAGTGTAAATCGCTCATGGTCGCAGACACTGGTACATCAATTTGATGTAAAAACACCTCATTTGGACACTCCCGTCCAGCACTTATCAGGTGGTAATCAGCAGAAGCTGCTTTTTGCAAGAGAAGTTCACCAAGAGCCGCTTCTCATGGTTGCTGTTCACCCTACGCAAGGACTGGATGTCGGAGCGACTGAGGGGGTTCATCGGTTATTGACTGAAATGCGCAATGAGGGCAAAAGCGTACTGCTTATATCAGAGGACTTGGATGAAATTATCCAACTATCTGATCGTATTCTCGTTATTTTTAATGGAAAAATTGTTGGAGAAATGAAGCGGGATGAAGCGAATCGGGAGCGAATTGGCATGTACATGGCGGGACTCCAGGATGGGGAGGTGGAAGCTGGATGAGTAAAAACAAACCCCTGTTGCAAGAGAGCGGGACATTAACGCTCAACCCAACACTTGAACCGAAGAAACGGAAGTTTTGGTCCTATCGGATTGAAATTGATTCTTCGAAAAAGGGTACCTCTTGGTGGATTCCGTTCGCTTCTATAATCCTTGCTCTTCTCTTATGCGGAATCTTTATTTCAGCAAATGGAATGAACCCCGTAACGGTCTACAAAAAAATGTTTACTGGCGCATTTGGCACTTCATATGGTTTGACGGAAACGTTAGTCAAATCGATCCCGCTGCTTTTATGCGGTCTTGGTGTAGCGATTGCTTATCGTATTTCTGTCTGGAACATTGGAGCAGAAGGGCAATTTGCGGCTGGGGCTATGGCGGCGACAGCAGTTACGATTTATTTTCCAAATATGCCGAGCATGCTAATTATTCCTGCCATGATCGTCTTCAGTATCGTTGCAGGGGGATTTTGGGGTCTGTTGACGGCTATTCCTCGAACTTATTTTCAAGTCAATGAACTTGTTACTTCCTTGATGCTGAATTACGTTGCTCTGTTAGCAATGAATTATTTTGTCTTTGGTCCATGGAAGGATCCAAATGGGATGAATTTTCCGGGGACAGCGATTTTTACGGAGGGGCAATCCCTGCCGGTACTCGGCGATACTCGACTTCATCTTGGTATTATTTTCGGCATAATCGCAATTGTACTCTACGGCTTATTCATTAAATATACTCGGTTTGGCTATGAGCTTAGGCTTATTGGCGCAAATCCTGAAGCGGCCAAAAATGCGGGTATACGCATAAGCAGACATATTTTACTCGTTATGATTTTGAGCGGCGGTTTGGCTGGACTTGCGGGAATGGCTGAGGTTTCCGGTGTATCACATCGTTTAATGTACGGGATTTCACCCGGCTATGGATATACGGCAATTATCGTGGCATGGCTGGCTAAGCTGCATCCGATCGGTCTTATTATTTCCTCCTTTCTGTTTGGCGGATTAATCGTAGGCGGCTTCAGTGTTCAAACCATTGGTTTACCTTCTTCTTTTTCACAAATGCTGCAAGGCGCGATTTTATTTTTCCTCATAGCAGGAGGTACGGTTAGTAAATTTCGGATTCGCAGAAACGGTTAATAAAGGAGCGGTTATACAATGGAAACGATTTATCAAATGCTGTTAGCCGCTATCTCTTCAGGCACCCCTCTATTATTCGCGACGCTTGGAGGCATTTTGATTGAACGTTCCGGCACTATTCAGCTTGGTGCTGAAGGATTGATGCTGATGGGAGCTGTTACAGCTTGTATGACCTATCTGCAAACGGGAAGCTTGGTCATTACTTTGCTAGCCGTATGTGGAGTAAGTATCTTGCTTGGCCTCGCTCACGCCTTTTTATGTGTAACACTGCGAGCGAATCAGATTGTTTGCGGACTGGCTATGACTTTATTCGGTGCGGGCCTTAGTGCTTACTTAGGAAAGCCGATTAGCGGAATTCCTGTGAATGGTGCGGTACCCAAGCTGGATATGCCATGGCTTGAGGCTGTTCCTTTTATTGGCAGACTATATGCTCATCTTGATTTATTAACGTGGTTAAGCTTCTTACTGGTTATCGGACTTCATCTTTATATCCATCGCACATCATGGGGGCTTCATTTACGAGCAATTGGCGACAATCCGGCTACAGCTGATGTAATGGGGATACGCGTGCAAATGTTTCGATACGGATATGTCATCATCGGTTCAATCTTGATCGGAATAGCAGGTGCAGATTTATTGCTCGTGTATTCTCCAACCTGGACGGAAGGAATGACATCGGGAAGAGGTTGGATTGCAGTTGCATTAATTATTTTCGCAAGATGGAATCCGATTCGGGCTTTGTTCTGTGCTTATTTCTTCGGTGCGCTTGATATGCTAGGCTTCCGCATTCAATTGATTGGAAGCGAAATTCCATCCTACTTCTTGAAGATGATTCCGTATCTGCTAACGATTATTGTTCTAATGTTCCTAGGCTGGCGAAATCGCAATAAACCATCAGGCTCACCTGAATCGCTGGGTACTCCCTATATTCGAGAGCAACGATTCTAAAAATGCATAATGGAGGGGATCAGGATGGATAGAAGCAAGCAGGAGACCATGACGACTCCTCTAGTGTGGCAGCCGCAAACAGCAGCGGATGCATGGCGTTACAAGCAAGCCTACGGCCTAGAGAGTGTATATGTTTCAGGAGGAACATTGCTTCGAACGCAATGGGAGGCGGGAACCGTACAATTGCCTAGGCATCTCATTGATTTAAGTCATATTCAAGGATTGAAGGAGATTCGAATTGGCGGATGTGGACTAATCGTCGGAGGTCAGACCTTACTGCAGGATTGTCGAATGAATTCACTTCTGCAAAGACATTTCCCAATGATAACGGAATCGATTCGCGTCATTGCAGCACCATCGATTCGCAATCTAGCAACAATTGGGGGCAATATTACCTCGTTTATCGGAGATGCCATACCGGCATTACTTGCCTATGATGCCACAATTAATTGGTTTAACGGGGTATCAGAGGAGCAAGAAAAATTAGCTGATTGGATGAGGGTGTCCAATATGCCTGGTTTCCGAAATGAGAGACTACTGCTGAGCCTTGAGATTCCGATCTCTCAGAGCGAGGCGCTAGTGGAGGCTGGGCTCCAGGATGCTGCGATTTCGAAAATGAAGCGTTTCAGCGCTTACCATAAAGTTGGTCGTCGTGAAGCTTTTACACCTTCGGTCGTTACCGCCGCGGTAAGAGGCACCATCACTGAAACAAATGTTTTACATGAGTTTCGGCTAGCAGTCGGTGGTGGTCAGACCCTTGCTAAGCGATTCCATGACCTAGAGAAAGAAGTAGAAGGATGCATCGTTGACGAAGCGCTGCTGAGACATGTATACAACAGAATTTTTGAGCTCTATGAACCGCGAGCAGACCTGCTTGCTTCAGCTTCTTATCGCAAACAGACAGCAGCTAATTTAATCGTAATGGAGCTTTGGAAAGCAGTCAGCGGCTATACACCGCAGGGAGGATGAAGCTTATGCTGTTAAACCGCGAAAGCAGCGGCGGACGTTGGAGAGTTCGCCCTGATGGACCTCCTAAAGTAACAGGTCGCTTAGCCTATTTAACGGATATGACGAGAGATGACATGTTATATGGTCTAGTTCTCCGTAGTGAGCACCCGCATGCGAGAATCCTATCCATTCATACGGAGAAGGCAAAGCAGTTGCCTGGCGTTCACGCAGTGCTTACTTATTCGGATATTCCGGGATTGAATGCTTACGGAATTGCGCATCCCGATCAGCCGGTCTTATGTCATGATTTGGTGAGATACGTAGGAGATGCTCTTGCAACGGTAGCGGCAGAAACTCTGGCCATTGCACAGCAAGCGCTTGAATTAATAGAAATCGACTACGAGGTGCTGCCTACCGTTGATGATCCAGAGCAAGCGCTCCTGAAGGATGCTCCTCAGCTTCATCCCGGCGGTAATGCGATGCATCGCACGACATTCAGTAGAGGTGACATCGGAGAAGGCTTCAAGCAATGCACTCATATTATAGAAGAAACTTATTATACACCTCGTCAAATGCACACCTATATGGAAACAGAAGGCGGCCTCTTTATCCCAGGGATTGACGGTCGATTGACAGCCTTTTCACCAACTCAGCACGGTTATATGGATCGTATGCAATTATCCCGTATTCTTGCGATATCAGAAAAGGATATTCGTATTGTTTCCAGTCCAATAGGTGGATCATTTGGCGGCAAAGATGAGATGAATGTTCAACCTTATGGCGCACTTCTTGCTATTACCACTGGTAAGCCTATTAAGATGCATAACTCAAGGTGGGAATCTGTAAGATCGGGATTAAAACGGCATCCTATGAAAATTTCAATGAAGACAGGAACCGATAATAATGGCGTTTTGATCGCGCATGAGGTTCGAATTGTTTCGGATGCTGGTCCTTATTCGACTCTCAGTGCGGAGGTCCTTAATTTTGCAACAGAGCATGTAATTGGACCTTACAAGTATAGACATTTGGATGTAAGTGGTGTTTCAGTTTTTACTAATAATGGTATGTCAGGTGAGTTCCGTGGATTCGGCGGTAATCAGGCTATATTTGCAATTGAAGGGCAACTGGATCGTCTGGCTGAGAAGATTGGTGTGGACCCTTGGGAATTCCGAAAGCTCAATATGCGCGAAGCAAATGATTTGGGACCGTTCGATCAGCCTATCGCTATGACTGAAGGCGCTGCACAGGTATGGGAAGCAATTGAAGCCTGCCACTTGTGGCAGGAGAGAAATGGTATTCCTAACAACATATCAGAGCCATGGATTAAAACGGGTATTGGGGCAGCCTTCACTATGCATGGCGCAGGTCTGGGGTTTGGTATTCCAGATCCGGCTGGCGGACGCCTGCAGCTTGCGGCGGATGGGAAAATCGAAGCGGTATTCGGCTATGAGGAAGTTGGGCAAGGACTGATTGCGTCACTGGAGCAAATGCTTATCGAACAGTATGGCGTTGCTGCAGATGATATTCGAATCATTATTGGAGATACCGACGTTGTTCCCGAGAGCGGTTCTACAACAGCATCAAGAGCGACAGCGATGATGTGGAAATCATTGCAAAGGCTGCGGGCTCCATTCATAGAGAAAATGCTGGATAGGGCAACACCGCTGCTAGGAAAGTCAATTAGTCAGCTTCGTCTGGGTGAAGGCGGAATACGCAGTCTAGCGAATGATGAGCTGCTGTTGTCATATCCGGAGCTTGCGAGAGCTAAAGGTGAGCCTGTTAAATGCGAGACCGCTTTTCATTTTCCTGTATCCCAAACGAATAGAGTAGGTGCTCATTTCATGTACACTTATTCAGCAGTCGCGGTGAAGATAGAGCTTAATACGCTTACTGGAAGAGTAAAGGTGCTGCAAGAGTATCATGTTGTTGCTGCAGGTCCGGTTATAAATCCACAAGGCTATCTTGGACAGATTGAAGGCGGCAGCAGTATGGCGCTAGGATTTACACTTACTGAAGATGCTGTTATGGAGAAAGGACATTACATCACTCGTAATTTGGATACGTATCTCGTACCGACCATTGTGGATCAAAGCGGATTAGTTGAGGTGCAGGCCATTGAGGATTTGCCGGAAAATGATGATTACGGTCCGCGAGGTATTGGTGAGGTAGGCTCCGTCACCCTAGCCCCGGCAATTGCAGCAGCAATCCGTCAAGCATGTGGAAAATGGGTTGTGAAATTACCCGTTGATCCAGGCTTTCTGCAGGAAGTGCCATTTTTTCTCACTAAGGAGTGAACGGATATGAGCAAAAAAGCTGCGGAAGTTCAAACGCCGTTTGCGTTGCAATGCTCCATTAATGGAGAAGAAAAGACAATTCAAACCGCTCCTTCTGAGAGACTGCTAACGATTTTGAGAAATGATCTTACGCTAACGGGAACGAAACGTTCCTGTGAAATCGGACGCTGCGGAGCATGTATGGTGCTCATAGAGGGGCGGGCTGTTAATTCTTGTTTGACGATGGCTTATCAATGCTCTGGCAAACAAATTACAACTATAGAGGGTGTATCTGCGAAAGGGATTGATCCGATTCAGCAAGCTTTTCTTGATGAAGGGGGCTTTCAATGCGGATACTGTACGCCGGGAATGATTGTTTCAGTTAAAGCTCTGCTTGATCAGAATCCAAATCCTTCAGACGAAGAAATTGCTGAGGGGTTATCAGGAAATATATGCCGCTGTACGGGCTATGGGGGTATACGGCGAGCCGTTAAGCAGGCAATTGAAGGGAGAAGAATGGCATATGACAAAGAAAATTGATCATTTATATTACTTGCAGCGCTGTGTTGAAGTGTCTTGGCAGGCAAGAAAGTCAGGGAACACACCGTTCGGCGCTCTACTCGTAAATCGAGCGGGAGAAATTGTATTGGAGCAAGGAAATGTCGAAATTACAGAGCGGAATTGTACGGGGCATGCAGAAAGAACACTTATGGCTGAAGCCTCCAAGCATTATTCGAGAGAAGAGCTATGGGAGTTCACACTTTACACCAGTGCTGAACCTTGTGCAATGTGTGCGGGATCTATTTATTGGGGAAATGTAGGAACCGTTGTGTATGGTATTTCGGAGAAAAGATTAGCTCAGCTGACAGGTGATGATGAACAGAACCCAACGCTTGATTTGCCTTGCCGAATCGTATTCGAAAATGGACGCAAGCCTGTTGAAGTAATCGGGCCATTTCTGGAAATTGAAGAAGCCGCAGTTGCTGCTCACGAGGGGTACTGGTCATGAAAATAACGTTAGATCAAATAAATGAGAGCAGTCACGAGCAGTTTATCGAACTTTTGGGGTCGGTGTTTGAACATTCTCCTTGGGTAGCTGCAGGCGCGTGGGGAACACGTCCATTTGCTAGCGTTAAATCTCTTCACATGGCGATGATGAATGTCGTACGGGAATCTCGGGCAGAGGCAATCATCGATTTGATAAGATCTCATCCTGACTTAGGTACACGTCTTGCCATTGGGGAATATTCGACCAGGGAACAGCAAGGTGCTGGGTTAGATCAGCTAACAACAGAGGAATATGAACATCTTGTTCAATTGAATGAGACGTATGTCAAATCCTATGGCTTTCCTTTTATTTTGGCAGTGCGAGGTAAAACGAAGGAAGATATTTTGGTTGCAATGGAATCTAGGATTTGGAATACAACAAGTGAGGAAACAGAGCAAGCGCTTATAGAAATTGAGAAAATCGCAGGCTTTCGCTTAAATGATCTCATTTTACAATAGAGAAGGGATAGATTTGGATGATGAAACTAGACAGCGGCAGAACACTTTATTATGGAAAAGGGGATGTTTTTTGCTATCGGACGTATGCAACCCCCTTGTCGGTTGCATCTATACCAGAATCACCTTATAAAGGTGATACAAATGTAATTTTCGCTCATAATATTACGTTCTCAGTGAGCAGTGAAGTTCTTCTTACTTCTTTTACAGAGGGTGATAATACGAAAGTAGTTGCAACTGATTCCATGAAAAACTTCATATTACGAGAAACAGCTCGTTATGAAGGGAGTACCACTGAAGGATTGCTCGCATTCCTTGCTAAGCGGTTCTTGGATCGTTACCCGCACATGGATGCGATTGAAATAAGTGCTGATCGGATGCCGTTCAACTCGGTAACCGTTACAGAAGGAAGCGGATGGAGCGACAGCCAGCTCGTATTTCGGCGCTCTCACAATGAACATGCCAGCGCAGCATTGAAATGGATTCGCACGCCAGATGGCGTACAGCTTGCTGAGCAAGAAAGCGCCTTGTCCCATATTCAGCTTATAAAAGTTAGCGGCAGCTCATTTTATGGTTTCGTACGTGATGAGTATACAACTCTGCCAGAGAGCTATGATCGTCCTTTATTTATATTCCTTGATATTTTCTGGACGTATACCGATGCGGAGGACGCTTTTGACAGTAAACGCAGTCGTTATGTTGCTTCTGAACAAATTCATGATCTTACTCATACCATCTTCCATTCCGAAAATACGCCATCCATTCAATATTTAATTTATCAAATTGGTCACTGCATTCTTTCAAGCTTTCCACAGCTCTCAGAGGTTCGTTTCCAATCCAACAACCGTACTTGGGAGACAATTGTAGAACCGGATGATCCTAGTTCAGCAGGTGTATATACGGAACCGCGTCCTCCTTATGGATTCCAAGGCTTTACCATGACGAGAGATGATCTGATAGATGGGCATGATGAACAATGAGCGGGCGAATAACGACTCATGTGCTTGATCTTGCAGGCGGCAGGGCGGTTGTCGGAATTGCGATTGAGCTCTGGTTTTTAGGGGATGATGTTAGGGGGGCTTCTACAGCCTCTGAGCTTATCGGGACATTTAAAACCAATCATGATGGTCGTGTCGATCGTCCTTTACTGGAGGGTGTTGCTTTAAAGGCGGGTGTCTATGAGTTAATATTCGCAGCGGGAGACTATTTCCGAAGATCTAATCATTTGGCAGGAATTAGTGATAGCTTATTTGATTTTATTCCTATACAATTCCGTGTTATGGACAAAAACGCCCATTATCATGTACCCTTAATAGTTGCGCCTGGCGGTTATAGCACGTATCGCGGAACGTAAAAAGGGTGAAAAGCATGAGCGGTGCTCATGCGGATGATTTGAAGGAGAGGAGGGGCTTTTGCAATGACAGAATGGAACGAACGACTATTAGTAGAGCGAGCTCTATTGGAACGCATGCCTAAGGTGGATCTGCATGTGCATCTGGATGGCAGTGTATTGCCTGATACATTAAAGGAGCTCGCTTTCGAGCAAAAGAAACCTCTGCCATTAATGTCGGATATGGAGCTTCTGTCTCATATGCAGGTAGATGAGAATTGCTTAAACTTAAAGCAATATCTAGACAAGTTTAGCTTTGTCATCCCTTACCTGCAGACAGGAGCAGCGCTTGAGCTCGTCGCTTATGAGGTCGTGGAACAAGCTGCAAGGGAGCATGTGAAATATATCGAGGTTCGGTTTGCGCCGCAATTGCACCGATTGAATGGTTTGAGTGTTCATGATGTCATCCATCATGTGGTTAAGGGCTTAAAGCGCGGCGAGGAATCCTTTGGTACTATTGCGCGCGCTATTACAATTTGCTTGCGTAGTCATTCTCATGAGTTGAATGTGGAAGTTGTTGAAGAGGCTGCTCTGTTTCATGGAAAAGGCGTCGTTGCGGTAGATTTGGCAGGAGATGAGGCTTCTTTTCCAGCGGAGTTATTTCATAATCTCTTCCAATCTGCTCAGCTGTTAGGTTTACCGATTACGATACATGCGGGAGAAGCGGCTGGAGCGGAAAACGTGGAGGTTGCTATTACGGGTCTAGGAGCGGTGCGGATCGGACATGGCGTGCGAATGCTAGAGGATCCGGCAGTTGTTGAGCTTGTGAAGGAACGTAGAATTCCACTCGAAATGTGTCCGCTTAGCAATATTCAGACGAAGGCAGTTACGGACTGGATTTCCTATCCCATTCGTCAATATTTGGATCAAGGAATCGTCGTTACTGTCAACACGGACAATATGACGGTATCAGATACAACCCTTCGGAAGGAGTATGAGCTTCTGATGGAGCATTGTGGTCTAACGTTAGTCGATATTGCAGCGATTATTAGAAACGGTGTGCGAGCAGCTTTTTTAGAGGATGGGGAGAAACAAAGGCTTCTGGAGCAGTTCGAGCGCGATTTTGATTTATTGGGTTTAGGGGCTTAAAAGAACTGTGAATGTAGATCAAACGAATCGTAAGAGTCACAAGAGTAGTATGTGTTTGAGTTTTAGGTATGCGAAAGAGCTATTGCGTCTTATTGAAGACGTAATGTGCTCTTTTTTATATCTTTTTTAAAATGATGCCGTAAATGATATAATAATTTATTAATTCTCTCGAATACATTTACGTTTGCAGAGCATCAAACGATTGATTCGGCAACAATAAATCTGCTAATTGTGTAGCTATGTGAATGTGGTGATGCAGTTAAGTGAGATTAATTATAATGTTAATTTATTTGTGATTCACAGAAATAGGTAAATATTTAGATTGTGAAAAAACAAGGTGGTGTAAGCATGGGAGATACATTAGAAAGGGCACAAGAGCTGTTCACAGCTTATTATGGCAGTTATTTTCAAATGCACCGAGCTGGTCATTATGAAGAGTACAAAACGTATGAGATTTCCAAAGATACTGAGAGCGAGTGGATTTCGGAAATGATCGCGATGCGTACAAAAGAGCTCTCTATCAGAGATTGGACTGCGGTGCTGGAATTGTTGTCCATTGCAAAAAATAATGCAGATAGCCGGATTTTGGACAATGTCATTAGCTTTACAGATCGGCATCTGATGTCGTCAGACAGCATGGTGAAGCTCATGTATGCTGAAAATATAATCGAGATCATCAAATGCGTGCGTGAAAAGAGTTCAATTGAGTTATTACATAAATCTTATAAAGTCACAGCCCTCCTTCTTCAAAATATTATAACAAAGCCTCTTATCCTTGATCCCGGTCATGAGCTTGCATTGTTCAACCTAAGAGATAAGAAATCCTTGAATCAAAGGGCTCAAAATAATATCGATGTTATCAAAAGCTTTTTAGAATAGTTCATACACAGATCATTTATGAATAGGTTACATACATTTTTTCCCTCTAAAGAAGGATTGTTAACATATTTGTTTAAATATAATACTTATATTAACTTTTAGACAAATAGGGGGATAAAATATGTTTAAGCTTTTAGATGGAACGTTGGAGGAAGCAGGAGTGAATTCATCTGGCGTTGATCGAATTCGCACAGCTGCATCGCAAATGGTGAGGGATGGGATTACGCCTGCACAAGTCGTTTTTGCGGCAAGAAATGGAATTGTGCTCGTCCATCAAGCGGATGGGAAATATGGACCTGCAGAACAATCCGCTGAATTAACGGTCCAAGCACTGTTTCCGCTTTGTTCGATTACGAAGGTGTTTACGGCAACTGCAGTTATGATGCTAGTGGAACAAGGGAAGGTTGGGTTAAATCGGCCTGTCGCAGATTATATTCCAGAATTTAGCGGTGTGGGCAAAGAAAAGGTTCTTGTGCATCACCTACTATCCCATACTTCGGGAATGAATGCAGATGCTCTAAGTACGCATTTTCATGAGAAATGGGATACGATTGATCTTCCTTTTTGTCCAGCAAATCAGGATGCTCATACGCATAAGAGATTATATTATGGTTTTGACGCAGCCCTACAGACTGAGCCTGGGAAAGTGATGTCTTATTTAGGCTACGGCTATGATTTGCTGGGTGAAATCATTAGGCGGGTGAGCGGTCTAGCACATCAGGACTTTGTAAAGGGAAATATCTTCATACCATTAGGAATGGAAAATTCCTTCTATCATGTACCTATGGAAGTTCGTGATCGAGTTGTTCGTCGTTCAATGGATGCTCCTTGTGCAGAATGGATTGAAACGGATATGGCACTCGATTCTGTTTCTGCTGGCGGTGGCGCATATGCAACGGCATATGATTTAGCTGTCTTTGGACAAATGTTTTTGAATGGCGGTCAATATAATGGTACTCGCATTCTTAGTCCTATAACAGTGAGGGAAATGACTAGAAATCAAATTCCTGGCGTTTCCTCCCATTACAGAGATGAGGTATTTCCAGAAGCATTTTGGGGATATGGCTGGGCTATTAATGGGACCAAACGAGACGGAGGAGATTTATTCTCACCGGTTGCCTATTCGCATTGGGGTGCTGCTGGACCATTTATCTGCGTTGATCCTGTATATAAGACAGTAACCGTCCATTTATCGGTAGAGCTCAATCATGAAAAGCCTTTTAAAAATATGTATGTAGATTATTTCAATAATACGGTTTTGGCATCCATTGAAAATTTAGCATTAAGCTAATTATATGATAAATAAAGAGATGTGAGATTTTAACCCTATTCATACAATGGAATGGATGGAAAATTGAGAGTCACTGCGTCGTTCTGAAGACGACTGGTGCTCTCTTTTTTTATGTTCGGCAAGCTAACTTTTTGCAGGTAAGGCTTCAGTACAATCAAAATCAGAGCGAATTTCATCAACTAGTAATAGAGAAGGTTATAGGGTTAGGGGAAGGTATTGAGGAGATGGACTAAAATGCTAGAAAATGATAGCAGATCAAAATTATATAGAGGAAGTGCAGGCTGTTCATCTAGTCATTGTTCATGTTCGGGTGGTTTAAGCTGCAACGGAACCCGGAAGACTGGAGCAACTGGAGCAACCGGAGCGACAGGGGCAACAGGAGTTGCAGGACCGACAGGAGCCACGGGGTCAACAGGAGTTGCGGGACCGACAGGAGCCACGGGAGCAACAGGAGTTGCAGGTCTGACAGGTGCGACGGGAGCTACGGGGTCAACAGGAGTTGCGGGTCCGACAGGAGCCACGGGAGCAACAGGAGTTGCAGGTCCGACAGGGGCGACGGGTGCAACAGGAGTTGCGGGTCCGACAGGTGCGACGGGAGCAACAGGAGTTGCGGGTCCGACAGGAGCCACGGGGTCAACAGGAGTTGCGGGTCCGACAGGAGCGACGGGAGCAACAGGAGTTGTGGGACCGACAGGAGCGACGGGAGCAACAGGAGTTGCGGGACCGACAGGAGCGACGGGAGCAACAGGAGTTGCGGGACCGACAGGAGCGACGGGAGCAACAGGAGTTGCGGGACCGACAGGAACGACGGGAGCAACAGGAGTTGCGGGACCGACAGGAGCCACGGGGGCAACAGGAGTTGCAGGACCGACAGGTCCAACAGGAGCCACGGGAGCAACAGGAGTTGCGGGTCCGACAGGAGCGACGGGAGCAACAGGAGTTGCGGGTCCGACAGGAGCCACGGGTTCAACAGGAGTTGCGGGTCCGACAGGAGCGGCGGGGTCAACAGGAGTTGCAGGTCTGACAGGTGCGACGGGAGCTACGGGGTCAACAGGAGTTGCGGGTCCAACTGGAGCCACGGGAGCGACAGGAGCAACAGGAGTTACGGGGTCAACAGGAGCAACAGGAGTTACGGGACCGACTGGTGCAACGGGAGCAACCGGTACTACAGGACCGAACTTTGCTACAGAAGGGTTTTCTGCTTATTTGGCTACTTTAATCGTATCTGCCAGCGGTCAATTTACGAACTGGTCGGTAGCGAGCCCTTATTATGGTCATGCGAATTTTAATCCAGTAACTGGTAATTTTACAATTCCGGTAACTGGAAGATACACGATTTTAGCGACTGTCAACTACTCAACCACAGCAGCTATCGGCGTATCTCTTGGCGGGGGGATTAATCCATTTTTCCTTGTGCAAAGAACATCACCTACAACGACGAGTTTAGTAACCGGACTATTACCTATATTGAATGTTAATATTGCTTTAGTTTTAACATTAAGAGCGGTTCTCGGGAATGGAACCGTTACGCTAGCAGGTGAGGTTACACTAAATGCAGGTGATGTGATTGGGCTTTACTATAATGCAAACGGCTTGACTATCGCATTAAACTTAGGCAGCGGCGCGACAAACGGAGTCGTTTGGTCTATGCATGAAATAACTTAATGTTTTCTCTAAGAGTCTAAATAATGATTTAGACTCTCAAAAAATAGGCATATACCTCCTTTTCAAAATAAAGATAGATAATGTTTAACCATGTGATGTGATATTACATTTAATATAAGTAAGGATCTGAAAATATGTTTTTTGGAAGAGGGGGAGAGTGCTGAAGAGGAGAATTTGCTCCAGAAAAGAAGCACTATTGTCATTGATGATCGTTCACATTGTGAACTCCTCTTTTACTAAAAGAAAAAAACGCAAAATGAATTGTCCCATTAAGAAAAAACGTTGCAAACATCATGTGAAAAAAAGAAAATGCTGTCCTATATTTCCATGTCCTCCAAAACGCTGTCACAGACCAAGGCCAAGGCCGAGACCTTGTCCATGTCCGAAACCATGCCATTGCCCGAAACCTTGTCCAAAGCCATGTCCAAAGCCTTATCCACAACCATATCCTGTTCCTTGCTGTATTGATCCTATAGATCCAGTAAAACCCGGCTATACAACCGTGGACAAAGAATGCTGCGGCAATATATTCATTCAAGGAAACAAGATGGAGATACCGATATGGGAAGCAGATGCTGCGACGAATGTTGTACTAGTGCAGATTAGTATTTATTCTAGTCCAACGAGTTCTGATTTGTTAGAAGTTGAAATTGATGGTGTGGAACCGAAACATATCTCTGTCATGCCGGGCAATACAAGGAATTATATTGGCAAAGGTATTAATTCTATCAAAGTATCAGCTCAAGGAAATGAGTTCACATATGTAGAGGGGAAATATAATATTTCATCGACTATAGCGTTGCGTGCAAATTCAGCTCCCATCGATGAACAATAATAAAGGTGGTTTTCCACATTGTTGGAAGAACCACCTTGTCATATGTTTGTCATTTTTTATGAAATACATACAAATAAACTATAGGGTATAGCGTACGGTAATACAGAACTCTCCTTGTGCAGCTCCTGTGGAAGTTAATGAGATGTTATCGAAACGTCTTACTGTGAAAGTTGCGCTGCCTCCTACAGGAATGACAACGGTTTGAATTGCTGCAACGATGCCTGTTTTGAAGAAGTTCAGCGTCAAAGTACCTGTTCCGGTTTCGTACGTAACATAACCCGTACCGCTAATTGTTTGTGATATATTATCCGTATAAATAAGTTGGGTACCGGCAGCTGCTAATGAAAAACTTGTACATACTTTATCTTGCACTACGATTTTCTCTGAGCAACAACTTAATGTTGATGTTGATTCACACATATAGGGCTATCCCTCCTTATGGTTTTCTATTTATTGAACGGGGTAACGGGTAGTAATACAGAATTCCCCTTGATAAGTACCAGCTGTTGCTAGCGGTAATGTTAATTGGATAACAGAGAATCGTCTGTACGTAAAAGCTAGACTGGAGCCTGGTGTCAGTGTAATGGTAGCAGGGTTAATAGGCGTCCCGGTGCTATCTAGAAAATCAAGTGTTATGGGACCAGGACCGATGTCATATTGCACATATCCCGTACCAACAATATTTTGATTGATGTTATTCGTAAAAACAACAACTTCAACATCAGCGACAGCAGCATCTGGAACTGTACCGCTCCAAGGAGTACATACTTTATCTTGAACGAAATCTTTATCAGGACAGCAACTTAACGCAGTACTAGTGTTATTACATCCCATAGATAAGAACCTCCTATTTGTAATTTCTAAATAGTTAATGCAGAGGGCAACTTGCTCGTGTGGACATCTGCCTTATTTTCATATATTAATAATTTTGTTCATGTGAAAAGGATGGATAACGGCGTTTTTGGCTCATTTTTAATTGTTTTTGGAACAATGTAGAAAAACTAGGTATGGTACGAATTGCTTATTTTAGAGATAGATTTGATACTGGGCAAATAGTAAAATGAAGAAGTAAATATGGACGAACGATAATTGGAATGCGAGGGTTTAAGTAATGAGCGTAAGTGAAAAAGATCAAATAATGTTAGTTCAAGTGAATCCCTATGATGATGATTTACATATGCTCATAATGAAGCTAGATAAATACCTACTCCAGCAATATCCAGTAGAAGAGGTATTTGTGGTTGATTTTACAGATGCTGCTAAAGTGAATGACATGATATTTATCGTTGCTTATTTAGATAACATTCCTGTGGGGTGCGGCGCGATTAGGCAGCTTGATGAGCGATCAACAGAGCTGAAAAGATTTTTTGTAGATGAGCCTTATCGAAATAGAGGAATTGCAAAAATGATTTTGAAAGAGTTGGAGTCGAGAGCGAAGGCTTTACATTTTAAAACGATTAAGCTGGAAGCTGGAGAAGAACAACCGGAGGCTATCAGCTTCTATAAGAAGCATGGTTATGTATTAATCGGAAAATTCGGAGAATACGTAAATAGCGAGAGCAGTGTTTGCTATGAGAAGATCATTGCAGAATAGACGCAGGGAGGATATTGAATTGGAATGACGAATTTCAATAATTTAACAATAGTTTCCTTTTAAGGAGTGATTATCGTCAAATTAAAGTCATCTCAAGTCTACCTGCAGTTTATTATTTCACTTGCAACTGGATTGATTTTTACCGTTAATCAATTTATTAATGTCTATGCCAATGATGATCTAATGTCGCTCGGATTTTTCTTTTTCTTAGCAGGCGTTATATTGCTTGCACTTCTAATCATCGTCATCGTTGAACTCTTAATGAAAAGCAAAATGGTTATCCAAGTGAAAATTATAAGTAAATATAAAAATTCTATTTATGCCCTTCGTGCGGATGGAAAGGTGAAAAGGTATGGGAATTTCTCTCCCGAAGAATTGGAGAAAATTATTCCTGAACAGGTTGTTGAGCTTACTTTAGGCGAAATGACAAAGATCCCACTTCATCTGAAAAACATTTCTGTTGAAAAGTTTAACTAACTTTTAAAAGTTGATAATTTTCAGCCATATCGTTTAGTATAAGGTAATAACTGCAAAGCAAATAGGTAAAGTGGAATGAACAACTAGGAGGAACAGCATGTCAAACTTAATGCAAAATAAAATAATCGTCGTTATGGGTGTAGCAAATGAACGGAGTATTGCCTGGGGTGTTGCAAAAACACTTCATAATCAAGGCGCAAAGCTTATATTTACTTATCGCAAAGATAGATCTCTAGAAAAGCTAAAGAAGCTACTGGACCAACATGGAATGGAAGCATTGCAAACTGTATCCTGTGACGTACTGAATGATGAGAGCGTTGTTGCTGCTTTTGCAGATATTGAGAAAACGACTGGAATCATTCATGGAGTCGTCCATTCCGTCGCTTTTGCTGATAAGGATGAGTTGCAAGGGGAGTATGTGGATACAACCAGAGAAGGTTATTTACTTGCTCAAAACTCAAGTGCGTATTCCTTAGTTGCTGTTTCTCGTGAAGCGAAGAGATTGATGACGGAAGGCGGCAGCATCGTTACTCAAACCTACATTGGCGCTGAGCGCGTTGTAAGGAACTACAATGTAATGGGCGTTGCGAAGGCAGCTCTTGAAGCAAGCGTGAAGTATTTGGCAGAAGATCTCGGGAAATACGGCATTCGTGTAAATGCGGTTTCGGCAGGCCCTATCCGGACTCTAGCTGCCAAAGGCGTATCTGGCTTTAATGACATCATGTCCACGATTGAAGAAAAAGCACCGCTTCGTCGCAATATAGACCAAGAAGAAGTTGGCGATGCGACGATGTTCTTGCTTAGTCATTTGTCGAGAGGCGTAACCGGCGATGTGCTTCATGTTGATGCGGGTTATCATATTATGGCTTTGTAAAAAAAGGAATGAAAATAAAGAGCTCTCCCGAGAAACGGTTTTTACAACCTTTTCCAGGAGAGCTTTTTGTTTATTTGCTATTCAATGCTTCTTTAATATCCTTATTAATGGATGCAACATCCACGTTCTCTAATGCTGAATCCTTCAATTTATATTTCGATTTTAAATGCAGAATACGGTAGATGCTCTTATCTAACGTTTCTATGGAAATTGTACCGTCTTCCACGCTTTTCTTTAAAGACTTCAGAACTTTGGTTTGGAGCTCATAGTCATGTCCAACAAGTAAGATGTCACTGCCTGCAAGGACAGACCTGACAGCAGCCTCACCAATATCATTGTTTTTTGTTATTCCACCCATGGTCATGTCATCCGTGATAATGACACCGTTATATTTTAGTGTATTTCGTAATAAATCTGTGATGATCTTCTTAGATAAGGAAGCGGGGTTTTGATCGTCAATTTTCGGAATGAGCAAGTGAGCGATCATAATGGCATCTACATCCTCTTCAATGGCTTCCATGAAAGGGAGGAGCTCAAACGATTCCAATTCCTTTAAGCTTTTATTTACTACGGGCAATTCTAGATGGGAATCAACCGAAGTGTCGCCATGGCCTGGAAAATGCTTTACAACCGCAGCTACATCATTATGTTGTATTCCTTTCATTGTTGCAATTCCATGTTTGATGACCGTGTCAGGATCAGAGCCGAATGAACGACTGCCGATAACAGGATTTTTCGGATTGCTATTAATATCAAGTACAGGAGCAAAGTCCATATTAAAGCCAAGGCCTTGAATCATCTCACCCAATGCTAATCCAATTTGATGTGAGTAATCGGAGTTGTCCATGCGTCCAATTTGTTGAGCAGCAGGAAATTTTGCGAATTCGAGAGGGACACGGCTAACCTTGCCGCCTTCTTGATCTATACTTAGCCATAATGGTGTTTGACTGGCTTGGTGTTGATTTTGTGCTTTAAGCTGATTAAGCAAAGTCATAGTTTGCTTAGCATCCACTATATTATCTTTATATAAAATAAACCCGCCTACATGATAGCTGTCGATCATTTCTTTGGCATCGGCTGCCATCGTCGTTCCTTCAAGCCCGACAATAACCATCTGACCGATTTTTTCATCGGTAGACATTTTGGAGATTCGTTCTTTTATTGGATCACTCGGTTCTGGCGTCGCTTCAACAGATGCGTTCCCAGTTGTCGTTGGTGTTATTTCATTTTCAATATTTGTTGATTGTTTGCTACAGCTTACTAATATAGAACAAATGAAAAATAAGGTTAACAGCTTTGATATCTTCTGATTCATCGATCATCACTCCCTGTTTGTAATATCCCCGCATCGAGGATGCAACATACCCAAATTAATCTTCAACAAGCATATTATATATTAAATGAAGGGAGGCTTGTCTTTTGTTTTTTGGTGTGCTATACTACGTTTATAAACAAATTAAACCTTGAATTCGCATATTGATAAGGGTGATCATTTGTATGGTACCTTTATCAATATGTGATTTTTAGTTTCGTACAAAAAAAACATGTTAAATAAATTATTGGAGGTTTTTATAATGGAAAAAGGCACAGTTAAATGGTTCAACGCAGAAAAAGGTTTCGGTTTTATCGAGGTTGAAGGTGGAAATGACGTATTCGTACATTTCTCCGCAATCCAAGGCGAAGGTTTCAAATCTCTTGACGAAGGTCAACAAGTTGAGTTCAACGTAACTCAAGGCAACCGTGGACCACAAGCAGAAAACGTTGTAAAACTGTAGTTTACAGTTTAAAGCCCTTAACTTTTGTTAAGGGCTTTTTTTTATAGATCGAAGGAGGAATGGACTATGTATTTTCGAAGAAAATCGTTAGATGAAACTCCTCAAGAAGACACAATGATTTGGACTTGTGAGAATGAAGGCTGTAATAGCTGGATTCGTGATAATTTCGCTTTTGATTATGTACCTGCTTGTCATCAATGTTCGTCTCCAATGGTTAGCAGTGTAAGAATGCTTCCAACAATTAATAATAACAACAAAGATATGAAGGAATTAAAAAAAGGCAGACAGATCATGTAGTAATCTGCCGCCTTCTATATGAATAAGTGTAATCAACCGTGAAGCAGCGGTTTTTTTTCTGCCTAAAATCAGGCTTGCTCCTTATAAACCGTATGCATCAACCCAAGCCTTTAGAAATTTTAGCTTTCCATCAAAATAATTGTCATCCTGCCAAGCTCCCCAAATGCCGCTATTACTCGTATGAAGCCCCATTAACCATAGCTGTCTTGCAACAATGAAGACGGGAATACTATCCAGATCAGCCTGATTGAGTGGTCTTTCCTTCTGATAAGCACCGATAAATGCGTCCCAACATTCATCTTTAAAGTCTTCCTTTTCTGATTTGCCATGAACGCGATCCCACAGAAATACAGATAGATCATAAGAGCGCCAGCCGATTCCGCAGCAATCGAAATCAAAGTGTGTTAAGCCGCCGTCCTCTGAGTGGAAAACGTTCCAGCCATGCAAATCACCGTGACAGACACCCCAATCAAGATTCTCCTTGGAGTCCAGAATGCGAGTAGTCAATCGCTCAGATAAATCGATAACAAACTGAGTATCAGCAGGTCGATGCTTTAAAAAAGGTAGCATATGCTGAAGCGGATCTTGTAGCAGATGATTGGTGTCTAGCAGGAACCGATTATGCTTTGGCATATAGCTGTCCATCGCATCGTGCATAAGAGCGATGGAGTGACCATAATTGATGCTTGATTCAAGATCGCCTTTACCTATACCTTCTGCGAAAGTAAATAAAGCTGCATAACGTTTCCCTTCAGGTGCGTCAATTTCCGTCACAAGCTCACCATCCTTCCGAGCAAGAGGATAGGAGATTGGAATCCCATAATCCTTCAGGTGCAATAACAAATCAAGCTCAAAGCGTATATCGGATTCTGAGCGCCACTTATATTTATAAATGCGTAAGATGAATGTTCCTAGCTCTGTGTCCACGCTATACGTATCATTCAACCCATTTGAAACGAATTTGGTTTGTATAGGCGTACCTATTTCATAGATGCTGGTTATTTTACTGAAAAGTGCGTCTTTATCAAAAACGGTATGTCCTGCAGGAATATGCATCTAGAGAAACCACCTTTTCATTTCTATCTTGAGGTCTTAGTCATACTTTCATCCTAACGGAATAATGGCTATATGAGGATGGAATTTATAGTTATAATCATTTTTTACCAGATTCTATTTAGAAAAAGGGCATTCATGGTAGAATGTTGAAAAGATGCATTGGGTGTTTTGCTGTGCAACAAATATGTATTCATAGACGTTATGTAATTATTATTGGAATGATTTTACATGAAATTCACCCATCTAATAAGGAAGTAAGGTGAAAAATGTTTGTTAAATTAATGAGTTTGCTGCCTAGGGATTTACTTGTATATCTATATAAGCATACGCCATTTGTCGGCTTGAAAAACTGGATTGTATATCGTGCGCAGCATAAGTTTCTTGTTGCGGTACTAGGCATTTTTACAAATGAAGATGGAAAGATTCTATTGCTGAAGCATGTGTACAGAAGGGAGCCATGGGGAATACCTGGCGGCTGGATGGAGCTTGAGACGCCTGAGGCTGGACTTGAGCGAGAAGTTTTCGAGGAAACAGGTCTTACGGTTCAAATTACCGGTTTAGCAAAGGCACTCTATAATCGAAATCCTAATCGAGTTGATTTGATATTTAGAGGCAAGGTCATAGGAGGAACGTTTCAAGCCTGCAGTGAAATTTCGGAAATTTGTTATTGTCATCTCGGTGATTGGCCTTCAGGCATGCCTGTCTCTCAGCAAAAATTGCTTGAGAGCTTACTTAAATAAGCGTTATAATCCGAGAATCTAACATTTGTTTTTTTAAAATACTGGGGGTTATCCATATGGCTGAAGTGAAAATAATGAAATTGGATTCTGAAATAAATGAGACTTTTTCATTGCTAAAACAATTACGTCCACACCTTCTGGAGGAGCAATATGTAGAAAAAATCAAAAATTTTCAGACTCAATTTGGCTATACATTAGTGAGTGTTGTGGATGAGGGGCAAGTGAAAGCCGCAGCAGGGTTTAGAATAACTGAGTCACTAGCATGGGGGAAGTTTCTGTATGTGGATGATCTGATCACAGACCAAAACAGTCGATCCAAAGGATACGCCAAACTTCTATTTGACTGGCTCGAAAGGGAGGCAGAAAACGCTGGATGTCAGCAATTCCATCTGGACTCAGGTACGCAGCGCTATGATGCCCACAGATTTTATCTGAATCGTAAAATGGATATCACCGCTCATCATTTTCAGAGGAATATGTAGCTGAGCTTCTAGAGTTTAACGTGCTATAACAATGTGAATGATTGGGGGGAATGAAAAATGAATAGAGAGAAGATTCATGAAATTGCTTATAAAGCAATGGGCAAACGAAAATCACATCTTCAAAGAGAAAAAGGCTTTGTTTACTACCATACACACAGAGTAGCCAAGCTATCCATCCATTTAAGAAAACGATTATTCCCAGATGATGCGACCAAAGATGATGTCATCTATGCAGCCGCACTCTTCCATGATGTAACCAAAGGCATTGAGCCTCATGCTGTTACAGGTGCTCATCTAGTAAAGTCACTTCTAGCAAATGAATGCACAGCAGAAGAGCTAGAGCTTATTTCCGAAATTATTTTATTACATAATACTAGATTGCAAAAGGATCTACCGTTTTACATTAAAATTGTGCAAGATGCTGATGTTCTTGATCATTTTGGCTCCATGGAGGTATGGTTGAACTTTCAATATCAAGCGCATGAGGAAGGGAATGTTTTTGATTCTATCCAGCACTGGGAAAGTGAAGAACATAAGAACTACCTAGAAGCTTCACGTAAGAGCTTGAATTATGAGCTATCCAGGGAGATATTCCATCAAAAAGAACTATTTCAATTCGCATTTCTTGAAAGATTTGTGTTGGAGATGAACGGAGAAATAGAATGAATGCAAGAGCTAGATCCAAAAAGCTATATTCTACAATTGGGATTATAGGACTTATACTTGCTTTTATTTTCTTGATGTTTATGCTGAGTAAAGAAAAATCACTTTCCGTTGTAGCATTTAACGATAATTTTTCGGCTGATGAGATCTATTTTGGAATGGATGAAGCTGAATTGATCAAAGCTTGGGGAAAAGGCGAGTATCAAGAAGGCTTTGGCGGTCATTTTCGGAAATATAAAGAGAAAGCCATTAAAATTGGTATAGCAGGCGACTCCGATCATGATTTATATGGATCGATTAGTTCTATTCAGTTCACGAATACCAATTACAGTATATTTGATGTTAAGATCGGGGACCCCATTGAAGCATCCGAGCATAAGCTCGCAATAGCTGGATTTGAAAATAACACGTCAAAGCATTTTACCAATGGGGAGTGGGTGGTACAATTGACTGGCAAAGAAACGATTGATTACATTCAAATTTATTTTGAGGATAAGGACCTTCGGGATAGACAGTATTAACAAAATAAATCGAATAGGAGATTATCCTTTGATGACACCCAAGCATATTATTTCAGCTGCGGCTATTATTTTGAATGACAACAATGAAATATTGCTTATTAAAGGTCCAAGAAGAGGCTGGGAAATGCCAGGAGGGCAAGTGGAGGAAGGGGAGTCGCTTGCTTGTGCTGCGATAAGAGAGACGAAGGAAGAAGCGGGAATTGATATAGAGATCATAAAATTTTGCGGAATATTTCAGAATGTGGGCAACAGCATTTGCAATACTTTATTTCTTGCTAAACATGTGAGTGGCGTTCCTATGGTAACGGAAGAGGCATTAGAGGTTGGATTTTTTAAAATAGAAGAGGCTTTAAAATTAGTAACTTGGAAAAATTTCAAAGAGAGAATTGAGAAATGTTTAGATTCGGGTTCTCATCCATTCTGTGTAGAATTTAATTACGAGAACGGTGGAGATGATAAAAATGGATAGTGAATGTTTAGGGTGTAAAATAGCGAATAGGCTTATAGATGTTCATATTGTCTATGAGGATGACTTCATTACATGCGTCCTAGACATTGCTCCTTTTAATGAAGGGCATGTTCTCATTTTACCGAAAGAACACTATCTTGATGTCGATGAAATCACGGACACCACATTAAGCGCTATTATGGATGCATCTGTGAGAATGACACGGGTGATAAAAAAGGTCTACCAACCGGATGGTATTACGATCTGTCAAAATGGCGGTATATTTAACGACCTTAATCATTATCATATGCATATTATTCCGCGCTATGCCGATGATGGTTTTACTTGGTCAGAGCCTATTCTAGACCATGGTGCTGGCTCAAGGCTGGCGGATACGAAGCAAAGATTGATAGCAGGTCTTTCACAATAATGGCTCTCTTTAATTGAAGTAGTTTTTTGAAGTGAAGTAATCATTATTATTGATAAGGAAGCGGTGACCTTTCGTGCATATTCCTTTTAAACAATTTCTAATTAGTGATGATAGTAGCTTATTGCAAATCGAGACCATAAAACAGTTATTGTCGAATTCTTATTGGGCGAACAAAAGATCTGAGGCTAAAGTAGAAAAGTCGATTCAAAATTCCATTTGTTATGGCGTGTATGTTGAAAGCGGCAAGCAAGTGGGTTTTGCTAGAGTCGTAACGGATCATGCTACGATGTATTGGTTATGTGATGTCATTATTGATGAAGCATATCGGGGTCAGGGAATTGGAAAGAAGCTTGTGGAGAGCTTGACCACGTCCGATGAACTGAAGGATTTGCTAGGATTATTAGGAACAAAGGATGCACATGAGCTGTACGAGCAATATGAGTTTGAAGCGGATCGGGAGCGTATGATGAGAAGAATACCAGATTATTTACGCAACATGAAGCTTTAGTTCCGAATACATAGTCTAATAAATGAGCAGAACGGTTGCTTGTGCAGTCATTATAGGGTATTTTTCTTATAAGAGTTCTTACATAGAAAATTACAGAATAGAGGAATCACGTTGAAATTCAGACCTTGTATAGATTTGCATGATGGAAAAGTAAAACAAATTGTTGGTGAAACGCTTAATACAGAAATTATAGAAAACTTTGTATCGAAGCATGATTCAGCCCATTACGCTGAGCTGTTCAAACAAGATCGTTTGACTGGCGGTCATGTCATTATGCTTGGCAGCGGGAATGAGAATGCTGCGATCAGTGCGCTGCAACAATATCGAGGCGGCTTGCAAATTGGCGGAGGCATTACAGCAGATAACGCAGCTTCCTATTTGGAGCATGGCGCTTCTCATGTAATTGTGACGTCATACATTTTCAAAGACGGTAAGCTAAATGAGGAGCATTTGGCGAAAATGGTAGCTGAAGTAGGCGTAGATCGTCTTGTTATTGATTTAAGCTGCAAAGAGAAGGATGGCAAATGGTTTGTCGTAACGAATCAATGGAAGCAATACAGCGATTTTGAAGTGAATCAAGAAAATATTCAATATCTTGAGCAATATTGTAATGAATTTCTTGTCCATGCTGTCGATGTGGAAGGCAAGCAGCGTGGTATTCAAGAGAGCTTGGTCAGTGCGCTTGCAGGCTGGGTAACCATTCCAACAACGTATGCCGGCGGCGCGAGATCCCTAGCGGATATGGAACAATTCGACAAGTTGTCTAATGGGAAATTAGACCTTACGATAGGCAGCGCGCTTGATATTTTTGGCGGTAATCTCTCGTACGAAGAGGTTGTAGCTTATAGCAGGCAAAAACAATTATAAAAGCGAGCGTGATCCATGCGATTCAAAAAAACGGTTATGATTCTAGTTTCGCTAGTTCTGTTGCTCGGTTTTTTAGAGTATAAAGGTCTGATTTGGCATAATAGTGTTTTTGCTATGAAATATAAGGTTAGAGGACTGGATGTTTCCCATTATCAGGGGAATATAGACTGGAAGACAGTTGCGGATTCTAAGAATTATCAGTTCGTTTATATGAAAGCTACAGAAGGTCATGATTATACAGATGATACCTTTCAGACAAATTGGCAGCAGGCCAAGGACAACGGATTACTGGTTGGCGCCTATCATTTTTTCTCTACAAGGAGTAAAGGTGAAGAGCAGGCAGAGCATTTTATTTCTATTGTTCCAAGTGAAGAGACAAGTATGCCGCCTGTCATTGACATCGAGATAGCATTAACACATGATGCTGCAGTCATTCAAAAAGAGTTAAAAGCGATGAGTGACAAGCTTGAATCGTTCTATCATAAGAAGCCCATTTTGTATGTAACTTATGATACCTACAATAACTATGTGGCAAATGGATTCGAGGATTATGAAATTTGGATTCGTGATATTGTAAAATACCCAACTCTGAAGGGGAAGAGGGATTGGGAATTTTGGCAATATTGCAATCGAGGCAGAGTTAAGGGCATTGATGCTTATGTAGATATTAATGTTTTTGATGGCAATCAGGCGCAATTTGATAAGAGGTATGTGGGGGCACAGCAGCTATGAGAACGGATCACTATGCATTATTATATCAATTTTTAAAATGGGCAGGCGATCAGTCCCATATAGCGGGGATTGCATTAGTTGGCCCTTGTGCAAGCGACGAGGATGAAGAAGAATCGGATATGAATTTTATTATCATCTCGGACAAGAAGTCCAAAACATTTGATGCCATACTTAATAGCTTTCCATTTAATCCAATTGAGCAAGCGACCAAGGATGAATGGGGATCACTTCTATCCTTGCGCATTCTCTATGTGAATGGTTTAGAAGCAGAGTATGGGATTGTCGAAGAGAATTGGCTTAATGAGCCATTTGATGAGACCTTCGCAGAAGTGCTTTTGCGTGGATTTAAAATCATTTGGGAACGCGAGGAGCTTTTCCAGCCCATTACTTCGTTTATTTCCAGACATAAGTAACCTATATTAGTAAAAAGCCGTTTTTGCGAACGGCTTTTTATTTTTCAATTGGAAACTAACACTTCCCCATTAACCGCTATAGCTGTATAATAATGGAACTGATGAAAGGGAGGGGATCAAATGAAGAATTCGCATACAAATATAAAAGCGATTATTTTCGATTTGGATAACACGTTATTAGATCGAACAAGCACTTTCCAAGCATTTGCGCATTCTTTTGCAGCCCGCTACTTTGAGCATTTGGATTCACATCAAGAAATTATAGCGTTAATAGTTGAGCTGGATGAAGACGGATATAAAGATAAGAGAATACTTTTCCAAGAGCTGCTGGAGCAATTATCTTGGCTGTACAAACCAGATCATGAAGAGCTAATGAACTTTTACAAAGAAGAATATGTGAAGAGTGCAGTGCTAATGGATGGGGCTTTGGAAGTTATCAACCAATTCCGAAATCGGTACAAAATAGCACTGATCACAAATGGAAGAAATGCGATACAATATGGAAAAATCGATCGCCTTGGCATTAGAGAGCAATTCCATTCTATTATTGTTTCAGAGGAAGCGGGTTTTAAAAAACCGGATAGCCGCATATTTAATAGTATGCTGACTCAGTTGGATGTAAGTCCAGAGCAATGTATATATGTTGGTGATCACCCGGTTAACGATATCGAGGGTGCTTCGCAAGTCGGTATGAGTACGGTATGGATGAAGGTGAATCAGCCGTGGCGGGATGATCTAACGGCAAAACCGCTCTATCAGATTAATCAAATCAGCGAGCTGCTGAACATATTTTGAGAGGATGAGGGTATGAGAGTTGGTTTAAAGGAGAGAGAGTTAGAGAATGCGCGGTTATCCTGGTTATGCGTTGAGGATACACTGACCTCATTGAGAGGGAAGGATCAGGCTGCGAAGCTTGATGCGTATAAGGAGTTGAATGAAGGACAGAAGGGATTATACATGTTTTATGCCTTTCACAATCATACAAAAACCTTAGCTGAGTTCTATTGGTTTTCATCCTATTTTATTACTGAGTTAAAAGGCTGGGCTGCCCTAAAGGATGGCGTTTCTTTCTACGGGCAGGAGAAGTACATCGCAATTTGTGATGAAATGGAGAAGCTTGTGCAAGAGAAAAATAGACTAGAGGATGGAACTTGGAGACAAGCTCTGGCATCTGACCTGGATGGGGATGAAGAGCTGCTTTCTGAAACGTCAGACATTTACGTGAGATATATTCCAATTGCAAATGAGACAATAGCTTCAATGAATGCTTACATTAGAGAGCATACAGAAGATTTCCTTGTCCTAACTGATTAAGGATAAAAAAAGGGTGAGGTGATGGGTCATGATTACATATAAAAATGACACGGGATTGACTGCAGCTGCATTATCACAGGTGTTTCAAGCTTCTGGAATAAAACGTCCTTTTCATGATCTAAAACGATTGCAAAAAATGATTGATCATGCAGATATAATTATAAGTGCCTGGGATAATGATCGAATAGTAGGTGTCGCTCGCGGCATAACAGATTATGCTTATTGCTGCTATTTATCTGATCTTGCAGTTGATCATGACTATCAGAGACTTGGCATAGGCAAGCAATTAGTTGAGCACGTAAGAGAGTCACTAGGCCCTGAAGTATCTTTGGTCCTGCTTTCGGCTCCAACTGCTGTTGAATACTATCCTCGCATCGGATTTAGTCACTCTGATAAGTGTTATCTTATAGCTCGAGAAAGATAAATCAGTGTCTGGTTTTCACCAAGGAGGTTCGACCATGTATTTATCTGGCTTAGCGACAAATCAGGATGTTAATATTCATTATATTGACTCGATTCAAAAGGCGGATCAGCAGCTTGCACCCATTATTCTGTGTCCGGGACTATCGGAAACCGCGGAAGAGTATGAGGATCTGCTTACCTATTTATTGCCTCGAAGAGCTATTGCTCTTTCTTTCCGTGGAAGGGGTAGAAGTGATACGCCGCGAACGAATTATGATCTCGCGGATCATGTTGGCGATTTGGAAGCAGTGATTCAAGAATCAGGGATTGGAAAATTCCATCTGATGGGCAATTCTAGAGGCGTCTCCTATGCACTCGGCTATGCTCAGACCAATCAGAACCGCTTACTCTCGCTTATTATTCAGGACTATCCTGCAGAGCATAAACAGATGTCTCTGGAATGGGCTGAAAAATATATTAATGAGTATTTGATTCCCACTGGCAGGAATAAGTACATTAGACAGCAAGCGGTGAAGGGAATATACAGAGAATCTTCAGGTATTCTGCTTCATGCTAAGCTTGAGATTCCAGTATTAGTTATTCGAGGCTTACTGGAAGGCTCCCTGATTCATGAGAGTGACATCGATCAATTTCATCAGCTGTTCACTCACCTCTCTGTACGTGATTTTCCGAATTCATCACATGATATTAGGGAAACAGAGAGAGAAGAGCTGTATCAGGCTATAAAGGAATATTTATCTCATATATAATGGAATGATGAGCGGCTGTGAGGTTCAAGTCGCTCATCATTTTCCAGTTGACATTGATAATGATAATTGTTATCATTATTTGACTTTAGAAGTGGATGAGACTCCGCTTCCTATTTAAGTACATAAGGCAAATAGGAGGAATTATTTTGTTTAATCGCAACAAAAAGAAAATTGCATTAGTATTCATTAGCTTAATGATCATGACGATGGGGTTAGCGGCATGTGGCGGCAATAATACTAATGAGAATAAAGATCCGAAACCAGAAGTTCAAGCAGAAAAAAAGGTAACGGATGCGCTTGGCAACGAAGTGACTATTCCAGCAAATCCGCAGCGTATTCTCGCATCCTATTTAGAGGATCACTTGGTTACGCTTGGCATTAAACCAGTAGCGCAATGGTCAGTACCAAATGGGATACAGGATTATTTGCAAGATTCGTTAAAAGATATCCCAACTATTGCTTACGATCTTCCATTCGAAGCCGTAACAAGCTTTACACCTGATCTTATTATTATGGCCTATAACAGCAATGTTGAGGGTGAGAAATACGCACAATACTCAAAGATCGCACCTACATACACTTTAGGTGATGATATTAATGCTGACTGGCGTAAATCTTTGCTGAAAATCGGTGAATTGCTAGGTAAGGATAAAGAAGCGCAAAGCGCTATTGATACTTACGAGGCAAAAGCGAAGGATGCAAAAGAAAAATTACAAGCCGCAGCAAAGGATGAATCTGCTGCAGCAATTTGGCTCGTAGGAAAAACCTTCTTTATTGTAAGCGACAAATTATCCAGCGGTTCTGTTCTTTACAATGACTTGGGTCTGAAAGTTCCAGATGTTGTTAAAGAGATTTCAGCTACGGGTACAGGCAACTGGAACCCAATTCCACTAGAGAAATTAGCAGAGCTAGACGCTGATCATATTTTCCTCGTTAACAGTGATCAAGCAACAGGCTCAGAAGCGCTTAAAGATCCGATCTGGCAATCCATTGCAGCTGTTAAAAATGGTAAAGTATATGAATACCCAAGCACAGGAAGCTGGTTGTATTCAGGTGCCATTGCTAATACCAAAATGATTGATGATATTCTAGGCAGCATGGTTAAGTAATAAGCTGTCAATTAAGAGAGACTGTACTTCAGGCGATTCGCTGAGGTGCAGTCTTTTTTTCTATTGCATCCCTTACGCAACTTTATAAACGCCTGTATAATGATGGAAGGTTGATTTCAGTTTCCTCTATGTTGAGAGTAAAGGAGAAGAAAAGAGTGAGCGTGTATTCTTTTTTTATGAAGAAGTTTTTTATTCAAATGCCCTCAATATCCATACAACAAGAGGAAATAAAAGAATATGACCGTATAATGGAACAAGCGAGCAAGAATAAAGGACTCATCGATTATGATTGCATGTATCCTAAATTTCGATTTATTGCTTATATGTGTGAACAGAAAAAACTCATTGCTCACGGAACCAATCATCCTTCTATTGAACAATTCGAGACAAGGAAACAAACCCTGTTTAACGGTAAATATGTGGAAGCAGTATTTGGCACGAAGGACGCGATCTGGCCTGTTTTTTATGCTGTATTTAATAGAAGCAAACTGCATGGGAATTTTAGAAATGGATGTTTTCGTATCGCTAATGAAGGTGAAAGCTATTACTTCTTCTCATTGACGAAGCAAACGATGGAAGCTGAACCTTGGACTGACGGATATATATACTTCTTATCGGATCTTACCTTTATAAGAGACAGGCATAGCGGTATTTATTTCGATGAATGGATTAGCAAGGAGCCGGTTCATCCGAGTTATTGCCTTTCGGTAACCATTCAGGATTTCCCTCTTCTTGAGAAGGTATCTATCCATTCAAGTAAGGAGTCCATTTTCAAATCATGGTTTTGTTATAAGCGAAGATTGAGGTAGGAATGGCTTCTAAAATAAGTTGTTCAATTAAATATGAGCGGGGGGTTATAAATCAATGGATCAGAGAATCAGAGAGATAGCCAAAGAAGTTGCGATTGCTGCTGCATATGAAGCGGGAAGATTAACAAGAGAGCGTTTTGATACACTGGATTCCTATGATGAGAAGGATGATCACGGCGACATCGTTACGGAAGTGGATCTGCTGGCAGAGCAAATTATTTTGAATAAGATCAATCGTATATTCCCAGACCATCATATTAGATCGGAAGAATTTGGAGAAAACCAAAATAAGAGCGATTGGATGTGGCTTGTTGATCCGCTTGATGGGACGAATAACTTCGCAATCGGCATGCCGTTATTCGGGATTTCTATTACATTATTATATGAGCGCAGCCCAGTGCTTGCGGTAATCTATGAACCGATGACAGACCGACTCTATGTTGCAAGTGAAGGAGAAGGTGCTCTTTGCAATACACACGAGATATCAATAAACAAAGCAAAGGACTTCACTAATGCTAGAGTAGGCTGGATTCAAGGACATGCCGTTCAAAATGAACAAAGGGCTGTAGCATTAAGACACTACATAGACGTGAATACAAAGCGGATGATGCGACTCTGGGCGCCTACTCTGCAATGGTGTATGCTTGCTCGTGGTGACTTGGATGGCATTATCGTGTATAACTCGGAAGGCGAGGACCTGTATTCGGGACTGCTCATGGTGAAGGAAGCTGGCGGAGTGATCATCGATTACGAAGGAAAACCGTTTACTGGAATGCGTTCACAGCCCTATCTTATCGCCTGTCATCCTAGACATCAGTCTTATTTTATTAACATGGTTAGAGAAGGTTTGGCACAATAAAGCTATTCCAAACCTATTAGCGTAGAGATTGAAAGGTATTAGAGGATGTAAAACCCATAATGGTGTAAAATAATAAGGTTATCATAATGGGCTGTATGCTTACCCACAAAGGAGTGTCAACATGACAGAAGCACTCATAGGAAGTTTCATATCTGCGATGGCCACGGTGCTTGGTGCGGTGCCGCTTCTTTTTGTTAAGAGTTTATCCGAAAAATGGAAAGATGTCCTCATTGCTTTTACAGCAGGTATTATGGTTTCAGCTTCAACCTTCGGATTGATGCCTCAGGCATTGAAGGAATCAGGATTAATCCCTTTGACGATCGGACTTATGGTCGGCGTTATCGTGCTTGATCTCATTGAAAAAAATCTGCCTCATATCGATATTGAGCAGAAGCGAGGCATTAGCTCGTTTGATAATAAATCACTACTCGTCATCTTTGCCTTATTCATACATAACATTCCTGAAGGCCTCAGTACGGGGTTCAGCTACGCCAGCACGAATGGTGGACTTGGTCCAATGGTTGCCATTGCAATTGGTGCGCAGAACATGCCGGAAGGGCTTGTATTAGCTATATTCCTTATGCATTCCAAAGTCAGCAAGCTGAAAATTATGTTGATTGTTGCGTTAACAGGATTAATGGAGGTTGTGTCAGCAATCATTGGTTATTTTACAGCGAGTTATGTTGAATTTCTAATTGGCTATGGTCTAGCATTTGCCTCTGGAGCGATGTTGTTCATCGTATACAAAGAGTTGATTCCAGAGACTCATGGGCATGGTTATGAACGATCAGCTACGTATTCATTTATAATTGGACTGCTGGTAATGATCTATATCAGCCATTTCTTTGGTTAATCGTTACAGAAATGGACTAATTTTTAGTTAACCTAAACAATTATAAAATTTAAACTTGGATTTTGCATACTTCTTGGATTACAATGTACAATGAGCAATTATAGAAAGAGGGGTTTCATAACATGTCGAAGATTAACCGGATGCTGCTTGATGTAGATACAGGCATTGATGATGCCTTGGCTATTTTATATGCATTACTTTCACCTGAAATCAAGGTGGAGGGAATTACGACTGGTTTCGGTAATATCGATGTCGTACAAGCTACCGACAATACGTTGAGAGTGATCCAGTTGTCCAATTGCGGTTACGATGTTCCTGTAGCCGCTGGTGCAGCTGCTCCGATCAAACGTTCGTTTGATGGCGGAGTTCCGCACATTCACGGGAATAACGGAATTGGTGATGCTGTGTTGCCGCCTTCAAAGCAGCAGCCATTAGCTATTTCCGCACCAGAATTCATTGTTCAGAAAGTGAATGAAAGTCCTGGAGAGCTTATTCTAGTAACAGTTGGCAGACAAACGAACTTGGCTCATGCTTTGCAGCTAGATCCATCCATTGCGCACAAATTCAAAAAGGTTGTTATTATGGGCGGTGCTGTATTAGTACCTGGTAATATAACGCCTGTAAGTGAAGCGAACTTATATGGTGATCCTGAAGCTGCTGCCTTCGTATTTGAATCAGAGCTGCCGATCACAGTAGTAGGTTTAGATGTAACGCAACAAACGCGTTTGACAAGAACACATATGGAAATGCTGTCTCAAGAGATGGATGCCGACAAACGCGAAATATTCAACTTTCTACAGGCTTCATTAGAGCCTTACTTCGCTTTTTACAAATGGTCTAACGACTTTGACGGAGAGTGCGCTATGCATGATCCATTAGCGGTAGCCATTGCGATCAATCCATCGCTTGTTCGCACTGAAACATTGAATGCTGCAATTGATTGTGGAACTGGTTACACAGCGGGGATGGTCATTACTGACCGCAGAGTGCGTTCCTCAGTTGGACGGCCTGTTGAATTCTGCTTAGACGTAGATACAGAGAAAGCTATGGCACAAATGCTAGCTGTTTTTAAACGAGAGGAAAGATAATTAATGGAAGAACGATATTCACGGGAATCAAAATGTTACAAAACAGCACGGGTATTCCCAACAGATGTAAATAACGGAAACACCCTTTTTGGCGGAAAACTAATGGCTTACATTGACGATATTGCATCAATTTCGGCAACTAAGCATTGCAGACGTTCCGTCGTAACAGCGTCAACAGACTCTGTCGACTTTTTGCACCCTATCCGTCCTACGGATTCGGTTTGCTTGGAGTCATTTGTTACTTGGACTGGCCGGACTTCTGTTGAGGTGTTCGTTAAGGTTGTAAAAGAAGATTTGCTAATCGGTGACCGCAAAGTAGCTGCCACTGCCTTCTTAACTTTCGTTGCACTGGATGAGGATCGTAGACCGGTTCCTGTTCCAGCTGTAGTTCCTGAAACAGAGGAAGAGCTCAAACTATTCGAGACTGCTGCTAACCGTGCGGAAATGCGTAAGCTTAGAAGAGATGAGAGCAAAAAATTCGCTGGTTTTCTAACCGTTAGACAGCCTTGGGACTGATACTTATATAGAACTGAAAGCTGACAGCACTGTGCTGTCAGCTTTTTTTTAAACTTCAGTTGTGAATATATGGTTTAGATTTGATGAATTGACCACGGAAAGACAGGATTAGAATGATATTAATATTATGTAGAAACAAAAGTCGGTTTATACGGAAACCAAGTAACATGGAAAAAGTGTTTTTCTACCAAAAAAAGAGGGATTTTCAGGTGAAAAATGCCCGAAATAGCCATTAAGAACATATGTTCTTATCGTGTAAAGGCGGAATTAACACTTTTTTTAAAGATTTCGGATGATCAATTATGATTTTAATTTATTTTTGTATAATATGGACAAAAATACAAGTTATAAAAGTGAAATGTGGCGAATTGGAATAAAGTGCTTAAATATCCCATTCAGAACATATGTTCTGTTATTGTTTTTTTAGAGTTTTACTTAAAGAAAGCAGCATGAATGATGAATTATAATGAATAATCCTTCATGCTGCTTTCTTTGATGAGATGGGTATTTAATATAATTTCAAATGAGCTCAATCCTTTAACCTTAAAGACGCGGCAATAGGGCTAGCAACAGCTGCAACCGCCTTTTTTGCTATTTTTCTTCGGATTGGATTCGGACTTCTCGGATTGTTTGTCACCGAATTGATCAAGTCGTGAAGGACTTGAAGCTGGTCCATCATTATCTGGCTTATTGTTTCTTCCCGTCATGTTTATCACCTCCTGCGTGTTTAGGATGGTCGAATTATCGGAAATGATGCTTTAAAATATTTGTCAGCGAGCGATAATTAATTTTCTTCATTGAGTTGTTTACCTCTTATCGCTTATAATAAAACGAGAAAATTCAAGAAGAAAAGGTGTCATACATGAGCATATTAAACGTTGAAAGACTTAGTCATGGATTTGGAGATCGTGCTATTTTCAAAGATGTATCATTCCGCCTACTCAAGGGCGAACATATTGGACTTATTGGCGCAAACGGCGAAGGCAAGTCCACCTTCATGAACATTATTACAGGCAAACTTCAACCCGATGAAGGTAAGGTAGAATGGTCAAGACGCATGCGCGTAGGCTATCTAGATCAACATGCAGTGCTTAATAAAGGCATGACGATTCGCGATGTGTTAAAGGGTGCTTTCCAATACCTGTTCGATATGGAACAAGAAATGAATGATATGTATGCTAGAATGGGCGACGTCACTCCAGAAGAACTTGAGCAGATGCTTGAGGATGTTGGAACGATTCAGGATACACTAACGAATCAAGATTTTTACATGATCGATGCAAAAATTGAAGAAACGGCCCGCGGACTGGGTTTAACCGATATTGGGCTCGATAAAGATGTAAATGATCTTAGCGGTGGACAGCGGACTAAGGTTTTGCTTGCGAAGCTATTGCTTGAGAAACCAGACATTCTGCTTCTGGATGAGCCTACAAACTATTTGGACGAGCAGCATATTGATTGGTTGACTCGCTATCTGAACGAGTATGAGAATGCATTCATTCTTATTTCACATGATATTCCATTCCTAAATAGTGTTATTAACATGATCTATCACATGGAAAATCAAGAGCTGAATCGTTATGTTGGTGATTACGATTATTTCCAACAGGTTCATGAAATGAAGAAGCAGCAGCTGGAATCAGCTTATAAGCGTCAGCAGCAGGAAATTGCAGGCTTGAAGGACTTTGTAGCTAGAAATAAAGCAAGTGTAGCAACACGTAATATGGCGATGTCTAGACAGAAGAAGCTCGATAAGATGGAAGTTATCGAGATTGCCAAGGAAAAACCGAAGCCGCAATTCAACTTCAAGGATGCGAGAACTTCCGGCAAGTTGATTTTTGAGACAAAGGATCTTGTTATTGGTTATGATAGTCCATTGTCGAGAGCACTTGATCTGCGTATGGAACGCGGTCAGAAAATCGCTCTTGTTGGTGCAAACGGAATTGGTAAAACAACGCTGCTTCGCAGTATTCTTGGTGAAATTAATGCGTTATCGGGAACGGTACGTCGTGGAGAGAATCTTAGCATCGGATATTTTGAACAAGAAGCAAAGGATGCTAATTACAATACATGTATCGAAGAAATATGGAAGGAATTCCCTTCTTATTCGCAATTTGAAGTACGCGCGGCATTAGCCAAATGTGGACTCACAACCAAGCATATTGAAAGCAAAATTGCTGTGCTTAGCGGTGGTGAAAAGGCGAAGGTACGACTATGCAAACTGATCAATAATGAAACCAACTTACTCGTGCTCGATGAGCCTACGAACCACTTGGATGTTGATGCTAAGGATGAGTTGAAACGCGCGCTTCAAGCGTATAAGGGCAGCATATTGCTGATTTCCCATGAACCAGACTTTTATCGCGACGTTGTAACAGAAACTTGGAATTGTGAGTCTTGGACTACGAAAGTATTCTAGATTTCTAACCCCAATTGCTAGACCTAAGAAATACATGACCATTTAAATCTTTTGAACTGCACCCCTTAAAGTAGACATCGGCAAAACCTATTGGAAACCGATGCTTCTTCCCAGGGGTGTATTTGTTATGATACTAAATGAAAAAGCAGCAAAAACGAGAATAATTTCACAGAATAAAGCCCCAAGGCTTTTCATGCAATTTGAAGTTGATCCTAGACCCTCTACATACGTGAAAGAGCTTATGAATAAACTGCCGAATAGTGATTTTATTTCTATTGCTAATGCTGGGCACTATCCGTGGCTTGATAATCCTATAGAGCTAGGACAAGGAATACATGAATTTCTTAACAGGAAAGTTTAAGAAAAACTCAAAGTTATTTTCTAGAAGTTAAATTCAGGCAGAGCGATCATAGTTCCATTTACATTTTCGCTCCGCGAGCAGCCTCGATCCACACCATAACCAGAGGGCAAAGACGATGACTAGAACAATCAGTGATTTGATCGTATAAAATTGGCGCGGTTTTGCATCCTTATCCCATTGAATATTGCCGAGCTGCTTCTCAGCATGTTTCATTAGGGAAAGCTGCAGTGCCGGATCATTGGCCATGCCTCCCGTATTTATTCGAAAACCATTGTGTTGTCCAGGTTTGTTTAAACCCATCTTTACGGTCAGTGTAATATCGATTCCTAACTGATCACAAATGTCCAGAAGTGTCTTAGAGAAGCCGCCAAAAGGAAAAGCGAGCACATTATTTTTGATGCCAAGCTTCTGCTGGAGAATGTCATTGGCTTGTTTAAGATCATTCATAACACGCAGCTCGTACTCTTCCTTTGTTTCCTCCCGATGCTTATCCTTCATATAAATTGGACCTGCAAGCATTGCAATCTGTGAGGTACCCGTGGAATCCATCTTTGCATACTTATGTGAGTCATAGGTATGACTGGAAAATTCGATACCATTGCTATACATCTGTTTTATTTGTTCCCATGTCACCTTTGGAATTCCTACATGCTCCGGATTGTCGATTGCACTGACAATAAGAAAATTGGTCGCAGGAGCTTGGTATTTCTGAAGGAGCGGATATGCATACGTGTAAAATGATTCATAGCCGTCGTCGAAAGTAAGAAGCACTGCGTTGTCTGGAACAGGGGATGAGTGCAGGATGAAATTTGTATATTGACTCATATTAATCCAGTGAAAATTATTATCTCTCATTAACTCTAGCTGCTTCTCGAAATTAGAAACGGATAATGTGCCAGGATCTTTCGGGTCAGGACTGAGATCATGATACATGAGAACAAGAACATGATCTTTATAATAAATTCCGTTAGGATTATTAGGTTCAGGTTTTAATCCATCGTATGGTGAAATCACAGTATCAGACTTCACTTTTTTGGAGGATTCATTAAACATGGTATTAATGATTGGTATTTTTGAATGATATCTTTGAACGATAAAGAAGCTAAACACAAAAAAAGAGCTTAGCAGCAACAGAGATAATAGAATGAATTTTGTTTTTAGTAACATGTCATCGCCTCACAAAGCATAGTTGTTTTTCAAATACCTATCAAAGTCAATAAGAGGTTATTATACCATAAAGTGGTTTGTATCTATAGGCAGCAGTCTGATTTATATTGGAACTTTTTTCCTCATTCACCCGTTATAACTGTTGATAGGTACAATTCGAGAAAAATTACAGATAATTAATATTCGTTTTAATGATTGATGAATGATCAAAATTTATTCGATTGGAAGGAGACTTCTTTTTATGATCAGATTGTGTAATAAAGGAGATACAGAAGTAATCTATGAGATTATTAATGACGCTGCGCAAGCCTATAAAGGTGTTATTCCTCAGGATAGGTATCATGAGCCCTATATGACGAAAGCTGAATTAATTCAAGAAAGGCAGGATGGGGTAATTTTTTGGGCATATGAGGAAAACAATGAAGTCATAGGTGTTATGGGCATACAGGATAAAGGGGATGTCGCTTTAATTAGACATGCCTATGTGAGAACAAACCAGCGCAAAAGCGGTATAGGAACGAAGCTGTTGTCACATTTGACCCTTTTAACAGATAAACCAATCTTAATTGGAACATGGGAATCAGCGATCTGGGCTATTGAGTTTTACAAAAAAAATGGCTTTCATTTAGTATCTATGGATGATAAAGCGAATTTGCTTTATCAATATTGGAACGTACCCGAAAGACAGGTCGAAACATCGGTTGTATTAAGTAATACTCGGATTCCTATTTCCAGCTTACATAACTCTCAATAACTAGAAGACTTTATCCTTTTGTCGGCGTGGATAAGAGGTTAGTAATATGCATAAAAAAGCTGTTAATAAGGATTAGCAGCTTTTTTGATGTGATAATATATTTGGAGTTTCTCTAGTAGAAGATGGGATTTATGTAATTAGTCTCAATATTCTGAAATGATTGCCTTAAGCTCCCTGATTTCTTGCCAATCGTATCCTTGGGCTTTTTCCTGCAGTAATGCTAACATTCCTTCTAAAACAATACGGCGTGGCTTCAATTGATTCGCTTCTTCCTTTAATACATCTGCTGCTTCTTGAATGGAGATCCGCTCTTCTTCTACAACAGTTAAAAGATCAAAACGTTGAATCAAAGCATCAACATTGGAATAAATACGACGGATTGTATCCGTTACTTCCGTTATTTCTGCTTCTGGAAAAATAGACTTCATTATTTCATTCGTAACAATAGGCGCTTTTTTGTTTTTTAGAATGCCTCGTGCTGAATCATCTAATCTTGCTACGATAGTTTCAGACAATTGACGCAAGGGAAGCTTGGCATTATTCAATACAATTAAACCCATATATTCACGAATGAGTGATGTAATAAGCACGGAGAGATCAAATGCATGAGGTTCAATGTGTGGGCCATACAAACCTATAATTTGATCGCGAAACCAAACGAAAAACTTCGTACGCATCGTCATTGAAATTTCTTTGATTTCTATACTAATATCGATTTCGCCTCGTGATAAAATCGCAAAGATACTCGTATGGGTATAAAGTTGTTCAAACTGTATCAAGATTTGTTGAATGAGAGCGTCTTTAGGATGAGCGGCAATTCGAACATCAGCCTCTATGACACTTTTGAGCATCCGATCTTGGTATTGTGCGAAAACCGCGTAAACCAATTCTTCCTTGGATTTGAAATAAAAATAGATACCGCTTTTGGCAATACCAGCAGCATCAGCGATGCCTTGAATTGTCGCTTGATGATATCCTTTTTCGGCGAATTGCTCTAATGCGTAATGCAAGATAAGAGTCTTCTTATCCATGGATTTGCCACCTTTCTTTTTTAATTTGACCATGTGGTCAAATGGATATATAATAAACTCCGTACTATTTTCAGTGTGTTTTATAATATATTGTTTATTGTACCATAATATTTGACCAACTGGTCAAATTACATCGGAGGTTTTGTAGTGGCAAGTCAGGGGATTAATAGAAAACTGGTTCTGTTCGGTCTCATTATGGGGATGTTCTTTAGCGCATTGGAACAGACAATCGTAGGTACAGCGATGCCGACCATCATTTCGGAGCTGCAAGGTTTTGAGATTTTTGCTTGGGTTACAACAGCTTATATGATTACTTCGACAATTGTTGTACCTATTGTAGGTAAGTTGTCGGATTTGTATGGAAGAAGATTATTATACTTAATTGGTGCCATTATATTTGCTACTGGTTCTGCGCTATGTGCAACTGCCAACTCGATGGAGATGCTCGTTATTTTCCGGGCTATTCAGGGTATTGGCGGAGGTATGCTTATGCCATTGTCTCAAACGATTATTGGGGACATTTTTACGGCAGAACAGCGTGCGAAATGGCAAGGTGTGTTCGGGGCAATCTTTGGTTTAAGCTCCGTTATTGGTCCTTTTATCGGCGGTGTTATCGTTGATGCAGTTAGCTGGCACTGGATTTTCCTTATGAACGTGCCATTCGGTATCATTTGCGCCATCTTCATCTATGTGGGTATGAAAAATGAAACTGTGAAGAAACTAGATCGTGTAGAGATCGATTATTTTGGTATTTTCACACTAGTACCTGCACTCGTATTACTTCTCTTCGGATTGACGTTTGGAGGAGATAAATTCGAATGGGCATCCACAACGAGTTATCTCATATTTGGCGGAGCGCTTCTATTCACGATCTTATTCCTTTATGCAGAGTCTAAAGCAAAGGAACCCGTGCTTGATTTATCCTTGTTTAAGAATCGTGTATTTACGACAACAAATGGTCTAGGATTTCTGCTTGGTCTTGGTATGTTTGGTGCTATTATGTTCGTACCATTATTTATGCAAGGCATACTTGGCGTTTCTCCGACTAAGGCCGGTTCAACGATGACGCCGATGATGATCGCTTTGATCGCAGCAAGTGTTATCGGTGGTCAGCTATTGCTTAGGATGTCTTACAGAGTGGTCCTCTCAGCTGGAATGATCATTACTACGGTAGGTTTTTATTTGTTAAGTACCCTTGGCTTAGATACTGCTCAATGGACAGCATATGTTTATATGGTCATTCTAGGACTCGGTATGGGATTAGTAATGCCTACGTTAATGATCGCTGTTCAAAATGAATTTTCTAAAGATAAGCTTGGTACGGTTACTTCTGCTTCGACATTCTTCCGTTCTATCGGCGGTACGATCGGAGTAACAGTACTAAGCGTCGTCATGAACAATACTTTACGTTCGAATGTAAATCAATTAGCAGCTGATGATAGCAATAAGTCAGTTGTTGAAGCTGTTCGTGGTATTCAAGCAAGCGGCGTTGACCTATATAGTGTGATGGTTTATCCAGACAAGGTAGGGTTGCCGGCTGATATCAAAGATCAAGTGCTTATCTTTATTAAGACAGCATGGTCACAAGCGTTTACGACTGTAGCTTTAACAGGATTGATCTTCGTCGCTGCCGGTATTATTGTAGCTCTTCTTGTTGGGAACAAACGTATTCAACGAGACAGTAAATCAGATGGTGAGAAAGAAGCAAAGCTTGGTTTTGAACATTAATAAAGCAATAATAGCAATTAAAGAGGCTGTATTTCAACAGATAAACACTGTTGAGATGCAGCCTTTATTTTATTGTTTGACAAAGTGTGATTACATGTTTATTATAATACCCATAGGGGTATACGTATACACCAACTAAAAAGCTTCAAGGTAAAAACAGAATGAACTCAAATATTATATAGAAGGGAGCAGCATATGGGATTGGATATATACTGGATTTTAACGTTATTCGCAATTGGCTTTATAGGCTCCTTTATTTCAGGAATGGTCGGTATTGGTGGGTCAATCATCAAATATCCGATGCTATTATATATCCCGCCAGCGTTTGGATTTATGGTTTTCTCTGCTCAAGAGGTTTCCGCAATAAGTGCTGTACAAGTTTTTTTTGCAACATTTGCAGGTATATTTGCTTACCGCAAAGGAGGATTGATAAACAAAAGACTGGTGCTCTACATGGGGATTCCGATTGTTGTTGGCAGCTTTATTGGAGGATACGGGTCAAAGTTTCTTCCCGATTCTTACATTAATCTAACCTATGCGGTGTTGGCGCTCATTGCAGCCATTATGATGTTTCTCCCCAAAAAAGGGGATGAGAACATCGATTATAAGCAATTAAGTTTTAACGGCAGCATCGCATCGATCTCAGCTTTGATTGTAGGTGTTCTCTCTGGAATTGTTGGTGCTGCTGGCGCCTTTATCATTATTCCGATCATGCTTGTTATTTTGAAGATCCCAACTCGAGTCGCAATTGCATCATCCTTGGCTATTACGTTTATGGCTTCCATAGGTTCAACCGCCGGTAAGGTGATGGGTGGTCATATGCTGCTTATACCATCCATTGTAATGGTGCTAGCTAGTGTCATCGCTTCCCCAATCGGTGCGAAAATGGGACAAAAAATTAACACGAAAATATTGCAATGGATGCTGGCTTTGCTCATTACAGGGACGGTCATTAAAATTTGGTTAGATATCTTAGTATGATAAATGATATTTTTTTTAATCTCTTTTATACCCCTAGGAGTATGAGTATATTCTAATAACGGAGGTGCGTGAAATTGACTACACATTCAGACATTCATGCAGATAAAATATTGGATTGCATAGGTCTAGCTTGTCCAATGCCAATTATAAAAACAAAGAAAGCAATTGAAGCTATTGAGGCAGGTCAAGTCATTGAGGTAAAGGCTACGGATAAAGGTTCATTGGCGGATATTCAAAGTTGGGCAAAAAACACAGGCCATCAATACTTAGGAACAATAGAAGATGGTGAAGTGCTGAAGCATTATCTACGAAAATCAAATCCAAACGAAATCAAAGAAGAAAAGAAATACCCAATGACCATTTCCAATGATGAGCTAATGCAAAAGGTTTTAGAAAATGAAAAAATAACGGTATTAGATGTCCGAGAGCCTGCTGAATTTGCATTCAATCGAATACCTGGCGCATACTCCATTCCACTTGGTGAATTAGAAAGCAGGCTTCATGAATTGAATACAGAAGATGAGATTCTTGTTATATGCCGCACCGGTTCAAGAAGTGATCTAGCCTGTCAGTTATTAGCTGATAAAGGGTTCAAGAACGTGAAAAATGTTATTTCAGGCATGTCGAGCTGGACTGGTCCTACAGAGAAGTAAAAGCTGAAATGAATGATAATAGATAGAAAAAATAACCATGAGGATACAGGAGGTAACAAAAATGACCACTGCAATGAACATTCAACCTATGTCGGCTGGCAAACTTGCGCCGCATGTTATAAATCGTGAAAAGCTGTTTATATTAGACGTTCGCAACGAGACAGATTATACCAATTGGAAAATTGAAGGGCAAGCCATAGACAGCATTAATATTCCTTATTTTGATTTGTTGGATGGTGTTGAGCCTATTCTTGATCAACTTCCGAAAAACGAAAAAATACTTGTGGTTTGCGCGAAGGAAGGCTCCTCTAAATTTATAGCCGAGCAGCTTGCGGAAGCGGGTCTTAAAGACATTTATTATTTAGAAGGCGGTATGAAGGCTTGGAGCGAGCATCTGGAACCTGTAAAAATAGGGGATTTGAAGGCTGGCGGCACTCTTTATCAATTTGTGCGGATAGGAAAGGGATGTCTTTCCTATATGATTATCTCGAATGGAGAAGCTGCAATTGTAGATACACTCAGAATGACAGAGGTCTTTGAAAGATTTGCAGCGGAACAAGGGATTATGATAAAGCACACAATTGATACTCATCTGCATGCAGATCATATTTCTGGCGGAAGAGCATTAGCAGAGAAAACGGGCGCTACTTATTGGTTGCCTCCAAAGGATGCGGAAGAAGTCACATTCCATTATGCTCGTCTTGAGGATAAACAAACCATAACCGTAGGCAATACGATCATTTCAATACAGCCTGTTTACTCACCAGGTCACACGATCGGCAGCACATCACTTATCATAGATGATCAATATTTATTATCTGGTGATATTCTTTTCATCGAATCAATTGGACGACCCGATCTTGCCGGCTTGGCTGAGGACTGGGTTGGTGATCTCCGGAAAACATTGTATGAGCGATACAAAGAGCTGTCACAAGATTTAATTGTTCTACCTGCTCATTTTGGAAAAATGACTGAGTTAGATGAAAGAGGCGCTGTATCCGCTCGTTTATCAGATCTTTATCTCGAAAATCTTGGCTTGCAGGTCGAGGATGAGCAGCAATTCAGGAGTATGGTGACTAAGAATCTTCCGCAGCAGCCAAATGCTTACCAAGAAATCCGTCAAACCAATATGGGAAAAATTACACCAAACCATGAAGAACAGCGTGAAATGGAAATAGGTCCAAACCGCTGTGCCGTTCATGATAATTAGAGGAGGAAATAAAATGAAAACAGATCTAATCGTTGATACAAAAGGGTTAGCTTGTCCTATGCCAATTGTGAGAGCAAAGAAAGCACTGGATAGCTTGCAAGTCGGTCAAACAATGGAAGTATTGTCTACAGATAAAGGCTCGGTCAATGATTTTCAGGCATGGGTTAAGCAAACGAAAAATGAACTTATCAAACATGAAGAAGCAAATGGCATTTATAAGTTTTTTGTGAAAAAGGTTTAATTGGTAATGGATGAACGGGGTTTAAAAACTTCGTTCGTCCCCAAACATATTTCGCCAAGGGGAGTAGATAAGGGCATGGAAACGACAAAACAAAAAACAACAATTGTACTTTTTAGCGGAGATTATGATAAGGCAATGGCTGCCTTCATTATTGCGAATGGTGCGGCAGCCTATGATCATGAAGTGACGATCTTTTTTACATTTTGGGGCTTGAACACACTTCGGAAGGATGAGCCGATCCAAACCAATAAGGGGATTTTAGAGAAAGCATTTGGTTGGATGATGCCTCGAGGCGCAAATAAATTAGGCTTGTCAAAAATGCAGATGGCTGGTATGGGTCCGAAAATGATTAAGCATGTCATTAAGAAACACAATGCTTTAACCCTTCCTCAGTTAATCGAGCTTGCAGAAGAGCAAGGCATTAAAATGGTAGCTTGTACGATGACGATGGATTTGCTTGGCTTACAGGAAGCAGAGTTAAGAGACGGTATAGAATATGGTGGTGTCGCTGCTTATCTGGGTGATGCATCAGAAGGCAGAGTAAACTTGTTTATCTAACCTAAGGTGCATGGATCTCTTTTTTTGAGTTATAATATACCCATACATGTATACGAAAGGTAGGGTGAAAAATGGAATACAATTATACAAATGAAATGAAAACAAGATTAAGAAAAATTGAAGGTCAAGTTAGAGGTGTGCTTCGCTTAATGGACGAAGGCAAGTCATGTAAAGATGTTGTGAGTCAGTTATCTGCTGTTAGGAATGCAGCAGATAAAGCAATGGCACAAATTGTTGCAGAAAACCTTCAGCAATGTATTTTGGAAGAGCAAAAAGCTGGCGGAGATACGAGTAAGCTCGTTAAAGAAGCGGTCGAACTGCTGGTGAAGAGCCGCTAACAGATGATTTTTCTCTATTTGTACGAAATAGAATGAAGGGAAATGAATCAGAAGGGTGTAGGCATGCCATAGAGATGAAGCCATTAAAATGAGTCTATTTTATGCTTAATAATAGTGAAGTAACCTCTTTTTAACGGAGAAAGGTGAAAGTAGGGAAACACGTAATGAATTTGAATATGATTTTTAATGTTATTATTATTGCTCTGATCCTATGGTTTCTGTTTACTCGATTGGGCCCAGCTAAGGGTTTAAGAACCCTTAGCGACGAAGAGTTTCGCAATGAAATGGAACATTCTTCGAAACGGATACTAATCGATGTGCGTGAACCCTTTGAGGTTAAGAGTGGATATATTACAGGGGCTAGAAACATCCCTTTATCAGAACTTAAGCATCGTCTAAATGAGATTCCTAAGGAACATGATGTATATCTTTACTGCAGAAGTGGTATGAGAAGTAAGAATGCCGCCAAGCTGCTTAAAAAAAACGGCTACATGAAGCTTGCTCATTTACAAGGCGGTATTGGCGCTTGGAGCGGGCAGCTCTCTAAATAAAAGAAAAAAAGACGCGCTGGCATTTAACTGCCAGCGCATCTTTTTTTATAGTTTGAATCTGCTGATCAAGGCTTGCAGCTGTTTAGACATATCATTTAGCGTAACAGCCGCTTTATCTATATCCTGCATGGAGATTAATTGTTTATCGGAAGCAGCTGCCACATCAGTAGAGACAAGAGTGGAATTCTTTGCAATTTGTGATAGCTCTTGTACAGATGAAGCCACTTCCTCAGATCCGGCTGACATTTCCTCAGCAACTGCGGAGACATCTTGGATGAGGTCGGAAACATGCTTAGTGGAGGCAAAAATAGCTTGGAATTTTTCACCTGTTTCCATTGCTAGCTGCATACCTTCCTTTACATAAACCGTACCATTATTCATTGCATCGACGGTGTGCGTAATTTCTCGGTGAATCTCTTCGATTAGTGTTCCAATTTTCACAGCTGCCTGCTGGGATTGCTCAGCTAACTTTCTAACTTCGCTTGCAACTACAGCGAACCCTTTTCCTTGCTCACCTGCTCTAGCTGCTTCAATAGCAGCATTCAATGCAAGTAAATTAGTTTGAGAGGCAATGCCCGTAATGACATCAACGATATGTACAATCTCTTGTGAACGATCACTAAGCGAGGTTACGGAAGCAGATGATTCACTGACGGATTTATCAATTCGATTCATTTGGTGAATGACCTTCTCAATAAATTCATTACCCTGGAAAGCCCCTTGAGACATACCTTCTGAAGCATCAGCCATGAAGGAGGAAGACTCAGCTACACGATGAATGCCTGCTGCAACTTCTTCCATAGCTCGGGAACTTTCAACTGCTACTTGCTCCTGTGTTTTCGCGCCTGAGGCAACTTGTCCAATATGAATTGAAATCTCACCCAAAGCTTTAGAGCTCTGTTCTACGTTGTTAGCGAGTTCATTAGCCTGTTCAGTCGCGAGTTGTGCATGCTGCTGTACACCGCTAATAATTTCTCGCAAGCTTGCTACCATCTCATTAAATCGTTTATTCAACTGACCTAATTCATCCCGACGATTGATCGTTAATTGAACATCAAGTTGGCCTTCGCTTACTTTGCCAAATGCTCCGTTTAGCTCTTTGATAGGTGCGAGAACTTTGCGAAGCAATACGAATTGAATAAAGAGAATAATGATGAGTGACGCAATAAGAATAATCAATGACCATTTGAGCAGCTCATTTTTCCCATCGGAAATGACATTAGCATCGAGATCAATGGCAAATGCCGCAATGACTTTATCGTTTTCATCAAGTATTGGTTGAATAACGGTTAACCATTCTCCATAAGAGTTTTCGTATATGCCAGTGGTTACCCCGTTCTTGGTTTCAAGCAGCTTCTCTAAGGATTTCAGCATGATAGGAGACTGTTCATAGGTAGAGCCTGGATTGTAACCGCTGTTAATATAATCTTGAGGAGCAGCCAAAAGGGTAGACGTATTGCCGTTAGTCAGTTCTACTGTATAGATGTATGACTCGGATATATCACTATTCACTGTTTTCAAATGTTCCAATTTTTCTGTTAGCTTCTTCTGAAGATTAGTATCGGTTTCTTTTAAATTTAATGATGCTTTAATATCCGATAACTCAAATTGTTCTGAAGCTAGTGCGGAGAAGGAGAGAGATTGTTGATTTAAAGTCCGAACAAGAACCTTTTCTTGAATATTGTAACTGGAAATAATGAGGATGAGTGCGATCAATAAGATGTTCACACTGGAGAGCAGCAAATTTTTTCCGAAGAAAGAAAGCTTAATGCTCCTAGGGTTGAGCTTACGTAACATTTGATTCATTGATAATAGATTCCTCACTTTTTCTGCAATGTAGTTTTACTTAGATGCGATAGTCGAACAATGGTAATGGTAGCCAAATCATTTATTTCGACTATATTCGACTCCAATTGATAAATTCCTTTATTATTCGGTACGAATGATATATAATGTTAAAAAAAGATCCAAACATCCTACCTTTGGAGGTTTAGAAAATGCTAATGAAAACAACTCGTCTGACTCTAGTCGATCAAGTGATTATACAGATGGAATCTTTAATCGAGTCTGGAGAATGGGCAGTAGGTAAGAAAATTCCGTCCGAACCGGAACTTGTCAATGAACTTCAAGTTAGCCGAAACACGCTGCGCGAAGGCGTGAAGGCTCTTTGTCATAGCGGTGTTTTAACAACCAAACCAGGAGACGGCACCTATGTTACCTCCAGCAGCATGTTAGGAGCGGCCCTCCAACGACAAATTCAAAAGTCGAGCCTGCTCCATACGCTGGAAGTGAGAAATGCGCTTGAGCAGGAAGCGGCGAAGTTATCAGCAGAGAGAAGAACGGAAGCGGATTTGGAGAAGATTCTACATTATCAAAGGGTATGCAACTCATTTGCTGAGGCTAGAGATATAGAATCTTATGTTGCTGCTGATATGGGGCTGCACCGTTCAATCGTGGAATCGACAGGCAATCAAATGCTTATCGACATGTATGATCATATTACCGATGCCATCAGAGAGACTATAATCAGTTTTCTAAAAAGACAATTTACTAAAGATATCCCACAAGACGCACATCATGGTCTAGTAGAGTCAATTATTGCGCAAAATACACAAGCAGCTGTCCATGACGTCATGAAATTTTTTGAACAATTAAAACAAGAAATAGAGAAGGAGGAGAATTAAGTGGGTTCATCACAGCTTAGATCCAACACAAATGCTGAGACATCTTCAAAAGGCTGGCTGCTAGTAGCTGGTATTATTTTTATTGCGATGAATATGCGTGCTCCACTAACTTCAGTGGGTCCGCTAATTGGAACGATTCGTGATGATCTAGCCATTTCAAATACATTAGCAGGATTAATTACTACATTGCCCTTGCTGTCATTTGCCCTTCTTTCACCCATTACACCTAGATTAGCTCGTCGTTTCAGCACTTCCATCGTTCTTTTTGCATCGTTGCTGCTTCTAATTATTGGTATGGCATTACGCTCCTCATCAGGTATTGGCTTGCTGCTGATCGGAACAGTCATACTCGGTCTTGGAATATCAACGTGCAATGTACTCATGCCGAGTCTTATCAAAGAGAGTTATCCTCTAAAAATTGGCATTATGATCGGTATTTACTCCGTGGCGATGAATTTAAGCGGTGCGATTGCATCTGGAATAAGTGTACCGCTAGCAAATCAAGTCGGTTTGGGATGGAAGGGGTCTTTAGGAATATGGATCCTGCTTTCGCTATTGGCATTATTCGTTTGGATTCCTCAACTACGCCGTCAATCACAACAAAGGGTGAAGATTTCGACTATAAGTGAAAAACAAACTAACATATGGAAGTCCGCACTCGCATGGCAAGTTACCTTGTTTATGGGATTGCAATCGATGTTGTTTTATGTTGTCGTTTCTTGGCTTCCAGACATTTTGAAATATCAAGGGATGAGTACCGATTCAGCAGGCTGGACGCTTTCCATCATGCAGATGGCTTTGCTCCCTGTAACCTTTATCATGCCTATCCTAGCAGGTCGAATGAAAAATCAAGTTTCTCTTGTTATATTGACTGCCTTATTTTTCATTGTTGGTATAGGTGGACTGCTCTCTGGTAATGGATCGCTTATTATTTTGTGGGCTATCTTGATCGGAATTGGCTGTGGTTCTGCCTTTAGCTTGGCGATGATGATGTTTGGTCTTCGGACTAGGAATGGTCGTGATGCCGCGGAGCTATCCGGTATGGCACAATCAATTGGCTATTTGCTTGCGGCTGTAGGACCAACTCTATTCGGTTATTTGCATGATGCGACAAACGGTTGGAGGGTTCCTCTTATTGCTTTGCTTATCATGACCGTATTGTTGTTGATTTTTGGACTAGCTGCAAGCAGAGATCAAGTGATTGGAGAAACAACTGCTGTAGAGAAAGTATGATGAAGAAGCCAATAAACGGCTATAAAATTAGTGCGAATCGAATCCGTGGATATCACGGATTTTTTTTATTTCAGCAGTATGAAAGTAAATCAGCTGCTTAGCACCCAATTAAAAAAGGGAAAGTAAGTAATCCTCTCGAATGTCTTTAAGAAAGCAAGGTTCAACATAATGATTAATTTGGAGGCTCGACAGATGGGGAAAGCTGATGAAATTTATAGTGAATTAGTGAAAGATATTATTCAAAATGGAGATTGGGATAAAGATTATGACGTGCGAACCAAGTGGGCAGATGGTACGCGAGCTTACACCAAAAGTTTAATTTCCAAGCAGTTAAAGTACGAAAATTCTGAAGTCCCCATCCTTACAACAAAAAGAGTACCATGGAAGTCAGCCATTCATGAGTTGCTTTGGTTTTACGTAAAAAGAACAAGTGATTGCGACTATCTCGATGAAAATAATGTGAAGATATGGAGCGAGTGGACAAATTCGAATAATAATATTGGCAAGGCATATGGCTATCAATTAGGTAAGCCGATTATGTTGAATGGTAAAATTACAAACCAGGTTCATGAATTAATCCACCAGCTTATTCATAATCCTACATCAAGAAGGCATGTGATATCGCTATGGAATATTGATGATCTTGATCAAATGGAGCTATATCCTTGTGTTTGGAATAACCAATTCCTTATTAAACAAGGCTTTCTACATTTAATTGTCAATGCAAGATCAAATGATATTGGCTTAGGTAACCCTTTTAACATCTTCCAATATTACGTACTGCAGCGGATGATCGCTCAAGTAACTGGCTATCAATTAGGAACAATGACGTTCAATATCAATGATGCTCATATCTATGAGAGACATATTGATTGCTTGGAAGAACAAATTCAGCTTGAAGGGTATCCGGCTCCTGAACTTTGGATTAATCCTGAAATAAAGAACTTTGATGATTTTACGATCAAAGATTTTGTTCTAAAAAATTATGAATATCATCCAACGATCAAGATGGAGATTGCGATTTAGTGTTATTTTCAACTGCTTTCAATTCTTCATCATGTAAATAATTATAGGTATTAAGAAGCCTATGTTTAAATCGTTGTCGAAAGGTAAGGCCAAAAGTCGAAGGGAAACCGCGTAAATCGCGGTTTTTTTTCATTTATATAGGTATGAACTCCGAGTTGAAAAATAACATAAAATATGTCATTTAAACTAAAATATGATTTTACCCCATGTCAATTAAAATATACCCCTTCCAATATGTGGGGCTTAGATACATGATTAATGTAGATTTACATAGTTACAATAATTTTATTTTATCCCTTTGGAGGTGAATATATCAGAATTGTAGGATTAATTGATTTCTGTACAAGAATGCATGTCAGAACATTAGTAATATTTAATCGACTCTAGCAAACTTGTAGCGTAATTCATCAGATTATAAGAGAAAAAAATCGAGAACGGCTAATCATCCAACCTATTGAATTCAGAATATTCAGTCCGATTATTAATCTAAAAATTTAGAGATAATAGAGGTGAAATGGTGGATAAATTTGCTCGAAAAAAATACATGAAAATATTTGTATCATTCATGGCTCTGATATTAACCTTTGGTACATTATTTAACACAACCTCATCCTACGCCGCAGAAACAGACACCCCTAATCAGACACCAGATATCGCCGCTCCGAAAAATTTGCAGCTTGTAAGTAAAACGCATAATTCTATCATCATTAAATGGGATCAGGTAGATGGTGTTGATTCAGCAAAAACAGGATACGTGGTCTCTTATGGAAGCGTTTCCGAGAATACGTATGAATTACCTGCTTATGGAACAGAACTTACCATAAGCAAGTTAAAACCTGAAACGGAATATACCATTAGCGCCAAAGCAAATATCGCGGGAGCGCTAGCGAGTTCGATTAAGGTTACAACAAATAAAGCTGAAGCTTCTAATCAAGTAGGTCCAGCAAACTTAAGAGTGGTGGAAACAACCCATAACACCGTATCTTTGGAATGGGATCCAGCTCCAGGGATAACGGCTTACTGGATTTGGGACAAAAATAATAAGTATATTTTTTGGGCGAATGACGGTGCTCAAACGGTTGGTGGTCTAACACCAGAAACCGAATATACCTTTTATGTTGGTCCTGATGGCGTACAAGCGCCTAATCTAAAACCCGAACAAAAGAGTAACCTCGTAACATTTACCACAACGAAAGATGAGAGTGAGTACAAAGAAGCACCTTTGTCTCCACCTCATAATTTAAGGGTTGCTAGTTTATCAGATGGAAGTGTAACTTTGAACTGGGATGGAAGTCCTGGTGCAAATGGTTATGATCTCTATGTGAATGGTGGATGGATCACAGGCATTTGGGATGGATCAAATTCAGCTACGTATAAGCTTCCTGATCCAGAAAAAGCAGCAGGGACAGTCTATAATTTTATAGTCGCTGCCCAAAACATGCCAAAGGTTTCAGCAAAAAGTAATGTAGTAAGCCTAAAATGGGGAGAGTTGGCAGCGCCAAGAGATGTGCAGATTGTATCTGGAACAAGAACCGCTCTGGCATTAGGCTGGGCAGCAACACCTGGTGCTTCAAGCTATGAAATTTATCGAAATGATGTACGCATTGGCTCCAGTAATACGAACCACTTTGCAGATACCAAACTAAGTGAAGGCACGACCTATACGTATAAGATTGTCGCAAAAAATAGTCTCTGGGAATCTTCCGCAAGTGAACCTCTAAATGGAGTTCCAGGCAGTAATTATAATATCGTTACTTACTACACATCCTGGTCTGGAGCGGAAGGCGCTAGAAATTATAAACCAACAGATATTGATGTTTCTCAAGTCACACATATTAACTATGCATTCGCAGATCTTTGCTGGAAGAAATTCGGAACGGGTACGATAGCTTGTCAAGATGAGAACGTGCCATTGCAAAAAGATTATGTATTTGACGGTGAAATGGTCATTGGAGATCATGAAGTCGATATTGAAAACTTCAAAACTTTTGGCAAGATCAGAGATGAAAATCCACATTTGAAGATTATGATTTCCGTGGGCGGCTGGTCATGGTCCAAAAACTTCTCGAATATGGCTAAAGATGAAGTAACTCGTCTAGCTTTTGCAAATTCAGTTGTTAAATTTCTCCGAACCTATGAGTTGGATGGGGTTGATATCGATTGGGAATACCCAGTCGAAGGCGGGGAATTGACGAACTCTCGCGGTCCAGAAGATACACAAAACTTTACTCTTTTGGTTAAGACAGTCCGTGAAGCATTAGATGCGGCTGGGGCGGAGGATGGCAAATATTATCTACAAACGATTGCATCTGCGCAAGGTGATAATTTTGTCGTGAACGCAGATTTAGCGAATTCTGTTAACTACTTGGATTTCATCAACATTATGACCTATGATTACAGCGGAAGCTGGGAGACGCTTGCTCATCATAACGCACCTTTATACTATGATAAAGCTCATCCAGATCCAGTAAAGGGCCCTAGGCTTAATATGCTTGGTGGTGTAAGCGGTCATTTAAATGGTGGAGTACCGCAATATAAACTAGTCGTTGGTGTTCCTTTCTATGGCAAAGGCTGGAGTGGATGTCCAGAGAATGGGCAATACCAAACCTGCGAAAGCGGCACTCCTTTTGGAACATGGGAGAGCGGAATATTTGATTATACGGATATAGAGGAAAACTATCTCGACAAAAACGGTTATGTGAATTACTTTAATGAAATTTCCAAAGCTGCTTATGTATATAACAAAGATGAGAAAGTATTTATCACATACAATGACAAAACGTCAATGATGTATATTTCCTCCTTTGTTAAATCACTTGATCTTGCCGGCGTCATGAGCTGGGATGTCAGTGGTGATCGCAACCTTACGCTGTCTACACAATTAGTTAAAGATTTGCCAATAGACGGCGCGGTCCATACATCAGCTTTAGCGGCTCCTCAAAATCTAGTTTCTGGTTACAGGAATGAGAATTCGATTCAAATAAATTGGGATGCAGTAGCTGGAGCAGCAGGTTATGAGGTTTTCGTTAATAATAAATACGTGAACTATACGACCAAAACAGAATTTAATATAGCTGACCTAGCTCCATCAACAGAGTACAGCATCCATGTCATTGCGATTAGAAAAGAGAATGATAAGATAGCTGAAGTATCTGTAGCAACTAATAAATTAGCTATAACGACTACAGCAAAGGTAAATACTGTGGTAGTCCCTCCTACAACTACCCAAGATAACGAATTAGAAACGAGTGTTAAGAAAGATGGCGACAAGTGGACAGTAAGCGTCTTAACTGATGATGCCGTCAAAAAAATCCAATCTTCTCAATCCGCTACATTTAATATCGTAGTAGATAAAGAAGCGAAGTCAGTTGAAGTTATTGTACCAAAAGATGTGATTGAACAAGCAAAGAAAAAAGGAGAAAAAGCGGTAATATCCGTGAATTGGAATGGTGTTGTCTATAACGTTCCTGTTCAGCAGATAAAATCATCGCGTGATATTAAAATCACGATTCAACCGTCTGGATCTGATCAAGTAGCAAGCCTTTCAAAAGAAAATGGTTTTAAGGTGTTAGTTCAACCGATAGATTTTAAAATAGAACAACTTAATGCTGATAACGTATATGTTGAGATAACTGACTTCGCGAATACGTATATTAGCCGCAGCTTCACATTTAATGCCAAAGATGTTGATGTGAAAAAGGCAACTGGTGTTGTCTACATTCCAGGTGCGAATGAGCTTCGCTCTGTACCTACATTGTTCAAAGTGAACGCGGATGGTACCGTAACAGCCGAACTGAAACGAAAAGGCAACAGCGTCTATGCTGTGGTACAATCAGATTTCAGTTTCAAGGATGTTACTGCCGGCTGGGCACAAAAGGATATTAACCGTGCTGTTGCTAAATTAATTGCCTCTGGAGACTCAACGGAACAATTTGGAGCGAGTCGTGTTATTACACGCGCAGAGGTTGTTTCATTGATTGTCAAAGGTCTTGGTATCCTTCCGGATTCATCGAGCTCACCGTTTAAAGATGTCGATCCGAAGTCTAAATATGCGGGTGACATATCAGCAGCGAATAAAGCTGGATTAGTCAAAGGAAAAACGGAGGATACATTTGATCCTAATGGATCGATAACTCGCCAAGAGTTTGCTGTTCTTCTTGCTAATGCAATCAGCTATGCTGGCCATAAAATTGATGCGGATGTGACAGTACTCGAACGTTTTGGTGATCATTCAGCTGTTTCTCCTTACGCCAAAGCTTCACTTGCTCTGTTGGTAGAGCAGGGTATTATTCAAGGCGTATCTGAGAGTAAAGTGGCTCCTAAATCTAATTTAACAAAAGCTCAAGCAGTTGTTGCACTTATGAGATTGCTTGATCAGCTAAGCTTATCCAATTAATGCTTTGTTAGTGTAACAGAAGGGAGCCTCCAATCGGGGGCTCTTTTTCTTTTCTCCTTTGATTGTCACAACAAGCTCTTTCAAAGCGAAATTAGTTAAGAAAATCATTCGTTTTGTAACTTTCTTCCCTTCTAATCAGTCTATATTTATATACCATTAATTAACATAGAAGGGTTTTGAAGCGCTAATGAAAAAGAACTGGAAAATCATGACGGCTGGTATATGTGCTGGAGTATTGATTGTATCAAGTTCTGTATTTGCGGCAACGAATGCACGGATTTTCATCAATAACGTTGAGTTTTCTAATCATACATTTAAACTAAGCATGGAGAAAGGAACCGCGATGGTATCCTTAAGATCCATAGTGGAGCAGTTACGCGGCAAATTAGTCTACAAGGACAACAGCATTTATGTCACAATGCCAGACTCCTACAACTTAAGCAATCAAGTGAAAATGCTGGAAAATGCGCTGTTAGCGGAAACGCCGGAGGAAGCCGTTCAAACTTGGATTCGCGGGGTTCAGAAGAGAAGTGGAGCCATGCAATATACTGTTTTGTCACCGACCCTTCGCCAACAAACCCTTCAAGAATTTGAAGACAACTTCTGGGTAACAGGCGGATCCAGTCCACATATGGGCAAAGTGGAAAAATGGGATGCCAAGAAAGTAACAGAGGATCAAGTTCTCATTAGTTTTGAATATCCTCTTGTAGTTATGAATGAAACAATTGGTACCGGCCATGCCTCCATTAAGGTGGATAAGATCAAAACCGAGTCGTCCTATTACTGGGCTATTTCAACCCTAACCTTAAAGGATCCTGAGGATACAGGAATTATGATTGGTGCGAAAAGCGAAAGTATGGCCGAAAACATACTTTATGAGAATGGGAAATATAATTTTACATTGAAGCTTCCTAAAGGCTGGGAAGGTAAATATGAATTGAATGAGAGAGAGGTTCCTTCTGGAAAAAATATTGAGTTCGTTAATAAAGAAACTAAATATGGCATTCTTTTTACGATATCCGTTTGGGATGAAAAATCTTGGCAGGAGAATAAGGAGGATATTAAAGGTCAAATTCCGATAACTGAAATGGGTGAATTCGATGATGTTGTATACTTATTCCATACGCCAACCGATGTACAATACGATCCGAGTGATGAAGCAGCAACAGCTGATTATCAAGCAATGTTCAAGGATGTGAAAACCATCAAGGGTTCTATAAATATAAATAAATAAAAAGTCAGCTGAGTTTAAGCTAAGAATTATTTTATTTTATAGGAGAGAGGGTTTGAAGGATGAGTAAAAATAGCTTTGATATTAGTCTTATGCCGTTTGACGCTTTGCAATTGGTAAAAGATCAACAAAGCGCTGATCTTGTGCATGAAGAATATAATGATCTAGGACAAGGAAGATATATTGGCACACTCGTATACGAAAAGTATTATTTTAGAACGAGTAACAGAGCAGCTCTTATTGTAATAATCGACAATATCAATGGGGTAACAAATGTACGGACTATAGGTACTGGAAGCTCTGAGGGGTTGATTTTTAATTTTGATTGGGGCGCGTCAGACAATTTTGTAGCATCTGTAGAAAATATTTTAGGAGAGTTTATTATAGAGTGAAACACTGATTTGTCAAATGCCCAACACGCTCTTGAACGTGTTGGGCATTTGTTATTGGGTAGATAAAAAGAGAATTTCTTGTTGTGTTGCTTCGTTTTTTCCAATGGCTTCAATCACGATATGATTGAGAATGATTGCTAACCATATCATCCTAAAGATCACCACACATAAATTATCCAATATTTAATATTTGATGCATAAGGACTTGATCTTAGTTATCATTGTTGAGAATATTTGGAAAAATTACAATTTATCAAGCAAAGGGTGAAGTGAGAATTTGGTCAGATAATCTTTTTGGAATTATGAGAGAAGAAATACTTACAGTATAAGAGAAGCAAAACAATCAACTGTAAGAATGGAATAGTACCAGTTAAAGATAGTACTTATTTGATAAACCATGCTCATGTATAGTGGTAGGAAATGAGAGGTGGTCCTTCCGCTATGAGATGGTTAATAAGAAATATTTGGATGATCATGTTGACAGTTCTGTTTCTTTATTTGATTTTCTTTGCTGGCTTAGCGGTATTATTCTTGACCGCTGATTTTGGAGGATAGGCATATGAGAAACATTATAAAATTCCTTTTAGCGCTCACACCAACTTTTCTTATGTTTTATTTATTAATCGAGTTATTTCCAAACACAGGACTTGGCAGGATTCTCGCGCTACCTTTTGTGTTTTTTATAAATGCCATCATTATTATTCTAGGTATTGCGCTGACTCGTCATTACAATCGTCCCCTTAAAATTATGATTTGGATCTTAATTATTTTTGTTACGGTGTTGATAGCAGTACTATTTTACCCACAAGAGTATGAGCCGCATGTGGTGAAGCAAATTTATGACTGGCTTACAGGGTTGAAATAAAGTAATAAGTATGTAAAGTGTGACGAAGATCTTAAACAAACATTGAAATGGATACTATGGATTGAAAACCGCTTAAACGCGGTTTTTCTTTATTTCTATATTATTTTTCGATAAGCATAGGTATTTATAGCCTATTTTCAATAGAAATAGATTCTCGTCTATAAGATATCAGTTCCATGTTTTTAATTGATCGATATGATAATAAATAAACTTGATCTAGAAGGAAGTGTTGGAGTGAGTAGCTTGCGAGGTGATAAAACGAGTAGAAAAGATCGAGTAATCTCAGTAACAAAAAAACAAGTACAGAAAAAGAAATGTATTGTGAAAAAAAAGAAACGTTTTTTTTCGTATCCGTTGAATAGAAATAGTGAGTCTAATGGGAGTATTTTAAATAATACGATACTAAAAGATTCAGCCAATTCAGAAACAGAGATAAATGTAACTAAATATCAAAGTATACAAGGTCCTCCTGGTCCCCCTGGTCCACAAGGCCCACAAGGTTCTCAGGGGATCCAAGGCGAGGTAGGTCCGCAGGGGAGCCAAGGAGAAGTGGGACCTCAAGGACCTCAAGGTCCACCGGGCTCAACTATAATCCCGAGTATTATAAGTTTTTTAACATCAGAGAGATACTTTTATGTTGCAAATACGGATATCACTCTGCCTATTAAAATTCTTGCGAGTCAATTTACTAATGATGCTGGGGATACAATAACTAAGTTTCCTGAATTAGGTCAAAATAGTTATGCTAATCTCTATATCAATGGAAGCATGCAAGCTGGTAATTCTTACAGTTTGAGTACAAGTGAATTATTTATCGAGCAAAATCCTGGGACCATTTATGTAGGCACACCAATTCAAATAGAAATCATTCGATTTGTCGTGCAAATAATCCCTTGAAAATGATTAAATGAAAGCTATCATTTGACCCTAACCTTTCTCTATCAATTGCATATGCTAGTTGAGAGAAGAGAGGTGATATAAATGCCAATTTCAAAACCATTTATGGCTGCAAGAAGATTTACTGCAACAATTGCAGACGGAACAGGTGTCGGCGTTGCTTACAATATTCTTGCAACTGCTACAACGAATGACGCGGGTACTGCTGCTACTGCTTTTCCAACTGCTCCAGCTTATTACAATCTTTATATTAATGGACAAATTCAAACAGCAGATACTTCTACAGTAACCATTTCAGCAATCACAATTCCCGGCGGCGATACACTCGATCCAGAAACACCTGTTTTAATCGAATTTGTTGTGAACTAACCTTTAAAAACGAAAAAATACCGACAATCTCATCATTAGATTGTCGGTATTTTCATTTAACAAGAAAATCATAGGACTCTATTGGAATAATATAATCAACCAAGGTGCAATCAGAAGTGTGACGAAAGCTGTTAACATCATAGCAATACCGGCAACGGAACCGGCAATTGCATCATATTCAAAAGCTTTGCTAATACCAGCCGAATGGGCACTGGTTCCGAATAGAACACCTTGTGCGATTGGACTTCTAATTCTAAACCATTTCACAATCAGAGGCCCCATAATAATACCGAGCAAACCTGTAATGAGTGTTGATACCGCAGTAATGGTTGGTACACCGCCAATGATTCCAGATACAGATACCGCGATCGGCGTTGTTGCAGAGCGCGGGGCAAGACTAGCCATTACATCGTTTTTCAGACCAAACAAGTGGACTAGGCCAGCTGTGCTTATAAAGGCAGTTACAGCACCGCAGCAAGCACTCGCAATTATCGCTTTTGCATTTTTCTTCAACATATCTAAATGCTTATATAACATTACAGCTAAAGCTATGGTAGCAGGTTCTATCAAATCAGATAACAAAACTGCACCTTTATCGTATGTGTCGAAGGTGACACCGCTTAGCACAATAATAGTAATAACAACAATCGGCGTAGTAAGCAGCGGTGTGAAATATACCTTGGGATACGCGCGATAGATTCGTTTGGCTGCTGCATAGACCGCAATTGTGAATACAAGCCAGAATATAGTTTCCATCATACAGTATCCCTCTCTTTCCGGTCTGCTATCCACTGACTAATAAGTCCCGCACATAACATGACAAGAAGGGTACTGCCAATAATTGAAATAAAGATTTGAATGCCACTCGCCTGAATTAAGCTCTTATAATTAATAATACTGACCGTTGCAGGAATAAAGAATAACAGCATTTCAGATAGCAGCCACTTGGATCCGAGCTCGATCCAGTCAAGTCGGATAACTTTAATTTCAAGTAGCGTGAATAGTAGGAGAATACCAACTATGCTGCCTGGTATCGGCAAATGCAGCCAGATAACAAGCTCATCCGACAGCTTGGCGAGAAGGATGAAAAACAATACTTGGGCAATCGTTCTAAACAGGGATTTCATAAAAGTGAAGACTCCTTCCGTATGCTAAGTATACAGAGTCAACTTTCATGAGTAAAATGAATATATAGAATGATTTTCATTCCATTTATCTATGGAAGTAGGCGTTCACTTGGATATTCACCATCTGCAGCAAATTTCTGAAATTATCCGTTTAAAAAGCTTTACCAAAGCGGCGGAGGCACTGCATATCACGCAGCCCTCAATTAGTAAATCAATTAAAAACTTGGAAAACGAACTTACAGTCGAAATATTTGTGAGAGACGGCAAACAAATTAAGCTGACAGATGCAGGAGAAACGATTATTAAGTACGCGTCACCGATTCTCCATATGTACGATCAACTAGTTGCGGAGCTACATGATTTAACTTATTTAGACACGGGAAATATCCGAATTGGCATGCCTCCAATGGCTGGACCTAGCTTTTTTCCCAGTGTTATTAAGGCTTTCCAGGAGCGTTACCCGGGGATCACAGTTAAACTGGTTGAAGAAGGGGCTAGGACGATCAAGGATTATATAGCTGAAGGCACGCTAGAAGTCGGAGTTGTGCTGCTCCCAATCGAATCAGAGATCTTTGATTTTTTCCCGATAATTGAAGAGCGGTTAAAAGTAATTATGCCTTTAGAGCATCCACTGGCTCAGCGGCAAAGAATTGAACTGGACGAGCTAGCAGATGATCGATTCATTCTGTTCAGCAGTGGGTTCGCGTTGCATGATCGTATTATTCATGAATGCCGAGCGACTGGGTTTGAACCTCGCGTCGTTTATGAGAGCTCACAGTGGGATTTTATCGGAGAGATGGTTGGGGCAGGTCTTGGTATCGCGATGCTGCCTGATACCATCTGCCGATCACTGGATCCAAGTAAGGTGCGGGCGGTACCTTTGACCAATCCGATAATTCCTTGGCAATTGGCGATAGCGTGGAAGAAGGAAGGTTATTTGCCCCGCGCTGCAAAAGAATGGATTACGTTCACTCGGGATATGTTTCAGGCAAATTAACAAAAAAATTGTAAGAAGGCTGCTGGTTGTTATCGGTAGCTTCTTTTTAAATGTGCCATTAATCGGTATTGTCGTTGCCGTAGGGAAATGCTACCTCCATTGTAATTAAATAAGAGCATAGCTTGAAACAATGTGATACTAATGGAACATTTTTTATACTTTGAAATGGAGTCGTCATGTACATATAGACTTAATTAGAAACCTTCGTGTAGAATAAATCCATTGTTCCTATATTAAGGAAAGAGTGGATGAGCGATGAGCAAACTACTGGATAATTTGAAGATAATAGATGGACCCTTGGATACAGCCCCCGAGGAGGTCGAGATTGATTCCAGACAACTAATTAAACTGGACGATCATTTTCAAAATCTCATTTCGCAAAATAAAATTCAAGCGGCAAGTTATCTGGTTGCACGTCATGGGAAAATTGCAGCATGGAAGTCGATGGGTAAGCTTCATGGTTCGACAGAGGAAGGGGATTTACTCCCTGATTCCTTACGTAAAATGGCTTCCATTACGAAGGCTTTCACAAGTGTGGCAATTGTAAAGTTGATTGAGGACGGAAAGCTATACATCGATCAACCTGTTGCCACTATATTGAAAGAATTTAATAATCTCGTGCACAAAGAGATTACGTTGTTTCACTTATTGACGCATACGTCCGGCATTTTACCGGTTACAGGTTACTATAATGAACCTTATCCTCGTGATTGGTGGGGTTCAAATGGGATGGAAAATTGGATCCGTAAAGTGCTTCAAGGGCCGCTTGTTTGCCAACCAGGAGAAGCCTATAATTATTCCACAGTGGGCTTTGCTCTACTAGGTGAGATCATCTCACGTGTTTCCGGATTGAAGTATGAAGATTATATTTTAGAAAACATCATACAGCCGCTCCAAATGAATAGGACGATGTTCGATGTTCCCTCAAGCCTTCATTCAGAGGTATGTACCGTTGATAAAATGGATATCGATAAACTAACACTTTATGACAATGATTTTTCGAATCCTCCACGTTCGGATAGCGGTCTTTATTCTACTTTATTTGATATGTGGAAATTCGGACAAATGCTGCTCAATGGCGGAAGCTTTGAAGGACAACGCATTTTAGGAAGAAAGTCTGTGGATTTGATGACAAGACGTCATCTGTTCAATGTTCCAGCGTACCACTGGGGCGGTAAAATCAAGGACAAAGGGCATGCGCTAGGCTTTGACCTAGCTATTAATAATCTTTCCTTTGAGTCAGAAGGAACATTCCAGTTAGAAGGCGCAGGAAGATCTGGATTTTTCGTTGATCCTGTTGAAAAGCTGGTTGTCGTTCTGCTTGTTCCTTCTATATATTCTTGGGTACCTGAGTCCGTACTCGGTACGAAACAAATTATTTGGTCAAGTCTGATGTAGTTTGGACTTAGACGAAGATCTGATGAGATTCAGAATATATGGACCGTACGAATGAAAGTTTAAATAATAGTTGCAATAAAGAAGAAGCATGCGTGGCCTAATGAGCTCGCATGCTTCTTCTTTTTTAATGTATCTTTATTATCTAGTTATTCTTTTGAGGCGTTACGAGCAAGCTCCTTGCGTACGATAGGAGCTACGCGAGTACCAAGCAGTTCGATAGCACGCATGACTTCACGATGCGGCATGGTGCCAACATTCACATGAAGGAAGAATCGTGATAGACCCAAGTTTTTGTGGAGCAGAATAATTTTCTCTGCGACATACTCGGGATCACCGACATAGAGCGCGCCTCGAAGGCTCCGAGCGGAATCATAGGCTGCACGGTTGTAAGGTTGTCCCCAGCCACGCTCACGTCCAATAACATTCATCTGAGCCTGTGTCGAAGGAAAGAATAAATCGGCAGCTTGTTCCGTTGTTTCTCCGACAAATCCATGTGAATGCGTCGCAATGGACAGCTTGCTAGGATCATGTCCAGCTCGCACAGCAGCTTTCTTATAAAGCGCGACCAATGGAGCAAAGCTCTCAGGCATCCCGCCAATAATGGCGAATGCGATAGGAAGGCCTAATGTACCTGCTCGTATAGCTGACTCCGGATTGCCTCCGCTTGCTATCCAAACTGGCAATGGGCTTTGAACGGATCGAGGATAGACAGCAAGATTATCTATAGCGGGACGATGTCCACCGCGCCAGGTGACCTTCTCCGATTCTCTGATCGCAAGCAGCAGCTCCAGCTTTTCCTCAAATAACTCTTCATAATCATCTAGACTATAGCCAAAAAGAGGGAAGGATTCGATGAAAGAACCACGACCCGCCATAATTTCTGCGCGCCCATTGGAGATACCATCAAGAGTGGAGAAAGCTTGATATACACGAACAGGATCATCAGAAGATAACACCGTTACGGCACTCGTGAGCCTTATTCGCTTGGTCATGGCAGCCGCTGCTGCAAGAACAACAGCGGGGGAAGTACCTGCATAATCTGCACGGTGGTGTTCGCCAATTCCATAGACATCTAGTCCGACTTGATCGGCTAATACGATTTCCTCAACCGCATTACGCAGTCGTTCCGCATGGCTGATAACCTCGCCTGTTACGGGGTCTGGTGTACTCTCCAAAAAAGTACTGATTCCTATTTCCATTGTGTTTGCTAAATCGGACATTCAAATCTTCTCCTTTATACCTAATCATTTCACTCATTTATTTAATGTTTCTCTATTTAAGTAAGTATACCATCTCCTTAACAAGGAGGTAAATGATTGAAATACTTACATCTCTTTTTTTATACATACAATATAATGTGATCACTACTCGTTCTTAATCGTTTTTTGCCATAAGGAGCTAAAACGACAGAAGATGAAGATCAGGAGGTTAACAAGCGCTGCTGCCCAGAATACTGCAGTCGGATGGGAAGTTTCCGAAATCAAACCAGCTGAGATTATGGTTAATGGCATAGCCAGCTTGAAGAGGGAACCCGTTATACCGCTAATTCTGCCTATAAGCTGATGAGGTGTCGGCTCCTGACGGAATGTCCAAATACATACGGTGCTTATCATTTCAAATAAACCATTCAGCAACAGGCTAAAGCTTAACATCATGCTGGATTGGGAGAGCGCCATGAGTAAATAGGACAGCCCTACGCATAGTGTTGTTATCGTTATGAGAACACCAACTTGAAAGCTCTTGCGAAGCCTTGTAATGAGAAGACTACCTAGTAATCCCCCTAAACCAGCCGCAGCTAGTACAATTCCAAGCTCATCATTATTCAGTCCTAGAGAATCCTTTGCATAGAAGATAATGGTGGTATCAGCCATGCCAGAAGTCGCGTTTAAATGTGGCCTAATTATGAAGGGGAAGTCACAGCCATTAAATCGGATAAGGATGTTCAGCTTCTTTATTCAGAAGGGGAAATCGATAAGGGAATTAACCCGACTTTAACACAGCTCGAGCTTGGGAGTGTCTATTTAAGCTTTAACAGGAGGAAGAGGGGGGGCTTGAAGATGAAAGAATCAGACGAGCTATTCATCTTGGTCTAGATCGTCAACGCTTAATAGATGAGCTTGGAGGCACTCGTCAGCAGCTAGCAACTGGATTCAACCCACATGTAGCAAAGCCAATAAGTAATTATTCGGAGAGCAATCAATTGGATCAAGCCCGGAAGCTTATCGAAGCACACACAGAAGAGAAACGCTGATGAAACCATTTCCTATTGTTTAAGTATCGTAGAAGAAAATGCGAGAATGCATATCCTGACTGAAATACAAGAGGAGCTTAAAGGCAGCTACAGTTTGCTATTCCTCCATCATAAGTCACTAGGCGGAATTGCAATGAATGCTTGGGGGAAAATCAATTATAAGGATGTGTGGGTTCATCCTTAAGTAGAATGCAGGATGAGTTACGAAACCTTATACTTTTTCCGAATTGTATGAATGAAACGAGAATCGTTCATAACGCAGTAGGGGCGTTCAGCCCCTATGCGTGAGTGGAACGAACTATTAATTGTTTATAACGATGTAATCACCTTATCAATAATCCCATATTCGACGGATTCCTCAGCTGACATGAAATAGTCGCGATCCATGTCTTTCTCCACACGTTCCAGAGGCTGCCCCGTTCGCTCCGCTGTAATTTGGTTTAATCTAGCGCGAGTATGAAGAATACGCTGGGCGCTAATCGCAATATCGCTTGCCTGTCCCTGTACACCACCATGCGGCTGATGAATCATAACTTCGCTGTTCGGCAACGCAAATCTCTTTCCTTTGGCACCAGCCAGAAGCAGAATGGCAGCAAAGGATGCAGCCATTCCAATACAAATCGTTTGTACTGCGGGCTTAATATGCTGCATCGTATCGTATATGGCAAATCCAGCAGTAGTAGATCCGCCTGGGCTATTGATGTACATATAAATGTCTTTATCCGGGTCTTCTGCAGTTAGGAATAATAATTGAGCCGTAATACTGTTAGCGATTTGATCATCGATAGCAGAGCCAAGAAATACAATTCTGTCTTTCAGCAATCTCGAATAAATATCATAGGATCTTTCCCCGCCTCTTGATTGCTCCACCACATAAGGAATAAATTGACTCATAATGGTTACCCTCCATTTTTCATTTACTGGTTTCTCCCTGTAAACGAAGCAGCTGTTAAGAAGGATACGCTGCAATAAAATTTTCACGATTATGGACATTGTATTTTTCGCTTATAATAGTTGAACATACATATAAAAAACTTTTTTTTGTACCTTGCGTATCTTAATGAAGAACCTATTCGTTTACTTAAGTAAAGAAGATTGCCTTTTGCTGCTGGGACACCTTGAAAGCTTGAAGGAGGTTTAATGAATGAATACAGCTCACCATATTGATAAAGATAATGCGATTCCTAATGAGAATAGAATGGAACAGCTGCAAACGGTTCTGTATCGATATTGTTTGTCTATCACTTGTTCCCCGTGGGATGCTGAAGATTTAGCACAGGAAACATGGCTAAAAGCGTTTGGCACATCGAAGCTGCTATCGCATAATAACCATGAAGCATTTCTGCTTCGTATCGCTAAAAATACATGGATTGATCTGTCACGTAGAAAAAACGTGTTGAATCGTATATTAGAACGAGAACCTTTGAAAGAAGCAGCACTAGATAGCAGTCCAATTGAAATGGAGAAAATTTTTCAAGTCATCTTGAAGCATCAATCTCCACTTCAAAGAGCGGTATTTTTACTCCGTGATGTCTTCGGTTATTCCATTAAGGAAACGGGTGAAATGCTCGAAATGACAGAAGGTGCGGTAAAGGCTGCGCATCATCGTGCACGTCAAACATTGGGAGCGATTAAGCATGATCTCTTAGAGGATGTACTGCCATTGCCTCAGAATGAAGAGATGAAAGCAGTACTGCAAGCATTATTAATTGCATATCTTTCGGGTGATGTTGCCCGTGTAGTTAGACTTGCTCTTGCGGATCAAATTTCTGAAGATGTCGCCACCGCTTTCGCCCAAAATAAACGATTAGCCATTACTAATGCAAGGTATCGTGGCGATCAGTATTCTACAATTCAAATGGCAGCTTAGATTGTGGCTGAACAGGAGTTGTTTTTGAGTAATATGTAACGGAGTATGATCGAAAATCGCCAAGGGGTTATCCTAGAAAGATTTATTGATCTTTCTAGGATAACCCCTATTTTTCTTGAGAAGTAACATCGTTATTACCTTTATGGGGCTTGATGAAGAGCTTGCAGTGCGGACGGAACATCCTTTTTGAAAAATACCTGCTTGCCATTATTACATTCATAAATAAAGTCCTTCAGGCTCTTGCTGTCATAATCGTCGAAATTGCCGATAATGGCCAGCTTAGTCTGATAGTTTGTATATTTCTGCAAAATATCACCAGCAAGCCGTGTCTTTAGTTCAAAAAAATCCTCGATCATGTTTGATTTGTTAATTAGTATCTTGTAACAATCCTCTTGGTAACTAACGGTTGCCATCAAATCGAGCGCATCCTGGACGTTCGCAATGACAATCTCTTCGCTTTCAATAATAGCTACCTTCGATTGATCCCTCTGATCTACGATTATCTTCATTTAATCCCCTTACTTTCAAAAAAATCTAGTTTTTATGAGAGCAATTATAGCATAAATGTCAGCCATTTAAACTTGAAAAAGGATAGAGCGGTCAGCTTCAAAAGTAGGAATTGGATCAGAAAAAATTCATCCCCCAGTACATTGATGGTTAACGATAAAAATGGATACTTTAATCAAATGGAACATGATGGTGCTGTAGAAATGGTTGAGATGGGGTATTCAGCTTCTAAAACGAATTAATATTAATTTTAGGACATATGTCCTTTTCCTAACACTAAGGTTTATTATTTAATAATGGAAAGAGATAAATTGAGGAGAGAGAAGAAATGAAAGGAATTTTATTTGCATTAGTAGGTGGGGCTTGTATTACGCTGCAAGGGGTAGCCAATGCCAGAATTAGTCAAGATATTGGTACTTGGCAAGCAGCGACGATTACGCAGTTAACCGGCTTTGTTATAGCCTTGCTCATTCTTATGTTCGTGCGAGACGGAAACTGGCAAGGATTTAAAGAGGTAAAACCTCTATATTTGACAGGCGGTGCGTTTGCAGCTTTCATTATTTTTAGTGAAGTAACAGCTATTCAGGAGATTGGTGTAACCTTTACCATATCTGCTCTCCTTATTGCTCAATTATGTCTAACCTTTATCATCGATGTTAATGGATGGTTCGGCGTAGTGAAGCAGAAGATGAGACTTCCACAATTTATTGGTCTCGGAATGATGATTGCTGGCGTAGTCATACTCAAACTTTAATAATAAGATTGCACCACAAAGTTAGAAGCAAGAGGCTGGAGGTAAGAGCGCATAATGAAAGAAACGCAGGATCGTGAGCAATTGAATCATTATTTGCGTACACATGGCATTGAAGACATATTCAACGAGCAATTAATTCCTCATTTGTCCTTGTATAACTTTGACCAAGGGGAACTCATCTGTTCACAAGGCGATCGTGCAGAATATCTATATGTTCTAGTTAAGGGTAAGATAAAAATTTCTACTACATCAGTCGAAGGAAAAACGCTTATTCTTTCTTTTAAGACACCGCTTGAGGTTATTGGCGATATTGAGTATGTTCAGAAAACGGACATTATTAATACGGTTGAGGCTGTATCCAACGTCTGTATGATTGGCATTCATCAAAGCTGGCTGCGAAAATACGGCAGTGATTATTCACCGCTTCTTCAGTTTTTACTGGAAATCATTACACGTAAATTTTATATAAAATCCAATTCGATGAGCTTCAATTTAATGTATCCAGTAGAAATGCGCTTGGCAAGCTATCTTTTGTCTGTCTCGTTTGATGAATCCGATTCATTATTTAAAGGAGAAGTTCGTACCGTTAATCTAAAGGACGCAGCGAATTTAATTGGAACGAGCTATAGACATCTAAATCGGGTCATTAACCAGCTTTGTATAGATGGTCTTATTGAGCGCAGCAAAGGTTACATTCAGGTGAAGGATAGAGAGAGATTAAGTACTTTGGCAACACGGAATATTTATGAATTGAATGATGCATTACCAACTTTGGAAGGTTAGGCTTAACCGGATAATCGATTGGATTAAATCAAATAAAAAAAATGGAGAGTTAAGCTTATGATAGTAGGACTTATATTGGCACTTCTCGCAGGCTCGCTAGTTAGTTTGCAAACCATATTTAATAGCAAAGTAAATGTCTCAACAGGATCATGGTCAACAACTACTTTAGTATTAGGAATGGGTTTTGCGGCATCACTCATTTTCGGTCTGATTTTTGAAGGAAACAAAATGTTTTCTCTGCAAAATATGAAGCCTTGGTACTGGATTAGTGGATTAATCGGTGTAGGAGTTGTCATTTGTCTCGTGCAAGCCTTGAAGCTGCTTCGACCTACGTTTGCTATCTCTGTTGTTCTGACTTCGCAGCTCGGATTTGCATTATTATGGGACTCACTAGGCTGGTTAGGACTGAACAAGGTTCCTTTTACGTTAAATCAGTTGATAGGCGTAGTTGTCATTGTTGGCGGTATATTCGTATTTAAAATTAGCGGTGGACGTGAGACTCAAGAAGCCTCTAAGATGACGTAGAGTAAATTTGAAAACAAGCAGAAGCAGGAGAGATTAATTTGAAAAAATACGAAACCTTATTATTTGATGTAGATGATACGCTATTGGATTTTGGTGCAGCAGAGAAATTAGCGTTGCGATTACTTTTCGAGGATCAGAAAATCCCTATAACCGCTGAAATCGAAGCCGCATATAAACGAATAAATCAAGGTCTCTGGAGGTCATTTGAGGCAGGGGAAATAGGTCGGGATGAGGTAGTAAATACGCGCTATTCTCTTTTGTTCAAGGAATTCGGCGAAGAGGTTGATGGCGTGCTAATGGAACAAAACTATCGGAGCTACTTAGAAGAAGGATCTCAGAAAATTGATGGTGCCATTGCATTAATATCAGACTTACAAGATCAATACCAATTATATATTGTAACGAACGGCGTTTCGAAGACGCAGGATAAGCGTTTGCGTAGTTCAGGCCTGTTCCCGATGTTCAAGGGCATATTTGTCTCTGAGGACACTGGCTATCAGAAGCCGATGAGGGAGTATTTTGATTATGTTTTTGCACGTATTCCGAATTTTTCTCCGGAAAAAGCATTAATCACCGGAGATTCCTTAAGTGCGGATATAAAAGGAGGACAGCTGGCAGGTCTTGATACCTGTTGGTTCAACCCTGAAATGAAACCTAATCATACCGAGATCGTACCAACTTTTGAAATACAAAAGCTTGATGAACTGTATTCGATTTTAAACGCTGTTAGAAAATCATAGAACCCGCATCTATTGCAGGTTCTTTTTTTTGTCTACATATTTCACAAAAGGATGCCGTTTGAAAACATACCTTAATCGGGAATATTGAAATACATAGACACATAAACAATGGAGGGAATTTTAAATGAAGAAGAAAATGATTTTTCTCGTTTCTGTCGCAGCGTTAAGTCTCGCTTCAAATGAAAACAACAGTGCGGATGCACAGCCGTCTAGTTTTACAGAAATGGATCACAGCATGCACATGCATTCAAGTGAGGCGCCTCAACATATAAAGATAGCCGAAAATCCGACCTTTAAAGTTGGAAGTGAAGCGGTCATTGTGGCCGATCATATGAAAGGGATGAAAGGTGCCATCGCCACCATTACAGGTGCTTTTGATACGACAGCATATTCGGTTTCGTATGTCCCGACAACGGGAGGGGAAAAAGTGAGAAATCACAAATGGGTCATTCAAGAAGAGATACAAAATGCCGGAGAGGAACCTTTAGCACCAGGAGCGAAGGTGATACTAGAGGGGAATCATATGGAGGGCATGAAAGGCGCAAGAGCTCAAATTGATTCAGCCATACATACTACTGTATACATGATTGACTTTACACCAACTACAGGAGGCGATAGGGTTCTTAATCATAAGTGGGTAACAGAAGAGGAGCTCGCTCCTCTTAGTTAACTATAATTTCAGAGTTAGCCTGCATGATTGATTCACTTGCTTCCCATAACAATGGTAAGAATTGAATGACAGATTCAGCCCGTTTGAGAAGATCTTCTGATGTGTGAATGCCGAGGTCAGAGAGGATTGCCTTGAAGGCAGATTCGTGTTCAGCTAGCTGTTCTGGCGCAGCATCTGCGGCTAAAATCTTAAGGCAGCGAGCGAAGGTTGCAACGATCCAAAAAACCGCTTCCCGATGAAAACCCGTCTGAATGAGTGCCAAGCTTCCATCAATTGCGATCGGTCTCGCGGAAGCGGTTATATCGCTGCTGAAGAAAAAAGGCGTCTTAGCTACAGCAGCTGCAGCATCAAATGTGCGGGCGAGCTCAGCTAGATGATGCTCAACCAGCGTTGGTGTTAGTTGTGAACAGCCAAGCAATGTCAATAGATCCTCGTAGAAACTGGTGAAACCATACTCCACAAGAACGTCACGCACAGCCAAATATCGCAGCCTAACAGTCGGATTCCGAAGTGCTGCCACAAGGAGAACATGAGTCGTAACGCCAGTCGGAAATAGCCACGCCGTTACTTGATCATGCAAGGGGGAGGATGTATCAATATGAGACAGCCCATTCTGAATTCTTTCCCGAGCATTATTACAGCGGCGGCGAACCCATTCCAGTTCAGCAAAGTGACGTGATACTTGCGTTTGCAATCCGTTTAATCGTTCAGTAGGATCAGCAATAATTGTATTTGTTCGAAAACTCCCAGCCAAATGGTAGGATGACAAAACAACCTCGACAGAAGAGAGCTGACTCCAAGATAGATATGTAATCTCAATCAGCGTTCCATGATACATAAACTTCCCCAATTTCAAAGGGGGGGCGGCATTTGTAAATACGATCACGACATCGATATCTGAAGCGGTTGACATTACAAAATCATCTGACATGCCTACAGTTGAACCGCTGAAGTAAGCACCCATAAAATCAGGAATACCGCCGGCATGCTTCAAAACCCATCTAGAAGCTGCAGCTCGAGCAAATCCAACATTCATAAGGTAACTCCTCCTCTTATCGAAGTATCAATGAGTATGCGACTCTTTAATCATAACGTATTTAATACGTTAGCTGGTTAAAAAAATGTTGCAACCTAATTCTCAGCAGATTCGTTTGAACAAAAGCAGGGTACTTTCTCTTATAGACATTTAATGACAACAAAGAACCAGGAGGAGGAAGAATATGAATACAGTCAAACTTAAATTCAAGCTTGCAGCAGCTGTACTGGCGATTGGTCTTACAACTGCTGTTCCTTTTACGCAGGCAGCTGGTGGAGTGAACTCAAAGGATCTATTTAACGGTACGCCGGCTGGAGATTCAGCGTATCACTTTAGTGAAATACAGTTTCTAAATGGAACAACGGGAAGAGCTGCAGGCAATGGTTTCCTTATTGGAACATCGGATGCAGGGTCTTCTTGGCAATCGATTTATAAGGGTACATGGCAGTTTACTCAGCTTGATTTTCTATCTAATACAACCGGATGGGCATTAGCGAAATCTTCTGCCACAGGAACGAATGCACTCCTTTACACATCAAACGGAGGAAGCACTTTTACAAAAATCCCAACAGGTCCTATCGCATTAGAACGTATCCATTTTACAGATTCCAAAAACGGCTTTGGATATACAAAAGCTTTTGCATATAAAACGTCAAATGGCGGGAAATCGTGGACCAAAATTAAATCGCCAGCTAATACTCGTTATGCAGAGTTTACAGATGTGAAGCATGGCTGGGCACTTGTCGTCGTACCAGGTTACGGCTATAAGCTGTTCAAAACATCAGATGGCGGCGAGAATTGGACTATGAAGTTAAATGTGAAATCAGAAGAGGTCACTGGCGGAGAGATTTATACAAAAGGGAGTCAGGTATGGGTTGAATTCTACGGTGGATCAGGCATGTCCCAACAATCCTATTCTCTTTATGCTTCGACAGACAATGGAGCGAGCTGGCGCAAAGTGATCAGTCAAGACACAGCTGGCGGCGGGCCTGCTCCGGGCGGAGCTGTCGGAGTTGTGAATGAAGGACCTGCTTCGCCAGGCGGTCATTCCAGCAATCTACAGTTGGTTGATGGTGCAGCCATACTCGGCGGATTTTCCCCAGCGGGAGAAGTCATTGGTGTAGGTCGTTCGCTGGATTCGGGTAAAACATGGTCGAATCTTAAAGCGATCAAGGGCTTTGAAAGTGTCATTTCCTTTACAAGCAAAGATCAAGGCTGGATGGCTGATACAAGCATTTCTGATCCTGCAATCTATCGAACAACGGATGGCGGTAAAACGTGGTCAGAAAAAATCAGTATTCCAAGTGTGAATAGATAAGGGTCTATGGTTGGTTATTCAAAAGAATAGAGCTGGAAATATAGAAAAAAGACGGGTACCCATCTTGGGTCCAGTCTTTTTTTTTATTAGGTGAACGTATTTAATATTTATTGAATATGAAAACTGGCTTTGATTTTTTCGAATTCTTCAAAATCAGATTCCTCTCTTCCTACGCATCCCCAACACTCTACAATGCTAATATCAAGATGAAATAAAGAAGGCGTTTAACCGATGCTCCAGTTGGGTAAGAACAATGTAGAAATAATCACCTTATGATTGAACCAACTGGGAGGAATAATGGCATGAATGATAAATTAAAAAGCAAAGTTAATGAGAGCAAGAAGGATGAGCAATTGGAGCAGTATCGGGTGGATGATCAAGGGAAAAAGATGACAACAAATCAAGGCTTGAAGATATCAGAAGACGAATTCTCCTTAAAGGCTGGAGAACGTGGGCCTACTTTACTAGAGGATTTTCATTTTCGGGAGAAAATGACTCATTTTGATCATGAACGTATACCTGAACGTATTGTCCATGCACGTGGTTTCGCCGCTCACGGTGAGTTCCGGGCATATGATGATTCAATGAAAGCTTATACGAAAGCAAAATTTTTGAATGACCCTTCCGTCACGACCCCCGTGTTTGTTCGCTTCTCTACGGTAGCCGGTTCACGCGGCTCGGCGGAAACCGTTCGGGATGCGCGTGGTTTCGCAACTAAGTTTTATACAGAGGAGGGCAATTATGACCTCGTCGGTAATAATATTCCGGTCTTCTTTATTCAAGATGCAATCAAATTTCCTGATCTTATACATGCGCTAAAGCCTGAGCCGCATAACGAGATGCCTCAAGCAGCATCCGCGCATGATACCTTTTGGGACTTCGTTGCGAACAATCAGGAAACAGCACATATGGTCATGTGGGCGATGTCTGATCGGGCGATTCCACGCAGCTTCCGTATGATGGAAGGCTTCGGTGTACATACCTTCCGGTTAGTTAATGAGGAAGGAAAAGGATGTTTTGTGAAATTCCACTGGAAGCCTGTGTTAGGAACACATTCGCTCGTATGGGACGAAGCGCAGATCATTGCAGGGAAAGATCCAGACTTCCACCGTCGTGACTTATGGGAATCAATCGAAGCGGGTAATTATTTGGAGTACGAGCTCGGTGTACAACTGCTGGATGAAGTCGATGAATTTAAATTCGACTTCGATATTCTTGATCCAACTAAGCTTTGGCCGGAAGAGGATGTACCTGTTAAAATAGTTGGAAAAATGACACTCAACCGCAATGTGGACAATGTATTTGCAGAAACGGAGCAAGTGGCGTTTCACCCTGGTCATGTGGTGCCGGGTATTGATTTCTCAAATGATCCGCTGCTACAAGGACGCTTATTTTCCTATACGGACACACAATTGATTCGACTTGGAGGTCCAAATTTCCACGAGCTTCCGATAAACCGACCGGTATGTCCATTTCATAATAATCAACGTGATGGTTATGGGCGACATACGATTAATAAAGGACCGGTCAGCTATCACAACAATTCCATTGCGGGTAATACGCCATCTACCTCAACTGAATCGGAGGGTGGATATACGCATTACCAAGAGAAGATGGAAGGGCATAAGGTACGCAGCAGGAGCGAAAGCTTTAAGGATCATTTCTCCCAAGCCGCTATGTTCTGGAACAGTATGAGCGATGCGGGGCAGAAGCATATCATTCAGGCATTCAGCTTTGAATTAGGGAAGGTAAAGAATAAAAATGTACAGCAGCAGGTCGTTGATATGTTCGCAAATGTTAGTCTAGATCTGGCAGCACCATTTGCGGAGGCTATAGGCATTACAGCACCAGCTAGTGGTGCTCCAAGCTCAACAAAGGTATCGCCTGCGCTTAGTCAGGAAAATACGGTGAAGAATCCCAATACACGCAAGGTCGGCGTTATTCTCGCTTCAGGTTTTAACGGACTGGAAGTGAATACGATATTGGAGGAATTACGTGCCGCTGGTATTCAGCCTGAAATCATAAGCGAAAAACTTGGGAAGATCGAGGGGACAGACGGTGTTACTCTGGATGTGATGCATACGTTTCTAACCACTAGTTCAGTCCTATTTGATGCCATGTTAGCAGGTGGAGGGGATGACGGGAACAAGAAAATCCGAATAGAAGCATCATCCTTCCTAAAAGAAGCTTTTACACATTTTAAGCCGATTGGCGCCACTGATGAAGGGGTTCAATGGCTGAAAATGAATGATATGGTGGATAGTGTTGGCGTTATCACTGGGGGTGAGAAATTTGGATCTCGCTTTATTGAAGCGATAGCCGAGCATCGTTTCTGGGATCGTGAACTGATCTAATTAAGAATGTAGAAAACTTAAAAAGGCATGGAGATAGTCATTCTACACTGACTATCTCCATGCCTTAAAACCTCTAAATTGGCTATAAGAATTGTGAATAAGGGATTAACGCAATGTTTTTAATGCGCCGCTCCAAGCAATGACTTGGTCAAGCATTCCGTTAACATTTGTAAGATGCAGATCAGCTGGTTTGAAAACAGATCCGTTCTCAAAATCAGTAAAGAGCGATAATGCAGGGTGTACACGAACGTCTGCTACAGACAATTCACCTAGGATACCGCGTAAATGTTCAGCAGCACGAGCGCCGCCAACGGAACCATAGCTTACGATACCAGCAGCTTTATCGTTCCATGCTTCACGGGCATAATCAAGAGCATTTTTCAATGATGCTGATATGCTGTGGTTGTATTCTTGAACGATAAATACGAAGCCGTCCAAGCTGGCAAGCTTAGTATTCCAAGCCGTAGCTTGTTCAGTTGCATCACTTTCACCTAATAGCGGAAGCTTAAAGTCTGCAATATCCACGATTTCATAATTAGCATCTCCACGTTTATCAGCGACACTTTTTACCCATTCTCCTACTTGTGGACTAAGACGTCCTTGACGAGTGCTTCCCAAAATAATTCCGATATTTAATTTTGACATTGTTATTTCCTCCTCATTAGTTGTTTTACCAAATAATTTATCTAAAAAACCCACTTGCTTCACCACCAATAAATTTTTGTGAGAATAGATCACTCCGTTTATCTCGATTTAGAGTATCTTTAACCTGAGACAATAATAGCGCGATTTTCGTTCTTTGTCAAGTAACTATATTTATGTTAGTTAATTTTAAATTATTCCTGGAATTCAGAAGAATATGTAGTAATAAATGAAGAAGAAAAAGCAAAAGACCCATGGATTGGGTCTTTTGGGTAAGATTATTGTGAAGCCATATTCGCATAGATGCATGATGCTTAAAATGAATTAGTAACCTTTACCTGTACCTACGCCGCCTACATTGCCGTAGCCGCCGCAACCACCGTAACCGCCGGAGAAGATTCCACAGCTGCACGCGATAATCACCAACAAGATGAAGAGAACAAGAATAGTACCCGTGTTATTAAATCCATGGCCGAAACCTGACATAATTCACAACACCTCCTTGCGATTGGAGTACTCTATAAGTTATGAATGTATGTCACCCATTGCTTGGGTATTTGACAGGGAGGTATTTGACTAATTCCAAACGTAATGACCTGTTAAATGGAGGGTGATCATCATTACAGAATAAACAAATTAAAAGTCAGATCATGTGGCTGTGTCCGATTAGTTTGACGTTTCAAATGGTTCAATATGAATATGAACGTATGAGATATGATGTTTCTCAAAAATTAGCTTCTCGATCTTTTCCGTTATTTCATGACCTTCCATAATATTAAGTTGATGATCAACACCAATTGTAGCATCAACCAACTTATTATTTCCGTGAACACGGGCCTTTAAATCGATGATTGTTTTAACCCCAGGCACTTCATGAATAGTATCTTTGATGGTTTGCAGTTCCTTGTCGTCAAAGCCATCTGTCAATGCATGAGTGGAGTCTCGGAAAATATCCCAAGCTGTTTTGCAGATAATGACGCCTACCAAGAGTGCAGTCAATGGATCAAGCCAAGGCAAGCCAAATTGTGCTCCTACTATACCTATAAAGGCTCCAATACTTACAAAGGCGTCAGACCGGTTATCTTGTGCTGCAGCCATCATAGCCTGACTGTTAATTTTTTTGGCCAGCCGTATATTATACAAATAAACCAAATAGATAATCATTGCACAAAAAAGAGCAGTCCAGGCTGCGATCATATCAGGTGATTCAATGGCGGGAGATCTAAACTTCATTGCTGATTGATATAGAACTTGAAGCCCTACGGCAAACATAATAAAGGATGCGATTAATGCCGATATAGTCTCCGCTCGGAAATGACCGTATCGATGGTCATGATCAGGAGGTTTTCGAGAAATTTTCAAACCAATTAGTACAGCTAATGAAGCGACAATATCAGTCGAGTTATTAAGACCATCAGCCGAGAGGGCATCAGATTGAGCGAAATAACCAATCGTTAGCTTTAAAATTGATAACAATATGTAAGCGATTATACTGAGTATCGCACCTTTTTCTCCTTCTTTTATTTCTTCATATGAGTTTTGCATGTAATGACCTCCAATCATTGCTATTTCAAATATGATGGTAACCGAGAACATACGTGTGGGTCTAGAGAAACATTGTTGTTATTGGCATCAAAAATAAGTGGAAACAAACAATGTTGCTTCCGACCAATTTAATGAGATACTTGCCAGAATTATGCTTAACATGTACAGAGATATCATCTATTATGAGCAATTGAAGGTTTACTAATCCGATCCTTTATAAGGATAATTTCGGTACTATGTCATTTCTGATGGGGAAGTAGAAAAGGGGATATGAATTATTGCAATCAGAATATATGATTAGAAGAAATCTTTTTTCTTTATTCGAATAAGTTGATAGGCGGGATGAAAAAAATGCAAGAAATAATTGGCGGAATAGATGAACGTTTTTGTCCGTTATGTGGCAACATAAATAATTGTGGTATTAAGAAGAATGAAGATTGCTGGTGTTTCCACACAACTATTCCACAAGAGCTGCAAAATCGAATACCGGTAGAGTTACGAGGTAAAGCTTGTATCTGCCTTTACTGTGTTGAAGAATTTAAACGTAACATAAAATAATGGTTAATCCATGAAAACTGATTTACTCTATCGTCAAAAATTAAAAACCGCCTATTTGGCGGTTTTTTTGATTGAAAGAAGGTTGGTCTGATTAAAAATCACTTAGGATTTAAATGGAAATAGCTTCCGCATCAAAAGGTCTTAAATAAGCATTATGTATAATCATCCCAGCAAAGGGGATTATAAAGTTGTTGTTATACCCTAAATCTGGAGGAGTGGCAGTGGAAGTTTCCTTTTCTAGAATACAGATTATTTTCTTGTTGTTGCTGTCACTTGGCATATCTAATCATGTCTTGTTAATTCCACATCTTCTCAAAGCTGCGGGTCGAGATGCCTGGATCAGTATTTTATTTGGTTATCTGGTTCTGATTTGTTGGAGTCTTATCCTATATTTGATTCTGAAATCAATGCGTACGCTATCCTTTAATCATTGGATGATAGGCCAGATAGGGGTATACGGTTTTTGGATCATTAACGTTGCAATTGCACTATATATTTTGTCCGCAGGAATGTTGATCATTTTTGATACGACAAAAAATGTAAACATCTATTTCCTTCCTAATACCCCTAGTATCATTATCAGTCTCAGTTTTATTTTTATTGCTTATAGCGCAGCAAGGTCAGGACTCAAAACGATTGTATACATGTCCACCGTATTACTGCCAATTACATGGTTATTAGGAATCGGTGTTGCCATTTCGACAAGCAATAGCAAGGACTATGGCATGTTGTTTCCAATTCTTACGGAAGGAGTAAACCCGAGTCTTCATGGTGGAGCAATTGTGTTTGGAGGCAGTATAGATTTAATAGTTCTGCTGTTTCTCCAGCATAAAATGAGTAAGCCGTTAAATTATGGGACGGTTATTATTCTTCTTACTTTATTAGTAGGATTAATCTTGGGACCTACAATGGGTTCAATCGCATCATTCGGACCAGCTCAAGCTGCAAATTTACGCTTTCCTGCCTTTGAACAATGGAGGCTGGTCATGATAGGTCGACATATCTCTCATGTGGATTTTTTGGCTGTATTTCAGTTGATGGCTGGCAGTATAGTGAGAACGTCCCTTATGATATATATTTTCTCTGAACTAATTGGAGTACAGATACGAAAATATCGACATATCGTTATGCTTTGCGGTGTGGCTATTATGTCAGTTCCTTCACTCATTGATGCCAGTGATGTATGGATGCAGGGTGTTATTCATCATTATTACTATAATTATTCACTCTATTTTGGAGTGATTTTAACAGCAGCCCTTTTTGCCATAACCTATTTACCAAAGCGGAAGGAGAAGGTAATGTGATGGATAAATTTACGGAGGAAGGTATGCTTTTCTCGCCATTGGATGATGAGCTTCGCAGTCGAAGCTTAACCATTAATCAAGTGAAGCAAACCTTTTCGCCATATGCTGATATCTTATTCCCTTCCCTACATGAATTTGAGATATCTGATCAATTGACGGCATTTTACTGTGAAGGAATGGTAGATAAAACATTAATGAACGAATACATTCTCAAAGTGTGTCAGTTTATTATCCAAACGTCATTCAATGTGAATGAAGCAGCAGATCAACCTGAGGAATTGCCTCTACTTGAGATAAAACAGACAGGTGGAGATATGGTTGAAGCATTGTTTAAGGGAAGCTTAATTCTATACCTTGAAGGTACGAATCATTTTTGGGCTGTTGCAATTTCTAAGGTCCCTCAGCGTTCTTTACAAGAATCCAATACAGAGATTTCAATCAAAGGACCAAAAGATGCATTCACAGAAGATATGTACACGAATATATCGCTTATTAGAAAAAGAATGCAAACGGGATTGTTATTTAACGAGCAATTTATAATAGGAAGCTTAAGCAAAACGAAGGTATCTCTGTTATATCTGAATCATAAAGCAAATCCTGAAATGATTACAGAAGCACGAAAAAGATTAGACACGTTTCAAGTGGAAAGCCTTATAAGCAGTGGACAACTAGAGCAATGGTTGTCAGATCGAACCTTCTCATTGTTTCCTCTGATAGACTACATTGGTAGACCAGACTTTATCGTTGAAACGCTGCTACGAGGGAGATTCGCCATTATTGTAGACGGATCCCCAATGGCGCTGATCGGACCGAGTAACTTTTTGGAGTTGTTAAAATCACCTGAAGACGTCCACTTTCCGTATTATACTGTGATGTACCAAAGATATCTTAGAATTATTGGCTTGTTTCTCAGTATTTTCTTACCAGGCTTTTGGCTCGCTATTGCAACAGTGAATTTGGACCAGATCCCATTTGCACTATTGTCAACCGTTATCATTTCTCGTGAAGGGGTACCGATGCCTACATCCTTGGAATCACTTTTACTGCTATTTCAATTCGAATTGCTTCGAGAAGCCGGCATACGTCTTCCAAAAGCAGTTGGACAGACAATCGGGATAGTTGGCGGCCTTATCATAGGAGATTCTCTTATCCGGGCAGGACTTGCATCTCCTACGTTGCTTGTTGTCATTGCTATATCAGCGGTGGCTTCGTTTTGCTTAGTGAATCAGTCCTTGTCGGGCACCGTCAGCGTACTTCGGCTAATCATTTTGTTGGTTTCTTCCTATTTAGGTATTTACGGTTTCTTTCTAAGCATGTTTGCTATTTTGATTTATCTGTGTCATCTAGAAAGCTTTGGACTTGCTTATCTAGAACCGATATCCTCTTTACGATTTAAAGATTGGCTGGCAGCCATTTTACAAGACCCATTTAGAAGATCTCGTTCCTCGTCGTCGATGATAAATAAACAGAAAAGGTGAGATCATTGAAACTCAGACTGGCAGGTGTGTTTCTTTTAATGATTGGTTTACTTTTCGAATCAGGATGTACGGACGTTAAGGACATTGAAAAAATGAACTATGTATCTGCCATAGGTGTGGATTTTAAGGATGGTAAGTATCATAGTTTTTTACAGTTCGTGGATTATGTTTCTGCTGCAAAAACGATTGAAGGTCAGAATATGCCTTCAAAAGTTTGGGTAGGTGAGGGTATTGGCATTTCATTGGAAGAGTCATTCTTTGATCTTTATCGAACGTCACAAGAAAGAATATATTGGGGACATATGACAGCTATTTTGATTAGTGAAAATGCATTTAAGAAAGGTATAGGAAATATTTATGATAGCTTTGTTCGATATTCTGAGTTTCGACTAACGCCTTGGGTTTACGCAACGAGGGAATCCATTAAAGATATCTTCTCTACAACTGGCTTTTACGGACAGTCTCCCCTTAGTACCATTCTTCACGAACCGGATGGTATTTACTCTCAGACCTCACTCATAAAGTCGATTAAGCTGCATAGATTGATCAATCAGATCAATGAACCTGGTTACACTTCCTGTATACCGGCACTAGTCATAAATAAGAAACAATGGACTGAAAGAGAGAAGACGGAATCCAAACTCATGATTGATGGGGCCGTGTTTCTCAAAAACGATGTTTTTCGCAGCTATATTCCGTTGGCGAAGTTATCCGGACTCAGTTGGATTCAGCCTGGTTCGATTCGAGCAGGCATCCCCGTACCTAATAATTTAGAGCCAGCGGTACAAGTGGTGGTTAATAACCCCAAAACAAAACTGACACTAGTCAATCAGACGAGCAGGCCTCAATTCGATATTAAAATGAAGGCAAAAGGCTACATCGTAAATAGATCAAACAATGATTTATTAGGCTTGCAACAATTAACAGAGAAGACAACAAGTGCGATTGAGGATGAAATCAGGGAGCTATTCAACAACGGACTGAAATATAAAACAGATGTCTTAAATCTTGAATATCATTTATATCATGATCATTTTCGTAAATGGAAGGCGATGTCCTCAGCTGAGGATGAGCTGCTTAATGAAAATACGATTCATAATATAAAAATTGATATTGAGATCACACATTCTAGTTCAGAAAAAAACTCACGTTTTAAACGCAGCCAATAAATGAAAAAGAAGAATGAAGAAGATCAAGCGTAAGGCTGTTGAGGAGATCAACAGCCTTTTTTGTACTCATTAGCTTCTTGGAGCCCATAGAATAATGGAAACGCCGACAACGCACACAGCAGCTCCGATCCAGTCATACATATCAGGTGTTTTTTTATCGACTAACCAGCCCCATAAAATGGCTAGTACAATAAATACACCGCCATACGCTGCATAGACTCGTCCAAACGATGGGAAGTTCTGCAACGTTGGAATAATGCCGTATAAGATGAGGATTGCGCCGCCTACAATGCCGTACCATAGTGGCTTGGATTCTCGCAACCAGAGCCAAACCAAATACCCGCCTCCAATTTCAGCAAGTCCTGCTATTATGAAAATGGTGATCGTTAGAACCAATTCCATTTGCTCCTTTCAAATACAGCCCTTCTCACACAAGAATAATCATTAATTATAGTATTAAAGAAGTGGAGGGAGCAAGGAAAACGCCTAATGCAATTAATTATAGGTTCAAAATAGCACTAGATAAAATAAAAAACCACCTCTTAACCAAAAGGTCAAGAGGTGGAGAACCCTGCTATATATTAGCGCAACGTTTTTAATGCACCGCTCCAAGCAAGCACTTGATCAAGCATGCCATTAACATTCGTTAAATGCAGATCAGCTGGCTTGAAAACAGTACCATTTTCAAAATCAGTAAATAGTGACAAGGCAGGGTGTACCCTAACATCTGCAACAGACAACTCACCTAGAATTCCGCGAAGATGCTCAGCAGCACGAGCTCCGCCTACAGAACCATAGCTTACAATACCTGCAGCTTTATTGTTCCAAGCATCACGTGCATAATCAAGAGCGTTTTTCAAAGCTGATGAAATGCTGTGATTGTATTCTGAAACGATGAATACGAAGCCATCCAAGGTAGCAAGCTTAGTATTCCATGCTGTTGCTTGTTCGGTCGCATCAGTTTCACCAAAGAGTGGAAGTTTGAAATCTGCGATATCTACGATTTCATAATTGGCATCTCCACGTTTATCCGCTACACTTTTTACCCATTCTCCTACTTGTGGACTTACACGTCCTTGACGAGTGCTTCCTAAAATAATCCCGATATTTAATTTTGACATGTTTTTTCCTCCTCATTGGTTTCCCATCAGTATTATTTCTTAAACATCAAAAAGATATTCTCAACCTTCATTACGTTCAAAATGGATATGGCTTGTTCGAAATGGAAGTTTTTTGAATATATGAAAACAATAATAAACTTAATTATCATTGTCAAGATACTATTTATTAGTTAGTGAAATAATCTTGCTTTTTTATCAATTGAGTAGTAAAGTGATAGTAAGGTTATGGAGGGGAGGAAACGAATTGCGTAATAATACAATAGGATCATTGATTTGGTTACGTTTAATGCGTTTTACAAACCAAAGCAACCAGATGTCAAATGATTTTCTTAAACGATTTGATTTAACGACTGCACAATTTGATGTTCTCATGCAAATTCGAATTTATCAGCCGCTCACACAAATGATGCTCGCTGAAAAAGTAACCGTTACACAAGGCGGTATTTCACGTATGCTCGTACGTCTTGAAAAAGAAGGATATATCGCTCGCAAGCAAGATTGGAAAACGAAAACGATCAGCCTTACTGAAAAAGCAGAATTGATATTGGAGCAAGCTATGCCAGAGCAGCTTGCCTTTCAAACCTCTTTTTTTGATGATGTATTAAATGAAGATGAACAAAAGACACTATATGCTTTGATGACTCGTGTTCATAAACATAGCCAAAAAAAAGAATTACCGCCCGAGTAATTTTTTTTGCTTCATCAATTGATTAGTCAAGTAATAAAAGGAGGAGTAATGATGTACTCGATAACTGGCCATCACCATATTTCGATGATTACAAAAAACGCTCAAATGAATAATCATTTTTATGAACAGGTTTTAGGAATGCGCAGAGTGAAAAAGACGGTTAATCAAGATAATCCATCTATGTATCACTTGTTTTATGGAGATCTGACAGGAAGTGCTGGTACAGAGCTGTCATTCTTTGAAATGACCAATGCAGGAAGCACCGTTCGCGGAACAAATGCCATTACTGGAATTGGCTTACTAGTTCCGTCTATTGGAAGTTTAGAATTTTGGAGAGATCGATTTGATTCATTAAATATAAAACATGGTGAACTCACGACCTATGTCGGTCGAGATGCATTGCATTTTGAAGATTCGGAAGGCTTGCGAATGATTTTACTAAATAATAACGGTGATGAAGTACCTGAACATTGGACAGCTTGGGGAGATTCCACGATCGAGCCAAAGCATCGTATTTTGGGCATGGGCACAGTTGAAATTACAGTACGAAACCTAGAACGTATGGCGAAAACATTAAAAGACATGTTTGGTTATACGGAGGTATCACGTACGAATGATGAAGCCATTTATCAATCCCTTGCTGGATTTTCTTTTGGAGAAGTTGTTGTTAAACAGCAAGAAGGAGCAAGTGAGAAGCCAGGCAAAGGAAGTATTCATCATTTAGCTATTCGTGTGAAGGACGAAGAAGAGCTGCGCTACTGGGATGAGGTTGTAAGAAAACGCGGATTTCATTCAACAGGAGTTGTAGATCGCTATTACTTTAAAAGCTTATATTTCCGTGAGTCAAACGGAATTTTAATTGAACTCGCGACAGATGGTCCAGGATTCACAAGAGATTCCAGCATCGAAGAACTTGGGAAAGCGTTAGATTTACCACCCTTTTTAGAAGAACGGCGTGCTGAAATTGAAGCGAAATTAATACCATTATCTTAATAATAAGGAGAGATTGACATGGAAAAATATCGTATTGATAAAAATAAAGGGATTGAATTTGGATTATATTCGATCGGAGATCATTTGCCGAATCCGCATACAGGGACAATGATTAGTGCTGAAGAGCGTATTCAAGAATTGATTGAGGCTAGTAAGCTTGCGGATGAGGCCGGACTTGATGTATTTGCTGTAGGTGAAAGTCATCAAACTTATTTTACAACGCAAGCGCACACGGTTATTTTAGGAGCGATTGCACAAGCAACAAAAAAGATAAAGATCGCCAGTTCAGCGACGGTACTAAGCACATCCGATCCTGTACGTGTATATGAAGATTTTGCTACTATTGATCTCATTTCAAAAGGGCGGGCAGAAATTGTCGCCGGTCGTGGCTCTCGTGTAGGAGCATATAGCTTGCTTGGTTATGATGTACGTGATTATGAAGAACTATTTGAAGAAAAATTAGATCTATTGTTGAAGTTAAATAATGAAGAAAAAGTAACATGGGAAGGTCAATACCGTGCACCGTTAAAAAATGCTGCCATCTTACCGCAGCCGCAAAGTGGTCATATGCCCATTTGGCGTGCTGTTGGCGGCCCTCCCGCTAGTGCGATTAAAGCAGGAAATGCAGGAGTACCCATGATGCTGACTACGCTTGGAGGTCCTGCGAGCAATTTTAAGATCTCTGTAGATATGTATCGGGAAGCTGCAGCGCGCAGCGGATTTGATCCAGCAGCCTTACCAATAGCGACGACGAGTTTATTTTATACAGCAGACACCACACAGGATGCCCTTCGTGAGTACTATCCTCATGCGAATTCAGGTATGCAGGCTTTGCGTGGAGGTGGTTATCCTAAACAACAATTTGCGCAATCAACAGATTTTCGCGATGCATTAATGATTGGCAGTCCTCAGCAAATTATTGAGAAAATGCTTTACCAATATGAATTGTATGGTCAACAGCGCTTTATGGCTCAAATTGATTTTGGCGGTGTCCCATTTGATAAGATTGCAAAAAATATTGAACTGATTGCTACTGAAATTATGCCAGCAATCAAGAAGCATACCGCTCAAAAATAAGGAGTGACTCCAATGAAAATCGTAGGAATCTCAGGCTCAAATGTAGGCTCTAAAACAAGAACAGCAATGGATTACACGCTAAAAATAGCTCGTGATAAATATCCGAATGAAGAAATTACTTTAATTGATCTTGCGGAATATGAATTGGTATTCAGCGATGGTCGAAATTATTGGGAATACGAAGGGGATACCAAGTATGTAACGGAGACCATAATGGCAGCAGATGTTATTATTATCGGTACACCTACTTTTCAAGCATCCATTCCAGCGACGTTGAAAAACATTTTCGATTTATTGCCAGTCAATGCTTTCCGTGACAAGGTGGTCAGTATGCTTGTAACAGCGGGTACAGCGAAGCATTATTTAATGGCGGAAGGACAGCTAAAACCAATATTAGCTTATATGAAGGCACATATCGTTCCAACTTATGTATTTATGGAGGAAAAGGATTTTCAGAGAAAAGAAATCATAAATGATGATGTCCTATTCCGCATAGAACGATTAGTGGAGGACACTGTTCTTCTAGTGGATGCATACGCAGGCGTTCGTCAAGCGAAAGATGCGGAATATGATTTCTAATAGGAAATGGTAGGATGAATTTTTCAAAAAAACTGACAAAGTATATGTCCAAGCAGTCACTCATATGGTATGGAGGAGAGTTCATACCAAGGGAGGAGCTGCATGTGTCAGATCAATTCGTCGCACGTTCTTTGGAAGAAGTAAGATTTTGGTCACGCATTATGAAGGAGCATTCACTATTTCTAAAATTGGGATTTCGTTGTGAGGATACGCAATTAATTAATGAAGCTAACCAATTCTATACCGTTTTTGAGACGATCGAAAATAGAGCAAATGCATTTTCGCTTGGAACAGATCCTGCTGTGATAAAAAGGTTTAATGAGGAAGTCCATGTTGCAGTATCGTATATTTGGGCTTTTAAGAGAAAAGTACTTGGTTTGATACTCTCTTGCAAACTACCAGGCGCCAATAATTTTCCTCTGTTGGTCGATCATGTGAGCAGGGAGGCAAACTATTTTAGAAATCGGTTGGAAGAATTAAATCTAGGCAGATTAGAGCCATTGCCTGATGCAATTATTGATGAGAATGTATTTTTCCTTAAAATTATGGGTGATCATGCCAAATTCATTAGTCATTTGCTTGATCCTTCTGAACGGAAGCTAGTTGAGCAGGCAAATAACTTCAGTCAAGAATTTGACCAGTTGTTATTTCAGGCGAAAGACTTGGATTCCATGCGTCCTCAATCACAAACGAAACCGCTACTTGACCAATTCCTGGATCAGAATAAAGTATCGGTAAAATCACTCCGGGACTTTAAGAAAACAGCTCGGGATTTAATTGAAGCTTGCCGAATTAAGAGCATTATTCATCCATTATTGGCGGATCATGTATTCCGTGAAGCTGAACATTTCTTAGTCATCATTGACATGTTCGAAAACAGTCTAAATGGCAAACCCGTGCAAACCATACATCATTAGAAGTGATGTACTTATATCATTTAGTGAGTCCGCTTAATTTGCGGGCTTTTTTTTGCGCTGAATGCAATTAATATGACTGTTATTTATTTGTTAAAATTTCAAATCCAATGCACCAAAATGAATGGTAGCCCATAAGATTCTATTAGGATTGAAAGCTTCACACACGATAAGACCAAATTATAATGGCATATCAACTAGGTTTATGTCATTTGTTATTACCTTTACCTCATCAGCTTATTCGGTCACAGCTGTTTACAAATTAAAATTATAGGAATATAATCGTCTAAAAGTTGCCTTAGGTAAAATTAATTGCATATAGACAAACCAATAATGGGGGGAACTCCTATGTCAGGACAAATCAATCATCAGACGGAGAGTCAAATAATAATAAAAAAGAATAGGGATACTCTAAATACAGAGACTGTATTAAACGGAGGAGGCAAAGGATTGTCAAAACTTCTTCCATTCCTTGGTCCAGCTTTTATTGCCTCGGTTGCGTATCTTGATCCAGGAAATTTTGCCACAAATATTACGGCTGGTTCCCGTTACGGTTATCTACTGCTGTGGGTAATTGTCTTTTCTAATTTAATGGCGGTCTTAATTCAGTCCTTATCAGCCAAGCTTGGAATTGCAACAGGCAAGAATCTTCCCGAGGTTGCACGTGAGCGGTTCCCTAGAAAAGTATCCTTATTTTTATGGATTCAGAGTGAAATTGTAATCATTGCTACAGACTTAGCAGAATTCATCGGAGCAGCGCTAGGGCTATACTTGCTGTTCGATATCCCGATGCTGCTTGCAGCCTTTATTACAGCCGTAGGCTCCTTTGCCATTCTTGAACTGCAGAGGCGAGGAGTAAGGACGCTTGAAGCTGGTATTAGCGGGATGATCTTGATTGTGGCATTAGCGTTTGCTTTTCAAGTCATTCTCTCAAAGCCTGATATCGGCGCAATTGCTACGGGTATGGTTACACCAAAGTTTCAAGGGGTAGACAGTATTTTGCTTGCTGCTGGAATACTTGGTGCGACGGTTATGCCTCATGCCATTTACCTTCATTCGTCTCTTACACAAAAACGAATTGTGGGACGTAATAATCGTGAGAAGAAACGGATTTACAAAATGGAGCTATTCGATATCGTCTTTGCTATGGCAATTGCAGGCGCTGTGAATTTGGCAATGGTCATTATTGCTGCAGCACTATTTTTCAAAAATGGTCTGGTGGTTGATGATTTAGAGGTAGCCTTTCATCAATTCGGGCAATTAGTAGGTCCTTTCTCAGCGGTTTTATTTGGTCTCAGCTTACTTATCGCGGGTTTAGCGAGCGCTTCTGTAGGAACAATGGCAGGAGACGTAGTCATGCAGGGTTTCATTAAGAGACGAATAAATTTATATTTGCGAAGAGCCATTACGACGATCCCTCCTCTGGTCATTATCTGGAGCGGGATCGATGCTACAAAAGCATTGATTACGAGTCAGGTCATCCTATCTTTCGGCATTGCTTTCGCCTTGATTCCACTCATTATTTTTACGAACAATAAAAAAATAATGGGAGGTCTGGCCAATCATACTTTTACAAAAGTGGTGGCTTGGATTATTGCTGGCATTGTCGTTTCATTGAACTTATTTCTAATCGTTGAGCTATTTATTTAATAATGGAGCAATACATTTCGCGACAAACGTAAGCAAACATAAAAAAGAGAAATGAGAAAAAAGCTGCGAAGCCTCTAAGTTGAGAGGGATTGCAGCTTTTTTTTGTTAAATCTAATGGACATTATTGCCCAAATGAATCCTAACACATACAATAATAACATCATCGCAAGTTGGATTATATTGCATGATCGTACGAATTATACCGAGAATCCTTTGAGGTGAAGAGATGGAAAAGAATCTAGACCTTCAGAATGAATTTTTGACTGCAGCTATAACAGGAAGTAAAGAAAGAGCAGATTCGATTCTGGTGAAGAACCCGGAACTAATTCATAAGAGTATACATATTGCTGCAGTATTGGGTGAGGTCGAAGTCGCCCGCATAATGGTGGAGAAGGATCCCTCTCTTGCTGTGAATGCTGGGGGACCATGGAATGTGGAACCGCTGCTCTATTTATGCTTCTCGAGCTTTTTGAAAGACACACGGAGAAGTGATGATTATGTACAAATAGCGCAGCTGTTTCTCGAACAAGGGGCAAATCCAAATTCATATACAATCGCTAAGGACGACCCATATGAAAGGAAATTACCTGCTTTATATGGAGCAGTAGGGATGGCAGGCAATGTAGCGATCGGAAAAGTGTTGCTAGAATCGGGTGCTGATCCGAATGATGGAGAGACTTTGTATCATGCAGCTGAACTTCGTCGGTTGGATTGCCTCGATTTGCTTGCTGAATATAGTGTGGATGTCAATATAACACCAGCTTTATTCCGTAATCTCGATTTCGACGATGAAGCTGGCGTACATTGGTTTTTAGATCATGGTGTCGATCCCAATCTTACTTTAGGTGATCTTAACCATTCTCTTCTGCACTGGGCGATTTATCGAGGAAGATCAGTCACAATAATTGAACAGTTGTTGAAGTATAACGTACCAGTAAATGCAAGAAGGAATGATGGTAAAACAGCATATATGCTCGCGGTGCGTTTTGGTCAAACGAAAGCAGCTCAATTATTGCTACACTACGGGGCATCGAATGAACTTGGTCCAACTGATCTTTTCATTGGTGCTTGTGCTTTAGCTGACAAAGAAACGTTGGACTCGATGCTTCTTGATGATCTGTTTCTCGTTACTTCACTTACAGATGATGATAAAATGATGCTTCTTGAATTTGCACAGCTGGGAAAAGCAGATGCAATCCATGTAATGCTTAGCATTGGTTTCGATTTGGAGATAAGCAGAGCAGAAGGCAATGCGTTACACATTGCTGCTTGGTTTGGCGATATGGAGACTGTACGTGTATTGCTTAGTCGAGGTGCTTCTTTATTGGTCAGAAACAGTTATGGCGGAACCCCCTTGGAGAGTGCTATCCATGGTTCCATCAACTGTCATTCAAAACGAGCAACCAATCATGCTGATGTAGTAGAAGCATTGATTGAAGCTGGGTCAGCGATACCGCTCAAAGCGACTGGCAGTAGGGTGGTCTATGAGGTTTTGCGACGATATGGAGCTTCTCTATAATACCTAGGCAATGATGTCAGCATTTAGATTACTTTGCATACACTAAGGTATAATGAATAAGGAAATGAGAAATGAATTTTTTCCAGGACATAATATGTGCTATAATGGATAGTTGGAATTTCATGCAGCAAACAACAACAAGAAAAGGTGAAATGAATGTTAATAATTGAATGGGAAAAATGTTATGAATAACGCATATAATCTTTATAACACTTTATTAGAAAAATTACCTCATCTGGATATTAAACGGTCAGAACCGATTAAAAATCATTCATATACAAAACTTGGTGGGAATGCAGATGTATTCATTACTCCAACTCAATATGAAGATATTCGTACGATTTATGAAATAGCGAAGGAATTTAATGTTTCCGTCACACTATTGGGACATGGTGCCAACCTGATTGTGAAAGATGGCGGAATCCGAGGAATTACAATGAATCTTAAGAATATGAACGAAGTTCGTACGGATAATGGTACCATTATTGCGCAGGCAGGAGCTTCAATAATAGAGGTATCTAGACTTGCATTAGAAAAAAGATTAACAGGACTGGAATTTGCTTGCGGTATCCCTGGAACGGTTGGCGGTGCGCTCTTCATGAATGCTGGAGCCTATGGCGGACAAATATCTGATGTTTTGGCAACAGCTTTAGTGATGAACGAAGAGGGTGATCTTCTTACCTTATCAAAGGATGATCTTTCATTAGGTTACCGGAAAAGTATCATCTCTGAGAAGAAATACATTGTATTGGAAGCTGAATTCCATCTCAAACAAGCAGAATACGAAACCATAAAAGAGAAAATGGATGAGTTCACATTGGCAAGGGAGAGTAAACAGCCTTTGGAGTATCCATCATGCGGCAGCGTATTTAAACGTCCTCCGGGTCATTTCGCTGGTAAGCTGATTCAAGACAGCGGTCTGCAGGGTTTGCGAATTGGCGGTGCAGAGGTATCTACGAAACATGCAGGTTTTATTGTGAATGTTGATAATGCAAAGTCCAAGGATTATGTGGACTTGATTGAACGGATTAAAAATACGGTAAAACAGAATTTTGATATCGATTTAGAAACAGAAGTTATTATTATTGGTGACGATAGTAAGAATGGAATGTAATCTTCCTCCTTGCTGTAAGGAAATAAGGATGATTTAACCGAGAGTCAAAGACCGCCAAGTTTATTGGAGGGTCTTTGATTTTTTTTATAATCATTTATTTTTAATAAATACTTGAATGCTGATCGCTTTGGGAAATGATATGATTATAAAAACGTATGAGATTCTAGACAATGAAGGAGCGCATCACGAATGAATGGAAATACGATGATATTATCTGAGGTGTATGAGAAAACCTCCTACCCGTTAGGCGGTCACGGTAGAAGAGACATTCAAGTGTTATTGGATGCATTGCAGGATATAGCTGGTGATCTTAACAGCGACATGTACGGCAATGGGGACATAATCGAAGATTTTCAAACTAAGATGGCGGCATACTTAGGTAAAGAATCGGCAGTGTTTTTTCCAAGTGGAACAATGGCTCAACAGATCGCTTTGCGTATCTGGTGTGACGAGAAGGGTGTTAGGCAAGTGGCTTATCATCCTCTATGTCATTTGGAAATTCACGAAGAAGATGGTCTTAAAGAGCTGCATGGGATTAAACCGGTGCTGCTGGCTCATAAAGATCGACTAATCACATTGGATGATGTCAAGAACATGCAAGAGGACGTTGCTTGCCTGCTGCTGGAGCTGCCACAGCGTGAGATAGGCGGTCAGCTTCCTGCATTCGAGGAGCTTGCGGATATTTCGGCTTATTGCCGTTCCAAAGGGATAAAGCTGCATCTTGACGGTGCGAGATTATTTGAAATAACGCCTCATTATGAAAAATCAGCAGCTGAGATTTGTGCATTGTTCGATAGTGTATATGTTTCTTTTTATAAGGGAATCGGAGGCATTGCAGGTGCGATTCTTGCTGGAGATACTGACTTTACAACCCATTCAAAGGTTTGGAAGAGACGTCACGGTGGTGATCTGATCAGCTTATATCCTTATATTCTCAGTTCGGATTATTATTTTGAACAAAGAATCAAGCGAATGGATGCTTATTATGAAGAAGCTAAGGAATTGGCTGCCCTTTATAATCAATGTAATCGTATTGTAACGAGACCAGAAGTGCCAGTGTCTAATATGTTCCATGTTCATTTTCAAATGCGTAAGGACGAGCTTGAACCTATACTAATCGACATTTACGAAGCCAGTGGCATCGGATTTACCCATGTTTTACGGGAAGTAAGCGCTACAGCTTGTTATTGTGAGATAAGTATAGGAGATAGATATTCGAAAGCGCCAAAAGATTCCATTAAAGCGGCGTTTACGATGCTTAAAGAGAAAATGTTGCAATAGAAGAGGTGGGAATAGCATGTCTGATGAACTGCTCATCGAGCAATTAGAATCAATCGAAAAGGATAAGGATGAGCTTTCTGATCTGCTGATTGAGGTGGTAAAGAATGGAGCGTCTATCGGATTTTTACCGCCTCTAGACCTTCAAGAGGCTGAGGCCTATTGGGATCAAGTATTGGGACCCGGTGTGGTACTATTTGTTGCCAAGATCAATAATCGAATCGTCGGGACCATTCAACTGCAAATCTGCATGAAACAAAATGGAATTCACCGTGCTGAAATTGCAAAATTAATGACTCATCCGCTATATAGGCGTAAAGGTATTGCTCAGTCACTCATGCTAGGTGCGGAAGAAAGAGCCATGAAGGAAGGTTTGTCTTTATTAGTGCTGGATACCAGGGATGGCGATCCATCTAATCTTCTATATACTGCATTGGGATACATTCTTGCAGGACAAATTCCTCATTATGCTAGATCCGCAAGCGGTGAGCTGGATACGACTAATATCTATTATAAAATGATTGCTAGATAATCGTTTATTACATAGAATTTTACCTTGAAATTAAATGATAGAGTTGATGGGGGTTAAGCTACTATGCAAATATTTCTTATACGTCATGCTGATCCAGACTATTCGATCGATAATCTTACAGAAATTGGACATCGTGAGGCAATTGAATTAGGCAAACGAATGGCATCCATTGGATTGGATAAGCTATATGCTTCACCGCTTGGCAGAGCTCAGACCACAGCCGGTTACATTGCGAAAGAAACGGGGCTCACGATTGAGACCGAACCATGGACACGCGAATTAGAGTGGCCTGGTGTTCTGTTAGATGGGGAAATGGGACCAATTTGGGATAGTCCGGGTGAGCATATTACGGAGCTGGTGAGTGGTGGAAGAAAATGGGATGATGAAACGGATCATTGGTTAAAACAGCCCCAATATCGTGAGAAATATAAAGCGCTGCAAGCAGCTTCAGATCAATTTTTACTACTCCACGGCTATAAACGTGAAGGAGGTCTGTATCGAGTAATCGAACCTTCCACCAAGAAAATTGCTGTGGCATGTCATGGGGGTTTTGGTCTTGCTTGGCTGGCTCATTTGCTCCAAATCCCTCTAGCCTTAGCTTTTTCTATCTTTTGGCTGCCGCCTAGCTCAGTAACAACTATCCTGTTGGAGGAGAGAAGCAAAGAGTTCGCTGTACCAAGATGTATTGGACTTGGAGATGTCTCTCACCTCTATGCGAATGGAATGAGTTGTCAACCACGCGGCTTGCTTGGAAACGTGACATAATGTGACTTAGTTAGGCTAATGTGTTTTTAAAAGGGAAAATAGAATTTCTCAAAAGCTGTAAACTGGTATCTAACGTTAAAAATATCCGTTGACATATTTTAAGTGTGAATGGTAACATATTCAATAATCTCAGTAAGTTAATGGGAATTATAGGAATTAGATGGAATCAGGATAAAAGAATAGAACATGATGCGATTTTATGAACCACAATCATCGCTTCGACCGGATCACCGGAGACCTCCAGTACATTTATTTGTGTCGGAAGTCTCTTTTTTTATGGGTAAAATCCTTATTTGAAAATGAAGTAAGTGTGGATGAAAGGCGGAGTTTCTTCAATGGAACGAATAATCACGATAAATGGAAGGTACCAATTACAAGCTGTATTGCATTATCCCATCGCAGAAGCTCTGAGGGGTAGAGAACATCGATATCCGGTTATTGTTATCTGTCATGGCTTTGCTGGCGACAGATTTGGCAAGGATAGGCTGTTTGTCAAAGCAGCTCGTACATTTAGCAGCCAAGGATATTTGGTGCTTCGATTTGATTATGCTGGATGCGGAGATAGTGCTGGTGATTATGGAACGACGGGCTTTGATTCTTGGATTGATCAAACCCGATTTGTTCTGGATTACGTGTTGAATGTAGAAAGGGTGGATTTGGAGAAGGTCACTCTTCTTGGTCACAGTCTCGGAGGCGCTAAGGCACTTTTGACTGCGGCAATAGATAAGCGGGTTCGATCATTAGTATTATGGGCACCTGTGGCTTACCCCTTTAAGGATATCGTAGGAATAACAGGAAGATTGATTTATGACCAAGTCATACGACAAGGATTCGCTGATTATCATGGCTATACACTAAAGTCAGAATTTTTCGAATCATTAGAGAAAAGCCAGCTGTTTCAAGCAGGATTAAAGTATACAGGAGATGTTTTGCTTGTACACGGAACTTCGGATGAGATCATGCCAGTTGATTATTCATTTTTTTACGAGAGGATGTTTGGGTCGCGTTACGATGGGCTGTGTGACAAACAAATCATATTGAATGCCGATCATACCTTTTCAACAAAGCCTAGTGTTGATCAGCTTTTTGGCAGAACCATTGAATGGCTGGAAGATCTGGATAGAAAAAAGAATGAGTGGAACAGCTGGATGATCTGAATGTTGGAACAAAGAGCTGCTGGTCGTATCCATACCTTTTCATAAAAAAAGACAGGGGGTGCTTTCTATTAATCTAGAAAACATCGAAGCATTTGTATATATCATTCATTACGGGAGTTTTAATAAGGCCGCTGAGGTTTTGTATTTGTCTCAGCCCTCAGTTACTGCAAGAATCCAATCGCTGGAGCGGGATCTCAATTGCAAGCTGTTCGATCGTCTTGGCAAGGGCATTCAAATTACAGAGGAAGGGAAGCGATTCTTGCCCTATGCACAACAAATTCTTATTACCTATCAGAAAGGGAAGTTGAATCTTAGTCAAAAAAAATCCCAGCCCGAAGAGCTGCGAATTGGCTGTACGGTCTCAGTATCCAATTACATCATTCCAGATTTAATTCCGCAGCTGAAAATCAAATTCCCGAACACTCACTACAAGCTTATCACAGGCACAACGGACGATATTATAAGCAAAGTAGTCAATAATGAGGTCGATATTGGATTTGTTCGAAATGTGAGTCATCCTAATCTTCAATCTGTTAAATTTTATGAGGATCCGATTAGGCTCTACGTGTATGAAGGGCATCCATTTCTAAAGCTTGAAAGTGTGGCCATTCAAGAAATAGCTGTTCAGCCCCTTGTTTTCTTTGAATGCGGCGCACTTGATTGGCTTCGTGTTCATCGGATATTCGGTAGTTTGGATCAGCCGCCCAACATTCAGTTTCTAACCGACAACTCGGAGACAGCTAAAAAGCTAGTCGTACAAAAAGCCGGTATTAGCTTTCTTCCCAGCTTATGCGTGAATGAAGAAACGCGAGAAGGTAAGCTCTTTCCGATTCTGATGCCGGAAACGGAAGGCATTTCCTTGCAAACCAATATCGTGTCCTCTCATGGCAAGCATCATTCATTTCTTGAGTCCATTTTAGAGGTTGGAAAGCTATTATTAATCGATTAAATAATAAATATCTGATTGTTGAAAGATTGTTCGTTTATTGAAGAAGGACGATATTTGTAGCATTCACAGCTTGATATTGAATATATAGATAGACATATAGAATTTATCTATTATGGAATCTATTGCCACACAATAAAGGTGATGCTAAGGTTAATTCAGGCCATAATTCTTACTTAACCAGTAGGAATTGTGAGTATAAGTAACAGAAAAATTGGAGGAAACGATCTTGAAAAAATTCAATGTAATTGCATTTACACTCATTCTCGTATTTATGGTATCAGCTTGCTCCAACAATGGGGACAGCAACAAAGAATCGTCAGGGGTAAAAAAGATCATCGTGGGCACAGGCAATGATTTCGAGCAAGTGGCTTTCCTAGATAAAGACGGAAAATTGACTGGCTACGACGTGGAGGTTATCAGAGAGATTGACAAGCGCTTGAAAGAGTATGAATTCGAATTTCAAACGATGGATTTCTCCAACATTCTTCTGAGCTTGGAGACGAATAAGATCGATTTAGCCGCACATTTATTTGAGAAAAATCCAGAGCGGGAGCAAAAGTTTTATTTTAATCAAGAACCATACGCTTATTGGCGGAACAAGATCATCATCGCTTCGGACAACAATGAATCGATCAAATCGCTGGATGATTTGAAAGGGAAGAAAGTACTAATTGGACCAACTAGCGCTCAAGCCCAAATTCTTGAAAACTACAATAAGGAACATAATGATGCTATAAAAATCGTCTATCAGCAGGATGATGCTAATGATGATGTCATCCAAATCACGTCAGGACGTGTAGACGCTACGATAGGAGCAGACTTCCTTCTTCCAATAAAAGATCCACAAGGGAAGCTCAAAACGGTAGGAGATGCTCTAAATGAAGGGCATATCCAGTATGTATTCCGCAAGGATGATGCTGAATCCAAGAAACTTGCCGATGCCGTTGATAAGACGGTAAAAGAGTTAAAAGCAGACGGCACGCTCGCTAAATTAAGCACAGAGTGGCTCGGTCAAGATTTTTCAAAGTAAGCGGTTTGCATACGATGAGAAGCTGCGAAAGAGGTGAGAGCCATCCATGGGTCAACAATCATTTGAGATTTCTTATGTATTTGAATATGTAATAAAGCTGCTTCCGTCCTTGAAAATAACGCTTCTCATCGTAGGCAGTTCCATTTTAATCGGGTTGTTTATAGGGCTTCTCGTCGCTCTTCCCCGGCTTTATCGCATTCCGATCCTGCGACAGCTATCACAGATTTATGTTTCATTTTTTAGAGGGACACCCATTCTCATCCAGCTCTTTCTTTTTTACTATGGCGTGCCGGAACTTCTAAAGATCTTTCATATTGATGTGACAAGGACGACAGCCTTATTTTTCGTCATTCTGACTTACTCGCTTCATAGCGGCGCCTTCATATCCGAGGTTATTCGCGGCGCAGTCGCTGCGGTGGATCGGGGGCAAGTTGAAGCAGCTTATGCGGTTGGGATGAACCCCATTCAGGCTTTTAGACGCATCGTACTGCCTCAAGCGCTGAGTATTTCTATCCCTGTATTCGCTAATGTCGTGATAGGCAACTTGAAGGATACTTCACTTGCTTTTACGCTAGGCATCATGGAAATAACGGGGAAGGCGAAGACAATAGGGGCTTTGTCTCAGCGGTTCGTAGAAATTTATCTATCCCTAGCAATCATCTATTTTATCATCAGTATCCTGCTTCAAAAGCTGTTCATTCTAATCGAGAAAAAAATGCTTCGTCATGAAGCAGCAACAGAGCCCATTAAGAGTGAGCCCCGTGGCAGGAACATCTTTTTACGGAGATTCCATACGGTCGCAGAGATTCGCAACGAGGAGGCGAGACTATGAAGCTTGATCCGTCGTTCATCTGGACTGCCTTTAAGGAGCTCCTTTCAGCTATACCGACAACACTTGTGATTACAGCCGTTTCCATGCTTTGCGGCTTGTTAATCGGAACGACAGTTGCGCTTATCAGGCTGTATAGGGTACCCGTGCTGCTTCCGATTGCTTCTGCGTATGTCACTTTTATACGCGGAACGCCCATGCTAATCCATTTGCTGCTTACCTATTTTGGGCTTTCCTTCATTATCGACTCTTTATCTGATCATTTTGGCTGGGCATTCAGATCTGTATCGATTCCGATGATTGGTTTCGCTTATATTTCCTTATCAATAACGGCAGGTGCATATCTATCAGAAGTTGTGCGTGCAGGTCTTCTTGCGGTCAACAAAGGGCAGCTTGAAGCTGCCTATTCGATAGGTATGACAACGAGACAAGCGCTGGGTAGAATCGTGTTTCCTCAAGCCTTTGCCATTATTCTGCCTAATTTATCGAACAGCACAATCAGCATGCTTCATGGTTCCACACTCGTATTCATTGTCTCCGTCGTAGATATTAATGCCAAATCGCAGATCATCGCTTCATCCAATTGGAAGTTCTTAGAGGCCTATATTGCTGCTGCGGTCATTTATTGGGGTTTAACCATTCTTATAGAACGAGTCACCGCAAGGGTGGAGAAGAGAATCAATATTTATAACCGAGGTGGCGTGACATGATTAAGCTGACCCAAATCAAGAAATCCTTTGGACGGCATCAAGTGTTAAAAGGAATTGACCTGACTGTTGAGAGAGGAGAGGTCGTTGCGATACTCGGGCCAAGCGGCTCAGGCAAAACGACGCTGCTTCGCTGCATCAACTATCTGGAGCGGCCAAGCGATGGCGAGATCATGATAGATGGTTATAACGTCAATTGCAAAAGGCCTAAAAAACCAGATATTCATACACTCCGCAAAAAGACCGCCATGGTTTTCCAGCATTACAACCTATTCCGTCATAAAACGGCTTTGGAAAATGTGATGGAAGGTTTAGTAATTGTTCAGAAGGTCCCTAAAGAGCAAGCGCGCAAACGCAGCATTGAACTTCTTGAGAAGGTTGGGTTAGGCAACAAGCTGGATGCTTATCCAAGCCAGTTATCTGGGGGTCAACAGCAGCGAGTCGGTATTGCACGTGCTCTTGCTCTGAACCCTGAGGTCATTTTGTTTGACGAGCCAACCTCATCGCTCGATCCAGAACTGGTCGGCGAGGTATTGGCAGTCATACGCAAGATCGCCAAAGAAGGCATTACGATGATTATCGTTACGCATGAGATTAGTTTCGCTCAAGATGTAGCAGGCCATATCATCTTCATGGACGATGGGATCATTGTTGAGGAAGGCAAGCCAATTGAAATTTTCAACTCACCCAAAGAAGAAAGAACGAAGCAGTTTCTGAGTCGTTTTACACCGGATGGTGTTTATTCCATCTAGATGCCAGAGCGCTCCAGATTACGTTCTTTAAATAGGGAATTCCCATAAGGAGCGAATCAATATGAGATTAAAATTCGGTATTTTGGATCAAAGCATCACTTACCCTGGACAGACGCCTGCTGAAGCTCTGGGTAACACAGTCAAGCTTGCACAACTTGCGGAATTGCTTGGCTATGAGCGGTTTTGGGTGTCGGAGCATCATGACTCTGATCAATTGGCAGGTTCATCTCCTGAGGTCTTGATCGCATATTTACTCGCTCGTACAGAAAAGATTCGGATTGGCTCTGGTGGTGTCATGCTCCAGCACTACAGCCCATACAAGGTGGCTGAGAATTTCAATGTGTTGGCATCATTAGCACCCGGAAGAGTCGAACTTGGCATCGGACGCGCTCCGGGAGGATTGCCGCGATCGACGCGTGCATTGCAATCTGTGAATGAAGCGAAACTGGAAGAGAAACTGACAGAGGTGGAGCACTACTTACGGGCACCAGCAGCGGAGGGACATGCGCTTGCCGGGTTGAAGGCGAGTCCGCTGCCACAGCAACCAGCTGATATTTATTTGCTTGGTACCAGTGTGTCTAGTGCTGAATTGGCAGCAGAGCGAGGCTTACCTTATGTGTTCGCCTTATTCATTAATAATGATCCTGACGCTGCACTGCGGGCGTTCGAAACCTACCGCAGCAGTTTCAGTGATCATCATGGAACAGAACCAAGAGCCATTCTTGCGCTATCTGTCATTGCAGCCGATACGGAGGAGGAAGCAGCAGAATTAGCAGGTGAACTCAAGAGCGTACGGGTCACATTGGCTAGCGGTAAAACGATTAACGTTGGATCAGTCGAGCAAGCGGAAGCATTCGCAAAGCAAGCTGGAGAATCCTATACCAGCGAAGTGCGCGACGCTGACATTACAAAGGGAACAAAGGCAACTGCGCGAAAGCGGATTTTGGAATTGAGTGAACGGTATGGCGTGGATGAGTTCATCATTACATCAGTCGTCAGTAATTACGAGAAGCGAGCGCGATCCTTTACTCTTTTGAAGGAAGCTTTCGCTGAGCTTACCGTGTAAAAACGATTTGTGCGTGATAGGGAAGGAGAGGGCTATGAGCTTTGTAAAGTTAGAACCTTTCGAAGAACGGCTAATAGCAATCCGACGACACTTGCATGCAACCCCCGAGCTATCGCACGAGGAATATGAAACGTCGGAAGCCATACGAAGATGGCTTTCAGATGCCGGTATACGTATTGCAGACTATCCGCTGCGAACAGGTGTAGTCGCAGAGGTGGGCGGTCTTCGCGGAGGACCGATTATCGCGATACGCGCCGATATTGATGCGCTCCCTATACAGGAAGAAACAGGCCTGTCGTTCGCATCACTGAATCCAGGCAAAATGCATGCTTGTGGCCATGACTTTCATACAGCAGCTGTGCTGGGTGCGGCGTTTCTTTTGAAGGAGCAAGAAACCGAACTCGAAGGGACTGTAAGATTTCTATTCCAGCCTGCTGAAGAGAAAGCCAAGGGTGCCTTGCAGGTAATCGCAAGCGGTGCACTGGAGGATGTTGGGGTCATATTCGGGATGCACAATAAACCAGATTTGCCAGTTGGAACGATCGGTATTAAAGAGGGGCCAATCATGGCGGCTGCCGACGGTTTCATTGTCGAGGTGGAAGGACGCGGCAGCCACGCTGCTGTGCCTGAGGCAGGGATTGATCCTATCCTAGTATCCGCACATATAATAACCGCGCTTCAGTCGATCGTCAGTCGCAATGTGGGAGCACTCGAAAGTGCCGTTCTAAGTGTAACGCGATTAAATAGCGGTACCGCTTGGAATGTCATCTCCGATAAAGCAGTATTTGACGGTACATTACGTACTTTCCATGAGGATGTTCGCACAAAGGTTCGAGATCGATTCGAGCGAATTACTCGCGGGGTATCGGAAGCTTTCGGCGCGAATGCAAAGGTCACCTGGATTCAGGGACCTCCAGCAGTTGTGAACAATGTAGAGTGGGCACTGCAAGCTGAATTAACAGCAGAAGCTCTTGGCCTGACCGTAATAGAGCCAAATCCTTCGCCAGCGGGAGAGGACTTCGCTTTTTATTTAAATGAGATACCCGGGCTCTTTGTCTTCCTTGGCACTTCTGGTCCAAAGGAATGGCATCATCCCGCATTTGATGTGGATGAGCGTGCACTGCCTATTGCGGCTTCCTTCTTCTCTGCTCTCGCACTAGATGCTCTGAATCGATTGACAAGACAGTTCCAACCAAAGTCAAAGGTGGAGGAATAACGATGACTCAATTCATAGTCAATATCGAAACGTATCTTCATACGCATGAGCAGCTCTCTCAAGCCATAGAAGGACTGACCGAAGAAGGGCTGAGGTGGAAGGCAGCGCCAAATCAATGGAGCGTGACAGAAGTACTGGCTCATCTTGTGGATCATAGTATCATCGTTTCGTTCCGAATTAGGGAAATATTATCTCACTCCGAGGTTCGCCTTCCAGCATTTAATCAAGATGCGTGGGTAGCGGGACAGCTAGCAAATAAAGGGAATGCAGCAGATAATCTGAAGGCATTCGAAGCGCTTCTTAAGTACAATAGCCTGCTTCTTAAGCGTTTGTCGTCTGAGGACTGGGAGCAAACAGGCATCAATGCGAAAGGCGAGACAGTTAAGCTTTCGACTATTATTCATGCTTTTATTGCCCATGTTCAAAACCATTTGGCACAAATAGCGAGAATCAGGCAAGGGGAGAGTGGAACACGCGGCGATTCCAGTTGTACCGTTTGAGTTTCTGAATAATCAATCACTTGAAAGCAGGTGTAAACGATGTCGAGTCGAGCAATCGTCATTCGTGCTGCAGAACTATCGGATGTTGAAGCGGTAAGGGCTGTACTTCTGGAGGCGTATGCCGAGTACGAGATTCTGCTTCCTAGAGAACGCTGGGAGCAATACAAGCTCAATATTGAAGATTCAGTAAGCAATACGAAAGCAAAAGCCAGAATCGTCGCCGAGCTTGATGGCGTTATTGTCGGCAGTGTATTTCTATATGATTCTTCAGAAGCGGCCTATGGTGATTCGGATATGAACATCCACTCTCCGATTATGCGGTTGCTTGCTGTCAATCAGAATGTCAGAGGACTAGGCATTGCAACGGCGTTAATTCGTGCCAGTGTCACACAGTCGCTGAATTGGGATGCAGAAACGCTACATCTTCATACATCCGACATGATGAGCTCAGCAGTCAAGCTCTATGAACGTCTTGGCTTCGTTCGTGCAGTTGATAAAGACATAATCAAGGGTGATTCAGTGGTGAAGAGCTATCGTCTCCAATTGAAAGAATCGCAGCTTTTGCAGACATAAGAAGTTGCTAACGAAGCTAGTTTTGCTACGCAAAACTTAAGCTGATGCTTACGATGCAAGTTTTGCTACGCAAAACTTAAGTAGTTGCTTACGAAGCTAGTTTTGCTACGCAAAACTTTTAGGAGGGTTAACATGACGAAACGAAAACCATTGAAATTTGGCGCTTTAATTCACGGAGTAGGCGGGAACATAACGGCATGGCGGCATCCGGAGGTGCCCACTGATGCGAGTGTAAGCTTCCCTTTCTATAAACAGCAGGCATTGACGGCGGAAGCCGGACTATTTGATTTGGTTTTTATTGCTGATGGGTTGTATATCAACGAGAAATCGATCCCGCATTTCTTGAATCGGTTTGAGCCGATTACGATTTTGTCTGCTTTGGCGGCTGTAACCTCGAAGATCGGTCTTGTCGGCACATTATCGAGCTCCTACAGCGAGCCATTTACTGTAGCTAGACAATTTGGATCGATTGACCATATCAGCGGAGGCCGTTCAGGATGGAATGTTGTCACGTCTCCGCTTGAAGGTTCAGCTCAAAACTATGGTAAAACCGAGCATCCGTCGCATGATGAACGATATAAAATCGCTGAAGAGCATCTGGAGGTTGTGCGGGGATTATGGGATTCTTGGGAGGATGATGCTTTTGTCCGCAACAAGGAGACTGGCGTCTTCTTTGATCCAGACAAGCTTCATCGCTTGAACCACAAGGGAAAATACTTCTCGGTGGAAGGACCGCTTAACCTCGCAAGGTCGAAGCAGGGACATCCCGTCATCTTCCAAGCCGGTTCTTCAGATAGCGGGCGGAAGCTCGCTGCAAGCAGCGCGGATGCTGTCTTTACTGGGCATGAGAACATTGAGGATGCACAGCTGTTCTATAAAGATGTAAAAAATCGTGCTGTATCGGCAGGTCGCTCATGGGAGGATATCGTTATTCTTCCTGGGATTAGCCCAATAATCGGACACACTCAGGAAGAGGCTGATCGGAAGTATGAGGAATTAACGAGCTTAATTAGCATTGACCTAGCGTTGCAATATCTTGGACGTTTCTTTGATCACCATGATTTCTCTCAATATCCGCTAGATGAGCCGTTTCCGGAGCTAGGGGAAATAGGGAGCAACAGCTTCCGAAGCAATACGGATAAAATCAAAAAAAATGCAAAGGAGCAAAATCTTACGCTGCGTCAAGTAGCTCTTCAATCTGCTTCTCCGCGAAGTCAATTCATCGGAACACCTGAGAAAATCGCTGACCTCATCCAGCAATGGCATGTGGGAGAGGCCGCCGACGGTTTTATTATCAGTGCTCCGCTCCCTAGCGCCCTGAAGGATTTTGTCGAGCTTGTTGTGCCGATCTTACAGGAACGCGGAATATACCGCACGGAATACGAATCAGATACGCTACGCGGAAATTTGGGTTTGCCGATTCCTGTAAACCGTTATACCAAGGTTGAACTTAATAGCTGAAAGGCTGCGCTGATGGCCGCTTGACTTATATCTACCGGATAGGAGGATATAGGTTTGGCGGCCTTTGCTTAAACCATTGCATGAGAAATTCTCTATCATTAAATAGATTTATTCTATTATTCAAACTTTATAGGTTCAGGTATGCTGGAAATAGTTAAAGTACATTAAACCGATGGGATAAATAAGGAATTGTAAAGAAAAGCTTTAACCACATGAGAGAGGGAGGTGAATGCATGTGGGTGACTTACTGGAGGTTGATCGATTACGAGTAGCATTTCGGACGGATCAGGGAGAACAAATCTCCGTTGATGATGTAAGTTTTAGTTTGAAGTCAGGTGAGACGGTAGCAATAGTGGGAGAATCGGGTTGTGGCAAGAGCGTGACATCTCTCTCCATCATGGGTTTGCTTGGAGAGAGTGGATCCATCACACAAGGAACCATCCGATTCGATAAGACCATGTTAACCGATCGCACCGAAGCGCAAATTCGCAAGCTGCGCGGCAGTCAGATTTCGATGATATTTCAGGAACCCATGACGTCATTGAATCCTGTTATGGCAATAGGAGAGCAAATTGAAGAATCGATCCGTCTTCATTTGAAGCAATCCCGGAAGGAAGCGAAAACGTCCGCGATTGAAATGTTAAGGAAGGTTGGCATTCCGAGGCCTGAAGCAATGGCAAAGGAATACCCGCATGCTTTGTCAGGCGGTATGCGTCAACGAGTTATGATTGCTATGGCGCTGGTATGCGAGCCAAAGCTGCTTATTGCAGATGAACCTACAACGGCGCTCGATGTTACGATTCAGGCACAAATTCTTGATTTGATGAAGAGGCTGCAGGGGGAGAACGGAGCGGCAATATTGCTTGTTACGCATGATTTAGGCGTCGTGGCTGAAATGGCAGATCAGGTAATCGTCATGTATGCGGGGCAGGTCGTTGAATCAGGGAATGTATTTTCTCTATTTCGAGCGCCTCAGCATCCCTATTCGCAAGGATTAATGAGGTCAATCCCACGTCTCGATCAAGATAAAAAGGAGCGCCTGCCAGCTATACCAGGAGCTGTTCCATCATTACAACAAATGCCGATCGGCTGTCGTTTTCATCCACGCTGTCCACATGCCGCAGCAATTTGTCGAGAAAAGCAACCTAAACTCATCCCTGCAGGTGAGGGACATCATGTGCGCTGTTGGCTGGCTGATGAAGCAAGTTTAGCAAGCTTATCAGACGCAGAAGTAACAGGAGCAACCGCATGAGTATGGCATTGTTGGATTTGAATCATGGAGCTGAACCCAAGAAGCCGCTGCTGCAAGTTGAACGATTGAAGACGTATTACCCCATAAAGAGCCGCTTCTTCTCGCATGCGAATAGCTATGTTAAGGCGGTTGACGATGTTAGTCTGGCTCTTTATGAAGGGGAGACAATGGGTCTAGTTGGTGAATCCGGATGTGGGAAATCGACAATTGGACGCAGTATCATGCGCTTAGAACAGGCACGTTCAGGGCGAATTTTATTTGAAAATGAAGATATTACACATTATTCGCAGAGAAAGTTAAAGCCCATACGGTCGCAAATGCAAATGATCTTTCAGGATCCGTACGGCTCATTAAATCCGAGAATGAGAATTTACGATGCGCTTGCAGAACCATTAATTGCTCACAAGCTGGTAAAAAGAAGCGAGGTTCAGCGAGAGGTTGAATCTCTCCTTCAACTGGTAGGATTGCCGCGCTCTGCCAGCGATCGATACCCTCATGAATTTTCGGGAGGGCAACGACAGCGCATAGGCATAGCTAGGGCGATTTCATTCCGACCGAAGCTAATTGTATGCGATGAGCCAGTATCTGCACTCGACGTCTCGATTCAAGCTCAAATTCTTAATCTGCTACAGGATTTGCAGGATGAGCTTAAGCTTACTTATTTATTTATCGCGCATGGGATTGGCGCAGTGAAACAGATCAGTACTAGAATTGCAGTTATGTATTTGGGGAAAATCGTAGAGGTCGCCGGAACTGAAGATTTATTCCGTAGTCCGAAGCACCCTTATACGCAGTTGCTTTTGCAAGCATACCCTATTCCTGATCCAACGCTTCGTGGGAAGAAGAAGGTCATCATTCATGGAGATATTCCAAGTCCAGCCTATCCGCCGGAAGGCTGCCGCTTCCACACGAGGTGCCCTTACGTGCAAGAACGATGCAAGAAGGCGGAACCTCTGATCACGGAGGATCATCATGCTGTGGCTTGTCACTATCCACTTTCATAATGGATCTAGGGGAAAGGAGGGATTATGAGACATTACATCTTTCGAAGACTGCTAATTGCTATCCCGGTTTTCTTCGGCATAACGATATTGAGCTTTCTTATCATTAACATGGCTCCCGGCAATCCCGTGGATATGTTAATTAATCCAAATACGCCAAAAGAAATGCTAGAGCTGAAGAAAGAGCTGCTGGGTTTGAATGATCCGATTTATGTACAGTATGTCAAATGGCTCGGCGGGATATTGAAAGGGCAGCTTGGCTATTCATTCAGCAGCTTTGCGCCAGTGTCACAGTTGATTGGCGAGCGAATTGGACCCACTTTGCTGTTAGCGTCCTCCGCTTTGTTATTAGGGATATTGGTCGCCATTCCAGTAGGAATCATAAGCGCAGTGAAGCAGAAATCGAAAGTAGATTACATTTTGACGGGCTTATCCTTTCTAGGCACTTCGATTCCTCCTTTTTTTCTCGGACTTGGATTGATTTATTTAATAGGCATTCAATTGAAATGGCTGCCAACTGGAGGAATGTTTACGCTGGGAGGCTCAGAAGGTGCCTATGACGTTTTCTTGCATATAATTCTTCCAGTCACGGTACTTGGCATAACCATAGCGGGGAAAAAGGTACGATATGTTCGTGCGAGTATGCTCGATGTTCTCCAGCAAGATTATTTGCGAACAGCGAGAGCGAAGGGCCTAAGCGAATTAATCGTGACGAATAAGCATGCGCTGCGCAATGCACTTATTCCCATCATTACGATTATTGGAACAGAAATTCCGCTGCTCCTTGGCGGCAGCATCATTATTGAGCAGGTTTTCCAGTGGCCAGGTATTGGACAATTAACGATGGAGGCGATTCTATCAAGGGATTATCCGACGTTAATGGGTTTGAACCTCATTGCTGCTATCGTTGTACTCTCGACAAACATCTTTATGGATATTTTGTATGCAATAGCTGATCCGCGTATTAAATATGGCTGATGGGAGGTGATCCAATGTCTGCTTCGGAAATTCCTTGGAGAAGAGATTCTCTCGGTACATACAGGGAGACCGATACTGAGCTGCCGATACCTCAGATCGAAAGCTATGGGAAGCAAGTGAGGCGCAAATTTTTTAAGCATAAGCTCGCGGTGTGGGGACTTATTACAACCTTGCTGCTGTTATTTATAGGGCTCTTGGCGCCGTTGCTTTCACCTTATCAGCCCAATGAAATCACGAATGTATTTGCAGCTCAGCCTTCTCCCTCTCATTGGTTAGGCACAGACCAAGTGGGGCGGGACGTATTAAGCAGATTAATTTATGGAACGAGGGTATCTTTAATCATTGGATTTTCCACGGTGGCCTTGTACGTAACATTTGGTACCTTCATCGGAATAATAGCTGGTTATTATGGCAGATGGCTCGATATGGTACTCATGCGGATGACTGATATTTTTTTAAGCTTTCCTTATATGATGGTCGTGCTGGTCATTGTCAGTATGCTGGGTGCTGACGTCACAACCATAATCATTATTCTTGCCTTATTCAAATGGCCAACAATTGCGATGCTCGTTCGGGGCAGCGTGTTATCGATCAAGGGAATGGATTATGTAAGAGCAGGCTTGTCACTTGGATATAGTACTCCGCGTATTTTAATCCGGCATATTCTACCCAATGCGATGGGACCCATTATCGTGAATGCTACGTTTGGTGTATCCAGTACGATACTTAGCGAGGCTGGACTGAGCTTTCTCGGAATGGGGGTCAAATCCCCTCAGGCAAGCCTCGGAAATATGATGCATGATGCTCAATTCTTAACCGTGCTTACGGAGCAGCAATGGCTGTGGCTGCCTGCGGGTTTTATCATTCTTTTAACGGTGCTGGCGTTCAACTTTGTTGGCGATGGTTTGCGTGATGCGCTGGATGCGAGAGTCTAGTAAGTAAATCATGTATGGATCATTCAAAACGATATAAACAAAGGGAGAGAAAGCAATGAAAAGAGATAATCGATTAAGATTAAAAGGACTTATCATGTTTACAATAGTTGTTCTATTCCTCTCAGCTTGCAGCAATACTGCTCCGATAGATACTGCAGCAACAAACAAACCATCGTCGGAAACGAAAACACCAGTAGAAACAACAGGCGTCGATGCTAAGACACCTAAAATCTTAACCATCGGGATCGTCAATGCTCCCGTTACCCTTAATCAGATCAATACGCAAGATAATTCTGCATCGCTGGCACCGATTAATTTGCTGAATGATTCTCTGCTTGATGTTACGGATACTGCGCAATTTTTGCCGAAGCTGGCGGAATCCATTGAAACAAAGGACAAACAAACTTTTGTGATCAAGCTCAAATCGAATGCCAAATGGAATGATGGAACACCATTTACGACTGCTGACGTAGCTTTTACATTGAAGCTTGCTCTTCATCCTAAGGTTGATACTTCTTTTAAACTCAACTTCATAGAAGGCTTAAATGAGATAGGAAAGCTGGATGAAGGGGTAACGGAAATCTCAGGGCTTCATGTCATTGATGCGACTTCCTTTGAGATCAAAACAAAAACACCGATCGATCCGCTTGTCTTTAATGAACGATTTGGTGTAAAGGTTAACTTCTTGCCGGAGCATATTCTAAAAGACGTAAATCCGGAGCAGTTAGCTACAAATTCTTATTTTCAAAAGCCGACGGTGACGATTGGACCATACAAATTGGCGAACTACGAGCAAGGCCAGTATGTAGAAGTCACGAAAAATGATCATTATTATCTTGATGTCCCTAAGATTGACACCATATTCATTAAAGTGCTGCCGGCAGCAAATCTTGTGGCGCAGTTGCAGACTGGGGAAATACAAATGAACTCCTTGCCAGTCGGGCTTGTTCCGATTACGGACTATGATAAGGTGAAAAGCTTTGAGAATGTGAATCTTACATCCGCAACAGCGTCTGAGCCGGCTGAACTATTCTTTAATATTGAGGAGCTGCCCGACAAACGGGTTCGTCAAGCCATCGCTTACGCCATAAATCGTCCCATTATCGTCGATCAGCTCTTGAAAGGTCAGGCGGAAATCATTGACGGTGGCGTTCCAAGCTCGCATCCCTATTTTAATAAGAATATTAAGCCGTATGACTATGATTCAGAGAAAGCGAAAGAGCTCCTTAAAGATGCGGGTTGGGATTTCAATCGCAAGCTTAAATTTTTGATTCCGATCGGGAATAAAGTACGTGAGCAAGCAGCAGATATTATCGTACAAAATTTAGAGTCAGTGGGAATTAAAATTGATGTTCAAAAATTCGATTTCCCAACGTTAATCGATAAGGTTGAGAAAGGCGAGCATAGCCTAACGATTTTCACAAGGGATTACTATATAGAACCAAGCTTGTATTTTACAACCTATAAGAGTAATGATCCCGAAAGCGTCATTCGATACAATAATCCGTTGGTCGATGATCTGATATTAAAGGGTGAACAAGAAATAGATGAAGCGAAACGCCACGAGATTTACAACCAATTGCAAGAGGTGCTGCATGAGGATGTACCGACGCTAGCCGTCTATTCGGAGAAACGACTTCAGGCCGTATCGAAGGAAGTTCTGATAGGTAAACCGCTTAATCTAGGCACTTTCAATAATGTGAATCAGTGGGATTTGGTTAAAAAGTAGGTTATACGGGAGCAATCCCATTATAATAAATCATTTTTTAAATATCTTTAGGAGGTGTAAGGAATATGGCTGAATTAATCTGTCTCGTATGCAAGTCGGATATTGAAGTAGAAGAACGCGCAACTACTGGTGAAATTGTGGAATGTGATTCTTGCGGTCAAGAACATGAAGTTCAAGTTGAGTCCAATCTCGTCACAATTGCTCTGGCTCCGGAAATTGAAGAAACTTGGGGAGAGTAGGGAACGAATATGGATCATAAGAGCACCATTTTATTATGTGTGACGAAGCTCAGGGAAGAAGAACAACGCATTATTGATCATTTGGATCAAATGGGAATTTCAGTGCAAGTGAATCTTGATTCCATGGAATTACCCTTAAGCTCCTCTGACGCGCAGTCATTTGATCTCGCCCTCATTCGTTGCCTATCTCAAAAGAGCGCGCTAAATCGGTCGCGACTGCTGGAGCTTGCCGGTATTGATACGCTAAATTCTACTGCAGCCATTTCTATTTGCACCAATAAAATTCATCAAGCGATCGTATTTGGAAAGCATGGCGTGGATCAGCCGACATTTAAAATAGCTTTTACACCTGCGAAGCTATATGAAGCCTTACAAACATTTGATGATTTATGTGTCATTAAACCCCCTACCTCATCATGGGGGAGAGGAATTGCTCGGATTACTGGCAAGGAGTGCTTGGATGGATGGATAGCTGCCCGGGAATCTGTAGATCCTGGACATCAATCCTTTCCAGTGCTCGTACAAGAATATGTGGAGAAAGGCGATTATGATATTCGTGTCGTCATCGTTGGCCGAACTCCAATAGTAGCCTTTCGCCGAGTATCCGCTGAGAATTGGAAGACGAATACACATCTAGGGGCTGAGATAGAGCCAATCGCTATTAATGCAGAAATCCTTTCCATTTCCGAGCGTTTAGTTGAGGTTTTGGGAGAAGGAATCTATGGCGCAGATTTGTTCTTTGATTATAAGCAACTGCGTTATGTCGTTTGTGAAGTGAATCAAAACCCTGAATTTGCGAAGTCATGGAAAATCCATGGTGTTGATGTAGCTTATCATATCGCCGAATACGTGAAAGATGCCATCGGACGTAAAAACAGGGTGAACGTCACGGTTAATTCTCATTAAACAGGGAGGAAAAATATAAAATGGGAGAGACGCTGACGAAGCAGGAGGCAGCAATCCAAAAGGATCGTTACTTTTCGATATCATTTGTATTATCTCGTGTCCTTAACTCAGGCGTAATCATGAGTATCGAGAAAAATGATAATGAATTGAAAGGGCTGGAGAAAAGCATAGCTAAGCTAACACAAACCAAATACGTTTCCTTATTTAATAGTTATACGGGTGCGATACATGGAGCGCTATGGGGACAGGATCTTAGCTATCAATCTTCTACACGACTGAATCAGCCAAATGATCAAGAGAAAAAGTTTATTCGATGGTTGGGGGTCTCATTAGTGTCCGATCCGCAAGTGGAACAGGCCTATACTTCTCTAGCAGTGAATTGGGATAACCTCCATCATTTGGATGAGCTCATACAAGGAGCTAGCGATTTAGCGCCTGTAACTGTCCTAGATTTTACAGAGCTTGGCTTTGGGCCAGTAGCTGCCATCGCGTCAAATGACGAGTATATATGGAAAAAGGCAGAGAGACTAAAGATTTTCGGTGCCTTTGATCTGCAAACCATGTGGACGCAGGAGGAAAGTGAGCCCACTCTTCAGCCGGCTATTCAGTTTAATTACAGGCTAAGCCCGCTTGTAGCGGCATGTGTGAAAGTATCGCTCTTAAGGAGGAATCCAGTGTCATGAAGACAGACTTTATCCGGAAACCGCTCCAGCTGCCTTCAGAGGACTGGATTCAAAACCCTTTATCCTTTGTTGGCGGACCGTCTATTATCCCGGAGGATGTAAGAAAGACCAATTTTCCGATCATTACAAAGGAAGACGTCATTCAGATGCTTGTTTCAATTCAGCAAGATAGTGACGGGGTTGTGGATGAGTTCAAGGAAGCGTATCGCAATTATGTTGGAGCTAACTATGCCATAGCGACGGCAAGCGGTACATCAAGCTTGCATCTTGCTCTAGTCGGAGCGGGTGTGGAGCCTGGCGATGAGGTTATCGTTCCTGCCTTTACATTCATTGCAACCGCCCAAGCGGTCGTTGCTGCAAAAGCAATTCCCATCTTTGTCGATATTGATCCTGTTACGTATTGCCTTGATCCCTTTAAAGCAGAGCAAGCGATTACGAGCAAGACAAAGGTGATTATGCCCGTACATGTACACGGACTGCCAGCTGATTTGCCCGCATTAAGATCTCTGGCGACCAATTATTCACTTCGCCTTGTTGAAGATGCCTCTCATGCCCATTCAGCTTCCATACATGGACAACTGGCAGGCTCAATTGGGGATAGTGCGGGACAAAGCTTAATGGCTGATAAAAACTTTCCAGTAGGCGGGGAGGGCGGTATCGCCTTCTTCAAAGAGCAAGAAGATTATGAGCGTGCGCTGAGGTTCCTGGACTCATCGGGCATAGATTACCGCATGTCATGGATCGCTGCTGCCTTCGGATTAAGTCAGCTTGATCGCCTTCCATACTATGATGCCATTCGAGAACGAAATGCTTCGTATTTAACAAAGGCATTATCAGAGACGAAACTGTTCAGCGGCCCATTTGTGCCGGGTGGTTATAAACATAGCTATAACATGTATCGAATTAAGCTTTCACCGGAACGGCTAGGACTTGATGATCTGGAGGATTACCGCGTGAAGGATGCTGTTCAGCAGCTCATTAATCATGAAGGCGTTTTTGCTAGGGAGTGGCAGAATGTGCCGATTCCAGGCCATCTTCCTTTTAAAAATCGCAAGGGCTTCGGGAATGGTTATCCCTTTACGTTATCTGATCGGCAAGACTTTGGATACGATCTGAACAACTTCCCTGAGACGCTTAAGCTGCTTCGGAGCAGCTTAACGATTTGCAGAGAGCTCAGAACGCCGATTGAATATGAGCGAATTCAAGCCTACGCGTTGGCGTTCAAAAAAATTGATGCGAACCCGCATATCATTCGTGAACTCGCAGAGCGGGCTAGCGATCTTAAATCGCCTTATGATAGGGATGCTAGATTAGGATGAGTCGGGCGGGCAATCGAAGACGAGCAGCCATACTAGGCGGCAGCGGGTTCACTGGCGCTGAATTGTACAGACTGCTCAGCAAGCATCCTCATTTTGAAGTGGATTACATATCCTCGGAGTCGAAGGCAGGCTACCCCGTGGATAAGTATTATATCGGATCGCTTCATAAGAAAAAGCAAAGCTCGTTAAAATTCAAGAAGATTGCTGATCTTGATGGTCATTACGATGCCATATTCTCTTGTTTGCCTACCGGTGCCTTGCCTAAGATCATCAATCAGGTAGCGGAGCATACCGACTATATATTCAATGTCAGCGGGGATTATCGTATTTCAGACACTGAAATCTTGAATCAGCATTATCCGGAATCGTTAAAGCATGCATTCGAGGGCGGATGGCATTATTTCATACCGGAGTTCAGCAAAATAGACCGTTCGGTGAAAGTGGTGAATCTTCCAGGCTGTATGGCAGTAGCAACGCTCTATACACTTTATCCGCTCGTCCTGCATGATCTCATTGAAAGTCGAGTAATCACAGATGCCAAAACTGGCTCAAGCGGAGGAGGCAAATCGACGATAGAGCATCATGCGGAACGCTCTCATAATTTTCGAGCTTATAAGGTTCATGGACATCGCCATAAACCCGAAGTGGAGCATGCATTGACGTATCATTTGGATCGCTCTGTTGATTTGCAATTTTCGGTCTATAGTCTTGACCTTCCAAGAGGAATCATGGCGACTTCCTATTCCTTGCTAAAGGAGCATGTAACAGCTGTGGATGTGAAAAAGGCATTTTACAGCACATACGCCTCCAAGCCGTTTCTTCATTATTTCAACGCAAGCAACGGTTCGCCCATGATTAAAACGGTTGTGGGAACGAATTACGCTGAGATTGGCGCATATGTCGATGAGCGAAATTGCGTATCCCTTGCCACCATCGATAATTTAATAAAAGGGGCTGCGGGGCAAGCCATTCAAGCTGCCAATCTCTATTTCGACTTCCCTGAGGAAGCAGGATTGCAATTTGCTGGGGAAGGAGCGTGGCCTTGATGGGTAACGGCAGCGGTAGTCTATATGTAATTAAGCTCGGGAGCAGCACGATTGTGAATCATCCTGTGATCTTTGGAGAAATAGATCGCATTGTGAAGCGTGGGAATAGAGTGCTGCTCGTCGCAGGCGGAGCCGAAGCTATTTCGCAGAAATACGCTTCCCTCGCTCGTCCAATGCCCTTTCTCACTTTACCTTCAGGTGATGAAGTAAGGTATTGTTCACCCGAGGAAATGCCCATTATCCGTGCAGCTTATCATGAGAACATTTTATCGGTTGTCCATTCTGGATTGAAGGAATACGGTCTTTCTGTCTATGCGCAACTTGGTGGAGAGCAAGGACTCGTCTATGGACAAAAAGCCAAGCCGATTAAGGCGATCAGAGATCAGAAAACGGTTATTGTCCGCGATTCCTTGTTCGGTGGGTTCAACGGCAGTCATACGGCATTTCTGAAATCTGCTTTGACAGCGTTTGATGTCGTCTGTCTGACGCCTCCAATTTGGGATCCTGAACTGGAATCGTATATCAACATCGATGCCGATGTGTTAGCCGCTCATTTGGCGGTCGATCTAGAAGCGCATCATTTGCGATTTGTAACGGGTACGGCAGGGCTGCTGCAAGACATACAAGATTCTCAATCCACAATCAAGGATGTCTATTTGCATGATGAATTAACCGCCGTCCAAGGACGAATGAAGCAGAAAGTGAGAGCTGCTCATATCGCTATCCGTGAAGGAGTCTGTGATGTGAATATATCGGGCCCTCATACGCTGGAAGCGGGTGGAAAGACATGGTTCTGGAACGTGGAGAGAGAACTTGGCGCATTCGAGCTGTTGAATAAAGTTGCGCGGATTCCATCCGTATCTAAGGATGAGCACGAGCTTGCCCAATATTTGCTCGATTTTGTGACCTTCCCCTCCGTTGAAGGGAAAATTGACGAAGCGGGAAATATCGTATTCCGAAAAGGAAATGGTCCCCATACGCTGCTGTTGTTAGGGCATATAGATACGGTACCGCATGTATGGCCAGTTCGAACCGATTCCAGCGGTATCAGGGGCAGAGGCGTCGTAGATGCCAAAGGCAGTTTCGTTAATTTTATCCAGATGCTTCAAGAGGTTGAAGTGCCTGAGCAAGGATCTTTGCTCGTCATTGGTGCCGTAGAAGAGGAGATATCCTCCTCGAAAGGAGCATTTTACGTGCGTGACCATTACCGAGCTGACGCGGTTATCATCGGTGAGCCAAGTGGAGGAGATAGCTTAACTCTTGGATACTACGGCTTGTTTAAGCTGCGGATTACCATTAAGCGGGCACAGGAGCATACCGCCGCCAAAGATACCGTAAGCGTCATTGATGAGCTGTATAACGTTACGTCCGATATACGCCAGCGAGTGCGGGATATCGACTCCCAATCCTTATCCTCTCTCATTGATATCGAACACCATAGTGAACAAGGCTATTTGACAGTAATAGGCACGTTAAACTTCAGGATATCACCTGCTGCAGGCAAAGATTACAGGGGCAAAATTGATCTTAATGGCGGTGAGGGCATAACGATTGAGGTGCTGCGTGATACACCGGGATTTGCCAATTCACGTTCGGACGATTTGGTCAAAGCCTTTGTTCGGGGCTTCGCGAAGCAGGGAAAGTCGATCCACTATATCAAAAAGCGTGGAACGAGTGACATGAATACGCTGGCGACAACATGGGATTCCGTTCCGATGGTGGCTTATGGTCCAGGTGATTCCAGTTTAGACCACACGAATGATGAGTATTTGCATCATGATGAGGTGGAGTCGGCTAGAACCATTTTAAAGGAAGCCGTTACGGAGTGGTTTCAGTTGAGAACGGAGGCATAGATGAAGCAAATGATACCCCTTCATACCGATCAAGAGGATGAGATTCCTTTACTGCTCGAGAGAGCCAAAGAAGCGAGGAAATTGATTATCGATATGACGGCTGCACCTACAGGCTGCCATATTGGGGGAAGCCTCTCTGTTATTGATCTATTGATCGGAGTGTATTCGAAGTATGGCCAAGATCCGCAATCCGTCATTATTTTGAGCAAAGGGCATGCGGCTGCTGCTCTATATGCCGCTCTGCATGTGTATGGAATCATAGCGGATAATCCCGCAGAAAGCTACGGGCAAGAAGGCTCCCTGTTTACGGGGCATCCGAATCATAAGCTTCCAGGCATTCCCTTCGCTACCGGCAGCTTGGGACATGGCATTTCTTATGGGGCAGGCTGGGCGCTGTCACAGAAGCTCAAGGGATCGAGTGGATTAGGCATTGTAATTGGAGGCGATGGAGAATTGCAGGAAGGAATGTGCTGGGAAACGGCACAGATCGTTCAAGCTCAGTCTATTACTAATTTTGTCTATATCGTCGATTGCAACGGAGGTCAGAATGACGGTTACATTAGTGATATTTCGCCGATTCACAATCTGCGAGAGCGGTTTGAGGCGTTTGGCTTTGTTGTTAGAGAAATTGACGGTCATGACTTTGAAAGTATCATAGCCGCAATTGAACCGGATCTGGAGAAACCAGTCGCTGTACTCGCACGCACGATCAAAGGAAAAGGAGTAGCAGCGATCGAAGGAAATCCCGATTCACATTATGCGAAAATACCGATGAAGCTTGCCCATAGATGGAAGGTGAGTCTGTCATGAGGAAATCGGGAAGAGAAGCATACAAAGATGAGCTAACAAATCTGGCTGTATACAATGAGCAGATTGTCTGTATTGAAGCCGATTTAGGTGGAAAAAATCATCCGTTCCAGCAGCAGCATCCTGATCGTTTCTTTAATCTAGGCATTGCCGAACTAGCAGGTATTGATATCGCTGCAGGTCTTGCTGAAGCAGGGTATGTGCCATTCTTCTCTACTTTCGCTGCCTTTGCTGCGTTGCGCGCAGCCGAAAGCGTGAAGCTGACAATGGGGTATATGGGCAAAAATGTAAAGGTTGTTGCGGCTTATGGGGGTGTATCCGGCGGATGGTTCGGGACGACGCATCATGCACTGGAAGACATCGCTGTCATTCAATCCTTCCAAAATATTCGAATGGCTTGTCCTCATGGTGAAGAGGAGACGCGAAGAGTCATTCAGGAGGCCGCTTTATCAGATGAGCCTTACTATATTCGACTATCGAGAAATGATGCCTTTGACAGCATGTATCGTGATGCTGGTGTGAGCTGTAGAGACATGCTAATAGAAGGTGCGAACCTTAACGAGAAATCCACGTTATGTCTCATTTCTGTTGGTGAACAAGCCACGGAGCTATGCAAGAAAATTTTGATGAAAAATGACTCTTTTGTACATGTTCATTTATGTTATGTCGATGTTCAAAGTCTGAAGGCATCACTTGATCAATTACGTGCATTATCCGATCGGTTTCTGGTAGTGGAGGAACACCGGGCTACCGGAAGTACAGCATCCTATTTGGCTCTTCTATTGCCTAAGCAAGAGGTCTATTCCCATCATTGCGGGGAAAAATGGCCGTTATATGGCGGTACACATGCCGAGGTACTGAACTACTTAGGCTTTGGGCTCGAACCGCTGCAGCGACAAATTGGGGAAATTGTAGGTGGCGTCTATGGTTTTTAGCATCCTCAAACCAAGAAACTTTCGTCACTATTTCATCGCTGATATGATCTCAGGGTTTGGCGTAGGGATGAGTACGATTGGAGCAAACTGGTATCTTATGGATAAGACAGGATCCATGACCTCGGTTGGGCTTATGCTGTCTTTAAATGTGATTGCCGGATTTCTAATCTCTTCCTTTGCCGGTACTCTGATTGATAAATGGAACCGAAAGACGATTATTTTATGGGCGAATGCTATTCGAGCCATTGCGTTACTGTTAATTACAGGTGCTTTTCTGTGGACCGGCTTTCGGATCGAATATCTTTATGCATTCGCAGCGATTAACGGCATGGGCTGGGCATTGTATATGTCCGCTTCACGCAGTCTAGCCCAAGAGATACTGTCGGAGAAGGATCTCATACATGGCAACTCTTTAATGGAGATCAGCTTGCAAGTAGGCATGTTCATGGCAGGTGCCTTGTCAGGGGTACTGTACAAATATGTAGGCTTTGAAGTGATTCTGTTTCTGAATGCACTGGCTTTCATAGCCAGCAGCTTCTTTCTTAGCCGGATCGAACATACACCCATCAAAGTTGAAAATGAGGAAGAATCATTTTTCGATACGTTTAAAAATGGTCTCCGTTATTTAGCAGAGCGTCCCTATATCTTCTTACTCGGAGTTGTTTCGATTATTCCCCTTGTGTCCACGATGGTTTACAACGTGGTCCTGCCAGGTTACGTGAGCAGTACTGTAAAGGGAGACTCGGTCGTTTTTGGGTTGTCGGATATGTTCTATGGCGTTGGCGGGCTGTTGTCCGGTTTTATTGCTGCACCCTTGGCGAAGAAGCTTTCTCATAATGGAACGGTACTTCTCTTTTTTCTGATTGCTGTGTTGAACTTAGTGGCAATCGCTTTTAACAATACGATTCTACTCTTGTATTTTGGCAGTGTACTCATTGGATTAACGAACTCATCGTTACGGATTCTGATCACAACGACGCTGATGGTATCGGTCTCGAAGGCATATATGGGGCGGGCAACTTCAGTATGGATGGCGATTTCCTTGCTCCTGCAGACGGTCTCCGCCACGGGTCTTGGCGTTGTAATTGACCGTTACTCACCTGGAGTGGGCTTTCTCTGCATGAGCGGCTTGATGCTCATCGGTTTAGTCATGTATTACGTGCTCAATAGCAGGGCAACGCAAAAGATAACGCTGGAAGCTTAAATTTATTTTTAATCGATAGGGAGGAGCAAATGATATGTCAGAGATCAAAACGGTCGCGTTTGTTGAGCCTAGCTTTTATGGCGTAAGCTTTGCTAGAGTCGCTTATGAGCAAGGACATAAAGTCATCTCGATTGTGTCCTCTACCGATAATCCTCAGAAATATGGATATGAAGGGATCTATCATGACCTGATTGTGGCTGATATTCGAGACGAGGACTCGCTCTATCAAGCGATAATTGAATCCCCCTATGCGGATAAGCTGGATGCGCTTATTCCTGCAACCGATTATGCGTCTCATCTAACAGCAAAGGTAGCCGAACGATTGGGATTACGAGGGGTACCTTATGAGGCGGCGTTAAAATCCAGAAATAAGGATTTGGCTCGGCTAGCGTATGCGGAACATCATGTACCGAGCGCTAAGTTCAAGAGAGTACGAACGTATGAAGAAGCGGCAGCGGCAGCTGAGGAAATTGGCTATCCCGTTGTGCTAAAGCCGACGAATTGCGCAAGCAGCCAAAATGTATATTTCATCAACGATGAAACGGAGCTGCAAAAAGCTATGGCAATCATCGTGGCGTTTAAGGTCACGTATATGGACTTCAAAGTGCGAGAGGAATATTTGATCGAAGAATTCTTGGATGGTCCTGAATTTAGCGTGGAGCTATTCGTATCTGAAGGGGAGGCAATTTTTTCGGAAGTAACAGAGAAGATAACATCTCCTTTGCCTTATTTTGTAGAGATATCACATACGCTGCCTACGCCTTCGCATACTGAGCATGTTGATGATATCATTCATACTGCGGTCGACGCGTTGAGAGCGATTGGTATAACAAATGGGCCGAGTCATGTCGAAGTGAAGCTAACCAGTAACGGTCCGCGCATCATTGAGGTAAACGGGAGACCCGGCGGTGATCAAATCTCTTCCGATTTATTAGTGCTAGCTTACGGAGTAGATATCTTTGAAGCAACGGTCAATTATTATTTGGATAACCCTATAGTCATTCCGAAGAAGCATCATCGCGCTGCCTCGATTGCATATGTGACTGCCGATCAGGATGGGATTTATGAAGAGATTGAAGGACTCGATGGGCTGGAACAGCATGCAAACGTCATTCGTTCTCAATTTAATGTAAATGCTGGTGATCGAGTTACGGTAGCGAAAAGCTCGGATGATCGGCTTGGATATATTATAACGGTAGGCGATACACCGCAAGAGGCGAAAGAGCTCGCTAATGCGTTAGTAAAAAGCTTGAAGGTGATATATAGAAATCAGGAAGCTGAGATTGCCTAGACATGAGGGTTAAACGAAGTATTTAAAGAGGAGCTGATGAACAAAAATGGGAATTGCAGTGATCTATGGAAGCTCACGCAAAAAAGGAAACTCGGAGCAGCTAGCCGATCGATTAGTTGATGGGTTCCAAGCCGATAAAATCCACTTATCAGATTATGACATTGAGCCTATCAAAGACTATCGTCATGCTGAGAAAGAGCCTTATCCGGATGATGACTATCTTCATGTGATCGAACGCGTGTTAGCGCAGGATGTCATCGTATTTACGACGCCAATCTACTGGTATGGGGCTTCTGGGCTTACTAAGACATTTATTGATCGTTGGTCTCAATCATTACGGGAGAATAAGACAGACTTTCTCTCTCAGTTCGCGAAGAAGACAGCTTGGGTCATTGGCGTTGGCGATGACGAGCCGCATCTAAAAGGGATACCGCTTATTCAGCAATTCCAATATATTTTTGAATACACCGGGACCAGATTCGGCGGCTATATTCTAGGGAAAGGCAACAAGCCGGGCGATATATTGGATGATGTCGTATCCTTGGCGACGGTGGATGAAATACGTAAGCAGTGGCGTTCTCAATAATCGGCTCTTCTTCATTCTCCTTTACCTTTAGTAACTCTTGAGTCCATAGCCAAGTCCATTCTTTGCCTCCCTTATTTAAGGGAGGTTTTTGTATTTGGAAGCTGTAATTCTAAGATCAGACTTAGTTGCACAGTTTGTGCAGGAGAAAAATTTATTCGATATCGAACAAGAGGTACATTTTTTCCGGAAAGGTTAAGTATTCTTAAAGAGGAATAGGTTAAACGTTTGAAATGTCTAGCAGCTTTGCCCACTTCTATAACATCTGCTTGTTCCTAATGGGGGTAGAGGAGGTACACGTTTTGAAAAAGGTTATAAAACTACTGGGAATGATTCTAGGTGTGGTGGTTTTGAACATTGTTGTGCTCTCACCCGGTTTATTAGGGGTAGAGATTGGCGGAAGTGCACTCTCATCTGCAATTGGGGTAACTTTGATATTTGCTAGTGGTCTTGTCTTGTTCTACGGGAGTTATGCCTTGCTATTAAAGCAACCCGTTATGTTGCCCGTCAAACAACTCCTCACACATGAAGATTACGTAGAGAATTTGACACACTACAGACGTGTTAAATCACTGGAAAATGATATTACATTGGCATTAGAGCAGATGGATCGAATGAAAAAGAAGATCGTCACGTTACTAAGTGTTTTAAATCAGAGATTTGATACGACTGAGCTAACCTTTAAGAAATTTGCTTCCGTCACGAAAGAGGTAGAAAAGCTGTTTTACCTTAATGTCAGAAGTATGTTGAACCGGCTCCATCTATTTGATGAATCGGAGTTCAAGAGAGTGATGAATCAGAAGTCCACTCCGTTTTCCCGCGAGCTCCTTCAAGAAAAGATAAACGTGTATAATGAATTTTTTTCCTTTATAAAGGGTTCTTTAGGAACAAATGAGGAAATCTTGTTGAAGCTTGATAAACTGCTGCTCGAAATATCCCGTTTAGATAGTCTAGAGCTGGAGGATATAGAGAATATGCCTTGTATGCAAGAAATAGACACATTGATTAAGCAAACCAAATTTTACAAACAGTGAGAGGTGCAATGAATGGAAAAGAAGGGTAAGTTTTTCCTGCTATCGTTCATTATCGTCGTGTTCGTGTTCGCTCTCGTGTATTTCGGGGTCAGCTTCACCTCAGATTTGGGTAAAACCAAGACTCAGGTTGATATGGAAGATGCTGGTAAAAAATTAGATAAGCTGTTCTCGAAAATTTCAGTAAAGACCGAATCACCGATAAAAGGTCAAATCGATCTGAACCCTAATGATGTTGCTGAATCATTGCCGGATATTTCGAAATTTCCAATTACGGTAGACAACACCACGGATAGCTTTGCAGAGATCTTCTCTTCTACTGAAAAATCAGGTACGGGTGTAGATGGATGGTTGACTGAAGTAGCAACGGAGTTCAATAAAGCTAATATCGACGTGAATGGTAAAACAGCTTCTGTGAAGATTCGGAATATCGCTTCTGGTACTGCCGCTGATTATATTAAATCTGGTAAATATGTACCAGATGGCTTCACGCCTTCTAACGAGCTATGGGGAGAAATGGTAAAAGCCAGCGGGGTGAAGGCTGAGCTTGTATCAAATCGTCTCGTTGGCAATGTTCCAGGTATCGTCATAGCAAAAGCAAAATATGACGCCTTGGTAGAAAAGTACGGTTCGGTGAATGTAAAAACCGTTACAGAGGCTATCGCTGATAACGAGTTCGCTATGGGGTATACGGACCCGTTCGCCAGCTCCACAGGATTAAACTTTCTTGTAACAGCTCTCAATACTTTTGATAGCTCTAATATCCTTGGTGATACTGCCGTACAGGGATTCGAAAAGTTTCAAGCCAATGTGCCATTTATAGCATCTACTACAATTCAAATGCGTGATGCGGCGAAGTCCGGCATGCTTGACGGATTTGTTTTGGAGTACCAAACCTATATCAATGCAGCTGATTTAAAGGACAGTTATGTTTTCACACCTTTTGGAGTAAGGCATGACAGTCCGTTGTACGCGTTAGGGGATCTATCGAAAGAGAAGTTAGATATCATTCATAAATTTGCGGAGTTCGTCGAGCAGGACAAATATCAGAATATAGCAAAGGAAAAAGGCTTCAATAATCTTGATGACTATAAATCGGAGCTTGCAGTAGTCGATGGCAGTATGCTCTCATCTGCACAGAAGCTGTGGAAAGAGAAGAAGAACGGCAGTAAACCGATTGCCGCAGTGTTCGTAACGGATGTTTCCGGCAGTATGGCTGGTGAACCACTGAACCGATTAAAAGAGTCCCTATTGAAGGGGCAAAAATATTTAGGGAAAGACAATAGTATCGGTCTTGTCTCGTATTCAAGCGATGTAACCATCAATCTTCCTATTGGGAAATATGATACCAACCAGCAATCGATGTTTGTTGGGTCAGTGAACAGTCTCCAAGCGAGCGGAGGGACAGCTACTTTTGACGGTATTGTTGTGGCTATGAAAATGCTTCAAGATGAGCTCGCGCTTAATCCCAATACGAAGCCCATTATTTTTGTACTAAGTGACGGTGAGACGAATGAAGGTTTTTCGCTAAAGGATATCAAAGGGCTAATTGAGAGCTACAAGGTTCCCATTTACACCATTGGATACAATGCCAATATTAAGGCGCTTCAAAGTATATCAAGTATCAATGAGGCGGCTAGTATTAATGCAGATACAGATGATGTTGTCTATAAGATCGGAAACTTGTTTAACGTACAGATGTAATGAAAACCAGGGAGGAATAAAATGTCATTCACTATGGATATACCGAGTCAGGAAGAGATCAAGATTGCTATTGAAGAACAGGTTAAGCCCGTTCCTGAAGAAGTTGCAAAGCTAAAAGAGGTGGCGGATACCAATGTCGCGACGATCATGGCTCTCGATTTCGAGTCGCTTGAGAAACGGAAAGAAATACTGCAGTCTATCGACACCTTTGGTTTAAATACGATGAAATCATCCTCGGATAAAAATTCATTGCTTCAAGTATCGGTAGGAAATCTCTCCAAGACGGGAGATGAAGGTGGTCAAGTAGCCAAGGGGCTGACAGAACTTCAAATACAGCTGAAGGATTTGGACCCGAGCGCAGTCGATTTTGCTAAGAGGGGGGTTCTCGGTAAGCTTTTCAATCCATTGCGGGCATACTTCCTCAAGTATCAAAAAGCAGATGGTATGATTTCAGATATTGTTGTTTCATTAGATAAGGGGAAGTCGACGCTCAAAAATGATAATACGACACTGGAAATCGAACAGCAATCACTTCGTGATTTAACCAAAAAGCTTCAAAAGGAAATTCAACTCGGTGTTTTGATGGATGAGTCAATCGATGCACAAATCGAAGCAGCAAGGCTGCGTAATGAAGATCCTGATAAAATTCGATTCATCACCGAAGAAGTGCTTTTCCCACTCCGTCAGCGGGTAATGGACTTACAGCAAATGCTGGTGGTTAACCAGCAGGGGATTATGGCCATCGAAGTCGTAATCAGAAATAACAAAGAACTGATTCGCGGGGTAGACAGAGCTAAAAACGTTACGATATCAGCTCTGAGAATATCTGTAACTGTAGCAAGTGCTCTTTATAATCAAAAGATTGTCTTGAAAAAAATTGAGCTCTTAAATCAAACCACAAACGAGCTGATTGCCAGCACGTCCAGAATGCTGAAGAATCAAGGAGCCGAGATCCATAAGCAATCGCTAGAAGCTAGTATCTCAGTCGACACATTGAAGCAAGCATTCACGGATGTTTTGTCTGCACTGGACTCTATCAGTACCTACAAGCAAGAGGCTCTGCCGAAAATGCGTGATACAATCAATCAGTTCCGGGAATTGGCTGATGATGGCGAGAAACAGATTCAACGCTTGGAGAAAGGTCAAAAGCTGGGTTTATAATCCATGTATAAATTAAACTATAAGTATGTATTCTATACGACCGTGTTCATCTTTATTGGCTTATTCTTTTTCCTCACTAATGACTGGATGAAACGTATCTTACTCCTTATTTTGGCTATCATGCTTTTTGTGATTATTAAATTTCTTCCTAAGAAAATGGCTGGTATTTCTGTCATCATTGTCTTTATTGTTTTTGAAGTCATTGGGAGGATATCTATTTCGAATTAATGGAAGTGAGTCTGGGAAAACTTCGCTAAATAAATGCACATGAAGGCTGCCGAAATAATCGGCAGCTTTTTTTTCATTCTATCTGGTGCTCGCTAGTAGAAGAGGAAGCGGGAGGATTGTTGAATCCTACATCGAATTTTATTATGGTAGGTGATTATCCATTATTTGTATTCATTAAATGACAGGAGAAAATGATTATGATGAGGGAAACGAATGAGATCGTTATTGGAATTGATGGCGGCGGGACACATACACGGGTAATGGCAGTGGATCTAAACGGAAATGTTCTGTCTTACATAGAGAAAGGAGCTTCTTCCATACATAAGGATTTGCATGCAAAGCAAAATGTGCATGAAGCATTGGAAGAAGTACTACGCCTTGCAGGAAGAAATGTAGAGCAGGTACGAGCATTGACAGCAGGGATGGCTGGACTTGATTCGGAGTCCGATTTGGAATGGGTCATACCACTAACCGCAATAGAGGGGTTAAATTGTGAGACCTCACATGTGAATGATGCAGTTGTCGCTCATAGCGGTGCTCTACTCACTGAACCCGGCATTGTCGTCATATCCGGTACAGGATCAATCATATATGCAGTAAATGAACAAGGACAACAGATTAGGAATTATGACCTGACACACTATGCTGCAAGCGCTGCTAGATTTTTGGCTTATGATGCTACCTTTGAACTTTTAGCCGGCAACACAGATGACAGCGATAAAAACTTGGTACGAGATATCCTTCAGCATTGGCTTGTATCGACTGTTGAAGAGTTGTCGCAGCTCGCACTTCAAGGCTTTGTTGCTGATCAAAGAGAACGAAATAAGAAATTTGCTCAGCTCGCTCCAACCATCACAACAGCGGCTTTGAATAAAAGCAGCTTGGCGAAAACCGTTTGTGATCGTGCCGTACATCAGATCGCGGTAGGAATAGAGATCCTCGCAGCATATTTTTCTGATCCTGAAATTAAAGTATCTTTAATCGGAAGCGTCGTTAACAGCGATTATTTCCAGATTAATCTAGCTGACAAAATGAAAGCTGGGAAGAACAAGAAGTATCAACTTATTCAACCCGCATTCTCACCTGTTGCAGGCGCAGTTTTGTTAGCTTTCAAACAACTCAACATTCCGATTGAACCAAACTTATTACATAATCTCAGCCTTCACCCGTGTTCTAAAAATGGCTAACTGTTGACCTTTATGTATTTATGCCGGAATAATATTATTTCAATGCATACTACGTCTCTATATTTAAAATAATAAAACACAAAGGACGGTACCCGAAGTCATTCGACTTATGGGATGCCGTCCTTTTAAGTTGTTCATTTGAAAATTATGATGAGGACTTAGTGCGTTTAGTGGAGCTGAGATGATCAATTTGCTCTTCCAGCACGTTTATCGCTTTGCCTAGAAATTGCGTAATAAGTGCAAGTTCTTCATCCGTATACGAGGCAGCGAGGTTAACCATAGAGCTATGAAGCGGTTGATAAGTATTGATGATCTCTTCTTTATTTTCATACTCCGGGACAATAATGACTCTTCGGCGGTCATTAGGGTCGTTTTGTCTGCGAACGTAACCAATTTTCTCAAGTCGGTCAATTAATGCGGTAACGCTTCCGGTTGCAAGACCTGTTAATTTTGAAAGCTCGCCGGCTGTAATGGGTCCTTTTTCACGGAGAATGTCCACAGAGATAAAATCATTATTATATAACCCGAGAGAGGCAGCCACATTTTGCTGGTATAATACCGTTCGGTTTCCCAGCCCTCGCATGAGTAGGGTGAATTCTTCTTGCTGATCTGTAGGTTGATTATGTTGTTGGCTTGACAAAAGACAAACCTCCTTTTAAGATGAAAAAATCTCGATGTCCGAGATACTTAGTACGTGAGTTTTTTGATAAGCGTGCTATTAATCAAGTTTATTCTATCTAAATCATTAAAAATTTGCAAAGGGGTTTACACATGGAAGCTTCAAAGAGCAACATAAAGTTAGTCGTGGCAGGTTTATTGCTTGCCATATTTATGTCAGCCATTGACAACACGATTGTTGCAACGGCAATGGGAACGATCGTATCCAAACTTGGCGGGATGGACAAATTTGTCTGGGTTACATCCGCGTATATGGTTACAACTATGGCAGGGATGCCGATCTTCGGTAAATTATCGGATATGTACGGCAGAAGGAGATTTTTTATTTTTGGTTTAACCGTGTTCCTGATTGGTTCAGCTTTATGCGGCTTAGCGCAATCTATTGAGCAGCTAACCATTTATCGCGCAATTCAAGGAATTGGCGGCGGTGCACTATTGCCAATCGCCTTTACGATTATATTTGATATCTTCCCACCAGAAAGACGGGGGAAAATGACCGGACTTCTAGGAGCAGTCTTTGGTGCGGCAAGTCTTGTCGGTCCGCTGCTTGGTGCTTATATCACGGACAGTATCGGCTGGGAATGGGTGTTTTATATTAACGTGCCCATCGGAATCGTTTCTTTGACACTCATTATGAAAAGTTACAAGGAATCTAAGGTTCACACGAAGCAAAAGATCGATTGGTGGGGCGCGGCAACTCTCGTGCTTGCTGTCATCTGTCTCATGTTTGCACTGGAGCTCGGCGGTAAGCAGTATGAATGGAATTCAGCATTAATTATTGCTCTACTCGTTAGTTTTGCTGTCTTCTTTATCATATTTTTCTTTGTAGAGCTGCGGGCAGAGGAACCTATTCTTCCATTTTTCCTATTCAAGCGCCGTTTATTTGCATCTTCGCAGATTTTAGCGTTCTTGTATGGCGGTACGTTTATTATTTTGACTGTGTATATACCTATTTTTGTTCAAGCCATTTATGGCGGATCTGCAACCAATGCCGGTTTAATTCTAACTCCAATGATGCTAGGATCGGTTGCGGGCAGTGCGATGGGCGGTATTTTTTCAACGAAAACAAGCTATCGCAACTTGATGATCATTTCCGTTATTTCTTATCTTGCAGGCATGTACCTGCTTAGCACGCTCACTCCGGATTCAGCACGGATACTTCTTACGCTGTTTATGATTATCGTAGGTTTCGGTATGGGCTTCTCGTTTTCATTGCTGCCAACGGCTTCACAGCATAATTTGGAGCCGCACTACCGCGGGACAGCCAACTCAACGAATCAATTTTTACGTACACTGGGCATGACGATGGGAATAACGATCTTTGGTACGATTCAGAACAATATGTTTACGAATAAACTAACTGAAAGTTTCAACGAGATGGGCGGGAATGAGAACGCTGGGATGGCCAATATTGGTGACACGAGACAGATCTTTGAACCAAGCGTACGTGCGAAAATTCCTCCCGCAACGCTGGAGAAAATTATTGATGCGATGTCCATCTCGATAACGCATGTATTCCAAATCGCATTGATTCCTATTTTGATTGCTGTCATTTTCGTATTCTTGATGGGGAATTCAAGGGTTATGCTTACGAATAAGAAAGATAAGTCAGAAGCTTAATTACCTCAAATCTCTAAGTAACAGGGGGATCGATATATCCCTGTCAATTGATTTTAATCATGACTTTTGAGTGTTTCTGGCATTTGGAGAGTTCTTTGAGATTGTGAGGAGGATAAAAGTTGAAAGATACCATTTTTATTAAAGGTGCGAGAGAAAATAATCTGAAAAATGTATCGCTTTCTATCCCCAAGTACAAGCTGGTTGTGCTGACAGGACCATCAGGGTCGGGAAAATCGACGCTGGCTATGGACACACTTCAACGCGAATGCCAAAGACAGTATCTGGATTCCATGGGGATGATATCAGATTCCATAAGCAAGCCTAAGGTAGAGGCCATTGAAGGATTATCACCATCTATTAGTATAGGACAGCATGTCACCAATCGTAATCCTCGTTCGACGGTTGGGACCGTAACAGAATTGTACACGTTTGTTCGGTTTATTTTCTCCAGATTGGGTGAGCGTGTTTGCCCTTCCTGCAGCGGCACCATTCCCCCTTCATTTGAACCGACAGGTACAATTGTAGAGGAAGACGATTATATGGAGCGTCAAACCTTTGGCTGTCCGCATTGTGGTGAAAAACTTGAAAAATTCGGTATGTCACATTTTTCCTTCAACAAACCTGAGGGTGCGTGCGAATCTTGCAGCGGGCTTGGTCATGTGGCAAGCATAAATGAAGCAGCGGTTTTCAATGGAGAGCTTAGCTTGCGAGATGGCGGAGTTGCCTCACTCAATGGTGTGCATCGCGATATTCAAACTCGGATTTTGATAGCAGCAGGAAAGCATTATGGCTTCCAGTTCGACCCGGATCTGCCATTGAAGGATTTAGGTGAGGTACAGCGTGATTTGCTATACTACGGTGTCGAAAGTGAAGCATTCAAACGCCATTATCCGAATGTAAAGCCGGTTCAAGGAACTAAATTTGAGGGTGTTATTCCCGGTTTGTGGCGGCGTTACAAGGAGAAGGAAGGGGAGGCAGGCTCACAGGAAAAAGAGGGAAGCTTCTTTCATGAACAGCTCTGCCCTGATTGCTCAGGTGCTCGCTTGAAGAGGGAAGTTAGACTTGTTCGAGTAGCTGCCTCAACGATTTCAGATGTATCGGAATGGTCACTCGGTGATGTATATGAATGGACGAAAGGGTTGCAAGCTGCGCTGCCATCCGAAGGGCTGCATTTGTTGGAGCCTGTCCTTCATGAGATGCCTACTCGGTTAAAACGGATTATTGATGTCGGGCTTGGCTATCTATCCTTAAGCAGGCAGACGGTTACATTGTCTGGTGGAGAAGCCCAGCGCCTTCGACTTGCATCGCTCCTTGGTTCAGGTTTGACTGGTGTGCTTTATATATTGGATGAACCAACAACTGGTCTTCATCCGAAGGATACAGCTGGACTCATTCTCGTGCTTCAGCAGCTGCGAGATCTCGGAAATACCGTACTCGTTATTGAGCATGATGTTGAAATGATGCGTGCAGCCGATCACATTATCGATATCGGTCCAGGTGCTGGTTTGCATGGTGGAACGGTTGTGGGTGAAGGCCGTATTGAGGATTTGATGTCCAGTGAGCTATCGGTTACTGGTGCATATTTGAGAGAAGAGAGTCTTCCTGCTCCAAAACGTGATCGCAGGAAAGGAAACGGCAAACAAATTACGATCATAGAGGCACAATCACGTAATGTTAATATACCGATTGTCTCCTTTCCACTTGCTTGTCTAGTATCCGTAACGGGGGTTTCTGGTTCTGGTAAATCTACTCTAGTATTCGATATTCTTGCGCAGGGAAATCAGAATGAACCAGCTCAGATGGGATGCAAAGAAATGAAAGGACTGGAGCATGTCGGAAATATCGTTATCTTTGATCAATCTCCTATGGGGAGAATTCAACGTTCCAATGTAGCGACCTATACCGACGTATTTACACAGCTGCGCCAGTTGTTTGCAGGTTTGCCGGAGGCTAAGGAGAGAAAGCTTACAACCAAGCATTTCTCGTTTAATACACCGGGTGGACGCTGTGAGACATGCCAAGGACTAGGTGTACTGTCTGTAGATATGAATTTTCTTGCTGATTTGGAAGTGAAGTGTCACGACTGCAATGGTAGAAGATTTACTGATGAGGTCTTGCAGGTTCAGTACAAAGGCTTATCAATCTCAGATCTTCTTAATTTGTCGGTTGAAGAAAGCTTACCGATTCTCAAATCGGAGAAAAAGATTGCGGGTATTGTTGAGATGCTATGCGAGGTTGGGCTTGGCTACTTGAAATGGGGTCAATCGGTCAAAACCTTGTCCGGTGGTGAGGGGCAGCGTATCAGACTTGCGAAAGAGCTTAGCAAGCCATCAAAAAACCATACGCTCTATTTGCTTGATGAGCCGACGACTGGCCTTCATCCTACTGATATCAAGCAGCTTCATGTATTATTGAGCAAGCTGGTCGATACAGGAAATACTGTCGTCGTTGTTGAGCATAGTCTGGAATTGATCCGAGAATCCGATTGGGTTATAGATATCGGTCCAGAAGGCGGTGCCGCTGGCGGCGAGCTTATTGCCGAAGGTACACCTGAGCAGGTAGCTGAAGTATCAGCTTCCTATACAGGTATGTATTTAAAACAAATGCTAGCTTAAGAATCGGATTATTTAAGGGCAGGTTGCCACCATAATAGGGGCAGCCTGCTTTTTTTGATTGGTTCGGGGATTAGTTTAAAACAAAATTTCTCCCTTGTTTAATATCCGGTACATAAAGTATAATTTTTCCAAATAAACAGATGGAAGAGTAAGCGAGAAAATTATTAAAAGTGTATTAATCGTAATGTATAACAATTGGTTCCCAGAGTTGATCATCGTATTGAAATGAGTAAGAAAAAATGTGAAAAATTTAACTCAGGATGGGTGTGGATTTATGAAAATTAATGAACTAGCTAAGCAAATCAATACGGGAAAGTTTAAAGAACACTTACAAAAGGAGTTCTCACCTGAGATTGATTCGCGTTTGAGTGCGATGAGTGAAGAAGAGTTAAAGAACCATTTGAATCAAGTAATCAGTGTACCCATTAATCTTTCAGGAGAGATGAGCTACGAGCTTCTTGAACTATATTACACAGCATCATGGTATTGTATTTTTGAAAATGAGAATCTTCCGCGCAATACAAGTGTATTTGAAGTAGGTGCAGGAAATATCATATATATTCCAAAAGCGTTAAATGCCTACTCGTCAGGGGAGGGCGGTAAATATGTTACAGCAAATTTGAATAATGAGCTCACCCAGGAGTTTAGAGAGAAGACAAAAGGACTGGATGTAAAAGTAGAGATCATTCAAGACAATGGCGCTAATATTTTGAACTATTATAGTGAAGAATCATTTGAAGTCATTGCTTTTCACCATGCGATTAATGATATTATTCAGACAATAATCGCTGATATAGAAGAGATTGACACGATAAACAACAACTGGTGGACGATCGAGCCTCAAATGCTTCAGAGCGTTATGGCATACCATCACGCTGGAAAATTAAAAGAAGCTGCTTATGATCCGTTTATTCGAATAATCAGTACTTGTAATCGATTATTAAAGAAGGGCGGGTATATGATTTTCGATAATTGCACGTATGCAGGCTACGAGAGTATGGGCTATTCTTCGGAGTTTCATAGCTCTTATATTGATTTGGCTAGAGAGTGGATTAAAGAAGCGCAGCTTGGTTTGGAAGAGGTTGAATTGCTATCGTACGATAGCAAGTGGTGGATGGTTTTGAGAAAAGTATAGTTCTTAGTGGGAAATGGTAAGCACAGTACAAAATCTATGGATTATATACTCGATGTGGTTTCTTTTTGATTAGCTGTCGGATGACAAGAATATGTGCCGATTAATTACCGCGTAAATCGCGGTTTTTTTGTTTTTTTGGTACATATTCTTGGCAATGTGCAACTGTCGGGTGACATGAACTTGATTATGTCGTGTTACTCGTTAGTGAAGTTGAAGATGAAATTTATTTTTATTTACCATGGAATCGAAAACCTCTGGAGCGTACTTTTCCAATTTAACGTACCCGTCAATACGAGTGCAATGAAATAGATGAGTAAGGAGCAAACAATTGAAAGTATTACACTCCATAACATCGGTAGGCCTTGGACGGTAAAATAGTCATAGGTCGAGTGACCGCATATCGCCATCAGCATCATACAAATCCCAACCTTGATATAAGGACGAATACTCCAGTAAAATCCGATCGATCCTGAGATCGAAAAGAAGTTTAATAGTGTTTGCATAACAATTCCGATACCGATGCCGTACGCAATTCCGATAATGCCAAATTGACTGCCGAACACGAAGATCGAGACAGTTTTGAATATCGTTGCTGTCATGTAGTTCCACAGTGTCGCTTTCGCACGGCCGAGACCGAGCAGGATCGCGTGCAGCGGAGAGTCGAAATAATGCAAAAAAAACAACGGCGCCAAAATTTTGAGTAGCAATCCTGCTTCCGGTGCGTTGTATACAAGCGTCGTAAGTGGAGTTGCCCACTCGAATAGGATGACGGTCGCTGGCGCGCCGATCAGAAGACCCAAGCTTAGCGCCTGATTCATCCTCTCATGCATAAGCAGACTGTTCTTGTTCACCGCTGCTTCGCCAATCGCAGGAATGAGAGCGGTGGATAAGGACTGCGTAATAAAGCTTGGCATGAATAACAGTGGAAACACATAGCCCGCTAGCAGACCGAATTGCTTCGTGGCTAACACTGTACCAATGCCGGCCAGCGCCAGGCTGGATGTAATGAGAAGCGGTTGGAAGGCGCTATATAAAGAATGAATAACGCCGTGCCCGGTCGTCGGCAGACCGATCTCTAGCAGCTCTCCGAGCGTGCTTCTTCCTTGCTTCATATGTCTCGCCCATGTCTCGCCCGGCATCTTTGATTCGCCGTATAGTTTGTAGCTTACCATTAGAAATAAGAGGCTGATCGCTTCACTGACGACTGATGCAGCCATTGCGCCTGCAGCCGCATACGCGATGCCATAAGGCAGCAATAGGTGTACCAATGCAAGGACACAGGCAATTTGCACCGTATGCTCGAGCACATCGGAGGTGGCGATGGTCTTCATCTGCTGCATGCCACGGAAGTATCCTTTTAACACTGCGGAGACAGCGACAATCGGCGCGATCGGCGTAATCGCGAGCATCGCATAATAGGCACGTTGATCGCTCAGCAGGATGGATGCGATCCATTCGGATCCTATTAGTGAAATGAACGTAAGCGTGATGCTCAAGATGCCGGTGACGGCTAGCGATACGTGCAGGATACGCCTCACTTTCAATCGTTCACCCCGGGCGTGGGCTTCCGCGACCAGCTTTGAAATTGCCACTGGCAATCCAAGCTCAGTAATCGTAATGACGAGAGGGACAAGCGGATGAGCCATCATCAATAGGCCGATTCCCTCCGCGCCCAGTACACGCGCAATAAACATGCCGCTGATAAAGCCGAGAATGCGGTTGATGAAAGCAGCGACAGACAAGACTAGCGTTCCTCTCATGAATGATTGCCCGTGTTGCACCATGGCTTGTTTCCTCCTGTTTATCTAATACTTAAATATGTATTCAACATTTATAAAAGCATGCGAACGAGCTGGTGTTAGACTCATTAATGAACAAGCAACGGCGTGGGTTTCAATACGATTATGTTTTTAAAATAGTACAGTTAAAAATAACAATTAATTTTACGCTTTGAGAGCATTTTTCCATGCTTCAAACACGTGATCACAATATACGTGTTTGCACGTAACTTGAGATTCGTCTCCCAACAGTCCGTTTTTTCGTGCTTCCTACTCCTTTTTCTCCATTTTTGACCCTTTTTTCCGATCGATTGCCGGATTCACCATAGAAACTTTCACCTAAAACTACAACATATTCATTCCTTAGAGACGTTTTGTTCCATTTATCACGATTTTACATACATAATCTAATCCTGCTACACTTCTTGAATTTAGTCATTTACAAATATTCAAAGTCACTAATAATAACCCAAAAGAAATTTACTCTACAATCTTTTTAGAAACTAAATTAAAAGCATATATCAACATAAAAAGAAAGTAATGAATATAGTTAAACATAATAAATCTTCGACTCCATTCGAATCTAGCTACTACGATTGAAAGGAATTAGTAGAAAAGGGAGGGATGAAGAGATAGGACTAATAACATAAAGAACGGAAGACAGAAATATAAAAGACAAAGAGTTAAAGATAACAATAAATCAAAACAAGCAAGAAATAACAACGATTATGATATAATTAAGAGTAATAATTACATACTTTGATAAAATGTTTTTGATAAGTAATAGATTAATGTTTAGCATTTTTTGTTACGACTTATAGCTGAAATTAAATCTATTAATAAATATGCTGTTTAAGTTAAAACCAGATGTTAGGTAATATTTTTCTCTTACTTGCAAGCATCATTGAAACGAAGAAGTTGTTAGTTTGAGGAGGAACGTTGAAAAATGCGTAATCTAGATCCAATTGAAAAAGAAATGTCACTCGGCCATATCGTTAGAGTACAACAGGTTATTGACTTCATTGTCCTTGCGGAACTTCAGAAAGGCAGTCGTTATGGAAAACAAATCTATCAAGTCATTATAGAAGAGCTTGGCGGAGTTGGAGTAAATGATTCATACCTAGCGCAGCGGCTTAAGAATCTAGCAGAAAAAGGGCATGCAAAAAGTTGGTGGGAAAGTGATAATCGATACAACCGATATTATGAGATAACAGATTCAGGTGTAGAATACTTTAATCAATTAGTGAGAGATCTTCCAGAACGTGTGGAATTAGCTCTCAGCGTATACAAGGCATTTGACAAGTTGATAAAAAAACACGCCGATTAAAAGGGGGAAGACTAGTGGAGGAAAGGTATAATAAAATCATATCTGAACTAAAAGGCAGATTCCCCGAAGGCACCGTTCAATTTCGTTCAGATAACCATCGACCTTATATTCCTAACCAAGTGTACACAGACCGACTAGAATCAGCTACAAAAAGCCAGTGGAATAAAGAAATTAAAGACCTGGAGATCAATGCTAACTACAGGTATGTTAAAGCAGTTGTCCGTATTACGATTGATCCACATTTTCGAGAAGGTTATGGTTTTTCACCAATTGATGGCGATCCATCAAATGAACCAAATAAAATTACTTTGGCTGTAGATAAAGCAGTTAATGAAGCTTTTTTAAGTGCGATGGACAGCTTCCAAATGGGCTGGAAGGATTTAGCGCCTTATAAAGAGTGGGGAGGCAACCCAGCTCTAAGGCACTTATTAAAGGAAGATCAGAATCCTAGTGTTCATCAGAGTGGTGTCGCTGTTCAACCTTTAACCAATGCCTTTCACCAGTGTATTAAATGTGGAATAGAACTAACTACTGACGAGTGGGAGCTGCTTGGTCAAGTACCTAATCTTAATCGTGATAAAATGAAGTATTGTTTTAATCATTTACCTGAACATATGAAAAAGAAAATAAATGAATCCGTTCGTAAAAATTTTGAAATGAAGCGTTAGGCTATCACGATTCCTACATCTTCGTCATATTGTAGCTGTATATGGAAAGGAGTGGGGGCTTGACTAAGCTTACTTTGGAAACAGCAAAACGTTTATTGGTTGCTGCTGAACAAAAATCCCGCCAAATGGGGCTATCTAGTAATATTGCAATTGTTGATGATGGTGGGAATTTGGTTGCTTTTCTAAGAATGGATCATGCACGTATTGCAGGTATTGAAATTTCTAAGAATAAGGCTTGGACGAGTGTAAGTTTGCAAATGCCTACAGCAAATCTGGCGCAAGCAGCACTTCCTGGGGGACCTTCTTTTGGTATTAACACGACAAACAACGGAAGGGTGGTCATCTTAGGAGGAGGTATTCCTTTAGTGAGTGAAGGCCATATTGTTGGCGGTATCGGCATTAGCGGGGGAAGCAGCGCACAAGACATTGAGGTCGCAAGTGCAGCCGTTCAAGCTTTCGAGATGATGAATGCAAATAATCAAGAACCAAATACGAATATCAACGCTCGAATTGGTTCGGTGCAGTTGTATAGATAAATAAAAAGCAAGCCTAAAGGCAGGTAGCCCATGGCTTGCTTTTTTATTTGTTAGCGAAGGTGTTTGAACTTCATAACTATTTCGTTTTGTTCAATTTCATCGTCTCTAATAATACCCATACCTGCTATTAAAATATAAATGATGCCGCCGACGAAGCATGCACATAAAGTCAAGAAGGAAATCATTTCTTGTCATCCTTTCTATTTGTGAATACTTATATCGTAAAGCGACCCGTAAATCTTGTAACCCTCCAATTTAACTTGAAATACACCATCCATTACAAGCAGCACTAGGACATTAGCATTGCAAATAAGAGTTTCAATAATAGATGATTAAGAAAAATCAAGAAGTGCTTCTTAAATTTTTGAAATAAGTTTTAATTGACAGGTGTTATTTGGAAAATGTATACTTTGTCAAAATACAATACGGACTAAACGCAATGAATGGGATTATTAAGGAATAACTATTGCACAGAGAGCTGTCGGTTGGTGCGAGACAGTCAATACATTCCCCAACTCGCCTATAAGCGGTAAGATTGAATGAAGTAGATCTTAACGGCTAACCCTCCGTAATCGGGTTCTAAGATTCATTGTTTTATCATTAAAACAATGTTTAAGAAGAGTGGTACCGCGAAGGTTAAACCTATCGCCTCTTTGTAGGCGATAGGTTTTTTCTGTTTTCAACAAAAAAAACTTATAAGGCAGGTGTTTGGTTGATGGAAAACGTTATTGATTATTACTCCCAATTTGATGAGTGGGGAAGGTTGGATAGGGAGCCGCTTGAGTTTACTATTAATATGTATTATATAAAACAGTATTTAGCTACATCTCGTTTTGTGCTTGATAATGGTGCAGGACCAGGGAAATATGCAATTGAGTTGGCGAAACTTGGGTATAACGTAACCCTATCTGATCTTACACCTAAGTTAGTTGAAACAGCTAAGCATAAAGTATCTGAATTAGGATTAAATGAACAATTTAATGGTTTTCATGTACTGAATGCTACGCATCTAGATGGAATAGCAGATGAGATGTTTGATGCTTCTCTTATGCTAGGCCCTTTGTATCATTTGCAAAAAGAAGAGGAACGGGTTTCAGCAGTTAAAGAACTATTTCGTGTGACAAAGTGTAATGGCATCGTATTTGTTGCATTTCAAAGTCGAATGAGAATGACAATTACATCATTACAATTCCCGCAATATTGGAAGCCAAATGACAATATGGATACCATTCATAAGTTTGATGAAGATGGGGTTTTCAATCATAATGATAAAGGTAGATTTACAGGAGCTTATTATTTCAACATTGATGAAATAAAACCTTTCATGGAGAAACATGGATTTCAAACCATTGATTTAATTGGTTCATCTAGTATTGGAGCTTTGCTGACAAATGAGCAAAAACAGTATTGGACTGACCAAGGCGAATATGACAAGTTGATTAACTTTCTTATTAGTTCTGCTAATGATCCGTCCGTATTGGGCGTTTCTTCTCATCTTCTATATATAGGTAAAAGGAAGTAAATGATTATATTTTCTAGTTTCATGTTTTTTTCAGTGAAAAAGGACGTTATTTCGAAGTCAATCGACTCTCGGAGTAGCGTCCTTTTTATTTTTTGAAATGGATCAGGTTGAAGATTTACTGTTTGTAGTGGAGCTGAGATCATGAATTTGCTCTTCAATGACCGTACTTGCTTTGCTTAAAAACTGAGTAATAAGAGTCAAATCATCAGCCGTATAAGAGGAGGCCAGTTTAACCATCGCTGTTTCAATAGGGAGATACGTATTGCTGAACCCTTCTTTCTGTTCATAAATGGGGACAATAATTACTTTGCGACGGTCATTGGGATCATTTTCTCTGCGAACATACCCGATTTTTTCTAGCCGATCAATTAAAGCGGTAATGCTGCCTGTAGCTAGACCTGTTAATTTTGACAACTCACCGGCGGTGATTGGACCTTTTTCATTTAGGATATCTATGGATAAAAAATCATTATTGTATAGCCCAAGTGAGGCAGATATATATTGTTGATAAAGTACAGTCCTTGTTCCCAGTCCTCGCATGAGTGAAATGAATTGTTCATGTTGATCTGTTATTTGATCTTGTTTTTGGCTTGACAAAATACAGACCTCCTTTTAATATATTATTATCTTGACAATCAAGATACTTGATAAACGAGCTATTATTTAAGTTTATTGTATAGGAATTATTAATAATATGCAAAGGGGTTTAATGGAGTTAGCAGCTCTAATGACATAAGGCAATACTCTTGATGGAGATATGTACGTATGGGAACCGACATATCTAGGAGGTGATCAAATTGAAAAATACTTCAACGCTCACAAAGAATAACTGCAAATTGTGTGAGGAATTGTAATTGAATTAGAAATGAACAATGTGGAGGGACCAAGAAATAATGGCAAAAAAAAATAATGTTGTGGTTATCATCGTGGCTTTGCTACTAGCTACTCTTATGGCATCGATGGATAACACGATAACAGCGACTGCAATTGGAACAATAGTTGGGGATCTAGGCGGCTTTGATAAGCTAATGTGGGTCACCTCTGCTTATATGGTTGCAGAGATGGCAGGTATGCCGATTTTCGGTAAACTATCAGATATGTATGGACGCAAGCGCTTCTTTATCTTCGGTATTATCGTATTTATGATCGGATCTGCTTTATGTGGTACAGCAGAATCTATCGTGCAGCTTAGTATTTATCGGGCTATACAGGGTATTGGGGGCGGAGCTCTGGTACCAATCGCATTCACAATCATGTTCGATGTGGTTTCTCCAGAAAAACGTGGCAAAATAGGTGGGTTATTCGGTGCCGCTTACGGTATTTCCAGTATCTTTGGCCCGCTTATTGGAGGCTATATTACAGACTATATCCATTGGTCATGGATCTTCTATATCAACTTGCCTGTAGGTGTTATTGCATTCTTTATGATTGCTTTTTTCTACAAAGAATCTATCGAGCATTCAAAACAAAAAATCGACTACCTTGGCGCTTTTACACTAGTAGCTTCAATCCTGTGTCTGATGTTCGCGATTGAGCTTGGCGGTAAGGAATATGCTTGGGATTCCAGCATGATTATCGGTTTATTCACAGCTTTTGCAGTGCTTATTATAAGTTTTGTTTTCATTGAACGACGTGCTGAAGAACCAATTATTACCTTCGGCATGTTCAAAAATCGTCTATATTCAACTAGTAATATTATGGCAATATTTAGCGGAGCCGCGTTTATTACTGCATCTGTCTATATTCCAATCTTCATCCAAGGCGTATTTGGCGGCTCGGCAACGACATCGGCGCTAGTTCTGCTTCCGATGATGCTCGGATCTGTCGTTACTGCCGCGGGCGGAGGAATCTTACTTAGTAAGTTTAACTACCGCACTATTATGATTTCGACATTAGCTCTGCTGGTTCTAGGGATGGTTCTGCTTACAACATTAACGACAGATTCTTCTCGTTTTATGGTTACCATCTTTATGATTCTGGTCGGTCTTGGAATAGGGGCATCATTCTCTGTACTAAGTAATGCGGCGATCCATGGTTTTACAGCAAGACAGCGGGGATCTGCAAGTTCTACTCTTAGCTTCACGCGGGAACTAGGAATGACGCTAGGGATTACAGTATTTGGTATTGTTCAAAGTCATGTTTTTATAAATAAATTAGCTACTAAGTTCAGCAGCAGTGACCAAATGCCGGAAGGTGTTGATCTTAGTGATCCGAGTAAAATTTTGACTCCGGGAACAAGAGAGCAAATTCCAACTCAAATTCTTGATAAGATTACAGAGGCGCTTTCCTCATCGCTCGTTCATACTTTTGCTTGGGCAATTATTCCTGCCGTCATTGCACTCGTGGCAGCAATTGCCATGAGCAAAGAAAAGTTCGATCCGGCTTCCGAGCTGGAAGAGTATACACCTTCACATTAAAAAGCTTAATAAGCAAAGAGCCTCGCTACCCAGTAGCGAGGCTTTTTCAAGTATTAAATTGGTTTTGAATAATAATGGGATTAATATCACGCGTCTTTAAGCCTCCCACTAAAAAATGGGTCTATTAGACTTTTAATGGGTAATGAGTTATGATTCTATCAAATAAAAATGATAGAGTAGAGACTCTACTATTAAGGGAGAGGGATTTAGTGAAGTTACGGGGAAAAACGACGATTATAATTGGACTTTTAATGTTGTTTTTGTTGGGAACATCCATGCAGGCATTTGCTTATGATGCACAGTTGAAACTTTATCGTGATGTGCCGGAGAAGGACTGGGCAGCTGAATCTATTTATCGTTTGGTCGCACTTGGCGTTGTTTCTGGATATGAAGATGGAACCTTTAAGCCTAATGCTGAACTTACGAGAGAGGCGTTTGTTAAGTTGTTGGTGGAGTCTGTAAAGCCAGTGATAGATAAAGAGAAGTCAACCGTACTATCTGACGTTGCTAAGGATCGTTGGTCTTATACCTTTATTAAGCAGGCGTTTGACGCCGGTTGGTTGGATATGCTGATTGTGAATGGTAAATTCAATCCAAGTCAAAGCATTAAACGCGAGGAAGTAGCGGCATTAACCTCTTTTGCACTGCTGCAAGGAAAAACCACAGAGGAGAAACAGCAGTGGTTAGAAACAGGTTGGGTGGAAGCTAGTAAGCAAGCCTCCTTTGCTGACATGAATCAAATAGATAAGACACTCGCTCCCTATGTGTTGCGGACGTATTCCGATTCGATTATGCAAGGGGACAATAAAGGAATGTTTCTTCCTAAAAAGTCCTTGTCACGACGTGAAGCAGCTGCAATTGTAGACCGAATGATCGGCTTCCGCAGCGCGGACCATCAGCTTGAAATTTCAGCGTTTTATGCTGCAGGTGGGCCATACAAAAAGCTTGAGAGATTCAGTTCCGCTGATGAGATTATCTTTGATTGGGCTAAGCTAGATTATCAAGGCGCAGGAAAGGCATCGGTTGCCATGTCACTCCCTAGTGATTGGAATCAGACGATTACTGCAGCAAAGACAAGTGAATCCACAAAAACACTTATGATCTTTGGAAACACTACGTTACAAAAGCTTGGTGAATTCCTTCTGGATGCTGATGCTCGCAAAGCATTTTCCGTCTCAGTCGGTGAAGTGATGGCTAATCCTTTGTATGGTTTTGATCGCGTGGCAATCGATTTTGAGGGTCTAGTGCCAGCAACCTACAAAGAGCCATTAATGGACTTGCTTCGTGCAATCAAGGATGAACTTAGCAGTGAGATAACGATGACTGTCGTTGTTCCGCCTTCTTATTATTATTCAGGCTATGATTATAAAAAGATCGGGGAGCTAGCTGATCAAGTTGTTCTTATGGCTTATGAATTTACACATGCCGAGAGTGGGCTGCCGTCTGCGCCGCTTACCTTAGTTGGCGAATCAGTAAAGAAAATACTTTCGTATATACCTGCAGACAAGCTGATGCTTGGTATTTCAAAGCAGGCTAACCAATGGACTACGAAGACGGATGGAACAATAGAGTTTTTCAAATCACCTGCAATTGCTTCAGTAGAAAGTCGAATTACAACTGCAGGAACGCAATCTAGTATGCAGCTGCCATATTTCTTAAATAAAATAACCTTTACCGATGATAGAGGCTCGCATTTACTTTGGTATGAGAATTCGAAGAGTATTCAAGCCAAATTGCGTTTAGCCAAAGAATTCGGTCTTCGCGGTGTGGCGTTATGGCAGATTAACCAACTAACAGATGAAGACTGGACAACCGTTTCCTCGTTTAATAAATAAATTTGCATGCGGAATTTAAAATAATTAAAAAATAGGATAGAGCAGTGAATGACATTGCTCTGTCCTATTTTATCTTAAATGACTTAGAAACCTTAAACCTGACTAGAGGTGATATAGTTAATGATTAACGATTTTCGAAAATGGGCAATGGAATATGACATTGAAAATAAGAGCATTGAAGGTTATTGGTTAAATATGAACAGCTATAAACAAGACGATCCTGAAGAATTTCAACAAGTGTTTGGTGATCATTTTGATGCTGAATTACTTACAGTTAAATTGGAAAGTGTAGCACTATTCATTGACAAATGGGATGAATCAAATGCAAATAAATTGATCTCTTATGGTTATGATTATATAACGTCCTACATCCCGATTGTCTATAAGGAGAGAAAACTCGGCCTATATAAAACGCTCTTTACACTTGATGGTCAAATTTTTGATGACTATTTTATTATTAGTTAAATAATCTATCGGATAAATCATTGTTAGTAACTAGTGGCCAATCTGAAAAGAGAACATCTCCCAATTAAAAGCGATTAATTAAACTAACGTTTTAAATCTTTTATTTGTTCGATATGTCGTTGCTCGTGTAAATATAGCAGTTCAATCCACTGATCTAAAGGCAAATCACCAAACCTAGGATGATTCACAGCGAATTCCTTCAAAATGGATGTATCATCAATTTTATCAAAAACTTCCTTGATTTTAGTTCTTGATTCGCTTAATAACTGAATGATCTGTGCAACTTGAAATGGTCCCGAGCCAGGTTCTGAAACCTTAGGTGCTGGATATTTCGTAGACATATCTGATACAACTTCAATAGGTTTTCGTTCTGTTTTGGATGATATCCCTTGATCAAGACCGAATAATATTGCTTTTCTGAACAAAGTTTCTGTTTTCCATAAGTGATGACAAATCTGAGCGATACTCCACTTTTCAATCTCAAATGTACGATTGAATTCTTCGTCATTTAGCACTGAGATCTCATTTAACAATTTCTCTCTAGTTGTAAATAAGTTTTCTTTAAAATCAGCCATACTTATCACCTCCATAAGATAATGGTAATTTCAACCATAATTATATAACAAGGTACTATGACTTGGTACTATTTATTACATTATCCTCAGACAGGAATTAGGATGAATAAGATATGCAGCGGAGATATATTTAAATAGGAGGAATTAGGATATGGATAATTTTAAAGAAAATTTTTATCGACATTTAGGTGTTTACGGAATTAGCGTAACTAATGATCGGTTGTTAGTTATAAGAAAAGCTTTAGGTCCATACAGGGGTAAATTTGATTTGCCAGGTGGACGATTAGAGACGATGGAATCGCTAGAGCAAGGTGTTATCAGAGAGTTTCTTGAGGAAACAAGGTATACGGTTACAGATCTTAAAAGTATTGGTGTTAGCGATTTTTTTGTATTATGGACAGTAGAGAATAACACAGTTGAGTATTTACATCATATCGCCATTCTATATGAAGCTTGTGTTGACCCTTTGGAACAAATCAGTCCTATAGAAATATTTGAAGGTCAAGATTCTAATGGAGCGCTTTGGATATCCTTAGAAAACCTAAATTTAGACAACTCATCTCCATTGGTACTACAAGCGATTAAATGGATACGTACAAGAACACTACCTTTAGTTACAGAACAGTTCGATTATAGAAATAAGTCTTGAAAATTCTTTAATAACAGGGTGAAAATAAATGAGTAATACCGCATTTCAGGCGTCGCAAACAAAAGAGATCGTCTGGAATGCGGTATCAACTTCTTCAGTGGATCTATTTTAAAATAGTTGTATTATTTTCTCACTTGAAGGATTATCTTCCCGATGTTACGGTTTTCCTCCATACGCTTGTGAGCCTCGCCAACTTTCTCAATGGGATATATCTTGTCAACAACAGGTATTATTTCGCCGCGCTCAAAATAAGGAGTTACGATTGTTGAGAACTCATTTGTTAAACGAGATTTGTATTCATCGCTTCTTGGGGTTAATAAAGTCCCTGTTAGTTGAATTCGTTTTAACATCAGGTCAAATAAATTAACCTTTTCGATTTCACCTCCGCTTAAAATGCCAATAAGTATCCAACGACCATCCACTTTAAGGCTCGACAAGTTTTTATCCCAATAGTCTGCACCGATAAAATCTAGAATCAGATCAACACCTTTGCCGTTAGTAGCATCATGAATTTCTTTATCGAAGGATTGCTCTTTGTAATTGATAAGAACATCGGCGCCTAGCGATTGGCAGTAATCAAGCTTCTCCTTGGAGCCAGCAGTAACGATAACGTTGGCGTTACATAGCTTTTTTGCCAATTGAATAGCTGCTGTCCCAACTCCGCTTGCACCTGCGTGGATTAGCACGGTTTCATTTTCCTGAAGCTTACCGATCCAAATTAGAGTCTGATACGCAGTAAGGAATACCTCTGGAATGGCAGCTGCGTCCTCAAAAGTAAAGGAATTCGGCAGTTTCATAGCACGATCGGTTGGCATAACTGCATACTCCGCATAACCGCCTCCATTGACAAGTCCCATCACCTTATCACCAATAGAGAAAGAGCTTTCTCCATTTACTTCAACGACTGTGCCTGCAATTTCAACACCAATGATCGGATTTGTTACATATCCCGTTTTTCCTTCACGCATTAAAATATCTGTACGATTTATCGCTGTTGCATGGACGCTTATAAGTAATTCGCCTTTTGCGGCAATAGGCTTTGGTAAATCAATAACTTCAAGTTGTTCGGCACCGCCTGGTTTTTTTGCTACAACACATTTCATAGTTGGTTTCTACTCCTAAATGCATTTTCGCATAGATTTTTTGTCATTCTGAATTATATAGAAGTTGATCGTAGTTGTCACATTGAGGAATGTGATTGATGTGAAATGGCTGTGCAGGTATATAACCCGCACAGCCATTTTTTGCTTGATAGAGGTGGGCTCGAATTAATTCTAATACTTTTGGGCCTTTATAAAATTAGCTGCTATTTTTAAATATTATTTTACAAGCCCTTTTTCCGTCTTGAATTTCTCCCACTGTGCTTCTGTTTCTTTCTGGATCTTTTCTTGGCCAGAAGCAATCAACTTATCTTTGTATTTTGGAAGCTCCTTGGCAGGATCAACTGAACCGGATTCGAGTGCTACTTGATACTCGTTGTTAACGGCTGTAATGTTAGCAATCTCTGCTTTAATGTTCTCCTCATTTACGCCAAATCCACTCGTTGCAGGTACAATAGCGTTGTCATTTAGCGCGATCGTTCTCTCCCATGTATCTGCAGCCTGGCCTGGTTTAAGATATGCGTTAAATTGGTTGCCGAACACCCAGTCGCCGTTTGGCGCATATCCAGAATCCTTGATAGGTTCGATATTTTTGTCGTCAATCTTGTTGTAATGCTTACCTTCGATTCCGTTGCAAATCAGGTTGTAAAGATAGCTGTCTGTATTAAGCAGGTTGATCAGCATCAGCGTGCGCTCAGGGTTTTTGGAGCTTTTGTTGATAACGTGCATTGCACCTGCAATGCCTGTGAAGTAACTGTCGGAAATAGGCACGTATACGACCTCGTTACCGCCGTTAACAGCCATTTCCCCGACTTCACCGCCTGGCTTCGATGTGAATTCAAGTGAGACAGCTACATTTCCTTTGCCTTTCAAATCATTGATATTTTGGATGATTGGGGCATCCTCGTTGATGTATCCGGCTTGATACCAGCGGCGCATGTCGTCGAAATAAGCTTTTTTCTCATCGAGTATTTGCAGGTTGCTAATATATTTGAGCGACGCATCGTCCTTCGCATAGCTAAGCGGGAGACCTTCGCCAACTTTTGTACGGTCAGTGAATAAGCCCCATGAATTTTGGGCTAGACCAAGCGGAATAATGCCTGGCTCACTTTCCTTGAGCGTTTTCAAGAATGGTTCGATATCTTTATAGTTTTGGATTGTGCTGACGTCAAGGTTATATTTGTCGATAAAGCGCTTCTGAATCGCTAAGCTTTTTGATTTGGCAGCAACTTGATAGATCGGGAAGCCGTATACTTTTCCATCGACAGCAAGCATATCTGGCCAAAATTTATCAGGAATATTAGCGCGCGCTTCTGATGCATACTTACTAATCATATCTTCCGTAATTTCAAGATAAGCGCCTCGGTCGATATAAGGCTGGTAGTTGCCGAGCCATCCCTTCGAGCTCCATGCTAAGTCGAAATTCTCGCCAGCTGCAAGCATGGCATTCAGTTTAGGCTCATACTCGTCGAAGGTGAGGGGCTTAAGATCAACCGTCGCATTTATTTTTTCTTTCAAATATTTGTTGATCTCATCGTTGACGAGCTTTTGATCTGGACCAGGATTAGCAGATACTGGATAGATAAAGGTTAACTTAACCTCAGGCAGGGCAGGTTCTTCAGAAGCTGCTGCTTCAGGCGACTTTTCAGGAGCGTTGCTCGGCTTATTGGAATTTGCCGGTGTGTTGCCGTTGTTAGAGCATGCTGCGACGATTGCTAGGCAGAGCATGAGCGCAAAGCATTTAACCAGTAAGGCTGCTTTTGTTTTTTTCACGTTTGAACCCTCCGTTTAAAAGATGTTTTTTTATATGGCACAATAGTCGCTCCTTATCCTTTCAAGGAACCTACTGTAATACCCTTCACGAAATATTTCTGAAAGAAAGGAAATATAATGAGCATCGGTCCGCCAGCAAGAATGGCCATAGCCATTCGGACAGATAATGTTGGAAAATTCGCATAAGCTAGCTTATCGGCTACCTGGGCAAGTGGAGAATTAGCCAAAAACTCGATTTGAGACAAAATGCGCACAAGCAGCAATTGCAGCGGAATATACTTGTCATTGTCGATAAACAACAGCGCATAGAACCATTCATTCCAATAGCCGAAGGAGATGAACAAGCCAAGCGTTGCCAGTGCGGGAGTAGCCAGCGGCAAAATGATACGGAAGAAAATCCGGAATTCTTTGGCTCCGTCAACCTTTGCCGATTCAATAATTTCTTTGCCGATTTTGTCCAAGAAACCCTTCATAATCATAATATTGAAGGGGCTGAGCAACGTCGGTAGGATGAGAGCAAGAAGAGAGTTTTTCAAATGCAAGTATTGCGTCATCATGATATAGAACGGAATAAGCCCCCCGTTGAACAACATGGTGAAAAAAATATAAAAGGTGATCGGTCTATTGTAGCGAAAATCCATGCGCGAGATGGGATACGCGGTCATGGCCGTCAGGAGAAGAGAGAGTACGGTGCCGATAACCGTAATGAGTATGGTGACGAGATAACCTTTAATTAAAGGATCCGGCTTTTGGAAAACGATCCGATAAGCTTCCATGCTCCATTCCTGCGGCAGAAATTGATAGCCATTCTGTACAAGACTATTCTCAGAGGTAAGCGAGATGATGACAACGAGTAAGAACGGAAGGGCAATCATCAGGCACAGAACAGAAAGAAAGACATTTATGAGCCCATTCATCAGATTGAATTTTCTTATAGTTGGCATGTGTGATTCCTCCATTTTTAAAAGAGCGCATTATCTTTATCCGTTCTGCGCACCAGATAATTGGCGGATACAACCGTAATTAAACCAACCACTGATTGCAGGAATCCGACTGCTGCTGCGGAATTAATGTCGCCTAGCTTAGTAAGGGCGCGATATACGTACGTGTCGATAATATCGGTTGTCGGGAAGTTTGGGCCTACGTTATTCGGAACGAAATAATGCAAGCCGAAGTCGCCGCGGAATATATTGCCCAGTCCCAAAATGAACAAAATGATAACGAGCGGTTTAAGCAGCGGCAGTGTGATGCGCCACATCATCTGAATGCGAGAAGCACCGTCAAGTCTAGCGGCTTCGTAATAATCTGTGCTGATGCCGGTAATGCCGGCATAATAGACAAGTGTTGAGAAGCCGATTCCTTTCCATAATGCGACTAGTGGCAGGATAAAGATCCAAGGTGTTGTCTCTAAATACCATTTATGCGGTTCAAAGCCGATCCAGCTGATAATCGTATTCAGGTAACCGCCTTTATGGTCGAGAAAGGCGTTCGTAATGTAGCCGACGAGTACAAAGGAAATAAAGTACGGTAAAAACATCGTCGTCTGATAAATTTTGATCAGCTTGCCGCTTAGCTCATTAAGAAGCAGGGCCAGCAGCAGGGCGGCTACGGTTCCAAGCACAATGTACGAAATGTTGTAAAGCAAGGTGTTGCGTATTATGCGGATGGCATCCTGCGCTTTGAACAAAAACTCAAAGTTATCGAATCCGACCCATTTGCTGCCAAAAATGCCTTGATCATACCTGAAATACTTAAAGGCAAGAATGAGTCCGATCATAGGAATGTAGGCGATTACAAATTTAAATAATATGCCGGGCAAGGAAAGCAGCAGCAGCTCCCGATTTTTTTTCAAGTGCTTCCATTCCCTGTGAAGCCATCCTGGCTTGCTTTGCGTGCTAGGCATCTTTAGACCCGAGGCTTCCGGTTCTGATTTGGCCACTAATGATCTCCTCCATCTGAAGCGTTCCTGTTATGATGCCAATCATGCCATGGGGATTGGACGATGGGTAGGATAGGTTTTGCGAATTACTGTAATACATAGGTGTAAAATATTAGATTTTGTGAAAATTCGTAGAGATTACGGTAAATGGAAAACCCTTCACCCACTGTAAGTAGTGGGTGAAGGGTCTATTAGGCTAAAATTTGAAGTTTATGAGATCGATTTCTTCATTCGGTATTCCTTAGGCGTGCTGCCTACTTTTCCTTTGAACAAGCGGAAGAAGTAGCTTTGGTTGGCATATCCGCATTTCTCCATAATTTCCGTAATCGTATAGTTGTTCCTTTCCAGCAGCGATTGCGCATGATTCAGCCGAACCTCATTAATATATTCGGTAATCGACATGTTATAGTTTTCTTTGAACAGCTTGCCGATGTATGCAGAGGATAGCTTAACACTCATCGCAATGGATTGCTGGCTTAAATTAATATCAGCAAATTTCTGCTCAATGAGTTCTTTTACCGTTTCAAGCATCATTTCATTCCGTTCCATATTGGCAGGGCGCTGACCCTCGCAAATTTTGGCGCAGAGCGACAGGAGGGAGAGGTACATCTCCTCTAAGGTTTCCTTCTCCTGTGTAATTTGATGAATATAATCAAGGTCAACAGAGAAGTTGACGATTCGATTTTCGTTTATTTCACTGGCTGCATTTTTTATCACCCAAGCAAGATTGGAAACCGCGCGAATCATATCATCATATTGGAACTCTGCAATAAGAGAAAAAGCTTTCTCAAGCTCATTGCCTGCATTCGTCAGTTGACCTTTCTTGAGCGCTTCTGTCAGCTTCTTCTCCGTTGCGTCAGGCAACGATAGCTGTTTGCTTGAAAGATTATCCTTAATATTCTCTGATGAGATAATGGCTTTACGACCTTTTATGATCATATATTGGCTGAAGCGCAGCGCTTGCGTATAGGCCGTCGACAGAAATGAATAGTTGGAAATGACATCACTGATGCCGCAAGACAATGATATGTTGTAAAAGCGCTCGATTGTCTCTTGAATTTCTTTAAGATGAGGTATGACTTGCTGAAAGAGGCTGCCCAAATCATCAGCGCTTGGTGACAAAATGAGTACGATGTGGTCGCCTCTGATCTCGACTGCTTCACATGGATAATGACTGCCCATTATTTCTTGAGCGATGTTGATAATTGCAAAGTTGTATAGCTTATTGGAGGCACCTGTCAAACCGTTACCAAAAGTAGAGAAATGATCGATCTTCAGAACACAGACGAGTAATTGATCCTTGACGGAGATGTTGAGATCATGCTTCTCAATCAAATGCTGAATGTCATGATCCGAGAATAGCTGACTATCGGACAAAAACCTTCTAATATAATATTTGCTTACAATTTGTTCGGAACTAATCTCATTCAACTTCTCTGAAAGCTTCATATAATTGTCGCTCATAAGTAACAGCTCGTCGCCAGTGCCAAGGCGATCTTGTTTCTCGTCTGGAAGATGGGGACGGATGCGTTTCAGCATATTTTCAATGGGATTGTAAAGCTTGTAGGAAAGTCCTATCGACAATCCGATCGCAAGGAGCAGAAAAATGCCGGAGATCAGCAAGGATTGATTGCGAGTATGGGTCACTTCACTCATCATTTTGTCATAAGACTGAATATAAAGAATCGTCCAGGATCCAATGCCGTCATCCATAAAGGTAATCATTTCCTTCAATCCAGAAAGCTCTCCAATAAAAAATCCGGAAGAGCGGTTATCATTTTCTTTATGGGAATCTATAAGCTCTTTGACCTGCGTTTGTGCTTGCTCGGAAGTAAATGTAGCATTTGGATCGGAGGATAAAAGCGTTCCATCCTGCGTTTGAATATAGATCTCGCCTTGATCCCGGTCGCTAGCTACATTCATTTTTTTCAAGCTCTCGAATACCCAATCGGATTTAATAAATAAAATGATAGCGGATTGATTGATTGTAAACGGTTTCAATGAATCGGTCACGATAAAGGCAAACGTATCGATTCTTCCATCATTCTGCTGCAGGCTCATGGGGATAAGTCGATTGGTAGGCTGAGGCTCCTTGGCGTTTAGCAGCAAGCTTCTAATCCGATTATCCATTACACCTCCGTCTAAGAGCAGACTGCTGCTAGTACCATACAGCTTGGATTGTGATTTGTTATAGATGACCATGGAATGAAGGAAAGACGAGCTCTCCATAATATTCGACATTTGGCGATGACCGCGAATCAGATCCATTTTCGGCAAATCATCATTAAACATAAGCGGAATAAGAAAATGGTCACGATAGACGAAGTTTGAAAGCCTTGTAATGATATCGTTCATGTAGGAAAGGTTGTATTGAATCTGCGAGAGTACCTTAAGGTTGGATTCCTCCTGAATGCTTTTAACCGATTTCTCTAAAATATACGTATTGGATACCGATGATGCAACGAGTACAACGACCATGGATGCCATAATGGAGAACATGACCCGCTGCAAATATTTTTTGGATTTATAAAATCCGAATACCTTCATCCGATCCAAGCCCCCTGTACAAACATTCTATTATTGCAGACCAATCTTATTGAATTCGATTTCGCTCCAGCCAAGAAGGTAAGCAGGCGACCCGGGCTTCAGACGGTAATCAGCTTTTTCCGCAGACAGGAATGAAGGCTCAGCATGAATCGTTACTTCGTCGTATTTGCCGTTGGAGATAGAGCGCCATTGTTCCCAATCGTATTCCGCTCTGCCAAGAGTGTCTTCTCCGTTTGCGGTAAGCGGCAGAGAGCCAGCTACCTTGCATGTCGTACCGTTGTTCCAATAGAGGTTGCGGTCAGCTGAAGCAAACCTTTCCTCGCTATAATTAACAAAATAATATAGATAACCGGAATTGTAAATGATATTACATGCGATTTCGATATGCTTGTTCTCTTCGCCAGCCATCTCCTGAGATCCGATAGCAGAAATTGCATCAGGGTTTGCGGCAAGCAGATTGTTAACGATCCGATTGCCGATGCCCTTCGAGAAAATAAGCATCCAAAGCTTGCCCTCGCCCGTGCTGTATAAGCGGGTTATAATGTTGTTGGTCACAGTGAAATCATCCGCAGCATCATCCAAATAAATGCCGAAACCAAAGGAGAAATGGATGCCGCTGTCATGCAAGTAATTGCTGTGAATGACATTGCCTCTGCCGACTCCCCAAGCCTCAATCATGCCGCCGTCCTGGCTGTCTGTCATAACCATCGAAATATCATTGTAAGCTATATAGTTATTTCTGCTGTGAAGGAAATCCCAATGATTCTCCCACGTAACTGGAATACCGTAAAGCTCAGCGGGCATCGCTTTATAACGGAGCCCCTTCATTGAAATTCCGTATCTTGGCATATTGGCAATCACATTATTCATGATTTGGTTATGTCCACTCTGGTAGAGCAGGATCCCGCAGCCATGTCCGATCAGTTGACCGCCATCCTCGATTCGGTTATTCGTAATCGTATGGTTACCGTTTGTAAAGGAGGCATAAGCGCTGTCGAATGGTCCGAAGCCAGGCGCGAAACCGTTTAAGCAGATGCCGGTGTACCCGAATTGGCGGATAACATTTCCGTTGATCATTATGTTCTTGGCGCAGCGATCCAAATAGATGCCGCAGCTTCCGGCTTGCTCGAGCTTGCAGCCTAATATTTGAATATGCTCGGCGTTATTGCAATAAATCAAGCCCTCGCGATGCTCATCCTGCTCCACATTATCATCCATCATGCGGTATTCGCGGAAAAAATCAGTACTGCTAAGGCTAAGCTCTGAAAAGTGAAGATTTCGTACAGGTTTATTTGGACTTTTGCCATTGATGTCCAGCAGTCGCTTAACCGTTGGAGCGATAATGATCTGCTGATTAGGGTCTGTGATGTCTTCCGGAGCATAGTAATAGAGCGTGCTTGTAGTGGAATCGAGATGGAATTGACCTGGCACTTGGAGGAAGTCCAAGGAGCCTTGAATATAATACCGCGAACCAGCGCCAATCGCCCAAGTGGAAGGACTCTCGAACAGCAGCTGCCGCACATCCTTTTGAACAGAAGCAACTGGCTTCGTTTCGGAGAACCAATTCCATTCTCCTTCACCTGGCCAGACAAATACCTGCGCTTCCCTAAGATCATATTGGGCAGGGAGGTCTTCCGAGTGATAGCTGATTCCACGTTTATTAGCCTGTTCCTCATCACCATGTCCAATAAGGCTTGCCGTTTCAAAATAACCAACTGCTGGCAGTCTTGCTTGCTGGATTCGCTTTCCGTCGGCATAAAGCGTGTGGAAGCGTAAGCCTACATCCAGCTTCGTTTTCCAAACGCTTCCTTTATATGGCGTCCATCCCGTTATTCGTTTACCGCCTGCGATCACCGCTTCTTCTCCGGGGAAGGCTGAGTAGCGAACAATAAAGCCGTTTCTGCCGGAATCTCTATCATCGAAACGCAGCGGGGAATCAAGCTCATAGAGCCCGCCCCTGATGATAACCTCGGCGTTTTGGCTCATGCCATTTTCAATCTGTTTACGAATCTCTTCCTGCGCTTTTCTTATCGTGAGGAATGGCTCATCACATGTTCCTTGAGCATTATCGTTTCCGTTCTTCGCTACGTAATAAACCGTACTCATCCTAAAAAACCCCCTAGTAGAAACTGTACATTATAGTTATAAAACTGATGCTGCATAGGATGCAAGTGCTTTCAAATAAAGTACACTTAATCGTTATTTTCACAGTAGACTGGCGCTCGCTCGCATGTTAACTTAACCTTCGATCAACAGAAAACAAGCAATTCGTAGATGTCCTAGCAGTCTGCGAATGGAGGGAAAGAAATTAAGGTACGACTTGAGCGATTAAGGGAAACGATAGGAAGGAGAATGACGATTGACCATTGCAGATAAGGGGATCTTGAATGCAAACGTAAAGCTGGCGGCTTTCATTGAGAGGTACGAAAATGCTGAACCGCTTGAGCATAGTGAGGTTTCTTGGGATGGAGCAAAAGGAAAGGCTGTCACTGCCACTGGTGCGGAATGGTGCGTTACGCTTGATACAAAAGGGGATATTGACCTTATAGAGGGACTCGAGCTAACTGCAGAATTTCAGTCAGCCGGTTATTCGGAGCAAACGGCTGTTTCACTATCGTTTTCCTTCAACGATTGGTCAGAGCTTAACTATGTTCTTGTTCCCGGAGCTATATATAATGGCAACCGTTTCAGCGTAAGGAAACTGCCTTATGCACCATGCTGGACCAAGCTGGATGATCGTGGGCCTGATGTTCATACGCTCATTACGGATGTTCCTCGATTGTCGATTGAGTCAGGTATGGCGTCTGCTTTTCACTTACTAACTGGTGATGCAGCAACGCCCGCTATCGGTGTAATCGATGTGAAGACCGGCATGGGCTGGCTGTTCATGACGGAGCAAGAAACGGACCTGGGAGACACTTCCATGCATATGGAGGAGAACGAAGATCGTCGGGCTGCTCAAATATGGTTTCAAGCCCCCGGCATCAGGCCTAGGATGAAATACGAAATGACGACGACAACAGTGCCGAGTACGGATCGAGGCTATGATTTCATGCCAGGTGATGCCGTCGTGCTGAGAAGCAAAGTTCATCGTTTCCCTTGCAAGACGGTAAATGATCTGTTTGAGTACTTCGCTTTGGTTAGGCAACAAGGTAGGCCAAAGTCCAATTTGTCTCCCAGCTTGCCACTTTCTGCAGCCTGGGAGATCCAGGAGCAGAAGTATAATGCGATGAATTGGAATGAACAGCTCCGTTATTACGCGGTAGGGACGATTGATATGAAGCATCAAGATTGGCAAATCGGGTGGGTGGGCGGCGGAATGTCCAGCTATGCGATGCTTCTTGAAGGCAATGAGCTATCCCTGCAGCGGGCACTAGATACGCTGCGATTCATGTTCAGCAGCCAGACGGAAGCAGGTTTCTTCCACGGTGTATGCTATAAAGGGCAGTGGTATGGTGATGAATTCAACGATGCTCCCGATCGCGATCATCCCGAGCAATGGCATATTTTACGGAAGAGCGCGGATGCTTTGTATTTCATAATGAAGCATTTCATTGCGATAGAGAAGCTTCTACCTTCATTTGATATACCGGATAACTGGCTCGTAGGAACACGGAGGCTTTCTGATGCGTTTGTGCAGCTTTGGCGTAAATATGGACAATTCGGACAGTGGGTTCATTCTGGGTCCGGTGATATCCTAGTCGGCGGCTCGGCGGGCGCGGGCATAGCGCCTGCTGGACTTGCGCTGAGTGGTATCTATTTCAAGGAGAAAGCTTATACAGTTGCTGCCGAACAATCTGCGGAATACTTTTACCGTCAATTTACTCTACAAGGAGTAACAACTGGTGGTCCGGGAGAAATCTTGCAGTGCCCGGATAGCGAATCTGCGTTTGCGTTGCTAGAAACCTATATGGTTCTATTCGAGGAAATCGGTGATCGGATATGGCTCAAGCGTGCTGAGGAAGCAGCGTTGCAGTGCATGAGCTGGTGCGTCTCGTATGATTTTCGATTTCCACAAGGTTCCACCTTTGAGCAGCTGAATATCCGCACGAAAGGCTCTGTAATTGCAAATGTTCAGAACAAGCATAGTGCTCCGGGTATTTGTACATTATCCGGTGATTCGTTATTCAAGCTATATAGGGCAACAGGTAATCTGCTTTATTTGGATTTGCTTAAAGAAATTGCAGGCAATATGGCGCAATATTTGTCGCGCGAAGATCGACCGGTGATGGGCTGGGATGGCATTAACATGCCGACTGGCTATATGAGCGAAAGAGTGAACATGAGCGATTGGGAAGGGAAATCCTATGTAGGCGAGGTGATTCCCTATTCATGTTGGTGCGAGGTGGCTCTCATGCTCTCGTATGCGGAGCTTCCCGGCATTTATGTGAATAAGACAAATGGATATATGGTGGTTATTGATCAGGTTGATTGCAGACTTGAAGATGGGGGAGATCAGGGATTAAGACTTACAATTAGCAATAAGACTGCTTTCCCTGCTTATGTGAAGCTGCTTACGGAAACGGAGGAGGAAGCGAATCGGCCGCTTGGACAATATGCATCTGCTTCATGGAAGCGAATTGCTGTGCAAGCAGGAGAAACATTGGAGTTGCTGCTGGAATAGATTAATGGATTCGTGGAAACAATACCCCAAATAAATAGGGGTGATTGTACTGAGGAAATGGTTGTTTTTATTGTTGCTTCTATGTGCCATAGTGAATGGCATAGAACATAACATCGTCGAGGCTGCAGAAGAAATGAAAATAATCGCTATTGAAAAGCCTCAAGAAGATTTCAAAGAATTAATGTATCAAGATATGCTGATGTTATTTCTTTTACCGCACATAGATAAGAAAATAGATGAAATTTATTCTAACCTATTGCATTATTCACCAGAGGTTTATCCTTACTTTGTAAATGTTACGAATGTGAAACGGGTTAATGGATTTCGAGGATTTCATTTTTTAATAACACTTGAAGTGGTTCCTACAGTTGGTCCACACATTCCTGTTGGCAAGGATAGTCTTACATTTGATTTATCTCTTATGAACCCTGATAATGTAAAGCTAGTAACGTGGAAGCATTTGAAAGATCCGCAGAAGGCTGATTTCCCTCCTAACTGGATAGACGTTTTAAAATAGTAATCAAATTACTTATTATTGTTTAGCGCAATATCATACAAGAATAGTTATATAATAATTGATATTTTTAGACTTATGAATACAGTATTGGAGGAAAGCTTGATGTTAAATGAGATCCGAACGGTTTATCTTGATTCTGATTTAAACATCGAGGCTTATCGATTTAAAGGAATCATGCAAAAATTTCCTGCACATTTTCATGAATATTATGTAATCGGATTTATTGAAAAAGGGCAGCGCTATTTAGTATGCAAAGGCGAAGAATACATTATTAATCCAGGAGATTTATTACTATTCAACCCTTATGATACGCATAGTTGCGAGCAGATTGATGGGAAAACGCTAGATTATCGCTGTATTAATGTGAAACCAGAAGTTATGAAAAAGGCTATGTTAGAAGTGAATGGTCATGAAAGCCTCCCAAGCTTCAAACAAAACGTAATATTTCATAGCGAGCTTGTACGCAATTTAAGAGAGTTACATTTGAAAGTTTCGCAAGATGAGAATGGGCTAGAGAAGGAGGAATTATTTTTATATTTATTGGAAGAGCTCATTCAGACTCATTCTGATCTTACTGTCGTTCCATCAACTTCAGAAACCTCTCATGAAATCAAAACAGTATGTAACTATTTGGAAGATAATTTCACTAAAACGATTACGCTTAATGACTTAAGTGCTTTATCGGGATGGAGCAAATATCATTTACTTAGAACCTTCACGAAAAGAATGGGGATCTCTCCTAATAGTTACTTGGAAACCATTCGGGTCAATCATGCGAAACAGCTTTTGGAACAAGGAATAAAGCCAATCGAAGTGTCTTTTTTAACAGGATTTAGTGATCAAAGTCATTTGACGAGATTTTTCAAAAGACTGGTTGGATTAACACCAAAACAATATATGAGAATTTTTGAAAGTGAAGGAATTACATGATGGATAATTTGCTTGCTTATATCTTAATGGCTCTTATGATGTCTATGTTGCCTGGCACTGATACGGTACTTATTATGAAAAATACAATTAACCATGGTGCAAAAGCAGGGCGTTATACGATACTCGGTATGGCGACAGGACTTACTTTCTGGACTATTATTGTTGTTCTTGGTTTATCCGTTATCATTGCCCAGTCCGTAATTCTATTTAATACCATAAAGTATTTAGGAGCTGCTTACTTGTTTTATTTAGGTTTAAGAGCATTTTTGTCTAAAAGTACATTTTCATTAGAGGATGTTCATGAGAACAAGCAGCAAACAATTGTTAAAGAAAAGAATTCGCATCGTCATTATAAAGAATCCTATTTACAAGGTGCTATCAGCAATATTCTTAATCCTAAGACCGTTTTGTTTTACATCACATTTATGCCTCAATTCATTGACCTAAAAGGTGATACAAATCAGCAATTGATCGGATTGGGATTAATCCTAACGATGATAGCAGTGGGATGGTTCTTGATCTTGGTGTATCTGTTGGATCATATGAAAAAATGGTTGAAAAAACCTAAATTTCAAAAAGCCTTTCAAAAGTCAACGGGAGTCATGTTAATAGGATTTGGAGTGAAAACGGTTATTTAAATTGATTTACATAACACCATAAGTTCCAAGAGAGAGGATGTGGATGTCTTTTCTCTTGGAACTTTTTCGATTATTATCAATATATGAAACAGGAAGAGTTTAAAAGTAAAATATAGTTTTATTATCAAAGATTGTTGATGTTATTCACTGGTCGGTAGGTGAGTATCACAACGCCAGTACTTGTCGTCTTGGTGTCAATATGACTCAGTGCGATCACCCCGCTTCCATCTCTGAACAAAGTTTCTCCGCACCCCAAGACAATAGGATGCACCCAAATTCGATATTCATCAATGAGGTTATGCATCATTAATGTCTGAACTAGTTTTCTGCTGCCTACAACCAAAAGGTCTCCACCTGATTGCTTTTTGAGTTGGATTATTTCCTCAATGATGTCTCCACACAGTAGCGTTGCATTCCACTCAACTTGTTTCAAGCTACTTGATACTACGAACTTCGGCATTTCATTCATCCGGTCAGCGAGCCCAAGCATTCCAGTCATTGATGGCCATGTTGCAGCAAAATTTTCGTAGGTGTTTCGTCCAAGTAGAAGAGCTTCTACCTCATTTGCTTGTGCAACAATATAAGTCAGATGATCTTCACAAACATACGTCTTCTGCCACCCACCATACTCGAATTCATTAGCATCACCTGGAGCCTGCATAACGCCATCCATCGTAACAAATTGCTGTACAATTATTTTTCTCATTTTGACTCTCCTTTTTATTTTAGAAAATTTTACAATCGTTGTGTTCTATCGAACTTCGATTCTATGTAAGCAACGAATGATTTACTCTAAAATCGACATGTAGGAGAAATTTTAATTAAAATTACTCACTTGCCTGACCCCTATGGATTCGGAGAAGGTGAGATTGAGCTGATCAGGTTAATGAGAAGTCCCAAAACTTTTTTTAAATATTTTTTTAAAATTTGTCGATCTTGCTGATATTTATTCGTTGTCTTAATAGAGGATGGGATTTTCAATAACTAAACTGGAGTCCTCTTAAAACGTTAAACAAAATTGAAGAATACAAAGGAGACTTACTATGAACTCAGTATTTTCAAATGACGGAACAAAGATCGCCTATGATAAAATGGGTCAAGGACCAGCACTCATCTTAGTGGCAGGTGCATTCAGCTATCGTAAATTCCCGGGTCAAGTGGAGTTAGCTAATTTATTGTCCCAGCACTTTACAGTTTATAACTACGACCGTCGAGGACGCGGAGATAGCGGAGATACGCAGCCGTATGCTATAGATCGAGAAATTGAAGATCTTCAGGCTATAATTGACGAAGCCGGTGGCTCGGCATATGTTTGGGGTTTGTCATCTGGGGCAGTTCTTGCCCTACAGGCAGCAGCAAAGGGGTTAAACATTACAAAATTAGCACTGCATGAGCCACCATTTATTGTTGATGCTGGGGATCGTAAGCCGCCGGAAGATTTCGTCATGCATGTTAAGCAGCTAATTGCCGCTAATCGTCAAGCCGAAACGATCAAGTACTTTATGACTAAGGGCATGGGTGCGCCTTCATTTGTGATCAGCTTGATGCGTATGATGCCAGGAGTGTGGTCCAACCTAATGGCCGTAGCCCATACTCTCCCATACGATGCGGCATTGATGGATGGATACATGGATGGCAAATCCCTCCCGATCGAATTGTGGAACAGTGTAACGATGCCAACACTCGTCCTCGAAGGTATTGAAAGCCCGGTGGCACTCCGTAATGGTGCCAAAGCGCTGGCTAACGTGCTCCCCAATGCCGAACTTTTAAGTAAAAAGGGACTTGGTCATACCAAGAAGCTCGCTACAAAAATAATTGCACCTGAGCTTACTTTATTCTTTAAGGGCAATAACTAAGGGGGAAGTGAACATCTATCACTGTTCAAGTGGATTGTGGAATGAGTTAATCATATAAACGATCGACAATAAGCGAGGGGTAAGTTGATATTCATAGCCTTCTCATTACTTTCTACTTTTATTGGTGTATCGGCATTTATCATTGCAATTATTCTAATACTAGGAAATGTATGACAGACTTTCATGCAGGTCGCGATGTCAAATACGATTTCGCAGACATTGCCAAAAGAAGAGACCGGTGTTGGCATGGGATTACTCTCGATGATCAATTTTATTTCAGGGGCAATGGCTATGAGTGTGGTCGGGAAGATACTCGACAAAGGCTCCGTTTCCTTGCAGTTTAATCCTTTGGTTACGAATGATGCCGCACATGTGTATAGTAACATTTTCGTCGTTATGTCTCTTGTGATCATCGCAGTAGTCGTGCTTTACCGGTATCAATTTGTCAGGAGCGCATCTGGGTTGAGCATACAGAAGAAAGAGAAATTTAACGTATAGACAGATATTCAATTTTTGAATATCTCATATTCAACCTGCTCACAGCTTTAAATGACTGAGCGGATTAAATCCATTTCATATAACCGAACCCATATACGGAACCGAGAGTCATCGTGATTGTCCATACTGCAAGGCTGATCGCCATCCATTTTATGACGCGTTTTCGCGATGAACCAAACGATAAAGCTAGTAAAGCGGCGATATCCGTACCAACAATAGCGGGAGCGAGCAGGGCAAGTCCGGGAAGGCCATAACGCTCCCAAATTTGTCTAGCTCGGGTCTCTTTTTTCGTTGATTTGGTAATGCCCTTCTTCAATCTTCTATTCTCTCTCCACTTAGAAAATTGATTAAAGAAGATGCCTAGAAGCAATACCAAGAGGAAGTTTCCTGCAAAACCGATAATCGCAACAGCAATCGGTGATAATCCTGCAATGATACCAAGTGGAACGACAAGAAAGACATCCAGCCATGGCGCTGCTGAGAGTAAGAATAAAACGATGTAAGGCCATATTCCTTCTGCTTGCTGTATCCATTCCATCATATTTATTCCTCCAGTTCAAAATTTTTCTAGTTTGTTAATTTGTTTCAGTTACTCGAGAACTCACCATCATTTTAAATGCTATATTCTTATCACGATGAACAGTGGTTGTCCAAGCAGCTCACAGAGCTGATAGGACACCACTGTTTTCTTTCTTTATATCGGAATGACTGGCTTGATAGGATTCCAATTGGCTAATCGGCAGCGGTTATCGTTTGACCCTGAATCGGTTTCAATTGGTTTTCCCATTTAATATTAATGGAACGGGAAGTGAATAAATCGATTCCATCAGATACTTGGAAATGAAGATGAGGCTCACTGCTGTTTCCTGAATTGCCCGTCAACCCGATGACATCACCTTTCTTGACCTTATCCCCAGGCTTTACTGTGGCAGAGCCTTTCTTGAGATGAGCTAGATGACTGTACTCACCCCCATGCTCAATGACAACGACATTCCCAGCAGGCTGATTCGGATTCATGACCCCAACCGGCTCATTATCTTCAATATCATTCACAACCGATACGACTGTGCCATCAGCAGGAGCGATAATCTTCTTCCCGAAGGCATAATAACTTTTATTTTTGAGTGGATCGCCTTTGTAAGAGAACTTATCTTTTGCTTGAATAAAGTCGTAAGCGTAGCGCTGGATCTCTAATTCATAATGATAATTTACGAGCACATTATCTCCACCCCAAAATACAAACCAGTCGCCCTGGAAAGGCAAAGTATATTCATGTTTGCTAAGGCTATTGTCCGTTTCAACTGAAGGGGTAAGCTCCTGAACTTGGATTGATGTAATGACTCCGTCAGGATCAAACATCCCCATTAGACCCTTATTTCCGGCATCACTTACCCATATACGACGGTCAAATCCATTAAGCTGCATGGTAGAGGATTTCTCAAAAGTGAGGATATCCTTCGTAAACTCCTTCCCCGTTGTTATAAAATCTGCTTCACTTACCGCATCTTTCAATGGTTGGTTAAAGAGGGCATAAATCTCCTTATAATCGCCTTCCAGCAGTGCCTTTGGCAGATCATCTGGCATAAGCCTCTCGCTGGTCTCCGTGGGCGAACTTGTAGTTTGTCCAGCCTTCGGATCAGTGTTGACTACTTCAGCATTTCCTCCTCCGCATGCCGTAAGAAGCAAAGCGAGTGAGCCAGCAGTTAATGCTACCTTTGCAGACACAGCAGCTCCGTTAATGATGTTCGTTGATGGTTTCTTCATCTATATCATCTCCCTAAGTGCAATTGTAGCAAGGGAGTCTTAGATCTAATGAAACCGACCATTAACGCACTCTTAATTTTTTTAACGGCTTAGGAATACGAATTAAGATTCCGTTAAGACAAGAATGAATCATATCCAAAAAAATCATGCTATGATGATAAAACAACGTTGGGAAAGGAGCTTACACAAATGAATGAAGCATCAATATTACTTGTTGATGATGAGCAATCTTTGCTAGAGCTTATGCAAACGGTACTGCGTAAGGAAGGCTTTATCCATATTGATACAGCAACAACAGGTGAAGGGGCTATTAATGCTTGTGAAGTCAAAAAATATGATTTAATCGTATTAGATGTGATGTTGCCAGGGCGCAGCGGAATTGAAATATGTCCTTTTCTCAGGCAAACGACGAACGCGCCCATTCTGTTTCTGTCTGCGAGAACGTCAGATTTTGATAAGCTGACTGGATTTGCTATAGGCGGAGACGATTACATAACCAAACCCTTTAATCCTCTTGAAGTGGTTGCTCGCATAAGAGCGCAATTGCGACGATTTTATGCTTCGATTGAGCATTCGACCGTTGGAAATATTTCAGAAGCATCTCTCATGAGATCATCGAATGTCTTCGATTTCGGTCGGTTTAAGCTAGATGAAGCAGCAGGGGAGCTGCTGGTCGAGGGTCAGGCTGTTACATGTCCAGCGCTTGTATTTCAATTACTGCATTTCTTGTGTAAAAACCCCAATCGAATTTTCAGTAAAAGCGAACTGTATGAGAAGGTGTGGGGGGAAGAAGCTTTCAGTGATGATAATACTGTCATGGTTCATATACACCGCATAAGAGAGCGTATTGAAGCCGATCCTTCCAACCCGAAATTTATCGTTAACGTCAGGGGTCTTGGCTACAAGCTAGTTAAAGCAGAGCTGAAAGAGATTACCACGCTATGAATATCAAACGACGGTTAACGTTAAAGTTTATCCTTCAGCTTGCGATTGCAGGCACGGTCGTTCTGCTGATTGCGACACTAGCTGTCTTCTGGATGTTGAATCGTTTTTTTGAGATTAGCATTACGCGTGATTTTGCCAGTGTAGGATTAGAGCAGCTGGTAGAATCCTCAGAGCTTGGCAAGGATGGTATTCGATTTGCTCCGAGCTTGCTAGAGCAGGTGAAGAAAAATAAAGGATGGCTGCAAAGTATTGATGAGAATGGGATAGTAGAAAGCGCCTATAATACACCTAAGGATGTACCTAAGCAATATGGACCAGGCGAGTTGGTTTCTTATTGGACGGGAGAGACGTCATTTCCTTACCATATTGCACTATGGATTCAGCAGAAGGATGGAAGACTGTTCACGCTGGTATACGGGGCTCCTAATATTTTAGACCCTCTATTAAAGCAGTTGGTTGAAGGCGCATTTACAGTTACGAGTGAACAGTTAGTGCTGCCAGATTCCTTGGAGAGAAATATAATTACTGCAAATGCTTTTGTTCAGCTTATTGATATGGCGGGTGTGGAACTCGTATCTTTTAACAAACCTGATGGGTTGCCATCGCAGTATTCCGTTCAAGAACTAGCGCTTCGCACCATGTATAGTGAAAGATACGGATACCATATGGTATCCTCCTATGACGAGCGGACGGAACGTACTTGGATCGTTGGAGAGCCGATTAACAAAGGGGAAGATATGGGCAAAAAGGCGTGGATTCCTGAAGAAGCTCAGGTTGTCATCATTGGCTCCATTGCCATGCTTCTTGCTTTGCTGGTCTTGTTTGTACTCCTCTCGCTATGGCAAGCCCACCGATTTGGCGCACCGATGCTCCATATGCTCGTATGGCTCGATTCCATTGGGAATGCTGTATACAAAGAGCCTGTTGATCGCAGAGGACTGCATCGCAGCCGAACAGTAGCAGGCAAATGGAGGCGAAGATACCGTGTTTTTTCCGATGTCATGGTTTCGATTGAAAAATTATCCGCCAACTTGCAGAGAGATCAAGCTTTACGATCACAGACTGAGAGCTTGAGGGAGGAATGGATAGCTGGTATTACACATGATTTGAAAACGCCTTTGTCTTCTATTACTGGTTATGCTCATTTGCTGGCGGAGCCTGCATACGACTGGTCGAGTGAGGAGATTCGTAAGTTTTCATCGACCATGTTGGACAAATCAGCTCATATGGATATGCTGATCAGCGATCTTGCGATGACATATCGATTGAAGACAGGGATTCTTCCTCCAGAGACGATGGAGGTTGAATTAAACGCATGGTTGAATGATGCGCTCCAACAGGCTGCAGCTGATCCTGCTTACGGGAAGCAGCAAATTGTATTTCAGGCTGCACCAACCGATTTAAGGATTCAATTATACACCCCATGGCTGGAGCGAGTTGTTAATAATTTAACTGCTAATGCACTGCTTCATAACCCTCCAGATACGGTTCTGACCGTTTCTCTCTTGGCAAATGAAGAGGGAAACGAAATAACGATACAATTCGCCGACGATGGTGATGGTATGGATGAAGCTACATTAAACCGACTGTTTGAACGTTATTATCGAGGTACGGATACGGCATCCACATCCAATGGATCTGGTCTTGGCATGGCAATATCCAAGGGATTGATTGAATCAATGGGCGGCCATATTACAGTTCATACCCTGCTTGGGGAAGGAACCATCATTAAGTTGATGTTCCCCAAAAAATAAAGAACTGCTTGATCATGTTTCGATAATGATCAAGCAGTTCTTTTATGTTTATAAGAGCAGAACATCACTTTGACGTTCTGCTCTTTCATTTTCTCAGTAGATGTTTAACATTAACGGAATAACTAATTGCTAGATTTGAATTTGTAATGATCCATTCATGAGTTGTTCATATTCCAAAAGTACACTAAACGTATCAACTGGATGAATGGAGATGATTTGAACATGTTCCTAGCCATACGCGAATTAAAATATTCGAAAGGCAGATATTTATTAATCGGATTAATTATGGTGCTTGTCGCATGGTTAACTTTTATCGTATCGGGGTTAGCTAACGGATTATCATCGGATAATGCTTCAATTTTAAAAAATATGGATGCTGATTATTTTGTTTTACAAGCCGATTCAGAACATAAACTGACTCGTTCTTCACTGCCCACTGAAAAGTTGGATGAAGTTCGTCAATTAGACGGTGCTGAAAATGCTGAGCCTCTTGCTCAAAGCATGATGTCGGTTTATCAAAATGATTCGAAGAAAAAAATAGATATCGGAGTATTTGCAGTCGATCCCGAGGGAACGCTCATGCCTAAAATTTCAGAAGGCAAAAATATGAATGCAATTAATGAAGTGGTTGTAGATTCCTCACTCAAAGAAAATGGGATTAAATTAGGCGATACAATAGGAGATAAGGAAATAGGCATCGAATGGAAGGTCGTTGGATTTACAAAAAATCAGAAATTCAGCCATAGTCCAGTTGTATTTATGGATATTCAGCATTTCGCAGATCTGATGCAAGCATCCATTGGTAAGAAAACCCCTTATTATAACGCTATTGTTGTTAAAACAGACAGTCTTAGTAAGGAAACGCTGCAAAAAAGCTTTTCGGATGTAGAAGTTATTACAAAAAATGAAGCGGTGCAAGGAATACCTGGTTTTAAAGAAGAACAAGGATCATTGACGATGATGATCGCTTTCTTGATAGTCATAGCTGCCTTTATTCAAGCGGTATTTTTCTATGTTATAACCCTGCAGAAGATCAACCAGTTTGGTGTACTAAAAGCTATCGGAGCCAAGACGTCCTACCTTGCGAAAAATTTAGTCGGACAAGTGTTGCTTTTAGCCATTGTAGCTACCGCAATAAGTATTGGACTAACGTTTGGAGTAAGTGCAATCCTGCCTGAGAGCATGCCGTTTGAATTAGGTGTGAATGTATTATCTCAATATTCAGGTCTGCTTATACTGGTCTCGATCATTGGGGCATTGTTGTCATTGAATCGGATTGCAAAAGTCGATGCCATTGAAGCTATTGGGAGGGTTGAATAATGAAGGATAAACTCATTCTTGAAAATGTGAATAAAATCTATGGAGAAGGCGAAACGGCTGTTACAGCCTTGCAGAAGGTTTCGTTAAACGTTAAAGAAGGGGAGTTTGTTGCCGTTGTTGGACCATCTGGTTCAGGGAAAAGCACCTTTCTTTCCATTGCAGGGGCCTTGCTTTCTCCTTCAAGCGGACGCATTTTGATTAATCAGAAGGACGTAACCAATCTTTCTTCGAGTGAAATGAGTGAAGTAAGAGTTCGGAATTTGGGATTCATTTTTCAAGCATCCAACCTTGTTCCCTATTTGAAAGTAATGGATCAGTTGCTGCTCGTATCAAAATTAGCAGGCATGAGTGGCAAAGATGCAGAACGTAAAGCAAAATCACTACTTGATCAGGTAGGCTTACTGCATCGTATGAATTACTATCCAGAGAAGCTGTCTGGCGGGGAACGTCAAAGGGTTGCAATTGCAAGAGCGTTTATGAATGATCCTGGTGTTATTCTTGCAGATGAGCCAACTGCCAGCCTTGATTCTAAACGAGGGAGAGCGGTTGTGGAGTTGATCGCATCAGAGGTGAAGCAAAGAGGAAAAGCTGCAGTGATGGTTACGCATGATGAGCGAGTGTTAGATCTATGCGATCGCATCGTAACTATTAAAGATGGGATGCTCTTTGAACAAAAAGATGATAAGATTCAAAGAGACATAAAGCCCCAATCTGTCGTTTTGACTTAAAGAAAACGGAACTATTTAATATAGTTCTATGAAACTTCCTCTCTTAATTAGTAAGTCAGTTCTGTGAAAACAGGATTGGCTTTTTTCTTTATGGCCAGGTTCATTTTTATCTACTTGTAAGCTTCCCATATTGCATTAGTTCTTACCCGCTTCTGAATCCTTTAAATTGATGCCATCCGTGGTTAATCGATACAGACCGAGCATAACGGGGTTAGTTTGCACCAATCCTTCACGCATTAAATCTTTAAGCGACTGATTTACATCCGATAGATTTTCCCATTCATTCGGAAGCAGATCAGCAATTTGTATCGGTGTCAGCCATTCCTTGGTTAAGGATAGCAACAAGGTTCGTTGTTTTTGGGTCAAATTCATACTTTATTCCTCCCTGTTCTTTAGGTCATTTTATAATATATTGTACGCTCTTAATGATAAGAAAGTTTCTTTAAATGGGGTTGCGTATATGTAGGGATCTCGCTCCACAGCTTTGGAAACAAAGGAATTGCAGGGGGGAATCGGAGTCATTAAGGTTAAATGGGGAAAGCGAACATATAATTTAAAATTAAGGGTAACCATGGGGGTTACCCTTAATTATTCCTTCGCTTAAAGCGCAGCCTTGACGTTTGGATCTTTCTCCTTGATCAGGTCAGCAGTCAGTTGACCCGAAAGCACGACCATTGGCACACCGCCGCCGGGATGGGTCGAGCCTCCTACAAAATACAAATTTTCGATGATCTCGCTTTTGCTTGGTATTTTGAATCCTCCGTTAAGCTTGCGGTCGGTGACGACACCATAGATTGAACCGCCGTTAGAACCATACAAACGCTGCAAATCATCGGGAATAAAACTGTATTCAAATTCAATATGCTCGCGCAGGTCTTGTAATCCCATTCGTTCAAGCTTGTCTAGCACCATTTCACGGTACTTCATACGCATAGGTTCAAAGCTTTCGCCCGGACGAAGCGGAGGGACATGCGTCAGCACAAATAAATTTTCTTTCCCAAGGGGAGCTTGGGTTTGATCGGACTTACTCGAGACACCGATATAAACGGTAGGATCATCAGATGCTACACCTTTTACAAAAATATCGTCAAATTCTTTATCTGGATTTTCTGAGAAGAAGAAATTATGGTGCAGCAGATGCTCATATTGTTTATCTACACCTAGAAGCAGCACTAATCCTGAGACGCTTGGTGCATACTTCTCTAGTTTTTTCAGTGTTGTATTTACTTTTGGGTGCTCGGAAAGCAGCTTTTGATGAGCAGGGATCGCTTCCAGATTGGAGACGACCAAATCAGCAGAGATGACTGTTCCGTCCTGCAAAGTAACCCCAGTAGCGACGGTACCTTTTAGATTAATCTCTCTAACTTCTGAATCCGTTCGTACCTCTACGTCTAACTCACCCAATAATTTCAGCATGCCTTTAGCCATATTATACATGCCTCCCTCGACATAGTAGATGCCAAGGCCCATCTGTACATGGACGAGCTGTGAGAGTACAGCAGGTGCTGCGTAAGGTGAGGAGCCTATGTACATGATGAAAAAATCAAATAATTGGCGCAGATGCTTATCTGAGAAGTACTTGCTTGTACTGCTGTGCATTGACTTCAATGGGTCCATCGCTAATAGCTCCTTGATACTATGCAGGTTGCGAAGGTCACCTAAGCCGGTAAGGCTCTTATTGAAAAAGCTTTTCATACTAAATTCATACATTTGTTGGCAATAATGCAAGTAATTGAAGAAGCCGCTAGCATCAGCGGGAGAAATACGATTCAAATGCTCCAGCATTGTAGGCATGTCCCCTGTAATATCCAGCGTTACCCCATCCTCAAAGAAAGTACGCCACTGCGGCTCGATCCGAATCAGTGTCATATAATCCTCAAGCTTACGGTCGGCATCGGCAAATAATTGCTCCAATACCCATGGCATGGTCAAAATTGAAGGTCCCGTATCAAAGCTGTAGCCTTTACCGGAACGAATATTCAGTTTCCCGCCAACCCGTTCATTTTTCTCGAGTACTGTGACATGATTACCGTCTGATGCCAAACGGATTGCTGCGGATAATCCACCAAGCCCGCCGCCAATAACAATTATTTGTTTACCCATCATACACACTGCCTCCCTAACTTTGAAAATACTAGTAACTAGAAATCCAAACTTCGTGATCTAAATATAGTAAAATAAATTTGAGTAATAAATTGGATAATGTTTCCTTTAAAATTATAACCATTTGGGAATAATTGAAACGTAGTCTATTCATATTTTAGAAGAGACTTAATAGCATAAGGTAGATGTTCCGATGAGGGGAGAAGCGAGAATGACATTAACGTTAATATGGATTGCAGCTGGGTGGTTAAGTGGCTGGTTGATTCTGAAGCAGCTGGCAAGAATGGATATCCCTTTGCAAGCCGAAAGGTCAATTGATGATGGAGTAAGTCATGACCGAGTAAACTCTAATATTATTAATCCAAAGATATCCGTCATTATCCCTGCACGTAATGAAGAGTTCAATATCAGTAAACTGTTAGACTCGCTAGCAGAGCAATCTTGTCCGGTAGTAGAGGTGATTGTTGCTGACGACGGCTCCAATGATGGTACCGCGGAGATTGCGATCGAGGCAGGTGCACGAGTTATCGTCCCAGGATCACTTCCTCAAGGCTGGTTCGGCAAAAGCTGGGCTTGCTGGAACGGAGCTAAGCATGCAAAAGGGGAGCTTCTTGTTTTTTTGGATGCCGACACTGTATTGCACAGTGATGGTCTGAAGCAACTTGCAGCGGCTTATGAAGAGGTTGGCGGCTTACTAACCGTTCAACCTTACCATCATATGGTGGAGCCCTTCGAGAGGCTGTCTGCCTTATGCAATCTGGTCGTGCTGGCTTCTATCCATGCAACGGATGGGCGGGCAGGCGCTTTTGGGCCCTGTGTCGTATGCATGCGTGATACCTATTTTCATATCGGTGGGCATAGTGCAGTAAGCGACAAAGTGCTTGAGAACCACGCATTAGGTCATGTATTCCAGAGCTTAAGCAAGCCTGTTCACAACTACGGGGGTAAAGGAATTGTCTCCTTCAGGATGTATCCGCAAGGGCTTGGCAGTCTAATAGCAGGCTGGTGCAAAAGCTTTTCATCGGGTGCAGCCGCGACACCTCTGTCCCGCTTAGTCCCCATTGTTCTATGGGTGGCAGGCGCAGTGTCTGCTGTCTTATTATGGAGCCAAGCGTCTGCCCTAACAGCTATGGTAATCTATTTCGCTTATGCAGCCCAACTGTACTTACTGCTTCGAAGGGCAGGCTCATTTGGGTTTGTAACGGCACTGCTCTTCCCGTTACCGCTGCTGATGTTTCTGTATATTTTTATCTGGTCAGGCCTTCAAACCTTCTTAGGCGGTAAAGTGCAATGGAAGGGGCGTACACTTTCGACGAAAAAGGAGCGTAGGCGGTTGTGAGAATATGGGTGCTTTCATCAGCGTGGACATTGGTAGTCGATATTGGCGCATGGCTTGTGATTCATCTTGGTGTTTCCTATATATGCTTCAAGCTGCCAGATCGCTGGTTCGAACGAAAGATTCCGAATTCAACTCATAAGTTGGTTAAATCTCGTGAAGAACAAGTCTATGAACGAATGGGTATTCGGTTATGGAAGGATAGACTGCCAGAGGGAAGTTCCTTTTTTCAAGGCAGTTTTTCCAAAAAGAGCTTAAGCTCCAGAGATCCCAATTATTATAATAAATTTGTTCTGGAAACAAACCGAGGAGCATGGACACATTGGCTGTCCATGCTGCCGGCTCCTCTTTTTTTCTTATGGAACGAGCCTTTGTACGGCTGGATCATGATTGTCTATGCACTCATTGCGAATCTTCCGTTCATTATTGTTCAGAGATATAACAGGTTTAGGCTGGAGCGAATGATTATTCATTTTCATAGGAGAGTGTGAGGACATTAAGACCCGTAAAGATGGACACTTTGAACAAGGTGACATGTTTACGGGTTATTTGTTTTGGTAATCAAAGCAAATGTCTAAATCTTAACTGGGTAATGATTATCCTATTTTTTTAAAGCTTCAAGCATGTCATTAATATGAAAATGCATCAGTTGTTTTGCCTGCTCACTATGTCTTTCTTCGATGGCGATCGCAATTAGAATGTGAAAATTGGATGCTTTGGTACGCATATGAGGTAAGGTATTCGTTTGCTTTCGTCCTTCAGCTAGTAGTGGATAGATCGATTCCAGCATAAGCAATAGAACGGGATGCTGAGCTGATTCGGCAATAAGTCGATGAAAGGACAGATCTGTATCCAGAAAAGGGCCGCCATCTTCCATCTGATTGACCATTGCATCCGCGAGTACCCGAAGTTGCTTGACTTGAGCTAGAGTAGCCCGCTCTGCACTTAAAGCAGCTAGTTCTGGCTCAATCAACAATCTTGCCTCCAGCAATTTAACGAGAGAAATATCTCCTAGCTCTTTGAGATCTGCCGTAGGATCCTCAAGCAATAATGGATCATTACGCACATACATACCACGACCATGTTCTATACTTACGTTTCCTTGACTCTCAAGCGTTCTCAAAGCTTCTCTGATCGTAGTGACACTGACTTCCATTTCTTTGGAGATTTGTTGAAGAGTGGGAATTCGTGAACCTGGAGGCCACTCTCCCTCAATTATTTTTTTGTTGAGCTGCTCTACGGTCGTTAAGAATGCGGTCTTTTTCATGATCTTAGTCTCCTGAAATTTCTCATAATAAAGTTATTTTAACATAGACATTCTGTTTGATGTAATTGTATTCCTATATTGACATCCTTAATGAAAGATACTATGATACATCCATAAAGATACTATCTATTAAGTGATATTAGCTTAAAATCAGTTGAAAAGTGTTTATAAATTGAGTATTTATCGTTATATTTAGTTTTAATAGAATTATAACATAAATAGATATGATCTTTATGAACAGACATTCGTCAAACTGGTTACGGAGTCAGGGGAGGAATTAGGATGGAGGTTGTAACTTTTGGTGAATCTATGGTCCTGTTTAGCGGCAATCAACATTTACCGCTTGAATATGAGCACCAATTCAATAAACAGATGGCGGGGGCGGAGTCTAATGTAGCAATTGGACTGGCCAAATTGGGTCATTCTGTAGGTTGGTTCAGCAAATTGGGACAGGATGCCTTTGGACGTTACATTCTGCAAAGTATAAGAGGACAGGGAGTAGATACTTCTCGTTGTTTATTTACTGATTCGGCTCCAACAGGCGTGTTTTTTAAAGAAAGGCTGTCAGGTGGGAGAACGCAGGTCTATTACTATCGTAATCATTCCGCAGCAAGCTTGATGAAGCCGGAAGATTTAGATGAGTCCTACTTGGCTCAAGCTAAAATTTTACATGTAACAGGCATTACTCCAGCACTAAGTTCGAGCTGCCTGGAACTGGTTTTTCATGCAATGGATTTGGCGAAGCGAAATCATTTAAGCATAGTGTTTGACCCCAATATAAGATGGAAGCTCTGGAATCGTTCGGATGCTAAACAGATATTGCTCGAACTAGCTAGTAGGGCCAATTATATATTGCCTGGTTTGGATGAGGGGGAATTCCTCACAGGGCAGACAGAGCCGGAGGGAATTGCAGAAGAACTGCTTAAGTTGGGTGCAGAAGCAGTTATTGTAAAGCTAGGGAAGGAAGGCGCTTACTATCAGTCTTTGACTGAGAGAGGGTGTGTCCCTTCATATCCCGTTCAAGAAATAGATCCTGTCGGGGCTGGTGATGGATTCGCTTCCGGATTTATTAGCGGACTATTGCGGCAAGAAGATCTGGCGATGGCTGTGTCCAGAGCAAATGCGGTTGGGGCAATTGTTGTAGGGGTTAATGGCGATACGGAAGGGCTTCCAAGCGACGAGGAGCTCACGCTGATGATGTCCGGGCAAGTGAATTATCAAAATGTAAAACGCTAAGGAGTGATGGATATGGAGAAACATGAAAAGTTACAACAGTTAAAGGATTCTGGTGTCATTGCTGTCGTACGTAGACCTCCATTTGACAAAGCGGTACATATTACGGATGCACTGGTAACCGGCGGGGTCAAAGCATTGGAGATTACGGTTGATACAGACAGAGTTTTTGAGCTTATTACTTTGTTAAAAGATAGATACAGGGATGATGTGCTGGTTGGTGCGGGCACGGTTCTGAATGCAGAAGTTGCGCTAACTGCGATAGAAGCTGGGGCTGATTTTATATTTTCACCGATTTTAGATGAGGAAACAATAAAAGTGACTATTAGAAACAACTGTATATCTATTCCAGGAGTCATGACTCCGACAGAGATTGTAAAGGGCTATCAATATGGCGCAGATATGCTCAAGATTTTCCCCGGATCTTCTCTGGGTGTTAACTATATTAAGGAACTGTCAGCACCTTTGGGTCATATTCCGATGATGCCAACAGGTGGTGTTACATTAGAAAATGTAGGTCAATTCATTAAAGCAGGAGCAGTAGCCGTTGGTCTTGGAGGATCGCTAATAGATAAGAAAGCGGTAGAAGAAGAGCGATACGATGAACTGACAGCTCGGGCACAACAATTTATAAAAGAAATTTATAAAGCAAGACAATAGGGGAGAGATCATTCGTGAAAATTACAAAGTTCAGCACTTATATCGTACCGCCGCGCTGGTTGTTTTTGAAAATTGAGACTGATGAGGGAATTGTAGGCTGGGGAGAACCCGTAATTGAAGGCAAGGCTCACACCGTGAAAGCCGCAGTAGATGAACTTATGGATTCGTTAATTGGTAAAGATCCTCTTCGTATTGAAGATCATTGGCAGGTCATGTACCGTGGTGGATTTTACCGTGGCGGTCCCATTCTAATGAGTGCTATTGCTGGAATTGATCAGGCGTTATGGGATATAAAAGGCAAGTATTTTAATGCGCCAATCTATCAATTGCTGGGCGGGGCATGCAGGGATTCCATGCGTGTCTATTCTTGGATTGGCGGAGATCGTCCGAGTGATGTTGGGCAAGCTGCACTCGAGAAACAGCAGGCCGGTTTTACTGCAATCAAGATGAATGCTACGGAAGAAATGCAGTATATTGATAGCTATCGCAAAGTGGATGAGGTCGTGGAACGTGTAGCTGCGATTCGAGCTGCTACGGGTCCAGATTTTGGAATCGGGGTAGATTTCCATGGCCGTATTCATAAACCAATGGCTAAAGTGCTAGCCAAAGCGCTGGATCCTTATAGACTCATGTTTATTGAGGAACCTGTGCTCCCGGAAAATAACGAGGCATTGCGAGATATCGCCAATCACACAAGTACCCCTATCGCAACTGGCGAGAGAATGTTCTCACGCTGGGACTTTAAATCTCTTTTGGAAGATGGATATGTAGATATCATTCAACCGGATTTATCACATGCAGGCGGCATTACGGAATGCAAGAAAATTTTTGCAATGGCTGAGGCTTATGATGTAGCCGTAGCACCTCATTGCCCATTGGGACCGATTGCGCTTGCAGCTTGTTTACAGGTTGACGCTACAGCTCACAATGCGGTTATTCAGGAACAAAGCCTGGGGATACATTACAATCAGGGCAATGATTTGCTGGATTATATCACCGATCCTGATGTGTTCGCATATGACGACGGATATGTAAAAATCCCTCAAGGTCCGGGACTAGGAATTACAGTCAATGAAGAGTACGTGATCAAAATGTCAGAAGAAAACCCGCATCGCTGGAGAAATCCCATTTGGAGGCATAAGGACGGATCGGTAGCCGAATGGTAAAAAGAACAGACTGGTATAAATCAAACAAAATAACCTTGTAATCAAACAAGAGTCGGTTTGAGAGCCTTTTCATATCAGATACAATAGAACAATCTAAATACGAATGATGGAGGATAATGATTATGATCAATATACCAAAATATTGGGAAGATCTGAACGTACTTCAAAAAAACAGAGAAGCTCCCAGAGCTTATTATATACCCTATGGTGATGCAGAATCAGCTATCAAGCAAAAGAGGGGCAACTCCCCGTTCTATCGCACACTGAATGGGAATTGGAAATTTAAATATAAGGAGTCGGTCCAGCAAGTAGATGATTTTTATCAGATGGATACCGATGTTAGTGATTGGGATAATCTGATTGTACCTTCATGCTGGCAGGTCAATGGATACGATCAACTTCATTACACGAACGTAAATTATCCCTTTCCTTGTGATCCGCCTTTTGTTCCCAATGCGAATCCGGCTGGTCTATACGTAAGAGATTTCAATATTTCCAGCGATTGGGAAGCGAAACAGAAGTACATTGTATTTGAGGGTGTAAACTCTTGTTTTTATTTGTGGATAAACGGAATATGGGTTGGGTACAGCCAAGGCAGTAGGATGCCTGCTGAATTTGATATTTCACCGTATGTTCATGCTGGCAATAATAAGATTGCCGTTATGGTGCTGAAATGGTGTGATGGTTCTTATATAGAAGATCAGGATGTGTGGAGATTCTCGGGGATTTTTCGGGATGTGTATCTATTGGCTCGCAACCCAGCACATATCGTGGATGTATTTAATCATGTGGAGCTGGAGAATGAATATCAAGATGGAACCATAACCTGTGAGTTGGATACCATTGGAGAAATAGAAGCAAGGATCGAGCTTTTTGATGCGGATGGTCAGAGTTTGGCGGATCAAATGGTTAACGTTAATGGAAACGGCAGCATTACTCTGCATATTGACAATCCCAATCTATGGAATGCTGAAACTCCTTATTTATATCAACTGTACATTACTGCTGCCGATGAGGTGCTTCACTTTGCAATCGGTTTCAGAAAGGTAGAGATTATTGACGGGGTATTCCAAATTAATGGTATGGTTGTCAAGCTAAAAGGAGTGAATCGACATGATTCACATCCTGAACTCGGACAGACGATACCCATTAATCATATGATTCAGGACTTGAAGCTGATGAAACTACATAATATCAATACGATTCGAGCTTCCCATTATCCGAATGATTCTCGCTTTCTGCAACTGTGCAATGAGTATGGCTTCTATGTAATTGATGAGGCTGACCTCGAATGCCACGGGGTATTTCATGCCATTGGAGATTTTAACATGCTTACACGTCTTCCGGAATGGGAGCATGTTTTTGTAGAGCGTGCTGTTCGTATGGTGGAACGTGATAAAAATCATCCTTCTGTGATCATCTGGTCGATGGGTAATGAATCAGGCTATGATAAGAACCATATGGCGATGGCGAGATGGACAAAATCAAGAGACAACTCGAGACCTATTCATTATGAAGGCTCCGACCCTCGACATTTTGGAAGTCCTGATGTAGAAGTGCTGGATATGGAGAGCCGAATGTATTCCTCCCCTGCCTATATTGAAGCTTATGCCAAGGATGAGAATAGCACCAAACCTATGTTTATGTGTGAATACAGTCATGCCATGGGAAATGGACCAGGGGATTTAAAGGACTATTGGGATGTTATCTATAAATATCCGAAACTGATGGGCGGCTGTGTATGGGAATGGTCGGATCATGGCATCTTAGCAACCAATAAAGCAGGAACGCCATATTACGCTTACGGAGGAGATTTCGGGGATACGCCTAATGATGGGAATTTCTGTATTGATGGACTTGTTTCACCTGATAGAATTCCTCATACAGGATTGCTTGAACTAAAGAAAGTCATTGCACCAGTCAGAATGGAAGCAGATAATTTGATCGAAGGGACTGTCCGGATTACAAATCTCTATGATTTCATTGATCTTTCTCATCTGACGTTATATTGGAAGGTCGAAAAGAATGGAGAACTTGTCCAGCAAGGGCAGACCTTGCTAACTGGGGTTGCACCTCATACTACTAGTACTGTAAAGCTGGATTATTTATTCCCTGATCCGTCGGTAGACTCTTATTATTTGACAATATCCTGCCGATTGCAGCAGAATACAGCTTGGGCGGATTCAGGACATGTAGTGAATTTTGAGCAGTTCAGACTACCCATTGAGGTTCAGGAAGTGTCAATTCCCAAGGCAGCCAACCATTCTATGCAGATTACGGAAAATAACGAACAGTTAATAATTGAAGGTTTTGATTTCCGACATGAATTTGATAGATATAATGGAACTTTTAATTCTGTATCCAAGCACGGTGTAGAAATGATTCATAAACCACTCCGCTTCAATATATGGAGAGCTCCAATAGATAATGACCGCAAGGTTAAGTTTCAGTGGATGGAAGAAGGCTATGACCGCGCACATACGCATGTATATGAAACGATTGTAACCGAACAAACGGAATCATCTCTGGAATTACGAGTTAAATTTTCTTTGAGCGGGGATATTAAGCCGCCAATATTACATGGCGTTGCATATTGGAAAGTAACAGGGGATGGTGAAATCAAGTTGAAAGTTGAGGTAACAGTCCGTGAGGATTTGTTATTCCTTCCACGATTTGGTTTGCAGCTAACGATGCCATCGGGTTCAGAGGAAGTAGAATATTTCGGAAATGGACCTCATGAAAGCTATATTGATAAAAGTCAAAGCACACTAAAAAATAAATACTTAACTACAGTAGACAAACTGTTTACACCGTATATTATGCCGCAGGAAAATGGTTCACATGATAATACGGATTGGGTCATTGTATCCAATGAGCAGGGTATGGGATTGAAGTTTACAGGGGCCAAGCCTTTCTCATTCAATGCTTCTCACTACACGCCAGAAGATTTAACTCAAGCTCAACACGCATATGAGCTTGTTCGCAGGAACGAAACAATTGTACATCTGGATTACAAGATGAGTGGAGTTGGTTCCAACTCCTGTGGTCCTGAATTGTTGGAAGCTTATCGTTTGGCTGAGAAACAGTTCACATTCGAATTAATTATTGTACCTGTATTTAAAGAAGACTAGCAAGTACCTAAAAATGGTGTCCCTAAATGAGCAATACAGGGGCACCATTTATTCAAATTTATATGGTTTTTTGGTATACTATTTAGATTCACTATTTCAATAGATATAAGAATAGGCAGAAGAGGTAACCATAATGAGCAACTTAGAGAGAATGAAATCTCGCTTCAGAAAGGCAGGAAGTGTCAGAACAAAGCTAACGCTGATTATTTTCATTGTCGCTATTTTACCTGTATGTACACTTGGATATTTTTCTTATAATCAATCATCCAAGATTGTAAATTCACAGTTTGGCAGTTATGGTATGTATGCTGTTGATCAACTTAAGCTGCATGTGGATAGCAATTTAAAGCAGATGGATCAAATAACGGGTAATATTCTATCTTATCTCATTGCCTCTTCCATAATAGTTGGGGATAAAGCTCCTTCTACTTTTGAACAATATGTTGAGGAACGGGATTTTCAAAACTATATTTCCTCACTCGAAAATAGCAATATTTATAATGTGGCAGTGATTACACCTTCAGAAAGGGTAATCGGAAAGAACTTAGTTAATGAGGAAAGCCTTGCTAACTCCCAGTTCTGGTCTAATGAATCTCTTTATAATGACAGGCATGTTATGATTCATATTCCTGATTATTATGCTGTCCCAAGCAACGACTATATGATCAGTTTGATGGTTCCTTTAAAGAATTCCTTCGGGTTGCCAATAGGAAGTAAATTATTAATCGATATGAAAGCGGATACAATCATTAACCTGATAAAATCATTCGAAAAGGATACTAAATCCCATTTACGAATCATAGACGCATCTGGAAACTCTTTGTTACCTACCACTTCGAATTATATGAGTCAAAAAAATGATATTGTATGGTCACGTTCTCTGGATACGGAGGATTGGGTTGTGGAGGCAAATATTCCTTATTCAACTTTTAATGAATCATCTACCGTAATCTTAAAGTATTCTGTTTTTATTTCTGTCTTAGCCGTTTTTCTGGGTGTGATTATGGCAAGCTTTTTTTCCATTCGTTTTACTATGCCAATTAAGAAATTAACTCATTCCATGCGCAGGTTTGGGGAAGGTGATCTGCTTATACGTACTCCCGTGATGTCATCGGATGAACTTGGCTTTCTTAGTGAAGCCTTCAATAAAATGACAGAAGAAATCCTGGAGCTCGTTAATGAAATTAGCAGAACCGAGAAGCTTAAAAGCGATGCTGAGCTGAAGATCTTGCATTATCAGATTAATCCGCACCTTTTATTTAATACGTTAAATTCTATTCAATGGAAAGCGAAGCTAGCCCATCAACCTGATATTCAAAAAATGCTCCAGCACCTCATCGTTGTTCTGGATGGAAGCTTTAACTTCAAACAGACACTTCTTCCCTTGAGTATGGAAATTGATATTGCTCGCCATTTTATAGAGATTCAGCGATTCCGTTATGATGATGCTTTCACCTTTAACCTTGAGGTACAACCGGGACTTGAACATTGCCTTATTCCAAGAATGGTTTTTCAGCCATTGTTGGAAAACATTTTTTTTCATGGACTTCGAGATGGTCAAGGGAATATCAATATGAAAATATACGAAGATAGAAATATATTATATATGGTACTTGAAGACGATGGAATTGGTGTCAAAACGCAGCATATGAAGTTTATAAGCGCTGGACAGAAGGTACCGGACAAGCAAGGTGGATTAGGTTTGCGGAATGTGGATGAACGATTTAAGCTGCATTATGGTGATGTATACGGATTATCAATAGAATCAGAAAGAAATAAAGGAACGAAGGTGACTTTAACATGGCCGAAGACTGTAGAAATCCATTCCCAATCAAAGTTTTAATTGTTGATGATGAGCAGCTTGTAAGAAAAGGGCTTCGCATGACCATTAATTGGGAACAACATCAGATGGTTGTAGTAGATGATGCATCCAACGGAAGTCTCGGGTGGCAAAAATTTTTGGAGCATCAGCCCCAATTGGTTATTACAGACATTGTCATGCCTGAAATGACTGGTATTGAGCTCGCGCAAAAAATCAAAAAAGAAGCACCGGATACAGTGCTCATGTTCTTGAGCTGCCACAGGGACTTTAACTATGCCAAGGATGGAATCCAATTGGGTATTCATGATTATATCGTCAAGACTGATATGGATGATGATCATATAAATGACTCATTAAATCGTGTTCATTTACGATTAGAAGAACAACTCACGAAGAAACAAGCTGCGGCAACCTTGATGAAGGAGCATCAAAATCAGACAATGGAGGCTATGGATGCATGGCTTAATAAGCATAGTTATGCAGCTAGAGATTATTTGTTGGAACAGGTACGGACAAAGTGGAGCTGGATGCTGTCCTATTCTTGTTTAACTCACATGTACATTCCTCGTGAGGGTACTACTAACATAAATGCTTTTCTTAATCAATGGCGGGATATGTCCGCAGCATACCCTAACCAATTAAAATTACTTGAAATAGACGAATATTCTGCATTTATTGCATGTACCCCAGAGCTTCAAGATCTGGAAAGATCCAAGCTTGTGGACATGAAATTAGAGAACAATACAATAGAGTGGCGTCAAAGCAAACCTATAGTCAGCGCTGAAGGCTGGTTGGATTCCGTGAGCAGGTTATATCGTATGCGGCAAGTGGAATGTAATACCAGCTTGTTAAGCCTCACGCACAAAGAGGACATTATTCAAGCCATTGATTTCATTGATGAGCATCTGGATACTGATATTCGAGCAGCAGATTTAGCCGCCAATATTGGAGTGAGTCGAAGTTACTTTAGCACGATCTTCAAGGAGGCAACAGGGTATAGTATCATTTCCTTTATCTCGGACCGGAAGCTTAAAAGGGCAAAGGAGTTACTAAGCATAACTACCATTCGGATAGAGGAAGTCGCTGAGAAGATAGGCATTCAAGATGTTAAATATTTTTCGAAATGGTTTAAGAAACGTGCGGAGATTACACCTGGACAATATCGTCTTCAAACAAAATGACCATCCCTCTGAACAATTTTACACCTATGCCTAGGTAATCTGGGCTTTTTTTTATTTATCGGAAAATATCACACTATAATCAAACACTAGTCGGTTTGAAAGCCCTTTCAGAAGTTTTATGATAACTAATGTCAGACACAATTTATCAATTACAGGGGGTAAAAATTCGTGAAAAGAAAAAGCTTGTTTTATGTACTTATTACTTGTCTAATGTTTACTTTATTGGCTTCTGCGTGCTCTTCAGGAAACAAGGAGAATGACACCACTACGCCAGCTAAAGGTGATGAGAAGGTTAAATTAGTGGTCTGGATTTGGGAGACAGCAAAAGACGGACTTGATTTGAATATGGAAGCTTTCAAGACCAAATATCCTAACATCGAAGTTGAATTTCAAACCATGAAATCAACAGATCTGTATTCCAAATATTTAATTACTTCAAATACAGGGGATGCGGTACCGGATATTATTGCAGTAGAATCGACAAATCTGTCCCAGATCGTGGGTATCGACTCTTTACTTGATATTACTTCTCGAGTAGAACCATACAAGGACAAGATGAGTGCTTACAAATGGGAAGATGCCACCAAGGATGATAAAGTCTATGCTATGCCATGGGATAGTGGCCCAGTTGTCATGTTTTACCGCAACGATCTGTTCGCACAAGCAGGCCTGCCAACAGATCCAGACGAAGTTTCTCAAAAGATTCAGACATGGGACGACTATTACGAGGCGGCCAAACTAATTAAAGAAAAAACGGGAGCTATGATGTACGGGGATTCCAAAACGAACTCTAGCAACCGTATGTTTGAATCAATGATGTGGCAACGTGGATTATGGTACTTCGATGATGAAGGAAAGGTTGCTATAGATTCACCGGAAATTAAGGAAAGTGCAGATTTCTTGATTAAAATGCAAAATGAAGGTCTTGTTTTCGATGCCCGCGCAAATTCCGATCAATGGGGGAACGCTATTCGGGATGGTAAAATTGCCACCGTTGTCGGCGGTTCATGGCATGATGCAATTATCGAAAATCAGTATTCTCCAGCAGACAAAGGTAAATGGTCTGTAGCGATGATGCCAAAATGGTCCAAGGATGATAAATATACTGGAGCGAATCAGGGCGGAGCGAATCTTGCCATTAACAAAAACTCCAAACATCCCGAAGAAGCCTGGAACTTTATCGAATTTATGCTCGGTAATGAGGATTCCCAAGTAAAAATGATGACGGAAGCCGGACTGTTTCCTGCTATGTTAGTTGATAATGATGCCTCCTTGGAGGAAAAGTCAGCCTACTTCAATGATCAGGCTATACGTAAAGTATACGCACAATCTCTAGCAAACACGTATCCGCTCGCGTATACGTCCGATTTCCCTATGGCAAACAAACTTATGACCGATGTGTGGGCAAAAGTATTCTTGAATAATGTGAGCTCAGAGAAAGCATTGCAAGAAATGGCTAACGAACTACGCAGCAAAACAAAGAGAAACTAAAATTTATCCTGGTAGGAATGGAGGGAACGATATGAAAACAGCGAAATGGAACAAGCAAATGCTGTTTGCTCCTTATATTTACATATCACCCTATTTCATTTTGTTTTTTGTCTTCTCGTTATATCCAATTTTGTATTCGTTTTATATCAGTCTTACAGATTGGAATGGTTCCGGTAAGAAGGAATTTATTGGTTTTGAAAACTATATACAGTTATTCGGAGATAAGACCTTTTGGTTATCCTTGTGGAATAGTTCATTGATTTTTCTTATGTATGTGCCGCTTATGCTGTTTCTGGGTCTAATATTTGCTTCCATACTAAATTCCAATTGGATGGTAGGTAAAGGTTTTTTTCGAATGGCACTTTTTGTACCCAACTTCGTATCGGTTGTGGCCGTATCCTTCGTGTTCATCTTACTTTTGAACACGCAGGATGGTCTGGTTAACAATGTCCTCAGAAATATTGGTTTGATTGATAATCCAATACCATGGCTCGAATCGCCATGGTGGGCACGTATTTCCGTAGCCATGATGGTACTTTATCGCTGGCTTGGCTACAATATGCTTTTGTTGATGACAGGCTTGCAGAACATATCGAAGGATTTGTACGAAGCCGCATATGTGGATGGAGCGACGAAAATAAAAAGCTTCTTCTACATTACAATTCCGTTGGTCAAAAAAATGTTGTTGTTCTGTACAGTGCTGTCTACGATTGGAACTTTCTCGCTCTTTACCGAGCCCTTTATTCTTACACAGGGTGGTCCGCTAAGCTCTACGATGACCCCGGTATTGATGTTGTATATTGAAAGCTTCCAAAACTTTAATTTCGGTTACGCATCTTCCATCGCCGTCTGCTTCTTTATTTTGATGATGGCAATCTCATTGTTGCAAATGCGTATATTTGACGATAAAGAGTAGGGCGGGAGGATATTATGGAAAAAAAGATTGAATTAAAAGCAATAGACACTTCTAGCAGCAAGAGCATTTGGTCCTCATCTTTAGCCTTTATATTGATGGTTTTAGTTTCACTCATTACAATATTTCCTTTATTTTGGTTATTTAGCTCCTCTTTAAAGGATATTAGTGAGATATTTGTAAATCCGCCGATCTGGGTTCCATCAACCCTGCATTGGGAGAATTTTAAGGAATTATTTGTTGAACGAAAATTTGGTATCATAACATGGAACAGCTTCTTGCTTTCTTCAACGTCCACGCTTATTGCTTTACTATTCTGTGGTTTGGCGGGGTTTGCATTTGCTAAATACAAATTTAAAGGGAAGAATTTTTTATTTGTATTAGTACTGGCTTCCCTTATGATCCCACATGAAGCTACAATGGTTCCGCTGTTCTCTATCTATAAAAACTTGAACTTGATCGATAACATTTGGGGAGTTATTTTGCCCGATTTGGCCAGTGCTTTTGGTATCTTTTTTATGCGGCAATATTGTATGTCACTTCCTGACGAGATGTTTGAAGCAGCACGTATAGACGGTTGTACTGAATTTATGCTATTCCGTCGCATCGTGCTCCCTAATCTAAGATCAGGATTTGCTGGACTTGGTATTATTCTGTTCGTTAAACAGTGGAATAACTTTTTATGGCCTTCCGTGATCTTGAGATCTCAGGAAAATATGACGTTATCCGTGGCGCTCAAGGCGCTTGAGGATAGCAATAATACGCCTTACCATCTTATTATGGCAGGTTCTGTCATCAGTGTTGTTCCGCTTTTGATCATTGTACTTATCTTTCAAAAGCAGTTAATTGCCGGGATGATTGAAGGCGCAATAAAGGGCTAATTTGAATGATTATCCGTATCTGTCTAATGCAAATACAACGAATGCCTCTATGGAATTTTCCATGGGGCATTTGTTGTATCTATAATGCTTGAGCAATTTGCTGATAATGCGAGATGTGAACGAGATGACAATTCTCAATCATGCCAGGGGTTTTATTTGTTGAAATAGAAAAACAGGTATGATAAAATACACATAATTTAGTGAATGGAGTTGAAAAGTATAATGTAATTTTTCTTGCTGATTATAAAACAATAAAACAAAGATGCGATCTATTTCGCATGTTTTATTCTTTATATGCAAGAAAGTTACTATATCTTTTTAACTCAATAAAAATATCTGTATCTAATCCCAAATGGGGTTGGATTTACTGTATTTATTTGAGCTACAAGAAAGTAACTTTCTTGTAGCTTTTATTTTTTTTATACAGGAGGATAAATTCATGTCACTAATAAATGTTACAAACCTGACGTTTAGCTATGAGGGAAGTTACGATAATATTTTTGAGAACGTGAGCTTTCAAATCGATACGGATTGGAAGTTAGGATTCACGGGTAGAAACGGTAGAGGGAAGACTACATTTCTGAACTTACTGCTTGGTAAATATGAATACAGCGGAAATATTTCTGCGAAGGTCGGTTTTGAATATTTTCCATTCCATGTCGAGAACAAGGGGAATCTCACACTCGATGTTATTGAAGAGATACATCCAGACTATGTTCAATGGAAGTTAATGCGTGAGCTTTCATTGCTAAAAGTGTCTGAAGATGTTTTATATCGACCCTTTGATTCACTGTCTAACGGAGAGCAAACGAAATTGTTGCTTGCAGCATTGTTTATTAAGGAAAATAGTTTTCTGTTAATTGATGAGCCAACCAATCATCTTGACTTGCATGCAAGAAAACTCGTCAGTGATTATCTCAATACAAAAAGTGGTTTCATATTGGTGTCACATGACCGATCATTTCTTGATAACTGTGTAGATCATGTGCTTTCAATCAATAAGACCAACATAGATATTCAAAAAGGCAATTTTTCTAGTTGGTGGGAAAATAAAACGAGGCAGGATAACTTTGAACTTGCAGAGAACGATAAGCTTATGAAAGATATTAAACGGTTGTCGCATTCTGCTAAACGTACAGGCAACTGGTCTCATGAAGTGGAGAAAACAAAAAACGGTACAAGAAATTCCGGTTCCAAGTTAGATAAAGGATATGTGGGTCACAAAGCCGCTAAAATGATGAAGCGCTCAAAAGCCATTGAGCAAAGACAGCAATCTGCTATTGTTGAAAAGTCTAAACTACTGAGAAATATTGAAAGCTCAGACACTTTAGAAATTTCGCAGCTTCCCTTTCACAAAAGCCAGCTGGCCGAGCTTGATGATGTTTCGATTTTTTACGGTGAGAAGTTGGTTAGTGCAGATATAAGCTTTACGATTAAACAAGGTGATCGGATTGCACTGTCGGGTCAAAATGGCTCCGGGAAATCAAGCTTAATCAAACTTATTTGCGGTGAGGATATTCAATATACCGGCACCTTCTTGAAGGACGGTCAGCTGAAAATATCCTACGTATCACAAGACACCTCTCACCTTCAAGGCGACTTATCGGATTATGCCGCAAGGAATGGGATCGATGAGAGCCTTTTCAAATCGATATTAAGAAAGCTTGATTTTTCCAGAGTTCAATTTGAGAAGGATATTTCAGCATTCAGCGGAGGGCAAAAGAAGAAAGTTCTGATTGCGAAAAGTCTTAGTGAGAAAGTTCATTTGCACATTTGGGATGAACCTCTTAATTTTATTGATGTTATTTCACGTATTCAAATTGAAGAGTTACTGCTTGAATACGCACCAACTATTCTGTTTGTAGAGCATGACAGTGAATTTTGCAGAAATGTAGCAACCAAGTTCATTGCGCTTTAATATCCATTCATTTGGATATTAAACGTTTTAAAACAAGAAAAGCATCCTCGCCATTTTCAATCTGGCTAAGGATGCTTTTCTGCTTGTTATATGTACCATTCACTCATTCTATTTTACGAGTTCAATAAACTGTCTTGCTGAATTGGAAAGAGGCATGTTGCGCATAATCATAAATCCAACTTGAGAGGGCGGCATTTTGATATCCAATTGAATTTCAAAAAGCGAGCCTTCTTCTAGTTCTTTTGCAATGAATTCTTTCGTTACGTAAGAGATACCGAGACCTTTGCGTGCAAACTCGATGAGAAGGTCCACGCTTCCTACCTCAATTTCAGGTTTGATTTGATAGCCGTAGTTTTCAAATAACTCGGTAATGGCCATCCGAACCCGGCTATTACGCGAGAACAAGATAATAGGGTATTGCAGCAGCTTATCCAATGAGAGTACTTTGTCCTTAAGCTCAGCATAACGTGCCCCCGCTACAAAACAATCCTGCAGCTCAATTCCTTTCATGACTTCAAGCTGGGGATCGACGATGGGCAAACGAACGACACCTAAATCGATTTTGCCTTCTTTCAGGAATGCGATGGTTTCTGGGGTCGTGCCATGATTCAGATGCAACTTGATTCCTGGAAACTTTTCAAGATAGATCTCCAAGTAAGGAAGCATATAATGCTTGAACAACGAATCGCTGCCGCCAATTCGCAGCTCGCCGCTTTCGAGATTTTTAAGAGCCGCCATCTTTTCTTCTGCTAATGAGATTAGAATTTGAGACTTCTCGATGTAGGAATAAAGCGTTTCTCCTTCTTGCGTTAAAGCGACGCCTTTGGAGTTCCGGTAGAACAAGGTAATGCCGAAGCTCTCTTCCAGCTGCTTGATGGCGTGACTGACACTTGGCTGAGTGATGAACAATGATTTAGCGGCTTTAGACAAGCTTCCTGTCTTCGCAGCCCAATAGAAAACCTTGTAAAGTTCGTAATTGATCATAGACGTGGTCTATAGCTCCTGTGAAATATATTAATTACCCGTATAGGTGATATTCGTATTATAGTGGATTTAGGAAGTTGATACCAGTGCAAAATGAAGACCTGCTGGAAGGAGTAGAAAAATGGAAGCAACCACGTTTGTCTTGTTTGGAGCAACAGGGGATTTAGCAAAAAGAAAAATTTACCCTGCTTTATATAATTTATTCGTCGATCAGAAACTGCCGCAATTCTTCAACGTAATCGGCCTTGGAAGAAGAGAGCTTTCCGATCAAGCATTTCGAGCAAATGTTGAGCAATCTCTTCGTATGTTTTCCAGGCGCCAAGCGAATGATCCTGTTTTATTAAAGAAATTTTTGGATGGCTTTCGCTATAGTGTTCTGGATGTAGGTCATAAAGAAGATTATCAGAACCTGCTGCACATGATCGAACAAAAGGAACAAGAGCTTCAAATTGAACCGAATCGTATGTTTTATATGTCTGTGGGACCTGAATTTTTTGAAACGATCACAGCCAACATTCACGAAAGCGGGCTAGGTTCTGCAAATGGATGGAAGCGTCTAGTGATCGAGAAGCCTTTCGGGCATGATTTGCAATCTGCTCGAGCTTTGAATGAAAATTTGAGCAAAGCTTTTACCGAGGATGAGATTTTCCGTATTGATCATTATCTCGGCAAGCCAATGGTACAGAAGCTGGAAGTGCTGCAGCAGAGTAATCCGGTTCTTCAAGCGTTATGGGATAACCGATACATTGCTAACGTTCAAATAACGGCGAATGAAATTGTTGGTGTGGAAGAACGAGCGGGTTATTACGATCATGTTGGTGCTGTAAGAGACATGTTCCAAAACCATATGCTGCAATTGCTCATGATGCTGACCATTCACCTCCCAAACAAAAGTACATCAGAGAATGTTCGATTCAAGAAGAAATTGGTGATGGATTCTCTGGAACTGCTGCCAAAAGAGGAAGTCAGCTCTCATGTTATCCGCGGGCAATACGGAGCAGGCATGATCCAAGGGGAATCGGTGGTCGGTTACACTTCCGAACCCAATATCGCCGCTACATCAAGAAATGACACTTTTATCGCTGCTAAGCTTCAAATTGATGATTATTTTTGGCGCGGTGTTCCGTTTTACATCCGCACAGGCAAAAGAATGAAGGATAAATCGACACGAATCGTGATCGAGTTCAAAGAGCCTTTGAAGCAGTCTGGAGTAAACGATGAGAATAAGATGCCTAATCTTCTCGTATTTGAAATCAGTCCTAATGAAAGTATTTCACTCCAATTGAATACGAGAGATTCTTTGCACAAAGGAGAGTTCAAACCGATGCATTTCGACTTTCATGAGAGTCAAGATAATGTGCCTGAAGCTTACGAAAATTTGATTTGCGATGCTTTGAACGGAGATTCTACGTTCTTCGCGCATTGGGACGAAGTCGAATTATCATGGCAATGGGTTCAACCTATCTTGGATGCATACGAAGAGAACGCAGTGCCGCTTCATATCTATCCAGCCGGCACTTATGGACCTTCAGAATCTGATCAGCTGTTGCTGCAGGACGGATTTCATTGGTGGTTCGATGACAAGTCAGAAGAAAAAAATGAAAACATAAAAGGAGAACAATATGCCTATCACTCAATCCATTGATCAACTCGCTATCGATACGATCCGTACGTTATCTATTGATGCCATTAACGCCGCTAATTCTGGTCATCCCGGCCTGCCAATGGGGGCTGCGCCAATGGCGTATGCACTTTGGGGGAAACAACTAAATCATAATCCAGCTCATTCAAAATGGTTCAACCGCGATCGTTTCGTATTATCCGCAGGGCATGGCTCCGCTTTGCTCTATAGTCTCTTGCATTTATCTGGCTATAACGTTTCTATAGAAGATGTGAAGCAATTCCGCAAGCTTCACAGCAAAACGCCAGGACATCCTGAATTTGGTCACACAGATGGTGTGGATGCTACAACGGGACCACTGGGTCAAGGTATTGCGAACGCTGTAGGTATGGCAATGGCTGAAGCGCATCTTGCTTCGAAATTCAACCAAAGCGGTTTCCCAGTCGTTGATCATTACACATATGCACTTGTCGGCGATGGCTGCTTGATGGAAGGGATCTCTTACGAGGCGATGTCCATGGCGGGACATATGAAGCTGGACAAATTAATTGTATTGTACGATTCCAACGACATCTCATTAGACGGTGAACTCAATCTTTCCTTCGGAGAGAACATGCAAAAAAGAGCTGAATCCGCAAATTGGCAGTATTTAAGAGTAGAAGACGGCAATGATATTGAGCAAATTAACAAAGCGATTGAAGCAGCTAAGCAAAATGATTCTCAACCGACGATTATCGAAGTTCGTACAATTATCGGATACGGAAGTAAAGTTGCGGGAACGAATAAAGCACATGGCAATCCACTTGGCAAAGAAGAAGCAATTGCAACGAAGGAAGCTTATGGCTGGAAGCATGAAGAAGAATTTACAGTTCCAGCAGAAGTTAAAGCTCATTTCGAACAACTTAAACAAAATGGTCAGGCCAAAGAAGAAGCATGGAACCAATTGATTGCTTCTTATAAGGCACAACATCCTGCTCTGGGTGCAGAGTTTGAACAAATCATTGATGGTTCCGTTGTTATCGATGCGGCGGACATTCTGACTTTCGATTCATCCAAGACGGTTTCAACTCGCGTAGCGAGCGGTCAAGCGATCAATCATTTCGTTAAATCCGTACCCTCTATATTCGGAGGAAGCGCAGATTTGTCTCATTCCACAATGACCGATATTAGCGGTGAACAAGTATTTGCTGTCGAATCCTACGCTGGACGTAATATCTACTTCGGTGTACGTGAGCATGCTATGGGTGCTGCGGGTAACGGTATGGCGCTTCATGGCGGTGTAAAACCATTCGTAAGCACGTTCTTCGTATTCAGCGATTACCTTCGTCCATCAATTAGACTGGCTGCTCTGCAAAAATTGCCTGTCACTTATGTATTCACTCATGATTCAGTAGCAGTAGGTGAAGATGGACCTACACATGAGCCGGTTGAGCACTTGGCTGCGCTGCGTACGATACCGGGACTTACGGTCATTCGTCCAAGTGATGCCAATGAAACAGCAAACGCATGGGCCTATGCCTTGCAGCAAAATGAAGGTCCAGTAGCACTCGTGCTAAGCAGACAGAACTTGCCTATTTATGAAGCAACGAAAGGCAATGTGGAAGCATTAGCCAATGGAGCCTATGTGCTGACTGAAACAAATAATCAGCCAGAGGTCATCCTTATCGCAACTGGTTCCGAGGTTTCCTTAGCTGTTAGTGCAAAAGCTGAGCTTGAAAAGGAGAATCTCTCCGTTCGTGTCGTTGCTATGCCAAGCCGTGAGCTGTTTGAGCGTCAATCTGAAGCCTATAAGCAATCGGTATTGCCTGCTTCCGTAACGAAGCGTTTGGCTATTGAAGCCGGCATATCACTTGGTTGGGAGCGTTATACTGGACCAAGCGGCAAAATATTGTCCATTGACTCATTCGGAGCTTCTGGACCGGGAACTGAGGTCTTAGAATACTTTGGCTTCTCCGTGGATAATGTGGTTCGTTTGACGAAAGAATTACTATAGTTAGATGTAAGTCGTAAGAACATGAGCGCTGTAGATTAGTCAGATCGTTCTATTGAGGCTAGTAGGTTTATACAAGTAATTTAAATTATGACCACAAAAAATGGAGGTAATAACTATGAAATTCTTTATCGACACTGCGAATCTGGTAGATATCAAAAAGGCTTATAAAATCGGCGTCTTATCTGGAGTTACGACAAACCCGTCTTTGGTTGCCAAAGAAGGCGTGAAGTTTGAAGATCGAATCGCTGAGATTTTACGCGAAGTGCCTGATGTTGAATCCGTTTCGGCTGAAGTAACGCCAGATGCAGAAACAGCTGAGGATATGATCGCACAAGCGAATGAATTGATCAAAATCAATAACAATGATAAAAACATCACCATTAAGCTTCCGATGACGTTGGCTGGTTTGGAAGCATGCCGCTACCTGACGAAGAAAGGTGTAAAAACTAACGTAACATTGATCTTCACCGTGAACCAAGCACTATTAGCTGCTCGAGCTGGCGCCACTTATGTTTCTCCGTTCCTTGGTCGTTTGGATGATATCTCAGAAGACGGTGTACTGCTGGTTACGAAAATTGCTGAATTGTTCCGTACGCATAATCTAGATGCTCAAATTATTGCAGCATCCGTTCGTCATCCGGATCATGTGACACGTGTAGCAATGGCTGGCGCACATATCGCAACCATTCCTTTCTCAGTCATTGAACAAATTTCCAAACATCCTCTAACGGATCAAGGTATGGAGAAATTCGCTGCTGATTGGAAAAAAACAGTGCAAATCTAAGCTAAGCTTGTAAATTTTTTATCTATGAGAGCAAAGTAAGACAGGAGGTACTACAAATGAAAAAACAACAAATTGGCGTAATAGGTTTAGCCGTCATGGGTAAAAATCTTGCCTTGAATATTGAAAGTAAAGGTTTCTCAGTTGCCGTTTACAACCGTTCAGCAGAGAAAACAAAAGAACTATTGGAAGAAGCAAAAGGGAAAGATTTCGTCGGAACGTATAACGTCGAAGAATTTGTCCAATCGCTGGAGACACCGCGTAAAATCCTAATCATGGTCAAAGCAGGTCAACCAACTGATGATACGATTAATCAGCTTCTGCCTTTTCTAGATCAAGGAGATATATTGATTGACGGTGGAAACGCATATTTCCCAGATACACAACGAAGAAACAAAGATCTCCAAGCTCAAGGCTTCCGTTTCATCGGTGCAGGTGTTTCTGGCGGAGAAGAAGGTGCGTTGAACGGCCCTGCTATTATGCCAGGCGGACAAAAAGATGCGTATGAGCTGGTAGAATCGATCCTTACAGCCATATCTGCTAAAGTAAACGGCGAGCCTTGCTCGACTTACATTGGAGAAGATGGCGCTGGTCATTATGTCAAAATGGTGCACAACGGAATCGAGTATGGCGATATGCAGCTCATCGGTGAAGCTTATCATCTACTGAAGGATGTACTAAACTTAAGCACAAACCAGTTGCATGACATTTTCACGGAATGGAACAACGGTGAGCTGGACAGCTATTTGATCGAGATTACCGCTGATATTTTCAAGAAAATAGATCCAGATACCGGCAAACCAATGGTGGATGTCATTCTGGATTCGGCAGGGCAAAAAGGAACAGGTAAATGGACGAGTCAGAGCGCATTAGATTTGGGCGTTCCACTATCGATTATTACTGAATCCGTATTTGCACGCTTTATCTCTGCTATGAAAGAGGAACGCGTAGCTGCAAGCAAGAAGCTGAAGGGTCCAGCTGTAACCGCTTATGACGGCGATCCTAAGGAGTTCATCGAGGCAGTACGCAAAGCCTTGTATACAAGCAAAATTGCTTCTTATGCGCAAGGCTTTGCGCAAATGAGAGCTGCATCAGACGAATACAATTGGGATTTGAATTATGGTAAAATTTCAATGATATTCCGCGGAGGCTGTATTATTCGAGCAAGATTTCTGCAAAATATAAAAGATGCCTATGACCGGAATCCGAACCTAAGCAACCTGTTCTTGGATGAATACTTCGGCGAGATCGTAGATAACTACCAAGATGCTTGGAGAAAAGTCATAGCAATGGCCGTTACAAGAGGAATTCCTGTTCCTGCTTTTGCTTCTGCTTTAGCTTATTATGACAGCTATCGTTCAGAGAGACTGCCAGCGAATTTACTGCAAGCACAAAGGGATTATTTTGGAGCGCATACGATCCAGCGTCTAGATAAAGAGGGAAGCTTCCATTTTCAGTGGATGAACAAAAACGAATAGTTAAGGTAGAACTTATTGATTATTTTCGAAATAATATGGAATGAGGGTATAGTCTTATTTCATTATAGAAGCGGCAGCCAGGACATTATTTACTTGTCTTTGGCTGCCGCTTTTTTAGAATACAAGTCCAAAATTGACTTAAACTACTATGATATATATCGGATAAGCATCGAGTGGGTTGCTGCATGCATCTTGGCTGTAAGGATGGTATACTTTTCGAGAGAGAAACCACTTGATCGAGGCATTTATTGTACAAATGAGTTTTTTTATAATAGAACAAACGAGGTGTAGTATGGGTACTTCAAAGATCATAAATCCTTATATTAACAACGACATATATGCTTTTCAGGCTGGTTCTGAGGATGAGTTGATCGTTCGTGAATTGAATTTACAAACAGCAAGATGGTTGAATAGTATGGGCTCAACGCAATGGGGTGAAATGCTTCATGGGAAAGATAAACATAATCTTGTGAGAGCGATTGAACATGGAGAAGTATTTGCTTTTCGTAAAACAGGAGAGAAGGAATTAGCAGGCTCCGTCATTTTGCAGCAGCACCCTAGCGACTGGGATAGAGGGCTTTGGGGAGAAGAGGCGACAAGCAAAGGGAACGCTGTATATTTGCATCGTTTGGTTGTCAATCGTCTATACGCTGGCAAGGGACTAGGCGCTGAAATAGTATCGTGGACTGGAAAAGGAATCCAGTTTACAGGTAAGGACCGAATCAGACTGGATTGCATTGCCAACAATGAAAAGCTTAACCTCTTTTATAAGCGATGCGGTTATACATACAAAGGTGAAACGAATGGTTTCAGTATATATGAAAAGTTGCTTCAATAATTGATGACAAGCATAGTGTCACCAAAGCTATGTTACTCTGTTATTGGAAAGGAGAACGTGGCGTTTTGAAAAGGATCGATAGGCATATGGCTATCCTGATCGCATTGCAGCAGAAAACGATGACTGCGCAATCATTAGCTGACAAATTAGAAGTGTCCAAAAGAACCATTCTCAGGGACATGGAAGCTTTATCTGAGATGGGCATACCTCTTTATGCGACATCTGGTCCTAATGGTGGATTTCATCTGATGGATGGCTATAAATTGCCTCCACTTCATTTTGATTCCCAAGAAGCATTAACTTTATTGTTTGCACTGAATGCGTTGACAAAGCTTGCAGATACACCATTCAATCAGGCGCGCTGGACCATGATGAATAAAATTACAGCGATCATGCCGCCAAGTATCTTGGAGCAAGTCGAACCCATACTGAATCATTTGGATATCGATGTTCCGAATCGCAGCTATAAAGTTCCGTTTTTACCAGAGCTACTGAGGTTAGCAGCGGAATCATCATGGATTCATGTACATTATCGTTCGGAAAAGCATCAGAGATGGCTCCATCTGTTACCCCTTCGGGTATACACGGCACACGGATTTTGGTACTGTGAGGCTTATTCCATTCAACATCAGGAGAAGCGTACTTTCCGCGCCGATCGGTTCGATCAGCTGGAGACTCTGGACAAGTCTCAATCCGATAAATGCAAAGCCGAAATGGTCAAAAGAAAATCAGAAACGAACTCGCGTTCCATCCAAGTAATTGCAAAACTAACTTACCGAGGAGCCTTGCTTGCGGAACAGGATCCGGATATTGGCGAGTATGTGAAGCATGTTAGTGAGAATGAATGGGAGCTTTCGTTTATGTGTCCGGAAGCAGAGTGGGCATGGGCCATAAAGTTTTTCTATACGCTTGGATTAGATGCTGAGGTTTTGGAGCCGCTTTCATTAAAAAAAGAGATCTATCAATTGGCAAGTCAAATATGCAGTCGCTATCAGGAATATAAAGTATAACATTTCAATTATATGTAATTGGTTATACTAGATTAATGGAAATTAAAATACATAAGAGAAGGGATTGTTATTCATGAGCGGTGTTTTACAAATTCGTGATCATTTATTTGAGGAGCTTGATCTTTCTGTTAGGACGAGTGAGGCTCTAATTAAGCGTATTAAGCCGGAGGAATGGGTGTATCAGCCACAAGACAATATGCGGAATTTGCTGCAGCTTGTGCATCATCTTGTTTCTATTCCTGCCTCTGATCTAGCTATACTTAAAGAATCTACTCAGGAGGAAGTGGAAAAGGTTGAAACCGCTGTTAACGAAATGACCAATCCTGAGGAATTGGCGAACCAGATGCGAACCAATTATGAAGTGTTAAAGGCGTACATGACTTCGCTGACGGAAGATGAGCTGCTTAATAAATCAACGCGTGCCTTTTACCTCGAACACGGGGCAGTTCAGATTAAATGGTTGATTGAAATCGTTACGCATATCTTCCATCACCGTTCACAGCTCTATAATTATTTGAAACAACAGGGACATGAGCTGCAATTTTTCGTACTGTACCAATAATAGCGGATGCTTGCCAAACATTTTCCCTCTCCATGAAAAGATAAGATAAACCGCGAAGTAATTGAAGAAAATGGGAATAAATAAGTCACATAATGTAGAAACGAAGATTATTGCGCTTTAATCTTGTTTTGTTATTGAAATGAAGCTATGTTTAAGAGAGTACAACTATGGGGGGGAAACCATGCGCGACTCTACACAGTTACATGAAATAACTAAACTACTAGCATTATGCTGGGATGAAAACAGAGAGATTAGTTTTGGTGAAATGATTGACAGTATATTTGCATTTGCAAAAGGTCATACACAAAATGAGTTTTGGAATATGGAAACGGAACAATGCTTGGCTGCCATTAGTCATTTTCGAGAAAAAAAACGAATTGAACGTGAGAAATACTTAACAGATGAAGCATAACATTTCGCATAAATAAAGAAGAAAAGCCGTTAAACAAGCTTTAGAGTAATGGAAAGGTAAGCACTTTTAGTAAAAAGTGCTTACCTTCTGTTTTTTTTGAGCATTTCCGCTAATAGTATTATAGTAGAAGAAGGCAATTGATTGATAAATTTATTTTTACATGAAAGAGGATGGTGTACCTGTATGTATCCTACACAACTGCAATTAGAAAATTACGCAGCATTAGCTGTTCAAGTTGGCGTTAATGTCCAAGAAGGACAAACGGTTGTTGTTATGGCTCCTATTACTGCTGCTCCACTAGTACGTCTTATTGCATCGAAGGCTTATGCGGTCGGTGCAAAGAACGTACATGTAGAGTATAACGATGAGGAATTGTCGCGTATAAAGTTCAAGCAAGCGCCTGAGGAAGCATTCACAGAGTATCCAATGTGGCGTGCCAAAGCTTGGGAAGATTTTGCAGAAGAGGGGGCGGCATTTATACAAATATACTCTCCGAACCCGGACCTACTAAACGATGCGGATCCTACTCGTGTTGCTACTGCTTCTAAGACAGCATCAACAGCGCTAAGTAACTATCGCGGTGCACTTATGAATCATAAAAATGCATGGACTCTCATCTCTTATGCGACACCGGAATGGGCAAGTAAAGTTTTTCCGAATACGACGCCTGAAGCAGCTGTTCAGAAACTTTGGGAACGAATTATTGATGCAACTCGTATTGGACTTGAAGATCCCGTTCAAGCATGGAGAGAACATAATGCAAAGCTAATGAAAATGGTTAATGTACTTAATGATAAACGGTATAAACAACTTCAGTACGAGGCACCAGGAACTAGCTTAACTGTAGATCTGCCAGATGATCATATCTGGTTAGGTGGGTCTAAAGCCAATAGCATGGGAATCTACTTCAATCCGAATATGCCAACCGAAGAGGTATTCACCATGCCTCACAGGGATGGTGTGAATGGTGTCGTAAGCAGTACTAAGCCATTAAACTATAACGGACAGGTAATAAGCGGCTTCTCCTTAACATTTAAGGCGGGGAAAGTAATTGATTTTTCCGCTGAGCAGGGTTATGAAACGCTAAGTAATTTGTTGAACACGGATGATGGGGCAAGACATTTGGGAGAAATCGCTCTAGTCCCACATGATTCTCCGATTTCAAACTCAAATGTGATCTTCTTTAATACACTATATGATGAAAATGCCTCATGTCATTTAGCATTAGGTCAAGCGTATCCGGTTAACATTAAAGGCGGTACGTCAATGTCTCCTGAAGAGCTGCTATCTCATGGCGCAAACAGAAGTCTTACACATGAGGATTTCATGATTGGCTCACAACATTTGAATATTGATGGTTTGACGCAGGATGGCAAACTCGAGCCTATTTTCCGCAACGGAAATTGGGCATTCTAACTTAATCCAATTATAATTGTATAAATGAAAAGGTACTATTTTGGTCGATAAACTACTGAAATAGTACCTTTTTTATGATAATTACTATTTGAATAACTTTTGTATAAAAAAGTGATTTAAAACAGAAATAAGTAGTTTTTTCTTAAAAAGCATAGCTAAGTGTGCTTGCAAAAGTACAGGATAGCACAAGTTGACTACAAATAAGGCTGCGCACGCAAGGAACTTCCATTGTTCCTTATCCCAACTATTAACAAATAGGGACGCAAACACATCATGTGTTTGCGTCCCTATTTGCTGTCCCGCGGGTATGAAACCATTCAAAAAAACATCAGCCTCCATAATGATGCCTTGTGCTGCAGCAAGGGAAGCGATCGGGCTGATCATCAAAAAGGGATAGATGATATAGGCATTCACCTGACCTTAACAAGTGATGAGAATCATGCCTATCGGCCCGTATGTCAAAAATATGCGTTGCCAAGCCTGACGACCTGTTGAATGATCCTGCTATTTAGAAGTCTTCATACGTGAGAGCATTCCATCATAACCTGGAAAGACATTCGTGCCCTACTAAGAAGGTTATAGCCATCCGGTTACTAGTGTCGCAGTTGCACCACGGAGTTGGCAGTAGTTTTGTCATGCTAGATACGTGCTAAATAAACGTTCCTGTAACGAATGGAGAGATTATCGCATCAAGTTACCAAAAATGGTCATCGGTCTACCCTATTTATGCCGGGTGGCAACTTTTACAATGGTGTTAAGCAGCAAGCAATAGGGTTGCCGAGCAATAAAGCGAGGCCATAACAGAGCGTGGAGGGAGTTGCAGAATGAAGCTGTCACTTAGCATGTGGAGCATGCACAGAACCGTGAGAGAAAACGGATGGAAGGTACTGGATTTTCTATCCTTTTGCAAGGATGAAGGGATCAAGGATGTCGAGCTGTTGAATGTGTTCTGGAAGGACGTTCTGGAGGAACTGCCAAGCGTGCTTGCATTTGTGAGAGATAATGGCATCAAGGTGTCTAGCTACGCGGTAGCCAATGATTTCATCAAGGCAACTGAGGATGAACGAGCAGTGGCGCTGAAGGAGATTACGGATGCCTACCCTGTTGCAAAGTTACTGGGAACGAATGTCATCCGCGTGTTCTCCGGCAACCTCAGCGACATCGCAACCTATGAAGAAGCGCTGGATTGGATTGTGGATGGACTGAAAGAAGCTGCTGCAGGCGCTGAGAAGGAAGGATTGGTTCTCTGTTTGGAAAACCACGGAAAGTTGGCGGGAAGCGGCGAGCAGGTCAAAACGATCATCGATCGGGTTGGTTCTCCAGCTCTTCGATCCACGTTTGATACTGGTAATTTTCTGCTCGTAGACGAGCATCCTACAGCTGCGCTGGATACGCTGCTCCCCTATGTCGCGCATGTCCATTTCAAGGATTTTGAAATGCGTGAAGACGGGCGCTACAAGTCTCTCGGAGGCAAAGCTTTTGAAGGGATCAGCCTGGGAGACGGTGATGTTGAATTGAAGAAAATGGTGAACAAGCTGGTGGAGAATGGCTACCGCGGAGCGTTTGTTCTTGAATATGAAGGTGTAGGCAGCGAGGCGGAAGGTATTCGGCGCAGCTATGATTACTTTGCAACCATTATATAAACCCAAAGGAGATAAGCGCATGGAAAGAGAAGCAACAGCCGATATCGTAGTTGTTGGAGGAAGTACGGGAGGAGTTGCGGCGGCACTGGCAGCGGCGAAGTCGGGCAAAACCGTCATCATGACGGAGGAGACTGAATGGATCGGCGGTCAATTAACTAGTCAGGCGGTTCCGCCTGACGAGCATCCTTGGATCGAGTCCTTCGGCTGCACCCGGAGCTATCGCCGCTTTCGCGAGGATATCCGCGCTTATTACCGGGATGCCTTTCCATTGACGACAGCGGCGCGGGAGAATGAACAGCTTAACCCAGGAGGCGGTACGGTCAGCCGTTTATGTCACGAGCCGCGTGCCGCGCTTGCCGTTCTGGAGCGTCAGCTTGCTCCTTATGTACATAGCGGGCAATTGACGATTTTGCGCCGCCATGTTCCAGTGAGCGCCCGTTGCGATGGCGACGCCATCGTTTCGGTGACGGTTAAAAGTTTGGAGAGCGGACATACCGTGCTGCTGAAAGCTCCTTATTTTATCGACGCTACGGAATGCGGTGATCTGCTTCCGCTGGCTGGCGTGGAATACGTCACGGGTGCGGAAGCACGCCAAGAAACCGAGGAGCCACATGCCGTAGAGGGCGAGGCGCTGCCACAAGATATGCAGGGCTTTACTTATTGCTTCGCTATCGATTATTTGGAAGGCGAGGATCATACAATTACGAAGCCGGAGCTCTATGATTTCTGGAAGGAATACAAGGCGGATTTCTGGCCGGATCGTCTGCTAAGCTGGACCGGCGTCAAGCCAGCAACAATGCAGCCAGTACAGTATGGGCTCTTCCCTGGCGAAGGCGCGTTTTCGCTGTTCAAATATCGTCAAATCGCTGAGAAGGAGCACTACGTTCCCGGTACCTACAATAGTTCTATTTCGCTGGTCAACTGGCCGCAGAATGATTATTGGCTGGGCTCTATTATCGATGTAAAGCCGGAAGATAGGGAGCGTCACTTGAACGAGGCGAAGCAGCTTAGCCTGTCGTTGCTCTATTGGATGCAGACAGAGGCTCCTCGCCCAGATGGGGCGAAAGGTTATCCTGGACTAAGGCTTCGTCCCGATGTAGTGGGGACGGAAGATGGGCTTGCTATGTATCCGTACATTCGGGAGTCGCGCCGAATCAAGGCGGAGTTTACGATTTTGGAGCAGCATGTTGCAACGGAATGCCGTCCTGACGGCAGTGCGGAGTATTTCAAGGATTCAGTGGGCATCGGCTGTTACCGCATTGATCTGCATCCCAGCACGGAAAACCAACCCTATATTGATATATCTTCGCTGCCATTCCAGATTCCTTTAGGCAGTCTCATCCCGGTGAGAGTGAACAATCTGCTCGCTGCTTGCAAAAATATCGGGACAACTCATATTACAAACGGCTGCTATCGGCTTCATCCGGTGGAATGGAATATAGGCGAGGCAGCGGGCTATTGTGCCAGCTTCTGCCTGGATCGGGGCTTGACACCAAGTGATGTCCGCTCTTCGGAGACGGAGCTTGCCGATTACCAGAAGCTACTTGCTGCTGAGGGCATTGAGCTGGAGTGGCCTGCGCTGCGCGCAGTTTAAACCAAATTAACTAATGAGGAGAAATGGCAATGAGCAATCCTACTCGAATTGGCGTAATCGGAGCAGGCTCCATATCAGAAATGCACTTTGGCTCCTATAGCAAAAACGTTAATGCCGTGCTGGTCGCCGTCTGCGACTTAAAGGAAGAACGGGCGAAGGCAAAAGCGGAGAAATATGACATCCCCCACGTATACACCGACTACAACGAACTGCTGGCCAACCCGGATATTGATGCGGTCAGCATCTGTACCTGGAACAACACCCATGCGGAAATCAGTATCGCCGCTCTGAAGGCAGGCAAGCATGTGCTTTGCGAAAAGCCGCTTAGCAAAACGGTGGAAGAGGCTCTGGCTGTCGAAGCGGCTGTCAAGGAATCCGGCAAGACGCTGCAGGTAGGTTTCGTCCGCCGGTATGCCTCCAATACGCGGATTGTAAAAGCATTCTTAGACAATGGTGAAATCGGTCCGATTTATTACGCCAAAGCATCTTGTATTCGCAAGCTGGGCAACCCTGGCGGATGGTTCGCCGATGTGGAGCGCTCCGGAGGCGGCCCACTGATCGATATCGGTGTTCACGTCATCGATCTTTGCTGGTATTTGATGGGCAAGCCAAAGGTCAAATCCATTAGCGGCAACACCTACAATCGTTTAGGCAATCGCTCCAATGTGAAAAACTTAAAGTTCTATAAGGCAGCCGATTATGATGCAGCACTGAACACAGTTGAGGATATGGCCAATGCGTTGGTGCGCTTTGAGAACGGGGCGTCGCTGCTGGTCGATGTCAGCTTTACGCTGCATGCGAAGCAGGATGAGCTGACGGTAAAGCTCTATGGCGAAAAAGGCGGCGTTGAACTGGAGCCAGAGCTGACTCTGATTACAGAGAAGTATGACACGATTCTGAACTCCACGCCGCAAATTGACAATCTCTCATTCGAATTTGTGCAGGGCTTCCAGGATGAAATTCATTATTTTGTGGAGGTTTGCCAAGGGAAGAAAAGCACCATCAGTCCGGTTCAGGACGGCGTTGAAATCATGAAAATACTTTGCGGCGTGTACGAATCGGCAACACTGGGCAAGGAAATCCATTTCGATTAGGGGAGGCGTGGAATCAGCATGTCTGTAATAATCAGAAATCCCATAGGCGTCATTGTAGATAGCTTTGGCGTCGGCGTTAGGGAGGGGCTGAAGAAGGCGAAGGAGGTTGGTGCGGAGGGGGTGCAAATCTATGCCGTTTCAGGCGAGATGGACCCCGCTAATCTGGGCGCCGCCGCCCGCAGGGAGCTAAAGGCTTATATCGCTTCTTTAGGGCTGGAAATCAGCGCGCTTTGCGGCGACTTAGGCGGCCACGGCTTCCAGGATAATTCTGTTAACGAGGAAAAAGTAGAGAAATCAAAGCGGATTCTCGATTTGGCGCTGGACCTCGGCACAACAATTGTAACGACTCACATCGGGATCGTGCCGGAGGATCGGGATGGTGAGGTATTCGCTGTCATGCAGGAGGCTTGCCGCGAGCTGAATGAATATGCCAGCAGCATGAAGGCGTATTTCGCTATCGAGACCGGCCCCGAGACGGCGGCTCATCTGAAAGGTTTTCTGGATACGCTGGGAGGCAGAGGGGTATCTGTCAACTTTGATCCTGCCAATATGGTGATGGTGACGGGCGATGATCCGGCGGAAGGCGTTCGGCTGCTTAAGGATTATGTCGTGCACACCCATGTCAAAGACGGCATACGTCGCAAGGCGGTGGATCCACGCATGGTATACGGTGCGTTTGGCTATGAGCCGATGGATCACGCCAAAATTGCGGAGATGGTAAGCTCGGGACAATTTTTCCGCGAGCTGCCGCTTGGCGAAGGGAATGTTGATTTCGACAGATACTTTACGGCGTTAAAGGAAATTGGATATAATGGCTATCTGACCATTGAACGCGAAGCCTTGGATCAGCCGGAGACCGATATTCGCAAAGCGGTTCAATTTATCAAGAACTACCGCTAGCCCCTGTTATTGAATCGGAGATTTAATCAGGCGTTTGTTTGAAGTACAATGGAAGCAATAGATTTATTTACATTTGCAAGGTGGGACGCAAAGCGGTTGCTGAAGCGGCAATTAGAATTGGATGGGCTCGACAGCCTGCAAAGTTCGAATAGCCGTAAGGACAGCCGCTTCTATTTATTCTATATTTATGGAACCGCTTTAATTAATGTTCGGTTTTATTACATCAAATAATAGTTTTAATCAAAATTAACTTATTATCTCCCGTATATATTACTTATTGTGTTATTATATTCAACAAAACGAGAAGCAGTCGGCAGGTGGGAAGGAATCTGTTTCGCCGGTTATGCGTCGCAATCTAGCGCTTGCTTGAACAAGAAGTTGAATAGGGTGAAATACCGGAGGCATTCCGGGAAAGCTGGAGGGGGAGCTATGGAGCGCAAAAGGTTCAACTGCCATTTGATTGTTCGGATGATAGCGTTGTTGATGGTAACTGCGACGGTCGCAGGCTGCAGCGAGTGGGAGAAGTTGGGACAGCCGGTGCCCACTCCGCAGAGCCGTGTCGCGATTTCCATGGTCATTAACGACCTGGGTATGGTATTCCCGGATGGTTTGGACGAAAACGATAATCCTTATATAAACTATATAAAGGAACGCACAGGACTGGACTTGCGAGTCAGCATTCCCCCTCAGGAAGTTTACGAAGAAAAGCTGAATGTTATTATGGCTTCCGGAAATCTACCAGATCTGATTCACACCTTTAACCCGGTTTGGTTTGACGAATACGTCAAAAAAGGGGCTTTTATGCCGCTTGACGACTATATCAACAAATATGGACAAGACCTGAAGGAGCTCATTCCTGAAGAGGCATGGGATAGAATGCGCTACGACGGAAAAATTTACGGCATCCCAAGTTTAACAGACGTACAGGGCATCGAGTTAATGTATGTGCGGAAGGATTGGCTTGATAATCTAGGGCTGCAGCCGCCTAAGACGCTGGATGAATATTATGAAGTCATGCGTGCCTTTGCTCAGGAGGATCCTGACCAGAATGGGCTCAATGATACGATGGGCCTTATTTTATTGGAGGACATGGGGCGGACTGCGCCTTTTTTTGGTGCATTTGGCGTTCAATTGAATTCTTGGGTGGCGCGAGATGGAAAGCTGGTTAATGGCAGTACGCTGCCGGAGACCAAGCAAGCGCTCTCTTTTTTGGCTAAGCTTTACCGGGAAGGTCTGATAGATCAGGAATTTCCGCTTAACCGCAACAATGCCTTTATCGAAAAAATCGAAAATGGAAAGGTCGGCATGTTCTCCGCGACTTGGTACGATACGCGCGGTCCCATCGCGTTGAACAAAAAGAAAGATCCAAAGGCGGAATGGATTCCGCTGGAGTATCCCGTTGGTCCGGAGGGGCACAGCGGCGTGTACAACAATGATTTGATCCGTGGCTACAACGTGGTGCCAGTCGATAAGAAACATCCCGAAGAAGTGGTAAAGCTGCTTAATTTCATCGTGGGTGAGGGCAGGGAGACGTTGAAGCTTGGTTTTGAAGGTGAGATTTGGTCAATGAAAAATGGAAAAATGGTCACTGATTTTGAACAGCATGACAAGCATTTGTACAGGGGTATCTACCAGTCGCTCGTCGATGTAATTGATCCTGTTATGGCCAAGGCTCGATTGGATTCGCTTGGCGACTTTCATTTATACGATAATTTGCAAATGATTGAACAAAATTTAATCAAAAATGAATTTTACGGAATTCCAACACCGGCGATGAGCAAGTATGCCGGACATTTAGAGGAGCTTGAGGACATTTTTACACAAATCGTGATGGGCATCGTTCCGCTGGATGAGTTCGACAGCTTTGTGGATGAGTGGTACCGCGAGGGTGGCTCAGAGGTTACAGCGGAGGTTAATCAATGGTACGATGCCCGCTTGAGCGCCGGAGAGGGGAGATAAGCATGAGGAATCCCGTCAAGTGGTTTCGGGATCGCTTTTCCCGCAAAATCCAGTTTCGGCTAACTTGCTATTTTTTGTTGATTTTACTGCCGCTCGTGTTGGTAAGCTTGTTTGCCGTCGATCGTTCCCGCAGCATTCTGCATGACCAAGCCGTGGAGCGTTCAAGCACAGTGCTGAATTCTGCTATGGACTATATTGATTTGACTTTGCAAAATGTGGAGGAGATTTCGACGCTGATTGCAACAGACCCTGTGTTTATCAAGCTGCTTGCGGATAACGGAGCGGAATTGTCGCCGCTCTCCATCGTCGATTTTTCGATGCTGCTTAAGCAGCTGTCGAATGTAAACTCTATTAATCATATCGTATCGCAAATATCATTGTATCATCAGCCCTCCCATATGATGATATCGACAAATTATGGAGGTAGAAGGCTGAGCAGCCCCGAGCAGCAGCAATGGCTTGAGAATACGGCGATTACAAGCGGAACGGAAATCACTTATCTGCTTGCGGAGGAGCCGATTGCGGGCAATACGAACTTCGGAAGCTTAATTAATACGGATAGCGTATCGCTGCTGCGAACCATGGATTTGTACAATAACAATCGCAGAGCGGATGTTGTCATTATTACAGTGGACAAAAGCAAGCTGATCAATCTGATGAAATCGCTGCTCCCATCGCCTTCGGCTACCATTTATTTGCACAGCGATACAGGCAAATTGATTGCCGGGACAGGTAAGCTTGACGGCGCTGAGCATACGCTGGATGAGGGCGGGGGCATGCCTGGCCTTCCGCGTACGACAGATGCGGAGATGACGGTTTCTATCGATTCGGAGTATTCCAAATGGCGGCTGACGCTGATTCAGCCCAAAAAAGAGCTGTACGCCAAAACAGATCAGCTTCGGTTGTATACGTTAGCCATTATTTTTGTAAGCGTCCTTCTGGCGCTGGGCATTTCCTGGCTCGTTTATATCGGTATCGCTTCTCCGCTTGACAAGCTGTTCAAGGGCATGAAGCGTCTGGGTACGGGCAATATGAATGTGCATCTGGAGAATACACGGCACGATGAGCTGGGTTATTTGACGGAAGCGTTTAATCGGATGGTAGTAGACCAGAAGCGGCTGATTGAAGAGCATTACGAGCAGCAGCTAAGACTGGCCAAGACGGAGCTTCAATTTCTGCAAACTCAGATTAACCCTCATTTTCTTTATAATACGCTGGATTCAATCAACTGGACAGCCAAAAATTACGAGGCGGATGAAATCAGTGAGATGGTACTGAATTTGTCCCGATTTTTCCGTCTGAGTTTGAACAAGGGCAAGGATGTATTTACAATTGACGAAAGTTTGTCGCATCTGCATTATTATATTCGCATTCAGCAAATCCGTTTTTTGGACAGCTTTGAAGTGGAATACGACATTCAGGAGGATTGCCGCCCCATCCCGATTCTGAAGCTGCTGCTGCAGCCGCTTGTGGAAAACGCTATTCTGCATGGTATGGAGGGGAAAATGGAAGGCGGATTACTTGTTATTTCCGGCAGGGTTCTTTCCGGAGAGACCGTTCAGGTCACAGTCCGAGACAATGGCTCGGGGATAAATCCACAGCGGCTCGCCTACATTCAAGAAGAAATGAAGCGCTTGGGACGGCGTGAGGCAAATCTGTTTTCGCTGGAGGATGAGGAGACGGGCGACTTGTTCGGTCTGCGCAATGTAATGACTCGCATTAAGCTTTATTACGGCAAAGATGCCGAATTGATCATCGAAAGTGTGCAAGGAATTGGCACCTCAGTCACCATTTCGCTGCCGCTGGATCAATGCAAGGAAAGCTTTCGTGCTTTGACTCACCATACTCTTGAAAAAGGAGAGCGATCCGCATGAATTTGATGATTGTTGAAGATGAGCTGCGGCTTAGGTTGGGATTGGCCAATAATATCCCTTGGGAGGAGCATGGCATCGAGGTGGTCGGACTGGCTGCCAACGGAGTAGAGGCACTGGCGTTGATGGAGCGGAAGCGACCTGACATTATGCTGATTGATGTCCAGATGCCGGAGATGGACGGGCTGACACTGGTGAGGAAGCTTAGGGAATGTCAAGACAACGGCGTGCAGCTGAAACTGATTATATTGAGCGGGCATGACAACTTTGGCTTCGCTCAGGATGCCATAGCTTTAGGGGTGTCCAAGTATTTGCTTAAGCCCGCGGCTGAAGAGGAAATATTGGGTGCTGTACTGGAAGCGGCAAAGCAGCTGCGAGATGAGATGGAGCAGTGGCGCGAGCAGGCAGAGCTGAAGGTGAAGTGGCGTGAGCATCTTCCCCATCTGCAAAGCAGTTTTATCCGGCAGTGGGCAGCAGGCGACTACGACGTTAGCGAGGTGCTGCTAAGAGGCAGCGATTATCAGATTAACCTTGAAGAGTCGGACCGAATCGCAGTTGCGGTGGTGGATATTGACCCGTTACCGGAAGGGGAGGGTTGCTTTCGGGCGGAGGATGCTCCTATGTGGCGTTTCTCGTTGCAGTGTCTAGCGAGAGAAATGCTGCCTACCTCCTGTTGGGTCTGCCCTGACCCTCAGGGTTATACGCTCCTTGTTTTTGTGCTGCGGCGCGAGGAGGAGCCGGGAGACAGCGCCTTGCGCGTACAGGCATCGGTCGTCCAACTGCTGTCGCGGACCCGGGAGACGCTTGGGTTGACAGCCAGCGCGGGCATTTGCGCTGCGGCCGGAGGTATTGGCAGCATGAGTGCGCTGTATGCCGAAGCTTGCCGTGCCTTGCAGGAGCGTATTGTATACGGGTGCGACATCGCCATTCCTTACCGCGAGCTTGGCCGTAAGGAACAGGGGGTTCAGGTGCAACAGGGGCTGGAGAAAGCACTGGAGATCGCATTGGAAACCGCTGACGAAGCCAAGGCGCTAGAGGCGCTTCAAGGATTGTGGGACAAGAGCCTGGAGTCCGTGGAGACTGCGGAAGAGGTCCATGAAGCCGTGCTTTATTTGAGCAGTCTGTATATCCGAATGATTCAGAAGCAGGGCTGGCGGATTGGCTGCGTAGCAGGAGAGGATATGATTTATTTCGAGAACATCAGGCTGCTGGCGACGAAGAAGCAGATCCGGGCCTGGCTGGTCCGCTTGACTGGCCGCATCTGCGATTACTTGCAGCATCAGCGGAAGACAACCAGCAACGGAGTGGTACGCTCCATTCTATCTATTGTCAATCAGGAAATCGATCAGGATATTACGCTGCATACGGTTGCAGACCGTCTTTTTATCAATTCATCTTACTTGAGTCGACTGTTTAAGCAGGAGACAGGTGTACCGTTTTCGACGTATGTGCTGGAGCGCAAGATGGAAAAGGCCAAAACCGTTCTTCAGAATGGGGGAAAGGTGTACGATGCCGCTCGTCTGGTGGGCTACCGGGATGTGAGCTATTTCACAAAGGTGTTTCGAAAATATTGGGGTGTCAATCCAGGTGGCGTTAAGGTATGACAGTTGCTCCTGATTATGCTGGTGTGTAAAACCAAATAAATAATTTAAAAGACAAAAACGCTTTCATCTATAGAAAGCGTTTTTGTCTTTTTTTTAGAAGAATTAATAGGTCTTACAAAATCAAGTCATCTTCTATTTCACCCGTAAGGACTTAGCCATGAAAAGATCACAACAGCCGTTTACGCTTCTCTGTGAGGAAATCAAACATCAAAGTACCATAAATAGTAATGGCATTACTCTACCAACCTTGAGCGATGAATACTACAATTTTAGGTAGAAAGCATCAAATCGAGGGGGAATACAATGAAAAGCGCAACGGCTCCACTGGATAAGCCCCAGGCTAAACGCAATTATGTCAAACGGCTTGCTGCCGATGTCAAACGGGATTGGGATTTATATGCACTTCTTGTCCCTGGAATTTTGTTTCTCTTGCTATTCAAATACGCCCCAATGTATGGCATCACCATTGCCTTTAAGGATTTCAATATCTTTGATGGCTATAATGCAAGCCCGTGGGTGGGATGGAAGCATTTTGCCAAACTATTCAACTCTCCCGATTTTCTGCATGTTTTTCAAAACACCGTTATTCTCAGTTTTCTGAAGATCGGTATCTTGTTTCCGCTGCCGATCCTCATTGCCCTGCTGATGAACGAGCTCAGGCGGATGCTATTCAAGCGTGCAATTCAGACCGTTATCTATTTACCGCATTTTCTGTCCTGGGTCATCGTAAGCGGCTTATTTATCGACATGCTGTCCAGCAACGGCGGTTTGGTCAATAAGGTAATGGCTATGATCGGCATGGAGCCGATCTCGTTTTTCCTAGACAATAGCGTGTTCCGCGGCGTTCTGATTACCTCAGCGGGTTGGAAGGAGACGGGGTGGAGTACCATCGTATATCTTGCGGCCTTCGCCACGATCGATCCTGGCTTGTACGAAGCGGCTAAGATTGACGGAGCAGGAAGGTTGAAGCAGCTATGGCACATTACGCTGCCAGGCATCGCCCCAATTATATTGCTGATGTTTATTCTGAGGCTGGGCAGCATTCTGGAGGCTGGCACCGAGCAAATTCTTGTCATGTACAATCCCACTGTATACAAGGTGTCAGATGTCATCGGCACCTATGTGTATCGAATGGGCCTCGGCAATCAGGACTACAGCTTCACGACCGCTGTTGGCGTATTTGAATCCGTTATTTCCTTCACACTCGTCTTGGCGGGCAATGCGCTTAGCCGCAAATACCTGCAACGCGGGATTTGGTAACTGAAAGGGGAGATTGCTGTGACCATGAAAACATCGTTTTCGGAGAAGCTGTTCAATTTCTGCAACTATTTATTTTTCATACTAGTAGGTCTGACGACGCTGCTGCCGTTCGTTAACCTGATCGCCAAATCGTTCAGCAGCGAAGCGGCGGTCATCTCCGGCAAGGTCAATTTGCTGCCCATTGGCTTTCAGACTGGAACGTACATGTATGTGCTCAAGAACGCCATGTTCCTTAACTCTTTGAAGAATTCGATTCTTCTGGCCATTGTGGGGACGGCGTTAGGGTTGTTCCTCACTACCATTACGGCGTACCCCTTATCTCGCATTCAGCTTCGAGGAAGAAAATGGTTTCTGCTGATGTTTATCTTCACGATGCTGTTCAGCGGCGGCCTGATTCCTACCTACCTGCTCATGCAGACAATCGGACTTGTCAACCAGTTTCCTATTCTATTCCTGCCAGCGGCTATCAACGTTTTCAACATGCTGATTATCAAAAATTACTTTGAAGGGCTGCCGGACGGGCTGGAGGAATCCGCCAAGCTGGACGGAGCAAGCAACATTCGAATTTTGTTCTCCATTGTTTTGCCGCTGTCGCTTCCCGTGTTGGCAACCATTGCGCTGTTTTTTGCGGTGGCGTTCTGGAACGATTATTTTACATCGATGATCTACATTACCAATCAGGATTTCAAGCCGCTGCAGCTGTACCTAAAGGAACTGTTGGTTTCCTCCAGCAGCGAGTTTTTGAAGGATAACGTGGATGCGGCGCTGAACAAAACGCCACAATCCATTCAGGCAGCTTCAATATTGCTAGCTACGATGCCGATCCTGATGGTTTATCCGTTCTTGCAGAAATATTTTGTCAAAGGTGTGCTGGTAGGTTCAGTGAAAGGTTAAACCCATCGGACATGAAAGGCGGTGATGCTGTCAGCTTGTTACGATAGTGGGCAACGGAAGGGTAATGCAGTTTGGCTTAAAACACAAATTCGGGAGGGTACTCTATGAAAAAAGGTTCTTGGTTGGCCATAGTCCTTGTATTTGCTCTTGCTCTTGCCGCATGCGGCAACAATACCACTCCAGCTCCGAGCAGCGGCTCAGGAGGAGATGGCGAAGGCAATCCCAACCTCACTATGTTGATGCAGTACAGCCTGTTCGATCCAAACACGGATCCGGTTGCTAAAAACATAGAAGAAGCGACCGGCTACAAGGTTACCTATGAAATGCTTCCGGCCGAAAATGCCGATGAAAAGCTGAATTTGATGGTTGCGAACAAGCAAAACTTCGATATCATGAAGCTGGGTTCTGCCCAGTTCTACAAGCTGGCAATGGCAGGCGCGCTGGAGCCGCTGAATGATCTAATCGAAAGTCAAGGCCCTAATATTAAAGCCGCGATTAAGGAAGATTCATGGGAAAGCGTTACGATCGACGGCAAAATCTATGCTATACCGGAGACGGGCTCTGGCATTAGCGTAGGCGAGGAACTGGTTGTCCGTCAGGATTGGATGGATGAACTGGGCTTGCAGAACCCGAAAACGCCGGATGAGCTGTATGAGGTGTTGAAAGCAATCAAGAAGGCCAAAAATATTGTTCCGTTAACGGGATCAAAGGATTCCATCTACGGAGATATTGCAGCGGCGTTCGGGGTTCTGAACGACTGGAACGATGTGGATGGAAAGCTTCTGCATAAAGCAGAGCTGCCGCAGATGAAGGAATTTTTGACTTATATGAACAAGCTCTATAGCGAAGGGCTGCTGGATTCTGAAATGCCGATCAATACTAGTGCGAAAGCGATTGAGAAATTTTCCAGCGGCAATGCCGCGATGTTCAAGCTGGCTTGGTGGAGTGCTTCTAGCGCAGAAGCCGCCCTTGTCAAAAACTTCCCTGAAGCCAAAATCGGAATTATTCCTTACTTAGCAGGCAAGGATGGCAAATCATCAATTGGCGTCAACCTGGCTACCACTTGGTTTATTGCGATACCGAAGATATCCAAGCAAAAGGAGCACGCGATCAAGCTGCTCGATACCAAGCTGAAGAAGGATATCTTCATTAAGCTCGCGATTGGTGAGGAAGGCGTTCATCACGAAGTGAAGGATGGCAAGTATTATCCAATTTTGCCCAAGTTCAACGATGATTTGACCAATGCAAGCTCTTACATGACCGGGGTCAACGAATATGATTATCCGACTTACTGGCAGGCGCGCGTTCGGAAGGACCCTGTGCTGCAAAGTTACTATGAGGCGTTTCAGGAAAACGCGAAGAAAGGCAATATTGTCGTTGATCCGATGTCGATTGCTCCGCCGATCGATGCGGTATCCAAAAACAAGCAAAAGCTGACGAAGCTGCTGGACGACACGGTGCTGATGTATATCGCAGGTGCTCAATCTATAGACAGCTACGATACCTTCCTGGCTCAATGGAAGTCCGAAGGCGGCGCGGAATCCGTTAAGGAAGCGAACGAATGGTATCAGACCATTTCAAAATAATGGCTTGCCTACACACGTAGGCTTGATGGCAAAGGGGCAGCTGCGAATCGCAGGTGCCCCTTTGTCGCCCAGGCCTAATTGACAGAGGGGGAATAGGAATGAAGGAGCCAATTAAGCTGCATAAAGGCAGTGAGGCTGATATGCTTGCTGTCCATGCCCAAGTGGAATCTGCGCCGGAGGATATTACGATTACATTGGAGGGGCAGCGGCATGCCATAACGGCTGTCAACACCATTCCGGTGGTCGAAGAGTGGCTTGTTTTGTTTACAAGCGCATGGGGGAAATCGGTGATTGTTTCTGAGGATGGCGTTGCGGTGCAGGTGGGGGCAGGGGGCTTGGTTTTACGCGTCGTTAATGAAGCGCCTGTCGGCTTCGCCCCGGCATGGTCTGGTCCAACGGAACTGGACATCCCTGAGGGCGGTTACGTGCTTGTATCCTGTGACGCTTTGTATGCTCCAGAAAGCAGCCGCTTCTTTTTGTCTACCTGCTTTAGAAAAGGAGATCGAATCAAGCTGCGCAAGGATGGTGATGTGACTGATCATCACGGGCTAGCAGGGGCTGTTGATCATGCATTCAGCCTTTATTTGAACCACCCTTCCGTTTATACGGAAACAGAGGCTGCTACTATCATTAGCGGTAATGTGAGCGGCGGCAATACGGGCGATTTACCAGCGTTAACGGTTAATGGTGAAGCTGCTGTGGTTGACGAACAGGGTGCTTTTGTCCATGAACTGAAACTGGCGCATGGAGTCAACTTTGTTGATGTGGAGGTCAAAGCGGGAAACGAAAACCCAGCTGCACGAAGCTTGACGATTTTTTCCAAGAGCTTTGCTGAGAGGAAGCAGAGGATTATCCTTTGGATAGATCAGAAAGCCAACAGTGGGAAGCTGCAGACAACGGACGCCGTAAGAAAACTGCTGGAGCGAGCAAAACAAGCGGGCGTTACGGATATTGCACTTGACGTTAAAGGAGTGGAGGGGTACGTCTCTTACTTCAAAAATTCGCTGACGAGGCGTCCCCACATGAGTGAGTTGGTTAACGCTGGGTTGGGTATTCCTTACCCAAAGCTGGATTTGCTACAGATTTTTATAGAAGAAGGGCAACATCTTGGTCTATCTATCCATGCATCCATGAATGTATTTGCAGAAGGCTCAATTGTACGTGGTCAATATGCGATTCTAGATGAGCATCCTGAATGGGAGGAAATGGTTTACAAGCATCAGGATGAAGGTGTGATCAAGCGACAGCGGGACAGCTCGGCTCCGGGCTTGGTTGCGTTTGCCAACCCGTTGAATGAGGAGGTGCGCAAGCATCAATTGGCAGGTTTCCGGGAAGTGATTGCCGGCTATCAGGTGGACGGCATTATTTTGGACCGAGGCAGATACGACAATGAAACGGCGGATTTCAGTCCTTTGACACGAATCCGCTTTGAGGCTTATTTGGCGGAAAGGGGCAAGCGGCTTCATCGTTGGCCTGAGGATATATTCTATTATGAAGGCAATACGAGAATAGACGGTCCGTTGGTTTTGGACTGGTGGGCATTCCGCGCAGGCGTCATAACCACTTTTGTTGCGGAGGTCAAGGAGATGGTGAAGGATCATAATCGACAGACGGGAAGCGATGTATTGTTATCTGCATACGTGGGGTCTTGGTTTGATACCTATTATGTCAACGGTGCAAACTGGGCCAGCCCTGATTTTCAATATGATAGCCGTCTTCCATTTCAGGAGGGCTCCGTCTATACCGAGGACTACCGCGGAAATGGCTATATTAGGCACTTGGATTTTCTAATGATAGGAACGTATCAGGATACACTGGCCGAGGTTGAGAAATATATGGCGCTTGGCAACATTGCCACAGGTTGTGAAGTCCCGGTATATGCGGGTATTTCCCTTAATCAAATGAATAGCGCCGAACGGCAGGGTGAGGTTTTCCACTCGGCTTTCCGGTACACAGACGGGCTCATGCTGTTTGACGCTTCACATGCAGATTGGGATATCCTTAATCAGTCTTTGAAGAGAGAAAGTAAATAAAGGGATACAGACGTCATTTAGAATTTGTTGTTATCAACGAAGGAAAGGTGTGGTGTTGAAGAATACTATCATCTAATACTGTTATGGGATAAAATGCAAGCCGCCTTCTCATACTAGCTATGAGAGTGGAGGTGAAAGCTATGCCGAAAAATGACGCCGATCCTAAGTATGACCGCGCAGATAACAAAGCAGATAAGAAAAATAATCAGCAAAATAACGCTCATTTCACTGAAGAATTACAAACGCTAACTAGCGACAAGGCTGCTGATTACGTCCCAAGTTTAAATAATATTCCCAAGAATCAAATATAATTTACTGCATGCTGCTCTTCACGTCACTATATGCGGAGGAGCAGCTTTTTTAATGATGAGGAAAGCAGTCAATTGGTCTAATCGTTCCCAAAATTAGTTATACAACATGAAATCATTTAAATTGCTAAACGATAATGCTACAATGATAAGAAAAAATAAAGCAGGTGCACATAGTGTCAACAACTTCTGAAAAAATTTCTTTTATGGATTTCATGCTCAGCCCAAGCTTCCTAGAATTTAATAATGTTGAACATGATAAACAACCACGTATGAATCCTATCATTGAAGGTTGGGATAATAATACGTTAATAAGTAATATTTCAAAACTTAACCGTGAATTACTCAGACGTGATGCTCATGGATTAGATAAAACGCCATTTTCAGAATCAAATCAAGAATTACATTTGCAGCTATACTCTTTAATCATGTATCTTAAAGATCGTTTAGCTAATGAGCCTTCTAACTGAAGGCTTTTTCTTTTGAGTAAAACGTTCGGCTGTTAAGAAATTAAATGGAGGAAATATCTGGCAAGTTGACTTTACGAATACAGAGGAATACAATAGTCTTATGACTATCGAACAGTTTTCTTTAAAAGATGATGAAAAACGGGTTAAGATTTTCAAGGCATTAGCAGAAGTGAAACGAATTGAAATGATTCGATATCTTCATCACCATCGGAACAACACATGCGGGTCCATCGGTGAATCCATGGGAATGGATAAATCCAATGTCTCGTACCATCTCAAGATTTTATATGAAGCTGATTTAGTAAGTGTCACAAGAATTGGTCAAAATAAGATCAGTCAGCTTCGAGAAGATACGTTTACCACGTTTTTACCGGGTTTCTTGGACAGGTTATAGTGCGTCCGGGGACCCGAATTTTTTTCGTCAATACTTTGAATGTTTTAGAACTATCTGATAATAGAGCGGCGATAGTCATAATCATGCAACTGCTATTAGCAGCTATGTGAAGAATCAAAATATAAATAAGGTAGTGATCATTTGAAACAGCAAGATAACAATAGACAAGTCCTTTTGACTTCTCGTCCAGTAGGCATGCCAACACAGCAAAATTTCGAGTTCAGAGATATTCCTGTTGTTAATCCGCAAGAAGGACAAGTTGTTGTACGCACATTGTACTTATCAGTAGATCCTTACATGCGTGGAAGAATGAGTGATGCTAAATCGTATATCCCACCTTATCAGCTTAATGAAGTAATTGCCGGTGGTCTCGTAGGTGAAATAGTGGAGTCGAAATCAGAGCTATTCAAAGCTGGAGATAAAATAATCGGTATGTTGGGCTGGCAATTATATAATACTGTGGATGCTAAAGCAGTAACAAAAATTGATGAATCAATTGCACCTGTATCAGCTTACTTGAGTGTTCTTGGATTGACGGGTCTCACAGCTTACTTCGGTTTACTTGATATCGGTCAGCCGAAAGAAGGCGAGACCGTCGTCGTGTCTGGTGCAGCGGGTTCAGTAGGCATGTTTGTTGGACAAATTGCCAAAATTAAAGGAGCACGTGTTGTTGGTATCGCTGGTACAGATGACAAATGCGATTATTTGAAAAAAGAACTTGGATTCGATGCGGTTATTAATTATAAAACAACGAATAATTTAGATCAGGCTTTGGAAGAAGCGTGTCCGAATGGAGTCGATGTCTATTTTGACAATGTCGGTGGAGCAATTTCAGACTCAGTGATGAACTTACTAAATGATTATGCACGTATTCCACTATGCGGCTCCATATCTTCTTACAACAGTACGGATGGAAACATGGGGCCTCGTATTCAAACTAGATTGATTAAGACACGCTCCCTTATTAAAGGATTTGTTCTAAGTGATTATGCTGCTCGTCAGTCAGAAGGGCTTCAGGAGCTTGGCAAATGGCTAACGGAGGGTAAATTAAAGTATGAAGAAACGATTGTAGATGGATTCGACAATGTGGTTGAGGCATTCCTACAATTGTTCCAAGGCGCAAATCTCGGTAAAATGCTTGTTAAAGTGAGTCAATCCGAGAAATAATTTTGTACAGTAAAGGAGAATGAGCATGGAGAATTACGAGAATTTAGCAAAACGACAACGCGCATTCTTCCTAACGGGACAAACGAAACCCATACAATTTCGTTTGGACTCACTAAACACTTTGCAAAGCATTATTAACAGTCATGAGAAGGAGATACTTGCTGCATTACGAAAGGATTTGAATAAATCTGAAGCAGAAGGATTCTCCTCAGAAATTAAAATTGTACGCGAGGAAATTAATTTTACGCTGGAAAACTTAAAGTCGTGGATGCAGTCGAAGGAAGTAGATACACCTGCTTTCCTTACCGGGGCTACCAGTGTCATCTATCCTGAACCATATGGTATTGCGCTAATTATTGCGCCATGGAATTACCCCTTCCAACTGGCAATTGCGCCTTTGATTGGAGCTATTGCAGCAGGTAATTGTGCGATATTGAAGCCTTCCGAGTTCACTCCAACCATATCGAGTGTGCTTGCTAAACTTATCAAGGAAAACTTCCCTGAAGAATATTTGGCAGTAGTGGAAGGGGAAGTGGAGACTAGTACCGCGCTTCTGAAGGAGAAGTTCGATTATATCTTTTTTACGGGCAGCACACCCGTTGGCAAGATCGTAATGGAAGCAGCTGCGAAACATCTAACACCCGTTACACTTGAGCTCGGCGGCAAAAGTCCTTGTATTGTCCATAGTGATGCGGAGCTTAAGTCTGCAGCTAAGCGGATAGCAAGAGGGAAATTTCTGAATGCGGGACAAACCTGCGTGGCACCTGATTATATTTTGGTCCAGCGTCAGGTTAAGGATCAATTCCTTGGAGAATTAAAAAACGCTATTCAAGCCTTATACGGTAATGATATTTATCATAATCCAGACTTTCCAAAAATCGTGAACGAAAAGCAGTTCAACCGCCTAAGTTCCTTTTTAAATGATGGTACGTTGTATTTTGGCGGCAGAACGGATTCATCAAGGGACTTCATCGAGCCAACGGTGTTGGATGGGATTAAATGGTCCGATTCAGTAATGAAGGATGAAATCTTCGGGCCGATTCTTCCTGTGATTTTGTATGATGAGCTATCTGAGATTATTGAAGAGATAATAAAGCGTCCAAAACCACTAGCACTGTATATTTTCTCTGAAAGTGAGGACGTTCAGAATCAGCTCCTAAGCTCCATTTCATTTGGTGGAGGCTGTATCAATGAAACACTTGCTCATCTGACTTCTCCTTACCTTCCATTTGGTGGCGTGGGTGAGAGTGGTATGGGTTCATATCATGGACAGGGCAGTTTTGATACGTTCTCCCATCATAAAAGCGTCTTAAAACGTAAAGCAGAACATTAACTCGATATAGCATTAAAATAATGAGTAAGAAGAAGCCCCGTCAGTCGATGACGGGGCTTCTTGCTGATTCCTTATCTTTTTGATCTGTGTTGCTTCTCAGAACCCCGCCGAATAGGAACGTTCCTAGCGAGAGTGCGAGGCATACTGCTGAGAAGATGCCGATCGACGAATAACCAGCGAGTTCAACATAAAGAAATCCAGCTATCCATGCGCCAAGTGTATTCGCGCTATTCATCGTCGAGTTGGCAAGACTGGAAATCGTTCCACGGATCGAGGCGTTCAGTGAAGTGAGCAATCCCATAACAATTGGGAAGATTACCCCAAGCGTCGTAAAGATGATTAAATAAACGGTGGTCACGATTGTAAGGTTCGTGAAATGTGGCATAACCGAATATAAGAAGATGAGCATCAGCATGCCGACTACAACCGCTTTGGAAAGCCCAAGTTTTCGAATCGCAAATGAGCTAATTATGCTTCCCAGCAGTGTGCCAAATCCAAGAAACATCATCACCGTACCTATTTGTCCAATTGAAAGCTCGAAGCGATCGGCCATCCACTTGCCAACAAAGGCGAATGCCGTGCCGCTACCTAAGTGAAGCAACAGATAGGCAAGAAATCCGCTCCTTGCCTTGCCGCTCATAATCAAAGGAACATAGCTGCGAAGGATTGACTTCCGCTCACGAGAAGCTGGTTTCAAGCTGGGCAGTATATAGAAGACAACGGCGGTGAGCAGCAGCGAAATGAAGCCAATCGTCCAGAATGGAACGGACCAATGAGAGGCGGCGAGCCAACTTCCGATTGGTACTCCAAGCGCCTGGGAAGCAGCGAGTCCTGCGAAGGCGATACCCATCGTCTTCGATATTTTCGAAGCTGGCATAATTGCGGGAATGGATGCCCACACTTGGGGAGCTGTAAATGCCGCGCTGACACCAGCAAGGAAGCGGAATAGACACATCGTCCAGAAACTGTTGGCGAAGCCGCATAAGATGGTGGAGACGGAGAAACCAAGCAAGCCGCAGAGCAAAACCGTTCTTCGGCTCCAGCCATCGGAAAGCGGCCCAGCAATCAAGGCAAAGATGGCTGATCCGAGTGTGTAGGCGCCGAGCATCCACCCAGCGATATTCGTTGAAACGCCGAATTCCCTCTGTAGTGTGGGTAGTAAAGGTGAAATGAGAAAAGTATCCGTTCCTATCATGAACATGATTAGGAAGAATAATGCGCTATACCTACGCATAGTTGATCACTCCTTTTGATTAATGTTGCTTCCTGTATTAATCGTAAGGCATAATAGTGACAGAAACTGTCATGGATTGTTATTTTAATAAAAAAGGAGGGATCTAAGGTGCCCAAGTCCAAAAGGCTATTGGAACTGATGATGACCGTTAATCGGAAACGGAGGTTTAAAGTGAAGGAACTTGCTGATGAATTCGGGGTATCCAAACGCACGATTTTAAGGGATTTACAAGAGCTGAGCGAGCTAGGCGTTCCTCTCTACTCTGAAGTAGGTCCGCATGGCGGTTACCAGGTGCTAAGGGAGAGAGTACTGCCTCCCATCGCATTCACGGAAGAAGAAGCGGTGGCGATGTTCTTTGCGGTGCATGCTCTACGTCACTACTCCTCATTACCATTCGAAGCGGAGTCTGCTTCGGCGCTTAACAAGTTCTACCTTTATATGCCCGGTGATGTTAGGGATCGTATTGACAGTATGAAGAACCGGGTCGATTTTGTTACACCGTCTAGGCGGGGTGAAGCCCCTTTCTTGGCTATTCTGCTGAACGCTGCTGTACATCGGAAGGTGCTGGTCGTAAAATATGTGACGGAAGAGGAGGGATCAAGCAGCCGACTGATTCAGCCAGTAAGCCTTTATGCAAACAATGGATTCTGGTATTGTACTGCCTATTGTTACTTACGTCAGGGCTTGCGAGTGTTTCGATGCGATCGAATTCATGAGGCGGAGTATGACTTTTCTGGAACAGAGCCGCTTGACTTAGGCGATATTCGTCTTAGTCGACGTCATGCCGAAGAACCGAGAGAATCATTTCGACTTCTTGCAGAACTCAGCCGTGCAGGTGTTCAGCGATGTGAAGCCGAACTATGGCTTGCTCCAATGCTGGATGTGCACGAAGATGGAAGCGGAATGATCGATAATGATGTACCGCGCAGCGATATTCCTTTTTACACGGATTTTTTCATTGGACTAGGGGATGAGGCAGTTTTGAAGGAGCCGGAAGAATTGAGAGAATCGATTCGTAAAAGGCTCTCTAATATGCTTGTCCGATACCAATAATGAATAGAGCTCTACTCTAATTTGGGGTTTTGAGAGGATTTTCCAGCCATCAATTTCATTCTTTGATAATAGTTGCGGAGGTGGTTGAGTGGAGAGCAGACATAGAGTCTTGTTTAAGTAATTGTATATATTTGACCAGTGATGGGGTCCAAAATGATATAGGTTAACCGCATCACTTGATCAAATTAGGTTTGGATTAAAAAGTTTATTAACCTATCTTTGCTCCATGAGAAAGTGAAAATAATACCGCTTGTTCATTATCCATTCTCATACCTGTAATCGAGAATTTTTTGAAATCCACGCCTTCCATATCAGCCCCTCGTACATCTGCACCTTGCAAATTCGTTTTTGCAAGTAATGCCATAGTCAGATCACTATTTCTTAAATCCACTTTTTCTAAATTGGCGCCCGACAAATCTGCTTCATAAAACTTAATCCCACGTAAATCCTGTTTTACTAGTCTGCAATGTCTCAAATTTGTATAGGACCAATCACCTTAAATAATGGAGATTCCATCCATATTGGAGTTGGAAAAATCCGAGCCAGTCATTTTACATGTATCAAATTTTGAAACAAATAAACTTGCTCCGCTAAAATTACAGTTTTCGAATGCGGATTCTTTATGAATGGAACCATTTAACATAGCTCCGCGAAAATCGCATTCGATGAAACGGCAGTTGCTGGAGATAATCTCCTCCAAAGATCCGTTAGAAAATGAGCATCGATTAAATGTACAGCTTATCAGCTCACCGTACCTTAAATCTTGTGAACCAAAGTTTACTTCATTATAATTTTGATGGCTATGCTGAAACATAAATTGCCTCCCATATATGGTTAGTGAGCTAGTTATTTGCTTTGTCCTAAATGTGATGTAATTGAATGAAGGAGTTAAACCGATAGATATCTTTTTTAATATAGCATACGGATGTCAAGTACCCGTGCGAACTGGGCTAAAAGTCAAGATCTTTTTTTTGAAGAACTTTAATTGTCTCTAGCATAGATTCATCTGAAAAATCGCTATTTAGAGTTTTTTGAAAAACAAATATTGACAGATAACAAATAGTTCGTATACATTTGTATACAACATCGAAAGTATACAAATGTATACACAATTGAAAAGGAGGAAACAAAATGCGCGAAGGACATGGACATAAAGGTAAGCTTGGTCGTAGAGAACATTCGGAACACCGGGGTTTTGGGCATTTAAATAAGGAAGGTATGAAGGATTTTTCAGATCAGCATCCCAAAAGCGCTCAAACGTTTCGCCGCGGAAGAGCAATAGCATTCTTGGATAAGCTTATAATTAATCGATCTACTTTGCAGAGACAATTAAACGAACCGGAGCTTGAATCGATTAAACAAGTCATATGTGGTGAACTAAAAGCAACAGAAGCCATCATCGAAGAGTTTATTCATATGTTTCAGCTTCATGAGATCATATCAGATGATAAAACGACTGAAGATAACGAAACCGATAAAAAAGATTCAATAGACGCAAATATTTAATTACATTAATCTCTAGTCTCTCCTTCAAAGAATTGGTTTCCATTTCTTAGTACTGCTGCTCGGTTTTTTTATTTAAATACTGCGGATGATTATGTAAAGAGAACTTTATGACAGCTCCACTGTATAAGAGAAAGGAGGAAAGGATCGAATTTGAAGCCAAACGGTATATTGAAACCATATTTTAAAGAGACCTGGCACATATACTTCACCTCAATAACGATGCATACAATCGCCAGCATCATATATGCATTCTTCCCAAAAGTACTCGGCGACTTCACAGATCAACTTCAGACTGGAGATTTGATAACGCATGATGTCGTCCGTTACAGTCTGCTACTCTTGTTGATTGGTGTAGGTCATGTGCTCATTGGGGGTTATGGACAATATCTCATCATGTATGTCGGCCGATTATTTGAATATATAACTCGCCGCAAACTATTCTTGCATTTCTCAGAGTTAAGTGAACACTATTATTCCAAAAATGGTACAGGAAAGATACTTAGTTATTTTATGAATGACGTTACAGGCGTAAGGGAATCGATTTCCATGGGTATTAACCAGCTGGCGATGGGAACATTGCTTCTATTTTCCTGTATAGGGGCGATGGTCTTAAGCGATATCCCGCTCTACCTAATCGCAGCATCCGTCGGACCATTATTTCTGATTCCCTGGATCGTGACACGCTTTGGTCCTGCCATTCGTAAACGATCACTAAAAGTGCAAGAGTCGCTAGGCGCAATGACTGAATCAGCTGAGGAGCAGTTCGGGGGTATACGGGTTACGAAGAAATTCGCAGTAGAGCCGATTATGATCGAGAGGTTTGGTACGCACGTCGATCAGATACGTGACAATCAGCTTTCGCTTGTTCGCATGTCCTCGCTCTTCCAAGCACTCGTGCCGTTTTTGGGCTCCATGTCTTTGATTATGTCTTTGGCACTGGGTGGTTATCTAACCGTTACTGGAAAGATTACACTCGGAAATTTCGTTGCGCTAACACTGTACGTACGAATGCTGATGAACCCTTTGCAGCAAATAGGTAATGTCATAAATACGGTACAACGATCACGCGCTTCATTGCAGCGCTTAAATGAAGTGGTTGCTGTTCAGCCAGACATTGTTGAAGAAGAAGATGCTTTACCTATTGCACTAAATCAATCGGAAGTACGTATAGAAGGGCTAACCTTTTCATATCCGGAAGCCTCTCAGCCAGCATTGAAAGAGATTAATCTGGTTATTGAGCCAAGCATGACGCTCGGAATTGTTGGACGTACCGGAAGCGGGAAGACAACGCTTGTCAAGTTACTGCTGCGATCGTATGAAGCACCTGTAAGGTCAATTCAAATAGGTGGGACGGACATCCGTAGAATTAAGCTTGAAAGCTTGCGAAATCAGATAGCTTATGTGCCACAAGATGGTTTCCTATTTAGTACGACGATTGGAGAAAATATCGCATTCTCCAAACGACAAGCCGGACAGGAAGAGATTGAAATGGCTGCTAAGCAAGCACGGATCTACAATAATATTATGGAGTTTCCTGATCGCTTCGAGACGAAGCTCGGAGAACGTGGCGTTACCTTATCAGGTGGTCAACGTCAGCGAACAAGCCTTGCACGCGGTCTAATCAAGCATGCACCGTTTATGATTTTGGACGATAGTGTCAGCGCAGTCGATGCAGTCACTGAGACCGAAATTCTACAAACGATCCAAGAAGAGCGCAGCGGTAAAACGACTATTATCATTGCAAATCGAATAAGCGCATTAAAGCATGCAGACCTCATTATCGTCATGGACGAAGGACGAATCGTTCAGCGCGGCAAGCACGAGGAACTATTGGCCGAGCCGGGACAGTATGCTGAGCTCCATGCGATTCAAGAGGAGGGAAGTCAGCATGCCGCAGTCCAATGAAAATAGACATAAGGAACAGAAGTCGGAAAAGGGTAAGGAATCAAAATACCAATATCGGTCAGCCTTTCGAATTCTTAGTTCTTATGTGATGCCACATCGGATTACCTTTATTTTGGTCTTAATCTGTACGATAATCGCCATTGCGTCTGAGCTGTTCCAGCCTTATTTAGTCAAGGTTCTTATTGATGACAATTTGATGGCAGGCAAGAACGAATACGGCAGTATCCTTGTCATCTGCCTCATATACTTCGGGCTGTCGGTATCAGGATTTTTATTTTCTTATCTGCAGAACAATTTAATACAGTATGCAGGACAAAGCATCGTGGCAAAGATAAGAAAACAGTTGTTTGAGCATATTACGAAGCTCTCCATGTCTTATTTCGATAAGACACCGAACGGCAGCTTGATCACGCATGTCTCAAGTGATACGGAAGCAGTGAATCAATTTTTCAACCAAGTGCTGCTTACACTGCTGCGTGATGGTCTTACCCTATTATTCATCCTTGTCATGATGTTTCAACTCGATGTAACCCTTGGCACCTATTGTCTTGTTTTGCTGCCAATCATCGCATTTATTACGATTTCATTTCGTACTTTCATGCGTAATACCTACCAGATGGCACGGACGCGGCTGTCCCGACTGATATCATTCGTAGCTGAGAGTCTGTCAGGTATGAGCTTGATTCAGGTCTTTCAACAACAGAAGGCTCAGGCGGAGCAATTCAAGGAACGAAATGAAGCTTACTATAGAGCTAATATCCGTGAGATACGTACGATGGTAATGTTTAATCGCTCTTTCGATCTGTTGAGCAACCTTACCATCGCTTTCGTCATATGGATAGGCGGTCATGCTGTCCTAGGTCAAAAACTCGAATTCGGCGTCCTGTATGCGTTTATCACATACATCCGCCAGTTCTTCCAGCCCATTAATGCCATAACGCAGCAGTGGAATACACTGCAATCGGCTACCGTTGCAGTAAATCGAATCTGGGGAGTATTCGACACTCAACTTGAAATCAAGGATAATAAGCAGCCGACTCCCATTCATTTAGAATCGGTAGAAGGACGGATCGACTTCAATCACATTACCTTTGGATATGAGAGCGGTTCACCAATCTTTCAAGGACTTGATCTACATATCCGTCCAGGTGAAATGATCGGCATTGTCGGTACGACTGGTGCAGGAAAAAGCTCACTCATGAGCTTGCTATGTCGGTTTTATGATGTGCAAGAAGGCAGCATTCTCATTGATGGCAATGATATTAGAGATTTGCCGCAAGCCAATTTACACCGAATCGTCGGTCTGGTCCAACAAGAGCCCTATCTCTATGCAGGCAGCATTATTGACAATGTCAGGATGTTCGACGAAAACATCTCACGAGAAGCGGTGATTCTCGCATGTGAATTCGTAGGTGCTGATGCAGTGGTAAGACGCATGACCGATGGCTACGATACGAGATTGTCCGAGCGTGGCAGTGGATTGTCAGCAGGCGAGCGGCAACTGTTATCATTTGCACGGATCATTGTTTTCCGTCCAAAGATCCTTATTTTGGACGAAGCTACTGCTAATCTAGATTCTCAGACGGAGCAGTTAATCCAACAGGCGCTTCATATCGTATCTAAAGGGCGAACAACGATCGTTATCGCGCATCGCTTGTCAACAATTATGCATGCTGACCGAATTATCGTCTTGCGGCAGGGTGAGATAGTAGAATCAGGGACGCATAAGGAGTTGCTAGATATAGAAGGCTATTACGAGGATTTATATCGTCATTCTATAGGTGAAATAGGAACTAAGCCGAATTTCTTAATCGATGTCGGCTAAAGACAAGCGGAAGCAATACGTGAAGGGGCTGAATTTTCAGCCTCTTTATTATGTAACTGAACACTGAAACTTTATGGATATAAGACTGGAGTTTTGCTGTTGACTTTACCCTTAGGGTAAAGTGCATAGTAAAGATAAGCAATAGACTGTTTAGTTCATATAAAAATAGGAAGAAAGAAGGTGAACAATTGCTATCCATTGGAGAATTCTCTAAGATATGCGGAGTATCTACAAAGACCCTTCGATACTATGATGAAATCGGATTAATAAAACCTAATGAAATTAATCCTGAAAACGGTTATAGATATTATTCAATCGGGCAACTAAAAAGGATGCTCTTTATCAACCGTTTGAAATCCTATCACTTCTCCCTGGATGAAATCAAAGCCATTCTAGAATGGGAAGAGGATCGATCAGAAGAGAAATTTTGTTCTGCCCTTAATCGTAAGAGAGAGGAAATACAAGAAAAACGAACAGCCTTTGAATATACCCTAAAACAAATGAGTACCGATATTTTGAATTTAGAGAAGGGCATACCGATTATGTCATACCTTGAAAATATTGAAGTACAAGTTGTTGAAACACAATCCATCAATATTCTTTATATGCGTCAGAAGATAAGTAGTGAAGACTATGTTGCTGGTTATGGAACGTATATTAGCGGGTTATATGAAAAGATTGCTACTGAAAAACTCACCGTGCTTGGTTCACCAATAACGATTTATCATAGCCAAGAATATAATCCTGCCGGCAATGATACAGAGTTTGCCATTCCGATAGCGGAGACGGTAAAAGGAACGAGAGACTTGCCAGGGAGGCTTTGCGCAAAGTCTGTTTTAAAAGGTTCATATTCAGAATTGACATCGGTATATGCTAGGTTGAGAGAGTGGGTAGAAAATGAAGGATATGAATTGGTAAAATCCCCGTACGAAATATATGTGACCGATCCCAATCAAGCCACCGTTCCTGAGGATATTGTTACCGAGGTGTATTTTCCAATAAAGAAAAGATAGCAGCATGAGCTGATGGTTTCCATAACGCGTTCTAAACAAAAAATGGGGAGGTTTCTATATTGCATAGAAACGATTGGCCAACTACAGAATGGCAAGCCGTAGACCCGACAACCTTGAGAATAGACACAGATAAACTTTCTATGCTTGAATCAATCATAACATCCGAGTACAGCAATATAAACGGTATCGTAGTAGTGAGAAATGGATATATCGCGTATGAAAGATATTATAATAGCTATGGGATTGATGATACCTACCATGTGGCATCTGTAACGAAAAGTATATTATCTGCTCTCATTGGTATTGCCATAGATGCAAATTATATTAAAGATGTAGAGCAGAATGTGTTGGATTTTTTCCCCGAATATATTCCTGATGCTGTTAATGAGCAGAAACGAGAAATTACGATACGCCATCTTCTCACTATGACGGCTCCCTATTCATTTGAGGACTGGAAAGAACCTCTGGACAAGATGTGTATGGAATCTGACTGGGTAAATTATTCGCTGGATATGATGGGTGAAGAGGGAGCAATCGGTACGTTCAAGTATGCTACTGCAGGAGCGCATCTGCTTTCAGCCATCATCACTCGCTGCACAGGAAAAAGCGCCCGTGAGTTTGCTAATGAACGTTTGTTTAAACCCATCGGTATGAAAGTAATCCCTGATTTTGAAATGAAATCATTTGGTTTTGATGATCTATTCGGCAAAAATGTGAAAGGGTGGGTTCATGACCCGAATCGTAACTCCACAGGAGGAGGGGGACTTACACTGTCTCCCCGTGATATGGCACGTTTTGGTTTACTTTATCTGAACCATGGCGTATGGGATGATAATCAGATACTCTCCAAGACTTGGATTGACGATTCAACACAGATGAATCCTAATCATTATGGATATCTATGGTGGCTACATGAAGAGGATGGGTTTTCTGTATACTCAGCACTAGGTGATGGCGGCAATATTATTTGTTGCATCCCAGAAAAAGCCCTTGTCGTAGCTATTGCTTCAGCATTCATCCTTAATCCACGAGATAGATGGACACTAATTAAGGAAGGTATCATTCCAGCCATAATAGACTAACTATATTACAACCAATATGAGAGAAAAAGGTGTCTCCGATCTATTCGGAGGCATCTTTTTTTCCAAATGAATGAATATTTGGCTATGGATGTTTATTCTCAGGCATAATGACCAACTCGTACTAGGTCGATTCGATGGTGAAAACTATCAAATAGGTGTAATTGATGTTTGTCAGCAGCCGTATATGCCTTTTGTTCATGAACTCACAAAAGCGCATGAAAATATGTATGCGATAAGGAGCGGCAAACACCCTTCTCAAATCCACCAAAGGAGATTCCGAAAACCGGGTTTTAAAAAGCGTGATTACGTTCATAGAATAGGAGCAGCGCATCGAATCCAATGACTAGATAGAATGTTATAAGAATCAATCAGACAATGTCAAACTGTAATCTCCATGTCAAAAACATTAATATACCAGCATAGACGGGCTTCCCCAGGGAGCTCGTTTTTCTATTCTCCAGAAAAATTAACACTATGAATGCTAATGCGTAGGAATCCCCCCCTTCACAATAGTTTTGTCCCGTTATGTTTCAGAAACAGTTCTATTATGATTAACCTTATCTCATACTTAGCGATGGCTTATCTATGGGATAAAGGAATGGCACTATGAATCCGCAAGACAGAAAAGGCATAGCAACCAGGGGAATAAGACAAAGCCACCGCATGACTAAGCAATTAGATGGAGGTGATTTGCTGAGATGTCCACCTGAATCATACCGTTACCTTAATATTTATGTATGCGCTTAATAAAGAACGAAATATATTGGTTTCATAGATGGGAATCAAAACGGAGACGATAAAGTGTCCATTGGTGATCTAGGCATCGTTCGTTGCTGCAGCATTCGGTAAGACAGACCAAAGTGTCGATTGGGCTAATTTCAAGGCAGCTGATGTCAATGCGGATGGAAAAATTGATATTGTTGATCTCTCAATTGTCGCACATTTAGTCGAATAGGTTTGGAATACGTCTCGATGCTGATTTAGCTCGGGACGTATTTTATATACTGATTTATCGTAATTTGATACGATAGGATGGATTTCGATAGATAAGTTAGAGCTGAAATAAGGGGAGAGAGACGTTTGAACTATAAGCAATGGTTGTATCAGCTATCGTATAAGAAGAGGATTTGGCTTTCATTTGTCATCTTGATCACTTTAGCGATTAGCACGACGGGGACGATGACTTATTTTATTGCAGCCAGCGTACTGAAGAGGAATGCCTCCGAATTAAGCCAGAATAGCTTGAATAAATCTGCTCAGGTATTTGATGAGAAGCTAAGGCAAATTATCGTATCGGTTATGACGCTGACCATCAGTGAATCTTTCAAAGACATCATTAAAAATGCATCCGCAGGCGATAAACAAAACTATTATCAGCTATTATCGTCCATTCAAACCCCATTTTCACAAATACAAGCATTAGAGCCTGCAGTTCAGTCTATTCTTATTACAACGTCTATAGGTGAATTTTATCCGACCAATTATGTGCGGTTGAAAGAGAACTCTTTTTTCGATACCGATATGTACAGTCTCATTTCGGAATATCAGCATGCCATTTGGATAGAAGGACATGAGGATACTTTTTTTCGGAGAAAAGAAAAGGTTATTACGTTAGTTATGCAACCGCTTACTGAAAATCAGAATAGTGGGATATACATTATCGTGAATATTAAAGAACAAGCGTTGATTGATTTGCTTCTGAAAAATGTAGAAGAAACAGACCAACAGTTTCATTTGGTCTCGAGTAAGGGGGAGCTGATATTTTTTTCGGAATCCCGGTTTTCGAATTTTTTTAATGAGAGTAGCTTTGTTGAAAATATCAATCGGGATACGAAAGGTAGTTTTGACTATAAAGGAACAAAACACTCCTATTTGGTTAATTATTCAAGCCTAACTTTAGCTGAGGACTGGATCCTGCTTAGTGTTCAATCGAAATCAGATCTTTTGAAGCAAATCCGTATGATCAAATGGGTTTCGTTTTTAATTATGATTGGATGTCTATTGCTTTCCATGATTTATTCTAATATTCTCACAGCTGTTCTGTTGAAGCCATTACTTAAGCTGCGAAACTTAATGGTGAAAGTTGAACACACGAATGATTTAAGCGTTCGCTTTGAAAGCGAATATCGGGATGAGGTCTCTCAGGTGGGGAGAAAATTCAATAGTATGCTGGAGGAATTAGCTTTATCCATTAAGGAAACGGGAGAAATTGAAATTAAGAAACGTAAGGCGGAAATTAAAGCATTACAAGCGCAAATCGATCCACATTTTTTGTATAACACGCTAAATACGATTTATTGGAAAGCGCAATTGAATCAACCCGATGATGTTAAGGAAATGGTTCTATCCTTATCGCGGATGTTCCAACTTGGTTTAAATAATGGATTTGATTACACGACATTAGAGAAAGAAATTGAACATGTGACACAATATTTATTTATTCAAAAAAAATGCTATACGCAACTATTTGACTATAATGTGGTGGTAGACATAGAAAAAGATTATCTCGTTGACATTACAATCCTCAAAGTTATTCTTCAGCCATTGGTTGAAAACTCTATTTTACATGGGTTTAAAAACCGTAAATCAGGCGGCATTATTGATGTATGGATTAGAAAAACAGAGGAGCTTCTCGTTATTACTGTAGAGGATAATGGGGGTGGCATGAATGTGGATGAGATTAAGCAAAGCTTACAAGTGCCTACTCATAAGACGGGGTATGCGCTGCGTAATATTTATCACCGGCTTCAGCTTTATTATGGCGGGGATTCAGAGATGATCTTCGATAGTGTTCCAGATCAGAAAACTTCTATTACATTAATCATCAAAATGAAGGGAAGAGATGGATATGGAGAAGCGATTTAGCATGTGTGTGTTGGACGATATCATAAGTGTAATAGACGGGATATCTCTTGGAATCCCTTGGGCTGAGTATGGAATTGAGATCATTGGTACTGCCTTAGACGGTGAGGAAGGGCTCAAAATCGCTTTGGAGCTGAATCCGGATATTATATTGACGGATATTCGGATGCCGGTCATGGATGGTCTTGAATTAACGCGTAGAATTATAGAAAAGTCTCCCGCATGCAAAGTCATACTGCTAAGCGGCTATACGGAGTTTAGCTATGCTCAGCAGGCGATTCGTTACGGAGCTTTTGATTTTGTAGCTAAACCTTTTTCAATGGAGGATATTATAGAGGTTGTCCTGAAGGCAACTCAAGAAATTGAGCTTGAGCGGAGCAAACATAAAAGAATTTATGAGATGGAAGCTAGAGTAAGAGAGAGCAAGCCGCTCTTAAGGCAGGAATACTTTAACCTGCTCATCCGTTATTCATCAAGCGAGGAAAGTGCGAGGGATAAATGGGAGTTCCTTGAAATTGATTTAAAGAGAGAGGGCTTTGTTGTAATGGTCGTCGAGATCGATCGATTTTCGAAAACCATTCAAACGTTGCCCATCGGTGAAGTAGAGCTAACTCGTTATGCTTTACAAAATATTTTGGAGGAGACGATTAGCGCCTATACACAAGGGGTCGTATTTAGAGAAAGTATGAATCGCCTTGTCGTCATTTATAATTCTACAGAGAAGATAGAGCCTGGATCATTAGCCGAGATTTGTTGTAATCATTGTGCGCTATATTCGCGTCATACCGTCTCGATCGGGGTGAGCTTAAGCATAAACCTCATTTCAGAAATCCATCTCGGATATCAACAGGCAATAAGCGCATTGTCCTATAACTTTTATACGGGCGGCAATGGGGTGTTTCATTTTGGCGATTTTGGTCAGATGAGTCAGCATTTACGTACGTATTCCTTAGACCAGGAGAAGGAGCTTCTCTTTGCTGTGCGTTCAGGAAATCAGGAGCTGGCGCTTGGTGTATTGCAGCAGATTTATGAGAATTGCGCCAAAATACAGCCATTGCCACATCCGCAATATCTGATTACGATGTATGATGAATTGGTTTATATGGTTCTGAGAGTATTAGAGGAAAAACTGCATACGGAAGATTTGCAGGGGTTAAAAGCGGACATTGAATCGCATAAAAATACAGATCGAATGTCGTTGCTGGAATTGCAAAAATCTCTTGAGCAGCTATGTATTAATGGCTGCGTATTACAAGATAAACATAGAACAACAGAGGCTGAGCGCATTATACATAAAGCTATTGAATACATGAGGGGGCATCTTCATTTGGATTTATCCGTGAATGATTGCGCCAAGCTGGTGCATCTGAGCAGCAGCTATTTTAGCAATTTATTCAAGAAGGTTACAGGCCAAACCTTTCTTCAATTTGTAACGAATGAACGAATTAATCAGGCCAAATTTTTGCTAATGAAAGGCCATCAGGTTCAGCAGGTTGCAATTGATATTGGTTATGAGGATCGTCGCTATTTCAGCGAAATATTTAAGAAAAATACAGGAATGACACCTTCAGAGTTCAAACAGGCCTATTACAAATAGGAGTAAAGATCGTCGGAAAATCCCCCTTGAGAATAGTTTTGCCCCATTATGCCTTCGACTTCGGTTAATTATAATAATGGATATCACCAGTAATAAAAAACCGAAGGGGTTGAAAAGTTCATGTTAAATAAAACGCGAATGGTTACTGTAGCTGCACTCCTTGCTCTTAGTTTGAGCGCATGCTCCTCTGGTAACGGAAATTCTACGAACTCGACTAAGGGGACAAATGAGCCAGCACCAAAGACAACTACCGAAGCTGCTGTGGAGGGTACAAAAGATGCACCGAAGGTTAAGCTTAACTATTGGACAGAGGATCGGCATGATTTGACCTATATTCAAGAAGTTGTCGAAAGGTTTAACGAAACCAATACAGAGAATATTGAGGTAGAGCTGAAAGGACTGTCTGAGAACTATAACCAGTCCGTTGATATTGCATTCGCAAGTAAGCAAGCTCCGGACATTATCAGAACGACTCCAAGCAACTTTATTCCTTTCGTTAAGAAGGGGTATCTGGAACCTCTGGATGGCTATATGAATGAAGAAATGAAGACTAAATTCCAAGGAGCACTTATTGACAAATCAAACATGTTGAATGACCAAATTTTTTCCCTTCCCAATTATGGATATTCAAGCCGACTAATTTACAACGTGGATCTTTTTGACAAAGCCGGTATTACAAGCGCTCCTAAAACATTGAATGAAATGGTTGAGGTTGCGAAAAAGCTTACTGAAGCAGGCAAAGATATTGGTGCCTATGGCTTTGCAATTAACTTTAAAGGAGCAGACAACTCTTTTGAAAAGGCTCCAAGATCGATCGCTGAGTTAAGTGGAATCGGCGGTTATGGTTATGATTTTAAAACAGGCAAATATGATTTTTCTGGATTTGCAGATATCATGAAAGTTTTTAAACAAATGAAGGATGACGGAAGTATGCTGCCGGGCGTAGAGGCGCTGGACATTGATCCGCTGCGCGCTCAATTTGCTGAAGGAAAGATCGGTATGTATCTATCGATTTCTGCTGAGCCCAATGTATATCAAACGCAGTTTCCAACAAAAGTAAACTGGTCAGCTGCTTTGCCTCCAACGATTAGCGGCGACATTGCAGGAGTAGCAGGATACTGGAAAACAGGTCCATGGCTTTCCATCAGCAGTCAGACTAAAAATAAAAAAGAGGCTTGGACATTCTTGGAGTATATGTACAGTGATGAAGTGTTAAGAACATACTATGAAGATGGCTATGGCTTATCTCTTCTTCCAGACATTATAGCTCAGTCCAATACTCCGGAAATGCCTGGTATTGCGGGATTCCTCCCTACACAATATGATGGCTTGTGGCCTATTTCGCCGAAAGTGACTGTAGAAGGAACGGATTTTCCAAACCTATTTATTAAATATGCGATTAGCGGCGGAGATCTGGATAAGATGATTACGGACGTAAATACGCGATACAATACTGCTCTAGATAAAGCTAGAGCTTCTGGTGATGTAACAACTGAAGCAATGCCGGACTTTAATGCGAAAAGCCTGCAAGGAATGCTAGTCAAATAATACTTCTATTGCATGGATCATGCCAAAAAAGGATAGGAGCATCTTGTATGCCCTATCCTTGATATTTAAGGAGATGAAATTGAACATGACCAGTCTGCGCAAATTAGGAGAATCTTACTCATTTATTTTACCCAGTCTAATATTTACCGTAGTGTTAGGTATTTATCCGATTGTATGGGCGATTAGATATATGTTTTATGATTATCCAGGATATGGAGAAGAAGTGTTTATCGGCTTTGGTAACTTTGCGAGCTTGATGAGAGATGAAGCCTATTGGAACTCGGTAGTTAATACCGCGGTCTATGCGATGGGGAAAATCATCATCACGATTCCTTTATCATTAATTTTAGCGGTAATATTAAATAAAGGACTTAAAGGGAAAAATTTTTTAAGAGCGATTTATTTTATGCCAACTGTGCTGAGTACCGCTGTAATCTCCATCGTCTTTTTTAACATATTTAATTCTTACAACGGAATATTAAACCAGTTTTTATTGAAATATCATATCATCTCCAAAAGCATTGATTGGCTTGGACCCGATCTAGCCATGGTAACATCTATCATCGTTGCCATCTGGGGTGCTATAGGAAACTATATGCTTCTCTTCCTCGCTGGTCTGCAAAACATTCCGGATGATGTTTATGAGAGCGCTTCACTAGACGGAGCGAATGCTTCTCAGAAGTTCTTCTACATTACCATTCCAATGCTGGGGCCTGTGCTTCAAATGATTATTATGCTAGCGATTACGATTTCGTTAAAGGGTTACGAAAGTATCATGGTATTAACAGAAGGCGGTCCGATTGGACGAACAGAGGTTATGTATCTATATGTATATCGAATGTTCTTCCCAATCTCTTCTAGTTCAACTATGATTCAACAGATTGGTTACGGTAGCGCTGTTGGCTTTATGTCTGCCGTAATCGTTGGAGTCATTACATTAGGTTATTTCTGGTTATCAAAACGTTTAAACCGTACTTTCTAGCCTAGGGGGATTGCTGTAATGAACACAGCACCAGCAACTAATACCGCTCCGATCACTAAAGTTGGCAGGAGAGCGAAACGTTTATTTTCTGTGTTAATCCTTTGGATATTTCTAGGTCTTATTGCCGTATTTACTGTGTTTCCTGTGCTCGTTACGTTATTTGGGTCTTTCAAAACGAATGCAGAGCTGACAGCAGGCGCAACCATTCTTCCTAGCGTATGGCATTTCTCGAACTACTTGGATGCTTGGAAACAAGCTGACTTTGCTAAGTTTACTTGGAATAGTTTATTTATTAGTACGTTTACGACGATTGGGACGCTGCTTTTGGCTTCGATGGCCGCCTATGCGGTGGATCGCAGAAGTTTTTTCGGAAAGAGCTTATATGTTAGTCTTCAAGCCGCGACGATGTTTATATCGATTGGTGCCGTTGTTATCCGACCGCAATTTGAACTTATGGTGAAATTACATTTGAATTCCTCGTTGTGGGGGGTTATCTTTATTCTAATCAGTGCCCATGCCACTACCTTTTTTATTCTAATCGGTTTCTTCAAAGGAATTCCTCGGGATTTGGATGAAGCGGCATACATTGATGGATGTAATTTCTTTTCGGTTTATTGGAAAATTATTCTTCCATTATTGAAGCCGGGTTTAGGCGTCGCAGCATTATTTGCCTTCCGGAATGCTTGGAATGAATATATCCTGCCACTTGTTTTTACGATGACAAACCCTAAATTACAAACCTTGACGGTTGGTTTAGCGGATTTAAGATATGGTACGACTGCAGCCACGCAAACCCATCTGATTATGGCGGGAGCCTGCTTATCGATTTTGCCGATATTAATCGTATATGTTTTTGCAAATAAATCATTTATGCAGGTGACAGGCGGTTCTGTCAAAGGCTAGATGTCTTTAAATCAATGGATCGGATGACAGATATTTATGAAAAATGAGGGAGCTCGACTGCTTAAATGCGGTCGAGCTTTATCTATATGCGTATGTGGGTATTTTGAATCGTAAGACTGTGTTCTATAAAGATCAGGGGTATTTCCATTTTACTTATAGTATAATGGTTACTTCAATAGGGGATAGAAAACAGGGTAATAAGGAAAGAGGGAACGGATGCCTACTATACTGGTTGCTGACGACGATGAGAACATTCGTGAACTTGTCTGTTTATTTCTACGCAATGACGGATTCACTACCGTCGAAGCTGCTGACGGAAAGGAAGCACTGACCGTCTACACGTCAACGCATGTCGATCTTGTCGTGCTCGATATTATGATGCCGATTATGGATGGATGGACGTTATGCAAGGAGCTCCGAAGAGCCGATCCTGATCTTCCTTTACTTATGCTGACTGCGAGAGGCGAAACATGGGAGAAAGTGAAAGGGTTTGAACTTGGTACGGACGATTATTTGACGAAACCATTCGATCCGTTGGAGTTGACTGCTCGTGTAAGAGCATTGCTAAAACGTTATAGGATCGGTTCCACGAAGACAATCCAGTTCGGAAATGTCATCCTTGATCGACAGACCTATAAGGTGATGAGAGGGACGGAGTCGCTCACGTTGCCGCTCAAGGAGTTCGAATTGCTGTATAAGCTCGCAGGAACACCCGGACAAGTCTATACGCGCGAGCAATTGATTGATCAAATCTGGGGTATCGATTACGCTGGAGATGATCGAACAATAGACGTACATATTAAACGGCTGCGTGAAAGGTTCGCGACTACACCCGATTTTCGTATCGAGACTGTACGTGGGCTTGGCTACCGTCTAGAGGTTTACGAATGATCAGATCCTTATATACGCGTGTGGTCCTGATATTTCTAGTCTCCGTAATCGGGGGCACGATCATTTCATTTTTTGTGGCTACTTGGGTATTTAAAGATAAATTGAATGAAAACTTGCAAATCCCTTTACTTCACTTTGGTCAGGATATCGCCCTCATTTACGAGACATTTCCGTTAAGTGAAGCGGATACGTTCGTAAGTGGTATGAATCAGCTTAAATCCTATCATCTCCGTATATATGAAGAAACGGGTGAATTCCAGTCTTATGGAGCGCTTAACGGACACAATCCTGCCACTGTGACTATGGAACAAGTAAATAAAGTACTCAATGGACAAGTTGTTCAAGTCAATCCGAGTGGTGTTTCTACTATTCTCTTAGGATTGCCCTTGATAACAACTGAAATGGGAACGAAAGCGATGTTTATTGAACCGATCGCTCCCCCTTCCACCTCTTTTATCATAAAGTGGATTTTAAACTTTTCAACTTATTCGTTGGTAGTAGGAAGCCTAGTGATTTTAGTTGCTGCAATGTTTCTAATCAGACCGATTAAGAAGCTGACAAAAGCGACTAAGCTTATAGCAGATGGAGATTTCAACGTTAAGCTGAATATAACGCAAAGGGGGGAGTTAGGTACTTTGGCTCGCAGCTTCGAAGAAATGATGCACGACCTGCAGCAACTTGAGCAGATGCGAAGGGATTTTGTATCCAACGTGTCTCACGAAGTTCAATCGCCGCTCACCTCGATATCCGGTTATGCTCAAGCGCTCAAGCAAATAGATACCGCAGAAAACGAGCGAATCCGATATCTCGATATTATCATTGCCGAGGCAGGTCGGATGTCCAAGATGAGCGACAGCCTGCTAAAGCTTAGTTTACTTGAATCGCAGTCGCAGCAACTGAGATTGGTCACATTGAGCCTTGATGAACAGATCAGACGAGTCATCGTCGCGATCCAGCCGCAGTGGACGGCTCGCAACATCCGTTTCGAGCTCAATATGATGGCTGTACGACTAATGGCTGATCATGACCTTTTGAATCAGGTATGGACGAACATACTTGGCAATAGTATCAAGTTTTCTATGGATGGGGGCGTTATTAACGTCAGCATGAAACAAGAGATCAAGAACGTGATCGTCCGAATATCCGATTCGGGTATTGGTATTTCCATCGAGGACCAGAAGCGTATATTTGAACGGTTTTTTAAGGCCGATCGTTCCCACAGTCGTAAGTATGGAGGTAGCGGTATGGGACTTGCCATCGTTAAACAGATCGTATCGCTTCATCATGGCGACATCCGAGTGGAAAGCGAGCTTGGGCGAGGAACCACCTTCATTGTCACCTTACCAATCACAACAGGAGCAGAATAGTCAGATTCATTTTATTTTATTCGGATTATATAATCCACATTCTCCATGCTGCAGCATGATATGCAAGCTTCCTTGCATGTTACGCCGCAGCATTTTTTTTGCTTGTTCATACTCCGTTCATATTGGCGTCATAGGGAGTACATGTTCGTCGTATAAGCTTTCAGTATCGACTCGTTAAGGCAGTCGGAATATACAGATGAGGACAGGAGAAGATACGTGTGGAACAAAGAGAGGCAGTTAAAATGAAGAGGGGCATGAGAATGAAAAAAATACTTAGCATTTTACTTAAAACATTAGGAGTTATAGCTATTGTAATAGTCCTCTTTCTAGCCATTGTTTTTATAGTTAATATGGCAAGCAATAAATCGGAGAAAGGAAAAATAGAAACCTATGGCCAGTTAGTTCCTGTAGATGGGAAACATATGAATGTTACCATCCAAGGAAAAGGCGAAGAAACTGTGGTGCTCCTGCCTGGTTTTGGTACAGCAGCACCAGCACTTGATTTTAAGCTGCTAGTAGATGAGCTTTCACCATTTTACAAAGTAGTCGTGATTGAGCCTTTTGGTTATGGATTAAGTGATGGAACCGAGAAGGAGCGTAATACAGAGAATATTGTAAGTGAAATCCATGAAGCTTTACAGAGTCTTAAAATTGACCGATATATTCTAATGGGTCACTCCATTGCAGGCATTTACGGGCTAGATTATGTGAACAAATATGAAAATGAAGTGAGTGCATTTGTAGGTATCGATAGCAGTGTTCCTACACAAGGCGGTATGGATGTTGAATTTCCAATAAAAACGTTTAAACTTCTCAAAAAATCAGGGCTCGCCAGATTGCTAATAAAGCTAAGTCCCGACCCCTATGCTGCACTATCATTTGATGATAAAACAATAGAACAAATGAAATTACTTTCTCTTAAAAACATGAATAATAATACAACCTTGAATGAAATGGAAAATATTTATTCTAATTTTAAAGGATCTCGACATTTAGCATTTCCGAAAAGCCTTCCCATTATTTTCTTTATACAAGCGAATAATACTGGCGTAGAAGGATGGATACCACTGCATGAAGAGCAAGTAAAGGATTCTATTCATGGCAAGGTGATGACAATGGATGGCGAACATTATTTACACCATACCAAATCAAAGGAAATTGTTGGAAATTTCATGGAATTTATGAAAGAAATAAAATAAGTGCACTGAAAAAGGCTGATCTTCAACATGAAGAAGATCAGTCTTTTTGTTATTACGTAAATTATTCATAAATAAAGGAATCATACACATTAAAGATGTTAGGGCCAGTTAAACGCAACTAATCCAATTGAATGTTCGTCTAGATGTTTTTGGAATGAAGAATAAAGATTTAGGTTTTTTTCTATTTGACGTAATGGGAGATTATCTCATGAAAAAAGTTATTTCACTGGGGATTTTATTGCTTGCTATTTTGATTTCTGCCTGCAGTGACAAAACAGAGAGCCTTACAACTGGCGGGGGCGCAGGTGTATCGCCGGATGTCATAAGACCCGAAAACCTACCTGGTGATAACAGACAACTATCAGAGAAGCTTTTGGATGATAAGAGTTTTATTAATAATGTTGTGGGAACTTGGGTAAATGAAAGAGAACAGGATATGTTCTTAAGTTTAGATGACGGGATAGTACTTATCGGTGTTACAAATGGTCAACTGTTGACCAAAGCAACATATGAGATAACTGAAGTAAACCTAAAAGACCGATATATCATAATTAGTGGATTTAGTAATGAAATTTCATACGATGAAGAGACTCCGACTGTAGCGTTTTCGAGTAAACTATATCTGGTTGATGGCGGAGAAAAACTTATTTATGTTCATAATTATGAGGATATGAAATTGGAAAGTACATGGATTAGAATAGACTAGATTAGAATCTGTATTTCCAGAATTTTGAAGAATTTAAAGTGAAACAATTGATGTATTCCCAGCGTCTACAAAATGAAAGGAGTTGAGAGGCATGACAATTCGAAAAATGACACTTTATCTTTTTATGCTATGTACATTGATTCTAGTAGCCGGATGCTCACGCGAAGCAGAGATAAACAGCGGGAGTGAGCCAGAAGATGTGGAAACGCCTGTGCTAGAAGATGTCCAAAAGAAAATAGCCTCAGAGAAAGCTGAAATTGTCTCCATTAACGGTAATAGCGTCTTAGTGACTGCGTATATGGATAAAGGAGATGATTCATATATCGAAGCGTATTCATTGAGCATAACCGAAAAATCGGAACTGCTTAATCGTGATGGTACAACTGTAACAAAAGCGGAGCTTGTCGTAGGATCTCAAGTTGAAGCGTGGTATGACGGCCCCTTATTGGAATCTTTTCCTGGGAGTGCTCATGCAGCGAAATTGATTCTCTTAACGGATGATGACCAAGAGCAACTGAAGATCAAAAGATCGGATGCAGTACGCATTGCGCTGGAGGCGCAGTCTGAACTGGCTGGTCCATGGGCAGTGAAAAAAGCCGAGAGGGATGCGGGAAATGAATTTTGGAGCGTAGAACTTGTTCACTTCCAACATATCGATCAGCCTGTCATCGTACGTATTAATGCTAAATCGGGAGAGATCACACCGACTATTAAATCGGAAAATGATGTTTTTCGCGTGTATACGCCAGGACCTGATGAGGAGTTAGGTAATGAGTTTGTCGTAGAAGGTGAGGCTCGTGTATTCGAAGGTGTGTTCAGCTGGAGTCTGGAGGACGGCCATCAAATATTAGCAGAGGGTGTGGCTCTTACTGATGCAGGAGCCCCAGAGTGGGGGGAATTTTTGATCAATGTTATATTTGATTATGCCGTACAGCCACATATGGTAATGGTGCTTTACGTCAAAAGTGCAAAGGACGGATCCATCCAGCATACACTTACTATTCCGTTAAAGGTGCAAGAGGAGCATATTAAAGTAAGAGAAATAGATTGAAGCTGATGATTCCTAATAAGAAAGAACCGCGAACCGTAGTGCTCTGCGGTTCTTTTTTTTAGTCATCCTCATCGTCACAGGTATGACCAATCGAAGCTTTAATAAGTTTCATAAACGAGATTGCTGATTATTTCAAACCTATTATTAAAAATGACGTAAATGTACAGGCGACAGTCGTTTCATCTCGACCTAGTAGATATAACCGCATGAACAGTAAGATCTTTCTCCTTAAAACGTAGGGTAGATATATAGGAAGATCGTGAGATATCATATCGAAACGTCCCGATCCCATTGACAGCGTGGTCTGGCTCAACAATGAGATTATGGGTAGAGTGAGATTGGAGTTATGAAGATAGGCACTCGCAGCCTAACTGTATCGTGGGAAGGAGGATAATAAATCACTTGTAGGCAGTCCAGCTAGCCAAGAAGAGGTTGCTATTGCACAGCGGAAGAAGCTTTATATCTGCAATAATATACTATATAGCATTTAGTTTTTAGATGTAGGATATGAGAATAGCTTGAAAGGAGTTTTCTCATGGAAATTACATCTTTTTTAATTTATTGTATGATTGCTACTTTTACACCAGGACCTACTAATATCGTCATATTATCCACCGTGCATAATTTTGGGGCAAAAAAGGCAATGAAATACACGTATGGAGCAACTATTGGTTTTGGTTTATTACTTGTTATTTCAGCTATGTTGAATACTATGCTCATAACAATGATACCGAAAATAATAATGGTTATGCAGATAATCGGAAGCTGTTATATGTTCTATCTCGCTTATCAAATTTACAAAATGGATATATCAAACCCAACTGTTAACCAAACTGCTACCTTAATGTCGGGATTCCTTATGCAGTTTTTAAATCCAAAGGTTGTACTATTTACATTGACTGTATTTCCTAGTTTCATTATGCCTCACTATATCGGATTGCCAGTGGTGACGATTAGTATAATAGCTATAACTCTTATTGGATTTTTAGCATTTATTACGTGGGTTCTTTTCGGTACAATCTTCAAGGCGTTTTTACAGAAGCATAAAAAGACTGTTAATATAATGATGGCCTTATCTTTAGCTTATGCCGCAATCATGATATGGATGTAAGTAAGCATATTAAGAGGTGAATTGATTGAACAAATTTATCTATAAAAAATCGGCTGGTATTACTGCGTTGTCAGCAAGTATGACTGATTTTATGTATAAAAAGCACTCTCACAAGGAGTACGCAATAGGTGTAACAATACGTGGTATTCAAGAGTATAACTTGGAGGGAAGTTTACAATTATCTCATCCAAATGGTGTTATGCTTTTTAATCCAGAACAGGCGCATGACGGAATGGCACATGATGAAACAGGACTTGACTATATTATGCTTTATATTGAACCACAATTGCTTTTAGAGGTTATTGAAAAAAAGGATATTGTACGTTTTTCAACTCCTATTGTGTATGATTATGAGCTTGAACAAAGAATTTTAAGTCTTTCTCATGCAATATTAAGCGATAAAGATGAGGCTTTGTGTAGCGAACTTCTCATTTCCCTCACGGATAGTCTTATTCAAACTAATCTTTCCACTGACAATAAGAAGGGTAACACGGAAATTAAAAAAGCAAAGGATATGATTACTTCCAACTTAGAGAAAGTTCTTATACTTGATGAGCTCTGTAATGAGCTTCATTTATCGAAATTCCAGTTTATTCGATTATTTAAGGCTCATACTGGAATTTCACCATACCAATACTTTCTTAACTGCAAGATAGAACGTGCAAAACAGTTAATCGAAAAGAATAGAGATATTTATTCAGCAGTAACTGAATGTGGTTTTGTGGATTTAACCCATCTAAATAAACATTTTAAAAGTGTATATGGAACAACAGCATTTGAATATATGACGCATATATACTAAAGAAGAAGATGCAATTTGATTTCTTATTAATAGCTTTTTAGATTTCTCACGAGAGCCGATTACCGGAACTAAAGGAGCAGGTTGCTGTGGCAACTGCTCCTATTTTCGTTAAGCTAAAGGGGAGTTATCTTCTATGACTCGTGTTATAGTATGGTTGATAATGTAATTTAATATAGGGAGAGAAAGCTATGCCACAATCACTCATCTTTGATATGGACGGAACACTATTTCAAACAGATAAAATTTTAGAAATATCACTCGAGGATGCTTTTAATCTTTTAAGGTCAAAAAAGGAATGGGATACAGTAACGCCTATTGATAAATACCGTGAAATTATGGGCATACCTTTACCAAAAGTTTGGGAAGCTCTGTTACCCTATCATTCTAATGAAGTAAGAGAACAAACTGATGCATACTTTCTAGAAAGATTGATTGAGAATATAAGAAGTGGGAAAGGTGCCTTATATCCTAATGTAAAAGAAGTTTTTAGTTATTTAAAAGAGAATGATTTTTCAATTTACATAGCAAGTAATGGTTTAACAGAATATTTAAAAGCAATTGTGAGTTATTATCATTTGGATGAATGGGTTACTGAAATCTTTAGTATTCAACAAATGGAATCATTAAATAAATCAGACTTAGTTCAAACTATTATTAATAAATATGGTATTACCAATGCGGCTGTAGTAGGGGATCGTCTATCCGATATAAATGCAGCCAAAGATAATGGTTTAGTTGCCATAGGATGTAATTTTGATTTTGCACAAGTCGACGAACTTTCTCAAGCAGATATAGTCATAGATGACTTACTTGAGCTAAAAACAATAGTGTCACAGTTGAAAAAATAGGTGTTCAACTAACGGGAATCGCTAGTTCAATAGGTAAGGAGAATATAACCTTTCTAACTAGAGGGCAGAATAATTGTAGACATGAAATATAATCTCTATAATTGAAATAATAAAATGAAGTATTAGTCACCTGAATGTAATATAGATTCAATAAATTGGGGAATCCTAATTTACTGGAGTTTAGGCTCATATTAGCGTCAAGCAATATATCATCCCAATCAAATAAGACATAAAGGAGATAGAGATATGACGGAATTCTGGGAATCAAGTTTTATAGAAAAACAAACGATGTGGGGATTTGAACCTACAGACTCCGCAATCGTGACAAAGGACTTCTTCCTTGAAAGGAATGTTAAGGACATACTGGTACCAGGTATTGGATATGGCAGAAATGCTAAGGTTTTTGTTGACAATGGAATAAATGTAACAGGTATTGAGATTTCAAAAACAGCGATTGATTTGGCAAGGCAAAATGGGATTGATTTTAATATTTTTCATGGTTCAGTAACTGACATGCCTTTTGATAACAAACTCTACGACGGTATATTTTGTTATGCACTGATTCACTTATTGAATAATGATGAGAGAGATAAGTATATTAAGGATTGCTATAATCAGTTAAAGCCAAATGGATATATGATTTTTACAACTGTTTCAAAAGAAGCCCCAATGTTTGGAAAGGGCAAACAATTGGCTAAAGACTATTTCGAGATAATGGATGGCGTAAAAATGTTTTTTTATGATTCTGATTCCATAAAACAAGAATTTGAAAAATATGGACTGGTAGAGTTTTCAGAAATAGACGAGCCAAGTAAGCACATAAATAATAAACCTCCAATAAAATTTATAATGGTAAAATGCAAGAAAGAACTATAAAGATAATAATATCTTCAACACTATTTTTAAAAAAAGCCTTATAGAAAAAAGTATATTACACTAAAGAGCAGGATAGTTGTAAGAACATTCAGAATTAAAACATGTAATTTATGAATGGGAAGTGCTATTTAAATTTATTAAGTAGGTGGAAGAATGGGATTATTCGATTTTTTAAAGAAACAGAAAAATTCTGAACTTGTAGCAAGTAAAGTAGATTTACAAGATGTTGAGAATTTTTTATCTTTACAAGAATTATTAGAGCGATACAGTGGTATTGCTCTTGAGAAACAACTATCAATGACCGAGTCAATCGGCAACCTCGATTGGAATGTTGATATGAGTGCAGGAACAGCGACATTTGGTAAGCATTTAACGTTCCCAATTCAAATGTTGGGTAGTGTTTCGCATCAATCAAACACTTGGTTATGGGCTTGGGCAAACGCTCAGGCACAGATTTCCTCGGATTGTTTGACACAAGCACTTCAATTGAAAGCTTATGGTAATAAGAACAACATTCCTGAACTGACAGAAAAAACAATCTCTGCGACCGATAATGAAGGACATGTAATTGCAAGTATTGCTTCTGGAATGTTTAAAAACCGGTTTTATTATGCAGGCAACTATGGTGCAGGAACAGCATTTTTCACTATTGATGTAACAGAAGAAGATCTAATGGAACAACCCGAATCTGTATTGACCGTATTTCCACAACTGATTATGGCATTTGAACTCAATCACAAAAAAGCATTAAGCTTTTATCTGAAAGACAAAAACTTTAAAGTTTTTGAATCGAATGACAGTCTAAAAGGCGTTTCTGCTAAACTTACGATTACAGCACATTTCGATGAGCTGAATCGAATGACCAACCTAGAAGCATCTCATAAATAAAAGTGTTGGTCATTGAACTAACGGGTAACGAAAGCTCCACGATTGATTACTCAATGAACATAAGAAATGTCGGAGGACAACAACATATATAGATAATAATCCGTGCCCAGCACGGCTTTTTTTATTTTAACCATATAAGTTCTTGTCTTTTACTAGCTGGATAAAGCTTTATCCGAAAAACAGGCGAATCGAAGTACTTGAACCTTACTTCTAAATGATGTATAGTATTTTTTACATTGACATTACAGCAGGTCTAAAAAAGGAGGAGCCATGTCACCACGTACCAAAGAACAGAATGATGCGATCCGGGAGATGCGGATGAACCAAATTATGCAAGCGGGTGCGGAAGTATATTTGGAGAAGGGCATTCAATTGGAAATACGCGATGTTGCGGTCAAGGCAGAGCTCGGCTACGGAACCGTGTATCATTACTACAAAAATAAGCACATGCTTTTGGAAGATTTACTGTGGGATGCCCTGAATCGAACGGAGTCGGCAGTACTGCCCGCTATGATGGGGGACGGCGGCGGTTTGCTTAAAGCTGAGTCGTTCTCCAGGCTGCTCCTGCGGAAGTGTATCCAGGATCCTTCCGTGTTTATTTTGCTTAAAACAGTTGCGGATAATTTTCATCACTTCCCGGGAAACCGGTTCATCAAGCTATTTGACGATTTTCAGGAAAGGGTCTATTTGCCGTTTGTGGAAATGATTCGTGAAGGAATCGGTTCCAAATCACCGGAGAAAACAGCTAATTTGATATTTGGTTCGCTTGTTGGCTGCACAGCATTGAACATCCACCACAATATGCGGAACGAGATGGATGTGGATGGGATCGTCAATATGATTTTTTCAGGCATACAGTCAAAGGAGAGATAAATGGAATGGTCATCCTGAAATCAAGAGCAGAAATTGAAGAAATGAGAAAAGCCGGCCGAATTGTCGCTGCTTTTCATAAAGCAATCGCAGGTATGATCCGGCCGGGTGTCACGACGCTCGATATCGAGTCGTTCGCAGTGCAGTTCCTGAAGGAGAATGGCGCCAAGGCTTATACGATAGGCTACAACGGCTATCCGTTTGCGACATGTGCATCTGTCAACGACGTCATTGCGCATGGTTTTCCGAGCCAGAAGCCGCTCAAGGAAGGCGACATCGTCAAAATCGACATCGTCGCGGAAGCGGACGGCTGGATCGGCGATTCAGCTTGGTGTTATGAGGTTGGCGAGGTGTCGGAAGAAGCCCGTAATCTGATGCGGGTAACGAAAGAATGCTTATATCTTGGTATCGAAAAAGCTGTCGTCGGAAACCGGATCGGCGATGTGATGCACGCGGTTCAAACCCATGCCGAGCGAAATGGATTTTCGGTGGTGCGCGATCTGCTAGGTCATGGCGTAGGAAGGGAGATGCACGAGGAACCTAATTATACCCACGTTGGGAATCCGGGCAAAGGGTTCCGTTTGAAGGAAGGGATGGTTTTTACGATCGAGCCGATGATAAATGCCGGAAAAGCGTTAATGACGATTGATGCAGACGGATGGACCGCCAGAACCGCTGACGGCTCGCTTTCCGCACAATACGAGCATACGCTCGCCATTACTGCGGATGGCCCGATTATACTGACCGCACAATAGAATTCAATCCTTTTATTAGTTCAAATTTGATTTTGAGCAGTGATTTCCTCTTCCAGATTTCAAGTAAATAAAATCGGCCACTGTTCGCGGTTTTGAACACAACAAGGCTGCCGATTGATTCTTGCTTACGGCAGCCTTCTGTATGTTACGGTCTGGGGCCTTTGTTTAATTATTTATTGGCTCTTCGTAATACCGTTATGTTAGGGTCGACGATGTGGATGGAATGATTGAACGAATCTTGAAGCGCGACGGTAAAATAGGCAAGCGAGTAATTAACCTCCTTGGCTCACACAGAAGGAACGAGAATAAATCGGTTTAACGCCGATCCCTTTGCAAATAGAGCTGAGCAGTGAGCGTTATTATATAATTGCTGGAGCCAAATAGCTAATAGAATTCAACACGATGTAAGACGTGAAAATGATAAGTAAGGTGTCCCCTTGAGCTGATCAACCAGCAGCTTTGAGGGGACATTTTTTTTATAAATGAATGAGTCAGAAGTTGTTCGAGGCTATATTCAGTTATAATAATGATATACAAGTGATAAGCAATTTGATGTTATTGGAGAAGGCGAGGTAATGATTTGAAGAATAGCATTATTGAATACTGTTTAAAGAAGAAAGGAGCGACTAAGAATTATCCTTTTGGATCCGATCCTATGGTGATCAAAGTTGCAGGTAAAATGTTCGCACTTATTTTTGAGAACAAAGGGGATTATTCTTACATAAACTTAAAATGTGACCCGGTAATTGCAGAAAATTTGAGAGAGCAACATGAGAACGTTAAACCAGGGTACCACATGAACAAAAAACACTGGAATACGATTACAATGGATGACTCATTGCCAGAGTCGGATATCTTTGTAATGATTGATCACTCTTACGATATGGTTATCAAAAACCTTCCTAAGAGTCTCCAAGAATCTATATCGACTACTACTAAAACATGACGCTGATATAAATGCTCAATGTGAAGGTGAAATACGACGAGGCTTTACACCATTAGAATATGCTATTGAGCGAGGTATCATCGAAATAGCAGATACCATAACTCCTACAAAAAGAGTATAGGAAGTGAAGTGCCTTGAGGCTGCCTGTAATTAATCAAGAACTTGCTGAAAAAATCCAACAATCTGAAATCGATTATTTATCCTCAAGAATCAACTCAATTCGCGAACGTGAGGGGAATCCAGAGGGGGTTGAAATCGTTAAATTCGGCCGAACTACAGCGTATTACATAAATACAATGCCTTGGGGCATATTTAATTCAGTAAAAGGCATCTCTGATGACGATATTGACAAGCTAGGAGATATAAAACAGTTTTACCAGTCAAAAGATAGAACATTTCAGATTGATGTAAATCCAATTCATTGCAGCGCCAAGCTTTTTCAAAGCTTATCCGAGCATGGTTTTTATCAAAGTAACTTTCATTCCGTACTATATGGGTCCCCTATAGAAGAACTTCCTAAACTACCTCCCCATATAAAGATTGTGCAAATCGATAACGAAAAAACGTTTGATTCATATGCTGAGATACACTGTCTCGGTTCTGGCATGTCATTATCCGATAAACATCATTTTATAAAAAACAATATAGGTTTGTTGAATAGATCTGGATGGAAGCTATTTTTAGGATACTTGAATGACATCCCAGCTGGGGTGGCTGTCATGCACATAAACAACAACATTGCATCTTGCACATTAGCTGCTACAACTCCTCAATATAGAAAAAGTGGATTGCAAACTGCACTCTTACAAAGAAGGATGTTCGAAGCTTACAAAGCAGATTGTAAACTTGTAGTAGCACAGGCGAGTTTCGGGTCTACGAGCCAAAATAATATGGAACGAGTAGGTTTTCAAATGGCTTGGACAAGATCTATTTGGGTGCCTCACTCAAATAGTTAAGAGAGTGGAATGTGAAATCCTAAAAGTTTGGATTTAATAATCCGCGCTTAGCGCGGTTTTTTTATTATAAAAGGAAGGTCGGACCAGGGAATTGACAGGACACCAATTGGTGTCCTATAATCAATATGACTACAAATGGTGTCCTATTAGGTTGTTATGGCGTTTAATCGGTGAAACAACAGGAAATAATTATGAAAAGGTGGGGGTGATTTTGAAAGATAAAAGTCAAGTGAGGGATGTTTATGACGCTATTGCCGATCCAACAAGGCGGAAATTAATTCAAATTTTGGCAGATGTTAAAGAATTACCCCTACATGAAATAACAATTCATTTTCAAATGGGTCGAACAGCAGTATCTAAGCACTTGAGTATTCTTAAAGAGGCCGGACTGGTACTTGATCGAAAAGTCGGAAGAGAAACACGATTTAGACTAAACGCCTCTCCACTTAGAGAAATTCAAGATTGGGTATCATTTTACGAAGGATTCTGGAAAGAAAGAATCGTTAAATTAAATCTATTATTGGAGGAAAATAAATGAAACCAGATGTATCATTAGATTTTCAATTTACAAGCTCAATTGAAAAGGTGTGGAACGCTTTAACCGATTCGGATACTCTTGCGAAATGGATTTGGGATAATGATTTTAAACCGGTCGTTGGACATAAGTTTCAGTTTCGCTCAGTGCCATCCGAATGGTGGAATGGAATTGTAGATTGCGAGGTACTCGAAGTGGATGAGCCTCATACATTATCTTACACATGGTTAAGTGCTGGAGAAAGCACAACGGTTACATGGACTCTGAAAAAAGGTTCAGATGGAATTATTCATCTACATCTTGATCAATCTGGATTTAGTGAAGAAACGAAAGCCCGTCAAGGGGCGATCGAAGGAGCTAAATACGCTTGGATGAATATGAGTGGCCAGCTCGAAAAAGTGTTAGCATAGGCATATAATTATTAACTTTAATCGGTTTATACAAATAATTCATTATTAAAAAAAGAGTACAATTCCTTAGTAAGAATTGTGCTCTTTCTTTATGAGAAGGGCGCATCTATGAAGAAAGATAGGCACCCTATAAGTTTAGAGGATCGAGAGGATATCACTATGAAGATAAATCAATTAATTGCAAATAATATTAATAAACTAGATACAGTTCTGCCTGTAGATAAATCATTAGGAATTGCTGGTTTGTCTGGATCTGGTAAAACAACTTTTTGCCAAGCAATTGGAGAAGAATCCAAGAAGCGCCTCGTTTCTTTATTGCCAAAGGCTGAATATCAGTATTTATTTCCGAATATTATGGAAACCAATTTCAGTGCCATCAAGATGGAAGAAATGCCACTTGTACTTTTTCTAGGCAGATCATCCATTTCCTCAAATCCACGTTCAACAATTGGCACACATACTGGCGTGTTTACAGAGATTCGAGTTACTCTTGCTGAAAAATATAATCTTTCTCCAGAAGTTTTTTCATTTAATAATGAATTAGGCTGGTGTCCAGATTGTAAAGGTCGCGGAACTACTAAAAATATTGAATGTAAAAAGTGTAAGGGCAATCGCTACAATCAAGAAGTTGAACAATATAAATTTGAATTATTTGATCAAGCACAGAGTATTTCCGATATCAACGACTTAAGCATTGAAACCATTTTTTCACTAGCAGAAGTTTTAAAGATTAGTGAAGGTAAACAACAAATTCTAAAAAATATAATCAATATGAATATTGGTTACTTAACATTAAATCGCATTATGGGTACATTGTCAGGTGGAGAAGTAACACGACTTTACTTGGCAGAATTTATGGCAACAAGTGAAAATACGGTTATTATCATTGATGAAATCTCTGTGGGTCTCGATCACCAAACACTATTGAAAATATTAGCAGAGATTAGACAATTAGGGTTTAAGAATCAAATTTGGCTTATTGACCATTCTGACGCGGTACTCGACACAGCGGACAAGCATTTGTTCTTTGGACCTGGTAGTGGTAAATACGGCGGGAAAATTGTTGAAGAATCACCACGTCCAAAACCAATTATTGGGGAACGCATGAAGGAAACACCAACAGAATACTATCAATTCCATGATCTTTACTGTCGCAACATTCAAATGACAGAAATTCAGATTCCCAAAAATAGACTCGTAACTTTTACGGGTGAGTCTGGATGTGGTAAATCTACACTTGTTAATGAGTGTATGTCCAAAGATTTTTTGAAGCGATATCCCAAAGATAAACTGGTAATGGTTGGGCAAGATCGAAACCAATCGATTACAAGTCGGTCAACTGTTGCGACTTTTCTTGATATTAAAAAGAAGCTCACAAAATACAGTGAAGATATTGATGATATTTTTCAGCGATCGATTGAAGATATTATTGATGAACTGCCAAATGAAGATATTGCTCATAAACGCTTGAGCTTATTGATCAAACTTGGGCTTGGTTATTTGACGTTGGAAAGAAAAACACAATCCTTATCAACAGGTGAATTTCAATGTGTCCATTTAGTTTCAGAGCTGTTTGCAAACTCAAGAAACCCACATACACTTTTTATTTTTGACGAGCCATCAAAAGGTTTATCACAAAACATTTTAAATCAATTCATTGATAGTGTTAGGGTCATTCTACAGGATGAATCCGTCTCAATGATTTTGATTGAACATAACTCGTATATGCTGGAAAGCTCTGATTTTATCGTTGATTTTGGTAAAAGACAGCTTGCGCCTGTGGAGCATCTTGATGTTGTCAGTCATGATGATTACTATCGTCAACAAAACAGTACAGATAGTGTGGCACCATTGCAAATTCCTTCAATTCTCAATCAACAAAATGGAGTTAACTACTTAAAAGAAAAACACATTGCCTATTTTAAAAATGCAGAAAACGTCTATAAGGGCGGCATCTTAAAAAGCTTATCATCGATGGCCCGTCTGATTTATGGTGAATACGAATCTGAAACCATTGCACCTGTCATCGCCATTGATCTGGAACGGCACCTGTATAGTCAATATAGTTTTCTCTTCGAAATTGGTGGCTTGATCAACCATATGGTGGCGGCGCATCCAAACAATAAAGATACCAATAGCTTCGATTTCTATAATCAAGAAAATCATTGTCCATGCTGTTCGGGACGCAGAGTGATTGAAAAATTTGATTTTGATATTGTTATTCAGGACAAAACCGTACCATTCTGGGATGGCTTATTGCATCCGGATGCGATGGAGATTTTAAAATTTTATCAATTTCCAAAAATAAAATTCATCTTTGATGAGATTAAAAATGAGCTCGGTCAGGATTTAAGCAAAAGTTATAATGAGATGACAGAAGCAGAAAAGCATACCTTCTTATACGGGTATTGGGAAAAATCATTCTATGATAAAGTAGGAAAAGCAACAAGGACCTGGGAAGGCTTTAATCATATCATTGGAATGTATATGGTTGTATCGAAATCGATCATTAAAGATCATATAAAAGAATCCAAAGTAAAAATTACCTGTCCAATTTGTCAAGGAACCGTACTAAAGCATCATAAAAAGTTGAAATTTGGCGATACGGATATTCGAGAGATTATTGGGCAGCCTCTTGATCAAGTCATCAAAACCGTTGGAAATCTACAGGTTCTAGAAAAAATGAAGGCCATTGTCGGCGGAGATATGCTTTTGACAGAAGATGTCTCTCTATTGCCTAGGGAAACACAAGCTGCTCTGAAAATGCTTGAACTAGAGATGGCAAGCTTTGCGAACTATGAAATGGTTTTACAAAATGTCTTGCCGTTCTGGGGCAGTATTCGCGGCAGTATCGAATCCATCAGCATTCATAATCGGATTACCATCTGTGATTTTGCCAATATCACCGAAACAAGAGAAAACATCATTGATAAGTATTTCACCAATGGGAAATACAAAAAACTAACTTATGTCTATGAAGCGTTTGGTTACAAAAAAATAGTCACCTTAATTAATAAGATTAAAGCAAGTCATCCTTGCCCATTCTGTAAAGGGAAGAAAGTTATTTCGGAAGATGGGCTTCATGATGGCGTGTATAAATTATCGGTACCATGTGTTAGTTGTTATGCAAGTGGCATCAATAATGAAGGGCTTAAGGAAATCGTCGATGGCATAGACGTGCAAAGATGGCTAACTGGAAAAGTAAGTGATGTTGTTACTGAAGGCTTTAATATTGAGGCTGTCGCAGATATTCCAATTTTTAATCGTATTCGTGAGTTGAATAAACAAGAAATGATGAGAATTTACCAATTCCTTGAGCAAAATAAATAAATGAGAATGATAAAATAAAGCGAGCTGTTGTTTGGATTGTTCTATACAAGCAGCAGCTGATCGATGACCTCTTTTACAGGTACACCCGCTAATCTCAATTTAATAGTTATCATTTTCACTTCAACAGGATAACTCACTCTTGTTCACACGTAAAAACACCTTCAAGTTGTACGATTATTTTACAATAGTCGCATTTTCAACTTAAAGGTGTTTTATTTTGCTTCATATTTTGGGTCAGTTCCCGTTCAGTTAATAGGGCTTTTTTCATTGTCTACAATATTGGAACATGACCAGAATATTCTCGAGGTCTTATTTCTATTCTCTAAGCTTCCACGGTTCTGGGCAATGGAAGGTGCTACATTCTTGCTGTAATATAGCCAATCTTAACCGAAATTCGGTCTGCCACCTCTATTAATATGCTCGACAATTCCCGCTCCCGCTCCGGCAAACGGATTTCCGAAAGGGGTCCCGACAAGCTGATTCCCGCAACGACCTTGCCGCTTCTACCTCTTAGAGGGGCTGCAATACAAGCTCTTCCTAGCGCAAGCTCTTCCAGCTCCATGGCATAGCCGCGGTTACGCACAATCTCCAGCTCTTTCATAAGCAGGTCGCGGTTTGTTATGGTTTTTTCTGTATAGGCTGCCAGAGATGTATGGTCAAGAATCATGTTCACTTCATCAGCACCTAGATGCGCAAGCAATACCTTCCCGATGCCAGTATTGTAGAGCGGATTGCTCCTTCCAAGGAGGGTATACATTCGAGGGGAACGATGGCTGTCTACATGAGCGAGATAAAACATATGCTGAGCATTCAGGACGGCTAAGTTCGCGCCGAGACCCAGCTGGCGTTCTAGATCATATAAGTCAGGAAGCGCGTGCTTTCGAATTTCGGAATTGTTTAACGCAATACCGCCTAACGTAATAATCTGATGCCCTAATCGGTAAAGTCCGCTATTTTCGTCCTTCTCCACATAACCTAAGCTAACCATTGTCGTTAGCAAACGAGATACATTGCTTTGTGTTAAGCTAAGCTTCTTAGAAAAATCGATGACTCTTAACTCCGGCTGCTCATCGGAAAAACAAGATAATATAGCAAGCGCCCTTGTCACGCTTTGAGTGATCATAGGGTTTGCGTTATCGGTCTTCATCATTATCCATCCTTCATCTTATTAATGAATCCATTGTACCTTATATTGCTCGAAAATTCTCATTGCCCCTCTTGCGCTAAGACGATCCGATTCCTCCTCCGATACAGTAACAACTATAAGATTCGGATACCTTTCCTTTACTATCGGTTCGAATAAAGCGGGATATAAGGACTTTCCATAAAGCACAAGACTTGTCGTATTCGGCGTTATCATATCATTTAAAAGAAAGAAGTCGAGTGAGAGTAAAACGCCAAGAAAATAGCTCGTCGCCCTCTGTTTTCCGCATTTCACCATTGTTTCTGCGACACGCACAGAGAATAAGGCTCTCCCGAAACCAGCCGATTCCGCAGTTTCCAAGCCCTTGCGTACCCAGACCTCATCTGGTTCGAACTCCGTAAGGGGCAGAAGGCTGCTCTTTAAGATCGTATTCTGCATGAGGGTCATCATTAATTCTCCGGTAATGGAAGTACGACATTTTTCAATTTGACTCTGCTTCAGAAGAATACATTTGTGATGAGACCCATAATGCATAAACAAGACATCACCTCGCAGCTGCTCCTGCTTGAATTCCTCCAAGTAACCGAAGATTTCGGCTTCCTCTCCCCGCATCATATCGTTTTCTACGAGCTCAGAATCCGCTTGAAAGCCCGTCTTCACACCCGGTATGAAATAGATCGGTTTGTTTGCAATTGTAGGGAAAGTCTTGGAAACAATTGCAGAAGCGATGTCCACGATGCCAAGAGGCGCTTGCTGATGAGGAACTTCAAATAACCCGATGTTGGAGGAAATCATCCCTGATGCCACGATGGCATCAATGTCATCCAAGGAGTAGGCATGCACTTCCAATAACTCCGTGATGCATTCCCTTAACGCATTCATGATCACATGAGTGTCACCGGTGACGGCAACATCTTTAGCACCTACTTGTCTATGAGCACCTCCAAGGATCTCTTCTCCTGCATATAAACGAACTCTGCTCGAAGTCGTACCCGAATCGATAACAAGTATGTTCATGGAATACCCTCCAATAAAATGAATTAAAGTATTGTATTGTAATATCTTCATTCGCATTATAGAATGTGATTGTGTAATATGCAATTAAAAATTTACAAGACGAGAAGGAGACAACCAAAATGACGAAGTCACATCTCGCTTTAAAAGGGGTTTATCCGATTCTTGCTACTACTTTCACCGAAACAGGCGAAGTGGATGAACAAAGCTTGCGCGAGCTCGTTCGTTTTCAGCTGGCAGCGAAGGTGAATGGAATTGCCTTATTCGGTAATGCAAGTGAAATGTACACGTTATTAGAGCGAGAGCGTGAAATGATTGCGGACATTGTCATTGATGAGGTGAAAGGGCGAGTTCCCCTTGTATTCGGGAGTGGTCATACTGGGCTTGAAGGAGCAGTACAGCTAAGTAAGTGGGCGCAGCGAGCAGGAGCGGATGCGCTGATGGTGTTGCCTCCATATATGGTGAAGCCAGATGGGAAGCGGATGATTGAGTATTTTGCTGCAATTGCCAAAGCAGTGGATATCCCAATCATGCTTCAGGATGCCCCGATTGCTAGCGGAGTCAGCATCCCTATCTCTACAATGGTGAAGCTCGCAAAGGAATATGATAATATTTCTTATGTAAAGGTGGAAGCGCCTCCAACGACAGTGAAGATCACGGAGGTTATCGAGCAATCGGAGGGTCGCTTAACCGTTTTTGGCGGTCTAAATGGAATGTATTACTATGAGGAATTATGTCGCGGAGCGGTTGGGACGATGCCAGCATGTGAATTCCCAGATGTGTGTGTGCAAATCTATCAATTGTTCACGTCGGGTGAGAAGGATGAAGCAAGAGCGCTATTCTATCGATACTTGCCATTCATACGCATTGGCACGATTGCTGGTTTCGCCATGTCGGTGCATAAAGAAGTATTGAAAGCGGGTGGAGTTATCCAATCCGCTTATGTTAGAAATCCGAATGCCCCGGCCGATGAAATCTTACTGAAAGAAGCGCTTGAGACATTGAGCGGTCTTGATCCACTCGTCCTAAATTGGAAACGGTGATCAAAGAGCAATAAGATAGACTCTATCAACAGTCTTGATGGATAGGAGTTGCAAGCCATGTTATTAACAGGAAGGAAGGCGCTGATTACTGGCGCGGGGGGAACCTTAGGAGGAGCGATCGCCGAGCGATTCGCAGAGGAAGGCTGCTGGGTCAAGCTTGCAGATGTGCATGCGCAGAAAGCAACGAATGCAGCAGAGCGCCTGATTGCAAAGGGCTATCAAGCAGAGGCCATTACCCTTGACGTAACCGACGAGGAAGCCGTAAAGCGTGTGTTCGCCGAGATTGATGAGTTGGATATATTGGTCAATAATGCTGGTATCACCCGTGGCGGCTCGATTCAGGAGCTTACAGTTCTGGAGTGGAATCACATCATAAATGTAAACCTGACGTCTGTCTTTATTTGCAGTAAATATGCGCTTCCACTCCTAAAGCTATCGAAGGCGCCGTCCATTATTAACATGTCCTCTATCAATGCACTGCGTATGAACCCTGGACTCCCCGCCTATTCGGCAGCCAAAAACGGAATCATTACTCTTACTGAGCAACTCGCATTAGAAGGTGCCGCTGATCGAATTCGCGCCAATAGTATTTCACCGGGGAGAACGATGAGTGAAGCTGAACAAAGAAAGCGTGCAGGCAGGCCCGACTTTGATATTGATCGTGACTGTTATCCACTCGGTCGTCTCGGTTACCCAGTGGATGTCGCGAATGCTGCCGTTTTCCTTGCCTCAGATCTCTCCGCATTCGTGAACGGACTAAACCTGGTAGTTGACGGAGGCATGTCCTTGCAAGCCGTCAGCGGATTGGTACGTCCGGATTTGCGGAGGAGATGGAAAGATGGGGTTTACAAGCTTGAGGTGGAGGAGTAGTCGGTCATGAGCGTCTATGATAACGCTTGGATTGATAGAGAAGGGGAGAGAATACATCAATTGCGTGATCACCTTAGGGATGTCGAGGTCGATCTCGTAACCACCTTCGGAATGAATGTCATTCGATTCGTCTCAAAAGGCAAAGATGTCCTATTGCAACCGCCTTCCTTATCGATTCTACGGCAAACGCCATTCCGATATGGACTCCCCATGCTTAGTCCTCCGGGGCGAACGAGTTATGGGAAATTTTCCTATCGCGGTAAGGACTACCAGCTTCCGATTTCGGTTGGTAAGCACAATGTGCATGGTGAGATCGGTACCGTTCCCTGGGAGGTCATACAATGGGGAGAGGACGCAGACAAAGGAGCGTTCCTCCAAGCTGGTTATTCGTATAAGAAAGATCCCGAGCGGTTCGCTTATTTTCCATTTGACTTAGAGTATCTTGTTACTTATCGCTTAAAAGAAGGGAAGCTATATCTTGAAGGCTCTGTGCGAAATGCAGGACTAGGATTCGCTCCATTTTCACTTGGTTATCATCCTTATTTTTCACATAGCCATAACCATGCATCGCTTCAGATTCCGGCATCCTCTCAATGGTCCATAGATGGAGTTGGAAGGGCTAGCGTACTGCCCAAGGTGACTAGATTATCAGAGCAGCTACGCCAGGGAAAGGATCTTACCAAGCTCGAGGGCAACCTCCACTATCTTCAGTGCTCCGACTTCCATTCGGTGAGGGAGCAATCTTACGCTTGTCTGCTTACTGATAGAGGTTTCGATCGACGCATCTACTATCAAATGGATGGACTTTTTTCAGTGATGGTGCTGTTTATCCCTCCATGGGGGGACGCTGTCTCATTGGAGCCGCATACTTGTATTCCGGACGCTTATAATCTTCCGTGGGAAGCATCCCAGACCGGGATTCTGGAATTAGCACCCGGGGAAGAGAAACAGTTTGGTTGGCTCATAGAGGTTGAGAACAATATATCCGCACGAGGAGGAGAATTGCTATGAAAGTTGTCAATATTGAAGTGTACATTGTAAAGCTGCCGCCGACGGGTCCTGTTCAAAAGGATGGTAAGCGCTTTATTACACCGGACTATTTTGTAGGAATTAGTGATCGTCGGTCCTGCGTTTATTCCGTCAATGCGGAAACCGTATTCGTGAAGCTTACGACAGATGATGGTATTGTAGGCTGGGGCGAGATTTTGGCGCCGACGAATCCGGAGGTCGTTGCGACGATTCTAAAGCATCATCTAGCACCGATGGTTCTCGGAGAAAACCCGATGCAAAACCAATACCTATGGGATAAAATGCTCGACACCTTACGTGAGCGCGGCTATACCGGCGGCTACTTAGTCGATGCGATGGCAGGCCTTGATATCGCCTTCTGGGACATTAAGGGTAAAGCGCTAGGGCTGCCGGTATATATGCTGCTCGGAGGGAAATACCGTGATAAGCTTCGTTGCTACTGCTCCAGTGTGCCGGGAGCTGATGTGAAGGAACGTTTGGAAAATGTAGTTCGGCTGAAGGAAGAAGGCTTTGATGCGATTAAGTTTCATACCTTTGGCAAAGGCAAGAAAGCGGATTTGGACGCTCTTTATGCAATCCGCAAGGAATTTGATACAGATCAACTGGATCTGATGCTGGATGCTCATGGAAAATACACCCATTCAGAAGCCTATTCGGTTGGTCGTGCATTAGGTGAGCTTGATGCTATGTTCTTCGAAGCACCGATTACATTTGAGGATATGCAAGGGCATCGCAAGCTAGCTGAAGCGATTGATACAGCTGTCGCAGTAGGAGAGCCTCTACGTACAATCTATACCTTCAAGGAATGGATATCCTCAGGTGCTGTAGAGGTGGTTCAGCCGGACATGGGCAGGAACGGAATCACCGAGATGATGCGGATTGCTCATCTGGCAGAGGCGCATCATATCACCTTCGCCCCGCATCTGAGTGCTCATCAGGCTGTCGGTCATGCTGCATCCATTCATGTTTCTGCAGCAATCTCGAATTTCCTGATCTACGAATACCAGCCTAACGCCTTGAAACGAAGCGAGGACTATTCGAACGCAAGTTTCCGATTGGAGAAGGGGCAAATGATTGTTCCTAATGAACCGGGTCTAGGGGTCGAAATAGATGAGAAAGCGATGCGCAAGTTCGTAACAGAATATTTTGAAATCAAGGGTTAGACTAAGCGATTCTAACATTGTTGGCGGAGAGAGGGGGGCGAGATCGCTCCTCTTTTCTGTCCATTTATTGTTTTATTCAGTAATAGGTAAATTTTCTAGTTGATGATTCCTTATCATGTGTGTCAAGCTAGGAAGGAGAAAGCGGAAAATAATGGGAGGGTTGAACAACATGAAGATGGCCTATCAAATAGTAATCGTGGACGATGATGATGTAGTCAGGAATGGACTTGCTGAGATCGTGGATTGGAAGCGCTGCGGCTTTCAGGTAGCGGCTGTTCTTAAGGATGGATTGGAAGCGATTACTTACCTTGAAGAACATCAAGTGGACGTCGTACTCTCGGACATTCGAATGACTTTCGTATCCGGACTTAGTCTTGCTAAACATATTTACGAAAAACAGATTCCCGTCAAGGTGTTACTCATTAGCGGCCATCAGGAGTTTGAATTGGCAAAAGAAGCTCTTCGGTACAACGTACAGGATTATTTGTTAAAACCAACGGATTTGGATGAGGTGTACCGTGTATTTAATGCCCTTAAGGAACAGTTGGATCAGGAACGCTCAGAAAAGAATCGTATAGCGCAGGACAAAGAAATGTGGAGTCATATGATGCAGTATTTGAAGGACCGTTATTTACCTCACTTATTGTTCGATACATTCGCTGACGAAGAGGAGCTCATTCGGCAATTCGAGATGATCGGCATAAATATCAACCCTAAAATCAACGCGTGTGCCTCTATTAGCATCACTTGGACATCGGCTTCCCCGGTTGTGTCCGTGCAGCGCGCACTACAACATAGCTTATCTGAGCACTCGTCGGCTGTTACTTTGCTTCCGTTCGGTCCGCCTGGCAATCCACTAACCTTTCTTGCTGTATGTGCTGATTCGGAAAGAGGTGAGCTGGCAGAAGAAATCGGCCGCATCTTCGATCAAGCATCATCCCGGTTAACTTCCTTAATCGGACTTATAATCAATTGGCATGTGGATTCCGTGCATGCTACGATGATCGATTTTTTGGTAGAGCACAGAGCCGCACGCAAGAGAATAGGACCGCAAGCAGTTGCTCAACTACAGCAGTGGAAGGAAGATAAGAGAAGATGGACGGCTTGTCTAGAGGCTGAGGATTATGAAGAAGCAGGGCGACTTCTTGAGCAATATCTCGTCAGCTACGGCGGAGAGCAGATCGATACAGTTAAATCGATGCTTATCCAATTATTTGGAAGCATGGATGCCGTGTATGCAGCGGACAGCGGCAGCAACCGTCTTATGCAGTTATGCAAATCCGAGGACATAGGCGAGATCAAAAAGATTAGCAAGTCACTGATAGAGGAGATGAGCCGGAGAGAATCGGAGGGACATTACGAAACGGAAAGAAAGGTTATTACTCAGGCTAAGCAATACGTGAAGACCAATCTTGGAAAAGATATTACATTGCAGGAAGTAGCTGACCATGTGTATCTTAATCCCGTCTACTTGAGCCGATTGTTCAAGAAGGAGACAGGGAAAAGCTTCACTGATTACGTGACGGAGCTACGGATGAATCAGGCAGCGCACCTGCTGCGAAATACGAATATGAAAATATATGAGATTTGTGAACAAGCCGGCTATAGAGATGTGAGGCATTTCTATAAGCTGTTCAAAAAATACAGCAGCTGTTCTCCTAGCGAATACAGGGAGCGCCAGGGATAAGACGATTGGAATGAGGGGGACGCATGAAAGAAAAGGCAACATTATGGGCGTATATAAAAAACTACAAATTTAACAGCATCTTCATTAAGAATTTCATCGTCGTCTTTTTTCTACTCATGGTACCCTTGGTGTGTTTACATTATCTTGTATTTTATTATAATGATTCGACGATGCGTGAAGAGGTTAGCCGCGCAAGTCTTAGCGAGCTAACACGAATCCGCGACACTGGGGACATCATGATGACAGAAGCGGAAAGCCTGAGTCTCCGATTAGGAACCGATCCGGATGTACGACTGTTCTTGACGGAGAATCTTATGAATTATCCGTTAGATTTCTCAATGATTTCAAGAATCCGGAGAATTCAAGACATTCTCGGAATTTCTAATTTGACGAACCCTTATGTGGACAGTATACAGCTTTACTCCGGGTCTGGGATGAACAATTATTTGCTCTCCGCGTCGAATGCCGGATCCTTGGACAAGTATGAGCATCGGTGGTGGTACGATGAGTATACGAAGAATAGAACAGAAAAGAAATTTTGGTTCAGCACCTTGAAGCAGTCGGAGGACTCGGAATATTCAATCGTATTGTTCAGACAGCTTCCCATAAGCGAGCTGAACCAAGATGGCGTATTGATCGTTAATATCGGTGCTGCACAGCTAAAGCCTCTGCTAAAAGAAATTACGCCGGAGCAAGAAGTCTATATCGTAGATCGAGATGGAACCATCGTATATACACAAGAGCAAAGGCTCATCAATCAGTCCATTGAAACCTCTCATCCCAATTTGCCAGCTCCTTTATTTGGATCTACCTATTCTAATATCATCCGTTATTCAGGTATGGATCGTGTTGTATCGTCGGTTCCTTCCTCACGCGGGGAGTGGTCCTATCTTTCCATAGTCCCCCTTAAGCATTATGAATCCAGACAAAACCAGCTTCGTTCCTTTATTGTGCTCCTCATTACCATCGGGGTGGGATCCAGCTTGCTTATCTCCTTTCTTGTATCCGTAAAGACTTATCAACCGATTCGCGGAATATTGAATTTGCTGGAAAGCAGTCATCCGCCGATGAAGGATTTCAACAATAAAGCATCCAGTGCTGTTAATGAAATAAAGTACATTGCAGCAACGATTGTTCATTCTAGTGAGCAGAAAAAGGAAATGGAAGTGGAGCTTAATCGTCGATACGAGATGATGAGTAAAGCACAGGCCATAGCGCTTCAATCGCAAATCAACCCTCACATGCTCTACAATACACTGGAAGCGATTAATTGGAAGGTCATGCGGCTTACAAATGGAAAGAATGAGGCTTCGGTGATGATTCATACGTTATCGCGATTGCTTCGCCTAAGCTTATCCACTGGAGATAATATCATTCCATTTCGGTCAGAGATGGAGCATGCAAGATTATATATTGAGGTCGAACAACTTCATTACAAGGATCAGTTAGAAGTGATCTGGAAGATTAACGGCAACATATTAGACTATTTAACGGTGAAGCTGACTCTTCAGCCGATTATCGAGAATGCAATCTACCATGGAATTAAGCCGTCCGGAAGATCAGGTGTGATCACCATTGTTGGTTATGAGGAGAGGCAAACTGTCTTTCTGAAAATCAAAGACAATGGTATAGGAATCAATCAAGCGTTAGCAGATAAGATCAACCAAGGTTTTCAATCCGACGAAATCAAGGAAGATGCTCATATTGGACTCCGAAACGTCAATCAGAGGATAAAGCTTATCTTCGGTGAAGCATATGGAATCAAGATTTACGGGAAGGAAGGAGAAGGAACGATTGTTGAGATGCGAGTCCCCAAAAAAACATAAAGTTAATTGCTTCACACCAAAGCTATAATTATTCCCACTATAATGAAAGCGTTAACATTAAATCGTTTACATCCCCTCACCATTTATATACTGAGGGGAATTTTTATTTTTATGACCTGCTTTTATACTAAAGGTAAGTAATCAATGTAGAGAGAGGAGAGACACAAGTGCCGCAATCTAGTACCGAGGTTAATCAAGGTTCCATTCGTCAGATGAAGCCGTTGAAGAAAGAAAGCTTCCTATCCTACTTTGTTCGAAATAAATGGCTATACATCTTTCTGATTCCCGGATTCTTGTACCTGCTAGTGTTCAAATATGTTCCGATGTTTGGAATCGTAATCGCTTTCAAAAATTTAAACCTCGTACGAGGCTTATGGGGCAGCGATTGGATTGGTCTACAAAATTTTCAGATATTATTCGAATCTCCCCATTTCTATAGGGTGCTTAAAAACTCTCTATTGCTAAGCATCTACCAAATAATATGGGGGTTTCCAGCTCCGATCCTTGTTGCGCTCATGCTCAATGAAGTGCGGCAGATGGTGTTCAAGAGAATTGCTCAAACGGTACTGTACTTGCCTCACTTTATTTCATGGGTTGTACTAGGCGGTATCATTATCAATTTCCTTTCTCCGACATCTGGATTAGTGAACTATATCGTTACCTCATTTGGGTATGAGCCCATTAAGTTCTTAATGAAGCCAGAGTACTTCAGATCCATTCTCGTCAGTGCAGAAATATGGAAGGAAGTCGGTTGGGGAACGATCATATACTTGGCAGCTATGTCGGGGATAGATCCTACCTTGTACGAATCGGCTACGATAGACGGTGCCTCCCGCTTACAGCGGATTCGTTATATCACGCTCCCGGGTATTGCGACGACGGTTGTCATCTTGTTACTCCTTAAGCTTGGCAACATATTGGACAACGGCTTCGAACAAGTCTTCATGCTTTATAATCCGTTGACATACGAAACAGCCGATATCTTTGAAACATATACGTACAGGATCGGATTGCAGGACGGTCGCTTGTCCTACGCCACGGCTATTGGTTTGTTTAAGAGCGTAGTTGGCTTCGTATTGATCATTTCAGCCAATTATACTTCTCGCAGAATTAGTGGAAAATCGATCTGGTAGGAAACCGAAAAGATAGGAGGTTAGCGAATGCGTCTTCGCAAACTAAATTGGTTTGATAGTATAAATTATACGCTCATATGTCTTATCAGCTTTCTTATGCTATATCCCTTTCTCAATGTAATGGCTGTTTCTATCAGCTCATACTCCTCTTATGTGGAAAATCCGCTGCGCATTTGGCCGAAGAATATCTCGTTCCAAGCGTACAGAGAAATTATGGATCACCCAGTGCTGTGGTCTAGCTACTTGAACACGATAATTATTACAGTTAGTGGTGTTCTAATCGGTATATTTCTATACATCCTTACGGCTTACCCTTTGTCCAAGAAGCATTTGAGAGGCCGCAATCTATTTATGCTAGCAATCGTCTTTACAATGCTTTTCAACGGTGGTCTCATACCAAACTATTACTTAATTCGTTCACTTGGACTGTTAGATACATTAGCTGCTCTCGTCCTTCCAATGCTTTTTTCTGGATTTAATCTCATCCTGATGAAGACGTTTATGGAATACATTCCGGAAGAACTAGAGGAGGCAGCGAGAATTGACGGTGCTTCTGATCCTTATATTCTATTCCGTATTATCGTACCGTTATCGAAGCCCATAATTGCTACACTTTGCTTATTTACAGCCGTTGCCTATTGGAACAACTTCTTTAATGCCATTATCTATATTCGTGATGTAGATAATTGGCCGCTAATGCTATTCCTCCGCGAAATTATAGAAGGAGCAAAGCTAGATTCCATTACAGGCGGCGGTAATACGGCGGAAGCTGGGAATATTGTCGTGAATTCTGAAACCCTTCAATATGCAACGCTCATGATTGTAACCATCCCAATCTTGTGTGTATATCCCTTTCTTCAAAAGTATTTTGTTAAAGGCATCATGCTAGGCTCTGTGAAAGGTTAATGGTCCGTTAGTAGAGGCAAAAGCCTTTATTATAAACAAATAAATTTCAAGTGAGGGGTGTAATACAATGATTCGTTCATTCAAACGGATGTCTAGCTTTGGGATTGTGCTTGTATTGATCTTATTGGTCGCTTGCTCCGACAATAAGAATGGGAAGAATGAACCAAGTTCGACGACTGCTAACGGAAGTTCTCCTACTGCAAGCGCTACCAGCAGCGCCGCTCCTGATTCGAAGGAAAAGGTAAAAATCTCCATCATGGCTAATTTCTCGACGGCAGATATAGCCCCAGCAGATCAAGCACTCTTCGATAAGGTTGAGGAAGCACTAAATGTTGAATTGGAATTTATCGTCCCACCATCTACAGGATATAAGGAGCAGCTGCAATTGTCGCTCATCTCCGGAGATTATGCGGATCTAGTATTCTTCCCATCAGAGACAGATGATTCGTTCTTGAGCGCAGTGAACGACGGAGTGGTCATTCCAATCAATCCTTTCTTAGATCAATTGCCTCATATTAAGGAATATACGTACGATATCTCGTGGGAAGCTCTCGATACGAAGCGTGACGGAAACATTTACGCTGTACCACGTACTTCGGTTGCTCGTAATGACGGTTTTATTATCCGCGAGGATTGGCTCAAGAACATTGGTTTCCAGATGCCGGAGAACCGTGAGGTTACCATCGATCAATTCACAGACATTTTACGTAAGTTTACATTCAATGATCCAGATCAGAACGGTAAGAACGATACCTATGGATTTGCTGGTTATTTGAATGGAACGAAGATGATAGATCCAATTCTATCTCCACAGTTCGGAAACCTGGGCTGGCAGAAGGCAACAGGCGGCGAATACGAGTATATAACACCAATGTATGATCAGAGCTCTACGGTGTATAAAGATGTGCTCGCCTATACACAAATGGTGTTTAAGGAAGGGTTAGCTGATCCGGATTCAGCTGTTATTGACAGGAACGCATCCATTGATCGTTTCAAACGCGGATTAACTGGCATTCGATACGAATTCGCAGGAAATGCAATTGGTGCGGAGAAAGGTGGACAAGAGCTCGATCCGAAGACTGAGATTTCATATATCTTTATCCAAGATGATAAAGGTGAGCTTAAAGGTGTTTCTTACGGAACAGCCACCTTCGGTGTTTGGGGTGTGACTGCTAAAGCGAAGCATCCGGAACGCGCACTTCAAGTCCTAGATTGGCTGCTATCAGATGAGGGCTGGGAGCTAGTGAAGTATGGCGTAGAAGGCGTCGAGTACAATTTGGTCGATGGAAACCGGGAGTACATTCCTGATGTGTTATCACCTTGGAGAAAAAGCGTTGTAAGAAGAGCGAATGACGGAGATTTCTTCATCGATGCTAAGCATTCTAACGAAAATAGAGAAAGAGTTAGACCGTGGGTCGACAGATCGATTGAGACAGTAGCCTTCTCTATGGATCAAGGATTTGTTCCTCCAGCAGCTAAAGAACCCGTATTTATGGATTTCAAACTGATCTGGGATGAAACGATAACCAAAATCATGATCGGTGATTTGCCAGTCGATGCATTCGATAAGCTGCTAGCAGATTGGTATGCGAAAGGCGGCAAGGCTTACGTTGAGCAAATGAATGAATATATTGCCAGCACTCAGAAATAGAAAATGGTTTGCATTTGTTTGCCGCCTCTTCAGCAGGGCGGCAAACAGGTTTTCACAAATAAGGAGGGGAATAATGAAAAAGTTACTAGCTATGCTCGTGACAATCTGTCTCCTAGTACCCCAGTTAACCAGCGCTGCCGTTCAAGCAGAGGAAATTACGACTCCAGAGGCAAGCCTTTCGGCGGATAATCCGATGAAGCATTTCTATCTCACTCCGTTTACCTTCAAAACGTTCGGGTCATGGTCCTTGACGGGTGATTTTCTGACTGGACGGTCGACGGGTTCAAACCCTGAGGAGGCAAACGGCTCAGGTGGTGAGCCTGCTATTGCAGAGGTGAACATTACCAAGGAAACCGACTATAAACTGTGGGTTCGTGATCGTGACTATGCAACTAATCAGCCGGGAACCCGAACCTTTCATGTAGCTGTTGATGGTGTGCAGGCTGCTGAACGGTTTGGTGATCATGGGATGGAGGGATTCCGCTGGTCTGAAGTCGGTATTTACCATCTAGAGGAGGGCATTCATGAGCTTTCACTCGTAGACACCTCTGGTTTTTTCGCTAGAAGCGAAGGATTCTTCTTGACAGAGGATCTATCCTTGGTTCCACCTGAGAATAAAGAGGAGCTGCTGAAAATTGCTCAACCGATGAGTCTATTCGACTTACTTCCGTCTGCAGACTTTCCGGTTTGGGCGAAAGAGGATGTGACTCCCATTAAAACCGATACCATTGAGAATGATACCGTCAAGGTTGTCTTTCATCAAGGTGTAGGAGAAAAGGCTACTCTCGTTCAGAATGAAATCTTCGTGAAGGATGATGGTCAATGGTTACCTGTTAAGGGGAAGACGGAAGAACTCGGATTCTTAATGATGAGCGCTTTGCATAGCGAGATGGCCGGTGAGAACGAGCAATTTGCGATTATTAAACAAACAGCAATGGTTAACGGAACTGAAGTCACAGCATTTGCAGATAACTTCTTCAAATCTGGTCTGCCCGTGTGGTTTATCCCATCAGCTTATACAAAGGTTGCCGACAACAAGATAGAATTGACCTTTCCGAATACTGAAGCAGATTTGAAGGTGACCTTTGAGCTGGATTCGCTCGCGGATGATCCGAAGGTTACGCTTAAAGCTGATTTCCATCAGGCTGGAGCTTATTCCTTCATGCTATACAGTGGAGACAGTGTTGCCTATGAGGATTACGAAACGGTGACTGCTCCTTTATTGTACGTGAAAAAAACAGTCCCAACCAGCTCCTATATGATTCCGGAAAGCTACTTATTTACACCAATGGCAACTCTGCATTATACAGAAAGCCAATCGAAGGTACCAGGCAAGCAGCTGACGTCTGGGATTGTAATGGATCCAACAAGCGTGCCTCAAGGCTTCACGTATCCGGATACTTCCCATTTCGGATTAGTGCTAAGAGATCCTGACGGGAAGGTAAGGCCGCAGTTTATGGCTCCGATGTTCGGTACAGAGCACAGCTTATTCGAAAGCGGTGACAACTACGAGGTATCTTTCAGAATCGTAAATCACTTGAATTCTTGGTATGACACTTTAACACATGTATCTGAGAAGATGTACAACTTCAAGGATTTGCGTACGAATTATTTTCATTCTGTGAATGAAGCAATTTTCAACGCAACCGACCTCATGATGGATGACGATTATGGCGGTTGGGATCCTGTCAACATGGCTCACTATAATATGGAAGAGAGGCATCTGACCACTACCTCCAATGCGATGACGGCGGTGCAGCGATACTTGCTGACTGAGAACGAAGAAATCTTAGATGAACGTGCTATTCCTACATTAGCGTTCATGCTCAGCAGACAAAACTATCATTTCAAAATCACGGATAGTCAGGGTGGTGGAAATTATATTTCCAACCTACCATCGCCACTTGGTGGAACAGTTGCCAATTATTCAGCAAGCGTATACGGCGGTTTATATGAAATGACGCAGGGACGCATGCCATATTTGATGAATACAGCCATTCAGTCTGCAAAGGAAAGTGGGAATTTAGCTGGGGTTACAGATCAAGCAGCGATGCATAAATATACGGGTGATCCAGCTTATTTAACTAGGGTGAAGACCTTGGCAGATCAGTATTTAGCGAATAATCCTAATTCACCAAACAATAGAGAATCTCGGTTTGTGAGCGGTTTTATCTATGGCGATTATATCCCTATGGTAACAACCTTCCTAGCTGCATATGAAGCAACAGGGGAACAGAAGTATTTGGATGCTGCCGAGGAGAGCGGTCAGCTGCTAGCAACGAGCTTATGGACGACTGGTTATCATAACGACTATGCGACGACCGATTATACCGTTAACCCTGTGGAAACGGCTGAGAGACCTCTCGTCGCTGACCGGTTCACCTTCTGGTGGCACGGAGATCAGCAGTGGAGACTAGGCAATCCGGACGGTGAGGCAAAGCCTCCGCAAGAGAGTGGTCCACCATTGGTAGAAGAGACGGCTCCCGGTTGGCTTATCGCCAAAGCGGGTATGGGAACCGAGCACCCGAGAACACCAGGACATGGCAATATTATTTATATGAACAACTGGGCAGGAATGCTGATTAAATTATCAGAGTATACAGGAGACCCTTACTTCGAGACGATGGCGCGAAATGCCATGATCGGCCGTTTCGGCAACTATCCGGGATATTATCAGGACAGACCGATCTTCCATCAGATGAAGGCAAATTACCCTTATGAAGGTCCGGATTATACATCGGTTTACTGGCATCATATTCCTGTATTTATTTCCATGTTAGAGGATTTCCTTATTAATAGCACCTGGTCGAAATCCGAGCAGAATATTTCATTCCCATCGATCTATCAGTCAGGGTATGCCTACTTTGCCTCGAACCAGTTCGGTCATGCACCGGGCAAGTTCTATGAGGAAGAGGATATGTGGTTATGGTTAGATAGAGGAATTATTGAACCTGACACTGTAGAGATTGACTATATCACAGCTAGAAAAGACGGTGTTCTAGGTCTAGCTTTAATGAATGAGGGGAATGAGTCCATAACCAGCACAATTTCCTTAGGAGAGAAGATTGAGGGCGGTGCTAGCTATTCCGGAACCGCTACAGTATATGAGGCTAACGGAGCTTCCTCCTCCATTTCAGTAGTAAACGGTCAGTTTACAATTGATATTCCTGCTAAGGGAATTTCATCGGTCGTTCTAAACATACCAAGTGTCCGGGCACCGGCTTTTGCAAAAACGGACTATGTATATTCCAACAATTCGCGCAGCACGGTGACGGAGCATTCAAGAGGTAAAGGTCATGTGATCCAGATTTCCCCAGACAGCTATCACGCTTATGTTTATACTTCTGATATGGATGACACGACAAGCAAATTGACTATGACCTATCAAATCGGCGAAGAGCAGTTTACGGCAGAAAAAGTTGGATATCCTTATGAATTTCTAATTAAGGTGGATGATCCGACTAAGAGATTTACCTACACGCTCGCAGCAACGAAAACCAATGGTCAGGTTGAAAGTCTTGGTGGAGGAATGTTAGCGCCTAATGATTATGTTGATGCAGGTATTACGATGCCCGGCACAATAAAGAACTTCGAGCCATTCAATACGACTGTTTCCGTTAAGGGAATGAATGCCACTGATATTCGATTGGTTGTCCCTGTAGAGGATTTCCCGTTCCAAGTCACGGAGAATCTCTTGATCGGCTTGAGAGTTACGGGCACATTTACACATAAAACAAATGGATCGATATTGGAGCTAGACAGTCTGATCAAAAGTAATGAAGTGCGTACGAATGGTACAACCGTTCTTGTGGTCTACCCGACAGCAGCAGTACCCCTAATGGATTATAAGGATTATAACGTTGTACTCACTCTTTACCCTTCGAAACCATTAGGTGATTTTGACGCATTTGATGTAACAGTAAGCCAACCGGGTATGAATCCAGCCGAGGGCGTCATTCGATTGGTCGTTCCCGTTGCGCCTTTCCCTTTCCCGGTCACGGAAAACTCTCTGAAAAATTTGAGAATTACGGGGACTTTAACGCATAAGACCGATGGTTCAACGCTTAACTTAGACAGTATTATTTTAAGGAATGAGGTACGTCCTAACAGCACTACCGTACTGGTAGTTAATCCTAACGAAGCTGTTCCACTCAGGGATTACAAGGATTACAGAATAGTCATCAGGATTCATCCCAAAGATGTAACGCCGCCGGCAACAATGGTCGATATTGTGCCAGTGAGTGAAAGCGGGGCTAATGGCTGGTATTCGAGTCCCGTTGTAGTGACCATACATGCACAAGATGAGGCCGAATTGAGTGTGACGGATACGGTTTATCGTGTGAATTTGGGGGCGTGGAGCACTTACAATGAACCGTTCACCATTACGGATGATGGGATTTATACGCTGGAGTATTACAGTACGGATTTAGCTGGAAATACAGAGGTCATGAAGTCGGAGGTTATTCAAATCGATAGAATGGCGCCTGATCTGTCACTCGAAGCGAGCCCGTCAACGATCTGGCCGCCTAACAACAAACTGGTGCCAGTTCAAGTGGGAGTGGAAACGTCAGACGATGGATCAGGGATCGCAGCTGTAAGATTGGTTTCGATAACAAGCAATGAGCCGGCTGCTCAAGGAATAACCGATATTCAAGATGCAGTATTTGGCACTGACGACCGAGAGTTCTTCTTGAGAGCTCAGAGGCTGGGGTCAGGCACCGGTCGAATTTATACGATTACGTATTCAGTAACAGATAGGGCTGGGAATGTAAAGACAGCTAGCCTTCAAGTCATTGTTCCTCATAATAAGTAAATAACATGTGGTGAAGAGGCTGGTCGGCATAAAGCCGACTAGCCTCTTGTGTAATGTAAACCTAGAGGTATATCAGAAGGAGGCACAGACCTTTGAAGCATAACGAGTATTCCCTGTTGATTTGCGGTGCTACATTTGCTGGACTAGGCGCGGCTGTTGCTGCGCATGAAGCGAATCGGAGTGTTATCGTGGTAGAACGGACAGCTATGGTTGGTCGTGAATTCATCGATGCGTTTAACGCGGGAAGGCTATGGGGAAAACCAAAAACAACCCTTGGATATAAATTCCGGGATGAATTATTGGCTCGAAACCTGATGGTGGAGGATGGGAATGGAGATGGGCCTGTTCATCTACCTGCGCTTCACCCTGTCTTATGTCATTTGATTAAGCAACGAGGAATGAAAGTTAAATTCCTTACAGAGATTATCGAGGTTGCTGAGCATAACGGGAATTATCTTGTAACTCTTCTCGATGCTTCTGGCATTCATCAGGTGATAGCAGATGAAATATGGGATACTTCCACCCAGCGTCTTACACAGCCTGGTCACCTGTTCGTTCCGACTCACAAAAGATTGAATGCATATCTACATCATCATGCCATACAGGAAGCGACCCTGCCTGCACCAATTGATCATTCCATGTCGATCGCTAGAGGAAGGTTCCATTCTGAGGTCATTTTGAGGGTTTGTGTCCCTCCTAAATACGATTGGCTGCAAGCCAAACAATGGCTGCACCCCTATTGGGAAGCAAGATCGGAGGAATGGGAATCGTGGACGATCGCAGCTGTGGCAGGTGCGTTCGAATCCATCGTTCGTCGCGGACCGCAGCTGCTTGCAAAGCGGTGGATCTGGCTTCCATCCGAAGGCTTCGATCATCCATTGGAGGCAATGGACTCCGGATATGAGCAGCTTGTGAAAACGGAGGGGTTACTTGATGAAGCATCATTATGATGTCATTGTCGTTGGATTAGGTACTGCGGGTGCGATCGCCGCTATCGCCGCGGCTCGTAAAGGACTTCGCGTATTGGGCATCGACAGGCATACCTGCTTGGGGGGGATCGGGACAGCCGGTGGTGTAATTGGCTACTACTTCGGCTCTCGAGGCGGTATCTTTGAAGAGATTGATCGACAAGTACCTGCAATGGAGCACAAGGTATACACCCCGTCCTATGGAGTAAATGCGGAAGCGAAGCAATATGTACTGGAGCGGGAAGCTCTAGAGGCTGGAGTCACCATCCGATACGATACGACGGTCATCAGTGTATTAATGGAAGGAAGAACGATTAAAGGAGCAGTGTGCTTCTCACCAGATACAGGACAGTATGATGTGACAAGCAGTGTCGTGATCGACAGCACGGGAAATGCCGATGTGTGCCGATTAGTCGGCTGCGAGCTTCGCGGTGGGCGAGAGTTTGACGCTCAAGCGCAGCCTTTCTCCAATGTATGGGTTAGATTTAAAGAGAATCGTGTTCAATCCGCATATACCGATTCCGGATATGTGTTTCCAGAAGACCCAGAGGATATGTCGAGGGCGATCGTCGATTCCGCGCTTCTTGCCACTCACTTAAAGGAACGGTATGAGGAAGAACTGTTATTGTTACGTGTTTCTCCTCAGCTTGGTATACGCGAGAGCCAATTTATCATCGGTGAAGAGAACGTTACACTGGCGGACTTTCTACAGGACCGATATACAAGGGAGCCCGTGTTTATGGCGTACTCGAACTTGGATAACCACAGCAAAGATCTCGCCTTCGAAAGCGAGCTGCAGCGGGACTGGACAGTAGCATCCAGCCTTTGGGGACTTAAATTTACAGTTCCAATACCGCTCGGCGCATTGATTCCTAAGGGCTTCGATGGGCTGCTTGTTGCGGGAAGGTGCTTGGCAGTAGATCACGATATGGCAGCATGCGTTCGAATGAAGCGAGATATGCAGAAATGCGGAGAAGCCGCAGCTTATGCTGCTTATATATCCATTACTAAGCAGCTTCCATTGCGAGAGGTTCCATACGCAGAGTTAGCGATGCTTCTTCAGGAAACGGGTTGTCTTGCGGAGTGTAATGACGTTTACTTCGAACATAGACTTGCGATGGATGATCGGTCAAATCCATATATCCAATGGATAGAGGACATTGAAGTGTTAAAATCGGGGCTTTCTAGCCTTAAGCCAGGAGTGGCGCTCTGGTCGGCCAAGCGCTGGGGTAATGCTATTCTCCCGAGTCTCAGAGAGTGGCTGAATCAGAGCGAGTCTGAACATCTGCACAAGAACAGTGCAATAGCTCTAGCTCTGCTAAATGCCTCAGAAGCTGCGCCAGTTCTGCGTAAAATTGTCCAGGAACGTGATCCGTTCGTCCCGCTTAGCAGCTCTAAGTATAATCAAGGTCGCGGTTATGCCGCTATATACTTGTTAGGAAAGCTTGCTGACAAGGACTCGATTCCGGTTTTGAGAAGCATTATTACCGACCTGGAAGGCTTTACTTTCATCGATGCGAACAGAGAGTTTATTTCGGATGTACAAGAACTAAGATTTCAATATGTATCTTATGCCCTGATGGCATTAACTCGGATCGGAGATCATTACAATGAAACTCGCAAAGATATTATCGAAATATTCGATAATTATTTGCCATTGCTGGACGGATCTCTTGTCATCTCCTTTAAAGGCAGCTCTGACATTCATAATGTAATGGATGATAAGATACGTCAGCTAATCAGTCAAGCTATCTCACGTTGGAATAGCCAGAAGAAACATCATGATACGAAGGAGGCTTATTTATGAATCCATTGGATTGTGTGCGAACGAACGATGAGAACCTATCCAAGCTGATGGAGGAGTTGAAAGGAGAACAATATACAGGGGGTAAAGCTATATGAATGAGAAGATAAAGCTTGGTGTCGTAGGTACAGGGAATATTTTTAAAGATTCCCATCTTAGTGCATGGATGGAGCATCCGGAAATTGAGGTAGTAGCTGTGTGCGATACGAATTACGAGCGAGCCATGCAAATCGGTGAACAAATGGGAGTCAGTCATGTATTTACGAATTATAAGGAGCTGCTGCAGCTAGAAGAAATCGATATGGTCGATATTTGTACACCGAATCTGTATCATTCAGAAATTGCCATAGCCTCATTGAACGCGGGTAAGCACGTATTCTGTGAGAAGCCAGATGCGGTCAGCCCATCTGAAGCCCAGAAGATGGCGGATAGTGCTTCAGCTAACGGGAAGCTTCTGATGATAATGCGAAACAATAGGTTCGCTCCCGCTTCACAATTCCTTAAGCGGTTCGCGGACGAAGGTCATATGGGTGACATTTATACAGGACGCTGCGGATGGGTGAGACGCAGAGGGATACCGGGTAAAGGCGGCTGGTTTACAACGAAGGAATTGTCCGGCGGCGGTCCATTGATAGATTTGGGCGTTCATATCATTGATCTTGCGATGTGGATAATGGGTAATCCCAAGCCGGTTGCTGTTAGCGGTGCAACGTATACGAAATTCGCCAATAACGAGATTTCCGATTCTATCCATAGCTCATTCGGTGAAAAGAAAGCAGATGGTATTTTCGACGTAGAGGATTTGGCAATCGGATTTATCCGCTTCGAGAATGGAGCAACCTTGCAGATCGAATTCAGTTGGGCATCTAATATTGGTGAAGAAATGAGTTTTGTTGAGCTTCGAGGCACGAAAGCCGGTGCCAGTTTAAAGAAAGGAGAGTTGCAGATTTTCTCCGAGGTTGCAGGGCAGCTTACAGATACGACGCCTATAATCAAGAATAGACAGGTCAAGCAGCACACCGAGAACATTAAGCATTTCGTTGATTGTCTCCAAGGCCGAGCGGAGCCTACCATTCTACCGGAACACGGCGTAGATATGATTAAGATATTATCCGCTATTTATGAATCTGCGGAAGCGGGAAGAGAAATTCGATTATAGTTGGTTTGTTTGTTTCAGATAATATTACTGCTAAAATCAAATAGCAAAAAAGCCATCGTTCTTGAACATACTTTGTTCAAACAATGGCTTTTTATTTCTCTTTTTCATCAGATCCGGTTCAAAATGGAAGAAAGCATCTTTGCGAGTTATAAAGTAGAGATGTCAATAACGAATCGATACCGCACATCGCTTCTGAGGACACGTTCATACGATTCTTCGACTTGGTCTGCACTGATCACTTCTATCATTGGGACAATGCCGTGTTCAGATGCGAATTCGAGCATTTCCTGGGTTTCGCGAATTCCACCAACCAGTGATCCTGCAATGCTGCGACGACCCATAATTAATGAAAATACTTGATACTTATCTGGTTCAGCCGGAGCACCAACATTTACAAGTGTCCCATTAACGCGAAGCAGTGATAAATACGCATCAACATCCAAATTGGCAGACACGGTGTTTAAGATTAGATCGAAACGACTTGCTAATTCGGTAAATGTTGCGGGATCACTTGTCGCAAAGTAATGATCCGCGCCAAATTTCAATGCTTCTTCTTTCTTATTAATAGAGCGACTCAATACAGTTACTTCAGCACCCATAGCATGAGCAAATTGGATCGCTACATGGCCAAGACCTCCCATTCCCACAATGGCAACCTTCTTACCTGGACCAGTATTCCAGTGTTTCAAAGGAGAGAAAGTGGTAATGCCTGCACATAATAGTGGGCTTGCCACATCCATATCCAGACCGTCTGGAATACGGACAACGAATCCTTCCGTTACAACGATTTTTTGGCTGTATCCACCGTAGGTTGGATTTCCATCGTAGTCTAGACTGTTGTATGTGTTGATAACACCTTTCGTACAATATTGCTCCTCACCACTGAGGCAGTATTCACATTCTCCGCAGGAGTCAACAAAACACCCAACTCCAACGCGGTCACCAACGACAAACCTGGTAACTTCTGTTCCAACTGCTTTTACGACTCCGGCAATTTCATGACCTGGAACCATTGGAAAGATTCCACCACCCCATTCATCGAAAGCACTGTGAATATCAGAGTGGCAAATGCCACTAAACTTAATATCTATTAAGATATCATGTGGACGTAATTCTCTCCGCTCAATAGTAGTCTTTTCAAATGGTGCTTTTGCACTTGGGACACTTAGAACACGTGTCGTAGTCATGTTTTTATGATTATTGCACATAAAAGATAACACAATCCTTTCTTTTGTAAAAATAATAAGTTGACTGAAAAAGTAAGTCGCATCATCTTATTTTTAATGTATTTAAAAGCTACTAGAATAGCTTAATCCTTAATGTTGACTTTAAGGCAAGTTTTTTTGAAAAATAATAATAAAGAATGATTAAGGCAAGTTCTTAATTAACCTTTATATGACATGCTTTCTTTGTGGTACTTCTTTTCTAATTCATCATAGTATTCTATTTTCGTTTCAATTTTGATAAAAGCGTTATCCAAGTCTTTTTGTTTCTGCATCATTTTCTCTTTATGTTTTTCAAATATTTGTTTACGTTGCAAAGCTGTACTGTCTCCTTCTTTTGTTAATTCCACGATCTCACGCAACTCCGAAAGAGGTATGTCCGTTTTACGTAAACATACAATGAGCTCTAACCACAATAAATCTGCTTCGTTAAAAATACGATTTCCATTATCATCTCTTTTTATAAAAGGTAGAAGACCCTCTTGTTCATAATATCGGAGTGTATGTGCAGGCAAGCCTATCTTTTCTGCTGCTTCTTTTATATGAATTTCCATTGTATCCTCCATAAACTTTTTTATTATTTTGTTCTTATTACTATGACTGAGATCTAACCCTTAGGTTTTATTATAGATCTTAAAGTACACTTTAATGCAACTTCGCTTTTTTCATCTTCTACTGGGAACTTAAGAATGTTTCTTGACTTAAAATCAACTTTAAAGGGTATTGTTGCTTTGAGTTAAAAAATAAAGATGAAGTTAGGAAGGTTGGAGTTGGATTTTTATGGGTAAACGAAGTAATTTACTTATCTTTATACTGATCGTAGGAGTTTTCGGTATTTTAAATACTGAAATGGGTGTTATTGGTATACTGCCTTTGATTGCTGATTACTATGATGTTAGTGTATCAAGAGCAGGGTTGTTTGTGAGTCTCTTTGCACTTGCTGTTGCAATATCCGCTCCAAGTATGCCGCTATTATTTTCGGGTATGAATCGCAAGAAGGCAATGTTACTTGTACTCGGTGTTTTCGTTCTGGGTAACATTGTCTCGATATTTGCATCTAACTTTACAATTGCATTAATTGCTCGTGTGATACCAGCTATTTTTCATCCGATATATTGTTCAATGGCATTTACAGTAGCTGCAAACTCAGTTAGTCATGAAGAAGCTCCAAAAGCTGCTTCTAAAATCATGTTAGGCGTATCTGCAGGTATGGTACTTGGTGTGCCAATCACTAGTTTAATTGCAAGTGGAGCTTCGTTTGAAATGGCTATGTTTTTCTTTGCTGCGATTAATGCTATAACATTTATTGCTACATTACTATTTGTACCATCACTACCTGTCAAGGAAAGACTTTCTTACGGTTCACAATTAGGCGTATTAAAAAATTCAGTAACTTGGCTATCCATTGCTGCTGTTATTTTTATAAATTCAGCAATATTTGGGGTTTATAGCTACCTTGCTGAGTATCTTGAAACCATTACTAATATTTCGGGGCAAACGATTAGTTTAATGTTAGTCGTATACGGTGGGGCAAATGTTATTGGAAATATTGTGGCAGGGAAGCTGCTTACTAAAAATGCCATTAAAACGGTATCGATTTTTCCTTTCGCATTAGGAGCAGTTTACATCGTATTATTCTCATTTGGGCAGTTCACTGTACCTATGGCTATCATTACTTTAATTTGGGGAATATTAGCTGGTATTGGAGGTAATATCGCACAATATTGGATCACGTCCGCGGCTCCCAAAGCTCCTGATTTCGCTAATGGATTATTTTTATCATCCGCTAATATAGGAACAACAATGGGTACAGCTGTAGGTGGATTATTTATATCGGCAATCGGTACACCATACATCGTAGTAGGGGGATTACTATCGTTGATATTGAGTGTGGTATGTATTTTAATAAGAAACAACATATTTAGTCCTAGAAAAAAACTTTCTATAGAAAATAGGAATTAACAATATTATTCCACAGAATGGATACAGGGGAGACCGAGATTTCAGAAGCTCAAAGGGATTCTTCTCCCTAATGTTTGATTGACATAACCAATGAATTTATGGTAGTTTTACAAAACTTAGAATCCCAAATAAAGAAGAGAACAAGCGGTCTTGCTGCTCCTTAGTGAACGTGTCTGAACAGTCTTTAGAGGAGTTTTAACGACAAATGATTTTGAGCGATTTCTCTGAACAACATCATTATTATTTTAAGGGGGAACATCATGGAAGTTTTTGCAGAATACTTAGCACATATTGACAACCCGGACCATCGGATCCGAACGGAAGAAGTTTTGACTTGGGTAACTAAGAAATTTCCAAATTTGATACCGAAAATTGCGTGGAATCAGCCTATGTTTACCGATCACGATACATTTATTATTGGCTTTAGCATAGCCAAACAGCATTTGGCTGTTGCCCCTGAAAGGGCAGGGATTAATCATTTTTCTGATGATATTGTGCAGGCAGGATACGATCACACCAAGGAGTTGGTACGTATCAAGTGGAATAGTCCGGTTGATTTCTCATTACTTGAGAAAATGATCGAGTTTAATATTTTTGATAAGGCAGATTGTTCGACTTTTTGGCGAAAGTAGAAAAAATAGGACTGACCATCGAGGCATATATTTACGGTATTAAGCCATTTGATGCCTCGATGCTCGGTTGTAAGACTAAGCAATGGTCCCTTAATTGACGCTGGTTTATCAAAATGACTTAAAGGATCCATGATGCAAAAGGATTGATTGAACGATCAGTCTACAGCATCCCATCCTCAAGCTGCTCCATCACATAACTCCACCACAAGCTTACTCCGTCCAAACCGGCGGGGTTTGTTTCCTCCAATAAAGCCCTTATATGACCTCTAGTTGTTCATTTTTGTTTTAGATGAATTCCTGTCCGTTCTCATTCTCTGTATAGATAGAGATCAGTACAATTGCCGTTTCCATTCCTATATTTCTAACTAAATGGGGCGTACAAGCATTCCAACTAAAGGAATCACCCTCACCAAATTCAGCCCCATCTTCCCCTTGTTCCGCGTATATTCTCCCTTTAATGACCAAATGTACCTCTTCGCCTTCATGCGCATGAGGAGAATCTCCAGTCATAGCACCAGGAGGAAGCTCTACGATCATCATTCTTACGTTCTTTGTGGAGCTCAGGTGTTCCACCTTTAGATTTTCTGAGCCGCTTGTTGTGATTGTTCGCTCGTCTTTCCGAACAATACGCATTCGATCTTCTTTCTTTAATAGCAAATAGGCTAGTGGCACTTTCAGGGCGTGGGCAATGTTTTCTAGTGTTGAGATGGACGGTGAAGTCTTATTCGTTTCAACTTGACTCATAAAGCCTTGGGATAGGCCGGTTGTTTCGCATATTTGAGCGATGGTGATATTTTTCCGTTTCCTGATCGCTCGGATAGTAATGCCAATATCCATCAGGTCACACCTCCAAAATATTTGTAATACTAAAATTAATTTCATATTATCAATTTCGGTATTGACAAGTCAATGTAATCTACGTTAAATTACTCATATAGAAAATATATTGCTATAACTAATATTTTTGGAGGAGAGAAACGAATGAATAAAACAGCTATTGTTACCATTATTATGCGAGTGGTGTTAGGCATCATATTTGTATTTCACGGTGTAGATAAGTTTCAAACGGGACTTAGCAATGTAGAAGCATGGTTCAACTCAATCGGTATCCCGGGGTTTTTAGCTTATGTTGTTGCGGTGCTTGAACTTGTCGGCGGTATTATGCTGATTTTGGGGTTATTTACTCGCTATGTATCAGGATTGCTTGTCATCATGCTCATCGGTGCAATTTTGACAGCAAAATTATCGGGTGGACTTCTTGGTAACGGTCAAACGGCTGGCTATGAGTTGGACCTCGGATTTATTTTGGTTTCGTTGTATCTGGTTGTTGCCGAACGATCACCGCTTTCAGTTGACCATATTATTAGGAGCAAGCGAAGTGAATAACATAAACCATGGAGGAGACTAGGATGAATCCGAATTATCAATATGACTTTCACTTACCGGTTAATATGGAGCAAGGAAAGAAATATCAGACGATTTTCACCTTCCATGGCAAAGGATCAAATGAACGGAATATGTTCGGTTTGGTCGCTCCTTTGGTTGAAGATTTCATCATCATTGGGATTCGCGGTAATTTACCGCTTGGTGCGGGATACCAGTATTACGATTTAAAAAGCCTAGGAAACCCAATTCGGGATATGTTTGACCAAGCAGTTAAAGATCTCGAAGCATTCATTCATTATGCGACGGAGAAGTATCCCATCGATCCTGACAAACGTTATTTGCTTGGCTTTAGCCAAGGTGCAATTCTATCCATGACGCTTGCGCTTACGATGGGAAAACAGCTAAAGGGAATCGTGGCGTTGAACGGATATATTCCTGAGTTTGTGAAAACGGACTATTCACTTCGGAGTATCAAAAACGTTTCCGTATTTATCTCACATGGAGAATACGACTCCGTGTTCCCGGTTCGTATAGGGTACGAGACAGCTGCCTATTTAAAAGACCAAACGGAGCACTTAACTTTCAAATTATATCCGACCGACCACGGTGTATCTGAAGAGAACCAGTTCGATTTTTTGCAGTGGTTTAAGATGAATGCCGAATTAAAGAATTAGGCTTTGTTAAACCTTAATGTTGATATTTGAAGAATACGAACGAATGTTCTATGATAAAGGTATGACCTTACAAACACACCTCTTTAACGAACGAGAAAACCTCATATGTGGGTTCGTTTTATTGAATGCATGAATTCTGCTAAAATGTAGTTAATGTATAATGTAGAGATCCCTCATGAACAAAGGAGAACTGAAAATGAGAAAACTCGTTCTATTTCTGCACGCATCGCTTGACGGTTTTGTAGAAGGGCCGAATGGTGAAATGGACATTGGCTGGGTTTCCTACGATGCTGATTTGGAGAAACATGCGAAAGAAATTCTGAGTACTGCCGACACTGTCATTTGGGGACGTGGGACTTATCAGATGATGCACAGTTACTGGCCATCTGTGCCTTCGAACCCATCAGCTACGCAGCATGAACGGAATCATGCCGAGTGGATCGAAAAGACAGCCAAAATCGTTTTTTCCACGACGCTGGAGAACGTCGAATGGAATAATTCCAGACTCGTGAAAGAAGATGTCGAGGAAGAAATCAATAACCTCAAACAGCAGCCAGGCAAGGATATGGTCATCCTCGGCAGTCCTAGGTTCGCACACCACCTTATGCAGCTTGATTTAATTGATGAGTATAAAATTACGGTTTCTCCTGTCCTGATCGGTAAGGGATTGCCGTTATTCCAAGGTCTCAAGGAGAAAATCAATCTTAAGCTAATCGAAAACAAGACCTTTGATTCTGGAGCCATAGGTCTCGTTTATGAGACGGTAAGATGACCTTGTCACTTAAGGTGATTACGCTAACGGGAGACGATAGCTCAATTAACCGCCTTTTCACAAAGGCGGTTTTCTTATGGTCACAAATCAACATTAGAATTTAACATAGCCAAGAATTAAAGAGTGAGAACGTATGCCAAGACCGAATGTTAGTGGAGCAGCTTCTGACATGGGAACGGGTGTCACCAACTACTTACTGAAAGGCCATTGGAAAAGTTCATGAGGTAAAGATAAAGCAAATTTTCTTGGATTTCGAGGAAAATTTTGCTTTTTCTTTGTTTAATTAAGGTACTAAACGGCAAATCAAGTCAATTTACTTGAGGAAACTTTTGAATTTAAGTGGTTCTGGTAGCTTAATTGCGACGAGGCGACAGAAGATAAGTGTTGTCCTACTAATTTATGATAAGTAAAAATAATGAAAGCGATGTAAATAAATTGAAATTGCAAGCGCTTTCTTTTGTGATTACAATACGTATATACAGCTTTGCTCTGGGTTGCGCGAGGTAGTAACTTCGTAGATCGAGAAGGGTGTGATGAGGATTGAGGATGAACTTTGCTAAAAATAAGCACATCAGTAAGAGAAGGCTGATTATAGTGGTCTTTTTGATTCTTACATTCGTGCCGGTAACCATTATCTTTAACCGCATCATTTCTAAAAAAGATCCGGCTGACAATTATATGGCGCTAGTAAACGGCGTTCCAATAAGCACTAAAGAATTTGATAACGCTATTGAGGCCAACAAATCCCAAATCAGCGATTACTTCTACATAAAATACGGCGCAGAACAGATAAGTGGATTCTGGACGACATCATTTGATGGTGAAATTCCAATGGAATCTATTATGAATAAGGCGCTTGAGGACACCGTTAAGATCAAAATTCGGCAACTGATTGCGCAAGAACAGGGATTGTTGTCAGACATCAGCTATAAAGGCTTTATACATCAGTTAAGTGAGGAAAACAAGAGAAGACAGAGAGCCGTCCGTAACCATGAGGTCATCTACGGACCTCGCCAATATGATGAGAATGCTTATTTCGAATATGTGTTAAGTAATACGACCCGATTAGTCAAAAATCAATTAATGAAGGATGAGTGGAAGCCGGACGATCAAGAATTAAAACGATTTTACGATTTGCAAAAAAATCAATTGTACATTTCGCACGGGTCTGTGAAGGTTGAGCTATTATCATTATCATTTTTGGATTCAAATCAGAACGTTGACGAAGAGCTCAAGAAGGATGCTGAGAAAAAGATGGAAAATGCACTGGCTATGGCGGTTTCTGGGATTGATTTTGAGGATATAGCGAAGGCATTCGATGTAGACCTCCAGATGATGGAGAAGGTCTTTAACTCGAGTAACGTCAGGAACAATTCTAGAAGTCCTGTCGCACAAGCCGCTGAAAAACTTTCGTTGGATGAACGGAGTGTCATTATAGAAGAGAATGGACGTTTCTATCTGATTAAGTGCATCGAAAACCTAAAAGAGGGATCAGACTTCTTGGATTTCGACAGCAACAAAGGACAAGTACTAGCAGATTTTGCCGATTACAAATATGAGGAGCTTGTCAAGAAGCGCGTTTCAGAAGTGCAAATTGAATTGAACGAGACCGAGTATTCTACCTATCAAAAAATGAAATAGGAAGTTTTCATGCATTGATGTTAACGCTTCAATAGGGCCCGATTGAAGCATGACATAAATCAATTCATCATGTAAATGCACAATCCTGCAAGCACATTCTCACCAATGCTGCCCAATACTTGCTCCACGATGCTGAATCGCTACAAATTGAGGAGGATAAGCGTTATGAAGAGTTCAAAGAAACTCATCGCTATATTGGCCATACTAACCATGGTTTGCAGTTTTGAAATCACGGCTCCATCGAGGGCCCTTGCAGCCGGAACAAACTACTACATTGATAATATCGGCGGGGATGATGGCAATAACGGAACAAGTTCCAGCAGCGCATGGAAATCGCTCGACAAAGTAAATGTCACGACATTCGCTCCCGGCGACAAAATTTTATTCAAAGCAGGGGGAAGTTGGAACGGCAGGCTTTGGCCCAAAGGATCGGGAGCTAACGGGAGTCCCATCATTATCGATCAATACGGTTCTGGGAGCAAACCTCTGATCGCCGGTGTTACATCTGAATTGGAAGCGGTATTCTTGAAAAATCAAGAGTATTGGGAAATTAACAATCTGGAAGTCACAAACCGATCATCCTTGCCTTTTAGTCGTGATTGGCAAAATCCTCGCGGCCAGCGTCGGGGTGTCTACATTTTGAATGAAGAAGCTGGTATTTTACATCACATACAATTGAGAAACCTAACGATTCATGATGTTGACGGATCTTACACGACTCGCTCTGGAGGCATTATATTCGATTCTGTCGGCTCTGTCACTCCAAGTGCGTTCGACGGCATTCTCATTGACGGCAATACGTTGACGGATGTAGATGCTTATGGGATTTACATCGGTTCCAATTGTATTTTACGCTATGGAATGAGTGACTTATGGCCTTGGGTACAGAAACCTTACGGACCATGGACCCCTTCTACCAATGTGAAAATTTCCAACAATTCAGTCATCAGAGCGGCAACAGGCGGGATTACATGGAATGTAACCGAAGGAGCAATAGTCGAACATAACACGGTTCAACAAGCTACCTATCTAGCTACCAACGCTTCGATATGGTGGGCATATGCAGACAATAACCTTGTTCAATTCAATGAATCATTCGAGAGCGTTAACGGCGCTGAAGACGGGCACGGGTTTGACGTGGATGCAGGGAACATCGGTTCGTTAGTTCAATATAATTACAGTCATAATAATGCGGGCGGATTTATGCTTTTTGTTAATGACACTTATTATACGACTGATACGATTGTCAGATATAACATCAGCCAAAATGATAAGAAAAGTATCTTCCGGTACAGCGGATCGATTAATAACGTGACGAATCACAACAACACGATTTATGTCGGAGCCGCATCAGGAAATCCGGTCATGAGTGATTATTTCACCAAGACTTCCGGTTCACCGCAAAATATTAGAAATTATAATAACGTTTACTACAGCGTCGGTGATGGAGGATGGAACCTAACGGGACAAACGTTTGACTATAATGCCTACTTCGGGGGGAAAACGCTAGTGAGCTCGGATCCGCACAAGGTGACGGCTGACCCGAAATTCATCAATCCTGGAGGTGGGGGAAATGGCATGAATACGGTTAATGGTTATCAACTGCAGGCAAGCTCACCTTTGATTGGTGCAGGTATTCCCATAACAGATCATGGGGGACGCGACTACTTTGGCAATCCACTTTATAATGGCAACCCTGATATAGGAGCGCATGAATATCAAGGCGCGGTAGCTACTGCCGGGAATATGGCTTCCGTTCCTTACTCTCTCAGCTCCCAATCTCCAGAATTCAATCTGGCATCGGCAGCCAAAGCAAGCACAACATTCGTTTCTTTGAACCAAACGACTGCTCACATTCAAAATATTAATGATGGTTATTACGATTACGCATGGTCAAGCCATACAACGCCGACGTTCCCGAACTATATTACGCTCGATTTCGGCACATCTCCCATAACCGCCGATACATTGAAGTTGAGTACGAAATTCGGTCAAGGTCAAGGAATTACGAACTTCGATATTGAGTATTTTAACGGGACATCGTGGCTGCCCATTCAAACGGGAATCAATCTGAACTGGAATTTCAATACGGCGGAGGAAGAAATTAAGATTATTGGTTTTACGAAAACAACTTTTTCTAAAATAAGGTTGAAAGTGAATAACGGTAACCGTCAATGGGGTAATATCGCCGTTAATGAGTTGGAATTATACAACTCGCCGGTCAGCACACCGGTCAATATTGCACCAACCGCGACGACAAGCACTACTTTTGGTAATGCAGGATCAGTCTCGTTGATCAACGACGATCGGAAATCGACATCATGGGCTAGTCCCACATCAATAACATTCCCGCAATATATTAATCTCGATTTTGGAAGCACCATTACGGCGAATAAAATCAGTTTATTTACCCACTTTGGAATCGGTCAAGGCATAACGAACATCGACGTGGAGTATTTCAATGGTTCCAACTGGGTGACGGCATTATCGAATGTACCAATTACTTGGTCGCTAAACAATAGTACAGTCGAAACTAGAGATATTTTGTTTAGTCCAATCACTGGGAACAAAATGAGATTAAAGGTCAATAATGGAAACCGTCAATGGGGCAATATAGCGCTCAACGAACTGCGCGTTTGGACTAATTAAACTAAAAAATACACCAAATAAGAGGTCGAATTCATCTCATTCGACCTCTTTTTGGTGGTTCACCCAGAATGGGAGGAGGGCTTTCAAGGTATCCCTTACAGAGGCTTACTCTATGTGAAAGGCTAAAGACCTTCAGCCGAATGAATATTCTGTCGGAACGTGCGAGGAGAACTTGGTTTTACTTCCATTCAATAATTCCCAATTAGTGTTTATAAAAAAGATGCGAGGACATAATGATTTTAGTGAACTACGTGCAAGAACATTTCCATGCATAATCATACTAGTATAAGAGGGAGATGCGCTTAGTTAATGACAAATAAAAAGAGCTACTATGCATTCGAGGATCCATCTGGCACCACAATTGAATTTCAAGCCACCAGTTTACAGCAGGCCATGGTGATAAAGAAGAAAAAGGCTTTAGAACTAGGGATTCCTAAAGAGGCTTTTGAGCTAACGAGCATACGCAAAAAACCAAGCCAGAGCGCATAGCCTGGCTTTTTATTATTTCGGACAATGTTCTTATCATTTAGCATGACAAGCACGATAGTACATATTTCGGATGACAAGAACTATGAGCCGATTGCCAATGAGCTACTTGGACAAGAACATATAAGTATTGGAAACCGCCTAAACAGCGGTTTTTTTGTTGTAAGGATATATGTTCATGTCCATACCTGAAAACTGCCATGACGGTAATCATTCCATTTAAATCAGTATTCACCGTGATATCGAGGAAAATCTTTTAAATACAGGATACATCTGCTCTAATCTTAGCACCATGAAATATTCCATCTCTATGCTCCCGAATCCGATAAAAATAAATTTAGTGTTTTGATTAAAATAGTACCTTGACAGTCACAGTAGTGTGTCGTATTATACAGTTGCGGGGTGATTAAATGAACGAGAATAAAATTACATCAGACCTGCTGCGCGGACATACCGATACGATGATATTGCGACTCTTATCCGAGGCAGATCGCTATGGGTACGAAATTGTCAAGTTGATTGCGGAGCGCTCAGGCGGTGAGTATGAACTAAAAGAAGCAACCATGTATTCCAGTGTTCGGCGACTTGAGGTAGACAGTGATATCGAATGGTATTGGGGTGACGAGTCGCAAGGCGGTCGTCGCAAGTATTTTAGAATCACTGAGAAGGGCAAGGATACTTACGCCCGTAACAAAAGCAACTGGGAGTATGCACAGCGAGTGTTAGATAACTTACTATGAGGGGATTTGATAGGATGAATCAGAAATTGACGAACTATTTGAACGGCGTATTTACGCCATACGATGGGGTAAAAAGCGTCACCGAATTAAAAGACGACCTACTCACCGATCTACAGGAGAGGTACCGTGAACTTAAAGCCGAGGGCAAAGACGATGAAACAGCGTTTAATATGACCATTGAGGGCATCGGGGATATCGAGAAAACAATACTAGAGGTCGCCAATCTCTCCCGCTCGTTGGAGAGGCAAGTACTAACAAACTTTAGCGGGAGCAATTTGCCAAAGAGCGACTTTGCGGGGGTTATTGCGCATAAAGGGAATTTTACATCGAGCGCGTTACGCGGTTCCGACTTTGCGGGCGCAGACTTGACCGGCAGTTCGTTTAAGTCCAGCGACGTACGTGAAGCCAATTTTGACGGCGCGAATTTGACTGACTGTAGCTTATCCGCCTTAGACCTTTCGAATGCGAGCTTCAATGAATCGATTCTTGTACGCACTAACTTCAGCATTTCGGGGATGGACGGAGCAAAGTTTAAAGGCGTAAAACTGACCGACGTCACGCTAACCAAGACCGACCTTAGAAAAACAATCTTTGAGGGTTGTATCTTTGACGGCGTGAACTTTATATATTCCGACCTGAGCGGGCTGCGTCTTGACGGGCAAACCTTTATCGGAGTTAAGTTTGACAAGTCGACATTAAACGGAGTTTCGTTTAGGGGCGCTACACTCAAGAATGTGTCTTTTCAGGCGTATTTTTCGTTGACCAATAAGTATTATCGTTCCATCAAAACGATCTGCTTTGAGGGCGCAGTCATGGATAAGCTGACTTATGCTGCGCTTAAAGGCATGGGGGCCGATTTATCCAAGGTTACAGTTCGATAACGAGGGGGGAAGTTATGCAAAATAATTCGATTCAAGTCATTGGATTGCAAAAGTCCTACAAGCAGCATCAAGTCCTTAAGGGCGTTGATTTCGAGGTGGAAAAGGGCAGTATCTTCGCCCTGCTCGGCTCCAATGGGGCGGGTAAGACAACGGTTGTCAAAATCCTCACTACGCTGCTAAAACAAGACAGCGGAACCGCCACCGTAAACGGATTCGATGTTGCGTCAAAACCCGAGAATGTAAGGCAGGCGATCAGTCTAACCGGTCAATTTGCCGCCGTAGACGAAATTTTGACTGGACGGGAAAATCTGATCATGATTGCCAAGCTACGATACCTCAAAAACCCGCGTCAGGTTGCGGACGATTTGCTTAAACGCTTTGGCTTGACAGACGCCGCCGACCGCAGGGCGTCTACTTATTCGGGTGGTATGCGCCGCAGACTCGACATTGCCTTGAGCCTTGTTGGAAAACCGCAGATCATTTTCCTCGACGAGCCGACCACTGGGCTTGATCCCGAGGCGCGCATCGAGGTTTGGAAGATTGTCAAGGAGCTTGCCGACGGCGGCACGACGGTACTCCTAACCACGCAGTATTTGGAGGAGGCTGAGCAGCTTGCCGACCGAATTGCCATTCTTCACGAGGGTAGGATTATCGCCAGCGGTACGCTCTCGGAGCTAAAAAAACTGTTCCCATCCGCAAAGGTGGAGTATGTTGAAAAACAGCCGACATTGGAAGAGATATTCCTCTCCATTATCGGCAAGAAGGAGGGAGCGTAAATGGAGACGATAAAAAAGCATTTTTTTAACGATTTGGGCGTTATGCTTGGACGTTCCATGCGCCATATTTTTCGTAGTATGGACACCATCTTAACGGTCTGTATTACTCCGATAGCGATGATGCTGCTTTTCGTCTATGTGTTTGGCGGCGCAATCCAAACCGGTACAGATAACTATGTGAACTACCTGTTGCCTGGTATCCTGCTGATTGCGATTGCAAGCGGTATATCCTACACGGCTTATCGACTGTTTCTAGATAAGCAACGGGGTATATTCGAACGGTTTCACACCATGCCGATTTCACGTTCCACCTTACTGTGGGGGCACGTACTGACCTCTTTGGTATCCAATGCCATATCGGTTCTCGTCATCATTCTCGTAGCGTTGATTATGGGCTTTCGTTCGTCGGCCGGGATACTAGACTGGCTTGCGGTAGCTGGCATACTCATGCTGTTTACGCTGGCCTTAACCTGGGTCGCGGCGATTGCCGGACTGTCTGCCAAATCTGTGGATGGTGCAAGCGCCTTTTCCTACCCAATCATCTTCCTTCCGTTTATTAGCTCAGCGTTTGTACCGACCGAGTCGATGCCGAAGGTCGTTCGCATCTTTGCCGAAAACCAGCCGGTGACTTCGATCGTCGAAGCTATTCGCGCGTTGCTGTCAGGCCAGCCTGTAGGCAATGATATATGGGTCGCTCTTGCTTGGTGCGTTGGGATTTTGTTCGTAGCTTATTTCTTTGCTATGAGGGTATATAAAAAGAGAGTGTGAAGAAGGAAATCATGGTCCGAACGAGGTCCGCGGAAATCGCGGGCTTTATTTTGTTTTCTTTTTATACTAGGATTTGTTTTTTTATGTCATTCATTAAGAATGTTCGTATGTTTTAAATATTTATGAACGAATGTTCTTATGTAACTGAAGTGAAGGATGAATTTTCTTGGTATGGCTGTACAGTTTATTTACACCGATCGAAAACAAGTCAATAGAACACACGTAATTACATTCCTGAACTGGCACTAGCAGTTAAATGGGAGATCAGTCAGATCCAGAAGTCACTAGTTTCATGGATGGCAGCATTAAGTAAGAAGAGTACAGCTCTTTGATGATCAGCGGCTGTGATCATAAATGTAGTTGAGAAGCAAGGTGAGATTAAACACCGTTTTATTTGCTAATGGGTAACAGTTGCTCAATGAACATTAGAAACGGCAGTCTACATAAGCGGTTCTTGTCAAAAGCGATTGACAAGAACATATATTGTTTGCCTATTATGGAAAAGAACATATATTGTTATAAGTAAATAAGGACGAAATTCAATTAGAATGAGGTATGAGGGCGCTTCTATGTCGGGGAGACGTTATCAGTTAATGAAATTTTTTGCGTCTTTAACAGCCATTTCCATGTGGAGAGCCTGCTATATATTGTTTTACATTTGAATCAGTAAATCAACTAATTTGGTCTTTGAAACTTCTATATTAATAGTTGTTCGATTACAAAAATAATTTTGATCACTAAGTTTAGAGTGACACATATAAGAGGAGGGTAACTTTGTTAAACGAATTTATCTCTTTCTCCATTGGATTTGAAGATGTAGATCGGGGTAAAGAAGATGATCAAGCATTACAATGTTTAGCGAATCATTGGTTATAACCTTCAAACTGAGAATTTTTATGAGGCTTCTCCAAATTGGTCTAGGAAAACTTTGATAAGTGTAATATAAGGATTCTCTCGTAGTGATTTCTTCACTCTAGGATTCGTAGATTTCCACTTGTCACTAAAGGCTTCTAATTCTGTTTTTTGTTCTGGTGTTTCTATAAGAAAAGATAATACTCTAATAGAAGTTGGGTGAAAAGAAGTGAATAAAATTTATTCTCTTATACAGCATTGGATTGAAAGCAAGCTAATACCGGATGCAGTTATTCAAATTCAATTAGGTGAGAGCATCATAGGTCAAAGGGCATTTGGGAATGCTACTATGGATACGTTGTTTGATATAGCTTCATTAACAAAAGTAACAGCAACTCTTCCATCTCTTTTAATGCTTGAACAAGCTTCTAAGTTATCCTTAAATGATAAACTCGTTACTTATATTACTGAACTAGTTCATTCAGAGGTCAGGATTTTACAATGTTTACAACATACTACTGGATTGCCGGGATCTCTTCCTTATCCTCAAAATCGTTATTCTTCTAAGGATGTTTGGCAAGAAATATTTGCTCAGCCACTACTATCAAAGCCAGGTGAGGAAACACGCTATAGTGATATAGGGATGATTTTAGCAGGGCTAGTAGTTGAAAGAGTGTCTAACGATTCCTTATCATCCTTTGCGAAAAGAAATATTTTTCAACCACTAGGGATGAAAAATACACAATTTTTGCCTGATAAGCAGCAATTTTCATCGATTGCACCTACAGAATGGGATGAAGAGAGACAGCGGTACCTGCAAGGAGAGGTTCACGATGAAATTAGCTTCCGATTAGGTGGTGTTTCAGGAAGTGCAGGCTTATTTTCTAACGCGGCAGACTTAAGTATTTATGCTCAAGCATGGCTTTATCCGGACCGATATCCATTACTTACATCACAATCCATTAAACAATGTATTTCTTCACCAATAGCAAGTCGAGGGTTAGGATGGCAGGTACAAGACTTTACATCAGCGCCATTAGCATGCGGTTTAATTTGGCCCCAAGGAAGTTTTGGACATACAGGATTTACTGGAACGAGTCTTTGGATTGAACCTACTTTAAAACTTTCGGTTGTATTTTTAACGAATGCTGTTCATTATGGTAGAAACTCAACCATAATGGAGTTAAGAAAAGTATTACATGAATCCATTTACGAAACGATTAAGAATGACTGTTTTTAGAGTAGTTAAAATGTGGATACCTTATGAATCAATACGAAATTATCCAACTGATTTTCGTGTACGCAATAGATTTTTCACTGCGATAGAAGGGGGCAGGAAGCATTTACCTTTCCAAGGATATAGAAGCGATTTCGCAGTTGATGATGATTTTTTAGGTTCTAATATTGATTTAAGAGTTATTCATCCAGAATTTGAAGGCGAGAATGGGAATCTTATTTTAGACTCGACAATTCCTGTTCCAAGATCTGGAGTTGCAAAAATGTGGGTGTTATTTGAAGAATCAAGAGTTAGACATCTGCAGCAGAATTATCCCTTTTCCAGATTATCCATGCGAAAATCCCCATCGATACGACTCCACCAAGGAAACCTAATGCCATATCTTTTTGCGTATCGAATATATCACCTTGCAAACCAACAAACTTAGCTTCACCACCAGATCCAGCCACTAAGGCGGCTAACATTTCAAAGATCTCGAATAATACGCTAAAACCAAGTACAACGAAAATTGGAAGAACATATGTCCAAATCCCGCGTAGGTTGTTTTTGGATTTTAATATTTCAAGAAATGGAAAAGCAAATAATAATCCGAAAGAGAAATGTACGACTCGATCGTAATAGCTTCTTTTTGTATGAAAGGATGCTTTAAGCCAATAGTCAAATGGTGTACCTTCATATGTATAATGAGCCGCATAAGTATGGAGACAAAAGAAAATAAACATCAGAAGATAGGACAGATTTGAAAAACGAAACCATTTATAAGTGAAGACAAGGATAAGAATTACTACGATAAGTGATAATCCATTAGCGAGCCATTGTGATCGATTAGTAGGTGAGTTTGACATAAGACCAAAATATATAATGAATATGAATATCATTAATTGCAATGGTTTATTTTGAGAAAAAGGAATGTTTGTACTTGTCCAATTAAGTCGTTCATTAGTCATGGGAATTTCACTCCTTAAATAGTTGACAATATGGTTCCCTGTTTTAAGATAGTAAATACAATCCTTCGTATAGAAATAAACCTACTGATTTTATCCTAGTGACCTTAGATTGAGATTTTCAGATGTTTTAACTATTTCCGAACTTTCTTTTTGGCTCAATTATTCACCGAACCGAAAGGATATATCTGTCCTCGATTCATTGATGATGTTATACTAATTGATTTTTAGGGGTAGTGTTAGTGATGAATCACTAAAGCAATCTTTATTTTCATTCACTTTCGTAACGAAACCTAGATTTGATCAACTGTGAATGTCCAATCATTTTTTCATTATACTTAATTTATTTACGGTCCCGAACGAGTGGATATTGTGAAGTATATACTTCCAGGCTCAAAGGAAAGCAAAATTTATACTTTGTATATTTAATGGACAGAAGAAACCAATCTCTATATAAATGGCTGCTTGTACCTCCATTTTAATGAGAATAGGTTTCTTTTTATTTGTGGGCTGATTTTCTGGGATTATTACTTGGTAAAGCCTGTTTTTGTTAAACATTATTGTATAGTAGAAAAACTAAAGAAATAACCATGTATCTTACTAAAGTTTTAGGTAAATCCTAAAACTGTAATTTCTTTTACATCCACTCCAAGGTTTCAAACTAATTTATCATGACAGGATGATTTTCTATGTTTTCATTACTTAAGCTGTTGTTAAGAGGTAAGAATTCCAAATATCGAAAAATAACCAAAACCCCAGCTTCTGTTGATGCGGTTCTTATTAAAAGTGATTTATCTGCTAACATCAAATACCTTCAACAGCTATTTAATTTAGCACCTGATTTTTATATTCGTAAGATTCAAAAAAATGACCAGAAACCTTTTGCGGCTCTTGCTTATTTTGACGGTATGGTTGATCAGAATGCTATAGACAATAATATTTTGCAAGAATTGATCCATAAAGCCCTAGATACTCAGTTTGATGTGAATTCTGCCGTAAGTATGGGCGATATTCGTGTGGAATTTGATTTGAATCAGGTTGAAAATGCAATTCTCCAAGGAGCAAGTGTGCTTTTTATCGATGGGCAAAAACAAGCCTATATTTTTGATACAAAAGAATGGCCGCAAAGAGCACTTGAAGACTCTCCTGTTGAAAAATCCCTTCGAGGGGCACATGTAGGCTTCGCGGAAAATGGTAGCCAAAATATTGCCTTGATTCGTAGATACATTCCCAACCGCAAATTGAAAATTAAAGAGCACGTTGTAGGAGAACGCGGTAAAACTAAGGTTTCGATCCTTTATTTAGATGACGTGGCTAATAAGGACATACTCGAGGAACTTGAAACGCGAATTAAGCATATCGATGTAGATGCCATCTTAAATACAGGGGAGTTATCTGAATTCATCGAAGATAATCCCTACTCACCTTTTCCACAATTTATATTGACAGAGAGACCTGACAGTGCTGCTTCCCATATTCTTCAAGGTAGGTTCGCTGTCGTTGTGGATAAATCTCCTACAGTGTTGATTGCACCTGCAATCTTTGTATCTTTTTTTCAAAGTGTTGATGATTACAGTAACCGATGGCTGATCGCTTCATTTATTAGAATCTTACGGTTTTTAGCATTATTCATAGCTTTGTTTCTTCCTGCAGTATATATCGCAGTCATTTCTTTCAATTACGAAGTTATCCCTCTACAGCTCATTTTGTCAATTGCGGAGACAAGAACCCGCGTTCCCTTCCATCCGATTATGGAAGCCATTCTAATGGAATTAATGCTTGAAATGATGAGGGAAGCTGGTATCAGGCTACCTGCGACAATCGGACAAACCATTGGAATTGTGGGGGGCATCATAATCGGTCAAGCGGCAGTACAAGCAGGAATTGTGAGCAATATTATGGTAATTGTTGTTGCCTCTACTGCAATCGCTTCTTTTATCATTCCAAACTATGATATGGGTGCCTCAATTCGGCTACTTCGATTTCCAATGATGCTTCTAGCCTCCATGTTTGGAATGGTGGGTATTGTTTGCGGTGCGATAGCCTTAGTAGGTCATTTTGTTTCGCTTGAATCGCTGGGTACCCCATATGGAAGTCCACTGGCTCCTTGGAGATTTGTGGATATGAAAGATGTATTTATTCGTATGCCATTATGGACGATGACTAAGCGGCCTAAAAGCACTAGTGCAGTACAATCCGCCAAACAAGAAAATGCTCAGAAAAGGGAAGAGCCATGAAAAAATACTCCTTAAATAAAATTACCTTTATGCAGTTTATATTTATCGTTCATGGGGCGCAGGTAGGTATAGGCATATTCTCACTGCCTATGGATTTAGCACTTATAGCAGGAACTGATGGCTGGATATCCCTCCTTATCGGCTACTGCTGTAATATGATCGCCAGTATTATTATCGTATTGACTTTTAAAAGATACCCCGACGATTCATTGCCAGATCTCTTTAATCGATTATTTGGAAAGGTCATCGGGAAGATATTAATCATCCCGGTCATTGCATATTTTATATTATTTGTTATTGCTATACTTACAATCACCATGCTCTTCGTGAAGCATTGGTTTTTGCCGCTAACACCAGACTACCGAATAATGATTTTATTGATTGTCCCAGGTTACTTTGTTGCTCGCAGCGGTCTTCGTGTATTAGGACGATATAATGAGCTCATTTTTTATTTAGGAATCTGGATGCCATTTATCCTAATGGTCCCTTTGAAAGATAGTCATTGGATTCACATGTTTCCTCTAATTAAAGAAGGATGGATGCCTATTTTCGAGGCAGTTCCTACGACAGTATATTCTTTTCTGGGTTTTGAGATCTTGTTTTTCATTTACCCTTTTCTTGAGAAAAAAAAGCTGGCTATTCGTGGAGTCCTTATTGCCAACACGTTGACATTGCTCGTTTATCTAGGAGTCACCATAATCTGCTTCGCTTATTTCAGCCCTAACGATATCATAAGCCATAATCAACCACTGTTGAGTTTTTTAAAAGTTATTGAATTCCGTTTTCTCGAACGTTTTGACATGATATTTTTAGTTCTTTATCTTTTTGTCATTTCAACCGCATGGCTTCCATTTATGTATGGAGCGGTCTTTAGCACAGGAAAATTGTTTGAGAAGGAAGCTCCGCCTCTGTATGCTGCTTTATTCTTTCTATTAATTATTGCATTCATTGTTGCTGTCCATCCTTCATGGAATCAGGCGGAACAATTACAACAATTCTTAAGTAAATTAGGTGTAGGCTTCGCCTATGTGTTTCCAATGTTTCTATACTTTTATGTTCTTCTCTTTAAACGTTTTGCGAGGAGCGAATCCAGATGAAACTTGTTTACTTTTTTTGTTTGTTGATTTCACTCTCAATCCTTTCGGGCTGTGTGGATCAAGTCAATATTGAAGATATCACACTTTCCTTATTACTAGGTATTGATCTCGATGATGAGAATAACCTCGTCATTTCATCAACTAGTCCTGTATTTAATTCGGAAGCGAAAGAAAAGGAAGAGACCACTTTCGTTAAAGCCATTACACTTCGTGAATCCAAACAGCACTTTGATGCCACCGTAACCGCTTTAACGAGTCGAGGTAAGCTACAAATACTGCTCATTGGCAAACGTGTTCTGCAGCATAAAGATTGGTACCCTATTATAGATAGCCTCTATAGAGATGGTAAAAACACAGTAATGTCTCGAGTTGTTATGGTAGACGGTACTGTTTCAGATGTTATAAAGTTCAAGCCTAAAGATAAACCACGTCTACCTATCTATTTAACAAAGCTGATAGATACCGCATATAAAAGAAATATTACAGTAGCAACGAGCATACAAGATCTTCGCCGACAATTTGCAGACAATGGAGTAACTCCAAGCATTTCAGAGATTAAAAAAGATGGAGAAATTATAGTGACAGGCACGGCTCTTTTGGAGCAGTCCGGTAAATATAAAATATCGATTACTTCTGCTGAAAATCAACTCTTACGAATTATGCAGCATGAAACCACAGGGGAATTTACCTTTACAATTAACGTTCCCGAGATGTCGAATGAGGGTATTTTCAATAAGAACAGTTTAAACATTTTGCCAGAGGCTACTTCGGTTAAAACAAAAACAAACTATAAGGATAATAAGTTTATATTCGATATTGGAGTTAATATGAGAATATCCATAAAGGAGCGCTTGTTTCCTTTTGACGTAAAGTGGGAAGCATCTAAATTGGAAAAGGAAATTGAAGTCGAACTGCAAAAGCAATTTCTACAATTAATAAAGAAAATCCAAAAAGCCAAAATCGATCCGATTGGACTAGGTTTGTATGCGAGAGCCTATCAATATTCTCATTGGAAAGAAGTTCAGGATAGTTGGGGCGATGCTTTATCGGAAGCGGACGTTAAAGTGAAGGTGAAAGTTAAAATCCAAGCAATGGGATCGATTAAATAATCGTATTTTGATGAAAAATTCAGCTGAAAAACACGCAAAAAGCTCCTATATACACTAGGAGTTTTTTATTACTTATATTCTATAAAATGCACATCGTATATATTTCCATGTATTTTCACGAATATTTATATTAAGAACATGAGAGCAGCAACCATGCAGTTAATGATACTTGCACATACTGAACCTTTATCAGTACATATTCTTTGCCATAAGCATCCGTGCGGACACCTCACTTGGGCTTTTCTATTTCAATAATAAAGGCTTTTTTGGAGGCATAGTTCCATGTGTAGAACAATGATCAATTTGTAAATGATTACCTAAAACGATCAAACCACCAACGGCTACGAATTTCTTTTCCCCATTTATGACCATGAGCTCTTAATGTATTTACTCGCCAGTACATCGGTGGGTGATCCATCATTTGAAATTCCAAGAACCTTAAGAACCTAGGTGACCTTGCAAGAGAGGACTTAATTTCTTTCAGATCATTTTTTTTCATACTATATTCTGCTGTTTTTTTCATCGCTTCATCTTGGGATGTAGCAAGAGTCGCTAAGCTATTAGCCATTTGTATCGTTCCTCCATCAAGAAATGAAGCGCCTAGATGATCTGCCCTTACTTCCATCAATTGAGAACAAAAAGATTGAAATACTGGAAATAGTATTAAGAGGAACCAAACTAAAAAAAATAAAGGAATAGCAAAAGCTTCAATATCAGAAACTTGTTTGTAGATAAATGAAAGTGCAACAACTACAATTAACATTAATAGAATTCTATACAGTTGCCCATACAGGATATCTCTCTTTTTCACATGAACTGCTTCGTGGGCTAATATCCCTTCAATAGCATCTATGGGCAATTTTAAAGTAGCGGTTGTTAAAGTCACCATTGACCGTCCAATATTCATACCTGTTGCTAGCCCGTTGTATTGTGCGGAGTCAGTTTCAAAAACTTTCACGTTTGGAATACCAGCTTTAGCAAATACCTTTTCAGCTGTTGTTATCACTTTAGGATCGGTTACAACCTTAGCATCCATGGCAACCTTTAGTACACGATCAGATATATATATATTAAATAACCAATAAATAATCGCTATACTAACCATCAGCCACGCAGGAGTTCTAAAGGTATATAGAAGCAATATTATTCCTGTATATGCGGACACCCCCTTTACTGTTATCGCAAAATAGAACTTGCCAAGGAGCCGTTTGATATTCCTTTTATGATAGAAGGGTAGAACAGAAACCTCATTTTCAATAGTACTTTCAAACTTCTTTTCTCTCCCAAATTCGGTTTTCCACTTTTCTGTTTCTTTAATTGTCAGGTATACTGCTTCTCCTGGTAATTGAAGTCGTAGTACTTTATTAAAGCTAGTTGTGAAGTCAGTATTTGATGTGAATAGGGTAAGATATGGATGAAGTTTTAACAGATCTACAGTTGATTCAATAGTTATATCCTGTATATCTTGGATTGAAAATTTTCTTGAGTCCAAGCGTGAAATGATATATATGTTGCCTTGTTGTTTAGAGAAATACAGGTTAGTTGTAAAAAAGATCACAAAACGTTTGATCATTTCGGTAATTGCCATGAGAATCCCGTATACAATAAAATATTTTAAGAAGCTATATTCTGGTCCGTATATCAAAAATAAAGTGGCACCAGCAAATACAAGGATTGAAATTCCTAATTCCCCAAGTAAACGTTGATTATTTCGAATAATCCCTATTTCCTCGACTTCCAGTTGGATGACTTCTTCCATTAATTCTTTAAACTTTCCCTGACCAGTCATTAAAAGAGACATTGATAAGTACCCCGCCGAAACAAACGCAAAATAAATGAAACCTTCTGGAAAGCCCTGTTGATAAAAGATGAATCCAATTGCTAATATAGCTCCTGTAAGTTCACTTGCATTACCTAATTTACTACTCCATCTTCCTGTTAAGACGCCAACAATATAAATAATACAACCTAATAACAGATATAACATAGATTCAAAGATACTTGGGAACATATAATTACCTACCATCCTAATTGATTTTCTCATTCCTACTAATTAAGCAGCACTTTTGTTTGATGTGACGGTTAACTACGTTTCTTGTTCAGAAGTGTACCAAATAACGAATAGAGAATGATAACAAGGCTGAATGCAGCGGTAATATAAGCAGCGCCATCATGAAAAATAAGATTTGGTTCAGTAGGCAATATACGATCGGATACAAGAAAGAACCCAACATATACGAGTGAAATGATCATTCCCAGTCCGTACATCATCACGAAAGATATTCGCTTAGAGGAGAAAGAACCAGCTCGAAGAATAGTGAATAAAACATAGGACATAGTAAGAGAGAGCGCTAAATACACGATATTCTCATATAGCGGAATGGTTAGGTGTCCACTGAAACCGGTTAGAAAACGCCAAAAAAGAAGTAAAGGAACTATGGGAGCTATTGTTTTTATTTGTTCCCATTTCGATGATTTAGGGAGCTCCTTGATGATCTCATTACAATAGGACTTAGGATCTTGGCCAAAGACTTGTTCGAAAGATTTCCCCTTACGCTGAGCCATTAATAAATGATCTTCGAGTTCCATGAGGATCTCACTAGCTTTGGTAACCGGAACGGCAGAGCTACTCTGAATGTAGAATCTCATTTCGTTTAATAGGGTTTTATTTTTTTTATTCAACATAAGGCATCATCTCTTTTCAATAATACTATTTACCGCATTACTTAGTTCGTGCCAATTTCCACGGAATAATTGAAGCTGCTGTTTTCCTTTAAGAGTTAGGCGATAGTATTTGCGGTTAGGTCCCGAAGCAGAGGGACGTTGTGTACTTGCCACAATATTTTCTTTCTCTAATCGAAGTAAGAGTGGGTAAATGCTCCCTTCCTTTGCGAACACGAAGCCACTAAGAGCAAGCTTCTCCATAATTTCATATCCGTATGTTTCCTCTTCATCAATGACGGCAAGAAGGCATCCCTCAAGCACCCCTCTAACCATTTGAGTGAACACGAGCATTCCTCCAATCGTAGCTACTATCTATATTGCGCAACAAGGTACCAAGTGAATAAACAGCTAGCTTGCAATACAAGCTAGCTGTTTCATACTACCCAATTGTTACTAGTAATGCAAGTTAAGATATTATAATTTCAAAAATATTGCATTTCATATTTCGGGAAAATTGTCATTGATATATTTGGAAGTTCCTCGTTGATTACGTCAATGGTACAAGGAGTGCAATATAGTCATTGTACGATCGGTTTATCAATTGTCGGCACAGCAGGATGACTGTTGAGGGCAAGATTCGCATTATAGAAGATGATGACTTTTTGCTGCGAAGCTCTAAGCGCTGAACCGAATTAAAGATACAATCGAATGGAAATTTACTATTTTCCAATATTAACGTAAATAACCAACAAGTAAACAAAAGAAAAGAAAAGTAAAAATTGTTAAATTGTTATGCAAATATCAAGGTGCTATTATCTGGTTATGCAAAATGGAGAGATCTATTTTAACTGCTTAAAAAGAGATTTTCATTCAATAAGGATTCCAGTAAAGAGGAGGAGTTGGGAATAGCGGCACATAAAAACAACGGTTATACATGGTACTACATTACCGGGATACTAGTTTTATTGGTCATTATCATCATTGTCATTGAGGGTTCCGTCTTTTCCGAATCGAGCCGCCGAAACCATAATATTGCAACGGTGAACGGTACTCCAATTCATGTCAATGAATTCCGAAAAGCCATTCAAGCAAACAAAGCTCAAATCACTGACTATTTTCATGATAAATACAACACTCAACAGTCAGCTTCCTTTTGGAGTACTTCCTACGGAGGAGAAATCCCGCTGGAGTTATTAAAGAAAAAAGCGTTGGAAGATTGTGTGCGCATTAAAGTTCAGCAGATTATCGCAAAAGAGCAGGGAGTAATGTCGGATATCAGTTACGAAGGTTTTCTGAAAAGCTTAAAAATTGAAAACGACAGAAGGCAAAAAGCAATCAATGATCATAAGGTTATTTTCGGACCTGTCCAATACACGGAGAATGCCTATTTTGAATATGTGATGAGCAATGCGAAACTGGCCGTTACAAAAAATATGACAATAAATGGATGGAGGCCGGATGAGCAGCAGTCAAAACAGTTTTATGAAGCGAAAAAAAGTCTATTATACCAAGCGCCTGCGTCAGTTAAAGTGAAGCAAATATCGTTTTCCTTTCTCGATGCAAGCCAGAACATCAATGAACAGCTCAAAGCCGAGGCGAAGCTAGAAATGGAAGCGGCTTCAAGCAATATTTCTTCCGGAATATCATTTGAACAGGCAGCAAGAGAAATGGGACAAAATGTACAAGTTACGGAGCAGCAATATAAAATGGACAACTATGTCCATGTCTCCAGAAGTCCTGTCATTCAAGCTGCTCAGAATCTTGAGCTTGGAGAAGTCGGAGGAGTGATTGAAGAAAATGGCTCTTTTTATATCATCAAATGCCTTGAAAATGAAAAGCTTGGCTCAAGATATCTGCCATTCGATAGTGTTAAGGACAGAGTTGTAAATGACTATATGGATAGCAGGTATAAGGAGTTTGTTCATAAACGGTTATCCGATGCGCAGATTGTTTTGAATGAAGAAGAGTACCGGAAATTTGAAATGTAAAGCCTACATGGCATTACATAATTAAAAAATGAAGGGAACGATTTATTTGAGAAAATGCTTCAAAAAGATTGCTTGTATGTTCCTGGTATTTTCTATGCTTTGTACATGGTTTGTCGTTTCTCCAACAAATGCAATGGATACGGGAAAAACCTACTATGTCGACAGCACTGGAGGGGATGACAGTAATGATGGTATGAGCGAAGTTGCCCCCTGGAAATCGCTGGATAAGGTCAATGAGACTACTTTCGGCCCAGGTGACAAAATTTTGTTCAAGTCCGGGGAAAAATGGAATGGCAGACTGTGGCCCAAAGGTTCCGGAGAAGAAGGCAATCCGATCGTAATTGATAAGTACGGCTCCGACGACCCCGAAAACAAGCCATTAATAGCGGGTGTGACCTCCGAAATGGAAGCGGTTTATTTGAAAAATCAGGAGTATTGGGAAATAAATAACCTGGAGGTTACAAATAGTTCGTCACTTCCTTTTGATAGAAACTGGGAAAACATACGCGGTCAGCGTCGTGGAGTATATATATTGAATGAAGAAGCAGGTATTCTACATCATATTTATATAAAAAATATGAATATTCACGATGTCGATGGTTCATATACGACCCGCTCCGGGGGAATTATAGTTGACTCCGTCGGGTCAACAACACCAAGTGCTTTTGATGACATTCTAATTGACGGTAATACGCTGACGGATGTAGATGCTTATGGCATTTATATCGGTTCCAATTGTATATTGCGATACGGTATGGGGGATTTGTGGCCTTGGGTTCAAAAGCCTTATGGACCATGGACTCCCTCCAAAAATGTAAGGGTTTCCAATAATTCCGTGGTCAGAGCCGCAACAGGAGGGATCGCATGGAATGTTACAGATGGTGCTGTTGTCGAACACAACACGGTACAAGAAGCTACTTATCTGGCAACAAACGCTTCGATCTGGTGGGCATATGCGGACAATAATCTCGTTCAGTTCAACGAGTCCTTTGGGTCTGTACACGGAGAAGAGGATGGACATGGTTTCGATGTAGACGCAGGTAACATCGGTTCTCTGGTTCAGTATAATTACAGCCATGATAACGCCGGTGGGTTTATGCTTTATGTCAATGATACGTACTGGACGCTCAACACTGTCGTCCGGTACAATATCAGCCAAAATGACAAAGGCAGCATATTCCGATACAGCGGATCGATTGATAATGTTTATAATTACAACAATACGGTTTATGTGGGAGAATCATCCGGCAATCCGGTTATGAGTGATTACTATGTAAAGGCTTCTGGTGAACCGCGCAACATTAAAAACTACAATAATGCGTATTATAGCGTCGGAGATAAAGGATGGAATTTAACAGGTCAAACCTTCGACTACAATGCCTATTTCGGTGGAAACACGACAGTAGAGTCTGATGCCCATAAGGTAACTGCCGAACCGGGATTTATCGCTCCTGGAACAGGGGGAAATGGCATGGACACAGTCGGTGGATACAAGCTGCATGAAGGTTCTCCTTTAATTGGCGCAGGTATCCGCATTAGCGATGCCGGGGGACAGGATTATTTCGGCAATCCGCTATATAACGAAGCTCCTGATATCGGTGCTTATGAATACGAAGGAACTGTGCCTCCAGCCGGTGAAGATATGCCTGCTCCAATCGAAGTTGTTGAGCTCCGTCCTATCGACACCCCTAATGATGATTTGGCTCTTCAGGCGGTTGCAAGTACGAGTTTCACAACGTCATCTTCACAACCTGTAGCAAACCTTAACGACAAATATTATGATACTGCATGGTCTACTGAGGGTTCCCCAAGTTTTCCGAACGATATAACACTGGATTTTGGTGGAAAGACAGTTTCCGCCAATCAATTAAAGTTAAATATAAGATCCGGTAAAACATATGGTATAACGAAATTCGATCTGGAATATGAAAATGGATCTGAATGGGTTCCAATCAAGACAGACATTCATCTAAATTGGGATTCGGATAATGGTCTTGATGAGATTAAAACAGTCGAATTTCCTCTCACCAGGTTTTCTAAAATTCGGTTAAAGGTAAATGAAGGGACCGTTCAATCAGGGCCTATTGCAGTGAACGAACTCGAATTATATAACAATCCTGAGTTAAACATGGACATGGTCACCTCGACCTTCCCTTCAGGAGATAACCCAATTACAAATATTATCGACGGCAATATAAACTCAGCATGGGGAACACCTGGCAACCTTGATAAAAACCGTGACTTTCCAGGCTATATCACAATTAACTACAGCAATAATCCGATAACTTTCAACAAGCTCACTTTGTATACGCATTTTGGAAAAGATCAAGGAATTACAAATTTTGATGTGGAGTATTACGATGGCAGCGCCTGGAAGACGGCTTTATCCGACGCAAAGATAGAATGGAAGCTGAGTGACAGCACCAGAGAGCCTCAATCAGTCACTTTCCCAACGGTTACCGCACAAAAACTTCGTTTGAAGGTTACGGGTGCAAATTTGATATGGGACTGCATTGCGCTTACTGAACTTGTTGTTGAGTATATCCCAGATAAGGTACCCGTCACAGGAATTCGGCTTGACAAATCGGAGGTATTCTTTAATCCTACTTCCAGCAGCATAGCATTGCAGGCTGTAGTTATGCCAGATAACGCAACCAACAAAAAAATGACATGGAGAACGGATAATGTTCAGGTTGCGACTGTAGACGACAAAGGACTGGTGACAGCAGTAGGTGAAGGAAAAGCTGTCATTACAGCGACCTCGGAAGAAGGAAGCTTCCAAGTCTCCAGCAATGCTATTGTTGACTGGACAGCTCCGGTAATCACTATTGGTTCATTAGTAACCTCTGAGAATAACACGGGTCTTTTTCAACCGGAGAAATTTGAAGTGACAGATCATCTGAGCGGAATCGACAATACGAAAACAACCGTTATGTTAGACGGAAAGATCCTGACGGATTTAAAGGATATTGCGATGAACACGCTTGAGCTCGGAACACATAAATTTTCAGTTAAAGCCAGTGACTTGGCTGGAAATACTGCTACGAAATCTGTTGATTTTCATGTGAAAAGTACAGGCGGGGGAAGCACATCAGTACCTACGGCGCCAACACCAGCACCAGAGACTTCTGTTACAAGTGACGGCAATACTACAATGATAACTGTTGAAGTACAGACATCAACCGATATAGCAACCGGTATAGCCATAGCAAAGATTGAAGCCGGTACAATAACATCCTTGATTGACAATGTAAAAAAAGCTGAAGCCTCCGGACAAAAATCGGTTGTTGAAATCAAGGTGAAACTGGCGGAAGATGCAAAAGCTATTGAAGTGCAAATTCCCTCAGATGCTTTTAAGAAGATTGCTGAAACCGCAAAAGCAGAAGTGAAAATTGACACCGGAATTGGGACTATCATCTTTGATAAAAAAGCAATTGTCTCCATTAGTAGTACGGTATCAGCAGACATTATCAGCATTCAGGCTAAAAAGGTTGATAATACTTCCTTGACCGAGGCCGTAAAGGCAAAGCTAGGGAACAGACCCGTTTACAGTTTTACAGTACAGGCTGGAAGTACTCTAGTATCAAGCTTTGGCCGAGGAAGCGCACAGATAAGCATACCGTATACACCTAAACCTGGAGAAAAGTATAACTCAGTTGTGGTTTACAGTATTGATAATGATGGAAACCTAACTACTCTTTTGGGCAAATTTGACCCGGTAACAGGAAAAGTGAATTTTGCTGTTTCGCGTTTTTCACAGTATGCAGTAGGATATAATGAAGTAAACTTCAGCGATGTGGCCGAGAAAGACTGGTACAATGAGGCTGTCGGTTTCATGGCTGCAAGAAATGTTGTATCCGGTATAGGCGGAGACAGATTTGCTCCTAACAATAGTGTGACCCGTGCCGACTTCCTTATCATGTTAATGAATACTTATGGTATAGAGTTGGATAGCAGTATCAAAGACAATTTTGATGATGCGGGCAGCAAATACTATGCTAAGTACCTTGGCACAGCAAAACACCTTGGCCTCGTATCAGGAGTAGGGAATAACAAATTTGAGCCGGAAGCTGCGATCAGCCGGGAGGATATGTTTGTTATCTTATACCAGGCATTAAGAACTCTTGACAAGCTGCCAACGGAAATGAAAGGAAAAAATCTTGAAAACTTTAAGGATGCCGGGGAAACAGCAGATTATGCAAAAGATGCTATAAAATTGTTCGTTGAAACCGGAATTATTGCAGGAGACGGAACAAAACTAAATCCAAAGGGAATTTCTACAAGAGGAGAAACTGCACAGCTATTATTTAATCTGATTTCAAATGGTATTTTATAAAAACGAGGAATTTCTGCACTAAATGATAGGATGCTCCCCTTTGAGTAGATAGGTTTGTAAATAAACCGACTACTTGGAGGGGAGCATTGCTTTGTCAAAAATAGACACATTTACGATAACAAGTTAAACGAACTGGAAGACTAACGAAAATATAGATAAAAATTGATTATATATAAAGTTTACCTAGGAACTAGATGGCATTTTACAGTAAAATTTAAGGTAGAAAAGCTGAAAGGAACGATGTATCAATGTTAAACAAGGTGGTTTTCATTTAAGTCCACAGAAAAACTTTCTCATTTTTAGGATTATTTTGTGGTAATTGAAGTATGGGAAGTCGTTGCAAGAATTTTGACTGGAGGAGATATTATAAATTATAACGAGGTTGTTAAAATCAATAATGAGTATTTACTTACATTAGTATCAGAGTTGTTCGGATTAAAAGATTATGAAATCCAACTTATTCCCGCGCATGAAGGTGGACGAAATGTCGTTTATACCTGTGAAAAAGAGGGTGTCGACGCAAAAATACTAAGAATCGCTTTCTTAGCTGACAGGAACCGGGAAGATTTTCTGGGAGAAGTTGAGTATATCAAGTATCTATTTGAGCACGGAGGAAGTGTCTCGGATGTAGTCAGTTCTAGCACAGGGAATTTACTGGAAGTGATTACGTATGATAACCATACCTTTTATATCTGCTTGTTTAAAAAGGCCAAGGGAAAAATGCTCGTAGAGAATAATTATCAGTACCGGGAAGGAGCTCCAATTACCGAGTACTATTATAATTGCGGTAAAGTCCTGGGTAAACTGCACCAAATATCGAAAGGGTATACTCCCGTCCATCGCCGGTATAGTTTTTTTGACAAATACAATGCCGAATATATCGATAAATTGATACCAGAATCCTTCTCTCTGCTAAAGGAGAAGCTGGTAGAGCTCCTTAATAACTTAAAAGGATTGGATACGAACCAGGAGACTTTCGGTATGATTCATTTTGATTATAACGATGGGAATTTTTCGATAGATTTTGAAACTGGGCAAATAACCGTATATGATTTCGATAATTCATGTTTCGGTTGGTATATGTATGACCTTGCAGATCTCTGGACACACGGAGTAGGCTGGATTCAATTTGAACCAGACGCAGGTAAACGTAAAAAGTTTATGGATGATTATTTTGAAACAGTCCTCGCGGGATACAAATCCGAGACCAAAATTGAAAATTCAATGCTGGATAAGTTACCCTTATTTATTCAAGTCACCCTTTTGGAAAATATAATAGGTGAATTTGAGGAAATGCAGAGTAACGGTGAGGAACCAAACTGTGACGAGGAACTGTCATATCTCATAAAATGTTTGGAGGACGATATCCCATATAAGGGATTTTTCGATGGCATTTATTCTAGTAAAGAACCCTTTGAGTATGAGGAACGATTAACAGATACGGAGCGAGAATGTAAAAACTAGAGATGCCTCGATTATGAGTTAGACCGATAACATGAATACATGTTTTCTTGGTCAAAGTTATTCAATTAACGGGTTACGCTAGTTCAATACAATTGATTAAAACCTTTCATTAGAAGCAAGCCTAGATTTATTAGGTCTAATGGGAGGTTTTATTATGAATTTAAGTGAATTGTGAAGACTGTATGTAGCTAATTAGCAGATTCAGGGATTTAGTCCAAACACATTAAATGCATACGACTTGCAACTAAAAAAGGATAAGCGTATTCCAAGGTTCTTAATCGAGGAAGATCTGTGAAATAAAGTATTATAGGTTTGTAATAATATCAAGGAGGGACCGTATTATGACAAGCGGTAGGAAAGAGCAATTGGCAGAGGTTCAAATGGATGGTCGTGATATTTTTTTGAGATTTGCTCAGATGTCCGATCTGGATGACTATTTTACTTTTTTACAAGATCCTGAGAGTAATCGGCTGACGGGCTCACAAAGAGAATTCACTCGTGATGAAATTGCAGCTTGGATTAAGAAAATCAGCGTCATAAGCAGTGATCGTGTTGATTTTATGATCCTATTAAAAAGAACTAATGAGCTGCTGGGTGAAGTCGTGTTAAATGAAATTGATTCTATCAACCGAAGCGCGAGCATTCGTATTGCAATTCAAGGGAATCAGCATCGAGGTAAAGGTTACGGTACGGAAGCTATGATCCAAATGCTTCGATTTAGCTTTGACGTGTTAAAGCTGCATCGAGTATATTTAGAGGTTTATACTTTTAACCCACGAGCGATTCATGTTTACGAGAAAATTGGTTTTAAACGTGAAGGGTTACAGCGAGATGCTCTGTATATGAATGGCGAATACCATGATATGATCACGATGGCTATTCTCGAAGATGAGTTCCGATTATTACATAAGTCGCTACGCTAAATGGATACGTTAGTTGAACAATATAATCACCATTTAGTTGAAATCTGGGGATGAACATACGTTTTCTTTTACGTTATGATTATAAAGAATTAAAGTATTAACGTGATAAAATGAGGTGTGTAGTATCCTCAAGACGTATTACATATTGGCGACTCACTTACAAGCGATATCGCAGGCGCCCAAAGTGCAGGAATTAAAGTTGCTTGGATAAATCGTAAGAACAAAGAATTACCTCAAGGTTTTTCTCCAGATTACGTAATAAGTTCGTTTGAAGAACTATTGCCTATATTAGGATGACGATGTCTATTGAACTAACGGGAAACGATAGTTGAATAATACACATTAATGAGCGCTTCGGCATTTTGCTCTTTTTATTAAGATTACGAATAGATTAGCTTGAAAGGAAGAAAAGAAATATTGAGAGTTGAAGACGTGATTAACTTGGGGGTGGCTTCTATGAAAGTATGGGTGAAACATCAAAATCCAAACAATAAGTATGGAGCGAAATATACTTTAGGTGAAAGAGATGTACAATTACCGGAGAGCGCTATTATTTCAGTTACACGCGGAGAAAGATTCAATTTTATCAGAACAATAATTAATGGAGTTATTAATTAATTTGTAAAGAAACAACTTAGAACGAATGAAAATTTATTATATGTAGAACTCTCCGGACAACTGCAGGGGGGGGGGATTGGTCAGACTGTTACAGTATGGAAAGATGGACACGCAATGAGTAATTTTAGAAATAGAGGATCCCATAAATTTGCAAAGAGGTTTTTTAATCTCGACTGTCTAAGGACTCGAGGGCGCCAAGTGGGGCTGGACGAACTGGTGCGGCAAGCTTGAAAAGGTGTTGGAACAATAATCGCCCGTTTATTACGAAAAAATCAAAACCGGCTGCAGGCTGTTTGCAGCCGGTTTTGATTTATATCAAATGGACAATATATGCTACTTCATTAGAATTGGGAACAGCCACTTTATTACGGCGATCGATAGTTGAACGGAAAATGGAGCAGCTGCCGCGGCAAACTACTCCATTCATTATTTTACAAACGAGCAGATTTCTTCAATTAATTTTAAAAAAGGTAATGGTCATTTTGGGAAGAATATGTAGTAATCAAGAAAGATAAAGGAAGGTAGAAGTGAACTAGGGTGGGTTTTCGTTTACAATACTAAGCTTAATGCACCGTAATTTTTCATCACCAACGATGTTTGAGCACTCAGATAAAAACTAGGAAGAGACTTTGGACAAAATAAAACAATTAGCTGGAAAATTAGAAGATATTACAAATTTAAAAAGTGAATCGAGGTTTGAAAATGATTGTGAAACGAATTGTAGCCAATATAAATACGCAGAATGTTTCGGCAGCGAAAAGCTTTTACCAGGACATGCTCGAACTTGATTTATTGATGGATCATGGTTGGATTGAAACATACGGCTTACTTGGGAAGGAGAACATTCAAATAAGTTTCGCCTCACAGGGCGGTTCCAATACGCCTACGCCTGATCTTTCGATTGAAGTTGATGATGTCGATGCAGTGTTTGAACGCATGAAGAGTGCTGGTTACAAGATAGAGTATGGACTTGCTGATGAGCATTGGGGAGTTCGGCGATTCTATGTCCGCGACCCATTTGGCAAGCTTATCAACATCCTTGCTCATGGACATTAGACCAACGGTCACCGCGAGCAGAAACCTTGCTTGTTAAACTATCAGGACGGGTAACGATAATTTAACATATATGGAGCAGTTTGCTGCTGCAGCTGTTCCCTTTATTTGTTAATCTAACGGGCAGGATAGTTTCAAATACAGGACTTCATGTTGGTTGTAGAAACTGGTTGTTAATTTTCTTGTCTAGTTGTGAACAAATAATTGAACTAAAACGTTTTCTATGGTAAACTAACACTCGATAGTGAAACTAACGACCGATAGTTAGTTGAGGGGGCGAGTAAAATGACTGCACAAAAAATTATGAAAATTGCGCTTAGCCATTTTGCTAAAAATGGATTTGAGGGTGCCTCGCTTGCAGATATCGCTGCTGAAGTTGGGATTAAAAAACCTTCTATTTATAATCACTTCAAAGGAAAAGATGATTTATTCATGGCTGTTTATCAGGATGTAGCGTCGAGAGAGTTACACTTTGTTGAAGAATATCTAAAACCAAATCGTTTATCGTCACTTGAAAATCAGTTGTTTGGTTTTTTGATAGGGTACAAGGAGCGATATGAAAAGGAAGAGGACACGAAGTTTTTTTTACGAATGTCTTTTTTTCCTCCCGTACATTTGCAGCAAGAATCGATGAAGTTGAGTCTGTTTTATGTCGATAAAATGGCTGAATTAGCCAAAGTATTGTTCCAATCAGCAAACCAGAATAAATTAATTCATTCAGACGTTTCGATTGAACATGCTACAGGCGCATATATGGCGGTTCTCGATAGTTTATTTGTTGAGATGCTTTATGGTGATCAAGATCATTTAATCAAAAGACTTGAAGCATCTTGGCATGTTTTTTGGCGGGGAGTAAGAACCATTTAGATTCAATTAGAAAAGTTAAATAAGGGAGGAGGTATTACAAATGGAACTATTCAAATGCGAAGCTGATCATTGGGGACCAGTGTAAATAGAATCGGTCTTCATTGCAATTAAGTATACTTTCATTAGCTACGCTTACGCGCAGAGTAATGTAATAATTATGAAGCATATGCATGTTTCGAAAAGGCAATAAGTAAAGGTATATTAGTGAATTAGCTGGAACTTGCATGATAAGAAAAAAGCTTGCCATTTAAAATGTTTTCTAGGGTTCCGCGATTTCTAAATCGGCTGGTCCGAGAGAAAACTCACAGCCCATAGGCTGTGTCACGGAGGGATAAAAGCCTGGGAGATAAACTGTTGAGAAACAGTTCGTTTCCCAGGCTTTTTTATATTTTTGCTACATTTATTAAATACTACTTGTAGCATAATTCTGTTGAGGAGTGTGGTAGAAATGAACAAAACATGGTTGTCTGTCATTATTGCTGCTGTATTTGAGGTGGGTTGGGTTATTGGTTTGAAACATGCTAGTGGGTTTCTAGAATGGGGAGCTACAGTGATTGCCATCATTATAAGCTTCACTTTAATGATTAGGGCTTCTCGATTCTTGCCTGTGGGAACTGTATATGCCGTTTTCGTTGGTTTAGGTACTGCAGGTACTGTTTTTGCGGAAATTATTCTATTCGGTTCACCTATCCAAATTAAAAAAATGGCACTCATTGCATTGCTGCTACTGGGTGTCATTGGTCTAAAAATGTTAAGCAAAGAGAAAGAAAAGGAGGCGGCATAATACATGAATTGGGTATTTCTAATTTTAGCGGGGATATTTGAAATGATCGGAGTCCTTATGATTAATAAGTTAAACAAGGACCGTAACTTGGTCTCATTTCTATTGTTAGTTACAGGATTTGGCTTAAGCTTTTTGTTCTTGTCCTTTGCAATGAAAACTCTGCCGATGGGGACAGCATATGCCGTATGGACAGGAATAGGAGCATCGGGTGGAGCTATTCTAGGTATGATTTTTTATGGTGAACCAAAAAATATCTTGAGAATTGTGTTTATTGCCATGGTGCTTGGATCTGCAGTAGGATTGAAATTGGTAAGCTAACTAGACATTAAAAGAAATTTTCGAAAGAGGAGCTAATGGATAAGAAAATCCAAACACTTCTGTTAAACATCCATCTGATGCTTTCGTGGCTGTTGATATAGTTTCAATTTCAGAACCTGTTGTAAGGGAAGCTTGTGCTGACCTGTTAAGCTAACTGGGAACGATAGTTGAATAAACAGAGAGCAGTTTGCTGCGGCAGCTGCTCCCTTTCTTTGTTAAGTTAACATGTTTTCTTTACATTTCAATTGATAAAGGTAGACCGAACAACAACAGCTCGTGCTATAAAAAAACTAGAATGTAATGGATATATTGAAAAGAATGATGATCAATATAACAAGAAAATAAAAAAACAATTTCCTACAGAGAAAGGGATGACTGTCTATCCTTTTATAAAAAGGGAAAACGATTATTCCAATATGGTCGCACTATCTGGATTCTCCGAACGTGAAGTAAAAACGATGTTTAACCTGCTGCAAAGAGTTAGAAAAAATGTAGAAAAAGACTGGGGGCTTGTAAAAAAGGGAAACAAGAGAAATTATTGATTTAGTAAAAGGAGGACAAATAAAATGACTATAACCATAAAAAAGTGCACATTTGAAGATCTAGAATTACTTCAAGAAATTAGTGTTGAAACATTTAATGAGACATTTAAGAATCAAAATTCACCTGAAAATATGAAAGCCTACTTGGAAAAAGCATTTAACTTAATACAATTAGAAGAAGAATTATCAAATTCCTCTTCGGAATTCTATTTTATTTATTCTAATAAGGAAATTGCCGGGTATTTAAAGATAAACAACAATAATGCTCAAACTGAAACAATGGGCTATGATTCGCTTGAAATCGAGAGGATTTATATAAGGGGAACATTTCATAAACAGGGGCTTGGGAAATATCTAATAAATAAAACAATAGAATTAGCGATAGAACGGAATAAAGAGAAAATCTGGCTAGGGGTTTGGGAAAAAAATGAGAGCGCAATTATCTTTTATAAAAAAATGGGCTTTGTTCAAACGGGAGTCCACTCTTTCTATATGGGGGATGAAGAACAAATTGATTTTATAATGAGCAAAACACTCATATAACATTTTCTCTGAAATGGTATTCAGATAACGGCGAACGTTTCTTCAGTGATCCAGAGGTCAGTTTTCCGCCACGGCAGTTGTTGCTTCTGTCATTAAGCTAAACGCTAATAGCTTGTGATTCATTTGATCTCTCCATCATGTAGAGTGACCAGCAGCCCCTAATTATTCTTCTTGCCGCTCCATAGCATGGCTTGTTATACGGAATCTCAGGTACCAACCAACCTCAATCATGGTTATGAAAAGTAGGGGAACATTATAGCTCTCGGGATCGAATCCCAAAGGCAGCTACGTTCGAACCACTACTTTAATCCTCTATGCTTAGATATTGAATGTAATATCAAATCACTTGTAAAGAGGTGTCGTGGTTGCAAGTTGGAAAGATTATTTTACACTCAGATTGGGGCAGGGATATTTCTCACAAACACATAAAATAATGTCGGATGACAAGAATATGAGGCGATTAATTACCGCATAAGTCGCGTTTTTTTGTTATATAGGTACATATTTTCGCAATATCCAAGTTCAAGAATATATACCGATTGCCGATAAGCTAACGGGCAGTTATGTGCAACAAAAGTTACTACATAACGTCTATTTATATGAATAAATAATGTGGTACTCGTTGAAAAAAATATAATTTGATTAAAAATCATTGTTCTCATAACTTATTTACACATTTTATGAAGTAAAACTAATTCGTTAGATGAAATATATGCGTCCAGCGAAAGAGGGGTTAGATCTTAATGAGAAATCGAATGGTTTTATCCGCTTTACTATTATTTTTCATTATATCAGCTTGCAGTTCTAAGTCTTATAATTATGAAACTGCAATTAATAATGGAGATGTCGTTGATCTACATGGTAAAGTAAATAATAGTGAAAGACTAGAGAAATTCTATGGGAACTTATCATTAACGATTAAAGATAAAATTAGAATTACTCGATTTACAATTGAGGGAGATCCATTATTCTATGATCTAGAATATAATGGAAAGGAAATAAAATATACTTATGATAACTCCTATGACAAACATGGGACACCAAATAAAAAAACCACAACTTGTAAGTCTCTTATTAATACAAAAATGGATAATGGAACCCAACATACATTGGATGGGTGTTACGGAAAAAATAAAGAAATTGGACAGGACTTCAAGTTCTTGATACAAGGATAATCCTAAAAGGCATACATCACTTACCACCGAATTTTTATTTATAAATCGACTTCATTATGCTAACGGGTAATGATAGCTGAATAACTAAAAGAGGGCAGCCGGTTAGTTCGTACGGCTGCCTTTGTTCAACTAACGGTCATTTATTATTGCGTTCTCTTTTGCCAGAGTAACACATCCGCTTCACCTACAATATGATGAGTCTAGAAATCTAAAGAGGTGAGCCAATGGCAGTCGTAAAAGCCAGGAAACAGGATGTTGATATGTTGGCAAGGTTGCTTCGAGCTGAAGCTGAGACCGAAGGTGAAATGGGCATGCTCCTTGTTGGAAATGTTGGCATTAACCGAATAAGAGGGAATTGCTCCGATTTTAAAGATATACGGACAATTTCCCAAATGATCAACCAGCCGCATGCGTTCGAAGCGTTGCAACATAGTATGTACTATCAAAACGCAAGAGATAGGGAACGCCGTCTGGCGCAACGGGCTGTGAATGGGGAGCGGAATTGGCCAGGCAAATTTTCCCTATGGTATTTCCGTCCAGGATCATTCGAAAATCCCGGACCATGTCCGCCAACTTGGTATAATCAGCCGTTCGTAGGACGATGGAAGAAGCACTGTTTTTATGAACCGACCGCGCAAGAATGTGAAAATATATATAATACGTTTTAATTTTATAATCGAGAAGAGCTCATTAGGATTTCTTAACCTGACTTGTCACAGCTATGTGTCGGGTGACAAGAATATAGTAACATTGAATGCCGCAAATATTGCGGCTTTTTTTTTAATGTTGTCAAGTTCTTGTCAAAATGAATGACAAGAACTTGATAGCATTCCCGAGGAGTGATCAGAACTTTGTAACATTACCGATAAAGTGCACTATACGAGGGCAAACATTTGAGAGCATGCCACAGTAAACATACAGTAAACCACTCCCATGATAGGAGTGGTTTTTTATCTATTCCTTGTACTGATCCATACTGTCTCGCAGAAGCTTGAGCACCATATCTCTCAGCCCGGGTGGGGATAGGACCTGTACATCGGGGCCAAAGCGGATCAATCTCCGAGCCATAAACGAAAATTCTTCCAGCGGAACCTGGCCGCTCCAATGACTGTCCGTAACCGTATAGAAAAATGGTTCGTCCTTGGCGAGGCGCGCACCAAAAGAGGAAAACCGAAGTAACACTTCGGCTGTCTCACGATTATCGGGAGTTTGCATCCACTCGGCGAGGGACGGAATTTCGGGATCAACCGCGCCAGTTCTCTCCACATTTCGGATCCGATCCACCCGAAAGAGAAGCACCATGTCCTGGTTACGAGCAGGCATGTACCAATAGCCGTTTTCGAAATATATGCCGAAGGGGTACAATTTGTGCTCCTTTTCCCCTTTGGCGGTCCTATAGGTGATCCGGATTTCCTGCTTGTTGATCGCCGCCTCCAAAATTCCTGTCGTCCAGGGTGCAGGTTCATATAGCTGCATCATCCGGAAGGAAATGTGGCTGCGCATCTGATCGATGTTCGTCTGCACATCGGAAGGCAAGCTTCCATAATACTGTACGGCCAGGTGGGAGCGAATCGCGTCAAACGGGAAATCGGGCACTTTTTCCAGTATTTCAAGCATCAGGAACAAGCCGAGCGCCTCGCTCTGGGTCAACTGCAACGGCGGCAGGATGCGGTTCTCCATCGCGCGATATCCGCCATGGGCCCCTTGTTCGCTGTACAGTGGAAAACCGATTTGCTGCAGGTAATCCAGGTCGCGCTGGATGGTCCGAACCGAAACGTTAAAGCGTTCTGCCAGCTCGCGGGCCTTAAATTTCTTTCGGGAGTCGATGATCCGCATCATGGCTAATCTCCGCTCGTTCATGGCATCCTCCTAATTACGTCAAGTTTTGTCGTAATTCTACTGTAACATACAGGATAGAAGGGAGCGATCTAGAATTGGAAAACTCGAAAGTGCTATTGTGTATATCTAGCATCAATCGGATGAGTTTCTGGCGGTTAAGATGGTGCCTGCTCGTCGGGTAAGCAAAGAAGATCCTATAGCTGGTGGAGCCTAAACAAAGTTACGTTTCATGAGACTTTAGTGTTCTAGTCGGACGACAAAATATCTATACAAAGCCATATTAGGACAAGAACATCTATACAATCCCGTGAGAAAAAAGCAAATGACTTATCAAGCTAACTGACAGTGATTAACGAAAGGAGTAACAAATTATGAAACGAAGAATAATTTTAGATTTAGCGGTTACTTTAGATGGTTTTATTGAAGGGAAAAATGGTGAAGTCGATTGGTGCATTATGGACTCTGAGATGGGGTTTAATCATTTTTTAAATCAAATTGATACCATTTTATATGGAAGAAAAAGCTATGATTTATGGGGACAATTTACTCCGGAAATTGAACATACGGATTCTGAAAAAGAATTTTGGGAATTAGTTCATAGTAAAGAGAAATATGTGTTTTCCAGAACGCACAGGGGGACTGATAATAAAGCAATATTCATAAATGATAGTATCTTTGAAGAAGTAAATAAATTAAAGAATAAGCCTGGTAAAGATATCTGGTTATATGGTGGTGCAAGTCTTATTACAACTTTTATCAATTTAGGACTTGTCGATGAATTTAGATTATCTGTTCACCCTGTTGTTTTGGGAGAAGGGAAACCGCTGTTTGTGGATATAAAACAGAGGTTGGAATTAAAAATGGTAAATACAAGAACGTTCTCCTCAGGCGTTGTACAACTAATTTATCATTTGGATAGGATCTAATAATATTACACTTTCCAATGATAAAATCGTTAGTTTCATATTAACAGCGGCAGGTCTACGACTTTTATTTCTGGACTTGGACCGCTGCTTTTTCATTTATTGGGTTCAGCTGCTTAACGAGATAATTACCTGTTTTGGTTTCGCTTCTTGGAGCTTAACAAAAAGCATGATGAAGCAGAAATCCAAAAGGTGTTGTTGCTCGATTCGTGCAGGAAACTGAATTGGAACACGGTGTAATCTTTTAGAAACGGCTTTGCTCCTGGAGGTGCAAATAATGATTAATTCGGCTGAAGAGTTTGTTAGACTACGGCTAAATAAAGTTATGGATGAATACCTTAAAGCTGCATAGGATGGGGCACCTTTAGAAGTTGGGTTGGAGGTGCTTGAAAAGTACCCTGACATGCGTGAATGGGTAGCACATAACAAATTTATCCCTGTCGAGATAATGGAAATCCTCAGTTTTGATAGCGATGCAAGAGTTAGGTTTATGGTTGCAACTAAAAATCGTCTACCAGGACACTTGCAAATAGAACTTGCTAAGGATTCAGATTTTTCGGTCAGACAACGAATGGTCTATAACAAAAAAGCGACGTTTCAAGCTTTAAGCAATCTGTTAAACGACGAAGATTAAGAAGTCAGAACGATGGCAAAGAGTAGAATTGATGAAGGACGATTCAAATAATCACTGAAATTGCACTTTTATAACTCTTTGATTTAGCAACAATCTTTACGAAAAGAGCGTACTTTTTTAACGGGATTTAAACGGGTATCAAACTCGCGAAGCTGTCTGTCACACATAAATTTTTCTTATGAGAATGAAATAACGACTTTTTTATACAAAGGCTGTAGTTATCCCCTTCACAAATTCCCAAAATGATTTTATAAACAGGATGCGTGGACATAATGATTTTAGTGACGACGAGCAAGAACATTACCATGCAAAATCATACGAGAATAAGAGGGAGATGCGCTTAGTTTATGTCAAATAAAAAGAGTTACTATACTTTCGAGGATCCATCTGGCACCACAATTGAATTTCAAGCCACCAGCTTACAGCAAGCCATGGTGACAAAGAAGAAGAAATAGAAGGCCCTAGAACTACGGATTCCTAAAGAGGATTTTGAACTAACGACTATACGCAAAAAACCAAGCCAGAGCGTATAGCCTGGCTTGGTTTTAAATGAAGGAAACATTTAGAGGACAGATATGTGTGAAAGCATTTCAAAGATGGTTACATTTCGGTTTCAAAATTCTCATTTTTCGAAGAATTTATCCACACAAAAGCAAATATCTATTTTGAGTTTATATAGAGTTAACTTATATTCCGTGGTTAGTTAATTTTTCTAGTCATTTTATTGAAGTCTTCAGCCAAAAATATCCCTAATAACGTTAGTTCAATAAAACAGCAGCAGTCTAGGACTTTGTTATCTAGTCCATAGCTGCTGCTGTTCTTTTATCAGCCATATATATACCAAATTCGCACGGCAGATCTAAAGGATAATTGACCCGGCTCAATGGGGCTTGTGACGCTACCCTGCGACATATCTGCAGCTTTGAAGAACAAAGGCTGCGCTCCAGGCTGCGCTACTTCCTCGACCTTGCATGGAACCGCGGACAAGGAAACGCTGAGTGCACGGGCGATGGTGGCAGCCTTCTCCTCTGCATCTTGCACTGCAGCAATCAGTGCTGCTTGCCGCGCCTTAGTACCCTCACTAGAATCAAACTCTATCGAAGTAACCAAATTCGCCCCATTCGCAACGGCTGTATCGATTAGACGTCCAACCTCCGTAACATTGTCTAGTGTCACTTGAAGAAGATGGGTGACTTTGTATCCGCGGAACTCTTGCTTTCCGTCTATATAATCGTATTGAGGTTCAATTACAAATTGCGTAGTTTTGATGTTCTCATTGGCAATGCCCGAATGCTTTAGTGCTTCAATAATCGCAGTCACCTTTGTAGCATTGTCGGATTGGACTGATTCCAGTTCTACCCCTTCACTTACGGTTCCCAGTGCAACCAATGTACGGTCTGGAACTATTGTTACCACACCTTCTCCCCACACCTCTAGCGTAAAATCACATGAATTTTCTTTATACTGAGCCATAGCCGCATACTCCTCCTTTATCATCGTATCTATAATTAAAGTATGACTACTTATCACTTGAAATTCAATGCATCTACCTTTGATTGGAGCGTTGTAATCGTTGCAGCAAACCTTTGTATCAATAATGTGAAGAAAAGAGTTTAAGGGTTTAAATGGAGGAGGAGTCGCGGGAACTGCCTTTACTTTCGACTATCGTTTAGTACCAGAGATTATTGTATTTTACCTGTAATAAATTTCCTTATGTCAGTATAATGAAGGAAATAGTAAGGGAGGGCAACTACGAATGTATAAGCTGTTAATCGTAGATGATGAACCAACTGTACGTTACGGTTTACAAAATTACTTCGATTGGTCTGCTTATGGCATCGAGGTTGTCGGAGAGGCTGATGATGGTGACGTCGCACTGGTAGAAGTTGAACGACTGAAACCCGACCTCGTTTTTACGGATGTGAAGATGCCTAACCTCGATGGAATCCGGCTATCTAGAGAGCTGCGTGATCGGTATCCTGATATTAGGATTGTATTTATTAGCGGGCACAATGACGCTGACTATTTGAAGTCTGCCATGCAAATCAACGCGGTGGATTATATTTTCAAACCGGTAAATATGCAAGAACTAAAAGCAGTAGTCGAGCGGATATCAGCTGAGCTTAAGGAACAGGAACGCCTACGGAACCTTTCAAATAGCATGCACGTTAAACTTCGGGAAAGTATGCCTCTTCTACGAGAGAAATTACTGCTTGCTCTCATTCATGGACAATCACGTGCCATGACAAACTTACAGGAGCGCATTGAATTTCTGGAATTGTACCTGCCAGTCGATGCTGACTATGGCATTTTGGTTATGAGCGTAGACAATTATGCTGAAACGCTTAATGCCAGATCAGAGCGGGATCGGCAACTATTAACTTATGCTGCAATTAATATTTGTCAGGAGCTAATCGATCGTGACATAGGGGGATACGCTTTTGAAAGCGGTAATGGCGAATTCGTGGGGCTTCTTCGTTGGAAAGACGATGTGGGACATGAAGAACGGCTTTTGGCACTGGCCCATGTGATCCGAGAAAACCTAGAACGTTGGATGCAAATCGGAGTGACCATTGGTGTTGGCGAGCGTAAGAAGGGGCTTAGACAGGTGAGTGACTCTTATGTCCAAGCGCGGGAAGCCGCCGGGCATAAGTGGTATCTAGGCAAGAATCGTATCATTACGATGGATAGTTTAGAACCGCTGGATGATCGATTTATTCGTATCGATCATGCACAAATTGAGAAGTTAACGACTCTTATTAAGGCAGGAGATGGGAACCAACTTCATCTGGAGCTGGAATATGTGTTCGCACAAGTGGCCCGAAATCGAAACGGCGGTGTAGGATACCTCCGTAATCTGAGTCTGCAAATTGCATTACTTGCTGACCAGTTAATGTTGGAATTAGGAGTTGGAGCATCTAGTTTAGAGGAGTCTGCTATCTGGGAAACGTTGATCCATAAAGAGACAATTGAGGAGCTTCAGGTAACTTTGGGATCCTATTTAGTTGGGGTTTGCAGCCAGATCGGGGAACGACGCAGTGGTAAATCCAGAAACTTGGTAGGGAGGGTACAAGCCATTATCGAGTCCAGATTCTCTGAGAATTTAACCGTTACGGATATTGGCAAAGAGGTCTATCTGACGCCGACATATGTTAGCTTGCTATATAAGCAGGAGACTGGACGAACGGTTAATGAATATTTGACGCAAGTAAGAGTTGATCAAGCGAAAGAGATGCTGCGTAACCCGCAGAACAAGTTTTATGATATCTGTTACGCAGTGGGATATGCGGACCCCAGCTACTTTACAAAGCTGTTCAAGAAAATGACCGGTGTTACACCAAGCGCATATCGTGATCAACTTTTGTAAAAGGCGGTGCTACTCATGAAGAATGTCATGTCAAATTCTAAAGCAAGCTGGCTAAAGCGGTTGTCGCAGCCCTATTGGGTGTTGCGAAAGTGGCTGCTTCTTTATCTACTCGTTATCGTCGTGCCCGCATCTGTGCTGCTATATAGTTACTATCAGCGATCAGCCTCTATTCTCGAGGAGGAAGTGTCCCGTTCCATACTTCAAACGCTGAATCAAGCTGGAATTCATTTATCTTATCGCATTCATCAGATTGAAAATATCTCTAACTCATTGCTTATGAACCCAAATCTGTACAAATATCTTGGACAAGCCGGTGAAAACCCGTCTGAGGGAATACAACTGGACAATGTAAAAGATTTGCGGAATCTAGTGGATACAGTGGAAACAAATTCGGACGTTTTTCACGTCCGTTTTTTTGTTGATGGAAGAAAATTGATTGCAAGCGATCAAATTAACTTCTTCTCAATAGAAAGTATTCAGGATAGATCTCTATTTACCGAAGTCATCGAATCGAACGGAAGAATCGTGTGGACAGGGGTCTACGAGGAATCGTTCATTGATAAGGATGACACTTACATTTTTTCCAGCGCCAGAATGATTAGGGACCCGGAGCAGTACGACAATGTGTTAGGTATTATACTGCTCGATATCCAAGAAAGGACATTTGCGGATATCCTTAGTCTCATTGAATTGCCTCTTAATTCGAAGCTTTATTTGGTAAATAAGGAAGGAACCATTCTATGGCACCCGGAAAGGACATGGGTCGGAACGACAATCGCTGCGGTTAAGGATGGGAAAAATAAGAGTTCAAATAGTGAGCTATATACGATTTCTGCACGAATTGAAGGTGTTGAATGGAGGCTCATTGCTGAGATTCCAGCATCGGAGATATCCAGAAGGGCGTTAGATCAAGGGAGAGAGTCTAGTATAGCGACTATTCTTAGTATATCTGCTGTATTCCTAGCTTTGATGTTCATTCTGCTGGCGCTTATGATCCGTACGATGAACCGCAGACTGCAACAGATTATTGTGACGATTCGCAAAGAAGGTGTGGAACGTCTTGATGAGGTTTCATCCCGAGAAGGGGACTTATTTATGCTTGAGCAAAGCGTAGATCATCTGATCCGACGGGTAAAGCAATCGATGGATCAAACCTATCGGGCACAAGTTCAACAGAGGGAAGCGCAGCTTAAGGCGCTTCAAGCTCAGATCAACCCTCATTTTCTATATAATACACTGGACACGATTAACTGGATCGCGATAGGGCGTAATGCAACGGACATCAGTGAGATGATAGATGCTTTAGCTAAGTATTTCCGATTGAGCTTGAACAAGGGACGCGATAATACAAGTGTCGCCGACGAGATTCAACTCGCTCAAGTGTATTTGGGTATCCAGAAAAGTCGGTTCCCGTCTAGCTTTGATTTAGAGGTATTTATGGAGCTGGGATTGGATGCGTATTTTATTCCCAAGCTGACACTGCAGCCAATCGTGGAGAACGCGCTCTTACACGGAATTCGCAAGTCAAAGACAAAATCTGGGGTCATTACGATCCGTGCTTACAAAGAAAATGAAGATCTCGTTCTGGAAGTGTCTGACGATGGAATTGGTATGGAAGAGGAAAGGGCAAAGAAGTTATTGACCGAACCGGCAAACGAGCTGGGTACGGATTCTACTGGCAGCTCTTATGGCTTATTTAATGTGGATGAGCGGATCAAACTGTTCGCAGGACCGACTTATGGATTGTCCATCCGATCACGACTTGGTGAGGGAACAACAGTAACCATCCGACTAAAGGCGTTGACAGAGGTTCTATTGGATTTCACCAGAAAGTGAAGCTTTGTCATCTACAACGTTTTTGAACCTCCTCTTATAATGAAATTACGAGATACAGGATAGGACGAAAGAGGAGATAAAGGATGGAGCTTACAACAACTAAGACGGTAAAGAAGGCAGTGCCGAACAAGAGGGGAGAGAAACGGCGGATCTTTCGCAATAATCTGGATATGTACCTGCTTCTAGTGCCCGGATTGCTGTTCCTATTCATTTTTAAGTACATCCCGATGTATGGGATTATTATCGCTTTCCAGGACTACAGTATTTTTGATGGAATTACTGGGAGTACTTGGGTGGGTATGGAGAACTTCGTCAAGCTGACCCACTCGGAAGAATTCAAGCAAGTATTTCGCAACACTTTGTTAATCAGTGTTTATAAGATCGTGATCTTGTTTCCGATTCCAATCCTAATTGCTCTCATGTTGAATGAAGCGAGAAAAATGTGGTTCAAGCGCACTGTTCAAACGATTATTTATTTACCGCATTTCCTATCATGGGTCATTATTTCCGGGCTCTTTGTCAACATCTTAGCGACGTCAGGCGGAATCGTCAATCAGGTCATTGTCTCACTCGGCGGTGAGCCAATTAGCTTCCTTCTCAGCAATGATTGGTTTCGAAGCATAATCGTGTTTACAGCCGGGTGGAAGGAAACAGGTTGGAACGCCATCATTTTTATAGCCGCGATTGCTGGTATAGATCAGGATCAGTACGAATCAGCTGCGATTGATGGTGCCAGTAGGCTGCAACAAATGTGGTACATCACACTCCCGGGTATCATGACCACCATCGTGTTAATCTTTATCCTTCGAATCGGCGGTCTGCTGGATGCCGGTACGGAACAGATTTTAACCATGTATAATCCGGTCGTATACGAGACCACAGATGTCATAGGAACTTACGTCTACCGAATCGGTCTAGGCAAAATGGATTACAGCTTCAGTACAGCTGTTGGGTTATTCAATTCCGTCATTGGGTTTGTGCTAGTCATCGTGGGTAACAAGCTGTCCAAGCGATACACCGGGCAAAGCATCTGGTAAATGGAGGAGGAAAAGGAATTACTATGATCAAAAAAAGATTCGGGGACCGAATACTAGATTTCGTTGTCTACTTTATGCTTGCCTTGTTCGCTGCATCCACTCTGCTTCCGTTTGCCAATGTATTCGCCAAGTCGGTAAGTGCCGAGTGGGCGGTTATCTCCGGCAAAGTCGGCCTTCTTCCGGTGGATTTTCAACTGGACACGATGAAATTCGTCGTTAGTTCTAGTCCATTTCTTAAGTCCCTCACTGTTTCAGTCACAATTACTCTAATCGGCAGCATCCTATGCATTCTACTGACCGCAGTTACTGCTTATCCATTGTCGAAGCGTCATTTGCCAGGTATTGGCCCCATCCTTCTGCTTTTTGTCTTTACTATGCTATTCAGTGGCGGCATGATTCCTAACTATATTCTGATTCGTCAAATGGGGTTGATGGACAGCATATGGTCACTGATTTTGCCAGCGCTCATCGGTGTGTTCAATCTCTTAGTCATCAAGAGTTATTATGAGAACTTGCCGGAGAGTCTTGAGGAAGCAGCCAAGCTGGAGGGTGCAGGGAATTTACGGATTCTCTTTAGTATCATTCTACCGCTCAGTGGGCCGGTATTGGCAACGATTTCGCTCTTCTATGCTGTATATTTCTGGAATGACTTTATCGGACCAATGCTATATATCAACAATCCATCCTTAAAGCCTCTACAGCTATATTTACGTGATATCGTGATGGATGCAGACACCGTTCAGATGGGAATGAACAAGACCGTGGATGACATGATGAACATTACGCCGGAGGGGATTCGTTCCGCCACTGTCATCGCTTCAACCGTACCCATTCTACTGGTATACCCTTATTTGCAAAAGTATTTTATAAAAGGTGTTCTGATCGGCTCTGTCAAAGGGTAGCGCATTAAACCGACGAGGTACCCGGCGGGTTAATGATTATATACGCATGCCGTTTAGTAGGAAAATAACAGGGAGGGTTTGTTGAATGGGACTATCGTTAAAAAGAAATATTGGACTACTTTCTATAATAGGTGTAATTGCCTTAACCGCTGCTTGTAGTAACACTAATAAAGCAGAGAATACACCATCACCGCCTGCTCCAACTGTTGACACCTCAAAGGAAACACCAAGTGCTTCACCAGATGAAACGAAGAAGCCGGAATTAAAGGCATTGCATATATGGCAAAATGATGATTATAACACTTATCCGGTTGCAAAGGTTATTGAAGAGAAAACAGGGTATAAAGTTCAGTATGATATGCTGCCACAGGATAAAGCAGATGACAAGTTGAATCTCTTGATCGCTTCAGGAGCAGAGTATGATTATGTATTTATGAATGGCGGAAGCAGCGGAAAAGCGCTGTATTCCGATTATGCAAAACGAGGTGCATTAGTTGAAATTGGACCTCTTATCGACGAGTTCGGTCCAAATATTAAGGCAGCTATTTCTGCAGCCTCATGGGAAGCAGTTAAGGTAGATGGTAAAGTTTTTGCCATTCCTACGAGCGCGTCGGATGGTGTGGGTTATGATTTAATCATCCGTCAGGATTGGCTTGATAAAGTTAAATTACCGATGCCAACCACTATAGAGGAGTTCAAAACAGTCTTGCAAGCGTTTCAAGAGCAGGATCCTGGTGGAAATGGAAAACAGAATGTTCCTTTCTCGACACGTGGGGATTATCCTATCCTTCCTAATCTGAACGGAGCGTTCGGAATTGCAAATGGCTACAACGAAGTAGACGGCAAGCTTGCTCCGGCAGCGCTTGATCCAGGATTTGAAAGTTATTTGGAATTCATGAATGATCTATTCGAACAGGGACTGCTTGAGAAGGAATTCGCTATCAATAAAGATGCAAATCTGAAGGAGAAGTTCACAAGTGGTAAGATTGGTGTAATTCCAGCTCACTGGGCAGAAATTCCGGGACTAACCGATACCCTGCAGAAAAATAAGCCAGAAGCCATCATCACCTATATTCCGCCGCTTAAAGGAAAAGATGGTAGCAGTGGATTGAGCAGTAGTGGAGGCGGGTTGGACCGAATCACGATTATACCTAAATCCTCCAAGCATGCAGAAGATACCATCAAGTTTATAAATGCTAAGCTCGAGAAGGAAACGCACAAGCTCATTGCCATCGGTGAAGAGGGCAAACACTATACATTCAAGGACGGAGCTTATACTCCTATTCTTCCGATCTTTTCAGATGAGCGAAACGCTGCAAACAATTATTTGAGTGGAGTAGATGAGGTTAACTATCCTATTTATTGGCAGGCTAGAGTACGTAAGGACCCTAGATTGTTCGCGGCATGGGAATCGATGAATGTGAAGCTGCCTGCAACAGAGCGGGAACCTGACCTGCTCGCAACAGCGCCATATATGCCAGAATATACAAAGAATAATCAGACACTTGGCACATTAGTAAATGAATATGCAGTTAGATTTATCGTCGGTAGTGAACAATCTAGCGGTATTGCAGCCTTTCAGGAGAAATATAAATCCTCCGGCGGGGATGCTAGCCTAAAAGAAATTAATGAATGGTATACCACGAAGTAAAGGGATCTCAAGAGCTGTGGGGTTATCATTGAGTTACCTCACAGCTCTATATGTATGATTTTGAGAGTTACTAACTAACAACCTTCCAATACCGCAGATATTCCGGGATTTGGAAAGTTGTTTTTATTTGGGGGAATGGTTAAGGAATGAACACATATCGCTTACAAGCGGAAGACATACCAGTAAGCCGAAAAACAGACGTATTAGTTGTTGGAGGAGGGCCCTCCGGAATTGCTAGCGCTATTGCTGCAGCTAAGAATGGGGCTCGAACTTTGATTATCGAGCAGAGAGGGTTTCTTGGTGGAATGGGAACAGTGGCGCTCGTACCGGCTTTCTGTCCATTCACGGATCATGAGAAGCCGGTCATTCGCGGAATTGGACTTGAATTAATGGAAACGATGAAGAAAAATTGTAACGAGCAATACCGTGAGCTGTATAATAATCAGCTGGATTGGGTACCTATCGATTCCGAAGTGTTGAAGCGTGTCTATGATGACGCCGTACTCGATAGCGGTACTGAATTGTTGTACCATACATTCGTCGGCCAAATCTGCATGGATCCAACCGGAAGCCGGATCGAAGGTGTCATCATTGTCAACAAGACAGGCCGCTCTTTCGTGAAATGTTCTTACGTGATCGACGCGACGGGAGATGCAGACATCGCCGCTATGGCGGGTGTGCCTTTCCATAAAGGCGGTGCGCGAGGAGAACTGCAGCCGGGAACGATGTGCTACCTATTAACGAATGTAGATAGGATTCGGTTTAACGAGTATCTTCGAGTGAGCGGTGACATCGCGCAAATTCCGATCGCCGTGCAGAAGGCACAGGAGAATGGTGATCTTTCAGAAGGGCGTAAAGAAGTGTCCGGTTTTTCATGGACTTCCGATTATCTAGTCGGGGTTAACTTCGGTCATATTTTCAAAATTGACGGTACGAAAGCGGAGGATCTCACCCGGGGAGCGATCGAAGGCAGGAAAAAGGTACAGGAACAGCTTCGATTTCTCCACAAATATGTTCCGGGCTTTGAGAACGCGCATCTGATCTCTACTGGGGAGCAGATCGGTATCCGTGAGACGCGAAGAATTGTCGGTGATTATGTACTTACACAACAAGATTTCATGGAAATGCGCACTTTCCCAGATGACATTGCTAGGAACGCGTATTTTATCGATATCCATATGGCAACAAGCAAGGATAACATGGCGATACATCACCTGCCCCCAGGTAAATCTCACGGGGTGCCTTACCGTTGCTTGTTACCGGTTGGTATCGACAATCTGTGGGTCGCTGGTCGAGCTGCTTCATCTGACCGCGTCGTCCAAGGCTCCCTTCGCGTGATGCCGAACTGCTTCGCTATGGGACAGGCGGCGGGGACGGCAGCTTATTTGGCTAGTATGAACAAAACAACTTCGAGACAAGTTCCTATCGAAGGACTCCAAGATTTACTTATTAGCCAAGGCGCTTGGCTTGGGAAATAGATTAATCGTTTCAAGTTTAAACTCCATAATAAATGTCAGATCGATCAGAATAGCAGTCATCTTTAGGAAGTAACATAAACCTTGAAAATGAAAGAGAAGTCGGGATCAAATCTTCAAAAATGATAGCGCTTCTATAATTTGAAAGGTGGAAGTAAGGATTTCATATCTATTAAAGAGAGTGGAATCATTGAAAATATCACCTTCATCGGGGGAAGAGTAGGAGTTTGAAACGGGAACTCGAACGCGATCTTCGATAATTTCAATTTCTCTGTTAAGGCGATCATGCCAGACGTTACGCCTCCGTCTGTCGTAACTAATGTTTATGTAGAAGGCATTACGGACAAAGGGTTTGATCTGCATTGGGATGCAGCTACGGACAATGAAGGTATCTTGGCCTGCGACATCTATAGTGGTGATTCCTTGCTGACCTCGGTGGGCAATGTCACGACTAATAAGTTGACAGGACTGGTTCAGAGTGCAAACTATTACTTACAGATCAAAGCACGAGATGCAAAGAATAACGATATGGTAAAAAGCGTGGATACGGATCTCCAAACCAAATTGCTGGAAAAGGGAATTAATATAAGTTTTGATGCTTGGCGCTCCATCGTTGAGATTTTACCGAATGATTATGACAGACTCAAGGGACTCGTTGATCTCCTTAAAAAGGATATAGTTCACAGATTGTACTTGGCCATGATGTGGCAGAAAAGTCGCATGGTGTAACTTATGGATATTACGTTTTAATTTTTTTACACAATTTATCCCTCCGTTGCTCAAACAGTTACAATTCGGAGATGATGTCTTCCAGAAGTAACAATCGACAATCCAGCAAGAATAATTGCTTACTAATTAAATAATACGTAACCGGCATGCGTCCTAGAGTATTCGAGGATCAGGCTTCATGTATGATTTTGAAGTTTGGTTGAAAGTAGATATAAAACATTCGCTTTGCTCAGCTTGTACGATTCAAGAAGATCTTGAATCCAAAGGGCGAACCGCCCAAAAACTTCATCATGATTGCCGAACTCTAGCGACGATCCCAAAGCAATACCACGGTAAATGACTGCACGTTTGAAGTGGAAGCGATGGTAAGAGTTTATATTAGTTAAATTCCTTGATTTTCAATACATCTTTTGTTTTCGCATCAATTTCAACTTTATATTTCCGGTGTTGAAATCCTGATTCGTTTTTAATAGTAATCACATCAAACCTGTAAACGGGATTAGTATTAAAATGAAATGACCAATAATTTCTGCCATCTATATGACTTATACGATACCCTTCTGATATTGGAGTTACCTTTTCGGCAATTTGAACGGCTTTTTGAAATGATATTGACGGTGTGTTGAAGATGGATAAAACAATCAAATAAGCGAGAAGGAAAAAACCAATGCGTAAGATAAATCTTTCCTTCATAATAGAGAACCTCCAAGAAAAATAATAATTTTTTTATCATATGCCATTTCATTATAAATGTTCTTTTGTTTTACTTAATCAGCATTCGCTTCTCAGCTAACGGACAGAATAGTTGAAGATTAATTCAAGTGAAAAGTAGGAAGAATCAGGACAAATGATCATGAAATAATCAAGAGTCAGGCTGAGTAAGAAAGCGATTAGAGGAGGCCATATCGTGGGAAGTTCATTCGCGAATTGGCATATCAAGTCGAAAAACCTTGAGAAGACTGTCGAAGCATTAAGAAAGCTAAGCGAAGGGCATGCCACAGTATTAGGCAAGCCAAATAATGAGGATCAAGAGATCAAAGTTGTCATGTATGTAAGCAAAAGCTACGAGAACTGGATTAGCGTAACGAAAGATGAAGCGCACACATCGATGAGCAGGCCGTACTGGAGTCTGCTCTTTTTGTTAAACTAATGGAGAGATTACGCAAACAAACCAACGTTTATAGGGACAGATTCCCCAAAGTCGTCCAATTTATCAAAGAAGTTAACATACATAACCCACATCTGGAAAGAGCTTTGTTAATAATATCTATCTAGCTCATAATTCAAAAGTTATGGAAAGTGGGATAGTATGATAGTAACCGCGTCGCATTATGAAAGCGAGTTGACGAGCAAGTTCCAGCCTTTGTTCGGATTAGCATGCGAGATGACTCGCAATGTGCCCTATACGCCGTAGCAAAATGCGGTCAATCGTCCCATCGCCGTTCATCACAAGGCAACAAGTGTGTTACAAGACATGTACAATTATGCCAACGAGCCTGCGGAGCATGGGAGCGTAATCGTTGAAATGCTGTCCAAACCAACTATTCAGGAGTAATTGTAATCCTTGGATAAGACGACAATAAACGTACGGAAGGGAAAAGCCCCGAGAACCTGCTTGAAACAGGATATTGGGGCTTTCCTATTTTTCTTAAGTGTGCTCGCCCGCTGGGCTGTGGAGCTTGTCGGCGGCTTGCTGCTGCCGGTACTGACCGGGGGTGAGACCTGTGCGGATTTTGAATATTTTATTGAAGTAGCTTACGTTCGCATACCCGATTTCCTTGCATATCTCCTCGATGGAAAGCCCCAGATGCTGGAGCAGTTCCATAGCCCGCTTGATGCGGAGCTGGATTAAATAATCGCCGACGGTCATTCCCGTAGCTTCCTTGAAAATGCGGCTTAAGTAGGAGGAGCTGCGCTGCACATGTTCGGCTACCGTATCTACAGATATGTTTTTGTTGAAGTTCGCATCCATATAATCGGTCGCCAGATGCAAGGTCACATCGGTCATCTTGGAGCGTTTCTCCCTGTGATAGTCGATAATCCGGTCGCACATCTCCGCGAGGCATTGCTCCATATCGTACAGCGTCTCGGCGCGCGCCAGCACATCCGTGTATGCCGCCCGGTCGCCGAATACGGCGGACATGTCGCCCCTTGTCTGAACAAGCGTCTTCACGATTTCTCCGCTCAGTTGGAAGAACAGCTGCTGAATGTTCGCTTTGCCAAGCTTCTTGTCGATCGCGGTCTGCGTGATTTGGCGGATCGTCTTGAAGCATTCCTCCTTATCCGTCTGAAGCAGCGCCTGCTGCAGCTTCGTTTCCAGCTCATACGGATAATAATAAGCCTCTTCCTCCGCCTTCCAATCTTCTAAAATAGCGTACGGCAATATCTCTCCTTTGCCGATGTACATTTTCAAATTCAGCGCTTCGATCGTATCCTCGAAAGCAGAGCGGACCGATTGTTCCCCCTTGTAGATCCGGCTGACGGCGATCGTAACGGATATGCCATATCGGGAAAGTACATGTTGCTTCAGCTTCTTGGCCTGCTCCAGGGGAAAGTCGTCTGCCTCCATGGGCACAGATAGAAGAATCACCGTCCGCTTGTCGTCCTTGGCGAACACCTCTCCGTCGATATCGGCGCCGAGCTCATCCATAAGACCGTATCGCAATAGATGAAAATGGAAGATGCCTTCGCTGCCCTTCACTGGATAAGGCTCCTCCAGCTCAAGCGTCAGCATGGCAAACCTGTCCAAATCGATCCGAAGTCCAAGCAGATCGACCGCTTGGTTGGTACCGCCTTCTGGACTACGTCCGCCGTTGTCTCCGTATTGAATGAGATCGTTCAAATATTTCTCTTTGATGGCCGTACGGTTATCGGTAAGCAAGGAATCCACTTGCCGCTTCTCCTTCATCAGCGACTCCCAATTGCGGATCATCGTGTCGAAGCGATGACGGATGAAGCCTGCTTCATCGCCTGCCGGAATAGGCGAACCGGTCTCGTCGCGCCGGCTGTCTTCGGAAGCGCCGATATACGAGATGACGCTTTGAAGCGGTCGGTATAATCTTCTGGATAAATAGAAGGAAATTGCGATAGCGGCAATCAAGTAAGCCGCGGCAACGGTGACGACGATGATTTTGATGCGATCCATCCCTGCCAGCAGAACAGATCGCTCGGTAATGTCGACGAATCTCCAGCCGGTCAGCTCCGAGGTCGTATAGGAGACGATCCGGTCGGAATCGTCGATGTAGGAACCGCCTCCGGCGTTTAGCCTGCCGAGGTCTATCCGTTGATGAAGAGTCTCGCCGGCAGCAGGCTCCGCATCGGAATAGAGCAGCTCAGAGTCTGGCCCCAAGACGAGGGTCGTGCCTTTTTTGTTATGGTAGTGGCTTAAATAGTCATCGAACAGCAAATCCAGCTTCAAATTGATTACGATGGCGCCGTTAACTTGGCCGATCAAGGGCATTTTCTGAAGCAGGGTGGCGGCGGGATGATCCGGTGCGAAGCCGTTCGGCCGACCTGTGATCCAAGTCGTACGGCTTTCCGATTGCTTGCTCCAAATATCCATCCAAGAGCGGTCCGCGAAGGTGGAGATAGGAGACGTCTTGATCTCGGGACGGGACGTTAAGACAAGCTCCAGCGGGGCATAATATAAATAGATGGAATCGATGTAAGGGCTTATTTTTTTCTGCTCCCCCACGAAGCCTGTCAAATCAATCAGGGAGCTGACGCTTAATTTGTCCCCTTTCGTCTGGTACAGGTAGGACTGGGTGGCGATCATGCCGGTCGCATTATATTTAATTGCGGTTAGCTCCTTGTGAATGAGCTCCTGCTGCTGCGTCAAAATGGATTCATTGTACGCGATGGCGTTCTGTATGCTGTTGTCCGCCGATATCGAATAGGTGACCGTGGCAATGAGCGCGACGGTGATGACGGCAATGGCGGTCAAGGAAAGAAGCAGCTTGACGAACATCGTGTTATGCTTGATCGAACGGTTTCCCGTCATCGCATTCACTCTCCTGTGATCTTGTTTGATTGCGCTTACATTTTAGGAAGTCAACTAATGGCACCAATAGGGGGATTATATCACAGATGCACGGATCGGGAAGAGGATGCCCGAAAAACATACAAAAAAACGAAAAACATAATTCGGTTATGTCCGCCAAAAACGCCAAAAACATAAAAAAGGAGCGAAAGAAATGATTGTGAACGCCACCGGAAAAGGGCTATTGTAAATATTGTAACCGCTACCATTACCCGGCCGGGAGAAAGAGCGAGGATACGGTCTATCATACCGAATGTATAAGGGGAGATTCTTTTGGAATTTAGACGGAACAAAATAAGCAATGCCTTAATGGCAGCGATCGTGGCGGTCGGCTTACTAGCAGGCTGCAGCTCCAACTCAAACAACTCAGTTAATAGTACGAACATTCCAAATGCCAGTCATACCGCAAGCACAGGTGAAGCAGCAGCGGACCCAGTAGAAATTACATGGGGCATCCACTTTCAAGCTGCCGGTGTCGTAGAGAACTCCCAGGTTCAGAAGTGGCTGGAAGAGAAGTTCAACGTGAAGATCAAGCCCGTGAAGGTGACTGATGCGAGCATCGCGTCCGGGGACATTCCCGATATCTTTATGCTAGGCGATCCGGCCAACGTGGCGGCCTATCAGAATCAAGGCGTTCTCATGAGCATCGATCCGAACATGTTAAAGGAGAAGATGCCCGAGTATTACACCGATATCGAGAAAAACAGCAAGCTGTTCCAAACCGTTACGTTCAATAACGAGCTATGGGCGATTCCGATGTTCATCGATCTGAAGCCTTATGACCTTGCGATGCTTTGGCGCAAGGATTGGCTGGATCAAGTCGGCATCACGAAAGTGCCGGAGACGCTCGACGAATTCGAGCAGGCGGTGTACGCCTTCGCGCAGAAGGATCCCGACAACAACGGCAAAAAAGATACGTTCGGCTTGACCGGAACGGCGACGTCCACCTGGTCCTCCGGTTTCTATTCGATCTTCGGGGCGTTCGGCGTGGAGCCGACGATGTGGCATGAGAAAAACGGGGAAATCGTTAACGGCTCTATCATGCCGGAGACGAAGGAAGCATTGACTAAGCTGCGTCAATGGTATGCGGATGGCGTCATCGACCCCGAATTCATTACGGATACGCAGGATTCCTACCGCAAGAAGCTCTACAACAACCGGATCGGTGTCATTGAGGAGCAGATTGCCAAGGGAGCGCTTCCGGAATCTGGTACCTTGACTGAGATGAAGTCCTTGAATCCGGATTCGGAGCTCGTATTTGCGAAGAACCCGGTAGGACCCGGCGGCGACGGTTCATGGGATTGGGGAGTTAAGAGCAACTTTGTCGTCATCGGCAATAAGGTGAATGACCAACCTGAGAAGCTCGCGAAGCTGTACGAAATATTGCGAGCCCAGAGCAGCGACGAGGAAACGATCAACATAACGAGCCTTGGCGTGAAGGGGACGCATTGGGATTTCGCGGAAAGTGGAGCAACTTCCGGCGCAACCAAGTTCTTATCCAGCTTCGAGAAGCAGGAGCAGCGCGACCAAGAAGGCATCCGTCTGTTCTCGCTCGGCAACATTACGACGCAAGCATACCGCCAGAAGTATTCCAATCCGAAGCTGAACGAAGCGATCCAAACGTATTCGTCCGCACCGGGGCACACCGATGCGCTGTTGTTCTCGGCATTGCCGTCCGACGGGAAATACAAGAGCGATCTGACTTCGCTGATGCAGAAATATTTTGCCCAAATTATTAGTGGTGAAATTGCGCTCGACGATTTCGACAAGTTCGTCACGGAATGGAAGGCCAGAGGCGGCGACGAGCTGACGAAGGAAGCGAACGAGATGTACCAGGCGCAATTCAAAAAATAACCGATTCCGCCGACACGCAAGGGCTGGTTACGGCTTACGGCTCTTGCGAATAAGGCGGCTAAGGTTCAAGGAAGTGTAGCATGAAAACTATACGCAAGCATGGAGAGCTATTTACGCTGTTTCTGTTTTCGTTTCTGTTTTTCTTCATTTTCAAATATGGTCCGTTGTACGGTGTAATCATAGCATTCAAAGATTTCCGGGTTATAGACGGGGTATGGGGAAGTTCGTGGGTCGGACTTCAACATTTCCAAGAGCTGTTTCAAAACAGCGACTTCTATCGGCTGCTCAAAAACACACTGCTCCTCAATTTGTACCTGCTGCTCTTTGCTTTTCCGGCTCCGATCATATTGGCACTGCTTCTTAACGAGGTTCGGTCCCGGTATTTCCAGCGATTCATCCAGACGACGATGTATTTGCCCCACTTCGTTTCTTGGGTCATTATGTCAGGTCTGATCATTTATTTTCTATCCCCGACGACAGGTGTCGTAGGCGATATCGTAGGTTGGTTCGGCGGAGAGCCGGTATTCTACATGGGGAAGAAGGAGTACTTCCGGTCTATCGTTGTCATTTCCGCCATCCTGAAGGATATCGGCTGGGGCTCGATCATTTATTTCGCCGCATTATCGGGCATCAATCCAGAGCTGCAGGAATCGGCGATCATCGACGGCGCGAACCGCTGGCAGCGGATTATTAAGATTAATATTCCGTCGATCATGCCAACCGTGGCAATCATGTTTATCTTGAGCCTAGGCGGATTCTTAAGCGCCAACTTCGAACAAATCTTCAACATGCTTAACCCGGTTACTTATGAAACCGGCGATGTTATCGATACTTACGTTTATCGGGTCGGCCTGCAGCAGTTCCAGTACAGCTATACGGCGGCGATTGGCTTATTCAAGTCGCTGGTCGGTCTTCTGCTTATACTAGGCGCCAATCTGACCGTAAGAAAACTGAGTCGAGGGGAGAGCGGGTTATGGTAGAAGCAGGAAAAAAGTCCGTCATGAAGGCAAAAAAATGGCAGGATCGCATTGCGCCCGTTATGATCTACATCGTATTAACGATGCTTGCGCTTATCGTCGTTTATCCGTTCATCCATGTTATCTCGGTTTCCTTCAGCGGCCGCGGAGAGGCGCTTCGGAGTGGATTTCACTTCTTCCCTCGGGACATCGAGTGGACAGCTTACCGTGAGCTGCTAGACTATCCGTTCATCTGGTCGGGCTATGCGAATACGCTGTTTCGCATGGGCGTGGGTACCTTACTGACGCTGCTCGTTACCGTCTGCGCCGCGTATCCGCTGTCGCGTCCTGATTTTCCAATGAAACGTGCTTTGGTGCTGCTCCTGCTGTTCACCATGATTTTCGACGGTGGGATCGTACCGAATTATTTGTTGATCAAGGAACTGCACCTGTTGAACTCGTTATGGGTTTATGTGCTGCCGACGGCTGCCAACGCCTTCCAAGTACTGGTGATGCTCTCTTTCTTCCGTTCGATTCCGGATGCCTTGATCGATGCAGCCCGCATCGACGGGGCAAGGGATATGAAGATTTTGTTTCGCATCGTGCTGCCGCTATCGATCCCGTCGCTGGTGACGATCGGACTTTGGTCGCTCGTTCATCATATCAACGCATTCATGGACAATCTGCTGTACGTGACCGACCAATCGAAGTATGTACTTCAGCTAGTTATTAGGCAAATTCTGATCGAGAACAAGCTGGACCCGTTCACGACGGCAACGAATCTGGTGCCGCCTGCACCAGAGAGTCTGAAGATGGCATCCGTCATCATATGCTCCCTGCCTGTGCTCGTGATATACCCGTTCTTGTTGAAATACTTCGAGAAAGGGACGATGATCGGATCGGTGAAAGGTTAAGATACGGGAACCGTATGGTTCCCTCTTCGGATATTCCATCTATGAGGAGGAATGAATGAAGGATGAAGAGAAAATGGAAATGGATGAGCGTTTTATGGATAATGACCTTGATAATGGGCAGTTTCCCCACTGCGGGCGTGCAGGCAGAGGAGTCCCCAAGTTCCGGAGCTGTATTTTACGTATCCTTAAATGGAAGCGATTCCAACACGGGGTCGGAGGCGTCTCCTTTCCTTACGCTGGAGAAGGCAAGAGATGCCATCCGCGGGCTGAAGCATAGCACGGCGGGACTGCCAGACGGCGGCGTTACGGTCTATTTAAGAGGCGGTGTATATAACCGGATCAGCAGTTTCCTATTGGAGGAGCAGGACTCGGGTACGGCTGACAAACCGATTACCTACCGCGCGTATCCAGGTGAGTCCGTTTCGCTGAACGGCGGTCGAATGTTGGATAAAAGCTGGTTCCTCCCCGTAACGGACGCGTCGGTTCTCAATCGAATCATCAGCAACGACGCCAAGTCAATGGTTGTGCAGGTTGACCTGACGGAGCATGGCATAACCGACTTCGGCGTCATGAGCCGGCATGGCTATTACAAAGCTAACGATGTCAGCCAAACCCCGCCGATGGAGCTGTACGTTGAGGGCCAAGGAATGACTCTCGCGAGATGGCCCAACAACGGAACGGTCCAGATTGGCAATATTCTCGATCCTGGCCCGACCCGCAAGGATTCTGATCTTCAGACACGGGGAGGTACCTTCACGTACACCTATGATCGGCCGGAGCTATGGGCCGAGGCGGACGATATATGGCTGGACGGGATATTCGGCTACAGCTGGGAATGGTCGTATAACCGGATTGCATCCATTGACACGGCGAATAAATCCATAACGTTAGCTTACGGCGAGATGAGCGGCCTGTTCAAAAACTGGTATCCAGACTTCCATTTTGCCCAGAACTTATTGGAAGAGATCGACATGCCGGGGGAGTATTATATTGATCGAAGCCAAGGCATTCTGTATTTCTTGCCGACAGCCGCTTTCCAAGCGGAAGCTCCCGAGATTACCGTAAGCATGCTGAAGACTCCAATGATCAATGCCGTCAATACGTCTTATGTAACCTTCGAGGATCTCATACTGGAGAACGGCCGCGATTCTGCGGCGGTCATCATGGGCGGCAGCTACGTTCGGTTGGTGCATTGCGAGATTCGCAACTTTACCGAAGGCGGAGTACGGATCAATACCCAGAGCCGATGGTTGTATGATGATTTTGCCAAGGCATCAGGCGTGAACCATGCGATCATCAGCACCCACATCCACCATGTCGGGGGGACGGGGGTCATTCTGAACGGCGGCGACAGGCTTACGCTGGAGCCGGGCAACAACGTGGTGGAGAACAGCCACATTCATGATTTTGCCTACTATCATAAAGCATATAATCCTGCCGTGATCCTGACCGGGGCGGGAAACCGCGTATCCCACAATGAAATCCACGACGCGCCTCACCCTGGTATTCTCATCTTCGGTAACGACCATCTCGTGGAATACAACAATATCTATGACGTTTGCAAAATATTCTCGGATCTTGGCGCCATCTATATGAATTTGGGAGCGGCGCCGCAGGAACGGGGCACGGTCATCAGGCGCAATTATTTCCATCACATCGGAGAAGGCAAAGCCGGCGTACAAGGTGTCTATCCGGATAACTTCACGATGGGTATTACAATAGAAGAAAATATATTTTACCGGATGGGCAATTCCGCCATTCTGAACAACGGCGGTGCTCATATCCGCACACGCAACAACCTCTTTATTGATGCCAAAGTTCCATATGATTACGCGGATCTGTACTTGGGCGACAAACCGGAACAGCAAATTCCCAAAAATTATATGGGCCCATGGCACGCGCTGTTTGATCGATTCAACGATTTCGTCGGAATGCCTCATTTGACTAAATATCCGGAGCTGGCAAACTTCTTCACGGAGAACCGCTATTATCCGGACACAAATACGTTCCAGAGCAATGTCATCTACAATCCGACGAAGCCGAGAAGCAGCACGACGAACGCGAATGGAGCTTATGATAAATTTAATCTCGTTCAATACGCGAACAACTGGGTCACGAATCAGGACCCGGGCTTCGTGAACCTAGCGGGCGGCGACTTAAATCTGAAGGCTGATGCGGCGGTATTCCAGCAAATACCGAGCTTTCAAGATATACCTTTCAGCGAGATGGGAATCGTAGGAAAGGCCGGACCTTATCTAGCTCCGGACGTTATTCCCGTCACGGACGTCGAGCTATATGACGACGCAATTACGATCGGCATCGGGAAAAACTATTCCCTGTATTCGGCGGTTCTTCCTTGGAATGCCACCAACTCTGCACTGCTGTATACCTCCAGTGATCCTGCCATTGTGAAGGTTGATGCGGACGGCAAGCTGAAGGGGATTAGTCTAGGGGAAGCTACCGTTACGGCGGTGTCCGCTGACAATCCGCTCCTCGGGGACGAGGTTCAGGTGACCGTCGAGGTCGGAGATGGCATTATGGACTTTACGAATTTCGAGAACGGCCGTAACAGCTGGCCGAGCGACCCGAACCGGAACATCGTGGAAGGGGACGGCGGTAACCACATGTATAAGCTGTTAAAAGGAGCGACCGCGCTGAACGAGAACGACTTCAGCGATTACGAGTTGACCTTCAAGCTGAAGACGCCACCGGTCATTCCGGAATTAGCTACGTTTTACGTGTTCGACCGGCTCAATCCGACTGGCAGCGGAGGCCGAATCGGATACAGGAAGTATGCAGACGGCACATCCTCATGGCTGCTCTATAACTCGGCTTGGGCTACTGTCAAGCAGAATACGATGGTCTCTCAGGATCTGCTTCCGGATACCGAATACGATATAAAAATTATCGTCAAAGGGGCGGAGATCAGCGTCTATGTCGATGGAGCACTTAAACTGAAGGCTGTCGATTCAACCTTTAATCCTTCGGGTAAGGTCGGGTTCTATGCGGGCGGCTTCGATTATCTAATGTTCGATGATATCAGGTTCAGCGTACCGACGACGGATGTAGCCGGCTTGCTGCTGGATAGGAGCAGCGTCAATATGGTAGTGGATGAACAACAGCAGCTGCAGGTTCAATTCGATCCGTCGGATGCCGCCGACCGTTCGGTCGTATGGCATTCCGCAAATCCAGAGATTGCTTCTGTCGATGAGAATGGTACGGTTACTGCTTTAGCGAAAGGAAAGGCCACAATTACCGTTACGTCTGTCGCCAATCCAGCAGCTTCGGCCACTGCACTGATTATGGTATCGGATATCCTTCATTTTACGGATTTCGATTCGGGCGCGAACGGTTGGCCGGTTGACCCGAACCGAAGTATCGTTACCGTTGGCGGTAACAAGCTGTACAAGATCGTGAAGGGTGCATCGGCTCTTCATACGAAGCTATTCACAAATTACGATTTGACCTTCAAGCTGACCATGCCTGCCGAAACGCCGGCCCAGGGGACGTTTTACGTATATGACCGTAACTCCTCCGGCACCTCGGGCAAGATCGGTTATCGGAAGCTGGCAGACGGCACTTCGCAGTGGATCCTGTACGATCCTACGTGGGCCGTGGTTCAAACGAAAAACGTTTCCACGGAAGATTTGCTGCCGAATACGGAATATGACGTTCGGATCGTGGCTGATGGCGCGAGCATCCGTGTATATGTGAACGGAGAGTTGAAGCTGAATGGTTCCGATTCCAAGCACCATGCATCGGGATCGGTAGGGTTCTATGTAGGTGGATTCAGCGAGATGTGGTTCGACGATATCAGGTTTTCGTTGATCGATCGGATAGCTCCCGTAACGACCCCCGTTGTAACCCCGGTGCTACCCGAAGAGATGGCTGGCTGGCATACGGTGCCTGTGACGATTGAACTAAATGCGGCAGATGAAAGTTCCGGGGTGTCGGGCACGGAATACAGCACCGATGGCGGCGGGACGTGGCAGCCATACGAGGAACCGTTGATTTTCAGTCAGGACGGCTATCATTCAATAAGCTACCTCTCAGTCGACAAGGAAGGCAATAGGGAGGCTGTCAAAACATTGAGTTTTAAGCTGGACACCAGCGCTCCCGAACTGACCGTCTTGGAGCCAGAGGAGAGGGCTTATGCAGGATCAGAAACTCTGACACTGTCCTGGAATGCCGTCGATGCGTTATCCGGAGTGGATTCCGAAAGTACTTCCGCATTGCTGGATGGTCAGCCTGTAGAGCTTGGTGCGACGATCCCGCTGTATACGCTGGCTTTAGGCTCGCACGCGTTCACTGTATCTGTTAGAGACGAAGCAGGAAATACGGAGGAGAGCACGGTAACCTTCACCACCTATACCGACTTGAACACGCTGAAGGATCTTGTCGTCCAGTTCAGGGCGATGTCTTGGATAGATAATCACGGCATCGCGAACAGTCTGAACCAGAAGCTGAATCACGGTCAACTGGAAGCGTTTATCCAGCATGTTGAGGCCCAAAGCGGCAAGCATATTGAGACAGAAGCCGCTGCTTATCTACTGCGGGATGCCAACCATATCATGCAAATGATAGAGTCGGATTAATAAAGGAAAGGAGGCGCCCGAATAGCCGCTGGCTTAGGGAGCCTCCTTTTTTTATGCTGGATATCAAAAAATACAATATAGCTTCATTCATTCCTATAGTCGAAGTTGAATGGTTTGTATGTTCATACCTTTCAAATCATACCCAAATACAGTTCCGGAAACACCCAAGCGTAGGATTGAAAATAGCCGCTGTTTCTATTCCGATTGCCAATTATCGGGCGATAGGGGGAGACGAATCGTTCGTATTCGGAGTCCTCGTACACCTTGGACATCGCATCGAACAAGTCGAGCGGCCATGTATCGGAAGCGAGCGGTACCGGAACGTTCTGCTCCTTGTCGAACGGCCATTCCTCGGTGTGGCCATCCGCGTAATAGAGCAAGGTGTCGAGAGCTTTCTTGATGCTTTTGCCGCTTGGCGACGTCCAGCGGAACAAATCCTCGCCAGTAACGTCCAGAATCTGTTTACACGCAGCCGTAAGGGGTGCGAGGGAGAAATAATGGTACCAGATGGCCTTCGTTCCTCTTGTGGTTTCTTCCGGAATGAATCCCGATCGTGCGAACGAAGCATCGATGTGCTCTTTGAAATGGTCAACTTCCTCGGACAAGCGTGTTTTGTCGCCCATGAATCGGAACAGCAAGAGCTGGGCGTAAAGACTCCAACTCCACCAATTGTTCCGGAGCGGGATTTGATCCCACTCCGGCAAGCAAACCTCGGTCATCCAACGCACGAACAGGTCACGTTGCTCCTTGCACCAGCCTTCATATTCTCTGATTAGCAGCGCCGCTTGTATAAATCCTGTTCCTAAGTAGGCGGACACAAGCGGGCCGTCATCGCCCGCCAGTTGCTGATTGACGGCCGCCCAGCCGCAAATTAGTTCTATTGCTTTGTCGGCGTAGGTATTGTCGCCCGTCAGCCTATACGCCAGCGCTGACACATAGGCTGCCTGAGCATCCGCTTCCATGAGAAGCTTAGCAGCCTGATGTCCCGCAGCATCGAAGTAAAAGCCGGGAATGGTCCATACGGCAACGGCATGGCAGTGAGTTGACAAACTTTCGTTGGCAAGCGGAAGCAACGCGTCCAAAGCAGTCGTTTTATTCATAAGTGTGTAATTTCCTTTCCCTTAACATGATTATGGCAATCCCGAATTCTTATTTGGGCTCCACTTCATCAATCGTCAGGCGGTATTGGAGATGCCGCAAATAAGTGCCGTCCATATTCCGGAATACAAGTCCGAAGCGGATATCTTCTTCCGAACCCGACACGATGGCGATGAGGCGGTTAATACCGGCTTGCAGCTCTAACCGATCCTCGGGATCGGGGACGTGGTTGCCGTTTATATAAATCTCGTAACGGCAGTTCGCATTCACTTGCAGTTTGCCGATACGCGTTTCGTTTAATTGATTTTTCTCCGATCCCAGCAGATGCACGAAGCAGCTCAGAAACCATTTCTCGCCGCCCGGATTTTGGATGCGGAAGGCTCCATCGGCGCGGCTGCGTTCCTTCTTCTGCATCCAGCCATACAATCCTTCTCCCAGATTGTTAAGCGAAAATTCGGGATCGGTATAATAGGCTTTCATCGCTTCGAAATCCATATACGGCCGGCAAGGGAGAGCCATCACCTTTTCGACAGCCCACGCTGCATCCCCTTTCGCACGCGCCAGAAGCTCGTCTTCGTACGCCGCGCCAAGATTGGCGAGCAGTCTCGTATACAGGCGAACGGACTTATCGCTCTCCGGCTCCATAAGTATCTGAGATAACAGAATTCGTCCTGTACCCGATTCCGTCAGCAGCACATAATTTCCCGAAGGCTGCGCCTTGTCTCGATTCAGTTCCACTAGAGCCAATCTGCTGTATTCATCCGTATGCTTCCCTACAAAATAATCCTTCCATGCCGTTCCTTCCACGCCCACGCAAAGCGCAGACGTACCGGCCGCCGCCAAGCTGTACGAAGCGAGCGGACGATTCACGACTTCCCGTGGGGACAGAAATACTTTGTCGAAGCCGAACAAGTCGACCGGGCTAAAACCTTGCGCTTCCGGCAGGCTGTAGTCGGCCTCCATGTGATACGTTACCTGCTCGCGGATGGTGACAGGACGCTCCAGTAGAGCGGTTAAAGCGGCTTCCTGATCGGTTTCCGCAGGGAGGATAAGGACTTTACCGCCCTTTGCCGCATACTCCCGTATCGCATTTGCCGATTCCGGCTTCACGAGCAAACGAGGTTCGACCAGAAGGAGACCGTATACATCCAGATATGCAACCGCCGGCTCCGGCAGTACGTCAAATGACAGGTTAAGCTTGCCAAGGAAATCATCGGCTTGCCCACCTGGCACTACGATAGCTCCCGTCCGTACCATATTTATGGCGGCGTTCCCTGCATAAGCGAGCAGATTACGCAGCAGGAGACAAGCTTGAGGCACTTTATGGAAGTTGGCCATAAGCTCCAGTTGGTTGGCAATGAAAAGTCCATCGCGGCTCTGGTATTCGATAAGAGGCGACCACAGATCGCCGCCGTCTCCAAAGTCACCTGCACTGCATTCCAGTATCATCGTGAAGTTGCCTCGGATGGACTTCTCGAAAGCTGCTCGAATTATTGGTAGAGGGCCGTCCTCGCGCAGCTCTTCGAGCCAGAACATCATGTCATCGTTGTCCAGTCCCTGAAGGACGGGATGATCGTAGCTGCCGGAATGGGCTCTAATGAAGTCCTGCCTGGACAAAGCCAGATTGCCTAGGGTCAGATGGAGCTGCTCCAGCAGCAGAACCCGGCCGCCGACAGCGATAAAATGATTAAGCGCCTGCTCAAGCCGACCATCCTCATCCTCAAGCTTGCTTCCCGCAATAAGCAGATTATCCGGTGAAAGTTGCTCGATACTCGAAGTCTCAAGACGCTTGCATGCCGGCATAAGCGTGCTGATCATCTTGTAATCCTGTTCGCCACCCAAGTAAATGACCGGTCTCCCTACATGGACAGGCTCGGTCTTGTAATGTGAGGGGTAGAGCTTGTAGCTAATATCAAGCTCATGTACCGGCACGTCATCATGTTGCATCACGGCGTGAAGGTGCACATTCGATACCGCGCCAACAGGCTCCGGCTTCCATGTAACAGTAGCGGTAGAGCGATCGGCCGGCGCTTGCGCAAACTCGAGCAGCTCCTTGTGAATGAGCTTGCCGGCCTGCCGCACTTCGAATGCAATCCGAGTCCGACGAGGATGAAGGGTATCGTTGTAGACGTCGAAACTTCTGACAATCGGTTTATCGTCGAAGAAGGAGCGGTTATAATCTGCAGCAATCATGGTTGCGGGCTTGAAGGAAGCTGCCAGTAAATCGAATGACGGATTTTTCACATACAACGGATATTGTTCCGGCAGCATGCCGTTGTTCAGTGATAAGGAATACCGCGGGATGACAGTCGGCTTCGGCCCCGGCGTATTCGGACTTGCGACCTGAAGCGGAATATCCCTTTCAGGCATTGCGCGCATGAAGTAATGGGCAAAGTTGAAGGTGGATATTCCGGATACGCCTTGCCGCCTCGCATATTCGATGAATAGACGCTCTTTCTCGGCCAGTCCCTTTACGCATTCATCGGTGTTCCGATACGCTGCAAGTCCTACATACATACTACTGTTCTGAGGACACACATACCACCAACCGCCATGTTCGCCGAATACAAGAGGCGTCTTTCTATCCCACTGAGCGATAGTGCCGTCAATGTTATAATGCAAGCTCTGGACCTCTGTAAGCTCCTTGGGAAGAAGCCGATTATCGCCTTCAAGAATGATAGGGCGAGTAGCATCAAGATCGCGAATGATGTCCATCATGGATGGAATTTGTTGCTTAAATCCGTCGCGTCCGTCAACCCAGCGCATCTCGTTCTGAAGGCTCCACATCATAACGGATGGATGATTCCGATCTCGTTCCACCAGTCTTCGGACATGGTCATTACAGTTGGTGATAAAATCGGGATGATCCGCCTGCATCGACTTGCTTGAGCCGTATATAGCGGTTTCGTCGACGATCAGCATACCTTCCTCGTCGGCAATATCCAGATAGTAGGAAGGGTGAGGTTCGGCGTGGAGCCGGACGCAATTGACTCCAGCTTCTCTGCACATGCGATACCAATTACGCACATACGCCTCCGTTTGCTGCAAGGCCCCTTGGAAATGCCACGAATCGCCGCGCAGGTTGATAGGTGTTCCATTAAGAATGAAACGAGGTCCTTCCGTCCAGATTTCACGGAAGCCGAACCGCTCCGCCACCACATCTACAACCCGATCGCCGTCCAGAAGCTCGAGGCCCACTTGATAGAGGAACGGGCTATCCGGATCCCATAGCTTTGGGGCAGTCCAGTCGAGTCGGAAGGTGACCGGTACATGCTGCCCGAGATCGTCGGTATTCAGGATGCTTGCTTCGGCGCAGAGTAGGGGAGCGGTTGATGGCTTTCCGTATTCCCGCACAGTCAGTCGTACGTTAAGCGGGGCTTCGCTTGATAACGCGAGCGAATGGCTGACCGCAACGAAAGCATCCACTTCCAACCGCTTTTCCCGGACTGACGTGCGGATGGCGACATCTGACAACGAAAGGGCAGGCCTGCTCTCCACATATACATCTTGCCAAATCCCTCTGGCCATGGCGCCAAACCAAGAACCGACGAGGCCGGTAATTTTGGTTTGTCCGGAAGGCAGTGTCACTTTGTCAAAGTTTCCGCAGACGACATGTAGCTGGTGTGTAGTTTCCGATTGTATACATTCTGTCACATCCACCAGAAGTGGGAGATAGCCGTCTTCCCAGAGCGCGATTAATTTGCGGTCCAAATAAACGGCGGCTTTCTGCATAATGCCGTCAAACCGCAGGAAGATACGTGTTTCCGGCTCCGTCATCGTATCCGGCAGTTGGAATTCCCGATGAAGGACGCCCGCATCAGCCCGCGTCCATTCCTTCGGATAGCCGTGCAAATCATAAGGGGCATACCCATGTTCGGGTATTTCCCCGAAGCTTTTTCCCGAAGCTCGAACGTAGGAAGCCCTCCAGCTGGAGGGCACCTGTATTTTCCGCTCGTGATAATCAAGCTCTATTGGGAGGTCAAAGCACGAGCCGTTTTCAAACAAGGGCATGAAGTCCCATTCGCCGTTCAAGCATATCGATTTCCTCATCACTGTACGCTCCTCTTCCTTCACAGTCATCGTCAAACTTGAATCATCAAGGGGATTTCCAGCCAAATGAGAGAGCCATCCGTCTCATCGTCCCACATGATGAAATGCGGCTCCATCGCACCCACCCAGTCCGAGGGCGTGCCCGAGGTGGAGAGCTTGCCTTCATAAGGGGGAAGTTCGATAGTGGCTGGCGATTCGGAATAAAAAAACATCAGATTCTCATGAAGGGCGATCATCCCGTATTTGTCTCCGTCGCCGGGACGTTCCTCTTGGTATTGGTAATGATAGAAAATATAGCTGGCCACCTGCTCAGGCTTTAGCCGGGCGATTCGGGCAAAAGGTTTGGTCGAAACCTCACTTCGACGCCAATGCTCCTCGCTAACAGGCTGCTGATAGTGAAAGATGTCCATCATCGGCACCCATTTTCTGTTGATGTCCGTTCCCGGCCAGTCTTCCAGCTCCGCCTCGCAATCGTGAAAGAGGCGATGGGGATCGACGTTCTCCGCCGCGCTTTCGTAATAAAGAAACAGCTGGGCACCCCAGCTGAACAAACTAAGATGTTGAACGCCGATATCGCGTATTCGGTTCTTAAGCATGGGCAATGCTTCTCGGAAATACGTTTCAGGATCGATTCCATTGCGGTATTGAGCCCTATAGTGATAACGATGCATAAAGTAAATCGCCTCCGGTTCTTATTAGCCAATCCGATCTCGTTACCGTTCATACCAATAGCCGGGCACTCCGCGTTCCAATCGCATCAAAGCTTCCAGATAGAAGTAGTCGCCCCAGATGACATAATCATCGGGGGAGATATTAAGCCGGACGGCATAGGAACCCCGATTCAGAAGTCCTTGAACGTCTTGATCTCCCTTCGTGGAATAGCTCGCGGCAAGCGAAGCGACCATTCGTTCTGCTGCGCTTGTCAGCCAGTTCCGATCGGCATCGCCGTCCGGAAGCAAAGAGGCTATTTCGAGCATACCTGATGCGGCGATGGCTGCGGCTGAGCTGTCCCGTTTGGTTTCCGGCACCTGAGGTGCGTCAAAATCCCAGTACACTACACCGTCCTCGGGCAGCCGGACAACGAAATATCGCGCCAATCGCTTCGCCGTATCGAGCAGTTCAGGTTGCCGCATATAGCGATAGGCAAGCGCAAATCCGTAAATTCCCCAGGCTTGCCCTCTGGTCCAAGTTGATCCGTCCTGTTTGCCCTGATGAGTGCCGCCGCGGATCGAATCTCCGGTCATTAAATCAAAGTAGAACGTATGATAGGTAGAGTCATCCCCGCGCACGAGGAATCGACGGCTTATAGCCGTTTGTTTGTCGGCAGCTTGGCGGTAACGCCCGTCGCCAGTTTGCTCGTAGGCCCAATGCAGCAGAGGCAAATTCATCAAACAATCCACGATGATGCGGCCGCCGTTCTGCGGATCATCCTTTGGACCCCATGCCTGCAGAATACCCGGCACATCGCGCCATCTCTCAAGTAGAACATCAGCAGCTTGCAAGGTAATCGAACGGGATTGTTCGTCTCTTTCCACAATCCAATGGGCTTTGGTAGAGAGGGAATATAGAAATCCGATGTCATGGTGGTCCAGATTTACCCGGTTCTCAAGGCGGTGACGGAAGCTGGCTACCGTGTTCATAGCGGCATTCCTATAACGGGAATCGTTGGTGTATTCATAAGACAGCCAGAGAAGTCCGCTCCAGAAGCCTTCGGTCCAATCATTGTTAGGAGTCAATCGATAGATCCGGTTTCCTTGGGAGCTTGTAAGGGGAAATTTGTCTTCAAATCTTTCGATATTTTGAGAAACGACAGTCAGCGCATCTTCGATCGCTTGTGCCCACATGGCGGCAGCCTCCAATTCTTTTATGAAAATCTGCCTCAATTATATAACCGGACGAATGATTCTAGGTTGTGCTAAAATATAGCTAAATTGCGATTCTCGTAACGTAGGGGGCGATAGAATTGACGTCTCGAATAGAGCATGTGGACCCGGGTCATAGCAGTTTTTTCTTTGCGTTCCGGGATGAGTGGAATGATGATCATTTTCTCAAATTCCATGCGCATCAAGGGTTGGAGTTGTTGTTTATTCACGAGGGTCAAGGACTCGTAGAGGTAGAAGGCACAGGTTATGATTTAGAGGGCGGAGTGCTGTTCTGCTTCCAGCCTTACCAGCTGCACCGGTTGGAAATTCCGAGCCGAAAGGATGCCAGGTATGTGCGGACCAATCTTACTTTTGATCCGCGCTACTTGGAGCCTTATCTCGCTCCGTATCCCAAACTGCAATCTTTTCTTCATTTTCTGGCCAAAGGAGCTTTGCCCACACCGAAGTTCGCATTCGAGGAAAACCAATTGAGGATGCTAATGGAGGGGCATGCCGGAGCCATTCGGGAAGCAGGGGAGGATCAGGAGGAGGCACGCATCTTATTTTTGATTGCTCTTCTGCGCCATCTTCAGCTGTCGGTTGTTACCCATGCAGAGCTGTCGCCAGAAGGCTGGTCTGTGAATATGACCGGTCATATTGAAGTGATTATGGACTGGATCGAGGAACATTTCAGGCAGCCCTTCCGTTTGGATCAGCTGGCTGGAGAGCTGCACCTGTCCTCCTACTATGTATCCCATTTGTTCAAGCAATACACCGGCGTATCCATTATGGATTACGTCACAGCAAGAAGAATTCGCGAAGCCTGCGTTTTATTAGGGAGCTCGGACAAATCGGTAGGGCAGATCGCTAGCGAGGTCGGTAGACTAAGCTCTCCTTATTTTTGCAAGTTGTTCAAAAAACATAAAAGCATGACGCCGCTGGACTACCGCTCGGCGCTGCATCATTCCACAAAGTAGCACCTTGCTTATGCTCTGCCTATTCGGGCAGACCGGTATTGTCCCGGCGTCATTCCCGTTTGTTTGCGAAACAAGCGATTGAAATAGTTGGCATTCTCGATGCCGATGCGCTGGCCGATTTCGGATACGGAAAGCTCCGAGCTCTCCAGAAGCGATCTGGCTTGCTTGATTTGCAGATCATGCAAGTATTGAAGTGGGCTCATGCCCGTATATTTCTTGAGGCACCTGGCGAGATAGTCGAAATGAAAGTGCAGACTATGCTCCATATGCTTCGCGTCGAAGGGCTGGGTCAGATGCTGCTGCAGGTAGGCAATTGTTTGATCGCAGAGCAGTCTGGAGCGGGGGACATACCTGTTATGCACGACCGTTTGCAGCGCTACGAACAATTCGGCCAGCTGCGTCTGCAACGGCAAGGAGCTTGCTGGCGATAACGTATGATGCAGCTCCAGCATCCGCTGGAGGAACGGGAGGATGTTCGGTGCGTGCACGCTTGTGAACTTCGGAATATACATGACCTGCCGATGCGGTTCAACATCGTGATTCGTACCTTTGGCAGAAGGTAGCGACCAAGGAATTTGCGCGCTGTCGATCGCTCGGACAGGCTCAGGATGAACAAAATGAATCCAAACGATTTCGGTAGTTTCTTCGCAGGGGCGATGCCCGACATGCGTCCGGTTAGGCTCGAGTACAAGCATGTCACCTTCCTTGATCTCGTAAGGCATATCGTCTTCCGTAATATACAAGGTTCCTTTCAAGACGAAGAGCATGTCGTATACATTGAATGAGCGGACAAAGTGCTGTTGACCCGGCGGCCAGAAGGCATGGCCGATCATCAATAACTGCGGCAGTGGAGGAATCGATAGTTCCAGGCATTGCATGACTGGACAGCTCCTTTTCAGAGGTAATCATTATCTTATTCTAGCATGCCTTATGATCTAGAAGGTAGAAATCGTGCTATAAAAAGTCGCTTATGAACCTGTGCGCCCAACCGCGGAGCTTATATAGTTAAGCTATACGAACCGGAAAGGGAGATATAGCTTATGCGATTCCGTCAGGTCCATCTCGATTTTCACACTTCCGAGGCGATTGCGCCGATCGGATCCCGTTTTGACAAAAAGCAGTTTCAGGAAATGCTGCGGCTGGGCCGCGTCGATTCCATTACATTGTTCTCCAAATGCCATCACGGCTGGGCTTATCATCCAACGGATGCGAACGAAATTCATCCGGGACTTAACTTTGATCTGCTCGCTGAAATGATTGAGGCGGCACATGAGATTGATGTCAAGACGCCCGTATACTTATCGGCCGGACTCGACGAAAAGTTGGCCAGACGGCACCCGGAATGGCTCATTCGCGATGAGAATGATGATACGAATTGGGTCAAGGGCTTCTTGGAACCGGGTTATCACCAGTTTTGCATGAATTCGCCTTACCTGCGCATCCTGCTCGGTCAAATCCGCGAAACGTTGCTGCGCTATGAAGCCGACGGATTGTTCCTCGATATCGTCGGTGTGCGCAAATGCTACTGTCATCATTGCGTTCATAGCGCGCAGGAAGAAGGCATCGATCCGCGTGATGCGAAGACGATGCGGCAAGTATGGGAGAAAACGTATGCCAACTATACCACTAAGGTCAAGGAAACGGTCGAATCGGTCAAGCCGGGTCTGCCGATCTTCCATAATGGAGGACATATCGCCCGGGGTCGCCGCGACTTGGCAGCCATGAACAGCCACTTGGAGCTGGAATCCCTGCCGACAGGCGGCTGGGGCTACGATCACTTTCCGCTTTCGGCCCGATATGCGCAGACGCTTGGCGTCGATTTTCTCGGCATGACGGGGAAGTTCCATACGTCGTGGGGAGAATTCGGCGGCTATAAGCACCCGAACGCGCTCCGTTACGAAACGGCGCTCAGCATAGCCAATGGCGCAAGATGCTCAATCGGAGATCAGCTGCATCCGGACGGTCATATGGACGAAGTAACCTATGCCTTGATCGGTGCGGCTTATCGCGAGGTCGAGAGCAAGGAAGCTTGGTGCGTGAAGGCGACGAACGTCGCCGATGTGGCCCTTCTGTCACTCGAAGCGACCGGCATGCATACGAAGTCGGAGGCGCGCAAGTCGAATTCGGATGCCGGCGCTGTTCGCATGCTCCTTGAGGGAAACTTGCTGTTTGACGTCATCGATACGGAGCATGATTTTTCAACATATAAAGTGTTGATTTTGCCGGATTATGTAGAAGTGGGCGATGAGCTGCGGAGGAAACTGGAGTCTTACTTGCAGCAGGCTGGAAAAATTCTCGCAACGGGCTGGTCCGGACTGAATCCGGAAGGCAGTGATTTCGCAATCGACCTTGGAGTGCGGCATCTGGGGACAAATGCGTATCGTCCCGATTATTTTCGCCCTCTCTTCCAGCCGGAGAGCTTGGGGGAGGCGTCCTACATTTTTTACGCACAGGGACAGAAGATTGAGCTGGACGGCGGGATTGAGCTTGGACGGCGCGAGGATCCGTATTTCAACCGCGACGCGTTTACGTTCTGTTCGCATCAGCATACGCCAAGCAGCTACGCTTACGGCGGGCCGGGCATGGTGGAGAGCGGCAGCGGGATTTATATCGCATGGAACGTATTCGAAGATTATGCGTCCAAAGGCAGCCTGATCTTGAAGGAAGCGGTGCTGTATGCATTGAATCGTCTGCTGCCCGACAAGACGCTGCAAACGAGTCTGCCTGCGCAAGGCATAGTCACGCTTCAAGAGCAGAAGGATGAGAATCGGCTGGTTAATCATCTGCTCTATGCGTCCCCGGTTCGCCGAGGAGAGGGTATCGAAGTCATTGAGGATATCATTCCACTTTACGATGTAAGAGCTTCCGTTAGGACGGCCATTCCCGTGAGCCAGGTGTACTTGGCGCCGCAAATGACGCCCTTGCCGTTCAGCTGCGAGAACGGAACCGTTACGTACACGGTACCTGAGCTGAAGTGTCATCAAATGGTAGTGATCGATTTTATTTAAATGAATGAGTGAGTGACATTTTCTAGACGACTACATTATACAAAAGGATGAATGATATGGATTTCAAACCATTAGCTTCATTTATTGACCGTGTGACCTCTTGGCGTATCCCTTGGGCGGAGGTGCTGGTCATGCATCGTAACGAAACGGTATTCCGTTACAGGAGCGGTCTCATCAACCTAGAAGAGGAAACGCCAATCAGCGACGGCAGGATCTTCAATATTTATTCGATGACGAAGATCATGACCTGCGCGGCGGCGCTTCGCCTTGTTGAGAAGGGAGCCATTCTGCTCAATGATCCACTATCAGCATACCTGCCGGAGTACGCCGAGATGAACGTAAAGAAGAGGCTTCTGAGCGGCGAAGTTGTGCTTGAACGGACGAAGAAGCCGATCCGGGTTCGTGATCTGTTCACGATGACGGCAGGCTTTTCCTATGATTTAGGCGCGCCTTCCATCCAGGAGATCGTGGAGCGTACAGATGGCAAAGTACCAACACGAGCCTTCGCGGAGGCGCTCGCTAAGGAGCCGCTGCTGTTCGAACCGGGGACCCGATGGAGTTACAGCTTATGCCATGATGTGCTCGGAGCACTCGTCGAGGTTGTGGACGGTCGAAGCTTCGGCACCTATATTCGAGAGGAGATTACAGCACCACTGGGCATGTTCGATACGGGCTTCGATCTCTCGATGGAGCAGCGAAGCCGTCTCGCTCCACAATATGATTATAATGATGAGCTAGGCAAACCCGTACGCAAGGACGGAAACGGTTTCCGGATCGGAACGGAATTCGAGAGCGGTGGGGCGGGACTGCTGTCTACCGTGAGTGACTATGCGCGGTTCTTGAACGCTTTGACCAATCAAGGAACAAGCACGGACGGCGTACGCATCCTATCGCCAGCGATGGTGGATCTGATGCGCACGGATCATTTGAACGATGACATGCGCGGCGATTACTCCTGGGATCAGCTGATGGGTTATGGCTACGGGCTTGGCGTTCGCACGCATATTGCCAAAGCGGTCAGCGGTTCGCTTAGTCCGATCGGCGAATTCGGCTGGAGCGGCGCCGCCGGCTGCATGGCCATCATCGATCCGGAATCACAGCTGACCGTCATGTACGCGCAGCATCTCCTGAACAATCAGGAGTCTTACGTGCATCCGCGGTTAAGAAATGTCGTGTATAGTTGTTTGTAATACTAGTGTTTTATTGGATGACCGAAATTACTTGGGAATTATATTGTTAAGATAGGGCAGCATCATCTACTTTGTAAAATAGTTGGAAATTGCCTCGTAAATATCTCCTCGTTTCAGGTGAATGGGTCATTTGGCAATAATTGAAATAAGTATTTCCGGTTATTCTGCGCCACTTGAGTCATTTCCAAAAAATAACCGAAGAAATTCCTTTTCATTCAAATCACTAGAATTGCCTTAGAAATGAAACAAAAGAGCCTATCGAAAGCCGCAATCGGCATTTTGATAGGCTCTTCGTTGTTAGTCGCCCCAGACGCTGGCACCGTCCCAGCCGAACTCTCCACTTTGGATCAACGCGTTGTTTTCCTCTCGGTCAACCAAGGCCCGTACGCCAAGACCATAGCTGTAGCTGCTCTTGCTGACCCCGCCGAATTTGGCGAGATCCCGCTGCGCCTCATTGTACAAAAGCTTTGTCAGCATTTCATAAGGCCAACTTACTTAATATCTTATAAGAAATTCTTAAAATTCCAGAAATTTATCTGATAGGGGGATGCTATTATACAAATATAAATAAAGACGAGGTGATGACATGCAATCGAAATTGGCAGTGGAAGCCATTCCCCTCTCCAAAAAGCGGAATTCGTGGATAAGATCCATACAAAAGTATAAAGTGATGTACGCTCTTTTAATTCCGGCATTAGTTTATTTTGCTGTATTCAAATACATTCCTTTGGCGGGAATCATTATAGCTTTTAAAAACTACAATCTAGCTTTGGGGTTATGGGATAGCCCATGGGTGGGATTGAAAAATTTTAAAGATTTTATTAACGGCGTTTATTTCTGGGACATCATGAGAAATACGATTATTATATCGTTGTATAAGCTATTGTTCGGTTTCTCCGCTCCCATCGCACTTGCTTTGCTTCTTAATGAAGTTCATACCAAGTGGTTTAAGAATATCGTACAAACCATTACTTATTTACCCCATTTTCTGTCTTGGGTCATTGTTTATGGATTGATGGTCGCTTTATTAGCCCCGGGTGATGGCCTATTTAATATGATTTTGAAGGAAAACGGTATTCACCCCATTTCCTTCCTAACAGAGCCTGCTTGGGGAAGACTGCTGGTCATCTCATCTGAAATATGGAAGGACATTGGTTGGGGTGCGATACTGTACCTTGCCGCATTAGCAGGGATTGATCCAAGCTTATACGAAGCGGCTCGAATGGATGGCGCTTCCAAATGGAGACAGCTCTGGCATGTAACCTTACCCGGCATTCGAGGAGTCATTATTCTGATGCTGATTCTTAAGTTGAGCCATATTCTGGACGCTGGTTTTGACCAAATCTTCATGTTTGCCAACAGTTTTAACCAGGAGAAGATCGATATTATCGACACATGGGTATACCGCGAGGGGCTGGAGCGTCTTAAGATTGGCCTCGCTACTGCTGTGGGATTGTTTAAAGCTGTCATCGGATTTATTTTAGTGTTGGCTGCGAATAAGCTCGCCAAAAAATTCGATGGGCAAATTTGGTGAGGTGGTATGAGCTATGGTTAAGCTGACGATTGGGGAAAAAGTATGGCAAGCATCCGTTTATTTTATTCTTATTGTGCTATCACTGATTTGCTTACTTCCCTTTTTATATGTGGTCGCTGTTTCTGTAACACCGGAATCGGAAGTGTTAAGAAGAGGGATTGTGATTATACCAGAATCCTTTACCTTTGCAGCCTATAAGGAAGTATTCATTTCTAATGGTATAGGTCAGGCGTATAAAATAACGCTGTTCCGAACAATTGTAGGCACTGCGTTAAATGTGTTTTTTACGGTAATCGCGGCGTACCCATTATCCAAAAAATATTTGCCGGGACGCAGTCCGTTTTTATTATTCATTGTGTTTACCATGATGTTTAGCGGGGGATTAATTCCGACTTATTTGTTAATCCGCTCTTTGGGGATGTTAAATAGTCCATGGGTTTTAATTATTCCGCATCTCATTAGTGCATTTAATCTGGTGATCATTAAAGGCTTTTTCGAGCAATTGCCTGCTGAAATTGAGGAATCGGCGAGAGTAGACGGCGCAAGTGAACTTCAGTCGCTATGGAAAATCATTTTACCGCTGTCCATGCCTGTCCTCGCCACGATTTCCCTATTTTACGCAGTAGGGCATTGGAACAGCTATTTCGATGCGATTGTGTATATCAATGATGCGAATTTAATGCCACTTCAAGTTGTCTTGCGCAACATTCTGCTTAACATTGCAAATCAAAGTGCTGAGTCGATTGCCAATACCGGAACGGTTAGCCAGTTCGCTGTTCAAATGGCTGCTGTTGTCGTGACTACGGTCCCCATTCTGATCGTGTATCCATTTATGCAAAAGCATTTTACCAAGGGTATGCTCATGGGATCGATTAAAGGTTAAAAGCAAATCTTATCTAGGTTGTTACGGGAAACCGTGATAATATACAAGCAAAGGAGAGGTCAATATGCAAAGAACAAAGATTTCATTTGCCATTCTGGCTGCTATTGTAGGGCTGGGAACGCTATTGTCGGGATGTGGGGATAAAGAAGAGGGTGTTAAGCCGACAGCTTCGAGCAGCTCACCATCCACGGATAACGCGTTTGCGAAAAAAATGAAAATCACGATGTTTAACCAAGGCACGTTCAACGCTGCCGCTCCGATTCCTCCACGCGATGAAGACATTCAACGGCAAATGCTGGAGAAGGCAATGAACATCGACTTGGATATGATGATTCCTCAGGCTGGGCAATCAACAACCAAACTAAATACGCTTATTGCAGGCGGGGATATCCCGGATTTGCTTTTCTTGAAGAGTCGGTCCGATCTCGCGCAATATTATGATCAAGGCGTTCTTGCGGATTTGACACCGTATCTGGATCAATTCCCTGAACTTCAGAAACGTTTTAGCAGCGACTCCTGGGAGGCGATGTCCTATCAAGGGAAAACCATTGGAGTTCCAGGTTATGATAATGTAAACGGTATCAGCCGAAGCTTCTTCATCCGCAATGATTGGTTGAAAAAGCTGAATATGGAAGTGCCAACGACACCTGACGAGCTGTTTGAAGTTATGAAAGCCTTTACAGAGAAAGACCCGGACGGAAATGGCAAGAACGATACGTACGGATTCATCGGCGGCATGAATAAAGAGGGCAGTTTGCAAACCTACGGCTTCGATAGCTTGATGTGGATGTTTGGCGTCAATCCTCCATCAGCCATTGAAGTGAAAGATAATGAACCGGTATTTCTATTTATCGATCCCAAAATGAAAGAAGCGCTTGCTTACATTAATAAAATGATGGCAGCCAATGTGGTAGACCCCGATTGGGTGACGATGACCTCGCCTGATTTGTTGGACCAAAAGCTATTTAAGGGGAAAGTCGGCTTCATGATCAGGGATGCGCGAAGGCTGGAGCCGGATTATCAGCAGAAAATGAAAGAAATCAGCGGAGAGGTGCCGGAATGGATCGTGATTCCTCCAATGATAGGTCCTTACGGCGATCAAATCGTTGAGAGAAAATCGTTCCAAGGCAATTCATGGGCCATCTCCAAGAAAGCGGATAAGGACAAAATCATTCGGATCTTATCCATGCTGAACTACCTCTTTACTGACGAAGACGCCTATCCGAATTTTGCATACGGGATCAAAGGGATTCATTGGGACGTGGTGGACGGCAAGATCAAAAATAAAACGTCCGAATTATCGAAGGAAATGAAAGAAAAGTACCTATGGGTCGATCATTACAGAATGCCGCGCCGTGGTGACGATGCAGAGTACTTCAGCTTCCAGAATCCTAAGACGGCAGAAGCTTTCGTGAATAATCAGAAATATGTGGGGCCAACGCTACCTGGAAACTTATTGACCGCAGACCCTAGCGATACCTTGGCAACTGACCGCTCGCGTTTCATTAATGAGAGCTTAGTCAAATTTATGACGGGCAAAGACCCTCTATCCAATTGGGACAATTTCCTCCAAACGTTGGATACCAAGTTTGACATGCAGAAATATAAGGAAACAGCAATCAAGCAATTTAAAGAAGCAGGCTTAATCAAGTAAATGAACGAAGAGAGTGGCTATTCGTAGCCCCTCTCTTTATTGTCATTTTAATACGGACTCAAAAGGAAGATGAGCAATGCGAAGAAGAATCAGCTTGCCTTTAAAATTATTTTTTATCGTGTTTGCGTTTGTATTAGGCTGCATAATCTTGATAAGCCAATTGTCCTATCGCTATGTCCAAAAGGAAATAAGAACCAATGACATCTACTACACCAACCAAATACTTGACAAGGTCGATCAGTATTTCACCGTTAATTTTTCCTCCTTCCAGACGATCCTGTTCTCGGTCGAAACATCGGTGAAAGCCAACATTGAAAATACGGAAGTAATCAAAAAGCAATTAAGAGAGCTATATGAACTCAACAGTAATTACGTCAGTAATATTTATTTGATCAAAAGCGATTTATCCATTGTAGGCGGAAGTACACCTACCCGGATATTCGATGAACCATTACCGGAAAGAGAGCCTTTATTTGATGCGGCCGACAAGAACAGAAGGACTACCTTTGTCAGTGATCCTTACAAATCTAAGTATTCTGGCTGGACAGTTACGATGGTTCGATATCTGAACCACGCTCCGTTTCCTATGGCCATTGCCGTAGATTTGGATCTAAATGCCATTGAAGAAACCTTATTCAAGATTAATAAACAGGAACAAATGAATCTGGCTCTGATCACCGCATCGGGTAAGATCATTGCCGGTTTTTCGGAAAATAGAGGACCACTGAATATTCAAGATCATACTTTTTCAATCGGGGAAACGTCAGCGGAACAAATTCTGGATACTGCAGAAACAAGCCTTCAACTGCATACCAAGGATGGCCTGCCGGTCTCCCTTCTGAAAAAACCGACGGAGAAATTCAATTGGACCATCATTTCGATCAACGATGAATCACGCTTGAAAGCCGCTCTGTCCAGATTGGAAACCTATTATCTCGAGCTTTTAGCGGCAGGACTTCTCTTAAGTTTGTTCATTTCCTTTTTTATTGCCAAGTATATAAGGAATCCGCTCTATGCGCTCAAAACAAAAATGAAGCGGGTGGAGCAAGGCTGGCTCACAACTACAATATCGATTAACCGAAACGATGAGTTCGGAGATCTCTCCCGAGCCTTCGATCGTATGCTGCAGCAAATTGTGGAATTGATTCGGCGAGCGGAGCTTCATAATGAGCTTGAGCGGAAGCTGGAGATTCAAGTGCTGCAGTCTCAAATAAACCCTCATTTTCTGTATAACACGCTTGGTTCGATCAGCAATGTTATACATCTCGGACAAATAGAGAAAGTAGATGTGGTGATCGGGTCGCTCATTTCATTATTGGAATATGGGATAGATGACGCTTCAGAGAAGGTCTCCCTTCGCCAGGAACTACGAAATGTAGCGGACTATATCGAAATCCAGAACATCCGATATAATAGAAATTTCCACTTGATTGAAAATATCGAAGCAGGGTTAATGGATTTTTCTGTTTTTAGAATGCTGCTGCAGCCCCTTGTGGAGAATAGTATCTTCCATGGCTACAACGGAGGGGGGATCGAAGGACCTATTACGATTCATGCGTACAGGGAGGGCGGCATCGTCATCATAGAAGTAGTTGATCAAGGCGAGGGAATTCCAGCCGATAAAATAAAGCTTATTTTAATTTCAGAACCGAGTGATGTGGAAGTGAAAAGAAAACGAATCGGGTTAAATAATATTCATGGCCGAATAAGACTTCACTACGGTGAACAATTCGGGCTCCAAATCATTAGTATACCTAAGGAAATAACCCGTGTACGCGCCATATTCCCGGCAGACTTGCTAAAAGGAGATGCATAATGGTGAGAGACTATACCTGCTTCATTGTTGACGATGAAGACCTAATCATTCAAAGATTGGAATTGTTTTTTAACGAGCTCTCCCACAGGGATAGGCGGTTTGTTCTAGTGGGAAAAGCGAATAATGGGCTGAATGGGATCGAGGAGATTTTAAAGCTTAAGCCGGATATCGTAATATCTGATATCGTTATGCCGCGAATGGATGGAATCTCCATGATTGAGCAGCTAAAGCTGGAGCTCCCCCATACCCAATACATACTATTGACCGCCTATTCATCCTTTGAATACGCCCAGCGAGCTATTCATGCCAACGTATTGGAGTACATTGTTAAGGTTCCGCTGAGGGAAGCGGATTTGGATCGGGCCCTAGCTAAGGGGGCTGGGATTTTAAATGAGGTTAAGAAAAAAGAAGCGGAATTTCAATCGTTAAACATATCCGTGCTTGAAAATAAATATAGAGTACGCAAGCAATTTTTTAACGAGCTTATCAGAGGCGAAATCCCTTCCCATCGGGCATCGGATTTTGCAAATCGCATGCAGTTCCATTTCTTTCAAGCCAACTATTGCTGCTTCATTGTTGAAATAAATACGTATGAAAGTTTTCGAAACGAATATTCAGCAGCTGATCAAAACATCTTGAAATATGCGATTACGAATATAATCGAAGAAACGGTGATGAATGGTGGCAGTGGCGTAGCTGCGGATCTGTCCGATAATCGTTTTATTGGCTTTCTATCCTGGGAAAATAACCGCAGTGATATGGAAACGGAATATGCTTGCCAATCATTGGGAGGGCAGATCGTCTCTCATTTGCATCAATATTTGAATCAAAGGGTATCCGTCGCTTTTGGAGGTCCGCACCGAGGCTGGGAATCTATCAAACAAGCGTACTCGGAAGCTAAAAATGTGAGTGAGGATTTCTATTATCATACAGAGAAAGTAGTAAAAACACCCATGCATCGGTTCCAATACCATAATGACAAAAAAGCAGACTTTCAACAGAAACTGGCTGATTTTCTAATATGGGTGAAAAGGAAGGTTTCCAAGGAAGAGCTGGAGAACGTATTCGCTGATCTGAACCAATTTGTTACGGACCATAAAATCCATAAGTCCATCGTGGCGCCGATGCTTAGAGACTTGTACAGAGACATAATCGTGAAGTTTAAATCGGGGAATAAGCTGGCCACGGAAGTAGAAGAATTTCCTATGGAATTTATGGCATTTCATGAGCAGCTTGCTTATATTGGCGACTTCACATTCGAATACGTACACGCTGGCCAACTATTACATCGTGCAGAAATCATGAGTGCTATGCATTTTATAGAGAAGAACCTGAAACAGCGTTTAACGCTGGAGGCTATTGCTGATAATGTGAATTTGGCTCCGTCGTATTTTAGCAGCTTATTCAAAAAAACAATGAATGAAGGCGTGATCAGCTACATTAACCGTAAAAAAATCCAATTAGCTCTCGAGCTGTTAAATGTTCAGGATTATTCTTTATTGGAATTATGCGAGGAAGTAGGCATCGTCAATGAAGGCTACTTTTGCAAACTATTTAAAGAATATACGGGTGATACTCCTAAGCAATACCGGATAAAAATGACACGGTACGAATCCAAATAAAGTTGCAAAAAATATATGATTTTTTCGCGAAATTATGTAAAAAAAAAGGGACCAAAAGAATTACCATGATAGAAGGATCTTATCATGGAGGTTATCAAAATGGAGCTTATAAAAGCAGATGTAACCGTCGTAGGCGGAGGTATTGCTGGGATATGCGCTGCCATTGCTGCCGCACGCCAAGGGCTGCAGGTTTCACTTATTAATGATCGGCCGGTTCTTGGGGGAAATGCGAGCAGCGAGGTCAGGGTTCATATCAACGGGTCGGCTTATCTCGGAAACAGTCCATCCTATTATGCACGCGAGGGCGGGTTGGTGGAAGAACTCAAGCTCAAGATCTTTCACTATAATCCGTTATACAACAAGAAGCTTATGCTTTCGCTTTCGGATACAGTCTTGCTCGACATGGTTTATGATGAGCCCAACATTTCTCTATTCCTGAATACATGCGTGCATGCAACGAGCATGGAGGACGGCAGAATTAAATGGGTGGAGGGCATTCAACTCGCTTCTGAAAGAAAATTTCGTTTTGAAAGCCGAACCTACATCGATTGCTCCGGCGATGGAGTAGTTGGATATCAAGCAGGTGCTCACTTCCGATGGGGAAGAGAGGCGAAGCATGAATACAAGGAGGAGCTGGCTCCTGAAGTGGCGGATCATTATACCATGGGCGATACGATTCTGTTTCAAGCCCGTGACGTAGACTATTCCGTTCCTTACAAAAGGCCTGGCTTTGCGTATGATATTACGAAGTTGGCCTTTTTCGATAGTATCAGAAAAGGCTTAAACCATCGGTCTTTTCCAAGGAAAATCAACGGGCTTGGCGGATTGTGGTGGCTGGAATACGGCGGACATATGGATATTATCAAGAATAATGAAGACATCGCATTGGAACTGCGAAAATTGGTATACGGGATTTGGGATTATATCAAAAATAGCGGTGAGTTTGATGATGTGGACAATCTCATCTTGGATTATGTATGCCCAATTCCGGGGAAGCGGGAATCGAGGCGGTTTATAGGGGAGCACATGCTGTCTCAGAACGATCTTACAGCAAAGCCACATTTCGAAGATGCTGTATCCGTCGGAGGATGGTATATGGATCTACATGCGAATAAAGGCATCTACGATGAGGGGCCGGCTACAGCGTGGAATTTCGTGCCGGGATTGTATAATATCCCTTTCCGCAGCTTATTTTCACGCAATATTCCTAATCTGATGTTCGCTGGCCGCAATATAAGCGCTACCCATGTGGCTTTCGGATCTACAAGGGTCATGGCAACCTGCGGTTGTATGGGGCAGGCGGTAGGAACGGCTGCTGCGTTATGCTTGAAATATGAGGCAGACCCCGCGGCCATAGTCAAAGCCCATATGGGTGAGTTTCAGGCGCAGCTGCTTCGAGACGGACAAACGATTGTAGGGCTTCAAGAGGAGTTGGATCCTTATTTCGCTGACGGATTAACTATTCGTGCCTCGTCTCAGCGCAGCTATGATAATCCTCATCCAATCGATGAGCTTCCCTTGGAGAAAGCGTTATGTTTGGTCTTGCCGATTCAGACATCCGTGGCTGAAAGCGTGCGGATCAAAATTAAAAATAGGTCCGAGCATTCGGAAACTTTGCAAGTGAAGCTGTTTGGCGGGGAGCGGAAGGAAAACTATATTCCCACCAGCGAGCTGAAAGACTACCGCTTGGTTATTTCAGCTGGTCACGATGACTGGATTACACTGGACTTGGGCTGCAAGAAGCCGGCTGACGACAAAATCTACATCGTATTGGAAGGTACGGCGAGCCTTGCCGTATACGGCAATGAAGAGAAAATGACAGGAGCGGTCAGCTTCCATTATAGACCGGAGGAACCGTCCAGGCTGAAGAAATTCAATAAGAGCATTTGCTTCAAGGATCTGATACCATCCCAGAATATGTATAATCCCGCGAATGTCGTTAACGGCTTCTCCAGACCTTATGGTCTGCCGAACGGCTGGATTTCTGAACGTACGGAAGGACAGGAATGGTTGGAATTCTGTTTTGCAAGCCCCAAAAATGTGGACGAAATTCATCTTGTTTTCAATTCACAGCTGAATTTGGAGCATTTCGACGATCCTATCGAGCCACTTATCCAAGATTATGATGTGACCTTAACCTTAGAAGACGGAACCGAGAGTGAAATTAAAATCCGTGGGAATTATCTTACGTTGAATAAACATAAGGTGGATGCAAAAGGTGTAAACCGAATCCGGTTTGATTTCTGTGCAACTTATGGTTCGCCTTATTTTGAAGTGTTTGCTGTAAAATTATTTGCTCCTAAAAACGCTCAGTGAGGTCAGGTGAAGTCGCGATGAAGGAATTCTTCCCTCGAAGAGGGCTGCCTAATGTAATTCAGAAGTTGGAAAATGGTGAAGCAGTGACAATCGTCTATTTCGGCGGCAGTAATACGCGTTCTGAAGGATACAGGGTCATGACGGCGGATTGGCTTCGAGGGCAATATCCCAATGCGGATATCCGTTCTGTGAATGCAGGCATTTCTGGGACAGGATCGGACCTCGGCTGCGCCCGTTTGGAGACAGATGTACTGCGTCATCAGCCTGATCTAGTGTTTGTTGAATTTGTTGGTAACGATGGCGGAGTTCCCGAATCCAAGGCGCGGATCGAAGGAATTGTCCGACAGATCCGCAAGCGGAGCCGTTTTACTGATATCCTGTTCGTTTATACGCTGAAGGAGCGGGATGTGGTCGGATTTCAATCCGGCGATTACCAGAAGGGGGCTCTTATGCAGGAGGAAGTGGCTGATTATTACGGTATTCCTTCCATTCATCTGGGCGTAGCGGTCAGTCAATTGGTATCCGAGGGAAAACTCATTTTCACCTCAAGGGCAGATCAGTCCAATCCAGGAGCCGTTATTTTTACGCATGATTCGATCCATCCGACAATTCCTGAAGGGCATCAGATTTACACGGATACGATCACCCGGTCGTTTGAGAAAATTAGCGAACTTCGAGATCGCGTGGGAAAGGTCGAACATCATTTGCCTCAGGACCCTTTGGTCCCGGCAAATCCTTGGGAGTATGCGACCATGCTGCCACTGGATAGTCTTACTCTTTTTTCGGCAGGATGGTCTTACATGACCCCCGATGATTTTGCTTTAGTGCGCGAGTACAATTGGTTGTTCCCTGGCCTATGGCGAGCGGTCGATCCTGGAGAAGCTATCACGGTGCAATTCAATGGGACTCATATCGGGTTATTTGATATCGGGGGGCCTGATTCTGGCAGATTGAAGGTGTCGGTGGATGGTGGTGAACCCTTTCTTATCGATCGATTCACACCATTTAACGATCATAATCGAAATCAGTATGTTTACTTGCCGGAACTACCGAATGGGAAACATACGGTTCGCTTCGAAATTGATAACGAGAAGACAGACAAAGCGGCCGTGTTTGAGGCAAGCGGCAATGAACGAAGTATGGAGCATGTTCGGCAGCAACCAGCTTGGTATGATCAAACGGTCATTCAGCTTGGGAAGTTGCTATTGGTGCAGCCGCCATTATAATTAATTATTAGGCTTTGTCCACTTGGAAGACCTACATTCTAACTGACTGCAATTGAGCGGTCAATTAGGATGTAGGTTTCTTTTTTTACTTAAAATCTTAAAAGAAATTCTTGAAATGAAAGGGAAATACGATAAGTATAGAAATCTCGGATGACAAGAATATGTACAAATTGCCGATAAAGGCCAAGACTGTGTACCGATTGCTGATCTGACTTTGAATTTGTAAAGCCGCAGCGCTGATTTTAGTTTTTCGTAGGAGGCAACTACTTATATAAGGTTCGATAAAAAATGATTATAAATATTTATTACCAAACGAATTATCGAAAAAACGGTAAAATAATACTGTTAAGCACGATGCTGGCGATAGGACTTTCGTTTAGCTTACCTTTATGCTTCTTTGTAAGCATATTTTTCCTTATAGAAATTATAATTCCTCAATGCAACATTGTGTTTATTTAAATCAATTGATTCATTTTTGGCAATTCGAAATGTTATAACATGAAATGGAGGGGGAATGGCGTTGATTGAACATAGCAATCTTGAAGAATATCAAGATCCGGTAAATTACGATCTTGAATTTGACGGTGAAATGGACAAATATCAGTTCTATCTTGAGCTTGCTAGATCGAGTCCTGGGGAAGTGTTAGAACTTGCTTGTGGTACGGGCTTAACAACGATACCCCTGTCGAAAGCCGGAATAACGATGACCGGTGTAGATATCTCTTCAGCGATGCTCGCATATGCGCGGTCGAAGGCGGAAGGGTTGACTGTTACTTTTATGGAAGGCGATGCCCGTACCTTCGAATCGGAAAAGCGATTTTCGATGATTTATTTGACTGGTAATGCATTTCAGGCATTCTTAAGTGATCAAGATCAAATCGATTTGCTCATGACCGTTCACAAACATTTACAACCCCATGGAATCTTTTCATTCGAGACCCGTAATCCGGAGGGAACGGATTTATCTGATCAAGAGGAGACAGAATGGGGATCATTTATTGATAAGGATGGGAATAACGTCAAGGTATCAGGCACACAATGTTACGATGCTAGCCGGAATATCATGCATTGGGTCACGATGCGTGATTGGGGGTATAAGCGAACGACTTCACGAATTGCTTGTCGGTTCACGGATCAGGATACGTTGGATTCTTTATTAACCCGTCACGGCTTTCACGTCGAACATCAATATGCTGACTGGGATAAAACACCGTTCTCTCCGTCATCTTCATCTATCATTAGTGTTTGTAGAAAATGTTAGGAGTTTAAAAGGGGTATCTACGTAATTTTATTACGTAAAACGATCTTATTACGGTAATTACGAATTGAATTTCGTAGATAAAAATTAATATGACATATCCGAAAACCAAATTTCACTTTTTACTATACTGTGACAAGATGTTAATCGTTTGGATGGAATTAGTAATTCTTGATAGAATAAATATGAAGATGATCAGGTAATAAATTTGTACCCATAAGGAGATAAAACTATGGCAAAAAACAAATTACTAAGAATGGACAATGTTGGCATCGTTGTAGAATCCCTTGATGACGCAATCTCTTTCTTCGAGGAGATTGGCTTGAAGCTTGAAGGGCGAGCTACCGTCGAAGGTGAATGGGCTGGTCGCGTAACCGGGCTGGGATCACAGTATGTAGAGATTGCTATGATGGTTACCCCAGATGGCCACAGCCGACTTGAACTTTCGCGATTTCTCACCCCACCTACTATATCAGATCACCGAACTGCTCCTGTAAATGCCCTCGGTTATCTACGCGTCATGTTCACCGTTGAAGACATTGACGAAATGGTATCCAGACTCACTAAGTATGGTGCTCAGCTCGTTGGCGAAGTGGTTCAGTACGAGGACTCGTATAAACTCTGCTACATTCGTGGAAATGAAGGTCTTCTAATCGGTTTGGCGGAACAACTCGGTAATAAATAAGTGAAGTTTAAAAGAAGACTTAACTGAAATATACATTACTAGAGTAATAATAGAAACAGAAAAGCAGTGTGAATGTGTCTCGAAGAAGTCGGGTACATCATATAAACACCGCATTCACGCTCCGGCTCTGGGCGACCCTCGGTCCCGGAAACAAGGATCGAGGAAGTAATTGCCTAGACTCATCCAAAACACCAAAACACAACAATCAAGGAGCAAGATCGCCGTGGATCTTGCTCCTTGTTCTACATGAGGGAACAAAAATAGAATCCTTGGCTGCGACATATAAACTCATAAGAAAAACAACTTAGTATTTCAAGCGGGGAAAAACAACTCATAAACAAACTATATAATATGGCACATCTGTCTAGTGACAAGAATATATATGCTTAACAGTCGCATAGTTGCGGCTTTTTTTAACGATATATGGACAAGAACAAATATTGTTATACGCAAATGATGACGAATATCAATTAGATTGTATTTACATGCATTTTCATTTAAGCAAAAGCTTACGGGAGACGATAGCTGAATAATGAAAATTTGCTGTGGTAGCTGCTCCCTTTCTTTGTTAAGTTAACGGGCAGGATAGTTGAAATGAAATGGATGAATTCATCCTAAGCAGTAGGATATGATCGAGAAGAAATTCCTCTGCTGAGCAAATAATGTACCAAGATATAACAAATCAGTTCCGATGTAGTATTATTCACTTGAGGTAATACATTTCTAAACAGAACTTCCGAATTCTAATCTAGCATGAAAAAAATTAGAAGGGTTGTTGGGTTTAATTAAAAAAATATTGATATCTTTAGTTGTTGTATTAATTGCAACTTTTAGATGCTATTAGAGTAGTGATAAATCCATTAAAATCTATTTTGGTTTTAACGAAACCTCCGAATTAATTGATATTCAAGTTAGGAAAACGATAGATTCACTTTAAATCAGACTAGACAAGTTCCCAGAATTCGACCTGCAATAGTTGAAGAAATTAGAAGTACTATTTCACTAATCAAATAAAAATCGACGCAGAAAACGTTAAGCTAACGAGGAACGATAGCTGAATAAACACGATGAAAAGGCTGCCATGAATCTTGCTCCCGTTTTCTCAACTAATGGGCAGGTTAGTTCCAATATGTGGTATAGTTTAGCTTTATAACCTTAGCATATTTCGCAGAATTCTGGCTGTGCAAGCGGAGCGTTGGACGAAATTTTGTCCGCGCTCCTGTTTTTTGTGACTATTTCGGAATGCGGTTGTCTAATAGATATGCAGTTCGGCATGGGCGGGGGGAGAGGTGAACGGTTTAACGATTTTACGGATATATATAACAAATATGCTGGGCCTGTTCGCCGATTTTTGTTGTCGTTAACGCAAAATGAAGAGTTAGCCGAGGAGTTAACGCAGGAGACGCTGTACCGAGCTTTCCTCCATATCAATAGTTTCAGAGAGGAGAGCTCCCTCTACAGCTGGCTGTGCCAAATTGCCAAAAATCTTTATTTGAACGAGCGTAAGAAGTTCGCTAAAAGGAAAGCTTCCGCTGCTGCGCACTTGCTTGAAGGTGTGAACGGCGAAGAATGGACGCAAACGCTACTTCACAGAGAGCAAGCGATGTTGGTCCATCAGGTGCTGCATTCGCTGCCCGAGCCCTATAAGGAAGTGTTTACTCTTAAGGTGTTCGGCGAGCTCAAGTTCAAAGAAATTGCAAATTTGTTCGGCAAGACGGAATCTTGGGCGAAGATGACGTTTTACCGGGCGAAGGAGCGAATTGTAAAAGGAATGGAGGAGAAAGCATGAGACAGCTTTGCAACGTGGTGTATGATTTGCTTCCGCTTTATATCGATGGGGCGTGTTCGGAAGAGAGCAAAGAACTCGTAGAAGAGCACTTGACGGAATGCCCGGCATGCAGAGTGAAGCAGACGGCGATGACCAGTGAGATGGTGGAGGGTAGCCTACTCCAACCTTCAGAAGATCAGCCCACCCTCATGAATCGCGATCTCGCTGCGAAGAGAGTGTTAAAACGAATTAAGCGAAGATGGACCCTTAGTGCGGCGGCTCTTCTGATACTTGTTCCGTTCATCTGGTTGGGCGTGAATCAGTATAGGGGTGAAGGGGTTTCGTACATGAATCTTTACGATCATTACAGCGCGTCCAGGTTTTTTCATAATATAGAAAAAGGGGACTATGAGAAAGCCTTCTCTTATGTGAATTTGAAATATTATTACGAGTCATTGCAAGAAGGTTTGCCACTCGTTGCGAAGGAGCTCCGCAAGGAAGATTTCCAACACGAGAAGCTGGAGGATGGCAAGTTTTATTATACGAACGAAAGTACGATGATTCCTGAAGAGGACATCGATGAATGGTTGAGGGATCGGAATGAATTTTATAATAAGAACAAAGATTTGACGTATGAGCAGTTTTATGCGATTAGTAAAAGCAAATTTATAAGGCATCTGCAGCAGTGGGGAAAAAACGGATACAAGATTACAGGGTTTAGCTGGGATTCCACCTGGGAGTCCACAAATGTGGATGCAGTACACCGTGATCAGGTCAATCATATTGATTTCAATGTGCATGTCCGGGATCGCGACCAAACGACGAGGGCAGGCTTTTATAGCCTCATTGGAAACAACAAAGGAAAATTTTTGCTCGCTGGAGATTCTTATTTAATTGGCGATGAGAAGAGAGAACTCCTAATCGGGAGCCTAGGCTCGGCATTATCGGTTACGGATTACGTAAGATAGCTGAATAAACACGATGAAACGGCTGCCATGAATCTTGCTGCCGTTTTCTCAATTAACGGGCATATTAGCGCAATACAAACATTCCAAATTATGGTACTATAATGCCGGACATATTCTTCGAACCAAAATATTCTGAGGAGTGAAGATTCATGCGGATACTTAGTATTAAATTACTTACTAAACAACTAGGGCAACTCAAAAAGTACTACATTAATGATCTCGGATTCTCATTGGTGGAGAGTTCTAACAATACGTTTACTTTAAAAGTGGGAAATTCAGAATTAATTTTTGAGCAAACGGATAATGTCGAGAAAAGCCCATATTACCATTTCGCCTTTGACATCCCGGAGAACAAAATTGATGAATCAATAGCTTGGCTAAATTCGGTCGGGGTTAGACTAAATGTATTACCAGACAACTCATATAAAGCTTATTCCAGTACCTGGAACGCAACATCAATTTATTTTTTTGATCCTGCAGGGAATATAGTTGAATTTATCGCTAGACACACTCTTGATAACGCAATTCTTACTCCATTTACAGGTAAGGAACTAATAAATATCAGTGAAGTCGGTCTTGTGGTTAATGATGTAAAAAGTATTAAAGAGTTATTAAGCATTAATCATTTAATCACCGGATATAAGGATAGCAATGAAACATTTGCTGCGGTAGGTGATGAAGATGGATTATTCATTTTGTCTGCATATAGAAGAGTGTGGTTTGGATCAGAAAAGAAAGCGGATATTTTTAAAACTGAAATTACAGTAGAAGGAACGCATGAAGGAGTATTTGCTATTGGACAATACCCATACTATCTTTCATTAGTTAATTCTTCGCTAAACTAACGGGTAGGTTAGCGTGGTGATTGATGGGTTACATGAGTTTCACGGATGTGGTAGAATATTCCAAATTAACCGAATTGAGAGGGGACTTGGAATGAGCACAAACAACATCCATGAAACTCAGCCCGAAATGGAACATTTGTATAGTAACGATAATTATGTCGATGAGAACCTTCGCTCTATTCAAAGTATTGAGGGTGGAGGACCAATGAAAAATATAGATATAAATTCAATGCAGCGTCCTCTAAAGATCTTCGGCTACTTTGTATTTTCAATTTTAGTGTTAATGGGTGCGGTAGCAGTCTTGATTAGTTTTATTCGTTAAATTTAACAACATCACCACGCTTCTCAACTAATGGGAGAATATAAAGGATAAGACGACAGCTGGACAGACTATGTTCCTAAATAATATTCGATGTAGGTGATACTAAAATGAGAGACATCTATACTTTTCCTGCTATTTTCCGAAGCTATGACGGTGGTATCGCAGTATTGTTTCCTGATGTTCCAAATGCAGATGTAGAAGGTGAGGATGAAGAAGAAGCTATGGAATTTGCGCATCAGTGTTTAGCAATGGAACTTTATCTCCAAGAGTGTGCTAATTTAGAGATACCTGAACCAACAGAACCTGAGGAAATCGAACTTAGATCGAACGACTGTATTAAAATGATTAAAATAGATATGAACATAGAACGACCGGAAATTGCTAAAGCAATTAATTTCACTAAGTCATTATTATTACGAAAAGACTTAACTAATGGGTAACGATAGTTGAGTAGCACATTGTTGAGCAGGCGCTAAAGCAGCCTGCTCTTTTTATTAAACTAACTGGCAGTTAAGCGGAACAAAATAAAATTTGTCTTCGTAATTAGAAGGAAGTATGCTGACTACAGCGACTCTTATGACGTTATCTAGGAGGAATGTCTCATATTCCAAAAAATCAGAAACCTATTCAAGACTCGACGACTTAAACATGAATTAGAATTACTCAAACCAATACATGTCATTTTGCATGAAAATAAAGAAGTCTTTGAAGATCATTGGCAAGCAAGAACAGAAGCTTATGAATCGCTACCGGAGGAAGATATTCAAAGCATTTTAGTCTATACTCAAAAGAAACTAAATGAATTATCAAATTATTTGAATACCATTAAGTTCAATAAACGGTCAAAGGATGTTTTATTCTTCTTTACGGACTATGTAGATCATTTATTGAAATATCACAAAAATAAATTTGATATGAGGTATCACCTACAATACATGTATTTATATAGTGAATTATTATTAGGATCGCAAAGGTATATAACGATTAAGAATAATTTAAGAGAAATTGAAGGACAGTTCGAGGAAGACGATTCATTAAGCAAACGGGGAACGTTAGTTGAATAACACACTTTGGAGCAGGCGTTACGATAGCCTGCTCTTTTTATTAAACTAACTGGCAGATTAACTTAACAAATAGTGGAAGTTTAATTACCGAAAAAGTACACTCAAATTATTGATGGTTCGAAGGGGGGTGGTCCAATGAGGCTTAATTATAGAAATGCAATTTCTAAAGATGAAGAGGTATTGTTTGATCTATCCGCTAAGCTTTCGACTAGTTTTAAGTTGAATAAAACGGATTTCAGACGAACCTTTCTTGATGTTTTGAGTAACAAAGATGCAGACTTATTAGTCGCAGAGATTGAAACAGGTATAATTGGATATGTACTAGCCTTCCATCACTCCACTTTTTATGCAAATGGTTTAATAAGTTGGGTTGAGGAATTATTCGTACTAGAAGATTACAGGGGTAAAGGTGTTGGGAAAAATCTTATGGTACTTATTGAAGAAAAAGCAGTTCGGCGTGGTTCAAAGCTGGTTGCACTTGCCACAAGAAGAGCAAGTGATTTCTATAAGGCTATTGGTTATGATGAATCCGCTGTATACTTCAAAAAGTCTTTATCAAGAGCTGACTAAGCTATCGGGAGACAAGAGGTGACAAAATGGATGAAAGAGAGGCTGCCGGCTTAGAGCGGCGACCTCGTTAAGCTAACGGGAAACAATAGTTGAACAAACAAGGAGCAGTTTGCCACGGCAGATGCTCCTTTTTTCATTAAACTAACGGGCAGTTTAACTTAACGGAGACAAAAATGAGACGGACTAAATCAATCGATTGCCTCTATTATAACGTGCATAACAGCGAAACTTCGTCGCAACTAAATGCGTCTAACTTAATTAAGAACGATTTACAAGAAATAGGAAAATATGATCAATTGGAGGGAGGGAATGTGAATCTTTTGCCGTTAAAATTCATTTCAATTCTAATTTGTTTCGCATTGGCGGTATGCGGATGTGCTGGCTTGAAAAGCAAAGGCACGGAGCATGCCGAGGCAAGTGATTTCATTATTCCCTTGAACGTTAGCGAAGTGTTGAAGCTTCCAGAGACTGAGGTTATTAAATATTTTCAAATTCGTCGTGAAGATTTTGATATTCTAGGCAGTTATCTGTTAGAGAATGAAAGAGTATTCCAAACTCGGCCTGTCATACTTCAACAAGATTATGCCATCGAGAAAATTCAAGACCCTGATATTCAACATTTCGCTCAAACGTTGTTCCAAGAAGGTATTGTGAAAAGGATATCTTCCTTAAATGATGACCCAAGTAAAAGTATTGATTTTTTGTTTGACACCGAAGACAACTTGTATCGACAAGGCATCACCTACCTCAGCCTACCGGAGATGGCCAAAGGCGATCCTTTGAAATTCAGCTATGTGAATGACTATAAGAATTTGGGCGGCGGTTGGTACTATTATGTCTTCCATTATGACAAACTTAGAAATGAAGATGAATTTCGGAATCTAGCTTGGACCAAAATCTCAGAAAAGGAACGTAGCACTTTAACCACGCCGAAAGAGAAAGCTATAGTAACCCTAGAGTCTGGAAAAAACGTTGGCAACTGGATAGATGACAGAAGGTTAGATGTTGTAGTATCTGTTCAATTTGACACGAAAATGAATGGCCAACTAGGACCGATTACAATGTTTTTCGATCCAGTGACCAAAAATTTGATCGGGGGCAATCCGCGTTTCTAATAGTCTAGAGTAAAATGCCCGATTGAACTAAAGGGAACTTTAGCTTAACAATCACCAAAACGAGGCTGCCGGCGTAAATCGGTAGCCTGGTTGAGCTAACGGGCAGTTTAGTTGAACAAGTTGCAACTTTGATGAAAGTCTTCACTATTAATTTTTGTTTTATTAGACATTTTAGTATATTGGGGGGCATTATGGTTAAGAAGATAATTGTTTATCTTGTATTATGTAGTTTTGTTTTTCTGATTGGTTGTAGTAAAGAGCCAACCGAGCAGAATTACGATAAACATTTTGAGTACCTTAAGTCATTAGGCTGGCATATTGAGGAAAAAATTGACGAAAGATCGCAAGATACAAAAAACTTTCTACCTGCAACAAACGTAGGTATTGATTTGAAACCGTATAAAGAAATTTATATTACAACCTACATGCTGAAAGAAAAACAAAAAACAGGAAAGAAAATATATGCTTCCATTTATCAAATTAATGAAGATATTATAGGAGGAAACGGACATTTAGAGACTTGGGAGCCTGGAGATTTCCCTTTGAAGGATAAAGAACGGTTAATCAACGAAGGAACAATAAATAAATAGCTTCATTACGCTAACGGGAGACATTAACTTAATAAAACACGACGGCAACCGGATAAAAAAGAGCGATCCTACAACTGAAAAAATTGGTTTCTAACTTCTAATAACAAAACATCCATTGAAGTACAAATCAATAACTGATTCCAATAAATATAATAAGTAATAAAAAAGCTGAGTCCAGGTAGGGTATGGATTCAGCGTTTTTATTAGAAGTGGTTAAACAAATGCCAAAATCATTAAGAGGAAGTGACAAAATAACAATGCTGAGAATATAAGATAGATTGTGACACAAGACTGGTATAGGAGGATTTCTGAGCAGACCCTGTTTAGATATTGCTTTGAAGATGAGGAATTTGAGCCTTTTGATAAGACAGCTGGATACTACATCTCTCGCCAAGTAGTGAAGCCTAAGTCAATTGAAAAATATGAGAATTTGTTAGAGAGTTATTTCAAAAAGGGATTGAATTAAGGTTTACAACAAATTTAAATCCACTTAGGGAAGCGATATTAGCTTCCGACTTCAAAGGATATGGGATACATAGATTTAACAACGCAAAAGCCTGTAATTTATTTCGCTCCCTCATAGAATAAGGTTGACGGGTGCGATAGTAGAGAGGTGGGATTAAAGCTTAATATAGATTTGCTTAAGAAGTATTGTTGAACCTTGAAGAAATGTTATTAAAGCCAGAAATCCGCACTTCGGAAGAAGAACTCTCAAATTTCCTTACGGCCCCAACGACACCTTCTAACCTTGTTTACGAAAAAAGTCATCATGTCGATGGATTAATTCAGCAAATTACTGCTGCAGGTGAGGAACGATCCCTTCCTCTAAATCTTATTTCGAGAATCCAGATCGCATGTAATTGAATGATTCAGGCTTACACTGACTTTTCAGGCTCAAGCAAGCTCATATTATTTATAACAGTTTTTAAGCATATGGGATTTTTCACTAAATTAGTGGACACGGTATCACTCTCTTATACTGCATATTTATCTGCATTGAGTATACGGATAACCCTATCGTAAATTATATAAAAATATTGGAATAATGCACTCAGAATACCAACTTATGGTCCTGAATATGATGAGTGGCGAAAAAAGACGGTTGCCAATCAGACAAATACAAATATGTGGCAAGTATATAAGATGTGTCACATGTTATATTATCAACAATTCACCGTCGACATGAGAGAATATAATTATTAATCATGGTTTATTTTGCAGTTGAAGCCTCTATTTTGAAACTTTTCCCAATGTTGCTTATATAATTTTTTTGTGGATGATGTTGAACATATAAATAAAATTTTAGTAAATATCAAGATTGAAGAAAAGAGCAATGGTCAAACTACAAAATGTCTAGTTTTAGAAAAAATCAATGAAAGATTAGAAGAATCATTGAAGCATATACAGAAGTAAGAGCTTCATTTTAAAGCGATCACAATTATTATTGATCGCTCTTTTTTTTCATCATAGGCTGAGTCCATATAAATGAGTAAAATGGTAATTTGACGAATAATTACAAAAAAGATATCCTAATATTAAGGAGGGATGATTCCAGAAATAAACAAATGATAATACATTATATGAATCGTATTGATGAAAAGCTTTCTGAATTCAGAACTTATCGACAACCGAAAGCGTAGACTTGCTCCCACAATACTTTTTAATTATTGTCTCTATTACTTAATAATAGAAAAATAGAGATGATATAACATCAGGAGGAAATTTGAAAATGACTGAAGCTCACGATAACAACAAAGAAATTCAAGGTATTGCTAAAGGGGTCAAAATTAACACTATTGCTTTCTATCAACCAGATCAAAAGGTTGATAATCAGTACTATATCGACCGTTACGACGGTTTAGGTGTCGATGTTCGAGGGCTAATTAATTCTCTCGGTAAAGATATTCGATATATTGTTAATAACGAAGATGAGAATGCTGTAACTATGGCTATTATTGCTGCTAAATCTGCTTTAGATAAGGCAGGGCTCCTTGCTGAAGATATTGATATGATTCTTTTCGTATCTCAAACCCCTGAGTATCTTATTCCTACAAACGCTCTTAAGATTCACGCAGCTATCGGTGGTAAGCTTACAACATCTTGCTTCGACTTGAACGGTAACTGCGCTGGCATTCTTGTAGCCGTCGAACAAGCAAGTAGAAATATCATCGCTAACAACTATATTAATCGTGTACTGGTTGTAGGAGCTGACTACATCTCAACTCATAGTTTAGGGGAGCCTATCTTCGATTGTAACTTTGCTGATTCCGCTCTTGCTGTTATTGTTGAGCGAGCAGAAGGAACTGGTTTCATCGATTCTGAGTATCAAACAGATACATCTGTAATTGATAATGCACTTTTCCCTGCAAAAGGGCTTTCCAGCTGGGGTAAACCTGAGGATGGTCCTCGGATGAAGTTTGAACCGTTCGATACCAGCGCACCTGTGAAAATCGCTGTAGCTTCAATCGAAAGGTTGCTCGAGCGTAACGGACTGACAAAAGATGATGTAGCTAGTTACTATCTATCTCAATTTGCTCCTGGCAATATCGAAGGTGTTATCGAAGGTCTGGGCGTTGATAAGGATAAAGCTCTATATATTGGCGACAAATACGGGTATACATCGACTAACAGTCCTTTCACCGCGCTGTACGAGGCTATTGAAACTGGTAAAGTTTCCCGTGGCGACTATATTATCCTGTGGACAGTCGGTGCAGGTTGGCAGAACGTAAGTCTACTGTTCCAGTACTAATAGAATTATTTATCATCATACTCAACCAGGTTTTAAAAAAAACAACAAGAAAACTTCGGAGGTAAATTTACATGACAACATATTTCACAACAGATAGTGCTACGGTATCATGGAATGAGAAAGCTAAGGCGGTTCACGTGGAATTCAACACTTTTGTACATAGTCAAGAACTACGTGACATCTGTGACAAAGCGATGGAGCTTCAGCAACAAAAGGGAGCACAACGAATGATTTCTGATAATCGCAAACTTAGCGTTATCAGTCAAGAAGATCAAAAATGGATCAGTACTGTACATAATCAACGTATTCAGGATTCCGGTATCAAATTTGTAGCTATCGTTCTGCCAGAGAAGGCCATCGGAAAAATTAGCATGAAGCGCGTTGTTGCTTCCTCAGTAGAATTTGATAACATCAATACTGCCTTTGAATCCTTCGATAGTGTCGAAGGTGCTGAAGAGTGGTTGAATTCCTAAAGTAATCTAAAAGTCAGGGACCGTTACTCGTCTAACGGCCCCTGACTTTCTCAAGTATAAAACTAAGCATCAACGATTAATGTTGTTTATTTTAGTTATGCACCTAACAGATGAACAGATTGAATTGTTTTAAATAACTTGGTGCTCTTTGAAATAGAAGTATGGTGTTATTAAATCTCTTATTCTATAAGGGATTTTTTTATTTGCACACAGTTTTGCTTCAACGGACAAAACGAGATTAATAGGTTCAATCAGCTTGACCTTCGGAACGCTGAATCAGGGGCGTGCTCAGCAACAAAGTTCTCTCTGTCCTGACGTACTTCGATGGAATACAGGCGCGCAGGCAGCCTCAGCATTAGAAGATGCATCTACCGTTACCGGAATGGGATAAAGTCAAAGGAAGTGACCAGCGCTCAGTTGGAGAAATTATAAAATTGTTCGTAAACAGTCTTATATATTTAAAATATACAAGCAGAGAACGTGGCCAGAAGACGGGAAACTCAAGTTGTAAATAATAAATTAATTGAAAATTATATTGGTTGTGCAAAGATTATTGCGTTCGATAAAAACGATTCATATTTTCAAAACGGATTACTGGAAATAAAGAAACCAGTCATTTGACATTCTTGAATTCCTACACGTATGTATGGCTATGGGGATTGCATATGTCGGATGACAAGAATATGAGCCGATTAATTACCGCGTAAATCGCGGCTTTTATATTTTATCGGTACACATTCTTGGCAAAGTGCAATGTCAAGAATATGTACTGATTGCCTAAAATGGCAAAGAATGTATACCTAATACCGATGAGCTAACGGGAAACGATAGTTGAAGATTACACATTGATGATCAGGTGTTATGGTATCCTAATATCTTAATTTCTAATAGGCAGGATACCCTAGTGATATACTTTCAGTGGAGGTGCTTGTATTGTTATATGATGACCTCTCTTTTCTCTAATAAAGAAGTCTAATAATAACAAATTTGGTATAAACAATCTATCGGAGAAGGGTGCAGTGCATGAACAAAACGGATCGTTTGTTAGCCATAGTGCTTGAGCTGCAGCGTAACGATGTGTTACGAGCCGAGGATTTAGCCGCTACATTTGAAACAAGCGTGAGAACCATCTACAGGGATATTCAAGCTTTGAGTGAAGCTGGCGTATCCGTGATAGGAGCGCCAGGGCAGGGATACTCCTTAATGAAGGGGTATTTCCTGCCGCCAGTCAGTTTCACGGTGGAAGAAGCAGTGACATTACTCATCGGGACAGATTTTATCGAGCATTGGTTTGATGTTCACTATGGCAGTAAGTCTCGAACTTCAAGAGGGAAGATTGAAGCCATCCTACCGGAACCGATCCGCAGTGAGGCATCCCGGATTCGCAAGAGCTTTCGTTTGCTTGCTTCCGTAGAAGATATAGCACGAATACAAGAGAAGGCATACTTGGAAGCGATTCGTCGAGCGATACTGGAGGAAAGAAAAATAAGATTCCGCTATTCCAAAAGAATTGCCGAGGCTGATGGGAACCGCCAAAGTGTTCGTACGGTTGCTCCCTATGGACTTGTGCTTCATCAAGGGGCATGGGTACTCGTTGCACGGTGTGAATTGCGTCAAAACATCCGTCATTTTCGGTTGTCCCGTATGTCGGAGCTTATCGAGCTGGAAGATAGATTTATGTTGCCAACAAATTTCCTTTTAGATGTATACCAGCCTCCAGACGATCGCGACGTCCTTGTGCGCATATGGGTCCAACCTGACATTGCTGATAAGGTAAGGGAATCGAACAACTTCTATATAGAAACCATAGAGGATCATACGGAAGGGTTGCTGGTGACCTTACGTGTTCGGCAGCCTGAGGAATTGCTGCATTGGGTGCTCGGCTGGGGATGCGGAGTGGTTGTGCTGGAGCCAGAATCCTTCCGACATCGGGTTAGAAACGAACTGAAAAAAACGTTAAAACGCTACTGACATAATGGTGTCAGTAGCGTTTTTGTATACTTAGAAAAAAAGATGATTAGAGGCGATGATAGATGATGATTACAACAAAGTTAGCATTACAACGATTTGAGGAAACAGCGACACATTATATTCAAGAACTGAATCAATTCAGTCTGGAGCAGCTGAGGCAAAAGCAAAGTGACAACGAGTGGTCAATCGGACAGATGCTTCAACATCTCATTAGCTCGGCGCTTTATATGCAGCTTCGTAATATTGATCAATGCCTGATTCCAAGCCAATATCCCATGGTACCTGGAACGGAAAAAACCGAGGTTGGTGTGGCTATATTTTCTCAAGGAAGCTTCCCGCCCACTCGTATTCATATTCCGCCTTCCCCACACTATACTCCGGAGCAGCCGGAAAGCAAAGAGCAGCTAATTCAAGGCTTACACACTGTTATCCAGAGAATGAAGGACATTGAACCTACCCTTGAAAAAGTGTCCAAACAAAATATAGTGTCCCATCCGAGATTCGGTGGATTGTGTGCAGAGGAATGGTTTCTGCTTGTTGAGATGCACTACCGTCATCATCTTCTGCAGCTGGACCGCTTAAAACAAGGATTGGTACGGGAAGCGACATAAACATTAATTAAAAAAGGAAGAGATTTCGAGGTATGCAAATGGATGAAATAAGCCAACAAAACCGCTTCTGGATTGGTGTCGTGTCCGCATCCCATGTGAAGTGTGGAGAGTTGGAGGGATTCGCTCAGCTCTGTCACGGCAAGTCAGCACCTTTACGTAAGATGCGAGCAGGCGATTGGTTGATCTACTATTCCCCGAGAACAGAAATGAGGAAAGGGGCACCACTCCAAGCGTTCACCGCTATCGGGGAAGTTGATGATGATAAAGTCTACGAATATCAGATGTCAGAATCATTTGTACCATTACGCAGAAATATCCGCTATATTTCATGCCGTGAGGTACAGATTAGAGATCTTTTAGAAAAGCTTAGCTTCACTCGCGGGAACCGAAATTGTGGGTATTCCTTTCGCTACGGTCATTTTGAGATCGGTCGGGAGGACTTTTTGACAATTGCCAGTGCGATGCTAAAATGAGCAGATGGAAAGTTCTTAAAACTTGCCATTATAAATAGCACGGAGAACCTTACCATAAGAAAAGTATCTGTCGTTGAACTAACGGGTAACGTTAGTTCAATCAAGTACCAGGACCAAGCTTCCAGCGGGATCGGCAACTTGGTTACGTTAGCAGGCAGTATTCCAAATTTAATGTAAAGAAGTTCTTTTAGTTCATAACAATAAGCCCGGCAGCGGATTTCTGATCCGCTGCCGGGCTTATTAAGCGTTAAGTTATCACTTAGAGGAGCAATTGCATAAATGAAATCAATCAGTCGATATGTTTGCGGGTAGTGTCCGCAATGCTGTACTACCAAATAATATTACCACAAAGTGGGTGGTATCAACCGCACTATCCATTCGGTTAGCTTACTGCCTTGCCCAGTAATACTATATTTTCCTAGTCTAATGGTTTATTTTCTTTTAACAGCTAATGGCAGCTTAGTTAAACAACCTTCCCTAATGCGTTATTTCAAAAATGAGCAATCGAAATGAAATCACATCAACCGTACCATGGTATAATATTCGTATACAAATAATTACATAAATCAAATCCTTTTAAAGAAGGGGAATGAGCAAAATGGCAAATATCGAGCACTTACAGACCGTGAATGTTCCAGCTTCAACGGTATATGAAGCATTAACCACTGCAAAAGGACTTTCAGAAATATGGACAAATGAACTAATAGTCAATAATCAGATCGGTTGTATAAATGAGTTCCGATTCGGCGGCAAAGGCTTAACAAAGATGCGAGTTGATGAGCTTGTTACCGATAAAAAGGTTTTGTGGCAATGTGTTGATTCAGATCCAGAATGGATCGGTACGACAATTTCTTTTGATATGGCGGAAAAAAACGGGAAGACTTCAATCACTTTTCGTCAGATGAATTGGGAGGAAGTGACCGCATTTTATCGTGTATGTAATTATAACTGGGCTATTTTTTTGTACAGTCTTAAACAGTATTGCGAAGAAGGCGAGGGTCTTCCATATCATAAACGGAACTTTTAGAACCATTGGAAACACGGATGGGTGGACTAAAGTACATGATCCTGTGAACTGATTTTTGAAGTATTGGGTAAGTACGAAGAAGTTGTCACCCAAGTCTTGACAATCATACGTTCAACTAACGGGCAGGATAGTTGAACATTGTACAGAAAATATAGTTAAAATCAAAGTCGCCCATTCTTCAATTATTCGCTGTGTTAAGATATTCTATATGATCGTAAAGTCTAAATATCAGTAGACTGATCTGAAGTTGGTAATAGTCTACTGGAAGGAACTTAAGGGCTGATGTCATTTTGCTTTAAAGTACGGATTACACATTGTTCCTGTACTATGGGAATTCAAGGGATTAGAGGGATGGTCATGACTGAGGTGCTTAAGATAGATTCTGAAAAAGAAATTAATCGGATTATTACACAGTCAAAACAAGCGGCTTTGATGGCGCTTCAAAACTATGATTTGGATTGGGAACAAATAAGTTTCAAGCAATTATCAGATACATGTACATTTATAATAAAAACAAGTAAGGAAGGGGATTTGTTACTCCGTATTCATGCAGGAATGAGTAGAGAAGAAATAGATTCTGAACTCGTTTGGCTTGATGCTTTGAATGAAGAGATGGATATTACCCTTCCTAAGGGGATATTAGACCGCAATGGATCCAAAACCGTAAGAATTAATTTGGAGAATGGGTACTTAGGTTACGCTTCATTGATGCGTTGGGTAGAGGGAGTGGAAGCGAGTGGCGGTCTTACTGAAGATCAAATCAATAGAGAGGGAATCCTCTTGGCAAAGCTCCATCAAGTATCACAAAATTTCGAATTGACCTCTAACTTCATACGCCCTTTTTGGGGTGAGGAAAGTTTTAGGCATGCTATGACTCGTTTAACGCAACATTACGATCGGTTCCTTGTAGATGCCGAATTCCAGTTGTATCAAACGGCGGCTGAAAGGATACTCTCCTGGATTAATAATCTTAGCAAAGATGATGAGAGCTACGGATTAATTCATGGTGATTTGCACCAAGGGAACATTGTATTTCATAATGGAGAACCTCGTCCAATTGATTTTGGGAGATGTGGATTTGGACACTTCCTATATGATATAGCACATACAATTTTGGGGCTTTATCCTTGGCAAAGAAAGTTACTAATTGAAGGTTATGAAAGCAAGAGGAGACTAGAAGGTGACTGGCTTCCAGCATTGGAAAGTTTTACAGTGATGGCAAGGATCGAGAATTATTGTCACCATGCCCCTGATCCAAGGGAAACCGAGGGGCTAAAGGAAGAACAGCCTTATGCACAAGCTATAATAAAAAATTATTTAGCAGGCGCACCATTTCTTTTTAATGCAATAGAAATTTAAGAAATAGCTATACTAATTCCCATAGGTCATTAAGCTAACGGGGAATGATAGTTCAATAGATTCAAGGAGCAGATTGCCGCGGCAACTGCTCCTTTTTCGTTAAGCGCGTGCCCCGAGGCACGCATCTTCTAGCCGGTATAAGTCCGGCCATAGGAGGGGCCAAGCCCCTACAAACAAATGAAGGTGATTGCTATGCGAATCAGTGATCGGCGAATCCTATTGGTGTAATTACGCGTTACGCGGATGACTTCGTGGTGGTGTGCAGAACAAGAAAAGATGCATCCGTTCGTATGAACTTATTCGAACGATCACGGAAAGATTAAAGTTAATAATACACCCGAATTGTGGGTCCTTTTTTTTGAATATAGTTCATCTAATGATTCTCGCTGTGCTAGCATGAATGCATTTTAAAGTGGTTCATTTCAGCTGAAGTGAATAAATAGTTAATACGTAATAAGATGACAAAGTATCAATGATATGAATGTTGAGATTACCGTTAAGACTAATCCGAAGACCGGAATAGTGAAGTTATTTTTATATCTGATTTAGAAATAATCATACAGTGACAACATATTGTTGGATGACAAGAATATGAGCCGATTAATTTCCAAGTAAATCGCGCTTTTTTTTTTTATCGGTATATATTCTTGGCAATATGCAATGTCAAGAATATGTACCGAATGCCGAAAAAAGTCCAAATTTTTCACAAAAAAACCACCCTGAAGGGCATGAAACATATCTATCACCCATCTTCGAGAAACTCTTTATATTAAATGCACTGGTAAGACAATGATATTTGTTATACGCCTTTTTTGTTAACAGTACATTTATATGTTTTATTTTTGGAATATAGTCTCGTTTTTACTTTGTGGATTGCAGAATAGAAGGATTTTCCTCCATTGTTGTCGAATTTGGTAGAACAAGTCTTTGAATGGAGGAAAGCTAGCTTTGAAACTAAGAAATCAATTATTGGGTGGAACCGTCATTTTTGCTTTATTATCCAGTGGAGCGGATGCTGCATATGCATCTATTCAGAGTTTATCGACAGGGAAGACGCTGAGCGGGGGAGCTGAACAATACGCGCAGATTGCATCTGCTCAAAATAAAGTAACCGTTGCAAATATTGTGGCTGTTACTAATTTACGCAATGGACCAGGGCTGGATTATGACGTTGTCGCCAAAGCGAAGGCAGGCGAATCCTACCCTATTATTGGCACCAAAGGAGAATGGTATAAAGTATCTCTTTCAGACGGCGGCGCGGCTTATGTAGCAAATTGGGTAGTGGAAACCGCGCCGAGTGACAGCAATCAATCTTCTACGAATAATGGACAAAAACCGGATAAAAATGAACAGACCAGCGGTTCAAAAGATAAGGAAGTAATAGTAAACATAGTGGACACCACGAATTTACGCAAAGGGCCGGGGTTAGATTATGAGATTGTTACCAAAGCAAGGGCGGGCGAATCGTTTCCTGTCTTAGGATTAAAAGACGATTGGTATCAGGTTTCGCTGCCAAGCGGAGGAACCGCTTACGTTGCCAAGTGGGTGGTGAATACAGGAGTTGTCAGCCAAAGCGGCAGTAAAGTGTATATCTACCATACGCATAATCGTGAGTCTTGGAAAAATGTTTCAAGCAGTACGAAGGGGACTTCCTTTGATGATCCGAAAGTGAACATTACGCTTGTAGGCAAGCAGCTGGCGGAGAGCCTGCAGAAAAAGGGGATATCTTCAATTGTTGAAGAAACCGATTTTACTGTAAAGCTGAATGAACAGAAATTAAGCTACACGAAAGCCTATGCCGAATCGCGTAAAGCAGTAGACAAGGCAATGAAGTCACATGCTTCCTTGACCTATTTCTTCGATATACATCGGGATGCGGATATTCCGCGCAACAAAACAACGGTAGTTATTAATGGGAAAACGTATGCTCGCATTATGTTCGTCATTGGAGACGCTAACCCTACTCATAAGGAAAACAAAAAGTTTGCCGAAGCGTTGAACGGGCTTTTGAACAAAAAGTATCCGGGCATTTCGAGAGGCATATTGCTAAAAAGTGCTAATCAAGGGAATGCTGAATACAACCAGTCCGTCTCTAACGGAAGCCTGCTGCTCGAATTTGGGGGAGTAAACAACACGCTGCAAGAGAATCTTGATACAGCTGTGGCTTTCGCAGACGTTTTTGCGGAATATTATAAATCAATGAAGTGAATGATCTACTATTCATTAACATCATAACAAACAATGTAAAAAGCAGGTGAAGTGCACCCCCTAGAATAGACATTGGAAAAACCCCTGGGTAAATCCGATGTAATTCTAGGGGGTGCATTTTTATGCCAGCAAAGAAAGTTTAGATGTTGGGATTCTGAGATTCAAGTAAATGAACATGAAGTAAAGCATACAACGATCTGATCTTTAAAGCTTCTGAGGAACAAATATTTTCAAATGATTTGGCTTTATTAGAATTTTACATTGTTATTGAGTAGCGGGAATCAAACTTTCTAATCTATGGATGCTGAACAAATAAACCGATAGAATTAACTATCGGTTTATTTGAGTTATTATCGACTTGGGTCAGACGGATCGGTTTCCTTTTTTTTGAAATCCGCGCTATGCCCAAGTAGCTAGATAGAATTTGTTCGTTTCGGAACGCTGGACGTGACTCCAAGATTCGACACTTTCATTTTTAATTAATAAAATATCGATTGAATTAAAAATTATGTCACAAAACAGCTCTTTGAACTGTTATAAGGGTACAGTCGACTGATAAATATAAGGAGGTGAGCTTATGGAGGAAATAGACATTGGAAAAAGGTTTGTTAATGGCGGAGAAGATGAACTGGAAGAGATAATCAATCTCTATGGTGAAAAACTCCTTCGCTATGCAACGGCGATTCTATGTGATTATCATGAAGCAGAAAATATTGTACAAGAAGTCTTTCTTTCAGCTTATCAAAATCGGAATAATTTTAATGGCAATAACCTATCCGCATGGTTGTACAAAATTACTTATAATCGCTGTTTAAATCAACTGAAAAAGCGTAAAATCCTATATTTTCATGATATTCGTAGTGAAGTCGTTTTACCAGAGAAAGATATAGGTTTGAGTGATGAGATGCTTCGTGCGTTACAGAAGCTTAAACCTATGGAACGTGCCTTGTTATATGGGCGGATTATGGATGGGCAGAGTTACGAGGAACTATCTCAGCTTACAGGAAGTTCTCCAGCTGCATTACGCAAACAATATCAACGTGCCAAAGATGAAATAGTTAAATATCTTAATATTGCATATGGTAGAGAGGAGTCTAACTATGGGCAAATTTAATATGGACGAAAAACATATACATGAAATGTTCTCCCAAATTACGGTTGATTCAAGTAAACTTGCAGAACAGGTTAAAAGCCGATTGTATGAAGGTAGTGTTGACATGCCTGCTAGACACCGCAAACGGTGGACAAGGTCAACAATTGCAGCTATTGCGATATCGTTCGCATTAGTTACTAGTGTAACTGCTGCATCTTTAGGGAATTTTGATTGGTTCATAGAGAGATTTAATCCTGATTTTGGTAAGATTGTTGAACCAGTAGGAGTCTATAGTGAGGACGAAGGAATTCGCATGGAAGTTATCGGTGCACAGAAATATGATAATAGGGCGATTATTTACCTATCTCTTCAGGATAGAACAGGTCAAAACCGATTGACGGAACAAACTGATTTTAGAGACGGATTCAATGTAAAAATGCATTCACCAACAAAAGAGGGAGCCAAAAGTGAAGACGAAGTTTTATCAGCCAGCATGTCATGGAAACAAAAAATGCTTAATTTTAATAAAGATACGAATACCATTTATTATGAGTTTAATATAACGGCTGATCCAAACACACCATTAACAGATCCGTTGGAGCTTGGCAGTTTCCTTATTTATTTTAGCGAAAAAGCCTATACAGACGAACCCATTTCCGTATCCCTTACAGGAATTGACGATGTAGAAACGATTCCTATTGAAAAAGCACAGATTTGGGGTGGCAGTAATGTACCAAGTGATCTCAGTTCATTAACAGAGGCACTTATGCCAGGGGATTATGCTTCCATGCCCCATGGTCAAAAAGATCAATGGGTTTCAAATATTGGTATTGTAGATGGAAAATTGCATGTACAGATTGGGAAAATTTTTAATAAAGAGTTTGGTCCTAGTGATGCCATGCTTTCTTTAAAGGGTCCAGACGGTAATTTAATCTCCTATGATTATAGTTTGGTATTTCTCAGTGATAAGAAAAATAACCTTCTTGATCTTGAAAATAACGATTATGATGACGCTAAATATAAATATGAAGAATTTGTATTTCCTGTAAGCAGCGAAAATCTTAGTGAATACACTCTTTATTATACTGGTTCCGTTTATTCTGGGGTTGAAGGCAACTGGAATGTGGCGGCAAATTCAAGTGATACAACTGCCAATTTACGTACTTGGAAAAATGATATTTCAGTTGAAGGTCATCTTTTTGAATATATAACCCTCAGTCCTTTAGGATTACAAGTAATCGGTACCTATAATGGTGAGAATTGCATGGTCAGTGATATGCTACTTGAAGTTGAAACAGTAGACGGTATTATCCCATTGGAAGGTGGTGGAGGAAGCCAAAATTCTGATAAACATACCTTCAATTCAAGTTGGGATACGAAAGCACCTTTAGATATTACCAAAGTTAAAGCAATAATTATAAATGGCACTCGAATACCGGCTAAATAACAAGATAATTAAAAAAAAAATTTCAACACACTAGTTTAACAAAAGCTTCATTTTGCTAAACAGGATACCCTTGATCTTGGATGGATCAAGGGTATTTAATGTTGTAATTTCATTAACGTTGTAAATCCGCATTTTCCTGATGCTACCCCGTTAAGAAGTGATGTAATAAGTGATGGGGGACAATAATAATGTCGGATGACACGAACATTGTCCGAATCAAGTCCGCATAAACTGCGGGCTTTTTTATTTATCGGCTCAAGTTCTTGTCAATTGACAATGTCAAGAACTTGAGCCGATTGTCGATTTGTGACAAGAACAATGTCCGAATGCCTATAAGTTAAATGTAGCGCTCAACTAACGGGCAGTTTAGATGAAGAATGGAAATGGATCCTTTATGTTTGTGCAAAGCAAGAATAACCCCTCCGAACAGATTAGAGGGGGTTGTGCTATCTAAATTCATCCGTTATTCCAAGCCCTTATTCTGACCAAGCAACCACTTGGTGACAGTTCGGACAAGTTGTATAGGAAATTACCATTGGAGATATTGATTTATAAGTTTGAAATAGCCTCCTGTGTCGTCCAAGTAGCACTGGCAAATGCTTTATAATTGGTAACGGCGGCTTGAAAATCCTCTTCACTAATTGTTGCGGTGGCATCGTACACAACAGCTGTTTCAAAACCAGTTTCGATTAGATGCCTCATATGTGACTCTACACAAACGTTGGAAAGTACCCCTGCAATAATTATCTTCTCTTTTCTATGTTGTCGTAACTGATATTCCAAGTCATTTGTTTGTGGGCTGGCAACCTTGTGAGGAGTTGCAATGACGGTTCTTCTATCAAAAATATAAGGTTTGAAAGAATGAACAAAATCAGCTCCAAATGACGGTGGTGTGTACGCATTTGCAACTTGATACATTCTAAGATCTAATAGCATCTTTTGTTCATTTCCTGTAAATTGCCAGCCATAATCATGAGGGTATAAATAATGGGGCGATATGAAAAGTTGGTATCCCTTATTCATGGCAGTTCTCATTAATAGTTCAAGGTTTTGTATAGTATTGTTTCGTTCAATAGTTCCTTTAGTCAGATGATAGCCTCTTCCCCCAGGACTCATAAAGTCATTTTGTGGGTCTGTGATTACAATAGCCGTATTATTGGGATGTGGTTTAAACGGCAAATTACTTACCTCCCTCGCAGCATAAGCATGCCGAAATGTTTGCATCCTGTTCAGCGATGATAGAGAAGTTGTTTTCTAAAAAAGTTCAGAATTGACACGACAGCTGCACCGAACAAGTACTCATTAAAAACTCTATAGGCATCTATATGTATTTGTAGTTTGTTTGGTTCCCTTTGTTATAGAAATTAGTGTGCAACTTTGACGAATTGTTTCAAGAAGGTATGCTAACGGGTAACATGTCCGCAGGAGCTGCTCTAACGTGGCTCTTATTGCTCATTGAAGTAACGGGCAGGATAATAAAATCAATTGTCGAATATTTCAGGTAAATATCGAAGTTCAAAATGAGGTTATCCCTATGCCTAAACAAAATGGATTGACTTACATAACCAAAACGACTTAGATCAATTAATGGATTCATCTGGATGGTTTCATGATTCCTGTATCAAAGAATTGTTTATGTGGACGAATCATTATGTAAATGAAAATTTATCAATGTCTATACCAGCAAACAGGGATCATAGAGTTAGATTATTAATTCAAAGACAGTATAGAAATCCAACTGCAATAGATTTAATGTTTGAAGAAGTTAACCAGATTTTTATTTTTCCAAGTCCTCTAAATTACGACTCAATTATTTTTGAGGCTACTTTCATATTTAAGAATGAATTGTCCGGACTGGATCTCAGATTACGAATCACCTAGGGGAATTTTTGGAAAATTTAAGTACGCAAATTGCATTACAACGAAAGATATTCTGCTCCAATTCGGTAATGGGGAAGTATTAAGTAGAAGATCCATAAGTTACAGTCAACAGAATTGCAATCTCATTGATATGCCCCGATTGAACGCCCTTATGCGTTTGCATATGTAACTTGGAAAAAATTTATTGAAGGACATACACATACGCGACAGGTAGACAATAAATATCGGCCTTCAAGAGAACGAAGCAAATATGAAATGGAGTTCATGTCTAAACAAGATGACTCTGCATTATGAGACATTGTTACCAAATGGGAATACGGCAAGCCCTATTGGAAGTATAAACATCTCACAGCAACAATTGGGTTTATCAACAGAGTACTTGCTCATTTTGCTCTCAATCATTTTTACAGCTGTTTAGAAATCACTAAGAATACGGAATCACTTGGTTTGGAGTTTGATAATGTTCCATTTCGTTACGAAAACATTCCGTTATTTCTGATCAAACTACCTTGTCACAATGAAAAGGAACTAGAGTTTCATTGGTGGCTTATGGAGCATCGGCAACACAAACCCGATTTGGTATGCCCGATCTAACTTGCCTACTTCTAAATTTCAATATTTTGAAAGGATTAATGGTTTTTGTATAGAATTCTTATTGATACTTGCGTTTGGCTTGATCTCGGGAAGGATTACCATCAACAGACGATTCTGGCTGCTCTTGAAGAACTAATTGATCAGAGACATATTGAATTAATTCTTCCAAGAGTTGTAGTTGAAGAATTTGCTCGAAATAAAGATCGTGTTATAGAGTAGAGTACTCGTAGTCTATCCAGTACTTTTAAACGTGTTAAAGAAGTTGTGGAAAAGTTTGGAGATCCACAACAAAAAACAGTGTAATAACACAGCTTAATGATGTTGATCATCGTCTTCCTATTTTGGGAGAGGCTGCATTTGAAACAATTGACCGGATTGAAAAATTATTTGAAAGATCTACAATTATTGAAATTTCAGATTCTGTGAAGCTCCGGGCACCTCAAAGTGCAATCGACAAACTCGCTCCCTTTCACAGACAACGCAATGGAATAGAAGATGCGATTCTTATTGAGGTTTACTCGGATATTATTAGAGAAGACGAAGTATCTGATAATCGCTTTGTCTTTATCTCGCATAACACTAATGACTTTAGCCAACCAAATGCGTGTAAAAAACTACCTCTTTGTGCTTCTCACTAACAAAATCGTATTATTTTATTACTCTTAGTGAAGCGCTTCAGCACATCGAACCAGAACATTTTGATGACTTAATGATTGAACATAATTGGTCAGAGGAACCGAGAAGGCTGACGGAAATCAGTGCACTCAGAGCGGCGGCTAAGGTCGAAGAAAGAATTGGCTTAAAAAACCATGGCCTCTGAGATGGCTTTGAGTGGGGAATGATTAACGGCAAGCTTTCTGCATTACGTTGGGTACTTGGTGATGAGTGGGATATGTTAGATACATAACTTTTGACATTAGTATGTACATGAATCAAAAATGAAGAATTTGAAATAAGATCGAATGTTCTATAGGAGGAGTAAGGTGTGACCAAACTATTATTTGACCCAATGAAACATCCCGATTGGACCCCGCCACAAACGGCTGAAAAGTATCGTTTTGTTGCCGAAAATACCCAGGATTTAGTCGGTGTCGTGGATATGGAAGGTATAGTTCTATACGCCTCGCCGTCCCATGAATTGGTCTTGGGGTTTCCGACCAGCGAATTTGAAGGGAATTCTGTTTTTTATTTCGTTCATCCTAACGATCTTGCGTACGTTAAGAGTCAATTCGATGACATGGTTACATTAGAATCAACGTTCGATTTTGAGTGGAGGTGTAAAAAAGCAGATGGCAGTTGGGTATATATCGAGACAAGAGGCACTCCTATATTTGATGAAAATCGCAAAGTAATGCAATGCGTGTACGGGTCTCGTGATATTTCGGAACGAAAGAAGGCAGAAGAACTCCTTCTACGAACTGAAAAGCTTTCGATAGTAGGACAAATGGCGGCAGGGGTTGCACATGAGTTTAGAAATCCTCTAACCTCGATCAAGGGATTCGCCCAGCTGTTACAACAAGGTAACGAAAAACCCGAGTTTATTGAATTGATTCTATCTGAGGTTGGGAGATTGGAAGCTATATTATGGGGATTTGTAACGCTTGCCAAACCCCAAACTCCGAAAATACAAGAAGTTGATGCGGCGGTTGTTTTACAACAGGTGGTGTTGTTATTCAGTACACAATCCATATTAAACACCATTGAAATTATTGAAGAACACGACTCAGAAGTACCACGTATCTACTGCGATGAGAATCAAATCAAGCAAGTATTTATTAACATTCTCCAGAATGCGGTTGACGCTATGCCAAACGGTGGAATCATCAAAACACAGATTCTATGCCTCGATTCAGAGTTTATCAAATTTCGATTTATAGACCAAGGAAGTGGCATTTCATCGGAACGAATTAAATCCATTGGAGAACCCTTTTATAGTTCCAAAGAAAAGGGGACGGGATTAGGCCTAATGGTCGGCAACAAGATTGTCCACGAACACGGAGGGAGTATTCACATCGAAAGCACGGTCAACGAAGGAACCATTGTTGATGTGATTTTACCCATCTACTCGTCATTACTCAAAAGAGATTAGAATTTGAAACTATTGTGATATTAGGAATGGATGAAGGAAACTTACCTAGTTACAGAAGTACAACCGAAAGAATAATAAAGGAAGAGCACAACATTTTTTATGTATGTGTAAGTAGGGCAAAGAGCGGTTGTTATCTAGTTAGGTCAAAAATAGAAAGAGGTTATTATCAAACGGCATCACATTTTGGACTTCTCTTTATAACTGGAATCTAGAACGTTCCGGTTCATGAGTGGATTCACCTGTTATTGAGATTGAGTTTGGGCTGATTTACTTAAACAGGCAAAATGGTTACTGATGTACATGGATCAAATTTAATGTAATCGCTTTCCGGGTGATAAACCAACTATAATGTAACTTAAAAATGTGAAAAAAAAACGAAATGCTTGATATCACTTGGGATCGGACAACGCCAACGAAGCGCGAGGCTCCCTCTGAGTTCAATAAGACAGCAACAGTCTAGGACTTTATTTTCTCGTCCGGGGCTGTTGCTGTTCCATTTGCCGCCGCCTGAGTGCTTTCCGTGTATTTTAGGCATCGTGAAGCACAGCAAACGCAAGCATTGAAAACCCAGATTCAGTGACAGGCCGAGCTCTTTGAACATGATTCCAACTTACTATTTCACGTTCGTCAGAGGCTCTAAATGTAGCCGCACTTTTACATTAATCTTCATAGTAGACCAATGCCGATCCCATGTATCTCTGGTTATTGGTTTGGAGAACGGTTTAGCAGTCAACGCCCCGATTTGAAGGGGGTCAATCTGCAATTTTTGCATTTGGGATAGCAAGCGGATGACATTCTCCTCCAAGTACCGTTCGATTTTTTGTGCGAGAGCGGCATATTGGAAGTTTTCCTCGATTCTTGCGAGCGAATCCAATTCATCAATTCTTCCCTTCATGTCGATTTCGATGGTCAGGGATGATAAATCCGGGGTTAGTTTCTTACGGGTATGCACGCGAATATGTCCTAGCGTAACCGCGAGTTCAGGAAGGACTAAATATCGTACGAATCTGTCCCTATACAACAATTGGTTGATTTGATCGTCCTTTCCTCGTATCTCCGCAACCATACTGTCCCGGTCAAAAAATGCTGTGCCTTCGTACAGGAACTGTTCGCCTTCTGCGCGAAATACTGGTAGTTGGGGATCGGAAACCTGAGAGTACAGCATTTTCATAAACTGGTGCAAATTGACGACAGTAATTTCGCCTTGTTTTTTCTTCTCATAATGTTTGAACATGCGATAAAGGTAATAATCGATATTATCTGTTTCATCCAAGTGTTTGGCGAGGAATTCATTAAAGTTGCCTCTCGTGATGACTAAGTACAGCCGTTGCGAAATGTTCGGATCGGTCAGGACGGTATTGATAAGACGGGTCAATCCCCGTTTCGCATAAGCTTCGTCCACGAACAGCAAGCGGATTTGACCGGCCTTCAGTTCGTTATAATAGTTCAAATTAAACCCCTTATTGCCTTCATTCAATAGAGAGACCTTAAGGGTAAGGACTCGCTTCTTCTCCTTGATAAGAGGAGGGACGAGCGTGCTGATTGTTATCTTTCCGTCTTCTTCTCCTCCACCCTGTACGGACCAGAAAATGATCGGCGTGATTTCTTCGATCATATTGTTTTCTGGTAAGAGGACGCAACCGCATGCGAATGTCAACAAAGAAAACGATAGCAGCACAAGCGTTGCTCGTACGAAGCGTTTCATGACGTTGTCCTGGCTTTGCGCTTGATCGCGATCCAGATGAGGAGAGGTGATAACAAATAAGTGGCGGATCCTGCCCACATCTGCAGGTCGAGCCAAAAGGCCTGTTCGAGCCCGGGCTCCCAAAACCATTTACTGATCGGAAGAGTGACGGCCATCGCCGCACAGCCGCTAACGATGAGCCCAATACGCGTAGTGCTTGTCTTCGTCTTGCCTAATATACGAGATGCGCCATATATCATTAACACGAACAAGGCGATCGAGTAAAGGAAGCTGAACATATATGCCGAGATCAGGATAATATCGACCCTTTCGAATATAGGAGATTGCAGGTAGCGCCCCATCTCCACGTTCGGGTATTTGATGGTTGGCAAGTATTTGGAGCCGTAGAAGAGCAAGGACGCAATGGAAATAAAGAGATACTCGCCGACCGAGATGGCGTTAGCGATCGTCAAATATTTTAGCATTTTCCGTGGCGGATTCAGCCAGTATGAAATAGCGATTAAAAATTCAGGTCCGGATAACGACGAAAAAACGAGCAGTAGTGATTTCCATGCAAACGGCTCTGGGCCAATCGGAATGAGAGGGTATAGATCGTGAATCGAATTTGATTGCACCAAAAAAAACGGAATATACAAAAAGAAGATCCAAATCGTTCCAATGAACACGATCGTTACGAACCGTACCATGTTTTCCATTCCAAACAGCGCCAAATAGCAGCTAAGGATAAAAGGAAACACAATGTGCCATTCTCGATCCATAGAAGGAAAAACAAATTGCTGCATGATATCGGCATAACTGACTGAAATGAAAGAGATCTTGAGCAAAAGGAGCGGCAAGCATGCCAAAGCTAAAATTTTGATGCCTGTTTTTCCGAATAAACTTTCAAAACCCTGGTACCCTTGGGCAGAGTAGGGGGTTGCGAACCACTTGGACAGCATATATAGGCAAAATTGGGAGGCTATGCCCATTGCTACAATCGCCAATAACATATACGGTTGAACGAGGGCTGAGGGCATGACAATCATATAATAAAGCATTTGAATCCTATTGGTGAGGAAGAGCGCGTAAAAACCGCTTTCTTGATGTGAGGTTTTTCGAAACAGCGATATAGCTTTCATGGGTTCATTTACTCCTTCGGTTAATACGATACTTGTTCAAAGGACGCAATGCTTCAGGACGAATGCGCATAGCGTGTAACGGCCCTCGGACAAAAAGATCGACCCAATCTCTCCAATAAAACGGAGATACCGGCGCCAAGTAGGGCTGGTTCAAGGACGTGAGCCCGTTCAGATGGGCTAACATGCCGACGACTCCAAGCACGATACCGGGAACGCCTAAATAGGTCGCGAGAATCAAGAATATGAATTGAAGCAGTAAACTGGATTTGGTGACCAGATAGTTTGGAACGAGAAAAGTGGAAATCGCCGAAATGCCTGCCAATACGATTAGCACTTTGCTTGCGAATCCGGCTTCTACCGCAGCTTGTCCTATAACGATTCCTCCAATTACCCCCAAGTTTTGGCTCGTTTTGGTCGGCATTCTTAGGCTGGCTTCCTTGATAATTTCTAGCGTAATAAGAATAATAAAAGCTTCCCAGAAGGGGGATAGCGGCAGTTTGCTACGAGACTCGATGATTACATATAAAATTTGCAGGGGAAGCATTTGATAATGATGAGTCGTTAATGCCACGTAAATTGGAATTAGAGTAATGGAAAGAAGAAAACTGAGATAGCGTAATGGCCTCAAAAAGCTAGCTACCAACCAGCGGTTTATATAATCCTCCGGTGACTGAAACAAGTGAAACAGCGTAATCGGAGCGACTAAGGCGAAAGGAGTGTTATTTACCAAAATGACCAATTTTCCGATGCCTAGTGAATACGCGCAGGAATCCGGTCGATCGGTCTGAAGATATTGAGGAAAGATGCTGTGATTATGGTCTTCCATAAACGCTGCAACATGTGAAGAGTCCAAAAACATATCGAAGTCGATGCTGGAAAGCTTATTTTTCGCGACCGCTACAAATTCTGGATTGATTAGCCCGTCGATGTACATAAGGACTATGGTTGTTTGGGTTAATGAGCCGACGGAGTATCTCTCTGTTTTGAGCGCTGTTAAAGGAAGCCTTCTTCTAATCAGCAAGATGTTTTGCTCCAGCTGCTCGCTGAAACTGTCTTTTGGGCCGAACATTATTGTTTCCGTCTCTGAGGTTTCGATAGACCGGCTGAGCGAGTTGGGGAGCATAATAGCGTACCATCGCCCGCTGAATGAATCGTGAACTAGCACTGAGCCCTTCATGAGATACTGGAGGGCTTGCTCCAAATTGGACAAACGTGCAATTTTGGCGGTAGTCAGGCTTTTTTCCACCGAACTTTGGAATGATCGAACGAGGGGCTCAAGAATCGATTCGTTAAGACGCTCCTGATCGATTAAGGTTCCAAGATAAATAAATGTCAAGCGAAGTCCGTCGGTAGTCTCTCGATCAATTATCTCCGAGTCCTCAATTAGGGCGAGGTGCTGCTCTAAAGCTTCTAAAGAAATTGCTGTCATCATTTCACCCCTTGAATCAGCGCGCGCTGAGATATCCTTTATTATGCCTTTCTGTATCGCGATTTAAACTAACGATTGGAAACCTTCGAATCGAAAGAATGTAATTCACTCAGACTACAGGTAATAGGGTAGCTTATAACTGTGCGAATGTTTTCTTATTAAAATAAAGGGAGAGGGACCTATTGAAGCAACTATACGTACTTGGTGATCGTGTATCTGCTTAGTAATTAAAAACTGAAGTGGGGCCTTTTTATATAAATCATATACTTGATCTTTCACTCGCCCTCGACTTGTCCCTTATGAATGAACTACTGTAATATCAGTTGGACAAGAGGAGCTTTTGGCAAGAAGGACCTTCTTCTTAGAGAACAAGAAATCTCAAATAATTGGGAGATTTATGACTCATGAACATCGGTTTTATGGTCTCCGATCTATGAATGATATAAAGCTGGCACTTACGTGTTATGATTCTCCGGAAATTTCAGCATATCCTGAAAATAGCGGAAGTAGCTATACCGACTACTTCTTTCCTGATGCATTCGACCGAGGGGAAAGGCTTGCAAAGGAAGCCAAGAATCTGTATCAGATTTTCATAGATGTTAGAAAGGAGTACGGATTATCAACCGATTTCGAAATTCCGATGGAGTATTTTTCCTTTACGGTTGAGAATGCGCTGAAGATAAATGGAGTGCATGTGACCAATGCGATTGGATAAGCAAAAACCAATGGCGAGATGCAATTCATTCGTCTGGCTATGTAGAATCTGAAATATACATGGCACTGGCACAAGGAGGCTGAAAATGAACTTTGTTTGGAGGAAGGAATGGATCAAGGCGTATGAAACGCCTTGGTCCTTTTTTGAAAAGTTGGCTTTTGCTAATCGCCTTGAAAGAAATGACATACTACGTTTTTTTGGAAATGATGTCGTTAAAAGAATTAAAAATCCCAATATCGGAGATAGCAGGAGGGAGTTAATCCAGTTAAGCGGATTTAACGCGACCTTGCTGAATAAGGTGTTTGAATCTGATTTAGTTGGGGATTGCAAACAATCAAAGCTCCCAATCGCTCGAACGATTACTTTCGATATCACTCACAAGTAAAGACATTTGAAACGTTTCCAAAAAAAATATTGAAACGTTTCCAATTTGATGCTATTATAAATTTCATAGAGAGTTCGGGGGTATAAAATGACAAGTATTAAAGATGTAGCAAACTTAGCCGGCGTTGCTGTAGGAACGGTATCCAGAGTCATTAACAACTCTGGAGCTGTAAAACCCAAGACACGGAAAAAAGTTGAGGAAGCCATACTAGAACTGAATTATTTCCCAAATGAAGTAGCCCGAAATTTCAAGATGCAGAAATCTAAGATGGTAGCTCTGCTGCTTCCAAGCATCTGGAATCCATTCTTTTCTGAATTGGCTTATTACATTGAGGATGAATTGGACAGGGAAGGCTTTAAGCTTATGTTATGCAATAGCGGCGGCAAACCTGAGAAGGAGCTATATTATCTGGATATGCTACGGCAGAACAAAGTGGCTGGTATTGTTGGCATAACATACAACGATATTGAGAATAATGTGAGCAACGACATACCGATTGTAAGCATCGACAGACACTTTAACAAGAAGATTACCTGTGTGACTTCAGATAATTATGAGGGAGGACGTCTTGCTTTGAGGGAGCTTGTGAAAGCGGGAGCTAAGAAACCGGCTTTTATGGGAAGCGTCACTTCCGTTTTCAGCGAAACCATGAACCGAAGACAAGGATTCATTCATGAAGCGGAAGCTTTGGGAATCGATTATATAATCTACGAGAAGCCAGATCCCATAGTGGATGAGAATGCCTATATTAACGAGTTCCTTAACGAGCATGGCGATGTAGATGGTATTTTTGCCATTACCGATATGCTGGCTGCCAACTATATAGACAAAGCACGCAGGCAGGGGATTCGTATTCCAGAAGATGTGAAGGTCGTCGGTTATGACGGCATTCAGGATAATCCTTATTTTCATCCTATCTTATCAACGATCAGGCAGCCGGTGGAAGAGATGGCACGCATGACAATCAGACTGCTCTATAACAAGATCGAAGGCATACCTTTAGATAAGCAAGTGTATCATATCCCCGTTATATTCAAGCAAGGTGAAACTACATGATCCCATTTGGAACGGAAAACTTCAGCGCATCCTGTGTAATTAATCTACTAACTGAAGTTTTTCTTTCTAAATTGGAAACGTTTCAAAAATAATCAGATTGCCCAGCTCTTATAAAAGAATTGAAAAAATCAGCTTAATCTGTTGATTCCTGTTATAGATCTTCAAACCTAGGTTTTTTCTAAAAAGTTGGAAACGTTTCAAAAATGATTAATTTTAAATGAAAGGGAGAATAAGCGTGAATTCAAAAACTAGCGGGGTGGATCATTCCATGATCAAACCAAAACATAACATATGGAGCAGGTTCAAACGCGACTATGAACTCTACCTGTTTTTACTACCGATCATTATTCTTTATCTCGTATTTAAGTATTATCCGATGTATGGGGTGCAAATTGCTTTTAAGGATTTTTCACCAAGTCAGGGGGTCTGGGGAAGTGAGTGGGTAGGATTCCAGCACTTTATAGATTTTTTTAATTCCTATAACTTCTGGAACATTATCACGAATACGCTTTCACTCAGTTTCCTTTCGTTGTTGTTTGGTTTCCCGGCTCCAATCCTAATCGCGATTATGCTGAATCAGATGCTGGGTAAGACGTACAAGAAATTTGTTCAGACAGTGATTTATGCACCGCACTTTATATCTACCGTTGTGCTGATCGGCATGCTTAAAGTTTTTTTGTCTCCAAATAGCGGAATTGTTAATCACGTCATCACCTTGTTTGGAGGAGATCCCATTCTGTTTATGGCCGATGCAGGCTGGTTCCGTCCTTTGTATATACTGTCAGGCATCTGGCAGGAAACAGGATTTGCCACCATTATCTACCTTGCTGCTCTTGCCGGAGTCAATCCAGAACTACATGAAGCGGCAATTATGGATGGAGCGAGTAAATGGAAGCGTGTATGGTATGTGGATATTCCAAGCATTTTGCCGACGATCGTTATCCTGCTGATTCTCGCACTCGGCAACATTATGAGCATCGGCTTTGAGAAAGCGTTCCTGATGCAGAGTGATTTGAATTATGCAACCTCCAATATTATCCCGACTTATGTATATGAAATGGGGATTCAGAAGGCTCAATACAGCTTTTCTACTGCAGTTGGCCTATTCAACTCTTTTATCAATATTATCCTGATTTTCACCGTTAACCGGATTGCCAAAAAAATGACAGAAACCAGTCTCTGGTAAGGAGGAGTACTTTTGAATTCATTATTGAAGCGAAAGAGCAGAGGAGACGCGTGGTTTGACATCATCAATTACTTTCTGTTAACCATCATTATGCTGCTCGTATTATACCCGTTGTACTTTGTACTGGTTGCATCACTTAGTGATCCCAATTATATCTACTCAGGTGAAGTCTGGTTATTTCCGAAAGGCTTCACGCTGGATGGTTATGAGCGGATCTTCAACGATTCCTCCATTTGGATCGGATATGCCAATTCGATTTTATATGCAACGCTGGGAACATTAATTGGAGTAACCGTGACTGTGTTTGCAGCCTACCCGTTAGCCCGCAGGAATCTGGCGGGGAAGTCAGTGATTATGTGGTTTTTGCTGGTCACAATGTTCTTTAGCGGCGGTCTGATTCCAACCTATTTGCTGATTAAGGATCTGCACCTGCTGAACACGATGTGGGCACTTGTCATTCCCGGAGCAGGCGGTGTATTCAACATCATCATTGTAAGAACCTTTTTTCAGTCGTCCATACCGGATGAAATGTGGGAAGCAGCCTCTATTGACGGATGTTCCAATACCAGATTCTTCTGGAGCATCGTCCTGCCTTTATCCAAGTCCATCCTGGCGGTAATGGTGCTGTATCATGTTGTCGGCTTCTGGAATGGTTTCTTCGATGCTTTGATTTACCTGAACGATGAGAGCAAGTATCCGCTGCAACTGGTGCTTCGCAACATCCTTGTCCAGAATCAGGTCAACTCCGGCATGATGATCGATGTGGAATCCTATGCAGCCAAGATGCGCGTTACAGAACTGATCAAATACGGTGTCATCATGGTATCCAGTCTGCCGCTGCTCATATTGTATCCTTTCCTGCAGAAGTATTTTGTTAAAGGTGTAATGATCGGCTCGATTAAGGGATGATACTTGCAGGTTCTTGAAAGGGGGGATGTACAGGATCAGATGAATACTGAGGAAAAGCAATATATGATTTACGCTTGTGGAACGAAATAAGGGGAGGTTATGTACAAATGAAATCTTTATTCAAAGGTGCTGGAATTGTAATGCTGGCTGGAGCGTTTGCGGTAAGCGGATGTTCGGGAAATGGTAACGGGGCAAATAATCAGGGCAATCAGAATCAGGAAGCAAATTTCAATCAAACCGGTCTTCCGATTGTTAACAAAGTAGTGTCATTAAGAATGGTATCCCCGAAAGCTTCATTGGCACCGGAGTTCTCGAAAATGGAAATTTTCAACCGTCTGGAAAAGGATACTAATATAAAAATTAACTGGGAGAACATTCCTGACACCGATTATACAGAAAAGAAAAACCTGTTGCTCGCGAGCGGTGATTTGCCGGATGCCTTTTATACAGCCGGATTCTCTGATTACGAGTTAATCAATTACGGTAAAGATGGAACTATTATTCCTCTGGAGGATTTAATTGATCAGTATGCGCCTAATTTGAAAGCGCTTCTCGATCGCCGGCCTGATATCAAATCATCGATCACAGCACCGGATGGACACATCTACGGGCTACCATCCTTTGAAGAGAATAATCTAGGAACCAACCCCTTCTTTCACGTCATCAATAAAAGCTGGCTGGATAAGCTAGGGCTGAAGGTACCACAAACACTGGATGAATATACGGAAGCTCTGCTTGCCTTTAAAACGCAGGATCCAAACGGTAATGGTAAGAAGGATGAAATCCCGTTAAGCTTCAGGCACATGCAGTGGTGTTCGGATATTGCTGGCCTTTTCGCGGCATTTGGACTTCCGGATAACCTCGAGCACCGGGTCGTTCGTGACGGGAGTGTTATTTTTACCGCGACACAGCCTGAATATAAGGAAGCTCTGAATTATTTCCATGAAAAATGGTATAAGCAGGGCCTGATTGATCCGGAATCCTTCACTCAGGATGATGCACAGTATCTTGCCAAAGGTAAAACTACGGATGAGACACTAGGATCTTATGTCTGGTGGGAAGTCGAAGAAGTTGTCGGAACTGAACGCGCTAAGGACTATGTTCTACTGTCTCCGTTGAAAGGACCGGATGGGGACCAAACGATTGGACGCGCCAATGGCGGTGGCCCGGGACGCGGATCTTTTGTAATTACCAAAGGGAACAGCAATCCGGAAATTACAATGCGTTGGATTGACCAGCAGTTTGAACCTTACATGACTGCACAAATTCACTGGGGTCCGCTAGATATCGTATACAAGAAGGACGAAAACGGAAAACTGGTGAATTTGCCACTTCCTGAGGGAACCTCTGCAGGTGAATTTCGTCAACAAGTTGCTCCGGGATCGGGCGCACCTGGCGTCATTACTTTCGATGACTTCGGAAAAGTTGTAGATATGGAGCCTCGGGCCCAACAACGTGCAAAGGATTTGGAGCAATACTACAATCCATATATGGAAAAGGAAAACTATCCGAATATCTTCTTTGAACCGGAGGAATTGGATAAAATCAACAAAATTGAGCCTGAACTGATTAAGTATGTAAATACCCAAAGAGGAAGATTCATTGTTGATGGCGGTGCAGATGCGGAATGGGACAACTATCTGAAGACACTGGACAAGATGGGCCTAAAAGAATTAATGGAAATTTATCAAACCGGTCTGGATCGTTATAACGCAAATCTGAAAAAATAAACAAATAGATGATAGGTGGGGAGAAACTATGCTTGATGTTATCGCCATAGGAGAAGTATTGATAGACTTTACTCCGGCAGGGCGTTCAGTCGGGGGGAACGAGCAATTTGAATGCAATCCGGGAGGGGCTCCGGCAAACGTAGCCGCTGCACTATCCCGATTAGGTTCCAGAACAGCATTGATCAGCAAGGTCGGAGAGGATCAATTCGGTTCCTTGCTGCACCGAACACTGCTTTGCAGCGGTGTTGATGTATCTGATGTATCTTTCACAAATGAAGTAAGTACAACGCTAGCCTTTGTTCATCTGGATGACAAAGGGGACAGATCGTTCAGCTTCTTCCGTAAGCCGGGAGCAGATACATTCTTGGACCCTACGGATGTCCCGCTGGACAGGATTGAAACCTGCAAAGCTTTACATTATGGCTCATTGTCCATGACACATGAACCGGCACGTAGCGCAACCAGAACGGCAGTTCTCAAAGCTAAGGAATCAGGAGTGTTGCTCTCGTTCGATCCGAATATCCGGTTTTCGTTATGGGAGAGCACGGAGGAAGCCAGACAAAATATTTATTGGGGCATGAATTATGCCGATATTTTGAAAATATCGGAAGAAGAGCTTTCTTTTATCACAGGTACCAGCGATGTTGAAAAAGGTTCAATGGAATTGGCGCAGCAATTTGATATTAAACTTGTTGTCGTCACTCTAGCGGAAAAAGGCTGCTATTACCGTTTGGGTGGCCAGGATGGATATGTACAGGGTTTTGAGGTCAATGTTATCGACACGACAGGAGCAGGCGATGCTTTTCTTGGATGCTTGTTATATAAAATTCTGGAAAACGAAAGTTCTTTGCATGATCTAACCGACAAGCAAATGATTAGCATGCTGACCTTTGCCAATGCTGGAGGAGCGTTAGTTACAACACGAAAAGGGGCTCTTGGATCTATGCCGACGACAGATGAGATTAACCAGAAGATAGAGTCCGATCAACAGAAAAATGCCGAGCGTTTCAGACCAGGGTTTCATTTCTCGCCTCCCTCCAACTGGGCGAATGATCCGAATGGATTAGTTTATTATGAGGGAAGCTATCATCTTTTTTACCAGAATCATCCTTACAGTAATATATGGGGGCCGATGCATTGGGGTCATGCTGTAAGTAAGGACCTGATTCACTGGGAGCACGCACCTATTGCTTTATTTCCGGATGAGCATGGGGCTATTTTTTCCGGATGCTGTGTAGTGGACTGGAAGAATAGCAGCGGATTTTTCGAAGATTCCCATGGACTTGTTGCGATCTTTACCCATGCGGATATCAATCCGGTGACGTGCCAGCCTCGCCAGCGGCAAAGCTTGGCTTACAGTCGCGATAACGGCCAAACCTGGCACAAGTATGAAGGGAATCCAGTCCTAGCAGAGGATGATCTGATAGACTTCCGGGATCCGAAGGTATTCTGGCATCCGCAAAGTGAGCGGTGGGTTATGGTTATTGTAGCAGGAGACCATGCCAGGTTCTATGGATCCACAAATTTGCTTGAATGGTCGCTGACCGGCGAATTCGGCAGTAGTGACGGCTCGCATGACGGTGTTTGGGAATGCCCTGATCTATTTGCATTGCCAGTTGATGAGACCGGATTATCTAAATGGGTGCTTATCATAAGTATCGGGGATCATCCTGATTGTCCGGAAGGATCGCGTACACAATATTTTATTGGAGAATTCGATGGACATACGTTTATTAATGATAATCCGGCTGAGAATATCCTATGGCTGGATCATGGCAGAGACAATTACGCGGGAGTTACTTGGTCGGATATTCCTGAGCAGGATGGACGGCGTGTAATTATTGGGTGGATGAGTAATTGGAAGTATGCCAACAAGACACCTACCGGTTCCTGGAGAGGCGCAATGACCCTGCCCCGCACCTTGTCGCTAACCAGCTTGGATGAGAGGGTAGTTCTGACCCAAATGCCTGTCCGGGAAGTTACGAAGCTGCGCAAGGATTCCATGAGTTGGAAGGCAGTCACAGTTACGCGGGATGTCCCGTTTTTGCAACGGACAAATATGGATCTGCTAGAGATTGAGGCTGAGATCGATGTCCGGTTGGGGGGCGAGGTACAGGTTCATCTGAAATCCTCTAGTCAGAGCGAAATCATAATCGGATATGACCCGGCTGAGCAATGGCTGTTCATCGACCGCTCAAAATCAGGCGTAACTGATTTTCACTCTCAATTCGGATGTAGGCACGGTACAGGTATTGCTGCTGTGAATGGACGACTCAAGCTTCATATTTGGCTGGACCGCAATTCGGTGGAAGTGTACGCGGATCAAGGGCTGGTTGTGCTGACAGATCAGATATTCCCTGACGCACCAATTGAGAAGTGTGAGATTAGTACGAAATCAGGGCAGATTGTAATAGATTCACTTCAGATCCATACTCTTGAGTCCATTCATAATCCGGCTGGCACAACTGCGCAGACTGTAGGGGGGAATGAGGCATGAGCCGCAAAGCTGACGACCTGGGGTTAATGATGCATTGGGCTTTTGACGAAGGAAACGGAGCAAGTGCTCTGGAGAGCGTATCCCAAGTCCGAAATGAAATTCAATATGTATTTAATCAAGCCGAATTTACCGAACCGCGCAATCCGCAGTGGACACAGGGAGTGACGGGAAGCAGTCTCCTCTTCGATGGTTACTCAACATACATTTCCCATCCCATGCACGGAGAAGAGAGAAATCCCATGACGATATCTCTTCCGGCACTAAGTATAGGAGTATGGGTGGCGCCACGCTTCTATGATTGGGGTCATGAAGGCAAACTGACTGCCATTGTGAACCGGCATGATATGGAGCGCAAACAGGGTTATCTGCTGGGTATGTTCCGGCACGGCACCTGGTCCTTTCAGGTTGGGCTGGAAGGAGGCGAGTGGAAAGAAATTTGGTCACCGGACGGTTACGAACTGCCCAAGAATCAGTGGTCTTATGTGAACGCTGTGTTTGATGGTAACGGGGGTGAACTCAAGCTGTATTTGAACGGTAGTGAGATCGCTTCGACGGGCTTACCCCGCGGTTCACGGTTGGCAGAGGCGGTCGGGAAAGAACTGCTCATTGGCAAGAATAATCACAGCAGCATGCTGGCAGGCGTGTTCAGCCTTCAGATGTTCAGCGGAATTATCGATGAGCTCAAGATTTATAACACTGCCCTAAGCATGGAAGAAGTGGCGGCTTCATATCGGCAAGTGCTGGATTCCCACAGGGAGATGCATCCTCAATTAAAATACGATGATATCAAGCTTGACAGAACGCCCCTCCTGTCGGACCGACACAGACCGCAATATCATGTCAGTCCACCTGCTCATTGGATGAACGAACCTCATGCGCCGATCTTTTTTGACGGGCAATATCATTTGTTCTATCAGCATAATCCATTGGGGCCGTTCTTTTATCATATCCATTGGGGACATTGGGTAAGTGAGGATTTGGTACATTGGCGTGATCTACCCATAGCCTTGGCTCCTGAAAAGGATCAGCTAGCACCGGACGGAATTTGGTCGGGAAGCGCGACTTATGATGCAGACGGCTTGCCTGTCTTGTTCTTTACAGCGGGAAATGACAGTGCTTCGCCGAATCAGAGTGTAGCGCTTGCCCGGAGCACTTATTCCCAAGATAAAGACCCGGATTTGGTTAAGTGGGTTAAACATCCGGATCCACTCATCGTACAGGAAAAAGGAATGGGCGCATTCGGAGATTTTCGTGATCCTTTTGTCTGGAAGGACGATGATGGTTGGTATGCCTTGGTCGGGTCGGGAATCGAAGGCGAAGGTGGAGCAGCGCTTGGGTTTGCATCAAAGGATATGCTGACCTGGACGTACAAAGGGCCATTTTATCAAGCAGATATTCAGAAGTCCCCGTATCTTGGGCCTATCTGGGAACTTCCTGTGCTTCTTCCTCTTGGTACCGATAAGCATGGTCATAATAAACATCTCCTATTGGTCAGTCCGGTAGGAAAGGGAGCCGATGTCGAAGTATTCTATTGGATTGGACAACTTGATAAACACAATCTTTCATTTATTCCAGATCAAGTAGAGCCAGAACTGATTGACGTCGGAGATTTCCATTTTACCGGGCCGAGTGGAATGGTGGATCCGAAGACAGGCAGAAAGATTATATTTACGATAGCTCAAGGCAATCGGACATCTGAGCTTGAATACCAATCGGGCTGGGCCCATAATGGTGGATTGCCGTTAAGTGTGTATCTGAGGGATGACGGGCGGTTGGGAATTGAGCCGATTCAGGAACTACAGTCCCTGCGTGGTACTAAACTGCTATCGATTCGTGACAAGTCTTTGGCTGAGGCAAATCTATCGCTAAGGAATGTTCGAGGTGACATGCTTGAGATCCAAGTGGAACTGGAACCTTGTAATTCTACACAACTTGGAATCAAAGTTCGGTGTACGTCGGATGGAGAAGAAGAAACGCTGCTGTATTATGATTTTAATGAAGCTAAGCTCTTGGTAGACCGAACAAAAACGACACTGGATCCGGGTGAAAAGTGTAGAGGGATTCAAGGTGGTAAGCTGGAGCTTCAAGGGGAGAATCTGAAGCTTCACATCTATTTGGATCGTTCCATGGTCGAAGCCTATGCCAACGGTTTGAAAAGCCTGACGACCCGGGTATATCCGAGCCGAATGGATGCCTTAGGTTTAGAAATATGGGGAGATGGCGAACCACTGATTAAATTCGTTGAAATATGGAATATGCAGTCTAATTGGTAACAGAAGCGCTTTGCGCTTCTTACCAATTTGTTCAGACATAAAGATTTGCAACTGTTTGAAATCGCTTTAATTGGTTACTCTCCTTTCATAATTATTTACAATTCATCCTTTTACAAGGAGAGCATTTCGAAATTAGGTGTCGAAGTTGCACGAATGAAAAATTATGAAGGAGGCTCTTGAATGAGAAAATTTAAGAGTAGAAAACCTTGGATATCCAAAGTAGTGATTTTGGTTATGTTTCTCCAGCTTGTTACTCCCGTAATTTCGGCAGGCGCTGATCCAGTGACTAACGCAGGAGAAGCCCCTTTTCACAAGGAAAACAAGGGACTGTCTGTTACGGACGCAGTCTATCAAATTGAGAATCCTGGTTTTGAAACAGGTGACATGACGGGCTGGACCGTTATGAGAGGGAATGCATTTGGTCCAAATAGCATATCAGTGGAATCCACCTAGTGGGCGGAACAAATCCCGTATAACCAGGAGGGCACTTATCATTTAAACGGCTGGAAGTATGACGAGGCTAAAAACGAGCTCTACATAGACAATTAATTTAAAGTTTCTTGAAGTAATCCGGGAGTATAACTCAGGTCTGAGGAACAAAAATCTCATCAGACTAACAAACGATAGATGAGGTTGCTAAACAAACCAAAGTACTTACTACCGAATGAATACATGATTAAATGCAATAGAGCGAGAGATGGAAGAACTGTCTAACAACAAGCTTACTTACTTGAACTATAGGTCGTTACACTGCATATGATAATAATTGGAATGAGCATTATGATTCGCTCATTCTTTACCGATCGTTCTCAATATGTTATATTGAGAATGGGAGGAGGGAAATGGGATGGCAAGAAGCAAAGAATTCGAAGAGAGCATAGTACTGGATAAAGCGATGAAGCTATTTTGGAAACAAGGATATGAGAAGACATCCTTGGCTGATCTGGTGGAGCATATGGGGATCCATCGTAGAAGTTTGTATGACACGTTTGGTGACAAACATATGCTGTTTCTTAAAGCTATGGATCGATTTTGCGCTAAAATCAATACGGAACTTACAGGAGTAGTTAAACGCTCCGAGACTGCTGAGGAGGCTCTTCAGTTGATTATTAGTTTCATGATAAATGGTGAAGAAGACTCACCATCTGGCTGTTTAATGGTGAATTCGGCAGTGGAATTGGCAATGCGCGATGCCGATGTAGATTCCAAGTCCACTGAATCATTTACACTATCAGAGCAAATGTTTAAGGATATTATTCTATGGGGGCAGCGGAATGGAGAATTCACCTCAGATTATGATGCCGGAGAACTCGCTGAACATCTGCATGCTGTATGTGTAGGGTTGAGGGTAATGACAAGAACCTCCATTCCCAAAGAAAAACTTCACCGTACAGCCAACATATCCATAAAACTTTTTGTGAAATAGTTTGATATCTTTAGAATGATTGTTCTATTATGTGTAAGTCTAAGCTGTTTTGTGAAGTTTACACTTAAAAGGACAACATTTCTTATTTCGTTTTTAGAATGATCGTTCTCGAATAGTGAGTCAACAAAGTTCCTTTCATGAAGGGATCATACTTATACATATTCTAGAATGATCATTCCCGTATTTTTAAGATTTCTCTCCGCCCAACACTTTAAGGAATTCATCACTTGCGTATTTTTAAAGAGAAAAAGAATATTGTACCAAAACACCATAATAGAAGGAGCAACCTATAATGAAAATTTCTGAACAAATCGCATTTGTCACCGGTGCGAACAGAGGCCTTGGCCGAGAGCTAACGCTTGAACTACTATCCAGAGGGGCTAAGGTTTATGCTGGAGCGAGAATTCCAGACTCCATTAATATTCCCGGTGTAATACCTGTGAAGCTTGATATTACGAACTCTCAAGAGGTAGTTGCAGCTGCTAAGGTTGCTAAGGATATTACACTTTTAATCAACAATGCAGGATCGTCTACAGGTGCTTCCTTGCTTGAAGGTGAGCTTGATCAAATACATTTGGAGTTTAATACGCATTTCTTTGGCACACTTTCCATGGTTCGCACTTTTGCACCGATTTTAGCAAATAACGGTGGTGGCTCGATTCTGAATATTCTTTCTGCATTATCTTGGGTTAGTTCGGGAACTGTCGGCGCTTATACGGCTGCAAAGGCAGCATTGTGGGCATTGACGAACGACCTTCGTTTAAATCTACATCCTCAAAATGTGCGAGTAGCTGGATTACATGTGGGCTTTATGGAGACAGACATGACGTCGGGCTTAGAAGTTCCCAAGTCCAACCCTGCGGACATCGCTAAAATTGCTATTGATGGTATAGAATCCGACAGCTTTGAAATTGTTGCGGATGATACGAGCCGACATATCCAAAGTATTCTTGCCGGTGGAGTATCTGCTATATATCCACATTTATCCTAATACAAAGTAATAATAAAGTAATTGGTGCAAGTTATCAATCTAATCAATAACAGCAAGAACCATACAAAATGGTAACGATTTTTAAAGAGGAGTGTAAAAAATGGATAAATTGTGGAGCAAAACAAGAATCGGAGAATTGGAATTACCTCATCGTTTAGCGATGGCGCCCATGACACGTAGTAGATCGAATGAAGATGGTACACCGGGAGAGTTAACTGCGCTGTATTATGCTCAACGAGCGTCAATGGGACTCATTATTACAGAAGGTACACAACCTTCTGATGATGGTCAAGGGTACTTATGGTCACCTGGAATATATACGGATAAGCATATTGAAGGATGGAAAAAGGTTACCGATGCAGTGCATGAAGCAGGTGGATATATGTATATCCAATTAATGCATGCCGGTCGCATGTCGCACCCAGACAATACACCACATCATCGTCAACCTGTTGCGCCATCTGCAATCGCGCCAGGTGCAGAATTGTTTACAGCTAAAGGTATGCAGGACATTCCTGTTCCGCGTGAGTTAAGTAAAGAAGATATTCAAACCACTATTTCCGATTTTCGAAAAGCAGCAGCTGCGGCTATTAAAGCAGGTGTAGATGGCGTTGAAATTCATGGAGCCAATGGTTATCTGATTAATCAATTTATCGGAGAAAATTCGAATACACGGACGGATGAATACGGGGGATCTATAGAAAATCGTACTCGCTTCGCGATTGAAGTAACGAAAGCCATCGTCGAAGAAATTGGAGCAGAAAGAACAGGCTTCCGGATTTCGCCAGGGACACCTCTTGGTGGGATACAAGATGGTGAACAAGGCCCTGAACTTTATCGTCATCTTGTAAAAAAATTAGCTCAGTTGGATTTAGCTTACCTCCATATCATGCATCTTGGAAACGAAGAACTGCTCCAAGACATTCGCTCAATCTGGACGAATCCTTTGTTAGTCAATCGTGCTGGACGAGCTCTGGAGGATCTCAGCGTGGATATAGATAGTGGCCTTGCTGATCTGGTGCCTGTTGGTGTATGGTCATTAGCCAATCCGGATTTAGTGGAACGACTTCAAAAAGGTGCGCCATTGAATGAAGCAGATCCGACAACATTTTTTGGTCTGGGAAGCAAAGGTTATACGGATTATCCCACAATGGTAGAATTAGAAACCCAATAAGGTAGTATTAGAGAATACGGTAATTAATGGCGTACAACTGAAAATTGTGCGCCATGATTATCTATTTGAAAAAAATTGGTATAGACTCAGTGATCGTATTCATTGTGTTCTATCCCAAAATTAGCAAAGGAAGAGGACGAAACATGAGAGCAGCACAAATACAGAGATATTCAAAGAAAATCCAAGTGGAATTAAATGATGTTAACATACCTGAAATCAATAGTCATGAAGTACTTGTCAAAGTAAAAGCTGCAGGTGTAAATCCACTCGACATTCTTAATTTGAATAGCAGCGTTCGATTGATTGCCGACTATGAGTTGCCATTAACTTTAGGAAATGAACTATCTGGTGTTATTGAAGCGGTTGGCAATGATGTTTTGAATTTTAAGGTTGGTGACCCTGTGTATGCGAGGTTACCACTTGCTAAAATCGGTGCTTTTGCTGAATATGCGGCAGTGAATGAAGATGCCTTATCCATCATGCCTAAAAATCTATCTTTCATTGAAGCAGCTGCGGTGCCCCTTACTGCCTTGACTGCTTATCAAGCGTTACACGTCGTACTCAATGCCCAACCGAATAAAAAACTATTCATTCCTGGAGGAACCGGCGGCTTTGGCGCTATGGCAATCCCCATTGCCAAATCAATGGGGTTATATGTAATTACAAGTGGCAGTGAAAGAGGCAGATCACGTACACTGTCTATTGGGGCTGATCAATTCATAAATTATAAGGCAGAGAACTATGCTGACATACTGTCCGATATCGATTATGTGATCGACACCTTAGGTACCAAAGAGATTAAAGCTGAACTTGGTATTTTAAAACCACATGGGAAATTGGTGTCATTGAAAGCTGGACCTAATTATCGGTTTGCGGTTGACAATCATTTTCCGATGTGGAAAAAAGCATTGTTTGGTTTAGTGGGTGCTCGCTTAGATTTATTAGCACATAAAAATCAAAATGAATATCGTTTTTTATTCGTACAAGCCAATGGAAGTCAATTACAAGAAATCACTAAACTTATTGAAAATGAAAATATAAAGCCCTCAATAGATTCATCTTATACGTTCGATGACATTAATAAAGCGTTGGTTAAGGTGTCGACGGGCCACTCCCAGGGCAAAGTGATTTTGACCTTTTAATCAAAGTGTACTGAAAAAACAAGTAGGGGGAGCTTCAAAATGAGAAAGACAGTCCTTATCACAGGAGTATCCGAGAGCGGAAATTTGGAATTCAAGCGACGCCCATTGCTAAGGACGTAACTGCAACCGGGGTTCCTGAGGAAATTTTCACTGTGCTTAAACATTAATAATGCCCGGAACTCGAAACCGGTTCATCGCGTTTTTGCCGCGGTTGCTGCCACGTAAGATGATGACCCGTATTATTAGATCCTCACAGGATAGAACGGGTCATTAATTCAATAATAAAACTATAAATATTGAATTATCCACTCTTAATGAGCGAGAGTCCTCATTATCAAGCAAGACATCATTATAATTACTATGTAATCTACATACACAAAAACGACAGAAACCCGTAAGTATTTCTACTAGTATTAATATGAAGCGTCACAGTCGAAGGAGTCATTTCATATGAATACTGAATTGAAGCTTGGGCAAGTGCATAAACTTATTAGAATACTCCTTATAAAAAAATGATGTCAGAGAACAACAACATATATGTATTGGAAACTGCCTAAACAGCGGTTTTTTTGTTGTAAGGATATATGTTCATGTCCAAGCCTGAAGACAAGAACATATATCCTTGGCCGAGATTGAAAAGAACATATACTCATAACCGATTAATCTTGAGATAAGGAACTATCATTAAGCTAACGGGCAGGATAGTTTAATCACTTCGCGAATATTTGAAATATGAAGAATAATTGATATTACAGGATGTGTTATTAAATAATGAGCCTACATTTGGTACCTTTAGAAATTCCATCGGATTGGACTGTCGTTTGTAATCATTTTTTCGAAATTAATCCTGATGACTTTCATGACGAATCATATCCTTATGAATTGGAACTACACGAGGATATATTCTATTTTAGAAATGAAAAGAAAGGATTGATTTTGGATTTAGGGTGGTATCCATCCATGAGTCCAGAAGGTGCGTATACATTATATTTAGTGAAAATTGGTGACGAAGAAACTGGACCTGAGTATTGGGACAACCCTATTTTGAAATATCGTTCCCGTAACATTAACGAGATAACTAATAAAATCCATGAAGTCCTCAATAAAGTTGCTAAAGAGTAGTCTGAAACGTCTGAAGGAAAATAAATCATTGAAGTAACAGGACACAATAGTTGAACGACAAAAGAAGCCGTTTGTAGTGGTTGCTGCTCCTTTTCTTTATTAAGCTAACGGGCAGGATAGAGGAACAGACGGTAAGGTTGTTCTCGAACAGAAGAACAAATTAATGATATGATGTTGTAAATGGAACAGGCTAGTCGAGCCTATTTTCTATTTTCGTGAGGGAGTCGATAAATGGGTATGGGAAGTACGAATCAATGGGATGCGGAATGGGAAGTATCAGAAGAATTGGCTCATAAATTAATAAGCAGTCAGTTTCCGCAGTTAGCTTCACAAAGCGTACAAAAACTAGGATACGGCTGGGATAACACTGTTTTTCTTGTCGGGGTCGAATATGTATTTCGCTTTCCAAGAAGAGAAGTTGCAATTAATCGTTTAAGGATGGAAGGAAAGATACTACCTAAGCTTAAAGATTATTGTTTCATTGCATATTCGTTACCGCTATTTTTTGGGGAAGGGGATTATAATTATCCTGCACCTTTCCTAGGCTACCCCTATTTATCAGGAGAGTTTCCAATCGGATTAACTGACAAGCAACGTGCGGTATCAGCAACAACGCTCGCGCAATTTTTAAAAAGCTTACATGCATTCCCTGTGCAAATTGCCCAAGAAAATGGAGTTCAACATGACCATAGAAATTTGATTGATATTGCAATGCGTAAAGAAAAGTTGCATAAATTCATTTCCGACCTTGCCCTTCATTTTACTGAAGAAGAGTATCGTGAATTATCGAACTATTTGGAACAGCTTGGAACTGAAAAAGTGAAACCCAAAAACGTATTCCTCCATGGAGACCTTCATTTTAAAAATATGCTGGTAGACGAGAATGGAATAATTTCAGGGATTATCGACTGGGGAGATATCAATATCGGACATCCTGCTTGCGACTTGAATGTCGCGTATAGCTTTTTGCCTCCGGATGCGCGTTCAGACTTTTTCAAAGAATATGGGGATGTCGATGAAGAAACGAAGATATTAGCTCGATTGATAGCCATATACATTCCCATTTTGATCATGATGCAGGCAATTGATTATAAAGATGAAAAGTTAGTTGCTGAAGCAAAAGCGATCATAAAACGTGCTCTCGCTGATTAAGAAATGTCATTCCGCTAACTGGGAACGATAGTTGAGTAGCACATTGTTGAGCAGGCGCTAGCAGCCTGCTCTTTTTATTAAACTAACGGGCAGATTACTTCAACAACTGTTCAAGCAAGAGAAGGTATTTTGAGGGTTTAATCGATTAAGACAACTTATAAATGAGGTTATATCTATTATTAAGTAACTCAATACAACATGACAGCAGCCGGTAATGAATCCGCTTCTATTATTCAATAAACAAACGGGCAGATTAATGGAATTAGTCCGTAACGTTATTTGCTGCTAATGAAATGAGGGAAAAGAGCGTAACCTTCGAACCTTAGGAAACGTATAAAGGAATAGTTAATGCAACCAATTTCATTTAATAATCGTTAATAAAAGATAATAAGTTCGTTGAAATGGAGAGGAGAGTTCAATTCATGAAAATAATTAAAAGCTGGGGAATAAGCTTTCTAATTGCAATCGTTGCGTCATTGACTATTAGAACATTTGTCGCAGAAGCTATGATTGTTCCGACTGGTTCGATGCTTCCAACCATTCAAATTAATGACCGATTAATTGTTGAGAAAATAATATGGATGGATGATTATCAGTTTGGTGATATTGTTGTATTTTATCCACCTATAACCGAGAAAGTTAATGAAAGGTATGTAAAAAGACTCATAGGAACTCCTGGTGATGTGATTGAAATTATGAACGGGGCACTGATTCGTAATGGTGTAAAAGTATCCGAAACTTACTTAAACGAGCCAATTCGGTATGAATTTGGTCCGATTACTGTCCCCGAAAACAAATATTTTTTTTTAGGCGACAACCGTAATGATAGTTTCGACTCTCATTCGTGGACTACCCCTTTCGTGGATAAAGAAAGGTTGATAGGGAAGGTAGTTATAAAAATTCCAACGCATTTAATTGATAAGAGGGATTTAAGGTAAGCTTATTACTATCTTAGCTTCGCTCCGCTAACGGGACACGATAGTTGAATAACAAAAGGGCTGCCACCTGGCAGCCCTTCGTCGTTAAATTTAGTTTTTATCAAACTTTATTTTAAAAATACTTGGTCTCCTTAACGAAAAACCAAGGGGATGTAGCTTTAAAAATTATCAAACTTTATTATAAAGCTACAACCGTTCATCTCAATTGTTGAACTAACGGGCAGTTTCACGTAGCAACCTATTCCAACAAATGGTATTTTATAGAAGAGCTACTTGCTAAAAAAGTAAATAAATCATTGAGGTGGTATTATGCTTTCGCAAAAGTCATAGATATCTTCCCGAACTGTGATACGGGTTCCCCATGTCCACACCTAATTTCCAATTCAAATAAAGCAATATTGATTTATTATATTGCGGGTGATCAGGAACAAATTGCACTTATTGAATTCATCCAGTGTTATGGACTTAAAATGACTCATATTAATGATGAGGTTCTTAATGGTCATCGCCTTTGGAAAAAAGGTCTACAATTTTATAGCGGACACATAATAGAACATTCAAACTGGATAAGTGACGAAATGAAAGTTCACAGTGTCCATCCTCGGCATATAGCAAAAAACTGGGAGGACAGAACACATTATCTTCTGACCTTCAAAGACGAAATCTATGAATTTATCGCTACTGATTACCAATTCACGGTTTATACAAATTCTATTGACTTTGTTTTACTTGAGGGATTGAAAAGAATTAGTCAGTGAGTAGGATTCATTCCGCTAACGGGGAACGATAGTTGAACACCGAAAGGGCTATTTTTAAGAAATTATAAGTAAAGGACACTCGCATGAATTTATGAAACACAATTACCAAGCAGAACATAGTATCGGATGTGAGTACATGGCAGAAAGAGATATTACCTGTACCAGTGTAGGGGTATATGGACACGCAATTACTAAGGGTAGGTTTTATGAAGTAGTCGCTGAAGATTATGAAAAGTTTAGAATAATCGGAAATCAGAAGAGAAGAATATGGATCGCTAAATACTATTTCTCTGAGGGGAAAGTGGATGTACCGATACTACAAAGTTGGAAGTTCGATGATGAATTGGACTCTTTTGATCTAATCGAAGTAACGATAACTTTTAATAATGGAATGAAGAGATGGTGTTTGGTAACCACCCCAGAAAGATTAGTAAAGCATTTTGAAGAACCTAATCTAGATCCACCAGGTTTTAATATTCAGCATTTAATAATTGTGAAGACCATGAATACTGAAGATGTTGATAGTACATTGAAATACCTAGATGCTCAAGGAGAAATAGAAAAAGCAACAATATTATTAGGGTAGATGAATCGAAGAAGACGCCGACATCTCATAACACCCAATTCACACTTCGGGCCATTCGACACTCGGTCCGCTCGAGGCATTTCGAAGATTTTTGACCCGATCTTCATTACGCTAACGGGACACGCTAGTGCAATACAACGATTAAAACCTCCCATTAGAAGCAAACCTAGACTTATTAGGCCTAATGGGAGGTTATTTTATGAATTTAAGTGAATTATGGAAGCTGTATGAAGCTGATAAACGGATTCAGGGATTTAGTCCACACACATTAAAAGCATACGCCTTACAGCTAAGGATGCTATTTGGAGAACTTGGTGATCTTGATATTGGAGAGGTCACATTACAGTTGCTTAAGGAATACTTATCTAAGCAATCCGGCCGGTTGAAGCCAAGCAGTTTAGGACATCGTATCCGCTTTATTCGTTCTCTTTTTCGTTTTGCATATGAAGAAGCATACCTCACATCGAACCCCTCTCTCAAATTAAGAGAGCCTAAGATGGATAAACGCATTCCTAAATTTTTAATCGAGGAAGATGTAATCCATCTGAAGATTTCTTGTCTATCCACTCGAGAACGAGCTTTGCTTGAATTTCTATATAGCACCGGCTGTCGTGTTGGAGAAGTACAGAAGATAAACATTGAAGATCTAAATTGGGAGAATTGCTCTGCAATTGTTAACGGAAAGGGCTCCAAACAAAGAGAAGTTTACTTTACTATTGAATGCAAGGTTTGGTTGAAAAAGTACCTGGCGAGTCGAGAAGATTCGTGTAGAGCATTATTTGTGACGAATACAAATCCTACCCGACGAATGGCAATTCCTACGATCAGGTGGTCATTAAAGCGGCTTGCAACTCGGGGAGAGATGGAAGCTAATGTGTATCCTCATCGTTTTCGTCATACCTATGCATGTCAATTACTTGATAATGGGGCACCATTGGATTTCATACAAGGCATGTTGGGTCATGAGAAAGCATCGACAACTCAAATATATGCACAGTTGCGCGGAGAGCGGAGACGAGAACTATATCGCCGCTTCTTCTAGCTTCTCCTTGTTTTTATTAAGCTAAAGGGTATTTTAGTTTAACAAATATTAAAATAAATCTCCTCTTCGAAACCATAAATTGTAGAATTATGTAAAACATTAGAAAGGAGTTTAGTTGAAATGATTTATCCTAAAATTGTATTGATTGCAGTATTGTTATTACTCGCAGGATGCTCAGCAGAAAAACCTATTCCCGAGAACAAAGATTGGGAAGTCAGCCATCTGTTTAAATCAGGTGCCTATACGATGATAGGACAAGAAGGGAAATTGGGGATTATTTATGATGATGGTGAAGTAGTCCGTTTTTATCCAAATAAAAAACAAAAATATATGTGGCACTTTTGGGGAAAACCTGAAGAACTACAAGGTTCATTAAAAGTAATGGGTATTAGCAAAGAAACAGGAGAAAAAATCACTGTAATTGAAGCCTTAGAATTAGGTGGACCTAATAATGGAGCTGACGGACACACTCCTTCACAAATGTCATTGCCTTCACCTGGTCTTTGGAAATTAGTTGCTTATATCGGTGAAAAACTTTTTGGCAGTATAACGGTTCAAGTACACGATCAAAAATGAAGAATTATCGTTAAACTAACGAGGAACGATAGCTGATACAACCCACGACAGCAGCGGGCTAAACGATTGGTTATTGATTGTATTGAAGTAGCGGAAGTTTAGTGAAGATGAAGGTTTAACTTATATATAAGAGGTGGGAAAAGAGTGCTAAAAAGTTATTTGGAGAAATTCCAAGTGAACGGACCCATTCTGAATAAAGAAATTGAAAATGTAGAAGTCACGCTTCGTCATAAATTCCCCACTGATTATGTCGAGTTTATGTTAAAGTCAAATGGCGGAGAAGGTACGATTGGTGACAATAGTTATCTGAGATTATGGAAGATGCAAGAAATTGTTCAAGCCAACAGGGAATACACTGTTCAAGAGACTGCACCTGGACTTATTTTAATAGGTTCGGATGGTGGCGGAACTGCTTATGGATATGACTTCAGAAGTGACCAACCAAAGTTAGTTGAGGTTGATTTTATAGGCATGGCAATCGAAGCTCCATTTTTCAGCACAGATAAATTCTCCAATTTTATAAGATATCTCTACAACTACTGATCCCGAGCAACCAACCTTAACTCCTTAATAATAAATGATCGCTGTTTATGAATGCTTCGTTAAACTAACTGGGAACGGTAGTTGAAAACACACATGAATGAGCAGGTGTTGCGATGTGCTCATAATTTGAGTAGAAGCTATCTGAAATACTCTGAAAGAGTTGATAAAATCATGAAGACAGTGGGAAAGGTAAAAATATATTTTCTGACTATTGATGAAGGCGGTCAGAGTAATATTCCAGTTCGTAACTTCTCAACACCCATCATCTTTGAAGAAGATAGGGAATTAATAAATGGCTTATGGAGTGCAGTCATTGAATTTCACAATTCTCCAAACATTCAAAGAGAGTCAACTGCAGACTTGTATTTGCTTTTCCATGAAAAAGAAGAAGCACCAAATTATTTAATCAAACCTGGAATGAAATTTGAATTAATAACAAGTAGAGTGATAGCCAAAGGGATAATTGAATCATTAAAAAAATAAAGCCGTAGAGCGATGGGGCGACGTGAGAGCTAATACGTAATCTGAAAATAGAAACTGTTATTCAACAAACGGTAAACTATAGCTTCATAATCATCAGAACGAGGCTGCCGATATAAATCGGCAGCTTCGTTGAGCTAACGAGCAGTTTAGTGCAATAAAACTTGACCAATTGTAGTACTATTATTAAAATAACTTCGAAAAGTGGTGATATCATGAAATTTGTTTTGATATTTGGTCCTCAGGCAGTAGGTAAAATGACAGTGGGGCATGAACTGGAAATGATATCTGATTTAAAATTGTTCCACAACCATATGACGATAGAATTGCTGGCTCCTTATTTTGGCTTCAGTAGTGAAATGTGGGGATTATCGGATAAATTCCGTCAGGATATATTTGAAGCGACCGCCGCCAGTAATATGTATGGAATGATATTCACATATGTATGGGGATTCGATTTGCAGAGCGATTGGGATTATGTAGATAAAATTTGTAAAATATTTGAGGATCAAGGTGCGGATGTCTATTTTGTTGAGCTTGAAGCCGATCTTGAGGAGAGAATAGAGCGTAACAAGACTCCCCATAGACTTGAACATAAACCGACAAAGAGAGATATCACATTCTCTGAACAGGATCTAAAACAGACAATGGAGCAACATCGATTGAACTCGTTAGAGGGAGAAATTAAAAAAGAAAACTATTTGAGAATAAACAATACGAAAATCAACGCTCGTGAAGTTGCTGAAATCATAAAAAATGGATTCGCTATATAACGATTCTTGTTAAACTAACGGGGAACGTTAGTTCAATAAAATAGCGGCAGTTTAGACTTTGATTTTTAGTCTATGGCTGCCGCTGTTTATTTTATTGGGGTCAGTCTAATACTTAATTTCCTTTGAACTGTATTTAATCACCTGTAATATTTCATCCACTTAAGGGTTAGCATTATCGACTTTTACACCTTTAATGGAGCTAGTATGGTAGTATGTCCATGTAGTGCCAGAACCTTTTGTGGAAGAGTTTAAGAAGAGGACGGAGCAGTTAAATGATAAAAATCGGATTTTAGCCCGGATTAGCCGTAACGGGGATGTTATCATGATGCGTAGCACGGCTACATCTCAGAAAATTAATATCCGTTTCAAGACGATTGGCCGAGGTGTCGCTACTACCATTACAGGATTTTGTGGCCATCATGACAAAATACTCTTCCAACCGATCGAAGATACGGACTATGTAGGGACAGAGGAACAACGTTTTCTGTTTGCATATCGAGCGTTTGCTTACGAGCACCATAAGAAAATGGAAGCTAAAAATGCTTATAAGAACATGGGAGATGATAAACCTAGTCTTTTGAAAGATGAAGATCATAGAGCACGAGGTATTGGCTATGAATTAGCCATAAAAGATAATCTGCGTACCAAAAAAATATTCGATGCCGCGATCATGAAAGGTCAGCATGACATTTTAGAAACAATGGAGTTTAAAATCGAAGGTCCGTCTAACTTTGCAGTTTGTTCTGGATTTAATTTGGAGTTTGATTTAGAAGGAAATAAGGCCAACAATTTACTTAACTTACAAGACGAAATGAGCATGCTTTTACTTAACGTCTTTCCGCAATCTGACCAAACAATTGTGCTGATCAGTTGGTTAAAACAGGATGCTTCGACTTATAGAAAATTCGCACAACAACTTAACGCCCTTTCACCTACACAATTGATTCAGGTATTAAACAACATAATTCCTGCTTACTGTGAAAATATAGTTTACTCCCCTGACTTTATTGAGCAATGCAACGAAAAAGAAAAAGCAGCACTTCTTGATATGATTTCAATAAATACGTTAGTTTCTGTTACTGAAATAAGCAAGAGGAAGCCGCTACGCCAAACTGAATATAATTTATTCTCCAACGATAAGCCATAATACATAAAATAAACCACTGAATCGGTAATTACTCTGGATTGGCGGTTTTTTTATATTTAATTGTCTTCCTTATCTGTTAGGTGCTTTACCGCTGTAATAAGCAAATTCATTGTCAGTAGCGTGCGAAGTCTTAGACTAACACTATTAAGCTAAGTACGATAGCTTAACAATTAACAGGTAGCTGTCGGATTGAAACGGTATCTCGTTGAGATATCGGGCAGGACCACAAGGCGGCTCCATTCGTTTGTTAAAGGATTCTTGAGTAAAGAAAAAAGATTAACTAATGGAATCGGGATGAGTTATTATGTATGTATCCTTAGCTTTATGGATTGGTACCAACCAGTCGTGATGCCTATGTTAGTTGAAATTGATGGCTATTTTCACCGAGTTTATGTTACAGGTGCCAAATGTACTAAACAAGAATTAAAACAAAAGTATATACAAGCAAAAAGGCAGACTTCTGATATTAAGATTTACCCGATGTATTTTGCAGGCTCCATAGTTTTGAGCAATTACCTTTTGATAAAGATGAAGAGGTTGATTTCGTTATAGATACTGATACGGATAGGATATATAAAACGATTTATTGAACTAACGGGGAACGTTAGTTCAACCCACCATGGAGCAGTTGCATCGCCAGCTGCTCCATTTTTTCATTACGCTAACGGGCAGTTTAGTTGAAGAACGTTAAAGGGATTAGGTTGCTGTATCTCGAATGAATATTATCAAAAATATGATTTGAAGTGTGCTGCGTCGTGATCAAACATAGTAGCATAGTTAACGGAGAGACCCTAAAAGAATTTAAAGACATAATGGGTACTAATTTAATGAATAATGCAGCTAATACATGCACAATTGAGCAGCACTTGTCTGTTGCGAGTGTTTTTTGGCCAGATATAATTGAAGTAGGCGAATATATTTTTATATCAAACTTTTTCAATGGTGAAGGAAGTCTAAAAGAAATCAAGAAGAGATTCAATAACGATAGAAGACAAGTCGAGAAATGGGTAAACAGTTGGTCTATCGGAGATTTTTTCATAATGTCTTATGATGAATCGGTTGAAAACGAAATTATTTTCATGGAGTTTGCTCGAGTTCTCAAGTCATTATGGGAAATCAGGCTTACACATCTATTCCCTGAACGTAAAATAGTTGTTGAAATAGATTATGGATTAATGGGCGAGTCAGGTTTAACGATTGTAGTTTACCAAGAATAAATGTAAAAATTCTCCCAACAGCTTAATGACATGGGTAATTATATTTATTATTTCATTCAACTAACGGGTAACGTTAGTTCAACAAACAAGGAGCAGATTGCTACGGTGAACTGCTCCTCTTCTTTATTAAGCTAATGGGCAGGATAGTTCCAATATGTGCTAAATTATGGG